>NZ_JAGTJK010000099.1:0-20268 GCF_028435265.1 Polyangium jinanense | reverse complement strand
ACCCCGGGTCCAGCGCTTGCGCTGGTCCAGGTCCAGGGGCGGATAGCCCCTGGTGGGGCCTGGGGCAACGCCCCAGCTCAGCGCCTCCCAGATGAGACCAATGCTCAGTTCTTCCGACCGGGGGGAGCCATGGGTGGGCTCTACAAGAGCGCTTGGAACGCGGCGATCGTGAGGGCCTTGGGATCGGCTACCTTCGCGGCGGCGAGCTGCCGGCCGCTCCGATAACGAATACCGACGCCGTCGTGTGCGAATTCGCTGAGCTCGATGAACGAGCGGTCCTGCCCTTTCTCGAACACGCGCGCGTGGAAGAGGACGTGCGAAAAACCGGCCTCGTCCGGGCCGTCGTGGTCGAGCACGTCGAGGCGCATGAACTTGAGCGTCGAGGTCGCGTCGCGGATCTCGCGCATCACCTCGGCCTCGGGCCGTTTGCGATCCTCGTGATCGGGGTGGAGCGTGCGAAGGACGTACGCCGACTCCTTGCGCGCGTACGCCGAAAAACGCGAGCGCATCAGCGCTTCGGCGCTCGGCGCCTCGCGTTCACCGCGGTGATAGGGGGCGCAACAGCGCGCGTAGGGCAAACCGGAGCAGCAAGGACAATCTCGGGCTGGAGGCATCGCTGGGGAGCAACGTAGCAGAAGCGGGGCGTCAGGGGGCCAAACGTTCAGAGCCACGTGTGCCCCAGCGGCGGGTCGACGGGCAAGCCCCGGGCGCGCCGCGCGAGGAGGTCCGGGACGTGGAGGCGGTCTCACGGGGCCGGCTGGCCTCGTTCGCGGCCGAACGTGGTCACCGAGCAGCCCACCCCGGCGAGTGCGGGGACAACCATGATCCCGGACAGACATGCGGAGGCGACGCGATACAGTGGGCGACGGGGGCGAATGCCGGCGATGCGCCCGGCGCGCGCTTCCGGAGGGCGTCCTGCGCGGCGCCGAGGAGAGCGATATGAACGCAATTCGGCTTGGAATGGTGGCAATGCTTGCGGGTCTGTTCGTCACGGCCGCGTCCGGCTGCAAGTCGAAGATCGACGGGGGCGGGGGCGGAGAAGGCGGCCAGGCCGGAGGCGCTGGCGGCCAGGGTGGTACCGGCGGCCAGGGCGGCGGTGGATCGTTGCAATGGTACACGACCTGCGGAGACCCGGTCTGCGAGATCCCCGACGGGGGCGCGATGCCGCCGCAGGGCGTGGCCGTGTGCACGACGGAAAAAGAGGGTGAGCCGTGCTCGCAATCGGGCGCGACCTGCTGGCCAGAGGACAGCACGTGCGGCGTGCTTTTGACGTGCGCCGCGAGTGATCCCAAGGACAACCCGGGCGGCTGCCCCATCTCGCGCGTGAGCCACAAGAAGGACATCAGCTACCTGTCGGAGCGCGCGGTCGAGGCGCTCGCCGACGAGGCGATGGCGATGCGGCTCTCGACCTGGCGTTACAAGGGTGAGGACGCCGCCGCGCGCCCGCACGTGGGCTTTTTGATCGACGACATGCCCGAGAGCGCGGCCGTCGCCGCGAGCGGCGAGCGCGTCGATCTGTACGGCTACACGAGCATGGCCATTGCTGCGACGCAGGTGCATGACAAACGGATCGACGCGCTCGAACGCGAGCTCGCCACGCTGCGCGAGGAAATGGGCGCCCTCCGCGCGAAGGCCTCCCACTGCGAGAGCGCCGAGGCCTCGTCCCGCTAGCGACGACACCGGAGGAGCACGCGCCCCTCGTCTCCTTCCCGCTCCGACCAGGCGACGCAGACGGCCCCGCCCGACGCGGCGATGGCCGGATCCACCGACGCTCCCTCGCTCCGCGAGACGGAGTTTCCCGGCGCCGCGCCTGCTTCGTTGGGGCTCCAAGCACCCATTTCGACGCCGAAGGCGAGCGCTCGCCCGGCATGCTGTCCGCCCGGCGCCGCCCCCTTTCGGGGGTCGTGCAAGATTTGCCACGAAGGACCCCCGTGCATCACAATCGCGGGCGGGACGCCCTCGGCCACGCCTCGCCCGAGCTCCTCGTTCGTTTCCGCTGCCGCTCCCGGCGCGCGATACGACCCCGCCGACCAGACCCGCGCGGCGATTGCGTTTTCGGTGCGATACACGACCGCAGGCGGGGCCGAGCCCTCGGGCAAGGCGACCGCGGGAAAACCATAGCTTTTCGCGGGAGGAAAGTCCGCGGCGTCTGGGCCTCCCGTGAGCTCGATCGGCGCGTCGGTTTCCCACGCGACGAATCGAAGCTCGGGGCGCGGGCCGCTCATATCGAGCAAGGCGATCCGCGGACGTTCTCCCCCGGCAAACGCGACGATCTGCCCGACGAGCGGCCGAGCCGCCGGCTGCTTCATGATCCGGGAGCCCTTCTCGTCGCTGCGCCAGACACGCACGCGCTCCCGTAGGACGCCGCCCTGCGCGACCCGCTCGTTCCACGCATTGAAGCGCACGTTTTGGGGGCCGAACGCGAGCCAGGGATCACCCATGTACAGCGTGTCGTGCTCGGGTATGAGCGTGGACTCCACGTAGAATGACCTGCCATTCCAGGCCTCGACGATGAAGGCTTTGTCTTTCCGGAACGTGATGTAGGGATGGCCCTTCGGGTGCGCCGTCAAGGTGATGCTCTTCGAAGCCGGCGCACAAGGATCGAGCGGCCCGATTTCGGGGAGCGTCCATGTCACCCACGCGCTGCCCGTCCATCGGTGCACGACGGCCTTCATGGCCCTGAGCCCCGGCTCGGCCCAGGCGACCATAGGTCGGCCGTCGCCGTCGACCACGAGCTGGCTCTGGGGGACAGGGTGGGCGACGGCCGGACAGGCGACGGCCCGCGGCGGCCCCGGAATGTCGAACACCCGGGCGGGCGGCGGCGTTTTCGGCGAGAGATCCTGCACGCGGGTCCCATCGACGCGGAACACGCGCGGGCGGAGATCCTCCAAGAAAGACACGAGCACACGGCCCTGCTTGTCCCGGGTGAGCATCAGCTCGGGAAAACCGCGGTACTGCTCCGCTGCAATGGGCGGCAAATCCTGGAATCGCCCGCCTTCGAGCCTGCGCAAACGAACGCCCGGCGCCTCCGCCCAGGCGACGACGAGCCGCCCCTCGGCGTCGTAGATCGCAACCGGAGAGGTCATGGCGCCCGCCGACGGAGAGACGACGCCCGGGCTCACCGCGGGCGTGGCGGAGGACGAAGGCGCCGAGGAGCCGAGCGCGAACCAATCTCGAACCGGGGCAGTTTCGGCGAGGACGTCGGGGCAAAGGGCGGGCGGTCGCGCGGAGTCGGTCGGGGCCGTCGCGATGACGTTCGCGGGGCGCGGGGACGGTTTCGCGGGCGAAGGCCCACAGGCCGCGAGGCTTCCGAAGGCCAGGAAAACCAAGCGACGCCGTGGGGAGGGGTCACGAGCCATGAACACCAAGGAGACCGCTTGGGCGCCCGGCCGTCAAGATTGCGCTTCGTTCTTGACCGCGCGGCCGAGTTGATGCGCTGATCCGCCTCCCATGTTGCACCCCCAGGCCCGGGCTCTGATCGATTTCATGGAACGCAGCGGCCTGCCGCCGGCGCATACGCTCTCGCCAGCGGACGCGCGGCGCGCGTACCGCGAGCGCCGCGGATTCACGCAGCCCGACCCGCCCGCGGTCGCGGAGGTGCGGGATCTCCACGCGGACGCGCCGCACGGCAGGATCCCGCTTCGACTGTACCGCCCCGCGGGCACGACGACCGGCACAGGTTTACCCGTCCTCGTCTATTACCACGGCGGCGGCTGGACGATCGGCGACCTCGACACGCACGACACGCTCTGTCGATCACTCGCGAATGGCGCCGGCTGCGCGGTCGTGTCGGTCGATTACCGCCTCGGGCCCGAGCACCGGTTCCCCGCCGCCGTCGACGACAGCCTGGCCGCGACGTACTGGGTACAGCGCAATGCCGAGGCGCTCGGGATCGACGGGACGCGCATCGCGGTCGGCGGCGACAGCGCGGGCGGCAACCTCGCGGCCGTGGTCGCGCTCGCCGCGCGCGACGCGGGGGATCTCGGGATCACGTTCCAGCTCTTGATTTACCCGGCGACCGACATGCGCCGCATCGCGCCCTCGCACACGACGAACGGCCAGGGCTATCTGCTCACGCGTGACTCGATCACGTATTACCACGACCATTACATCGGCGACCCCGTGCACGACCTCGACTGGCGCGCCTCCCCGCTGCTCCACCCGAGCCATGAAAACCTGCCGCCCGCGCTCGTGCTGACGGCCGGCTACGATCCGCTGCGCGATGAGGGGCGAGAGTACGCCGAGCGCCTCACCGCGGCGGGCTCGAAGGCGAGTTACGTCTGCTTCGAGCGGCAGGTGCACGGCTTCGTGCCGATGGGCAAGGTGTTCGACGAGGCGAACACGGCCGTCGCGCTTTGCGCGGCGTCGGTGCGCGCGGCCTTGTTCCGCTGAGGAAAACGCTCACCAGGTATCGACGAACCGCCGCGCCTCCGGGCGCGCCGGCGTCGGGACCGATTTCAGCCCACGAAGAATCCAGGCGCGCGTCTCGGCCGGGTCGATGACGGCGTCGAGCTCCAGGAAAGACGCGGTGTTGATGGCCTTCCCGCGCTCGTACACGTGCGCGACCATCGCTTGAAATGTCACCTCACGCTCCTCGGGGTTTTCGATGGCGTCGAGCTGCTTGCGCATCGCGAGCCGCACCGCCCCCTCGACGCCCATTCCGCCGAACTCCGCCGTCGGCCAGGCAATCGTGAAAAAGGGAGCGTGTAGGTGCCCGCCGGCCATGGCCTGCGCGCCGAGGCCGTACGCTTTGCGGAGGACCACGGTGAAAAATGGAACCCGCAAGCTCGCCGCCGTCACGAACATCCGCGAGGTATGGCGCACCAGCGCGGTCTTTTCGGCCTCGGGGCCGACCATGAAGCCAGGCGTGTCGCAGAGGGAGATGATGGGTAGGCCAAACGCGTCACAGAGCTGCATGAATCGCGCGGCTTTGTCGGAGGCGTCGGCGTCGATTGCGCCGGCGAGGCGATACGGGTCGTTCGCGAGGAGCCCGAACGGACGTCCCTCGATACGCACGAGCGCGGTCACGAGGCTCGTGCCGAATTCGCGACGGAGCTCGAGGACCGAGCCCGTATCCGCGAGCGTCTCGATGATCGGTCGGATCTTGTAGGCCCGTCGCCGTCGCTCCGGCAAGGCGTCACGGAGCACGCGCTGATCGGCGCACGTAAAATCGGCGATTGGGCCCTGGAAATAGCCGAGATATTTCTTCGCGACGTCGACGGCCGCGGCCTCGTCCCGGACGCGCACGTCGACCACGCCGTTCTTGCTTTGCACGTCGATCGGCCCGACCTCCTCGGGCGTGTATTTGCCGAGCCCGCCCCCCTCGATCATCGCGGGCCCGCCCATGCCGATCGAGCTGTCCTCGGTCGCGATGATCACGTCGCAGCAGCCGAGCAATGCGGCGTTCCCGGCGAAGCAACGGCCCGAGACGATCCCGACGCGTGGGACGAGGCCGGAGAGCGCGGCGAACGAGAGAAAGCTCGGCGTATCGAGGCCCGCGACGAGCGGCATGTCCGTGTCATTGGGTCGCCCCCCTCCCCCTTCGGCGAAAAGCACGACCGGCACGCGCCATTGCGCCGCGAGCGCGAGCATGCGATCGAGCTTCTTGTGCCCCATGCCGCCCTGCGTGCCGGCGAAGACGGTGTAATCGTAGGCGAGCACCATCGTCCGCGCGCGCTCGTCGTCGAAAAACGCGCGGTTCACGCTGCCGATGCCGCAGACGATCCCGTCGGCGGGGCTCGCCCGGACGAGCTCTTCGATCGAGAGCCGCTGCCGCTGCGCGGCCAATGCGAGCGCGCCGTACTCGACGAAGCTGCCCGGATCGACGAGATCCTCGATGTTCTCGCGCGCCGTCCGTTGCCCGGTCTTGCGGCGCCGGGCGACGGCCTCGGGCCGGCCTGCGTCGGTGGTCGCGTGGAGGCGCGCGCGAAGGTCGGAGAGCTCCGGCCGCACCGGCGCCTCGTCGGGGCCGTGCGCGGGATTTCTGGATTCACTCATTGGCGTCGGCAGGATCGCAGAGACGGTCCCCGCGTGTCCAGGGACTTGCGATCGGAGGGCCGACAGGCTCAGGAAATGGTGGGGCCGGGCGCGTGGCGGTCTTGCTCGTGCGAGAGGAGCCACCGCTTCGCTGCGATGCCGCCCGCATACCCCGTGAGCGCGCCGTCGCCCGCGATGACGCGGTGGCAGGGCACGATGATGCTGATCGGGTTCTTCGCATTCGCCGCGCCGACGGCCCGCGCGGCTTGCGGCCGACCGAGCACCCGCGCGAGCTCGGCGTAGGATCGCGTCTCGCCAAAGCGGATTTCGAGGAGCGCGCGCCAGACCTCGCGCTGAAAATCACTTCCCCGTGGATCGAGCGGCAACATGAAAAACTGGCGCTGCCCGGCAAAATATTCCTCGAGCTGGCGCGTGGCCTCGCCGAGGACGGGATGCTCCCGTCCATCGCGGGCAAGGATGACCGGCGCGCCTTTGTGCCCGGGCAGGTACACGCCCACAATCGCTTCGTTCGAGGCGACGACGTGGAGCTCGCCGAGAGGGCTCGAAATACGGCGTTCATACAACATATTCATTCCTTGAATGCTCCTTCTGAAAGGCCCTGCCAGAGATGAATGACCGCATAGGCCCGCCACGGCCTGAAGGCCGCGGCGCGCTCCTCCGCTTCGCGCGTCGATTTCACGCGAAGTGCCTTCCGTACCCCGAGATCCGAGGCTGGAAATGCGTCCGGAAACCGATACACACGCATGCCGAGATACTGGGCCGTCCACGCGCCGATGCCCGGCAAGGCGACGAGCGCGGCCGCGGCAGCCTCGGGATCCTCGCCGCGCTCGAGCCGGACGTCGCCCTGCGTGACGGCGCGCGCGAGCGCCTGGATCGAGCCCGCGCGCGACGCGGGCAAACCAATTTGGATGATGTCGGAAAGGGGCGCCTCGGCGAGCACGGATGCCGGCGGGAAGAGGTGCGTCACGCCGGCGATCGGCGTGTCCAGGGCCGTTCCGAACCGCTTCGCGATGCGCCCGCCGAGTGTCGTCGCCGCGCGCACCGAGACCTGCTGACCGAGAATGGCGCGCACCGCCGCCTCGAAGCCGTCGAACGCGCCCGGCACGCGCAGGCCCGGATGACGCGCGACGAGCGGCGCGAGCAGCGGATCACGGCTGAGCGCCTCCGCAATGAGCTGCGGATGCGCGTCGAGATCGAAGAGCGCGCGCAGTCTGCCGAGCAGAAGCCCGAGCGCGCCCGCGAGCTCGGGCGCGACCTCCACCCGGAGCGCGTTTTTCTGCGGCGCGGGCATCACGCGCACCCACCCGATCCGCTCGCCGAGCCGCACCGAGCGGGCATACACGCCGCCCTGGACAGCCTCGACCCCGGCAATCGCGCGGTCGGCGAGGAATGTGAGCAGCGCATCCCAATCGAGCGGCGGCCGATAATCGAGCCGCAACGTGATGGCGGCGCCGGCCTCCGCTTCCCCGAGCGCGCGCCTTAGCGCGGACGGCGGCCTGCCGAACCGTGCGGAAAACAGCGCATTGAATCGCCGAACACTCCCGAACCCGCTCGCGAACGCGATCTCGGTGAGCGGCAGCGACGAATCCTGCAAAAGCTGCTTCGCGAGCGCGAGCCGCCGCGATTGAGCGAGCTCGACGGGCGCCACACCGAGCTCGGCTTCCATCGCGCGCCGGAGGTGCCGCCCGGTCACGCCGAGCACGCGCCCGAGGTCATCGACGGATCCCTCGTCGAGAAATCCGCCCTCGATTCGCGCGAGCGCGGCGCGGACGAGGCGCGGCACGGAGTCCTGCGGCGCGCCGCCCGGCGAGAGCTCCGGCCGGCAGCGAAAACACGCGCGAAACCCGTCCCGATCCGCCTCCGCAGCGTACCGGTAAAACACGCACCGATCTCGCGCCGGTGTGCGGGCGCGGCAAACGGGTCGGCAGTAGATGCCGGTCGTCTGTACGGCCACGAAAAACAGCCCGTCGAAGCGCTCATCGCGCGCGCAGAGGGCTCGGTAGCAGGTCTCCGCATCCATCATCGCCCTCCCCTCGTAGCGCGCCCGCGCCTCGATGTCTGGCCGTTTTCGGACGCGACAGCGATCTCGATGCGCCTGCCCGCCGGCCTTCAGATCCCGCGGCTGTCGGCGAACACGATCCAGGCGGTCACGAGCGCGATGAAATAGACGAGCCCGGCGACGACGACGAGCCGCGACCGCCTCTCCTCCGGCCCCGCCTGGGCGACGGCGAGCACGATCCCGAGCTTCGACAGCGACCCGCCCTGCGTGTATCGGCCGAGGACGAGCCGCATCAAGTGCGGAAACACCCAGAAAAACGGCGCGAACAGCGCAATTTCGACGAGCGCGACCACGAGCCATGCGGGCAGCCCGAACGGCGCGGGCCCGAACGCGGCGATTTGCACGGCGCGGACCTTGGGATCGAGGTTCACGGCGAGCACGCAAGCGAGGAGCAAGGCCGCGACGATTCGCCCCGCGCCGTCGGGGGAGATCCGAGGCTTGGTGGAAACAGGCGCGCCCTTCTGGAGGCGGCGGATGTTGCGGTGACAAAGCGCGGCAGCGGAGCCGAAGAGGACGAAGATCCCGAGCGGAAAACCTCGCCGGAAAGGCAGATTGAGCTCGGCGTCGAGCTCGACGTTCGAATAGGAACCGGGACGGCTCAGGGACGGATCTTCGGGGAGGTACGTGATATCGAAGGTTTCACCGGGCTCGCCCGGGAGTTTTTTTCGGTCGACGTTCCACGTGTAAACGACGCCGTCGACCTCGTAGCGGTAATGGGAAACCGAGGCCGAACCTTGTCGGGTGACGGCCGTGAGCGTCGCGGTGCCGGCGCGGCCATGATCGGCGAGCGCACGCAGCCGGAGCTCCTGGCGTCGAAAGAGAAGCCCGAGCACGAGCGGGATGACCAGGGCAATCGTCGCAAAAACGATCCTCCCCCGCGCATCGGTCGTGATGAGCTTGCGGCGCTTCTCTTCGTCCATTCGCTGTTCGATTGGGGACTGTATGCCCCGGTAGGCAGGTTTTGCAAGGGGAAGCCTCCGGGGTCGAAGGGCACAGCCGCACCTCGAAGACCGAACTCGACCGCCTCGGCCCCGCGCTCCTCGGAGCGGCTCGTCAGCAAAACGCGGAAGGCCGTCGCGGAGTTCTGAGGCTCGGGGGGAGCGGAGGGGAGCCGCGCGCAAACAGCGCCCCGGACGAACCTCTCGACACAGAACGCTCGGGGCTTCACACACTCGACGCGCCAGCCACCGTGGTCACGTGGCTCTCGGAGACCGTTCTGTCCGAGGAGCTCCGACCTGAAGCCGGATGCCGTGATCCGCGCACATCGACGAACCCCGGCGGATGGAGGCCGAGGCCGGGAAGCGACGCGCCGACCTGAAGGAGGTATTGACCCGGCAAGCCCGAGCAGGCCCGCGAGGTG
Source organism: Polyangium jinanense (assembly GCF_028435265.1). Taxonomy (GTDB): domain Bacteria; phylum Myxococcota_A; class Polyangia; order Polyangiales; family Polyangiaceae; genus Polyangium; species Polyangium jinanense. The sequence goes on along the minus strand of NZ_JAGTJK010000099.1, from coordinate 10,852 downwards.
ATCCGCAACATCTTCCAGGGTCCGATCAAGCTGACGCCGATCGAGACCCCCGAAGGGAAGCGGTTCTGGGTGGAGGGATCCGCGAACCTGTGGGCCCTGTTCGCGGCTGGATGTCTTGAATCAGCGTCCCCAGCGGGATTCGAACCCGCGTAACAGCCTTGAAAGGGCTGGGTCCTGGGCCGGGCTAGACGATGGGGACGGGTGCTTCCGGGGAAGCGGGCGCGAACCCTAGCCTCCGCCGAGCTCCAACGCAAGAGCTTTCCGCTCTTCCGTTGTTCACTATTTTGTGTCGTGAGCTACAGGTACTCATGGACCCCAGGTGCCTTGTACGCCGCCTCGCGTGTCCGCCGGCCGAGCGCACCCCGCCTTGCGCACGTCGCCAGCGCGGGTGACGACACGCCACTCAGATCACGGCAAGCTGCCGCAGCAACGCGATCAGCGCATCGGCATCGTCACGCCGCCAAAACCCGAAGGCGAGGTGCTCGCCGGACGTGATTTCGATGTCGACCTCGGCTCCGAACGGCAAGATTTCGAGCTCGACCTGCGTGAGCTCGATATTCGCGAGCCTGAGGGCTCCCTCGGATACGAGCTGCATCAATCGTCGTGTCGCGGCGACGCGCGCTCGAACCCATAGATAGCCCAACCCGAGAACGGCCATGCACCCACAACACCACATGAACGCCGTGAGAAACCATCGGAGCGCTGGCGTGTAGGTGAGGGCCGCGCACATCGAAATGAAAGCGACGATGCCAGCGACGATGCCGTAAAGCGACCAGACGCGGCTCCGCGCGCGTGCCATCAGCGAGTCGAGCTCCGTAGGGCCAGACACGGTGAACACCGTACCGGAGGCGTCTGCGCCTGCGCAAGCGCGCGCGCAGGGGGTTGTCGCCGATCCATTCTTCCCGAGCCTCCTCCACTCCTCCGGCCATCCCCCGACGCGCGCGAGCCTTGCGTGCGACAGGCTCCTGCCAGGACCCCGTGCCCCCAGGGGGCAACCTCGTCCTCGGCGACTGGCTGTGTCGTTCGCCGGCCGATCGAGGTCGAACGCGAGGCGGCACGGTCTCGCGCCTCCGGCGTCACGACCCTGTGGCCCCGCTGCGTCGGCGCCGTGCCCCGCCCCCCTCGGGACCGTGCTCCGGCCAACCCGTCTCGAAGCCCGGAGGGCACGACCCCGAGTCTCCGGAGACACGGCCTCGTCCCTTCGACGAGCTTCCCCGTGTCCCCGTTCACATCTCCTCGCCTCCGCACCCACACGCTCCCGTGTCCGACGTCGCTCGACGTCGTTGGGGAGTGTGACGGGGACCAGGTGTCCGTGAGGGTGGCTCGTCGGGCGTACGGGACGGGCCAGGCTCTCGTCTCCAGGGCGCTCGTGACGCTCGTGCGTGACGAACGCCTCGCGTGCGGCCGGCGACGTGGAAGCGGGTCCTCCCCGGGTAGGCGAGGCTCACCCCTGGTTTTGCTCCAGGTCTTCGGGGGTGAGGGGCTCGATCGGGTCGAGGCCCGAGTTTTTCTTGTGCTCCATGCGGTGCTCGAAATTAGCCATCGAATCGGAGGGGTCGATCGCTTCGAGCCTGAGCTGGAAGAAGGTCTCGATGTCGAACGCTACGGAAAGAATGGGGTAGCGATCCGGGAGGCCCGTCCGGGTGTTCGTCCATGGGTAGGCGACGTGGACCAGCGTGACGGGGATCCGAAGGATCGCGAAGACCTCCCGAGCAATGCGGAGGGCGGCGCTACACACGTGGTCCTGGTAGATCGCCCAATACTTGCGGTCGGGCATCCGTTTTCGGGAGATCCGTCCTGTTGGCGTGTAGGAAACCTCAATCGATCGGCAAGACGCTCTGATCGTTCGCGGTGAGCCATGCCTCGACGCACCACGGGCGGCGCCTTCTAGGCCGGTCGCGACCACGGGGGCGCTGAGGAGGCCGGTCCATGAGGAGGTCGCGCTACCGGAGCAGGTTCGGATCGCCCGGGGGGGGCGCGATTTGTGGCGACGCGGGAGCTACGAGGGACCTCGGCGGCGGCGCGCGAGGCGCGGCAGGTGGCGAAAGCGGCGACGGTGCTCGTGCTGGATGACGTGGGGGACGGGCTCGACGGGGCGCCCGAGGGGTCGGGGTGGATCCCGGAGAAGATCACGGGGACGCGGGACGTGATCGATTATCGGCACAAGGAGCCGCGGCTGCGGACGATTGTCACGCCGTGGTTGTCCGAGAAGAAAATGGCGGCGTACTACGGGGGTGGGACGGCGAAGCGGGTCTATCGAGAGGCGGCCGTGGTGAGGGTCGGGCCGCAGGAAGGGGCGCGAGATGGCGGGCGAGCGTGACAGGGACGAGGGGGCGCGTGGAAGTGGTTCGGCTCATGCGGAGCGGTATATATTTAAAGCACGCTCCCAATCTTTCCGGAGTTGCTCTGCGCTGCCACGTGGGTGAACGCGCCGCAGGTCCATGGCAATGAAGTCCATTGTTGCCCAGCCTGGCCACTCGCTCAGGCTGATACTGTGCGCCTTGGCATACTTTAGGAATGTGATGGCGCCACGGACTGCCACATCGTGCGGGTGCACCTCGTGCCGATGCCGACGTTTTGCAATTACCACGGCTTCTTTTGCACTCTCCAGCGCATCAAGGACCAGCCGCCTGTCCTCGAAGCGGGCATACCCTCGCATCTCTGCGACGGTGAACTGGATCTTTGCAAGTGTCGTCAGCGGCAGTGGGTGGTTCTCGATGCCAACCGCCTGCTCGGCATAGCGTAGCGCCTTGTCTGGATCTGTGGGCACGGTAAATAGCGCGCGTTGCTCCCAATAGCGGCTGTTCCACTGCCAATCTGGGGCGATTTCTTCGTAGAATTCTGCGGCACGTTCTTGAAGCATGCCCTCGACAAACTCTGCATCCAGCAGTCGCCCAGCCAGCCTAGCCTCTGGCTGGCGCTGCTTGATGGCCTCGCGACTTACGTACGGACGTAATGCCCGTGCCAGTGCAACATGAACGTCGTAAGACCGGCGCCCAAGAAGACCGTACGTCTGTTCTGCTACCACCCGGTGTCGCGTCAACAGCGTACCGTCCGGCTTTGGGAGGACCAGCGCGCGGAGTTCCCCGTCTAACGCATCATAGAGTTCCTTTGCGCTACATTTGGCAGCAGCCCTTACAATTCCCTCTCGCGCGGAGTGCGCGTGTGTATGAGCAAGACAGACAACGCTGTAAATTCTGCGGCCGCGATCGCTCAATTGTAGCAACTCGTCATTCATTCGCGACGCGAGGCTGACGTTCATGGAGAGTTGCACAAGACCAGACAGTAGATCGCCGCCGGTGATCTCGCGGCCAAGCACACCATCAGAGTACCCGGCCCGCGCCCCCAATAACCCTTGCTTGCGCAACGCCGCCACAAAGGATAGCGCTTCGTCTAGCGTGAGCGTCGCCATTGACGAGCTTTCGTAGAAGCTGTCCTTCGTCAGTCCGTCTATAAATTGTTGCCGGACGCCGCGATCAACGCCGAGGATCAGGACCCTTGCCTTACTCCCCTCCAACTTGTAGATGAGGTCTACCAGTTGGTCGATGTGATCGCCGACCCGGTCCACCATTAGGACAACAGGCTCGTTTGCCCCTTTTAGAATGGTGACCGCTTCGTCGACCGACATTCTTGCGTCGCCATCCCAGAAGAATGTAGCAACCTTCTGGTTTGCTAGAGTGGTAGCCACATCGAGCAGCAAGCAGCTTTTGCCTGAGCCAGCGGGCGCAAATACAATGCGTATGATAGAGCGGGCAGGATTCGAGGCCCAACGTAAGACGCCCGCCGCCAGGTTAGCGGTATCCGTACGCGGCAATATCTCGTTTCTGCGAACATGATCCCAGTTCGGCTCGCAGCCGGTAAGAATATGGGGGGGCGCTTGACCAGCGGACTGTGACACCGCGTCGCCCACGTGGCGCCATTGACTAAAGAAGATTCTCTCGGCGGATGCACTCCCGAACAGTGCGGCCGTTGTTTTGGGGCGAAGCAAATCGATTACAGTGGGACGGTCGGGTACCACCTCGTTAAGTTGCGAAATGAACTCGTCCGCCGTCGCCTTCACGATCGTCAGGCCATGACGCTCGCAAACTCGCTCAACAATAGAATCTACGTGTGGGGTAACGAATAGCGACGGTGCGGATCTGGATCGGATTTTATGCGACTTGTCGCGCCGCTTAAGAAAAACTTCGAGATCAAATTCGTTTAATGCGCAGCCCATGACGATGAAGGGCTTCTCCTGGATCTCGTCGGCAAATATGTAGTCCCACACGTTGTGTTCATCGACATGCCCCGCGTACGATCTGGTCGAGAAGACGAAGCCTGCTTCGGGGCGCTCGACATATCCATGTAGATACACCACCTGGACTGAGCCTGGTTCATCCCGGTCCTGAAAGGGATCGCTGTGTGTCACGCACTGGATTTTCTGTAGAGCCCGGTCGTTGTCGTGGTAGGCATCGAGGAGGACATTATCGATGTTGTAGGTATAGATGCGGCGCCAAATGAAGCTGGGCAGCGTGCGCACCGTTGTGGAGGCCTTGCAGCCGAGGAACTTGGCTACAAGAAATTTGCTCAGTGCATCGGGCGGGATAGCGTCGCTCAGGGAAGCGAGTGGGTAATCGGCGGGAAGGTCGAATGCTGCTGCGAGTTCACGTGCAAGCTCACCACCCAATGGAAGATTCTTCCCATCAGGGCCAATGGAACTTCTAGAAAAGCCAGCCCCCAGGAGTAGGCGGTAATGACCATTGCGAACAGCGTTCCGGAACAGCGAAAGCTGGTCATCCGTCAGCGCGGCCATTAAGTTGGACACAGTCATGAATTCGTTCCTTTAAGTTCTGGGTTGTTGTGTACGCCCCTTGGAGGCGTGGGGGTCGCTTCATTCTGCGACAGCTTGGAGTGCCCGGAACAACCAGCCTTCTCACAGTTCGCGCATACGCGCAACGTTCTTTTTCTGTCCCACGCGTAGACCTGCCGAGGTCGAGGGCGACGGGAGGCCGGGGCCGCGTCGAGGGCCTCGCGCTCGGCCAGCTCGGCGCGCACAAGGGGCTCGGGGGCCCTCGGCGGGCCGGCCGGCCCTCGGCGAAAATCTTCCCCGAGGTCGAGGCGCCCCGACCGCGCTCGACGTCGTATTTCCGCCACCCCCACATCCGGGGGGGTCGATGTGGCGGAAATGAAGGCGACGGAATCGACGCGCGGCGAGCTCCTCGGCGAGCGGCGCGAGGCTCGACGCGAGGGCCTCGCTGAGGGGTTCGGCCGAGCCGCACGTTGCCGCGGGGGTCGACGTCGAGGCGGGCGATCCCGCCGAGGTCGAGGGCGACGGGGTGGCCGGGGCCGCGTCGAGGGCATCGAGCTCGGCGAGCTCGGCGCGCGCAAGGGGTCGAGAGGTCCTCGACGAGCCGGCCGGGCCTCGGCAAGAATCTTCCCCGGGGTCGAGGCCCCGACCGCGCTGCGGGCAGAAGGAGAGTCGAGGTCGATGTCTAGGAGATGGTCCGTCCCTCTATGCGCTTCGTTATCGCCGTATAGTCGGGCAGCTCAACGTCACGGCTCTCGTCACGGCCCATTCACCTCTATGAGGATCGGAAGGCTGTTCTGCCCGTATGGCGCCAAATCCAACACATCTCGTACATTGTCGAAATGCTCCCACAGACGACTGATGTTCGAGGGCGGTTTTCGGAGAGTGCCCTTGATCGTCACGGGATCTTCGAAGAGAGGATCCTTCCGTTCCGTCGGCAGGGAAAGCGAGTCGAGCGACTTCGCTTCGATCCAGCCGTTGTCGACGATGATTGCATCGAGCGCGTACCATGAAGGCCATCCGAGTGATGGGTTGCGCTCACGAACGAATCGGAACGGCCGTAGGACCCGATATCCAGCGACCCCCGCCTGTGTCTCAGGGACGAGCACAGCACCGATGCCCCAGTAGCCGCGCACGGTGGAGCAGCGGTCGATCTGCCAAGCGGGTGCGAGGCGAGGCTTAGCCTTCGATATGTCGAAACAAGCGCCTTTCGCAGGAGGCGGCCCGTGAGGTCGAGCTTGTGTCTCCGAGAGCCGCACATCCTCGGCGATGATCCATACCTTAGTTTGGCGCTCCGGGTGGGCGGAGTCCAACGCCGAGACCGACGGGGCCGGCACGGGTGACGCGACGGACGCCACAGCCGTTGGAGCTGCAGCTACGTGAGGCGGCCCTACGGGCTGGACGCGTGCACCCGCGTCTTTCGAGCCGACGTTGATATCTCCGGCATTGGTGCCGCACGCGGCGAGAGGGATAAGCATGGCGAGCCACCTGAGCTGCGCGCACATGACGGCCCGACGTCCTCGTACCGATCTAGAAGACACGACTCCAACCCATCGGTGGCATGAGATGTAAGTATAGCACGCCCGGCATCCGCGCGTGATCTTCAACTGTGGTCAGGCGCGCGATCCATGGTGCTCCCGATCCGTGTCGCTTGCCGGTTTACTTGGCGGGACTGTGTGACCTGATCGGGTGTTCGATACGCCCGTGGAAGGGCTCCTATTCCCGCATTTCAATGAACCCAGGCTTCGACCTCTCGGCGATCTGCGCCCCGGCGCCCGCGTACTGGGAGTGGAAGAGCTCGAGGGGGCGAGGTCGAGGCGGGCGATCCCGCCGAGGTCGAGGGCGACGGCGAGGCCGGGCGGCGTCGAGGGGCCCGAGCTCGGCGCGCACAAGGGGCTCGGGGACCCTCGGCGGGCCGGCCGGCCCTCGGCGAAAATCTCCCCCGAGGTCGAGGCGCCCCGACCGCGCTCGACGTCGTATTTCCGCCGCCCCCGCATCCGGGGGGGTCAGAGTGGCGGAAACCAAGGCGGCGGAAACACGTCGCGGCGTGCTGCTCGGCGAGCGTCGCGAGGCTCGACGCGAGGGGCTCGCCGTGGGTTCGTCGCAGCCGCACGTTGCCGCGGGGGCCGGCGTCGAGGCGGGTGATCGCGGCGTGGTCGAGGGCGACGGCGAGGCGAGGCGGCATCGAAAGGCCCGAGCTCGGCGCACACAAGGGGCTCGGGGCCCCTCGGCCAGCCGGCCGGCCCTCGTCGAAAATCTCCCCCGAGGTCGAGGCGCCCGGACCGCGCTCGACATCGGGTTTCCGCCACCGATTCAGCCTCCTTCATTTCTGCCACCTCGGCCTCCGGATCCTGGAGGAGCGCCGTGGGGGCGCGGCATCGAAAGAAACGGGTTGTTCGCCCGAGGCGCGAAGGTACTCTCACTCCGTGGCGATCGAAGCGGGTGTGATCGCGGAGGCGCTCGCGCTCCTCCGCTCCAAAGGGGCTCTTGGTGAGGCCCTCGCCACGTTTCGCGCCCCGGAGCTCTCGGCGTTCTCGGGGCTCGACCGAGTGCTCCTCTTCGCGGCGCGGGCAACCGAGACACTCGTCGGCGCCGTCCGCGACGCACGGAGGGTCGAGATCGTCGCGCGCGACGCGGACGGCTTGCTCCTCCGCGCGCCGGAGAGGAACCCGTTCGTCGTCGTGCCGAGCAATCTTGTCGCGCCGTGGAACGAAGTCTCGCGCTTCACGATCACGGGAACAAGCGTCGATCCGGTGGCGTACCTGCGCCTATTCGTGCAGGACGGGCGTCTCGGCGCCGACGACAACGACGCGCTCGTTCGTGAAGCGATTTCCGCACTCGCCCGTGACCTCGGACCGCTTTCGCAGTGGGAGGTGCTTGCTTTGACCTCGCCGATGCTCGAGGACGCTTACTGCTGCGCCTACGAGGCGTGCGTCTTCGTCGGGGCCGGGAGCGCCGTTTTCCTCGCGGTGGGTATGGTGTGCGGCTAGAGCATCGACCGGTTCGATGCTCGGAAGATCGCGAAGCGATCTTCCCTCGGGGGGTGAATCGGCCGGGCTTTGCCCGGACGAGAGGGGGACGCGAGGCGTCCCCCTCGGGACAAAAGAGCTAGGACATCGAGCGGTTGCAAACCGCTCGATGTCCTAGCGGTGACAAGCAGGCCGGAGGAGCGAGCATTTGCCGTCCGTTTCCGTGGGATCCGCCGCGGTCATGATGGGCCCGCGCCGAGGTCGATGCGTGGCGAGTTCGGGGGAAGATCAGCGCGGTGCCGGACCTCGACGCCGGCCGCCTTGACGCCAGCCGCGAGCGCATCGAGCAACGCTCCTCGGCGAGCGTCGCGAGGCTCGACGCGAGGGGCTCGCGTCAAGAACGGACGGAGCGAAATGGAGGCCCGTGTGACAAACCTGTTGTCGAGGACGTCCCGTGGACGATAGGCTTCTTAGCTATGTTACCGTTTTTCCCATCATTCTTCGGTCAGAGAGGCAGGCGACCGTCGCTGAGCCTCCTCTCTTCTCTTTCCACCCTCGTACCCCTCACCCTCGGCGCCGCGCTCCTCTCGTCGTGCGCCGACCGGCCCGGGATGGCGGACGCGCCTGCCGCGGCCGACCGCGGGCCGGGGCTCTCGCTGCCCGGCGCCGAGCCCAGAACGCCCGCCGACCCCCTCTACCTGACCGTGGGGGCCGAGATCGGCCTCGACGCGCCGGTCCTAGGAGACGTCGACGGCGTGAAGCAAGCCCCGGCGATCGCTTACGGCGACGGGCAGTACCTCGTCGTATGGGAGGACTCGCGGGAGGCTTTCGCGGGGGAGGGCACCATCAACGTCCCCCTCTACGCCGCGCGCGTGGCGCTGGACGGGACGCCGCTCGATTCGCCGGCCTTCCGCATCGGCCGGGGGAGCAAGCCGGCCGTCGCCTCCGACGGCTCGGGCTTCCTCGTGACCTTCGCGGGCGCTCCCGGCGCCGCCTGCAACCAGTGCGGCGTCCGCCTGGACGCGAGTGGCGCGATCCTCGACGCCACCCCCCTCACGATCGCCGCGACAGGCTGGCTCGGCTCCCCGCCGGCCCTCGCCTGGAACGGCGCCGCCTATCAGGCTGTGTGGCCCTGCACCAACAACAGCCACATCTGCGCCGCGCAGATCACGCCGGCCGGCGTCGTCGGGCCCATGGTCACGGTGCCCATCAAGCTCAACCCCTACCCTGCCCGCCCCCTCCGCCCCCTGCGCGTGGCCTCCGACGGCACGGGCTCCCTGGTGCTCGGCTGGAGCCAAGGATTCGAGCTCAGCGCCATCCGCCTCGACGCGCAGGGCGCGCCCGTCGAGGCAGCGCCGTTCCCCGTCGGCCCGATCAGCTCCAATTCGTACACCGACGACCTCGCCCTCACCTTCGATGGGATCAGCTATGTGGCAGCCTGGTCGAATGAGGACTTCGCGCAGAACGTCAGCGTTGTCTCCGCCGCCCGCGTCACGAGCGCCGGGGCCGTGCTCGACCCTGGCGGGATCGTCCTCGATATGCTGTCGCCGGGGGAGCCGGGCACCCATCTCGCCATCGCCTCCGACGGCGGCGTCACCACCGTGTTCTGGCGGGTGTGGACGGAAACGGACGATTTCACCCCGATGCGCGCCGCGCGGCTGAGCTCGGGGGGGGTCCCCCTCGACGCCGCTCCGCTCGACGTCGGGAAAGGGCGGGATCTCGCGGCGGCGGCCAGCGGCGGCGAGGCGCTGCTGATCTTCGCGGACGGGCTGTTCGACTACGAGCTCATCCACACGAACCTGCGCGCGAGGCGCGTCGCGGCGGACGGCACGCTGCCGGCGCCGCCGAGCCGCGTCGCCACCGGCACGAACGGGCAGCAAGGACCCGCGCTCGCCTTCGACGGGACGAATTACTTCGCCGTCTGGACTGACACGCGCGCGGGCGGGATGGGCGGCGTGTTCGGCGCGCGGGTCGCGCCGGACGGCCAGATCCTCGATCCCAATGGCATCGAGGTCGTGCCTGGCATTCCGAGCGAGCCTGGCGATACGGGCTTGTACCGGTATGCGTACCGCGTCGGCTTCGACGGGACGAATTTCATCGTGTTGTCGGAGACGACCGATTACCACCCTCAAGGGTGCGGCGGCTGGTCCACCGTCACCCGGGTGAGCCCGGGGGGAGCGGTGCTCGGTGAAGTCGGCCTGTTCGGGGTCGCTTGCACGACGTTCAAGATGGCGAACAGTCCTGCCGGCTCGTTATTCATCGCTTTCGACGAGTACGTTTCCTTCACCACGGTCGCGGCGTTCCTGAATGACCAGGGCGTGGTGAGCGGACCGTTCACCATCGATCTCCCGGACGTCTACTCCGTTCCCGTGGCGTTCTCGTTCGACGGCACGAATCACCTCGCGACGTACGGAATGGGGAGCAGCCTCGGCGGGGCGCGGATGAGCCCCACGGGCACGCTGGTGGACACGGCGCTCTTCCCCATCGCATCGTCCGCCGCGCCTCTGGTCGAGCACCCGGTGGCGGCCGTCTTCGACGGGCAGAACCACGTGGTGGTGTGGGTCTCGAAGGATGGCGGCGGCGCCCACGTCCTGCGCGGCGCGCGCGTCAGCCCCGCCGGGACCGTGCTCGATCCGGACGGGTTCGTGATCGCGCCGATCGTGAATGGGTGCGGCGACTCCGAGCCGAAGGCTTTCCCCTCGGCTGCATTCGACGGGCAGCGCATCGTGGTGACCTGGCGCGAGCGCGAGGCCACGGCAGCGGGGTGCGAGGTGGCGCTGCGCGGCGTGGAGATGAGCCCCGCGGGCATGGTCGAGCCGGTGTTCACGGTGGCGCCTCCGGGGTTGGACACCCGCCCGACGGGGCTGGCCTCGGACGGCACGGGCAAGACGCTGGCGCTCTACAGCCGGTTCATGCTGGGCGCGCCGTTCGACAGCTACCGAGTTCGTGGCCGCATCCTCGGTGAAATGGGTGGCAGCGGCGGCGCGGGCGGCGCTGGTGGTAGCGGCGGCGATGGCGGCAGCGGCGGCGCGGGCGGCAGCGGCGGCGCAGGCGGCGCAGGCGGCGCGGGCGGCAGCGGCGGCGGTGGCGGCAGCGG
>NZ_JAGTJK010000098.1:0-20764 GCF_028435265.1 Polyangium jinanense | reverse complement strand
AGCGGCGGTAGCGGCGGCGCGGCCGGCAGCGGTGGCGGCGGCGGTAGCGGCGGCGCGGCCGGCAGCGGCGGCACGGGCGGCAGCGGCGGGGCGGGCGGTAGCGGCGGCGCGGCCGGCAGCGGCGGCAGCTCCACGTCCGAAGCGGGCAGTTGCGACTGTAGTGTACCGGGCGCCCGGGCCGACGATCACAGCCACGCGGCCCTCTTCCTCGTCGGCCTTGGCCTGTTCATGACGCGCGGCCGTCGTATTCGACACGCCTGGAGCATCCCACCCTGCAAGGCGCGGCATATACTTCGCAGGTGACTCCGAAGCGGGTAAGCGCAAGCCAACGCGAGGTCCAGCCCCCGCAACCGTCGCTCACGCTCGTCGAGCGCGTCCCCGGGTCGACGATCGGGGCTGGCTCGTTGTTCCAGGGTCATTACGAGATCCTAGCCAAGCTCGGCCAGGGAGGATTCGCCGCCGTCTATCAGGCGCGCCAGGTCGCGACGGGCCAGCTCGTCGCCATCAAGATCATGCGCTCCGGCATAGCGGGCGACCACAGCCGGCGCGTCGCGCGCTTCCAGCGCGAGATACGGCTTTGCGCCCGACTCCACCATCCCAACATCGTCCGCCTGATCGACTCCGGCCATACGCCCGAGGGGCTCCTCTACACCGTGTTCGAATTCGTCCCGGGGGAGAACCTCGCGGACGTCCTCGCCAGGGAGGGCGCCCTCGATCCGCGCGAGGCCAGGCACCTCATGCTCCAGGTCCTCGATGCGCTCTGTTGCGCCCACGCACAAGGGGTCGTCCATCGGGACATCAAACCTGCGAACATCATGGTGGTCCCGACGGGCGCGCGGCGGAACGCCATGGTGCTCGATTTCGGCATTGGAGCGCTCGTCGATGCGATGGCGGGGCCGAGCCCGAACAAGACGGTCGCCACCAATGAAGTCGTGTGCACGCCCGGATACGCCGCGCCGGAGCAGATCAAGGCGATGCGGCCGACCGCTCGCTCCGACCTGTATGCATGGGGGCTCGTCTTCCTGGAGAGCCTCACGGGCAAGCCGGCCATCACGGGGGGCTCTTTGCAAGAGGTCCTCCTCAAGCAGATGAGCAGCGCGCCCGTCCCGATTCCCAGGCCGCTCTGGGGCCACCCCCTCGGCGAGCTCCTGCGGGAGGCGCTCGTCAAAGACGTCCGCGAGCGCAACGTCGACGCCGAGGGACTCTTCTGGAGGCTCCAGGCCTGCAAGGTCAACGGGCTGCGGCGAGAGTCCTTCCTCGAGCCCGCGGCCCGGCGCGCCCAGCGGTCGCAGACGACCCTGCCCTTGCGGCCCCGGGCCTCGGGCCGGGGCCTCGCGCTCGTCCCGTCGAAGCGGCCCTCCGAGGCCGATCGACGGCAGCTCACCGCCCTTTGTTATGGCCTGACCGCGCTCGGCCCGGGCCCCGACGCCATGGATATCGAGGAGGTCGAGGAGCTGATCAGCCGCGAGCAGGCGAGCTGCGCCGACCTCGTGCGCCGCCACCACGGGCGCTTCGCCGGCGCGCTCGGCGACGAGGTGTTGAGCTACTTCGGCAGCGATGCGGCGCCGAAAGACGGCGCCGTTTCCGCGGGTCGCGCCGCGCTCGAGCTCCTTTCGAGGGTGCAGAGCCAGAGCGCCCGGCTCGAGGCGGAACGAGGGATCCGCCTCGAGGTTCGAATCGGCCTGCATACCGGTCTCGCGGGCAACCGCGACATGCGCGGCCCGGCGCACGCGCTCGGGACCACCCCCGCGATTGCCGCACGCCTGAGCGCGCTCGCGGCCCCCGATACCATCGTCCTCAGCAGCACCACGTCCCGGCTCCTCGAAGGGCCCTTCACGCTCGCGCATGGCGGGGCGTTGCCCGTCGAGGGCCTCGACCGTCCCGTCGAGGTATTCCTCCTCCGCGGCGAGAAGGGGACCCCTTCGTAAACATATCATGTAGACAAACACGGAAAAACCATGGAGCTACGGCCGAAGCTCCTGCGTGTCGATCGTCGCGTACGATGGCCGGCCGTCCGGAACAGGGGAGCTCATCCTCGGCGAGAGAGGTGCGTCCGCTCTCGCGGGGGCCGCGATTTCTGTTAAGCTCCCTCGCCTTCCAATGGCCCACGGGCCACTTCCTTTGGTCAGCCATCTGCGATGGATGTGCGACATGAACAGAGTCTTGCGATTCGCACCGCACGTTCGCCCGGTGCTCCTCGGCCCGGATTGCCTTGCGCTCCTCGGGGAGCACGACGAAACGATCCTGCGGGGGCGCCTTTACGCGCTGGTCGCGCCCTTCCTGGACGGCGTACGCACGAATGCGCAGATCATCGCGGCCCTGCGGGGAAAAGCCACTGCGCCCGAGGTATATTATACGATCACGCTGCTCGAGCAGAACGGCTACCTCGCCCCTGCCTCGCTCACACCTCCCGCCGAGGACGCCTTCTGGCGTTTGCTCGGGGTCGCGGGAGACGTCGCGGCCGAGCGCCTCTCGGGAATGCCCGTGACGGTCGAAGCGCTCGCGGGCGTGGATTCGGCCATTTTCTGTGAATCCCTCCAGGCGGCCGGGATGAGGGTCGAGCCCGGGGCTCGGCTACGGATCGTCCTCGTCGGCGATTACCTCGCGCCCGAGCTCGCGAACATCCATCGGCAGGCCCTCGCCGAAGGTTTTTGCTGGATGCCCGTGAAGCCGTCCGGGGCAGCGCCCTGGATGGGGCCGATGTTCCGCCCGGGGGGACCCTGCTGGGATTGTCTGGCCTCCCGGATCCGCGCGCATCGCCCCGTGCAAACGTTCTTGCATCGGACCGACGCGCGTGGCGGTTCGTCCCTCCCGCGCCCGGCGAGCCCTCTCGGCCTTTCCGTGGCCCACGAGCTCGGAGCGCTCGTGATCGCGAGGTGGGTCGCCGGCGGCGCGTGGCGCGAAATCGAAGACCATGTCCTCGTCTTCGATTTCGGGCGCCTCGCGCTCGAGAAGCACGCGGTGCAGCGGCGCCCGCAATGCCCGACCTGCGGAGACCCGGATCTCCTGAGGCGGCGCGCCGCAGAACCCCCGACGCTCGAACGCCGGGTGCGCCTGGCCGCGCAGGAGGGCGGCAGCCGCGTGATTTCCCCGGAGGAGACCTTCGCGCGATATCGGCATTTGATCAGCCCCGTGACCGGTGTCCTCGGAAGCGTCGAGCCCATCGCCGAGCGCGAGGGCCCGCCGTGGTTCCTCCACGGGGCGCGTTATCCCGTGATGCCGGTCGAAGCGCGGGGCCCGGGGGACTTCCATGCCATGGCGGGCGGCAAGGGGCGTAACGCCGCGCAGGCGCGGACGAGCGCGCTCTGCGAAGGAATCGAGCGAGTGAGCGCCATTTTCCAGGGGGACGAGCCCACGCTCCGCGCTCGCCTGGCCGAGCTCTGCGACGAGGGCGTCCACCCGCACGATCTCCAGGGCTTCAGCGAATCCCAGTACCGGACGCGTGACGCCTGGAACACGGCCGCGCGGAGCCGCAAATGGCATGTACCGCTGCCCTTCGACGAACGGCGCGAGATCGACTGGACGCCCGTATGGTCCCTCGCGACCGAGCGGCGGCGATACCTGCCGACGGCCTATTGTTACGATCAGGTCCCGGTCGCCCCCGGGGAGTGCTTCTGCGCGTATAGCTCCAATGGCCACGCCGCCGGCAACTGCCTCGAGGAGGCCATCCTGCACGGCTTCCTCGAGCTCGTCGAGCGCGACGCCGTGGCCATTTGGTGGTACAATCGGCTGCGTCGCCCCGGGGTCGACATCACGAGCTTCGACGACCCCTATTTCGAGGAGCTCGAGGCCACGTATCGTTCGCTGGGCCGACCGCCCTGGGTCCTCGACATCACGAGCGACCTCGGGATTCCGGTTCTCGTCGCGCTGGCGGCCGGGCAGGAAGAAGGAGAGTTTTACGCTGGCTTCGGCTGCCACCTCGACATCCACGTGGCCGCGCAGCGCGCGCTCACCGAATTGAATCAGGTGTACGACCCCACGGGCCGTTTGCCCCCGCTCTTCGACGTACGAACGCTCGAAGACCGGAGCTTTTTGATCCCCGCCGAGGACACGCTCCCCCGAACGGGCGGAAAAGCCCCGCGCCTTCGCGAGGGGAACGACCTCGCCGCGGACGTCCTTTCGTGCGTGGATCTCGCGGCCCGCGCGGGGCTCGAGACGCTCGTGCTCGACCAGACCCGGCCCGACCTCGGCCTTTGCGTCGTCCAGGTGACGGTCCCGGGGCTCCGGCATTTCTGGCCGCGCTTCGGGCCCGGGCGCCTCTATGACGTGCCCGTACGTCTGGGGTGGCGGGATCGCGCCCTCCACGAGGCGGAACTCAATCCTGTGCCTTTTTTGACTTGAGGAGGGAACATGCTGATTGATGCAGATCGTCACGTGATCGAGCCGACGGACATGTGGAAGCGTTACCTGGAGAAGCCCTTCCGCGAGCGCGCGCCGTACTACGAGGATATCGGTCGCGATGGGCGGATGCCCAGGCTGATGCTGAATGGGGAGCCCGTCCATCACAAGATCTCCGAGCGCGCCGAGCGCGAAGTCACCGCCGTCGGGGCCCAACGAAGCGCCGAGTTATGGGCAGGGAGAGACCCCGCCGCGCAGCTCCGGGCGATGGATCGATCCCACGTCGATATCGCCCTCCTCTTTCCGACGATCGCGCTTTTCCTGCTCGGGATCGACACGATCGATCCCGCATTGGCTGGGGCCTTCACCCGCGCATACAATCGCTGGCTGCACGATTTCTGCGCGCACGATCCAGCGCGGCTCCGAGGCGTCGGGGTGGTGAACGTCCACGACCCGGCGGCCATGGTCGAGGATCTCGAGCGCGTCGCGGCGTGGGGGTGGACCGCGGTGGTGCTGCGGCCGAATCCGGTGAAAGGTCGGCTCCTGAGTGATCCCGCCTATGAGCCTTTCTGGACCGCTTGCGAGCGGCTCGATGTGGCGGTCGCCGTCCACGAGGGCGCGCACGCGCGCGTCCCCACCGCGGGGGCGGATCGATTCGAAACCCGTTTTGCGCTGCATGCCTGTTCGCATCCCATGGAACAGATGATGGCGTTCCTCGCGCTTCTGGAGGGGGGCGTGCTGGAGCGGCATCCGGGGCTGCGCGTCGCGTTCCTGGAGGCCGGCTGCGGGTGGCTGCCGTACTGGTTGTGGCGGCTCGACGAGGTCGAATACCGAAACCTTGCGGGCGAGGTCGCGGAGAACGTCCGGGAAAAACCTTCCGCGTATTTCCGGCGTCAATGCTTCATTGCCATCGAGCCCGACGAGCCCTACCTCCCGGAGGTGATTTCATTTCTCGGAGAGGACAACCTGATCTTCGGGACGGACTTTCCCCACCTCGATCACGACAGCGACATCACGGAGAAACTTGGCCCGCTCGGACAAAAGCTCCCCACAGGCGTGCTCCAGAAGATTCTGTGGGACAATCCGGCGCGGCTCTACGGACTGTAGGCATTCAGCAAAACGTACCGAGCTCTATCGCTCGCATGTACGCCGGCCTCGGCGGGAGCGTAATCTTGTATACCGCACGCTGCTTGGGCTGGCTGTCCACGATCTCCAGCTGCACGTCAGGCGGAAGTTGATAGTTGAAGTGAGTCTCGAGCGCCTTCGCAGGGTCTGCGAGCAGCTCCTGCTTGAACGTCTCGTCGCTCCACGCCTTGGTGACCACCTGGGTCCAGAGCTCGGCGAAGTCCTCGGCCGGCTCGGATTCCGTGGCCGATCCCCCTTGGGGGGCTTCGCGCCCCTCCGTCTCCGCAGCGGAAGCCGTCGATGAAAGCGCGAGCGCCACCGCCGCGAGCGCCAAAAGGTCACTCTTCCTCGTCATGATTTGCTCTCTTTCCATGGTCTCGAACGGCGGCACCCCACGTCGCCTGTCCGTTCGCCCTGGCGCGAACATGGGACGGCCCCTCCGCCGGTCAAGCGACCGGCGTTTCGTCCCGAACGCCGTTCCCTTCGATTTCAGCGGCTCTGCGACATGACGACAGAGCACCCAAAGCTACGAGGGCGTGCTCCAGGAGATTTTGTGGGCCCCTAAGGCCCGGCTTTACGGGCTGCAGGGGGGGTTAACAGAACGCCCTCGGAATGCCATAAGGGCCGATGGTGGGCGTCGGCGGAAGCGTCACCTTCAGCCTAGATGCGGCGGGCTGCCCGGGTCGGCCCTCCACGACCGTCAGACGCACGCCACGCGGAACGCGGTAGTTGAAGTGCGTCGCGAGCGCCCTCGCAGGGTTTGCGAGTAGCTCCTGCTTGAACCTTGCGTCGCTCCACGCCTTGGTGACCACCCGGCCCCACGGCTCGGACGAGGCGAACAAGTCCGGAACGACAGCGGGGCCGCTCGCTGGCCTCCGCGGAATCGTCACCATCAGCTCGGATGTGACGGGCTGCCCGGGTCGGCCCTCCACGATCTCCAGACTCGCGCCACGCGGAACCCTGAAGTTGAAGTGCGTCTCGAGTGCTCTCGCAGGGTTTGCGAGTAGCTCCTGCTTGAACCTTGCGTCGCTCCACGCCCTGGAGCTCACCCGGGTCCACAGCAAGGAGAAGTCCTCGATGGCGGCCTCGAATTCCGCGACCGATTCCTCTTCAGGGGCTTCGCGCTCCTCCGCCTCCAACGCGGAAGCCGGCGATGAAAGCGCGAACGCCGCCGCCGCGAGCGCCAAAAGGTCACACATCCTCGTCATGACTCGCTCTCCTTTTCACGGTCTCGAACGGCGGACCACGTCGCCCGCCCGTTCGCCTCGGCGCGAACATGGGACGACCCCTCTGCCGGTCAAGAGACCGGCATTTCCGCCTCGAAACCCGCTCCCTTCGATTTCAGCGGCTCTGCGACGAAGGAGAAAGCTCCCCGAGGAGCGCGCGAGCATCCTTCAGATCCACGGTCTCGAAGCCCTCCGTGAACCACCCATGGGCCTCCTCCAGCATTCTCCGCGCCTCGTCGATCTGTCCCCGGGTCTGCAGGATGCGACAGAGCTCCACCGTGGCGCGCAGTTCCAGCATCCGCGCGCCCTGCCCGCGGGCGACGTCGATCGCCTCGCGGAAATGATGCTCCGCTTCGCCCATTTCGCCCTGGCCCAGTGCGAGCAGATACGTGCCCAGCAATCGGTGGAGCTCGGCCACGTAGTAGACTTCGCGCCACTCCACTGCGAGCGCCAGGCCCTGCCGGAGGCGCGCGCACGCGTCTCCGAGCCTCCCCACGGCTGCCTCGGACTCTGCGACGAGTGAGCTCCAATAGGGCAATGCAGTCTGCCCTTGGAAGGAGGGGAACATCGAGACGCAACGTGATACCGCTTCGACGTCGCGCTCGACCCACGCGACCAGGGCTGTGCCCATCATCCTCCATGGGTCGAGGCCCATTCGTTCGCCCAGATCGATGAGCTCGCAGGAGACCTCCAGGACTTGCTCCGGCTCGCGCCGATAATGCCGAAGCCCGGCGACGTACACCAGCGCGAGGCCGAGGGTATTGGCGTGTTTCAGCTCACGCGCCCGCGCGAGGGCGGCCATGCCCAGCGCGAGCGATCGCTCTGGATAACCCATCAACCAGAGCGACAGGGAGAGAACCGATTGGGCATGGACCTGGGGGTCGGTACCGAGCATCACGGCATACTGATGGTGCTCAGCGGGGTCGTACAGCATCAGGGCGCGCTCCAGGCTGGTCCGAGCCTCCTCGAATCGGCCCGCGAGAAAGAGGCATTCCCCGAGCACGATCAAGGCGGCCGCCTGCTGCACTGGCTCGTTTTTGCGCTCCCCAGCGGCGAGGAGCTGCTGCGCCATCGCGATGGGCTGATCGCGGTATCCTAGATTATGGTAATAGAGCAAAAGCGTCCATGAGGCGACGAACGCGAGCGGATGGTCCCCCATCCGGTCCAGGATTTCCTGGGAGCGCCGCGCGACCGATGCGGGCTCCGGGGCCGCGTGGCCGCGCGTGGCCATCAGCGCAGGCATCAGGCTCCCATTCAGCTCGAGCTCGACGACGGCCCGCTCCCCTGCGTCCTCGATGACGGGGAGCCAGCCCAGCGCCTCCGTGGCGTGCTCGATCGCCTCCCGGTTGGCCGACCGCTGCAGCGCCGACATTGCGGCCTTCTGCGCATATCCAATGGCCCGCGATTTCTGATCCGCGGCCGCGAGGTGATAGGCGAAGAGCTCGGGCCGCGCCTCGGGGATGTCGGGGAATTTCTCCTCCAGCGCCGCCGCGATACGCGCGTGCACCTCCCTACGCGATCGCTTCAGCATCGACTCGTACGCCGCGTCCCGGACCAGTACGTGCTTGAACAGGTAGACGGGGTTTTTCAGCCGCCGCTTGCAGTGGACGAGGTCGGAGGCCACGAGCTGGTCGAGGTGCTCGCGGAGCTCGTCCGGCTCGAGGGGGCTCACCGCGCGGATGAGATCAAACGTGAATTCCCGGCCGATCGCCGCGGCCACCTGGGCCGTCTCCTTGGCCTTGCCAAGCCGGTCGAGGCGCGCCATGAGCAGATCCCGCAGCGTGTTCGGAATGCTGAAATCCGAGAGCCGGTCGGCGAGCTGATAACGACCCGCCTGCTCGACGAGGGCGCCGGATTCGATCATCATCTGGACGAGCTCCTCCACGAACAGCGGCACCCCATCGGTGCGGGCGGCGATGCGGTCGAGCACCTCCGTTGGGAGCGAACGCCCCGCGGTCGCCGCCCGGGCCAGTTGCTCCACCTCGGGCCGACCGAGGCGCTCGAGCTTCACGTGGTGCGCCGCGGGGGGCGACCAGCGCGAAAGGACCTCGGGGCGCGCGCAAAAGATGGCGTAGACGCGGGCCGACGCGAGCTCGTCCGTGAGCTGGGTGAACAGCTCGAGCGTGCTCGGATCCGCCCAGTGCACGTCCTCCGCCACGAGCACGAGCCGCTCCCGCTCGGCCATCTCGAAGAGAAACGAAAGGACGGCATGCCGGGTGAGCTCCCGCAACTTCTGCGGCGAGACGTCGAGCGGCGCCCACCGCGCGGGCAGCGGAATCGAAAGGAGCGACGCGAGGATGGGCATGGCCTCGGCGAGATCGAACCCATACGTCGTGAGCAGCGCCTCGAGCCGCTCCGCGCTGCCCTCGGCTCTCGCCTCTCCTTCCGGCCAGAGGAGCCGCATCCAGGCCTCGATGATCGGGTAAAACGGGCTGTTCATGGCGTGCGGCGAGCACCGGCATTCGAGCCACGTATGGTCCTCGCCGCGAATACGCTCCCGGAGCTCGTGGATCAGGCGTGACTTTCCGATGCCTGCCTCGCCGCACACGACGACGGCCTGCCCAGCGCCGTCGCGCGCCCGGCGCCACCATTCCAGCAGGGTCTCGAGCTCCCGTGCGCGACCGACGAGGGGCGCCATCCTCTCGCCCTCCGGCGGTCCCTGCTGCAGGTGATAAAACTCCACGGGGGCCGTGACGTTGTCGAGCCGGTGCTCCCCGCCCTCCTCGAATGCGAAATGGCCGCGAAGCAACCGGTACGTCTCCCCGCTGACCACGATGGCCCCGGGCTGCGCCAGCAAGCTGAGGCGGCACGCGAGCTTCGGCGTCCCCCCGACGACGTACCCCGGGCCCGCGCTCGCCGGCTCGCGCAGCTCGCGCGCGACCACCATGCCCGTGTGCATGCCGACCCGGAGCTCGGCTCGCACCCCGCGCCTTGCCTCGAGCGCCGCGCTTTGCCGGGACATTTCGTCCAGCGCGGCGAAGGCCGCCTCTGCCGCTCGCTGGGCGTCTCCCTCCCGCGCGGCCGGGTAACCGAAGTAGAACAGCAGCGCACCGCCGAGCGCGCCCGCGACGTACCCGCCGCGCGCCCGCGCGATCTGGACGCACGCATCCTGCTGGACGCGGAGGATCTCGTCGAGCTCCTCGAGCTCGACGGCGCCGGGCTTCACGCTCCCGGCCGTGAATGCGCAGCATACGGCCGTGATCTGCCGCCGCTCCCCTTCGATCAGGCGCACGCGCCTCTCTCCGCTGCCTTCCGGGCTGTCGCTGCCGAGGGCCCGAGCCTCGTCCGTGCTCTTTGGCGAAGGTCGCGCTGTCCAGTCGCTTGGCGCGAGATCGCTGAGATCGAGGGCCTCGAGCTCGCGCAGGAGCTTCTCCGCCGTCACGCCTCGCGCGGCGGGCTCCTTCTCGGTCACGCGCCGGAGCATGCGGCCGAGCGGGTGGTCCGCGATCCTCGCGGGGATGGGAATGGGCTCGGACGAAAGCTGCGCGGCCATCACCTCGGCCACCGTCGCGCCCTCGACCGCCCGCTTGCCGGTGAGGCATTCGAGAAAGACGAGCCCCCACGCATAGAGATCCGATCGCCGGGTCAGGGGCAGCCCGCGGAGCTGCTCGGGTGCCGCATAAGCGGGCGTCCCGAGCGACTCGTTGGTCATCGTGATCCGGCCTGCGTCGCCGCGCGCCTCCTCCACGAGCGCGCCGACGCCGAAATCGGCCACGAGCACGTTTCGCCGCGCGCCGGTGGTGGTCACGATGAGATTGGCAGGCTTCAAGTCCCGGTGCACCACGCCGCTCGCATGCGCGCAGGCGAGCGCGTCGAGGACCTGCAGCATGAAGTGCTGCGCCTCGAGCGGGTTCAGGCTGCCCTCTTCGGCGAGCACCTTGGCGAGGTCTTTCCCGGGCACGAACTCGAAGACCGAATACACGAGCCCTGGCTCGGGCTGCCCCGAATCGAGCAAATGCACGATGTTCGGGTGGTGCATCTGCGCGCAGATGCGCACCTCGCGCTGGAAGCGAGCGATTCTCTTGCCGTGCAGGGGCCCCCTCGGGTCCTCCGCGATCCGGAGCACTTTCACGGCGACCGCCTGGTTGGTGGTCCATTGCCGTGCCTTGTAAACGGTGGAGAACGCTCCCTCGCCCAACGTCTCGAGGAGCTCGTATCGCCCTACGAGCGCTGTGCTGATTGCCGTTTTCCTCACCGGCGTGCCGCCCATCTCGCCCCCCTCGCCGAGCACGTGGTGTCAAAGTTAGAACGGGCGCTGGTAAGCACAATACGTGCTCGCGCACGTGGGGGCCTAGCGGCAGGCTCGCTCGTCCGTCGGGGAGGACGGCCAGGTCGAGCCGACACAGGCGCTCGGGGCCTTCGAGGATGTCAATGGCCGCCCCCGCCCGCGCGGTGAGGACGCTCGAGCTCGTCCACCGCCTGCATCCGTAATCAATTTCGCAAATCCATCTCCGTAAGCAACAGCAGTACGGAACACATCCGTCCCAAGCGGGATAGATTTGTCCGCGCTTGATTTCCCCACAAGCGCGCCTCTAGACTGCTGGTTTCATCAGCAGACCGTGGAGAGGGGCGCAGGGATGCGCAAAGGGGCGCGACGCGCGTGGAAGCGACGCGCCGGACAGGGGGAGCTATGTCGCAGTTCTTGGCAACTGACGAAACAACGGCCGACGTCAAGGGGTTCGAGATCACGACCAAAATCGGCGAGGGCGTCAGATATGTGACGTACCGCGCCCGCCGGTGGACCGACGGGCTCACCGTGGCCGTGAAGGTCATGGAGGCCGACTACAGCCGAATCGCGGATGTCGCGCGCCTCAAGCATACCTACAGCATCGTTCAACGGATCGATTCGGAGAAGATCGTCAAGGTCCACGGCGTCGAGGAGCAACGGGATAGCCTGGCGGTCATCACCGAATACGTTCCCGGCTCCACGCTGGCCAGCGTCCTGCAGGGGCGCGGAAGGCTCGAAATCGGTGAATTCCTGGGCCTCGGCATCTCGCTGGCCGAAGCCCTGGCCGAGATCCACCGCCACGGCCTCATCCACGGTGACATGAGGCCCCAGAACATCCTGCTCGGCGAGAGAAATCAGGTCAAGCTCACCGGCTTCGGCGTCGATTGCGTCGTGACGCGGGAGAAAGAGGAGATCTATAGCCGCCGCGTCCTGTCGGAGGTGCTCCCCTACACCTCGCCCGAGCAGACGAGCCGCATGAACCGCAGCGTGGACTACCGGACGGACATGTACTCGCTGGGGGTCGTCTTTTACGAGATGCTCGTGGGGCGCAGGCCTTTCGAGGCAGAGGACCCGCTCGAGCTGATCCACGCCCATATCGCCGCGACGCCCCGTTCGCCCTCGGAGGCGCGGCCCGAGGTGCCCGAGGCGCTCTCCGCCATCCTCCTCAAGCTGCTCAGCAAGGGCGCCGAGGATCGCTACAACAGCGCCGAGGGCCTGCGGGTCGACCTCGCGGAGTGCCAGCGGCAATGGGAGGCGATCGGCTGGATCGAGCCGTTCGTCCTCGGCCAGCACGACAGGAGTGACCTCCTCCAGATCCATCAGGGGCTTTACGGTCGGGAAAAGGACATCCGCAAGCTCATCGAGTCGTTCGACGACGTGCTCCGCGGCAGGCGAGCGATCATCCTGGTGTCGGGATATTCGGGCATCGGGAAATCCTCCCTCGTCCAGGAGATCTTGAAGCCGCTCGCGCGGGAAAAGGGCTATTACATCAGCGGAAAGTACGACCAGTACATCCGCGACACCCCCTACAGCGCCGTGATCCAGGCGTTCGACGCGCTCATCAAGCAGCTCCTCTGCGAGAGCGAGGAGCGGCTCGCGGCGTGGCGGGACGCCATTCTGAGCGCCCTCGGCAGCAACGGGCAGGTCCTCTGCGACTTTTTGCCCTCGATCAAGCACATCATCGGCGAGCAGCCGCCCGTCCCCGCGCTCGGCCCGGTCGAGGCGCAGAACCGCTTCAACCTCTACTTCAAGAAGTTCGTCTCGGTGTTTGCCCGGCCGGCCCACCCGCTCGTGATCTTCCTCGACGACCTGCAATGGGTGGACTCGGCGAGCTTGAGCCTGATCAAGACCATCCTCGCGGACGAGGACAGGGCGGCTCTCTTCTTTTGCGGCGCCTACCGGGACAACGAGGTGAGCCCGACCCACGCCTTCATGGTCGCGCTCGAGGAGCTCGAGCAGGGCGGCATCGAGGTCGTCGACATCGTCCTCGAACCCCTCGAGATCGCCCACCTGAGCGCCCTGATCAAGGACAGCCTCGGCGTACGCGACGGCGACGCGCTCGCCTCGGTGGTGCTGAAAAAGACGGGCGGCAATCCATTCTTCGTGAAGCGGTTCATGCGGCACCTGTACGAGGCGAAGGTGCTCTACCGCGATCCCACGGCGGGATGGCGCTGGGATCTGTCGGCCATCGAGCGATTGGACTACTCCGACAACGTCCTCGGCCTCATGGCGGAGACCATCCGGCGCCTCCCGCCGCGCACGCAAGACGTCCTCCGGGTGGCCTCGGCGATCGGCAACATCATCGATCTGGAGGTCTTGAACGCCGTCAGCGCGACCCCTCCCGACGAGACGTACGCGAGCCTGGAGGAAGCCATCCGCGAGGGCTTGATCGTGACCGCGGGCGAACAGCTCCGCTTCGCGCACGACAAGATCCAGGAAGCCGCCTACTCCTTGATCCCGGCGGGGGAGAGGGCCGCGTGCCATTATCGGATCGGACAGATCCTTCTCCTCAAGCTGGATCCCGACAAGGGCCAGAACCTGTTCGACATCGTCAATCACCTGAACAACGCGGGTGATTTGATCACGGCGCCCGACGCGCGGCTCGATTCCGCGCGGCTCAATTTGAAGGTCGCCGGGCGCGCCGAGGAGTCAGGCGCCTTCTCCGCTGCGCTCAAGTATCTCGAGCATGGCCTTTCCATGCTGCCCCAAGACGCGTGGAGCTCGGAGTACGGGCTTTCGTTCGCCTATCACACGAAAAAGGGCACGCTCGAGTCGCTTTGCGAGCGGCACGACGACGCGCTCGCGACCCTCGCCGCTTGCTTCGAGAAAGCCCAGGGGCGCCTGCACCAGACGGAGGTCCGGCGCCTGATCATGAACGTGCAGATCCTGAAGAACGATCTGCTCGCCGCCCTCGACGAGGGGCTCGCTGCACTGCGAGCATTCGGCATCCATTTGCCGCCCTTCCCGGACGCGAATGCGCTCGCCGCCGAGCGCGCGCAGACGTTCGCCATGATCGGCGACCGGCCCGTCGCCTCGCTCATCGACCTGCCCTTGCAGAACGACCCGGAGATCGCCGTGCTGCAGGATGTCCTGCAGGAGCTGTTCACGCCCTGCTACCAGCTCGGCACGAACAACCTGGCTATCACGATCATGAAGATGCTGCAAAACACGTTGACCCACGGCATCTCCAAGAACTCGATCTTCGCGTTCATGAACTTCGGGACCGTCCTGTGCGCCAGCATGGATGTCGAGAAGGGGTACGAGTTCGGCCGAGCGGCAGCCCGCCTCAACGAGATTCACCCGGACAAGAAGTCCGAGGCCATGCTGGCCAACATGTGGGCGGCGTGGGTCCAGCACTGGAAGGAGGGCTATACGACCTACAAGGCGACGCTGCGCAGAGGAATGCACACCGGCGTCGAGACGGGTCAATACATCTGGGCATTCTACAACACGGCCAATGCCAGCACGAACAGCCTTCTCCAGGGGCGCCACATCCAGGAAATCCTCGAAGAGGCACGGCAATACCAGCCGCTCTGCAAGCTCGACAAATTCAACGCAATGACCTGGATGGTCAGCGCCATCGCCGAGGTTTGCGAGGATCTGGGCAGGCCCGCGGACGCGGACACGTCGTCGCGCGTCGCCTGGGTCGACATGAACGTCATCAAGGAGGAAGCCCGGAAGATCAACAACACGGCTTCGCTCTACTTCGCGAACGTATACGACGTCATCGGAGGTGTCTTCAAGGGCGCCTACGAAGAGGTCGCGGAGATGTGGGGCACGACGGATCCTGCCGGCGACGTCATGCTCCCGGCCTGGCACGCGACGCCCTGCTTCTACTTTTATGGCGGAGTGGCCTTCGCGCGGGCTTCCATGACCGTGTCCCCGGACCTGCGAGAAGCGTACCTCGCGAGGCTCCACGATTGCGTGCGCAGAATGGACCTCTGGGCGGAGCTCAATCCGGAGAGCCTACGCCACCGCAGCCTCTTGCTGAAGGCAGAGCTTGCCCGGATCGAGCAATCCGAAGGCGCGGGCAACCTGTACGACCAGGGGATCACCGCCGCCCGAGAAGGAGGATTCGCCCATGACGAGGCCCTGGGCAACGAGCTCTGCGCCCGTCATTACCTCGACCTTGGCAGGTCGTTCCTCGCGCGTGCGTACCTGGCCGAGGCGCATCGGGCCTATGCTCGGTGGGGCGCCGTCCGCGTCACGGAGCGCCTCGAGAAGGATTTCCCGCACGTGCTCCGGCCGGACACCGGGCTGCGCCGCGTCGAACGCGTGCCGGACGGAGATCACGCCGCGCGCGAGCTCGACCTCGGCGTCGTCATCAAGGCCTCGCAGGCGATCTCGGGCGAGATCCTGTTCCCCCGGCTCCTCCAGAAGCTGATGCACGTCATCCTCGAGAGCGCGGGCGCTCGAAAGGGGTTCGTGATCCTTCGGGAAAACGAGCGGCTCGTGATCCGGGCCGAGGGCCATATCGATCGGTCGGAGATCCGTGTGCTCCCGGCGTCGCCCCTGGAATCGCGCCAGGATCTGGCCACCAGCGTGGTGAAATACGTGGCGAGGACGGCGGAGAGTGTCGTCCTCCACGAAGGGGCGAAAAACAGCCCCTTCGCGGAAGATTCCTACATCGAGAAGAGCCAGCCCCGATCGCTCCTTTCGGCGCCCATCCTCCGGCAAGGGCGCCTCGTCGGGGTGATCTACCTGGAAAACGAGCTCGCAGCCGGCGTGTTCACGCCGGATCGAATGGAGATGCTCCGGCTCTTGTCGGCGCAGGTCGCCATTTCCATCGAAAACGCGCTGCTCTATTCGAGCCTCGAGGAAAACGTGCGCGCGAGGACCATGGAGATCGAGGAAGCCAACGCTCGGATCCTTTCGCTCAATGCCGAGCAGCAGCACCGGCAGGAGATCGAGCTCTTGCAAAAGCAGGACCTCATCGCGCAGCAAAAAGAGCTCATCCGCGTCCTTTCCACGCCGATCCTCGAGGTGTGGGACGGCGTGCTCACCATTCCGATCGTGGGCGTCATCGACGAGGAGCGCTCCGCCATCATCACGCAGAACCTCCTCGCGCGCATCGTCGAGACCCAATCGAAGTTCGCGATCATCGATCTCACCGGCGTCGGCGAGATGGATCCGGGGACGGCCGAGCACATCGTGCGTATCATCGGAGCCGTGCGGCTCCTCGGCGCGAGGAGTGTCATCACGGGCATCCAGCCCGCCGTGGCGCGCGCCATGATCTCGCTCGACGTCAATCTGAGCAGCATCCTGACGCGCTCCAACCTTCGCGATGGCCTGCGTGCGTGCCTGAGCTTCGGACGGGGCAAACCTTCCTGAGAACGTCGATCGGTTGAAGAGCCGCGTCACCTGCCCGCGGTAAGCGCCCCCTTGGCCACGAACTGCGAGAAGGCCCCCAGGAACTCGTCGATGGATACGGTTCCGCTCCTGTCGATGTCGCACAGGCGCAAGAACTCGTCGATCTCGGTATCCCGATAGCCCTTCTCCCGGAACTTGGCCATCACCTCGCCCACGTCGAGCACGCCATCCCGGTTGGCGTCGATCTCCTCGAAGATCTGGAACATCGAGTCGCGCATCATCGATTTGAAGATCGCGTCCCGGAGCTCGTTTTCCAGCACGTCGAGCATCGACCCCTCGGGCGTCTCCAGGATCCACGGCTCCATCGTCGTGGACCTGAGCACCGTCACCGTGGTGCCGGGGGACGACGCGACCCCGAGGCGTCGCTTGTAATCTTCGATGAAGACATTGCCGTAGTGCTCCTCGCTGAAGTCCGTCGTGCTCACGATCATTCGATAGCCATAGATGTCGTCTCCGGGATCGATGCTCAGGAGATCGTAGATCGCCTTGTTCAATCGATTGGCGAGCTCGAGGCTCGTATTCAGCGTTCCGTCCGGGTGCCTGAAGTTCACGGCGTAGGTCAGGATGTTCTGATCGGGCCCGATCTCGGGCAGGAACGCCATCGCCTCCGGGTCGGACAGGAGATCCTCGACGCTACGCCGATCGATGCGCTCGCGAATGAAGCGTCGCTCGGTCTCCACGTCGGCGCCCGAGATCTCCGCGGGCAGCCGCGGGACGGGGACCACGACGAACCGATCCTCCGGGCTCGCCATGCTGAGCAGCCGCGCGTAAAACCGCTTGCAATTGAACAGCGCCCGCCGATGGATCTGCCCGTATCCGCTCCGGGTGGGTCGAATGACCTTGTGGCTCAGGTACACCGCGGCCACCGCCGCTCCCGGCTTGGACCCTTCGAGCCCATAGATGCCGACGGTGGGCTCGGCGTCCCCGTGGAGGATGTAGGGCGCCTTGAATGTCACCATGTCGCGCATGGCCGAATTCCGGTAACAGAGCGCCCCGGCCGGATAAGGAATGTAACCCGATTTATGCGGATCGACGGTGATGGAATCCGCCCGGCCGAGCGCCGAGAACTGCGAGGTCACGTATCCGCTCATCCCGATCTCGGGCACCGGACCCGTGCGCTCGTCTCTCGCGCGTGGCCCCTCGTCGGGCCTCAGGATCGAGGCGAAATAACCTCCCCACGCCGCGTCCGCGTGCACCGTGAACGACAGGCCCTCCTTCTGGAGCTTGTAGCGCAGCTCGAGGATCCCCTTGAGCGGATCCACGGCGCTCTCCTCCGTGCTGCCGATGACGCCCACCACCGTGACCACGGGCCGCCGCTGCTCGAGGCAATCGCGCAGCATCTTCTCCAGCGCGGACAGGCTCATGCGCGCGTCGCAATCGACGGGAACGTCGAGCACGTTCGCCGAGCCGAGGCCCAGCACGGCCGCGGCCTTGGGGAACGAGTAATGCTTGGTGGCGGGGACGAGAATCACCGGCGACGCGGGCACGTCCGCCCCCGAGCGCCGGAAAAGCTCCTGCATTCCCAGGTGCTGGAGCGAGTGGCTCGACATGGCCTTGGTGATGGTATCGCTCGAAATGCCGTATTCCTCCGTGAGGCGCTCGGGCAGCGCGAGGATGTCGTCCACCTTCAGATTCAGAAGGGACCACGCGTCGAGCGCGACGAGGCGCGCGCGCCTGCCATCACACGTGCTCACCTCGATGTCGCGCGCCGCGGCGAGGGAGGGCTCGGCCCTCAATGCATCGCGGAGCGAGAGCGGGTAAAACTTCAGATTCCGCGCCGACCAGATGGCCTCGATGTTGGCCACGGTCCCGCCGCTCGTGATGTGCCCCCAGGGCCTCACGATCCCCTTCGTGGTGTCGCCGTCCTCCG
The DNA here is from genome assembly GCF_028435265.1 of Polyangium jinanense. Taxonomy (GTDB): domain Bacteria; phylum Myxococcota_A; class Polyangia; order Polyangiales; family Polyangiaceae; genus Polyangium; species Polyangium jinanense. Next base: position 2,607 of record NZ_JAGTJK010000098.1, on the reverse strand, counting down.
GGACGGTGTAGCCGAGCATCCGGCACAGATCGTCGCCCACGATCATCTCCAGGATGGTCGTCGACGTCGACCCTTCGAATGCGACGTTGTTGGGGTTGTAGAGCATCGCCGCGAAATACCCCAGGATGCTGGGGAGCGACGTGTCCCAGTTCATGTGCCCCTGATACCGGCCGCTGAAGAAGGGCACCGATTTCTTGAGGAACGACATCAGCGACCGCAGGTTGTCCTTCAGCGAGTCCATCGCGTGGAGATAGGACGGGTGCCGCTTGGCCTGCTCGGTGATGTGCGTGGGATCCTGGGGGTGGAAGTTCCGCCTCCAGAAGGAATGGTCCCGGATGGCCTCCACGATGAGCTTCTCGAGCTCGTCCGCGTTCTCGGCCTTGGTGCCCAAGAACCACGCCTCCGGCGATCTGGTCCCCGCCCCCTTGAGGAATGGCCTCTCGCCGAACTTGAAATACTGCTTCACGCTCGGCCTGCCGGTCCGGGCTTTCTCGTCGCTCATCTCTCCACGACCCTTCCTGCCCCGCTCGCCAATGCGCATCCGACCGCTGGGGGCGAAGACCCTATACAAGAGGGATCCCGTCGAATCAAGGACAAGGCCACGCGCGAGCCGTGCTCCGGCTTGACGCGAGAGGGGCGCCTGGGTACGACGCTTTTCGAGCCCGCCGAGGAACCGGCGCGGAGGACATCGATGACCTTGCCGAATCTCGATTTGCTCGTCCACAACCTCGTGGCGCTCTGCATCGTGATTGTCGTGCTGATGTTGCTTTCACAGCTCATCGTCACGGCCATCCTGCGTCTCTCCAGCGTCCTCTTGAGCGCTTCCGTGCTCGGCGACAAGGAGACGGTGAAGGACGTCGGCGCGGAGTTTCGGCGGCGCGTCCGGCGCAGCGCGGTCGTCGGCGTCGCGCTCCTCGGGCTCCTATCGCTCGCGGCCATGGGCTTCCTGAGCCTCCGGGGGCTCCGGGCGCTCGATCTGGCCCTGGCCTTCGTCGCGCGCCTCCGCGAAGACGCCTCCGGGCCTTTCAAGACGCGCCTGCTTTCGTCGGTGGGGATCATCCTCGGCGCGCTCGTCGTCGACGCCGTCGCGAGGGCCATCGTCGCCGCGCTCGGCAAGGGGCTCGCGAATTGGAAGGTCGACGAGAAGCGGCGCGAATCCCTGGCCGAGGCGCTGATTCGCCTCCGCACCGCGCTCCGGACGGTCATCCTGGGCGGGACGGCTGTCCTCGTCGCGGGGGAGCTCGCGCCGGACGTGCAGCGAGGCGTCCTCCTCGGCGCGTACATCCTCGGCGCCTTTTACGTGAGCCGCTTCGTGGCGAACGCCGCGCACGTCCTCGTCGACGTGCTCTTCGACCGATCGACGCGGCTCACCCGGCTCGAAAGCCCGCTGAAATACCTGGGCAGCCTGACCCACCTCGCGCCGATCACGAAACGCGTCATCGATTACTTCGTTTATCTGTCGGCTGCGACGTGGGTGGCCGACGCCTTCACCCCCGACACCTGGCTGGCCCAAGGGGGGCGGATTGGCATTCGAATCCTCGCGATCTTCTATGCGAGCCGGGTGCTGGTCGAGCTGTGCGTCCTGTTCGTCCAGGAAATCTTCCTCGGCAACGTCGACAAGGACGGGGAGAAGGAAAACCTTCAGCAACGAAGGACCTTGGTCCCCGTGGCCGTGGGCTTCTTGCGATATGGGATCTATTTCTCGGCGCTCGTGATGGTGCTACGGGAGGCCTCCATCGATCCCACGCCCCTGCTCGCGGGCGCGGGGGTCATCGGCGTCGCCATCGGGCTCGGCGCGCAGGCGTTCGTGGGAGACATCGTGGCTGGGTTCTTCATTCTTTTCGAGAACCTCCTCCTCGTGGGTGATCTCGTGGAAGTGAGCGGCGTGCGGGGCAAGGTGGAGGAAATCGGCGTGCGAATCACCAAAATTCGTGATGACTCCGGCGTGCTCCACGCGATCCCGAACGGCGAGGTCCGCAAGGTCGCGAATCACTCGAAGGCCTACGTGAACGCCATCGTCGACGTGCATGTGCCCTACGAAGAGGACCTCACGCGCGTGCGGTCCCTGCTCGCGTCCGTGGCCGAAAAAGCGCTCTCGGGGCAGGCGGGCGCGAACGGCCCCGTCGAGGTCAAGGTGCAGGAGCTCAACGAGGGCTCGGTCCTCCTCCGCGTGATCGCGCGCGTGCCGCCTGGACAAGACGAAGACCTCGGAGACCTGCTTCGGGAGCGCATCGTGGACGAGCTGCGCGAAGCGAAGATCGGAGCGCCCCGCCCGCGCCGCGCGGTCTTGATTGAGAGCAAAATTCGCGTCGGCGCGCCCCCTCCCCCGGAGCCGGTCGAGGAGGACAGTGGACCGCCGCAGCCCTTCTCGCCGCCAGCCGCGGATGCCTGACGCGGACTGGTCTCTTCCTGGAGCCGCCGCGCCGGGGCGCCGCCCCGGGCCCCGCGGGGGCTGTTCGCCCCTCGACCCGAACCAGGGCCTGAGCATTGGTCTCATCTCGCGAGCCCATTCTCCCTGAGCACCCGTAGCATCTCTGCTGCGGGTGCCAGTCGTTCGAGCCCGCGGCTGATGGTGACGGATCCGGGGGGTCCTCCGGAGGACTTGCC
>NZ_JAGTJK010000097.1:0-20794 GCF_028435265.1 Polyangium jinanense | reverse complement strand
GACCTGGCCTGTTCGATGAACTGCGCATCGCGCAGTTCATCGACCCCGGGTCCAGCGCTTGCGCTGGTCCGGGTCCAGGGGCGGATAGCCCCTGGTGGGGCCTGGGGCAACGCCCCAGCTCAGCGCCTTCCAGATGAGACCCATGCTCAGGTTATGGCGGGGGACCGTCGCTGGGCGTTGCCCTAGCATTCCCTATACTGCCAGGGATGCCGCCCCGATGGACGCTCGACCCTGACCGCCTCTTTTCCGCGGAACCCTCGCAGCGAGCGACCGCCCGGGAGCTTTATGCCCTGGTGCGTGATCTGCCCATCGTGAGCCCGCACGGCCACGTGGATCCGGCGCTGCTTGCGGATCCTTCGGCCCGCTTCGGCTCGCCCGCCGACCTGTTCGTCCTTCCCGACCATTACGTCTGCCGCCTGCTCCACAGCCGCGGCGTGCCCATGGAAGACCTCGGCATCGCCACCCGCGACGGGAGCCCGCACGAGCGCGACCACCGCCGCATCTGGCAACGCTTCGCCGACCATTTTTACGTCTTCAGATCCACGCCGAGCGGACTGTGGCTCTCTGACGTCCTCATTTCCGTGTTTGGCGTGACCGAGCGGCTCGACGGGAACACCGCCCAGCGCATCTACGATCACCTCGCCGAGCGCCTCGAACGGCCGGAGTTTTCCCCGCGCGCTCTCTACGAGAGGTTCAACATCCGCGTTCTCTGCACCACGGACGGCGCCGCGGATTCGCTCGAACATCACCGCCGCCTCCGTTCCGAGGGCCGGCTCGACGTTCGCCCGACCTTCCGGCCCGACGCGGTCGTCCACCCGGGCACGCCCGGCTTCCGCGATCACATCGAGCGGCTCGGCGCGGCCGCCGGCATCGAGATCACGACCTACGCCGATTACATCCGGGCCCTCGAAGAGCGCCGCGCCACGTTCAAGGCGCTCGGCGCCACCGCCACCGACCATGGCGCCGTCACCCCGCACGCCGAGCGGCTCGGCGCTGCGGAGGCCGAGCGAATCTTTTCGCACGCGCTTCGCGGCGAGGCGGGCGCAAACGATGCGGCGCGGTTCTCCGCCCACATGCTCATGGAAATGGCGCGCATGAGCGTCGAGGATGGCCTCGTCATGCAGCTCCACGCCGGCAGCCTGCGCAACCACCACGGGGCGCTGCTCGCGCGCTTCGGGCCCGATCGCGGCGCCGACATCCCCGTCGCCACCGAATGGACGAGAAACCTGCGGCCGCTGCTCGAAGCGTACGGCGACGATCCACGCTTCCAGCTCCTGCTCTTCACGCTCGACGAGAGCACCTACGGGCGCGAGCTCGCCCCGCTCGCCGGGTATTATCCGGCCGTCTTGCTGGGGCCGCCCTGGTGGTTCTTCGATAGTCCGAATGGAATGGTCCGGTTTCTCGATCAAGTCACGGAGACGGCCGGCCTCTACAACACCGCGGGTTTCACCGATGATACGCGCGCGTTTTGCTCGATCCCCGCGCGGCACGACGTCTGGCGCCGGGTGAGCAGCAACTGGCTCGCGGGGCTCGTGGTGACGGGCAGGCTCGACGCCGAAGAGGCGGCGGAGCTCGCCCCGGAATGCGCGGTGGGCCTGGCCGAGCGTGCTTATCGGCTCGGGGCGGGGGATCGGTCCACATGAATCCGGCGACGTTGTTCGACATTCGCGGCGAAGTGGCGGTCATCACGGGCGGCAGCGGCGTGCTCGGGTCCACGTTTTGCCGCACGCTCGCCGCGGCGGGCGCGTTCGTGGCCGTGATGGGGCGGCGGCGCGAGCCGTGCGAGGCCGTGGTGGAGTCGATCCGCGCGGAAGGGGGCGAGGCGCTCGCCGTGCCCTGTGACGTGCTCGATGGCGAGGCGCTCGACGCGGCGGCGCGGCACATCGAGGCCACGCTCGGGCCGGTGACCATTCTCGTGAACGGGGCCGGAGGCAATCATCCGAAGGCCACGATCGGGCCGGATCGTAGCCTGTTCGAGCTGGATCCGGCGGGGTTCGGCGCGGTCTTCGATCTGAACGTGCAAGGCACGCTGCGGCCCTGCCAGGTCTTCGGACGCGGCATGGCCGCGCGGGGGCGTGGAAGCATCGTGAACATCACGTCCATGAGCGCCGATCGCCCGCTCACGCGTGTGGCCGCCTATGGCGCGGCGAAGGCCGCCGTCGTCAACCTGACTCGCTGGCTCGCGGTGCACATGGCCCAGACCTACGGCCCCCACATCCGCGTCAACGCGCTCGCGCCTGGGTTTTTCCTCACGGAACAAAACCGATTTTTGCTCACCGATCCCGCGACGAACACGCTCACCGAGCGGGGGAGGGCGATCGTCTCGCACACGCCCATGGCGCGGATGGGCGCGCCGGAGGATCTTTCCGGCGCGCTGCTTTTCCTGGTCAGCCCGGCGTCGACCTTCGTGACGGGGGTGGTCTTGCCGGTGGACGGCGGGTTCTCCGCCCAGAGTGGGGTATGAGATGTTGATCGGCCAGGGTTCTCCCGGGCAAACCCTCACGGACGAGGCCGTCCACCGGATCCTCGACGAGGCGCTCGCCGCGCTCCCGCTCACGGGCAAACGGCTCCTCGTCATCATCCCCGACGCGACCCGCACCGCGCCGATCCCGCTCATGTTTCGGCTCCTCCACACGCTCCTCGCCGGACGTGTCGCGCGTCTCGATTATTTGATTGCGCTCGGCACACATCCGCCAATGGATGAAACCGCCATCGAAAAACTCGTCGGGAAAGATGGGCCGGGGCGCGGCGACGGGCGAACGTCGATCTTCAATCACGCGTGGGACGATCCGGGCGCGCTGGCAACCATCGGCGTGATCGGCGAGGACGAGATGGCGCGCCTGACCGGCGGGCTGCTCGCGGTCGCGACAGAGGTGCGGCTCAATCGCAGGATCTTCGAGTATGATCAAATCCTCATCTGCGGCCCGGTGTTCCCGCACGAGGTGGTGGGTTTTTCCGGGGGCGCCAAGTACCTGTTCCCGGGCATCGCGGGGCGCGAGATCATCGACACGACCCACTGGCTCGGGGCGCTCTCGACGAGCATGTCGACGATCGGCGTCAAGGATACGATCGTCCGGCGGGTGATCCATCGCGCGGCCGAATTCGTGCCGGTGCCCGTCCTCTGCGCGGCCCTCGTGCTCCGCGGCGCGGATCTGCACGGGTTTTACGTAGGCCCGCACGTGGAGGCGTGGAGCGTGGCGGCCGATCTCTCCAATGAGCTCAACATCATCCACACGAAGCGGCGCTACCAGCGCGTGCTCTCGCTCCCCTCGACGAAATACGCCGACCTCTGGACCGCGGCCAAGGCCATGTACAAGACGGAGCCCGTGATCGAGGATGGCGGCGAGGTGATCATTTACGCGCCGCACCTCGGGGAAGTCTCGTTCACCCACGGCGCGCTCATCGATCGGGTGGGCTACCACGTGCGGGATTATTTTCTCGCGCAATGGGACCATTTCCGCACGGTCCCCCTGTCCATCCTCGCGCACAGCACCCACGTGAAAGGCGCGGGCCGCTACGACGCAGAGCAAGGAGAACGGCCGCGCATCCAGGTGACGCTCGCGACGGGCATCCCGGAAGAGCGCTGCCGGCGGATCAACCTGGGGTTCACCGATCCCCGAGGGATCGATCCGGCTGCGTGGGAGGGGCGGGAAGACGAGGGGATCCTGATCGTGCGGAACGCGGGCGAAGTGCTTTATCGGTCATGAAGCTCGAAGCTCGTGCTGGAGTTGCTCGAGCTCCTCGCCGCCCGCCATGCGTCGCACCAGCTCGTCGCGCGAGATCTCCGCCTTGGTAAAGGTCCCCTCGCAGCGGCCCCGGCTCAAAATGGTGAATCGGTCCCCGACCATGTGCGCGTGGTGCGGGTTGTGCGTGATGAGAATGACGCCGCATCCCCGTGTTCGCGCCTCCATCACGTACCGGAGGACGATCCCCGCCTGCTTCACGCCGAGCGCGGACGTCGGCTCGTCGAGCACGAGCACCCGGGCGCCGAAATGGATCGCCCGCGCAATCGCGAGCGCCTGGCGTTGTCCGCCCGAAAGCGCCGAGACCGGCGCCGACATGTCGCGCAGCTCGATCCCCATTCGCTTGAGCTCGGCGCGCACCACCTCCTCGGCCTCGCGCAAATCGAGGCGCCTGAGGGGCCACACGCCCCGCGTGGGCTCGGCGCCGAGGAAAAAATTGCGCACGACCGAGAGCATCGGGACCATCGCGAGGTCCTGGTACACGGTGGCAATGCCGCGGGCGAGGGCGTCCCGCGGCGAGGAGAATCGCACGGGCTCGCCGTCCACGAGCAGGCGCCCCTCGTCCGGCGGATGGACGCCCGAGAGCGTCTTGATGAGCGTCGATTTGCCGGCGCCGTTGTCCCCGAGGACACACAGGATCTCGCTCGCATACACGCGCATCGAGACGTCCTCGAGCGCGGTGATGCGACCGAATCGCTTGGTGATGTGATCCGCTTCGAGGATCGGTGCCGTACCGTTCGTCTCGTGGCTCATCGCCGCGCCTCCGCCGCCCGCATCTGGACGGAGCTGTTGAGGAGCACCGCCAGGATCAGGACCGCGCCGAGAAACACCTTGTACCAGTCCGAATCCACGCCCGAAAAGACGATGCCCTGCTGCACCATGCCGAAGAGGAGCGCTCCGCAGGCCGCGCCCACGACGGATCCGCGTCCGCCCGTGAGCAGCGTGCCGCCGAGGACCGCGGCGAGAATGGCTTCGAGCTCCTTGCCCGTGCCACGCAAAACGTCGGTGCCGCGGAATTGCACGGTCTGAAACGTGGCGACCAGGCACGCGGCAAGCGCCGTGGTCATGAAAAGAAGAATCTTGACGCGGTCGACCGGAATCCCGAGGCGGCGCGCGGCATCCGGGGCGCCGCCAACCGCAAAAATCCAGTTTCCTGGGCGCGTGCGCACGAGGACCCACGTGGCGAGCGCGGTGAGGCCCAACCACCAGAGCAGGGTGATCGAAAAAGGCCCGATCTGCCCGGCGAAGAGCTTTTGCGCCGTGCCGAATCCGCCCGCCTCCTCGAGGCCGCCCACCTGGGTTCGTCCGGTGATGAGGCGTGTCGTGCCAATCGTGCCGCCGGCCAGGATGAAGAGCGTGCCGAGCGTGACGATGAACGAGGGCAGGCGCGTGCGGGTCACGATGAAGCCATTGGCGAGGCCCACGCACGCCGCGAGCGCCGCGGCCGCCGCGATCCCGGCCCATAACGGCCAGCCGAGCTCGGTCGTGCAAAGCGCGATGGTCATCCCGCTCGCGGCCATGGTCGAGCCAATGGAGAGGTCGAACTCGCCCGCGATCATGAGCAGCGCGACGGGCGCGGCCAGGATGCCGAGCTCGGCGGCGATCGCGAGGTAACTCGCCGTGCCGGAGAGGGTCAAAAACCCGGAGTCACCGGCGGTGACGGCGAAAAAGAGCCAGGCGGCCACCACGGCGGCGACGACGCCGAGCTCGGGGCGGGCGAGCCATTTGCGCGCGGACACGGCTAACGAATGCCTTTCTTGCTCGCGTCGATCACGGCCGCCGCGTTCTCCTTCGTGACGAACGAGGGCCCCGTGGGGATCGCCTCCGCCGCGGGGAGCAGGCCGTGCCGCGTGTATTGCGCGAGCAGGACGACGGAGAGATATCCCTGCAAATATTGCTGCTGGTCGATGGCGAACGTGATCTGCCCGTCGCGGACCGCCGCGAGGACGTCGGGCGAAAGATCGAACGTCGCGACCTTGACCGTGCCGAGCCGGTTCGCTTGCCGGAGGCCGGCGAGGGCCGGGTGCACGCCCGGCGGGCCCAGCGTGAAAATGCCATCCACGTCGGGCGTCAATGCGGCCATGATCTTTTGTTGTGTGTCGGTGGGGCTCGTGGCGTTCACCGCCAGCACGCGACCCTTGCCCCCCACCTTTTCGAGCGCGTCGAGGAAGCCGCGGCAACGCTCGTCCTGGGAGATGTTGCCGACCTCGTGGTTCACGCAGATCGCGTGGCGCACGCCCTCCTTCGCCATACGCTCACCGCCGGCCTTCCCGGCGTCGTATTCGCTCTGGCCGATATGCAAGAGCGCGCCCATCTTGCGCGCCTCTGCGCCGCCGGCGTTGATGCTGATGACGGGAATGCCGGCGTCTCGGGCAGCCAAAAGCGAACGCGCGAGGGCGCTGGGATCCGGGACGGAGACGATGAGGCCGCTCGGCTTGCGGGCGACCTCGGCGTCGATGAGGCGGCTCATCGCGACCATGTCGAAGGTCTGGGGCGCCTGGTACGTGACCTTGACGCCCATGTCCTTCGCCGCCTGGTCGATTCCGTTTTTCACCACGGACCAGAATGGATCGGAGGCCTGGCCGTGGGTGACGACCGCGAAATGCGCCCTTACGCTCGAATCGCGCGTGGTCGCGCTCGCGCGCTCGCCCCTGCCGCATGCGATGGCGGCGAAGAGGGCGACGAGGCAGCCGAGGACCATCCACAACGCGCGGCGGCGGGCGGAGAGCTCTCTTTTCATGTTCCCCATTTCCTCGCGGAGCCCCCTGCGCCGCGACCTTCGAGAATCCTAGCGCCGCCCGGACCTTCGCGCTATTGCCCTGGACAATGAGCGTGACCGAGCACCTTGGGCAGATCCAGGATGGGAAACGAGCAGCCGCCACGACAGCAAAGAAGGAAACCTCGGAGTTTCGCGATTACCGCGCCGAGGCGAGGCCCAGCGTCAAGGAGCTTTACCGGCTGAACCACGAGCACCAGACGCTCTCGTTCGTAGAGGACAAGAAGCGGCAATACCTGAGCCTGGATCGGCGCCGGGCGGGTATGTGGGAGGTGCTCGAGCTGCTCGATCGGCTGGTCGACGACAGCGATCCGGACACGGAGCAGTCGCAGATCGCGCACGCGCTGCAGTCCGCGGAGGCGGCGCGACGCGACGATCAGCCGCCGTGGTTCGTCCTGACGGCGCTCATCCACGACGCCGGCAAGATGCTTTGCCTGTCGGGCGAGCCGCAATGGGCCGTCGTGGGCGATACGTTCCCCGTGGGCTGCGCGTTTTCGGACCGCATCGTCTTCCCCGAGCTCTTCGCGAACAACCCGGATCGGCAAAACCCGCGTTATCAGACGCCGTGCGGGGTGTACGAGGAGGGATGTGGGCTCTCGAAGGTCCACATGTCGTGGGGGCACGACGAATACCTTTACCACGTGGTGAAGGAGTACCTGCCGCTCGAGGCCCAGTACATGATCCGGTATCACTCGTTTTACGCGGCCCACCGCGAAGGCGCCTATGGGCACCTGATGAACGAGCAGGACCGGCAGATGATGGAGTGGGTGCGGCGGTTCAACCCGTACGATCTCTACTCGAAGGCCGACGCGCCGCCGGACGTGGCGAAGCTCCGGCCCTATTACCAGGACCTCATCGCGAAGTATCTTCCCGCCGAGCTCCGCTGGTGATTCGCTGGGGCCGCCGCGCCGGGGCGCTGCCCCGGTCCCCGCGGGGGCTATTCGCCCCTCGACCCGAACCAGGGCAAGCCCTGGACCTCAGGGGGAAGAACTGCGCGATGCGCAGTTCTTCCCACAGGCCGGTGGCAAGACCAGGGACAGCGTTGCCAGTCACGGCGGTCTTGGTTGGCAGGGTCGTACCTGGTCTTGACTCGACCTGTTCGATGAACTGCGCATCGCGCAGTTCATCGACCCCGGGTCCAGCGCTTGCGCTGGTCCGGGTCCAGGGGCGGATAGCCCCGGTGGGGCCTGGGGCAAAGCCCCAGCGCAGCGGCTCCCAGATGAGCTCGTTCGCCATCGCCTACGAATAAAGCCTTCGATAAAGCTCGATCTGCCGCTCCTTCGCGGCGCGATACACTTCGGCGACCTCCGGCCGCGGCTCGAAGATTCGCGACGCGGACGGGGCGAGGGATGCGAGGGATCCCAGGCCCCGCGCCGTGAGCGCCAGCATGGCCGCGCCGCGCATCGTGGCCTCGTCGCCCATGAGATGAACGGGCGTCTGCATCGCGTCCGCGAACATCTGGGCCCAGGCGGGGGAAGCGGAGAGCGCGCCGCCTCCGGCGTACAGGGCGTCGCTGCCGCCGAGCGCGTCGTGAATCTGCGCGAGCCGCAAAGCGATCGATTCGTACAAGGCCTGCACGATGTCGCGCGGGGTCGTGGACAGCCGCAAGCCGTGCAGGGTGGCCGTGGCATCCGGCCGATAACCGGGGCTACGTTCTCCCGCGAACATGGGCAAAACGGTGAGACCGTGCGCGAAGGGCTCGCCAAACACGAGCGGCTCGTCGTCGAGCCTCAGATGCGCGCGCGCCCAGGCGTGGGCATTGCCCCCTTCGCTCGTGGCCCCTCCGATGAGCTCGCGTGTTTCGTCGATGCGATAGGCCCAGAGCCCCTTCGGCACAGGGCACGGCGGGGTTTCCGCAACACGCATTTGCCGCAAGGCCGCGGTCGTCCCGACGGTCAGCGACGTGCTTCGAGGCGAAATCGCGCCGCTGCCGACATGCGCCGCCGCGCCGTCCCCGATGGCCGGAAAAAACGGCGCGTCGCGGAGCGCGGGCCAGCGCTGGGCATGAGCGGGCATGAGGCCCATCTCGGCATGCCGAGAGCCGACCACGGGCGGAAGGTAATCCGGCGTGAGCCCGAGAATGTTCAGCCATTCAGCCGACCAGCTCCGCGAAGCACGGTCGAGCAGGCCACTCCACGAGGCCACGGAAGAGCTGCACGGGATCTCCCGGCCGAACCAAGCACGATAGAGATACGTGCCGAAATCGAGCCACGTCGCAGGCATGATCCGCCCGTTCCGAGCATACCAGCGCAGGCGCGCCGGATGATACGCGGTATGCAACGGGCAGCCCGTCGCCTGATAGAGACGGGCGCCATCGACCTCGGTCCGCAATGCCTCGACATCCGCGGACGGGCGGGTGTCGGCATACGTGAACACGGGCGTCACGGGCTGGTTCTCGGCGTCCACGCCGAGCAAATTCCCCACGAACGTCGCCACCGCGACCGCCTCGATCGGCGGAGCGTTCGCCAGGATTCGATCGACGCACCCTTCGACGGACGCGCGGAGCTTGCGCGCATCCACCTCCGCGGTGCCGTCCGCGGCCACCGTGAAGGCATACGGTTCGGCCGTTTCGCGGCAGATACGCGCGCTCCCGTCACAAATGGCGGCGCGCACCGACGAGCTGCCGACATCGATCACGAGGACGTGCGCCATGGTGCTTTCCTAGCCCGAATCGCGCCCCGCGGCATCCCGGACCCTTGCCACGGGCGCGACACGCCTGGCAAGCTGAGGCATGGCGTTCGTGGACCTCGTGCCCTTTCCTCGGCGCATGCTCGTCGCGGCAACGAGCGGGCTCCTCCTGCTGCTCGGTTGCAAAGACCTGGCGCCGGAGAAGCCGAAAAGCGCGGTCGCGGGCATCGGCGCGGCCGCGGCGCCCCTTCGTCCCCCGCCTCCGTGGCTACCGCCCAATTACACCGAGATTCCCTGGTCCGAAGCGGCCACGCTCATCCAGCGCCAGGAGGTCGACCGCGTGTTCGGCACCCGGACCCGCCGCGTGTACGTGGTCAAGAGGGAGGGCCAGAAACACTACACCACCGCGCCCAGGCGAGGCGACCTGGCCAAGCTGTTGGCGCAGATCCCCCGCGAGGAGCTCAAGTTCCTCTACCGCGACGACATCGAGGAGATCTCCTGGGCAGAGGCCGAGTCCCGCATTCGAAACAAACAGGTGATCTCGGTCTCGACCTCCCATTTCAACATGGTGTCCCTGAGCATGAAGGGGGGAGCGTATCCCCTCGCCGTCGCGCCCTCGGAGCGCGACGTGCGAAAGCTCATCGAGGAGGTCGACCCATCGGGCAACCTCCTCGGCGCGGTCGAGTAGGGCGCCGAACCGTTCGGCGCTCTACGCGAAGAGCCCCCGCACGATCGGGACCTCGCGGATTCGTTTGCCCGTCAAGGCGAACACCGCATTCGCCAGCGCCGGGCCCACCGGCGGCACGCCCGGTTCGCCCACGCCGCACGGAGGCCCGTCGCTCGGCACGAGGTCCACGTGGATCTTCCGCGGCACCTCGCCGATCCGCGCGATCCGCGCGTCCCGGAAGTTCGATTGCTCCGTCGCGCCGCCCTTCATGGTGATCCCGCCGAAAAACGCATTGCTGATCCCCATGACCACCGAGCCCTCCATCTGCGCGCGGGCGCGGTCCTGGTTGACCACCGAACCGGCATCCATGCAGATCCAGGCCTCGTCCACGCGGACCTTGTTCCGCTCGTCGGGCACGACGGCCAGCACCACGGCCGTGTACGTGACGAAGCTCCGATGCGCGGCGAGCCCGTAACCGCGGCCGTCCTTCTTTCGCCCGCTCCAGTTCGCGGACGCCGTGACCCGCTCGATCACGCGCCGCAACCGGCCCGCGTCGACCGGGTGTTTTTCGAGTTTTTCCCCGTAATTGACGAGCTTCTCGATGCCGAGCTCCTGAAGGCCCAGGGTCCGCGGCGGGCCGATCACCTCCAGCCACACGTCCCGCGGATCGGCGCCGCGCGCGTGCGCGATTTCGTCGATCAAAGAGCCGATCCCGAACGCGTGGAAGATGTTGTACACGGACCGATACCAGCCGATCCGCACGTGCGCCTCCGCCTTGCAGCCCTCGGCGCGGACGTTCGGCACGTCGAGCGCGACATCGAGCACGCCTTGCTGGAGGTCCGTGATGCCCGGCTTGTCGACGTCGCTAAAGGTGGAGGCGATCGGCGGGAACGCGGTCCGATGGTGCCACGCGATCACCTTGCCGTTCGCGTCGAGGCCCGCGCGGAGCCGCTGCGCGTTCACCGCATTGTAATAGCAGTGGTGAATGTCGTCATCGCGCGTCCATTGCACGCGCACCGGCACGCCCGCCTCGCGCGCGAGGAACGCCGCTTCCGCGGAGAAGTCCGCCTTCGATTTCCGCCCGAACCCGCCGCCGAGCAGCGTCACGTGCACCGTGACCGCGTCCTCGCCGAGGCCGAGCGTCTTCGCCACCTGCGTCCGCGCCGCCTGCGGATGCTGCGTCGCCGCCCAGACCTCGCAGCGACCGCCCGCGAACCGCGCAATGGCGACCGGCGGCTCCATCGGCATCTGCGCGAGGTGCGGAACCACGTACTCCGCCTCGACGACCCGCGCCGCCTTGGCGAAGGCCGCGTCGACGTCCCCGACGTTGCGATAGGGCGTCCCCGCCTCGCGCACCGAAGCGAGGAGTTTTTCCCGGTAGGCCACCGAGTCGTACACCGCGTTGTCGCCGGGATCCCACGTGATGTCGAGCGCCGCGCGCCCGCGCATCGCGGCCCAGGTGTTCTCCGCGAGCACCGCGACGCCGCCCCATGGCTGGAACCCATAAGGCCGCTGCGCCGCGGGCATCTCGACCACCCGCTTGACGCCCGGGATCTTCAAGGCGCGCGACGCGTCGTACCGGGCGACCTTCCCGCCGACCACCGGCGGCCGCGCGATCACCGCAATCAGCATGTCCGGCAGCTTCACGTCGGCCCCGAACACCGCCTGACCCGTCACGACGGCCGGCCCGTCGAGGAGCGGCAAGGATGGGCTGTTCACCCGCGAAAGCTCGCTCTTCGGCCGGAGTTTTACGTCCTCGCGCTTGGGCACGGGCAATTTCGCCGCCGCCTCCGCGAGCTCGCCGAAGCCGAGCGAACGTTTCGTCGGCGCGTGGTGGACCATGTTCCCCCGCGCCTCGCACGTCTCGGGCTTCACCTTCCATTTCGCCGCCGCGGCCGCGACGAGCATCATGCGCGCGGTGGCGCCGACGTACCGGAGATCATCGTAAAACTTCCGGATGCTGCTCGATCCGTCGGTGTTCTGATCGCCGTACTTCTTGTCGCCGACGGCCTGCTGGATCACGACGCGCGCCATGTCCGCGCCGAGCTCGTCGGCGATGAGCACGGGAATCGAGCTGCGCACGCCCTGGCCCATTTCGGAGCGGTGACAGACGATCGTCACCGTCCCGTCCGGCGCCACGTGGACGAACGGATTCGGGTTGAGCCCCGGGGCCTTCGCCTCCTCCCCGGGCACCACATGCCGTGGGCCGGGCCCGGCGCGGCCGCTCGGCTCGTCGGCGAGGGCAGGGAGGCCAATCGCAAGCCCGGCCAAGGAGAGGTTCAACCCGACGAGGAACGAGCGCCGGGTCACGCGCACGGCATCGCCGCTCATCGTTCGCCCTCCGGCATCCCGGCGGCCTTGCGGATCGCCGCGCAGATCCGCGGGTAGGCGCCGCATCGGCACAGGTTTCCGGCCATCGACTGCTCGATCTCGTCGTCCGAGGGTTTTGGTTTGGCCTTGAGCAACGCGGCCGCCGTCATGATCTGCCCGGCCTGGCAAAACCCACATTGCGGGACGCCGAGCTCGACCCAAGCGCGCTGGAGCGGATGGCTCCCGTCCGGCGCGAGGCCTTCGATCGTGGTCACGGCGTGGCCGTCGGCGCGGCGAACCGGGGTCACGCACGCGCGCACGACCTGCCCGTCGAGGTGCACGGTGCACGCGCCGCAGAGGGCCTGACCGCATCCGTACTTCGTGCCGGTCAAACCGAGCACGTCGCGGAGCGCCCAGAGCAGGGGCATTTCGGGGTCGACGTCGAGCGTCTTTTCAACGCCGTTCACGCGGATACGCACGCTCATGGTTTCGCCCCCTCCGCGGGGCACTCGGCCCCGAACTCCGCCCAGGCCGCGACGATCGCGCCAAACTGCTCCTGCGTCCCCGGGACCGGCTCGCGATCCGCCCCCGGATGCCATCCCCAGCCGACGAGCGCGTCGTGGGCATTGTGCTCGACGATCGCGGCGAGCGACTTGCCGCCGTTCCGCTTGGGATCCTTCATCTGCTCGCAGATCTGGCGCGGCGACTTGCCGACCCACGCCATCTCGATCGGCGCGAGCGCCCAGTGGGGCGCGCCGGGGACGCGGGTGAGCTCCACATTCTTGTCCTGGTGGCAGCTCGTGCATTCCATCCCGACGACGCCGTGGCCCTCGGGCCCGCGGACGGACGGCGGGTCGTGGAGCTGCATGTTCATCCCCTGGTGGGGGATGTCGCCGTTCGGATGGCAGTTCACGCAGCGGGGATGCGTGAACACGCGGCTCGCTTCGAGGAAGAGGGCGCGGGATCGCTCGCGTGTGTCCTCGATGCTCGCGAAGTCGGAAGGGGCGCGGAGCTCGTTCGGCGCGACCTTGCGAAGGGCCGTGGGGCCTTTCGGCCCGTCCGCGGTCGGATTTCCGCAACCGGCGAGCACGAAGGCCACCGCAAAAGGCAGGAGCCGCTGGTGCATGGACGTGAGTAAGCACGGATGGCGCGAGCAGGCAACCGGACGCGTGTCGTGAAAAACCTCAAGGGGTTTTGTCGAGGGCAGACCAACGATGGCGGCGACGGCGCGACACGAGAAGAGAACCGAGGCCGAGCAGGACGAGGGCCCCGGGGGATGAGGACGAGGCGCCGAGATGGCAGGCGCATCCGCTTTCGCTGCCACCGCTATCGCCGCCGCTTCCGCCTGCGCTTGCGCTTCCGCCTGCGCCTCCGCCTGCGCCTCCGCCTCCGCCTCCGCCTGCGCCTCCGCCTCCGCCTCCGCCTCCGCTCCCGCCTCCGCCTCCGCTCCCGCCTCCGCTCCCGCCTGCGCCGGAAAGCTCCACGAATCGCCCGAACACGCGCTGCACGCCGAACGGCTCTCCCGGGACGAACCGCGCATACGCCACGAGGGCCTTGTTCGCGGTTTCCGCCGCCATCACGGGCGCGCCCTCGACCCACGTGGGTTCCGCCGAAAGCGGGACGCTCGAGGTCACCGTCCCGTCGGCCTCGATCGTCCTCGCCACGAGGTCGACCGCGGCCGGGTCCGTGGGCGCCGTCAAGACGCGGAACGCGACGAGCGCGCGCGGACCCACCGCGACGAGCGCGGGGCACGTGCCCTCGACGTAGCCATGGTACAGCACGGCGTCGTCGCAATCGCCGTGCGGGAGATCCTCGCCGATCAAGACTCCCTGCGGGTCGAGGGCCATTCCGTCGGAGGTCACACGCGCGGCGCGTAGATTCACCCGCCGCTCTGCGACGAGCTCCTGCCACGCGACGACGTGGTGCGTTCCCGTGAAGACCACGTCGGGCCGAAACGCCTGCAGGTCGGAGGCGGCGGGCGCCACCGGAAAACCGCCCGGATCGAGCGGCTCTCCCGCGGGGGTCAGGCGGCCGGCGCGAATCCCCGTGCTGGAGGACCAGGTCACGAGGAAGTGCGTCCCATCGAACGAGAGGGCAGGGGTACCGCCGGCCCATTCGGCCGGGGCCGCGGACAGGTCGATCATCGGGGAGACGACGCCGTCCTGACCCACACGGAACGCGTGGAGCTTGCCCCCGCTCGCCCCCACGAACATGAGGCCCGCGCCGTCCGAGGCCGCGTCGTTGTATTCCGGGAGCTCGATCGGCGTGGAATCGAGCACCGCGCCTGCCGCGCTCAAGCGCGCCGCGCGCGCCGCGAGCGGATAGTTGTACGGAGGATACGCCAAGTCGGAGCCCCACACGACGAGGGTGTTCTTCCCATCGAAGAACGCGTGGGGCTGCATCTGGACGTTGTCGCCGGCGAACACGGGAATGCTTTGCGGATCGAGCAGGGTCCCGTCCGGCGACAACCGCGCGGCGTGGATGTCGTACCACCGCATTCCCTGCTCGAAGTCGCGATCGTCGGTCCACACGACGACGTGGTTCGTGCCGTCGAACGCCACCGAGGGCTGAAATTGCTGATGGGCGCTCTGCGAGACCACGATGCGCGGATCGTCGAGCGCGGCGCCCGAGGGGTCGAGGCGCGTGCCGAGGATGTCTCCGCTGTTCACGTCATTGAAACTGTGGCTCTGCTGCGTCCAGAGGACGAGGGATCCCACGCTCGCGCTGGCCACGGCGAACCCCTCGACGTCCGGGCGGAGCATGGCGCCCGGCGGAGGAGCAAGCGGGATCCCGTCCGGAGAGAGGCGCGCGGTGAGCAGGGTGGCGGAGTCACCCGGGCTGTAATCGACCCACGCGAAGACCGTATTCACGCCGTCGTGGGAGCCCACGAGGCCCGAGGGATACGTCCCGAGGCTCGACACCTGAATCGGGCTCGGATCGAGCATCACGCCCGACGACGAGATCCGCGCGGCATACACGCCGCTGGAACGGCCCCAGCCAAGCACGTACGCGGCGCCATCATGGACGAGCACAGCATGGTCGGCCTGCGGGTCGGCGACGAGGACGAGGTGAGAGGGATCGAGCGGGGCACCGGACGCAGAATAACGGCGCCCGCGAATCTCGCCATCCTTCCAGACCACGAGGTAATCCGAGCCGTCCGTGGCCACGACGGGGCGCGCGTAATCAGGGGCATCCTCGGCGGACGCCACGAGAAAACCGCCAGGATCGAGCACAGTGCCATCGGCCGCGACACGCGCAGCGCGGACCTCGCAGTTCGAGAACGAGCAGGTCTTGTCCCAGACGACGAGGGAGCCATTGCCATGGGAGGCGACCCTCGCCCGGACATGCTCATCCTCCGCCACGAAGATCCCGCCAGGATCGAGGACCGTGCCGGCCGGGCCGATGCGCATCAAGCGCACGCTCGCAGGAGAGGTGCCGTCGATCTCCACGGTGCTGCCCTCGTAGGCGAGAAGAAAGTTCGTTCCATCGTAGGTGATCGAGGGCGAGCGGCCGTCAGCAAGGTGAAGGCCATACGGATCGACGAGGGTGCCATCGGGCATCACGCGCGAGCCAAAGATGCGCTCCCGGCCATTGCGGTGATCCTGCCAGACCGCAAAATACGCGCCGTCGCCGAAGGCAACCGCAGGGCGCACTTGCACCTCGGCCGCGAAGCCAGGGAGGGGCTCACCGAGGCCCATCTCAGGGCCAACGACGGTCTCGAGGGCCGCGCGAGCAGAGCCAAGCGCGGAAGGCGCGGGCTCGTGTTCACCGCAGCCAACGAGGAGCAGGGAGAGGAAGGACGGCGCAAGGAGGCGGCTCAGGGTAGGGCGCATGGGGGGCACGCAGGGTCAGCGTATCCCGGGATTCGTTGAGGGATCCAGCCCCTGGCGTCGCGGCCCATCCTCAGGTATTGCGATCCCCATGCTCAACAAACTGGTAGGCGTCGTGAACCGCGCCGTATACGGCAAAGCCCCCGAAGGCGGGCCGACCTCCCTGCAGGAGCTCTCGCTCCAGCGGCTCGACGGAGCACCGCTCCCCCTCGAAGAGCTGTCAGGCAAGGTCGTGCTCTTCGTCAACGTCGCCAGCCGCTGCGGCCTCACCCCGCAGTACGAAGGGCTGGCAAAGCTGCAGGAACGCTACCGCGATCGCGGGTTCCTCGTGGTAGGCGCCCCGTGCAACCAGTTCCTCGGGCAAGAGCCCGGGACAGCCGCGGAGATCGCTCAGTTCTGCTCCACAACCTACGGCGTCGACTTCCCACTCCTCGCAAAGCAAGACGTGAACGGCGCAGAGCGGAGCCCCCTCTACCAATGGCTCATCGGCAGCAAAGTAGGCGGAGGCTCAGACATCTCCTGGAACTTCGAAAAATTCCTCGTCGGCCGCGACGGCGCAGTCCGCGCGCGCTTCTCCCCCCGAGTGACCCCCGAGTCCCCCGAAGTCGTACAAGCGATCGAAGCCGCACTCTGACAGGCAAGCACGGGAGCCGTCGCGCCGGGGCGCCGCCCCGGACCCCGCGGGGGCTGTCCGCCCCTCGACCCGGACCAGCGCAAGCGCTGGACCCAAGGTCGATGAACCGCGCGATGCGCAGTTCATCGAACAGGCCGAGGCAAGACCAGCGAAGGCCCTGCCTCCAGGAAGCAAAGGTCCTCGACCTTGTCCACATGGTCCTCGGCCTGGTCCACATGGTCCCATGACCTGGTCCACATGGTCCCATGACCTTGTCCACATGGTCCTCGGCCTGGTCCACATGGTCCCATGACCTTGTCCACATGGTCCTCGGCCTGGTCCACATGGTCCCATGACCTGGTCCACATGGTCCTCGGCCTGGTCCACATGGTCCCATGACCTGGTCCACATGGTCCTCGACCTGGTCCACATGGTCCCATGACCTGGTCCACATGGTCCTCGGCCTGGTCCACATGGTCCCATGACCTGGTCCACATGGTCCTCGACCTGGTCCACATGGTCCCATGACCTGGTCCACATGGTCCCATGACCTGGTCCACATGGTCCTCTGACCTCGTCCACAATTGTCCCGGTAGCGGCCCCCTCGCGTCCGCCGGCGCTCAAAGCTCTTCGTCGGTGACGACCTCGATCCCCTCACGCAGCAATGCGGCCGCGGTGACCCCGTTCCCTTCGCGAAGGGTACGCGAGAACGTTCCATCAAAGACGGCGCCGCACCCACACGACGGAGATCGCGCCTTCAGAATGGCGAGGCGGCACCCAGCAGCGCGCGCGCGCTCCACCGCAATACGAGCCCCCGCCAGGTACTGAGGGGTGACATCGTCCCCCGCGTCCGTGAGGACGCGTGCCCTCCCGCTCAAAACATCATTCCCATCTCCTCCCACAGTCTCGGCGGGAGGCCGGGGAATTCCAAGGCCCCCTTCAGCCTCCGGACAAACGAGCACGGCCCGCCCCTCGCGCACAAGCGCGAGGACGCGCTCGCGCGCGCGGTGATTGCCGTCATACGCACACGCGCGGCCCGCAAGACAGGCCGATACGAGGATCGGCGCGCCGGGATCATCACTCGAGCGGTCCTTCATACCCGAAGCCTACCACAGCTCACGGCGCGACAGGCGGAAGGCAAGTACGCGTGCCGCGAACGAAAGAAAATGCCGGGTGCGATTCGCGAACGGCACGCTGATGTTTTGAGGAGGCGGTGACGCGCGCATCGCCGACACCGCTTGACGTGCTCTTCGAGTGGCCGTATGGGTGCGCGAATGTCGCAATCCTATGTGTTACCGGGCCCTTGGCTCCGGCACGTGGCCACCGGAGCCCTCCTGTCGGTGGCCGCTTCGTGTGCCTCCGATTCCCTTCTTGATCCCCCATCCGAACCTTCGGCCTCGTCGGCGCCTGCATCGTCGACCGAGATGCCGAAGGATCTCCGCGCAGCCTACATTCATGCCGTGCAATCGGGCGCCCCGGAGGCCTATGGCGCGAGGTGGGTCGGGCCGGAGCTCGTCGAGGCAGAGAACGAGGCCTCGGGCTTCGTGACGACGCTCTCCAGCGCGGGCGTGGTGCTCGCGCCCTTGCAGGAGCCTTGGTCGCTCGAAATGCGCACGGCGGCGATCGGCTGCGAGGGGGCGACGCTGCCGGTCTCCGCGGTCTCGCCGAAGGCTGTGGGCAATCGGATTGCGTACGAGCATCCCGAGATCTCCGGGTGGTACCTCAATGGCCCGCTCGGGCTCGAACAAGGGTTCGTCCTCGAGCGCGCGCCCGATTGTGCGGGGACGAAGGTGGTGGAGCTGGAGCTCGGCGGCGAGCTCCGCGCAGAGCTCGAGGACGCGGACGGCGACGGGCGCGGGGAGGTGATCCGGCTCGTGGATGTCGAGGGCCAGGTGGCGCTCTCGTATACGGATCTCTTCGCGAAGGACGCGGAGGGCAAAACGCTGCCGACGTGGATGTCGGTGGAGGCGGGGCGAATCACGCTGCACGTCGACGACGAGGGGGCGGCGTATCCGGTGGAGATCGATCCGCTGATCGGGGTCCAGCAGGCGAAGCTCCTGGCGAGTGATGGGGCGTCGTCCGACCGCTTCGGCATTCGGGTCGCGCTGTCGGGGGACACGGCGCTCGTGGGCGCCCCGCTCGACGATGACAAGGGGCAAGGCTCCGGTTCCGCCTACCTGTTCGTGCGCAGCGGCAGCACGTGGACCCAGCAAGCGAAGCTCGTGCCGGTCGACGGGGCGGCGGGCGACCAATTCGGCACCTCGGTCGCGCTGTCGGGGGACACGGCGCTCGTGGGCGCCGGCCTCGACGACGACAAGGGGACCGACTCTGGTTCCGCCTACGTCTTCGTGCGCAGCGGGACCACCTGGACCCAGCAGGCGAAGCTCCTGGCGAGTGATGGCGCGCCGGAGGACTGGTTCGCCTATTCGGTCGCGCTGTCGGGGGACACGGCGCTCGTGGGGGCCCTGTGGGACGACGACAAGGGGGCCAACGCCGGCTCCGCCTACGTCTTCGTGCGCAGCGGCAGCACGTGGACCCAGCAGGCGAAGCTCGTGGCGAGCGACGGGGCGACGGGTGACCAATTCGGCACCTCGGTCGCGCTGTCGGCGGACACGGCGCTCGTGGGGTCCTACTGGGACGACGACAAGGGGACCGACGCCGGCTCTGCTTATGTCTTCGTGCGCAGCGGCGGCGCCTGGACCCAGGAGGCGAAGCTTTTGGCGAGTGATGGCGCGGCGACCGACCTGTTCGGTTATTCGGTCGCGCTATCGGCGGACACGGCGCTCGTGGGGGCGTATCGGGACGACGACAAGGGGACCGACGCCGGCTCTGCTTATGTATTCGTGCGCAGCGGCAGCGCCTGGACCCAAGAGGCAAAGCTCCTGGCGAGCGACGGGGTGGCGTCGGACAGCTTCGGCCATTCGGTCACGCTGCTCGGGGACACGGCGCTCCTGGGGGCGTATCGAGACGACAACGACAAGGGCACGGCCTACGTGTTCCTGCGCAGCGGCGGCGCCTGGACCGAGCAGACGAAGCTCGTGGCGAGCGACGGGGTGGCGGACGACGAATTTGGTACTTCGGTCGCGCTGTCGGGGACCACGGCGCTCGTGGGGGCTCACTTCGACGACAACAAGGGCTCTGCCTACGTGTTCGTCTTGACGGTGGGCAACGGCTCGACCTGCGCCTCGGGCGCCACGTGCGCGAGCGGCTTCTGCGTCGACGGGGTGTGCTGCGACAGCGCGTGCGGCGGCGGTGTCGGAAGCGACTGCCAGGCCTGCAGCGTGGCGGCGGGCGCAGCCATGGACGGGACGTGCAGCCCGCTCGTGATGGGCACCGAATGCCGCGCGTCGGCGGGTGCGTGCGACGTGGCGGAGAGCTGCAACGGCGTCGCGACGGCGTGCCCCGCGGATGGGAAGGTCGCGCAAGGGACCGAATGCAGGGCGTCGGCGGGTGCGTGCGACGTCGCGGAGACCTGCAACGGGACGTCGAATGCTTGTCCGGCGGACACCAAGGTCGCGGCAGGCACCGAATGCAGGGCGTCGGCGGGGGCTTGCGACGTGGCGGAGAGCTGCAACGGGACGGCGAATGCTTGTCCGGTCGACACCAAGGCCGCGGCCGGCACCGAATGCAGGGCGTCGGCAGGGGCTTGCGACGTGGCCGAGAGCTGCAACGGGACGTCGAATGCTTGTCCGGCGGACACCAAGGTCGCGGCAGGCACCGAATGCAGGGCGGCGGCGGGTGCGTGCGACGTGGCCGAGAGCTGCAATGGGACGGCGAATGCTTGTCCGGTCGACACCAAGGTCGCGGCAGGCACCGAGTGCAGGGCGGCGGCGGGTGCGTGCGACGTGGCCGAGAGCTGCAATGGGACGGCGGATGCTTGTCCGGTCGACACCAAGGTCGCGGCAGGCACCGAGTGCAGGGCCTCTGCGGGGGCTTGCGACGCCGCCGAGAGTTGCGACGGTGCGGCGGTGAATTGTCCTCCCGATGCCGCTGTGCCGGACGGGACGGCGTGTGATGACGGCGATGCGTGCACGGAGGGCGATTCGTGCGAGCTCGGCGCTTGTAAGTCCGGCGCCACCCAACCGAACTGCGGCAGCGGCGGCGCAGGCGGAAGCGGCGGCGCAGGCGGCAGCGGCGGCGCAGGCGGCAGCGGCGGCGCAGGCGGAAGCGGCGGCGCAGGCGGCAGCGGCGGCGCAGGCGACAGCGGCGGCGCAGGCGGTAGCGGCG
>NZ_JAGTJK010000096.1:0-21195 GCF_028435265.1 Polyangium jinanense | reverse complement strand
GCATTGTGCAGTTCTTCCCCAAATGGTCCAGGGCTTGCCCTGGTTCGGGTCGAGGGGCGAACAGCCCCCGCGGGGCCCGGGGCAGCGCCCCGGCGCGGCGGTTTACGATTCTTGCTTCCTCCCCTCACCCGGGCACGGCCCGGGAAGGAGGTTTCCATGCAGATCCTCTTGTTTCTCGCGACGCTCGTCCTCTTCGGGCAGCCTGCGCTCGCCGCGTCACGCGTCGAGGTCTCCTGGCGTTACGAGCGCGCAGACAATGCACGCACCGAATCGGGATCCCGATCCATCGAAATCCCGCCGCTCGGGGGCCCTGGCCTCGTCGCCACCGATCCCGGGATCGAAAAGACGATTTTCTTGGCGCAGACTGCCCAGACCCTCGTGGATTTCCTCGACCGGTACGAGAACGCCTGCCCGGCCCCCGTTCGCTCCGAGATCGGGCGGGTCGCCATCGATTGCGCCACCCCTCGAATGGCTGTCGCTTCTGCATTGCGCACCGAAATCCAGGCCATGGACGCCCGCATCCTGGCGAATCCGCGGCTTCGCGTGGATCAGGACGTCGTGGAGGTCCTGGATCTTACGCGCTCCCTCGCGGCGAACATGGCGCAGGGTCATGCGCCCGTCGGCGGTTATTCGCCGCCGCAGCCCGCTCCGCTGCACGGGGCGCTGTATTTCGCCGCGCGTGCGGGCGGCGGTGGGCTCGCCCTCGGGGGCGGCGGGGCGCAGGGGTTCGGGTATTTCCGCAAGCTCGTGCGGGATGGAAGCGTACCCAAGGCCGACGTGCTCACCGTCGAGGGATTTTTGCGCGAGTTTTCCCTCCCGCTCACCCGCGCCGAGGCCTGCTCGTCCCTCGTTTGCGTGAATCCAGCCGTGGCCGTCGATTCCGAAAAACGCCGGCTGTACGTGCAGCTCGGCATGAGCTCGAATGTGACTGAGGAGGCCTTCCGGCGCGATCCGCTGAACCTCGCTGTGGTGCTCGACGTCAGCGGCTCGATGGGTGCCACGGACGGCACCGAAAAATCGCGGCTCGAATGGGCCAAGGACGCGCTCATTCGCACGATCGAGGAGCTCGACGAGCAGGACATGCTGTCGATCGTCCTCTTCGAGACGAACAGCGAAATCCTCGTCCGGCCCGCGCCCGTGCGCGACAAGCCGGCGCTCATCGCCAAGGTGAGGGCTCTCCAAACCCGCGGCTCGACGAACCTGGAAGCCGGGCTGCGCGACGGATTCACGCTCGTCCGGGAAAACGTGGACCGCCTGCCGGGCTACGAGCACCGCGTGATCCTCATCTCGGACGCGGGGCTCAACACGGGCGTGACGGATACCGCCTCGCTCGAGCGGCTCGTGACCGAGCAGGCGAACGCTCGGATCGGCCTGACCGCGCTCGGGGTCGGGGAGAATTTCCACCAATCGGTGATCCACGCGATCACGAACAGCCGGGGCGGCAATTACTTGTTCGTACAATCGGGCGAGGACATGCTCCGGTATTTCCGGGCCTTCGATTATCTCGTGACGCCCGTGGCTTACGATTTCAACGTCGCGGCGTTCGTGCAAGGGCTCGGCGTCGAGCACGTGCGCTCATATGGCGTGACGACGGAGGGAGGCGCACAGCCCTCGCGGAACCTGATCGATTTGAAGACGTTGTTCTTCACCGAGACCGGCGGCGCAATCTTGCTCGAATACGCGCTGCCGCAAGCCCGGTGAGAACAGAACTTTCCCTGCCAAGCACGCGCGTGTAGATTGCGCGCCATGCGTTCGCTCCTACCTGTTATCGCGCTCGTCACGCTCGCCGCCTGTTCGTCCGCACCGGAACCCGCGGCCCCTACGCCGCCCGTGGAGCCGACGGGCCCGTCCGCGCCCGCCGCTTCCGCCACGCCTACGGCCGCGCCCGAGGCCCCTGCCCCGCAGGCGGTCGCGGGCGAGCGGCTCGCCGCGGATACGCCGAAGACCACCGTCGCCGGAAATACGTTCATCGCGCCGAGCGGCTGGAAGATCAGCGTGAAGGGTCCGGCCACGATTCTCGAAGCCCCCGAACCGGGCTCGCGCATCGCGCTCGTCGACGTGCAGGCGAAGGACGCGGACGCTGCCGTCGCGCTCGCGTGGGCGGCCTATGGCGCCGAGAAGAAATGGCCGCTCAAGGCGACGGTCGACGCCCCCGACAAGGACGGCTGGACCCGCATCAAGATCTACGATTATCAGACCTCGCCCAACGAAAAACGTGATGTCGGCGCCATGGCGCGGTTCGCGAACGATACGTGGACCGTGGTCATCTACGACATGGACCAGGCCGTCGGCGAGAAGCGCGGCTCGCAGGTCGGGTTGATCTACGGCCGCCTCCTGCCCAAGGGGCGGGCGCGCGAGTCGTTCGCGGGGAAAACCGCGAATACGCTCGATCCGGCGCGTATCGCCGCGCTCGGGAAGTTCGTCGAGACCGCGCAGCAAAAGCTCGGCGTGCCGGGCGTCTCCGTCGGCCTCATCCAGGGCGGCAAGGTGGTGTTCGCTGGCGGCTTCGGCGCGCGGGAGCTCGGCAAGAAGCAGCCCGTGGACGCGGACACGAAGTACATCATCGCGTCGAACACGAAAGCGCTGACGACGCTGATGCTCGCGAAGCTCGTCGAGGAAAAAAAGCTCACGTGGGAGACGCCGGCGACGAGCCTCTTTCCCTCGTTCAAGCTCGGGGATGCGGACACGACGAGCCGCGTGCTGGTAAAACACCTGATCTGCGCGTGTACGGGGATGCCGCGGCAGGATCTCGAGTGGATCTTCCAGTTCCAGGGCGTGACGCCCGACAGCGCGCTCGGCACGCTTGCGACGATGCAGCCGACGAGCAAATTCGGCGAGCTCTTCCAGTATTCGAATCCGCTCGCCGCGGCGGCCGGGTTCCTCGGCGGGCACGTGGCATTCCCGAAGCTCGAGCTCGGCAAGGCCTACGACGAGGCCATGCGCACGCGCGTGTTCGAGCCGCTCGGCATGAAGGGGGCCACGTTCGATTTCAAGCGCGCGCAGACCGGCAATTACGCGGTCCCGCACGCGCAGGACATCGACGGTAAGCCCGCGCGGGCCATCGCGGCGGTGAACGACGCCGTCATTCCCGTACGCCCGGCGGGCGGCGCCTGGGCCACGGTGAACGACGTGCTCAAATACGTGCAGATGGAGCTCGCCGAGGGCAAGCTGCCGGACGGAAAACCCTACATCGAGAAGGACATCCTCCTCGCGCGGCGCGCGCCTCAGGTCGCCATCAATACGGACGCGACCTACGGCATGGGCCTCATGGTCGACAAGAAATGGGGCGTCACCGTGGTGCATCACGGCGGGGACCTCATCGGCTTCCACAGCGACATGATGTGGCTGCCCGAGCACGGCGTCGGGGCCGTGGTCCTGACGAACGGCGATCCGGGTTGGCTCATCCGCAGCATCTTCCAGCGCAAGCTGCTCGAGGTGCTGTTCGACGGGAAAGCCGAGGCGGACACCGAGGTCGCGACGATGGGCAAGATGTACTTCGAGCAAATGGCCGCCGAGCGCAAGCTGCTCACGTCTCCGGCCGACGCCGCGGAGTCCAAGAAGCTCGCCGCCCATTACACGAACGCCGCGCTCGGCGACGTCAAGGTGTCGCGCGCCGGCGCCGCGACGATCTTCGATTTCGGCGAGTGGAAGAGCGAAGTCGCGACGAAAAAGAACCCGGACGGGACGATCTCGTTCGTCACCACGACGCCGGGCATGATCGGGGTGGAGTTCGTGGTCGGCGGCGGGGCAAAACGGACGCTGACGATCCGCGACGCCCAGCACGAGTACGTGTTCAACGAGAAGTGACCCGCGCGAGGCGCGCCGCATGCGCGACGCCTCGCTTCAAGCTCCCGAACGTGAGAATGCCGCCGAGGTCGATGCCCAGGGCAATGAGCGTCTGGGCCACCTCCTTTCGCACGCCCGTGAGCCACGCCTGCATCCCGAGCAGGCGCAGCGCGGACGCCGCGCGGATCAGCGCGGACGCGGCCTCGGCGTCGACGGTCTTCATCCCCGTGATGTCCATGATCACCACCCGGGCCCCACTGCTCTGCGCCCCGGAGAGCACGGTATCCATCACGCGCTCGGCGCGCCGCGCGTCCATTGCGCCGATGAGCGGCATGACGAGGATCTCGTCCGTGATGGGAATCAGCGGCGTGGAGAGCTCCACGAGGAGGTCGGTCTGCACGCGGATGATTTCCTCCTGGAGCGCGACGCGCGCCTGCTCGGCGCGCTCTCGCTCCACGAGCTCCTGCGTGAGCCGCGTGTTGACCTCGAGCAAATCGTGGGTCCGCTGGGCGACCTCGGCTTCGAGCCGCTCGTTCGATTGCCGGAGCGCCTGGCTCGCCTCCTGGAGATGCCCGACGAGGAGCGCATTCTCCAGCGCCGTCGCCGCCTGCGCGCAGAGCAATTCCAAAAACTCGACCCGCTCGGCCCCGAACGCGTCGCGGACGAGGCCATTCTCCAGGTAAAGCACGCCCACGAGGCGGCGCCGGTGCACGAGCGGGAGGCATACAATCGACAGGACCCCGCGGCCGCGCAGGGAGGCGTCCTTCGCGAAGCGCGAATCGGCCGCGACGTCACCCAGCATCACGGCCTCGCGGGTGCGCGCCGCATACCGGATCACCGAGATCGGCAGGTCGGCGGAAGCATCCATCGGGCCTTCGTCGCATACCGTGACGACATCGGGCCCGAGGGTGATCGTCGCCTCGATCCGCAGCTCGCCTTCCCGATCGAGGATCAGGGCTCCCCGCGTGGCGCCCGCATTGCGAAGCACGATGCGCATGAGCTGCTCGATCACCTTGGGCAGCTCCATTTCCCCGGCGAGGGCCTGCCCGAGGCGCAAGACGGTGGCCATATCGACGACGCCGCCTACGCCCCGGCCCACGGAGGTGCTCGCGCTGGTCGAGGCGTGCGTCGCCGGCACACGCGCGAGGCCGTGGGCCACGATGTGCGGGTGCTCCTTCGTCAGGAGCTCGGCCTTGTGCGCCGCGCCCCAGCGGACGTAGGCGGCGTGCGCCTCGCGTAGATACATGGGCGCGAGGAGCTGCCTGCCGCGCGCGAGGAGCGCCCGGCCCGCAAGCTCGTTCCCGAGCGCCTCGTACGGCGTGAAGCCATTCGTCCGGGCGGAGAGGATGGCCCGATCGTAAAGGTCGTCCGCTTCGAGATGGCGCCCCGCGACACGCGCCGCCTCCGCGCGCACGAGCAGATGTTTGTGCTCGTAATTTTCGGGGCCGAATTCGGCATAACGCGCGAGTTTGTCGCGGCTCGCGTCAATTCGCGCTTGATCCCGCCGCGCGGCCTCCGCGTCCCCGACGGGGCCACGTGCGAGCAGGGCGAGCGCCTCGTACAGGTAAAACGTCGGCTCGATGGGCAGCGTCGGCACGGCGTCGAGGACGTCGCGCGCGCGGTCGGCCGATGCCACCGCCTCCTCGTATTGCCCGGCCGTGTAATGCAGCATGAGCAAGGTGATGTGATAGAAGGCGATGCCCGTGCGGAATCCCGCGCGCGTGAAGGTCGCGAGGACGAAGTCGCCGGAAAATCGATCGTCGTCGAGGGGCCGATCTGGGAGCCAGGGGCGCGCGAGGCTCCGGGCAAACTGCTGCGTGAGCTGAACGGCAAGCAGGATGAGCTCGTTCCGGCTCTGCTTCGCGAAGGCGGCGAAGCGCTCGGAGAACCGGACGACGTCGTCGAGCGCATCCCCCCGCTCCAGGGCGAGCCATGTGACCGCGTGGGCAATGAAGCCCGCATTGACGAACTCTCCGACGGTGAGGCAAGCGTCGAACGCCCGCTCGACGATGGGGAAACACGTGCGGTAATGCCTGATCCAGAAATGGATGTGGTTGCCGTGCACGTGCAGCACGCGGCCGCGCGACGCGGCGTCGTCGAAGCGCTCGTTCAACGCCATCGCCATCTCGGAGACCGCGACGGCGGTCGGGATCTGGTCCCATGTGACGAGAAGGACGGCGTAGCAGCTATACGAGTAGCAGGACTCGGGCGAATTCCCGTGGATCAGCGAATGGCGGACGGCCCGCATGACGCTGAACGCGAACACCGCGGGCCTGCCGATGTACGAGCAGGACAGGAGCTCGTTCAGGATGCCCATCACCGCGATCGGCTCGGGGTCGGTCATCACGGGCGCGTCGACGAGCGCCTCGATGGGCGTTTCGCCGAGGAGCGCCTTGACCTCCTGCATCTCGCGTATCGTCGCGGCCTGCACGGCTTCGTCGGTCTCGGGGGTCTCGATGCCGAGGCGCCCGAGCGCCCGAAAGCCGACATCGACAGCCTCGGCGTACTTGCCCGCTACCTGATGGAGCCGAAGCACCAGGGCGAACACGTTCCCGAGGTCGACCTTCGACCGGGCCCTCTCCACGAGGCGATCGAACGAGGCCTCGGCCTGCCCGAAGCGCCCGCAGAGGTAATCGCATTCGGCGAGCTCCTTGTGCAGGGCGAAGGTGAGCGCGTAGAGGTCCTGCCAAGCCGATTCCGGGAGCAGGGTCGTGCCGACGCGGAAATGGTTTGCCGCCGCCTCGTACGCATTCGACGCCTTGGCCTTGCGGCCGACGTCGAGGTTCCGCTCGGCGAGCGCGAGCCTCTCGGCGGGATCCTGCATCTGCGCCTCGCCATGATTGAGGTGGAAGGCAACCTCGAAGTGGGCCCGATCCGGCGCACCCGGATCCATTCCCGCGAGGAGGAGCCGCCCGATACGCAGGTGCGTCGCGGCCCGGTCCGCTTCGTCGATCGTCGCATAGGCGGCCTGCTGCACGCGGTTGTGCAGGAAGCGGTATCGATCGGACGCTTCCTGCACCACGAGCCCCTCGCGGATCGCGGGCAACAAGGCATCAGCGGTCCGATCGGGAGACAGCTCGTCGATGGTGGAGAGGGTTTGCAGCGTGAAGGTATGGCCGATGCACGCGGCGAGGCGGAGGACGCGCTGCGTTTCGCCCGCGAGGAGCGCGAGGCTACCGACGATCAGATCCACGACGTTGTCGGTGACCTCGCGCGCCTCGATGGCCTCGAGGTCCCAGTGCCAGGCGCTCTGCTCGGCGTCGTAGCGGATCTGCTGGCCTTCGTGCAATGCGTGCAGGAACTGGCCCACGAAAAACGGGTTTCCCTGGGTCTTCGCCAGCACGGCCATGGCGAGCGGGCGTGCGCGTGGCGGGTCCACGGCGAGCGCGTCGCCGAGCAATTGCTCGAGTTCCGGGGCGCCGAGCGATCGGAGCCCGATCTCGCTCACGGCGACGCCCTCGTTCCGCAGCACGGCGAGGGTCACCGTCAAAGGATGCGCCGCGTCCACCTCGTTGTCGCGGTACGCGCCGAGAATCAAGAGACCGGGGCAATCTCGGTCCGCGAGCAGGACCTCGAGCAGCTTGAGCGAGCCGGGATCGGCCCATTGCAGATCGTCGAGGAACAGGACGAGCGGCCTGTCCGGGCTCGTGAAGACCTGCACGAAGCTCTTGAGCACGAGGTTCATGCGATTCTGCGACTCGCCCGGCCCGACGATGGGGAGCGCGGGCTGCGGGCCCAGGATGTTCGCGAGCTCGGGGACGAGATCCACGATGACCTGGCCATTGCCCGAGAGCGCCCGCGACAGGCGCGCCTGAAAGGACGCGAGCTCGCCTCCGCTCTCGCCGAGGAGCTGCTGCAAGAGCTCGCGGAATGCTTGAATGACGGGGCCGTACGGGACGCTGCGGCTCAGGAGATCGAATTTACCGGAAATGAAGCGCGCGCCATCACGAGGAAGGCTCCGGCGGAGCTCGTGGACGAGCGCCGACTTGCCGACCCCGGAGGGACCCGCGATCAGGACGAGCTCCGCCGGCCCGAGACGTGCCCGCTCGAATGCATCGAGCAAGGCCTTCCCCTCGACGGATCGGCCATAAAGCCGCTCCGGCAAATGCAGCGCCGCAGCGGTGTCGTGGCGCCCGAGTACGAAGGTCTCGACCGTGCCCGTTTCCTCGATCTGGCGGATGCACGCGGCGAGATCGAGCTCGACGCCGCGCGCGGTCTGGTATCGATCCTCCGGCGCCTTGGCGAGAAGCTTCATGACGAGCGCCGAGACGACCTCGGGGATCCGCCCGTCGACCTCCCGCGGCGCGGCGGGGACGCGCGCGATGTGGCTGTGCACGAGCTCGACGGGGTCGGTGGTCGTGAAGGGCAAATACGCCGTGAGCATCTGGTAAAGGGTGACGCCGAAGGCATAAAGATCGGCGCGGTGATCCACCGTTCGATTCATGCGGCCCGTCTGCTCGGGCGCGAGATAGGCGAGCGTCCCCGTCATGGCCTCCGCGCCGCGCCCGGTCGCCTCCGACATCCGCATGGCCAGACCGAAATCGAGAAGGTAGACGCTCCCCGTCTCCGGGTGATAAAGAAGATTCTGGGGTTTTACGTCGCGGTGAACGATCCCGCGCTGATGGACGCTGGCGAGAATGCCCGCGATGCCACGGCCGATCTTCAGCGCCGTCGCCACGTCGAGGCGCCGCGCGCGGAGGAGCGCGGCGAGCGTCTCGCCCGGGAGCGCCTCCAGCACGAGCGCGACGCTTCGCTCGGACGGCTCGAGCGAAAGGGCCTTGACCACGCCGGGCGCGTCGATGCTCTTCAGAATCGAATACTCGTGCCGGAGCCGCTCGATGTCACGCGGCGTCACCTCTCCGCGTGGGAGCTTGATGACAACCGGGGTCGGGTCGTCATCCCGCTGTCCACGATGGATGACGGTGCACGAGCCTTCGTGAATCGCGGCTCCGACGAGGCGATAGGCCATAACGTGCCAGCAAAACACAGGCGCCCGGCCGACGCCAAGCACAATCGTGCTCTGCCTTTCGTGGCTTCACGCACGAACACGTATGACCATCGCCCCGGAGAGGGCAGCCTGGCTACTTGAGGATGACGCGGCCCATTGCGAACCGGAAGAAGCTCGAATAAGCGGCCGCGTCGATGCAGGTGGAGAGGTTCACCGCGGCGTTGTTCTTGTCGGTGCAGCCCGTCACGACCTTCTGCGCATTGACGGTGAGCTTGTAGGGCGCGCCGGCTCCGCCGACGGGCGCGGCCGGATCGGCCTGATCGGGCTGCGTCGGGTAGAGGGCCGGAACGACGAACCCCACGTTGATCGAGCAGCCGGAGACGAGCAGGTCGAGGAAACTATTCGCGGCGCTGTAGCCCTGCGTGCACGCGAGCGAGCCGCCGGGCAGAAGCTCGGGCGGAATGGTGGCCTGCGCGAGCGAACGCGCGCTGATGTCGCCGCAGAGCAGGCCGGAGAACGTGGCGTCTTTCTGCCCCAGGCTCGCGAAGCTCTGCAAAGAGGGGTTCAGGTGCTCGGAAGCGAGGTGGCCGGGCGGCGTCCCATTCGAGACGAGCGGCGTCGAGCCCGCGTTGACGGTGACGCGGAGCTTCGTGCTCGACATCCGGAGGGTCGTCACGGCGCTCGGGAAGAAATTGATGGCAATGCTCATCGTGCCGGGCCCCGCATTCAAGACACCGCCGGTGATGTTGCCCGTGAGCTTGTCGAGCGGGTTCCGGGCCGCGTCGAGCGTGGCCGTGTTCGTGTTGTACCACCAATCGAGGTCGTTCGCTCCGCTGTAGCCCGCGCCCGCCACGGGCGTCGCGCGCACGACGCCGAGCTCGACCGACGGATCGTCGACGCCGACGAGGGCCGCGAGGCCGAACATCTTGAAGAGGAAGCCCGTCGTTCCAGCATTGACGCCCTGATCGATGTAGGTCTGGACCTGGGAACCGGCCACACCCGGGTCAATCGCCGTGCCGAACCGGTTCGCCGCGCAGAATGCGTCGGTGGCGAACTGCATCTTCAGGTAATTCGACCGCAGGTCTTGCTCGAACTTGCAGACCCCATCGCACCCGTCGAGGTTCACCTGGTTCCCGTCGTCGCAATCCTCGCCGGCCTCACGAATGCCGTTGCCGCACATGGACGTGGGGGCGGTCTTGCACATCGCGTCGCAAAGGACGGTCCCCGGCGGCTCGCATTGCTCGCCGTTCATGGGGTCGACGCAGCCGTCGCCGCACACGGACGCCTTGCACATGCCGGAGGCGCACACGCCGGAGGCGCACGCGGTGCAGTCGAGGAGCTGCACGCCCGGCATGCACTTTTGCCCGACGTTCGCGCCGTTCATCACGGTCGTGCACGTCTCGACGCCGTTGCAGGTCTCGGCGTCGGGGCACGAGTCCGGCCCCTTGGTGCACGAGAACGTGCAGTTCGCCTCGCACCCCGCATTGGGTCCGTTCGCCGCGCCAAAATCGCATTGCTCGCTGCCCTGGACGACGCCGTCGCCGCAGACGGGGGCCGTGCAGACGCCGGCCTTGCAGGTCGCGTTCGGGCCACACGTGGTACCCTCCTGCGCGGGGTCGGCGATGGCGACGCAGGTATGGTTCGCGAGGCACGCGTTCTGCTGGCAAACCGGCGCCGCGGGGCAATCGGCCGCGGCGTCGACGCACGAGTACGTACAATCCTGATCGCAGCCGTCGCCGTCGACGAGGTTGCCGTCGTCGCACTGCTCCGGGGGGTTTACGACCCCATCGACGACGCAAGCAGGAGGAGCGCCGCCCCCGCCGCCGTTTCCAGCCGCGCCGCCGCCGCCGCCCATGCCCCCTGCCCCACCCGCGCCGCCGCTGCCGCCGCTGCCGCCGACGCCGCCCGCCCCGCCGATTCCTCCGCCGCCGCCGCCCATACCGCCGCCGCCGCCCATACCACCGACGCCGCCCGCGCCGCCGGCGCCGCCCATACCGCCGCCGCCGCCCATACCACCGACGCCGCCCGCGCCGCCGGCGCCGCCCGTGCCGCCGACTCCCCCATCGCCGCCGACGCCGCCCGCGCCGCCGCTGCCGGAGCTGGAAGTGGAGTTCGTGCCCGTGGTTTGGGTGGAGCCGTCGCTGCAAGCGACGAGGAGGAGACTGCCGAGAGAAATACCGACAAAGAGACGCTTCATGGGGGCGGCATCCTACGCGGATCTTTCACTCCGAGGCGGGAAAAATTCGCCTGCCGGTGCCGCGTCTCCCACCCCGGCCCGTGGTGGCGCTCATTTCGCCGGACAGCAGGGGGCTAGCTGCTGTCGCGCGTGAGCTTGACGGCATGCGCGACGGCCGTTTGCAGGTTCGAACAGGTGACGATGCCGGACAGGTCGGCGCCGATGGAGATCAACGTGCGCGCCACCTCCGGTCCGATACCGCTCAGCACCATGCGCGTGCCGAGCAGCCGCACAGCCTGCGCAACCCGCAAGAGGGTGCTCGCCACCTGCTCGTTCACCGCGACCACGCCGGTGACGTCGACGATCGCCACGCGCGCGCCGGTTTTGCTCACGCCTGTGAGCAGGGTCGTGAGCACCCGCTCCGCACGCTCGGAATCGATCGCGCCGATGAGCGGCATGACCATGACATCGTCGCGGATGGGAATGAGGGGCGTGGAGAGCTCGGCCAGCCTCGCGCGCAGGGTCTCCTCGACGCGCAGCTTCTCGGTGACGTCGAGGATCTGCGAGATGAAATGGAGCGGCTCGCCACGCCCATCGCGCACCATGGAGACGTGCAGCTCGGCGTGGATGACTGCGCCGTCCCTGCGAAAGTATCGCTTGCGCAGCTCGTACCGCGCGAGCTCGCCCCGGAGCACGCGGTCGACGAGCTCGAGGTCACTCTGCAGGTCCTGCGGATGCGTGATGTCCTGGAAGCGCACCTTGATGAGCTCCGCGGGTGCGTAACCGAGCAGCTCGCCGAGCGCGTGATTGGCGCGGATGAATGAGCCATCGAGCCCGACGAGGGCCATCCCGATGGGGGCGCCGTCGACCGTCAGCCGGAAGCGCTCCGCCTCGAGGCGCTGCCCATGCTCGGCAGCCTCGAGCTTGCTCTCCAGCTCGGCGATGCGGCGCTCCAGCTCGGTGCGCATAGGTTCGTGGAAACGATGATTCTCGACGTCCGAGACCTCGATCGCATGGATATACATGCACGTGCCCCCCTACTCGCGCAGCATAGATCGGACGTGAGGCGATGCACAAGGCCTCGATGGTCCAATGACGTACGCGGGGAGCTTGCCAGGCGCCCATTCCCAGAACGGTAGCCGTCGGGTACGAGCGACATCGACCCGAAGAGACGGTCCTTTACCCGGTGGAGTCTTGCATACCCGTCTCTTGCTCCTGTCTTTCGCTCCGTCCTGGTCGTGCGCGCTAAGCGCTCACCTCGGGCATGACCGTGCCTGTGGCATACCCATCGACGAACTCTTGCAGCTTCCTCATCTGGTAACTCCGCGCGAATCCCCTGAGCTGCTCGAGCCACGGGCCGAGTCGCGGTTCGTTCTGCTCCATGCGCGCCGCTTCCGCCATGACGATCCGGATCCGCCCCGACGTCACCAGCTGCGATAGAAGGGCAAGCTCCTCGCCGGAAGGCGGCACGAGCGGTCCACTCGCCCGCGCCCCCGTGACCGGGGCCTTCTTCTCGGCATGAATCCATTCCACGCCGAGGAAGCGCTGGATCTTTTCGAAGAGCGCGCTCGCTTGCACGGGCTTGTGCAAGGAATCGTTCCAACCGGCGCGGACGCCTTCTTGCCCTTCGACTTCGGATACCTTCGCCGACGAGATCAGGATCACGACCTCGCCGAGCTCGGGCATCTGCCGCAGGCGACGCGTGGCTTCATAGCCGTCCATGCCCGGCATGGCCAGGTCCATCAAAATGAGCCCCGGCCTCCGCTCCCTGGCCAGCCGGAGCGCCGCCTCACCGTCCTCGGCTTCGACGACCTCAAAGCCAATCGGGACCAGCAGATCGCTCACCAGGGCACGATTCTGCGGGTGATCGTCCACGACGAGGATCGTGCGGCGTTCTCCTCGATACCCGGTGATGGTATCCCACCCGAGGGCCATGTCAGCGCTCGCGGAAGCGGGCGCCCCCGCGAGCGGGAGCATCACCGTGAAGGCGCTTCCGCGGCCGAGTTCACTCTCGACCTCGATCGTGCCGCCCATCTGGTCGACGATCCTCTTCGTGATGGCGAGGCCGAGCCCGGTGCCGGCGCCTTTCGCCTTTTGATCGCCGACCTGCTCGAAGGGATCGAAGATGCGCGAGAGGTGCTCCGACGCAATCCCGGGGCCCGTATCCTCGACCCGGAACCGCAACGTGACCCCTTCCTTGGAGCCGCGCGAAAGCTCCTCGATGGCGAGGCTCACGCTTCCTCGTTCGGTGAACTTGATGGCGTTGCTCACGAGGTTCAAGAGCACCTGCGTCAGGCGTTTCTCGTCGCCATGGACCGTGGACGTCGTGCCCGCGCGTATCGCTTGGGTGAACGCGATGCCCTTCTGGTCTGCGCGTACGCGGCACAGATCCACCACCGTGCGCACCGAGGCGCCAAGGTCGAAGCTCTTCGAAACGAGCTCCATCTTGCCGGCCTCGATCTTCGCGAGGTCCAAGAGGTCTTCCAGCAAGGAAAGCAGGTGCTCGCCCGATTTCTGAATGGTTTGCACCCCATCACGGCTCTTCGAGGAGAGCTCGGGCGCGCGCGAGAGGACCTGGGCATAACCGAGGATGCCGTTGAGCGGCGTGCGCAGCTCGTGGCTCATGCTCGAGAGGAAATCGCTCTTCGCCCGGTTCGCCCGATCGGCCGCCTCCTTGGCGATCCGAAGCTCGGCCGTGCGCTCCTTGATCTTGGCCTCCAGGTCCCGGTACAGCATGGCATTTTCGACGGCAATGGCCGCCTGCGAGGCCAGCACCGACAAGAACTCCACGCGCGCGGGAGGGAACGCCGACGCCACGTCTCGGTGTTCGAGGTAAAGCACGCCCACGAGATTTCCTCGGTGCGTCAAAGGCAGGGCCAAAAGGGCGAGCACCGCGCGCGACGCAAGGTAGGGGTCGCTGGCGAAGCGCACTTCGTTCCTGGCATCACCCGCCACCACGGGCTCGCCCGTGCGGGCCGCATACTGCACCACGGTCGCCGGAATGTCTTGGCTTTGCCCGAGCGGCTCCGATAGCCCCGTCTCGATACGAGCCCCCTCCACCGACAGCCGCGCCACGACGGAGAGCGTTTCCCCTTGGCTGAGCACGAGGGCGCCGCGCTGCGCCCCCGCATTCTCCAGCAAGAGCTCCATCAGCCGGCCGACCACGCGATCCGGATCGAGCTCGCTCGAAAGCGCTTGCGCCGCACGCACCGCGGTGTTCACGTCGAAATTCGCGCCCGCGGAGGCGCCCGTGGTCGTCGTGATCGAGGTCGTCAGGGCCGTGCGCTCGACAGCCGCGTGCACGGGCGCCTTGAGCAAGGCGGGGTATTTCGCGCCCAGATGGGCGGCCACGTTGACGGCGCCCCAGCGCACATAGGCGTCGCGAGCTTCGCGCATGTACAGGGCACCGATATGGCTCGTGCCCGTTTGCAGTCGGAACTCGGCGGCGAGCTGGGTCGAAAGAGCCTCGATGTGCAGGAAGCGGTGCTCGCGCGAAAGCTCGATCGCCTCGTCGTACTTGACGATCGCCTCCTCGGTCTTGCCGAGGATACGGGCGTATTCGGCCTCGACGAGGCGCAGCTTGTGGAGGAAGTTCGACGCAGAACCTTCCGCGAAATAGCGCAGCCGCTCGAGGCCGTGCTCGATGTGCGCTCGCAGCCGCGCCTGCTCCTCGGGGCCGGCGGCGTCATGCCAGCACTTCGCCGCCGAAAGCGCGAGGAAGAGCGGGATGTCCGTCACCGGCGGCATGCCGAGGATGTCGGCTCGGAATTGGTCTGCGTCCCGCGCCCGCGAGAGCGCTCGATCCCACCTGCCGGTGACGCAGAACAGATAGGCTTCCAGAGTTCGCGCAAGCCCTCCCGTGAACCCGTCCCCGTCGTCGAGGAGGGAGCGCGAACCTCGCGACAGAGGCTCGTCATTCAGGAGTTTCGGGGCGCCCTCGGGCGTCATCAGCACCTCGCAATAGGACGCGACCGCCTCGAAGTGGTGCCTTCCCACGGCGTCTCCCGCGCGCTGCACGAGATCCCAGCGAGCCTTGACCTGCGCCTGGACCTGGCCGAGAGGCAGGCCACGCCAGACGCGGTGATAGAACAGCTCGGCCAGGAGGCCCCAGCTCGTGCCCTGGAACGAACCGATCTTCAAGCCGGTCGCGATCGCCTGTTCGTAGAGTGCGGCCGTCTCGTCGACGGGCCTGGAATAGACCATGTAGATACCATGGAGCACCAGGCACTCGGGGAGCATCGCGGACCCCACGCGTTCCGCGGCAACGACCCCGGGCTCGACCCAGCGCAAGACGCGCCGATACATGCCCGTGGCCACCGACCACACATTGGCGAAGCTGCAGAGCATGAGGGTGGCCGCCGGCGTGAGGGACTTCCGTCGCACCGCCTCGGAGACCAGGCGAACGATGATGAGCGTGTAAAGCATCGGCCGGCCGCCGTAGATCGAGCAGAGCTGCGCCTGCGTCATCAGGGCATCGATGAGCCGGTGCTCCAGGGACCACTCGGGCGGCATTCGATCGAACGCACCGAGGTCTTGCTCCAGCCATCGATCCAGCGCGGCGGATTCCTCGAGGAGCGCCGGCTGACACGCCTCGTCCGTGGCGGGAAACGTAAAACCCCGCTCCGCGAGCGCCGCAATGCCAAGCTCGATTCCCCGCGCGTATTGGCCCGTCGCCAGGCAGCAGCGAACGCGGATCTCCTGCGCCGACAGCCAAGGCACCGCCGGAAGAGGCCTCGCGAGCAAGTCGAGCGCACGTGCTTCGACGTCGTCGAAGTCTCGGAGCAGATAGGCCGCCTCCAGGCGCTCCAGGGCAATCTCCACCGACAGCGCTCGCTCGTCCTCTGCGCATCGCTCGCCGAGGAGCGCCTGCGCGCTCTCCAGCAGGCTGGCCATCAATCGGTACGAGCTCGCCGCCTTTGCGACGCGAGCGGCCTCCAGGTTCACCCGCGCGACGTCGTTGCGCTCCGCCACGGACGAGATCCGCGCCGCGCCCTGATTCATGTGCCGCACGAGCTCCAGGAGTTGCTGCGGCGTGCCCCCTTCGGCTCGATATCGCGCCCAGAGCCGCCGCCCGATCTCGAGGTGTGCGAGGACGCGCTGCTCCGGCGAGATTCGCTCGTAGCTCGCCTGCTGCACGCGGTCGTGCAAGAACCGGTACGAAGCGTCCAGCGCTCCCTCGCCGACCGCTCCGAGCGCCTGCGCGGGGCGATATGCCCCATCGACCGGCACGACCAGCTCCTCCTGCAGCGCCGGCCATAACGCCCCCGTCACCCGGGCGCGCTCCCATCCGCTCAATCGCTCGAGATCCTGGAGATGGAACGTATGCCCTGCGCACGCTGCGAGCCCCAGGAGCTGCTGCGTGGCCTCCGGCATTTCTCGCACCTTGTCCGTCAGGAGCGACACCACGTTATCGGTGACCTGCGCTCGCTCCAGGTCCGCTTGATTCCAGCGCCATTCCCCGCTCTCCGGGTCCCTCACCACGTGCTTCTGCCGGTGCAGGGAGAGCAGCAGTTGCTCCAGAAAGAACGGGTTTCCGCGCGTCTTTTGCCATTGCACACGGGCCAGCGGCTCCACGCGACTCGGCTCGCTCTCGAGCGTGCGCGAAAGCCACTTTTGCACCTGCTCTTCCGACAGCGGGCCCACCGTCAGCCTCGATACCTTGGCTTCGCTCGCCTCCGTGGCCTCCACGAGCTTCCACAACGGATGCTCGGGCGGTGTCTCGTTGTCACGGTAAGCAGCGATCACCAGCAGCGATTTTCGCTCCACGTCCGTCAGGAGCGTCTGCAGGATGATCAGCGTGGCGCTGTCTGCCCACTGCATGTCGTCCAGGAACATGACGAGCGGCGGGTTCGGTGTCGTGACGGCTCGAACGAAGTTCAGCCACGTCAGCTTCTGCCGATTGAGGACCTGCTCGCCCTCCACGGGCGGCACCGGCGGCAATTTGCCCATGACGAGGTCGAGCTCCGGCACTACGTCCGCAATCAGCCGCGCGTTGTCCCCGACCTCGTCCCGGATCCGAGCTCGCCAGGTCTCGAGGACCGTCTTCGGGCTCGAAAGCCATTGACGCATCAGCCCCCCGAATGCCTGGGCAATCGCTGCGTACGGCGTCGACCGCGCGAGCTGGTCGTGTTTGCCTGCGATCAAGAGCCCGCGCCCGGCCTTCGCGATGTCGTGGTAGACCGTACGCACCAGCGCCGTTTTTCCAATGCCCGACGGCCCGCCGACGAGCAAGAGCTCCGCCGCGCCCCGCGCCGCGCGGGCAAACGACTCCCCGACCCGCTCGACGTCCTGCTCTCGCCCCACGAGCACCTGCGGCAACCGCAGCTTCCGCGAAAAATCCTTCTTTCCAAGCGAGAAGGGCTCCACCGTGCCGCGCTCCTCGAGCGCGCGGAGCGCCTCCTCCAGATCCTCCGCCACGCCTCGGGCCGTTTGGTATCGCCGGTCGGGATCCTTTGCCAGGAGCTTCGATACGATCGCCGATACGACGCTCGGCACGTCCGGCGCGACCGTATCGAGCGGAGGCGGGGTCTTGGCCAGGTGCGCGTGCACGAGCGAAAGCGGATCGCGGTCCGTGAAGGGCCGCCGCCCCGACAGCACCTCGAAGAGCGTCACGCCCAGCGAATAGAGATCCGTGCGTGTATCGAGCGCACGCGCCGTGCGCCCCGTTTGCTCCGGCGAGATATACGCGAGCGTCCCGTCCAGCGCTTCGGGAATGCTCGCCTCGGTCGCCTCCTGGGACAGCATCGAGGCGATGCCGAAATCGAGCAGGGTGACCTGCTCGGACTCGTCATCCAGGAGCACGTTCTGCGGTTTGACGTCCTTGTGCATCACACCGGCGGCATGCACGCCCTCGAGCACTCGCGCGAGGCGCCGCCCAAACCGCAGCCCGGCCGAAAGCGGCAGACGACCCTGCGTGGCGAGCACCTGATCGACCGAGCGAAATCCAGGATCTTCGAGAACCAGCGCCACCGTGCCGTCCCGCTGCGCGAACCCCTGCACGCGCGCCACGCCGGACACGGTCGCGAGCTGCTGAAGCACTTGATGCTCGTGGACCAGCCGACCCATCACGCGCGGGCTCGGCACATCGGCCAGCGGGACCTTGATCGCCACCTTCGTGCCCGAGGCAAGATGCACCGCGCGGTAGACGCGTGTCTCGCTTCCCTCGTAAGCGACATCGCCCAATCCATACCCCGTCAGATCCATCTTCGAACCCCTCCCGTGCGTCTCGTACAGATGCACGATCCCGATCTGCACCAGAGTAACCTCGGAAAGCCGATGCACGTCAATGCAATTGTGAACGATGCGAGGGCCTGTCGTGTCGTGCCAAACCGTGCATACACACGATCGAAGCCCACCACTTCGAGATCGTGTGTAAATCGAATCACGCCCACGCTACAGAATCGCGTTTTTTCAGCCTCGCCGACCCCGCGCTCCCTGCAGCGGCGCCAAATGCTTGGCGCTTTACTGCCGTGATACTTCTTGATAGGGTCCGCGCTAAACTCTTCGGGGGTTGGATGGACGCTCTGACGCAATACAATGGACTCGTGGTCGCGGTGGACGACAACCCCGTCAACCTCGACACGCTTCTCGAAGCATTGTCAGGCGAGCGTCTGGACCTCGCCGTTGCCACGGATGGCAACATGGCGATGCGCCTGATCGAGCGCGAGCAGCCTGATCTCGTTCTCCTCGACGTCATGTTGCCGGACATCGACGGCTTCGAGGTGTGCAGGCGCTTGAAAGCCAACCCACAAACCGCCGACACGCAGGTCGTCTTCATGACCTCCTTGAGCAGTCGGGAGCACCGGCTGCAGGGGCTGCATGCGGGCGCTGTGGATTTCATCAGCAAGCCCTTCGATTCCGAGGAGCTCCTGGCGCGCATACGCCCGCACATCGCCGTCCGGCGCATGACGCGGACGCTGCAGGAAAAGAACACGAGCCTGGAGGCGGAAGTTCGTCAGCGCGCCGCCGTCGAGGCCGCGCGCGAGGCGCTCCTCGTCGAGCTCATGACCCGTACCGAGGAGCTGCGTGATGCCAAGGAGCGGCTCGAGCGCGAGCTCGTCGAGAAAGGGCGCGCGAATGCGGAGAAGACGGCGCTCCACGAGCAGATCATCGCCGCGCAGCAGACCCGGCTCCTCGAGCTCTCCACGCCCCTCATTCCGATCACGGATCGCATCCTGGTCATGCCGCTCATCGGGACGATGGACGCCGACCGGGCCGAGCAAGCCATCGAGGCAATGCTCGAGGGCGCCAGCAGCCGATCCGCCGAATTCGTCATTCTCGACATCACGGGCCTCAAGCGCGTGGACGAGAACGTCGCCAGCATGCTCCTCGCCGCTGCCAACGGCCTCAGGCTCCTGGGAACGCGCACGGTGATCACCGGGATACGTTCGGAGGTCGCCCGGACGCTCGTCCACATCAACGCATCCCTGCAAGGAATCGTCACGAAGGCGACGCTGCAGGACGGCATTGCGGTCGCAATGCAGGCCGCCCGTCATCGAGCGTAGCTGTCAGATTCGTTGTTCGGCGGAGGGAACGAGCGGCCGCCTCGGGACCGCTCGCAAAGGCCGGCATCGCGTCAGGGCTTGATGGCCCAGAGCTTTTCGCTGCCTTTCGGCAGGAACAACACGACGCCCCATTCCGCGATGTAGGTCAGCTCGTACGTCAGCGCGGGCGAGGGCATCCCCGAGGGCGGGCGAGCCTCGCGCGTGGACGACAGCACATAGGGCTCCGCCTCGGTGCCGGCGCCGCTCTTGGGCTCGAGATCGACGCGGAAGAACGCATCGAGATCCGCTTCGACGCTGTAGTTCCAGAAATTCATCTTCGCCCCATCGTAGAAGACCGGAATGCCCTCCTGCTTCGGGGAGATTTGAGGCCAGCTCGGCAGATCGCCGGTGAGCGTCAGGTGCTCGACCGCGCGTGTCGCCTTGTCGATGCGCCAGCCACGCGTGGCGGTCGAGGTACCGTTGGAATTCGTCGGCGTGAAGACGTAGACGTACGGCCCGCCGATCACGATCGACGAGCTGCCAGACACCTCCCACTTGGCGTCCACCACGTTCTCGATCGTGCGCGTGGCGGGATCCATCTCGAGCACGCGATTGCGCCAGTTCAATCCAGCATCACCGGCGATGAGGGTCGTCCACGCCTTGCCGGTCGCCGGATCGTTGGCCGTCCGCGTGCCCGCCTGGAGCACGACCTCGAAGTAGTTGGGATTGAACTTGACGAGCTGCGGCCCGTACACGTCCTTCTCGAGAGAGGTCCACTTTCCGCTCACCACGTCGGCGACGCGCACGGGGCCATAGTGCAGGATCATCTTGCCGTCGACGAAGCTCATCGCGGAGTAGGTGTGGCTCGACGCGGGCGCGGCGAACGGCGCCGCATAGGGCAGATCGGCGGGATCCGTCAGCGTCTCCGCGGTCTGGAAAAACCCGTTCGTCGCGCCGGAAGGATAGACGATGGGGGAGTTCGGCGCGGTGTAGGCAGGTGGATACGCGGAGGGCGGCGTCGGCGGCACGACGATGCTGTACTTCAGCGTCGCCGCGTCGAGCTTGAAGACGGCGTTGACGCTGCCGTCACTGTGGCCCCCGCCGAAGAGGTAAAACGCCTTGCCCGCGTGATCGAACACCGGATTGCAGTACGCGTCGCGCACGGCGTCGATCGGCGCCGAGCCGACGTAA
Organism: Polyangium jinanense; assembly: GCF_028435265.1. Classification (GTDB taxonomy): domain Bacteria; phylum Myxococcota_A; class Polyangia; order Polyangiales; family Polyangiaceae; genus Polyangium; species Polyangium jinanense. The sequence continues at coordinate 611 of NZ_JAGTJK010000096.1, read as the reverse complement.
CCGGCGTTGGGCTCGAGGTTCGCCTTGACCCACGCCGTGAAGGGCTCGGACTCCCCGAGCTCGGTCCAGCTGCCGCCCGCGGGCAACGACGTGGCCCAGTCGGGCGCGGGGCTGCCGCCGCCCGAAGCGGTGGACGAGGACGAGCTGGAGGCGCCGCCGCCCCCCATCGCCGAGGACGACGTCGCGCCGCCGCCCCCACCCGTGTCGCTGTTCGTCCCTCCTTCGCCGCACGCGGCGAGCAGCGCGGCAGCAAACACCATCCCGACTCCAATCGAGCGGCTCATCAATTTTCACTCTCCAGGGTTGAAGTGAGACGTGGGAAATATCGAGCCACAGGTCGTATTGCAAGGGGGATGACGAGGATCGCACACGCACACCCCACCCAGCGGCGGAGCATGGGTTTCATGTCGAAGCCGTTGCGCTGGGGCGTTGCCCCAGGCCCCACCAGGGGCTGTCCGCCCCTGGACCTGGACCAGCCAGGGGCCTGAGCATTGGTCTCATCTCGCGAGCCCATTCTCCCTGAGCACCCGTAGCATCTCTGCTGCGGGTGCCAGTCGTTCGAGCCCGCGGCTGATGGTGACGGATCCGGGGGGTCCTCCGGAGGACTTGCC
>NZ_JAGTJK010000095.1:0-23906 GCF_028435265.1 Polyangium jinanense | reverse complement strand
TCTTCCAACCCGCGTCCAGGGCTTGCCCTGGTTCGGGTCGCGGGGCGAACAGCCCCCGCGGGGTCCGGGGCAGCGCCCCGGCGCGGCGGCCCTAGGCCACCAGATACCGCCGCACCGCGCGCGGCACCCCGTACGCCTGCTCGATCTCCAGGTACGGCCTTCCCGGCGCATTCCGCGGGAATGCGAAGCTCGCCGTGTTCGCATACCGCTCGGTGAGCGCCTCGCGGTGCGTGTGACCAAAGACCACGAGCCGCGCGCCCGTCGCGTCCGCGATGCGCGTCGCGCCCTCGGCGAGCTGCTCGGCCACCGACCCGGCATAACGGTTGTGCCCGCGCGCCCAGCTCAATGTCATTGCCAGCGCGCCAATCGAAAAGGCTGCCCCGCCTGCTCGCTTTTGGCCGAGCGCCGCTGCGGACAGCCCCGCGCTCATCGCGAGCGTGGACAGCACCCGATCGAAATAGAGACGCGAGAACGTCCGGCTCAGGCTGGCCATCGTCGGCCGCGCCCCGAGCGGGAGCATCGTGCCCACGAGCTCGGGCGGGATGCCGAGCTCTGCGATGAATCGAGCGGCCTCCTCCGCGCCGAGCGGCGCCTCGTCGTCCGCGCGCCTTTGATAAGACCGCCCGCTGCGCAGGATCGCGTGAATCGCGGCGTGGAAATACCGATAGATCACGTACGGGGCGCGCGGGCCGTAGAACGAGAACGCCGAGAGGAAGAGCCTTAGGGGCGTCTCGTCGTTCATGTTGAGGTAGCGAAACGCGCCCGTCGGAGCGATGAATTGCTCGACGAAATGCACGCCCAGGCTCGCTTCGCCCACGACGAGCGGGTGAGCCGGGGCGTTGTCGGGGTCGTAGAGGTGGCCGTGCTCGATGTGGAGGTCGCCCTCGCGAAAGAACCAAGGGGTCGTGCGCAGCCGCGCGCGGGCCTCCGCGGGTGGGTCCAGCGCCGTGACCAGGGCGCTCCGGAAATCGGAAAGCGCGAGGGCCGCGTCGTGGTTGCCGCTCACCAGCCAGAGCTCGCCTCCTCGCGCAAGGTGCCGGCCGAACGCGGCTTTGGCGGCCGGATGCGCCTCGAACACCGCCTCCACCGCGCGAGGCAGCGGCAGGCGGGGCAGATCGGCCGAGAGATCGAAGAGGTCGCCGGCGCACACGATTCGCGCGCCCGGGTGTGCGTCGACCAGGCGGGCGAGATCCTCGGACACGGCCCGTGGCACCGAGCGGGTCAGGTGAACGTCACCGAGCACGACCGTGGAGGGCGATTGCACCATGGTCACTTCTTATGACCCGTCCAGCCGGGGCGAGCAAAGTGATGTTTTGGGTCGTCGAGCGCCCGGCAGTCGAGTGCAAGTGATGGGGGCTCTCGCTCGGCAGGCCGAGCTGCCGCCCCCATACCCCCGCAGCCCCCATCGACAAACCAGAGGGCACGCACCAGGGAGCCATTCATGGAGAGCTCGATCCGTCGCCGAGAGGCCAATGAGCAGCCCCTCATGGAGCAGATTCGCCACGCCCTTCAGATGCGGGACGTGGAAGCGCTCGCCAACCTTTATGCCGAGGACGCCGTCCTCGAGGAGGTTTCGAGCCTGAACCCGCCCGCCCACCCCATCGTGGTGCAGGGCCGCGACGCCATCTTGAAGCAGCTCCGCGACGAGTTCCTGCGGGACCCGGTCGGCGGGTGGCATCGCGAGGTGAAGAGCACGGACATCATCGACGAGATGGAGACGGACGAGGCCGTCGCCTTCACCGAGGTGCGCACCTACGCGGCCGGGGACAAGGTGATCACCCAGCACCTGGCGCACAAACGGAACGGACGCATCCAGCACGATCGGCTCGTCGTGGCGCGCGACTCGGATTAACGAGGCGAGGCCGGGAGCGCTCGCTCGATTGCGCGTTCCATTTCGGCGAACGCCTCGGAGTCGAGCGTGAGCTTGCCGCGACGACGGTGAAGGACGCGGCCGTCGGGGCCGAGGACGAGGAAGGCCGGGATATCGACGACCCCGGCCGTCTTCGCCCATTCGCCGCGTGTGTCGAGGTAGGTGGGATACACCATCTTCTCCTCGCGCGCGGCATCCTCGGCGGCCTTGCGCTCGGCCTCCGCGTCGTCCGGGTCGAAGTTCGATACGCCGATGACCCGCAGACCGCGGGCCCCGAAGCGTTCGTGCAGCGCGAGGATCGCGGGCACGGACGCTCGGCAAGCGCTTCAGGTCGGGTGCCAGGCCTCGACGAGCACGACCTTGCCGCGGGCCTCGGCGAGCGGCGCGGGCGCGCCGTTGATCCACGAAGAAGCTTTTGCGTTCGGGAAATCGGCGAGCGGGGCCACCCCGTCGCTTGCCGAGGCGTCCGGGCTTGCGCTCGATGGGTTTTTCTTGTCGCAGCCGAGCGCACAAAGCGCGAGCGTGACGAGCGCGAGAGGGCGGGATGTAGAGCCTTTCTGCGGCGCATTCTGCCAGTGTAGCGCAAGACGAGCGGCCCGCCGTGCTCGGCGCGTGATAGCGTCGTAGACGGAGGACTTCGGACATGAGACGTCGCTCGCTTGGATTGGGTTGGCTTGTGATGTTCGCGGCGATCACCGCGTATGCTTGCGGAGGCGGGGAGAATTCGTCGGGCGCGGGCGGCGGCGGCACGGGCGCCGCGGGGCCCGGGGGGTCGGGCGGGGGCGCGCCTGATGCCGGGGAAGACGGCCTGTTCGTCGATCACGGCCCGGTCGTCTCGCTCGCCGTGGATCCGCCTTCGATCACGATCGTCGTGCAGAATGGCGTCGTCACGCCCGTCGACTTCCAGGCCATTGCCACGTTCCAGGACCAGACGACCGCCGTCGTGTCGGCCGACTGGACCTTCGATCGACCGGATGTCGCGCTCGTTGGCCTCGGCACGGGCAAGCTCTCGCCGACGGGCACGGTGGGTGGCATGGGCAAGGTCACGGCGAGCTCGAATGGGCTCACGGCCTCGGCGGACGTCACGGTCAAGCTCGCGTTCGTGGACAACGCGGGCGGGCTCACGCCTGAGGAGCAGGCGGCCTTCGACGCGCCGGATCCGGGCCCCTCGGGCGCGATCGTGTATCCCTACGACAAGACCGTCTTCGCGCGTGGCATTCTCGCCCCCGAGATCATGTGGAATGGCGGCGCGCCCGGCGACGCGTGGCTCGTGCACCTCCAGCAATCGTACGTCGACGCGAAGTTTTACGTGAAGGCCGATCCGCCCTCGGCCTTCCTCATGGCCGAGGATTTCTGGGGCAAGCTCGCGGCCTCGAATGCGGGCGAGCCCGTGCAGGTCTCCGTCTCGCGCCTCTCGGGCGGCAAGGCGTATTCCCCGACCAGCCAGACGTGGTCGATCGCGCAAGGCAGCCTGCGCGGATCCATTTATTACTGGGCCGTCAACACGGGCCAGCTCATGAAGATCGCGCCGGGATCGGCAAATCCGTCGGTCGTCTTCGATTCGGGCTCGTACGATCAGCTCGGCACGCCGCCGCCGCCCGAGTACGATCAGTACCAGCCTCCCTGGTCGCAGGGCGTGAACAACAAGCGTTGCGTCGCTTGCCACGTGGTCAGCAAGGACGGCAGCCGCCTCGCCGCCGTCTTCGAGCGCAAGGGTCAGGCGCCGAGCCCCTGGGGCACGATCGACCTCACGCTGCCGGATCCGCAGGTCATCCAGGTCTCGTCGTACCAATCGCAGACGCTTTTCGTCGCGCTCACGCCGGACGGCAAGGTCGCCGTGCAGAACGACGTCGACCTCCGCATGCGCATGAAGGACGCCACCACGGGCGCGGCCATCACGAGCGAGCTCGACGCGATCGCCGACAAGACCGCGGACCCGGCTTTCTCGCCGGACGGCAAGCTGCTCGCTTTCTCCAGCAACGTCACGGGCAGCTACCCCGTCGAGTTCTCGCGCGCCGACCTCGACGTCTTCGATTTCGACGCCGCCACGAACGCGCTCGCGAACCGCCGCCAGATCGTCGCCGCCGGCAACCTCGCCATCGCGTTCCCGAGCTTCTCGCCCGACTCGCAATGGATCCTCTACCAGAAGGGCGATTTCAGCCGCGCCAAGTACGGCGCGAACCAGGTCGGCCTGAACGACCTCTACATGGCGGACGTCGCCAAGGCCGTCGGCGAGCTCCCGCTCGACGCGGCGAACGGCGTCGGTTACCTCGACGACAAGAACCGCCGCATCAATTACCAGCCGACGGTCAACCCCATCGCGGTCGGCGGCTACATGTGGGTCGTCTTCGTCAGCCCGCGCGATTACGGCAATCGTATGGTCTCGGCCTCGAACCCGACCTACGAGAATCGCAAGCAGCTCTGGGTCGCGGCGATCGACGTGAACCCCGCGCCCGGCAAGGACCCGAGCCACCCGGCGTTCCTGCTCCGCGGCCAGGACCTCTCGACCATCAACATGAGCGGCTACTGGTCGCTCGAAGCCTGCAAAGGCGAGGGCAACTCCTGCGCGCAGGGCTTCGAGTGCTGCACGGGCTTCTGCCAGCCCGACGCCGGCGGCAACTACGCCTGCGTCCCGCCCCCCGCGGGCAAGTGCTCCGAGATCGGCGAGAAATGTACGACCGGCGCCGATTGCTGCGGCAACCCGCAGAACCAGTGCATCGGCGGGTTCTGCGCGCAATCGCAGCCGAAGTGAGGCCGAGCCCGGGGGGCCGCGTCGCCCCCCTCGCCCTCCGCGCTCCGTCTAGCGGTTCGCCGACGCGCGGATCAGCCCTCGGATGAACTGGATCCCGCCGAAGATGATCGCGCCCCACGCCATGACGTAGCGCCCGCCACCGTTCGCTGCGCTCGCGTACGTGGCGGCTGTCACGACGATACCGCCCACACACCAGAGCCCCCCGACCACCATGTCACGCTTGCCATCCATCGAAACTCGTCTCCCGCGCGATGCGCCCAGCACGCATCATCGCCGCGGTGTGGCAGGAGACGCAAGCTCGGATTGCGTCAGGGCTTGCAACCGAGGCGCAGACTCCGGTTCACCTCATCGGCGCGGATCGCGTTGTTGCCGCTGCGGGTCGCGATCTCGATGGCGCGCGCCTGGATCGCGCATTTCTCGGCCTTGTAGCGGTCGATCATCACGTGAAGGACCTCGGTCGCCTCGAGCGGTCGTCCCTCGTCTTCGAGGATCTGCGCGAGCCGGTTCAGCTCCTGCTTGATGACGTCCTCGTTGCTCTCGGCGAGCCGCACGAAGAAGGCCGCGGCGTCTTTCGCGCTGAGCGGCTTGCGCGTCGCGGCGAGCTTGGGCGCGTCGCGGTAGATCTCGTCCACGGTGCCGGCGGGCCCGTGGATGCGGGCGGCGCTGGCGGCGCCTTCGAGCGCCTTCCACGACTCGTCGAGGCGGCTCAGCTTGTGGAGCGAGAGCGCGAGCCGGTAGCCCGCGACGCTCGTGCGTTCGCTCGGCGTGTACTCGACGATGCGGGCGTAGAGCTTGTAGGCGTTCTCGTAGTCCTCTGCGTTGAAGAAGAACTCGGCGAAGTTCCAGTACGCCTCGGGCACGAGGGGGCTCTTCGGGTGCTTCTCGATGAGCTCGAAGTAGACGGGCCGCGCCGCGGAGACCTGGCCGTACGCCACGTAGAGCCCGCCGAGCCGGAAGAGGACCTTGTCCATGTCCTTGTAGTCCGGATGATCGGCGATGAGCTTCTTGTGCGCCTTGATCGCCTCGGCCGCGTACATGTCGGCCTTCTGGATGAGCTTCTGCGCGTCGGGCTTGAGGCGCTTGACGGCGGCGGCATTGCGCGCGGGGAGCACGGGGCCCGCCTTCGCGGGGGCATCGCTCACCTCGCCTTCGGCCGCCTTCGGTTCGGCCGGCGGGGGCAGGGACGAGACGTTCGGATCGGCGGCGAGGGCGCGGTCGCGGTTGTTCTTGGACAGCTCCGCTAGCAGCTCGCCGAGGCGATCGAGGGCCTTGGGCCGACCCGGATCGGACTTGTCGATCGCGGCGAGGAGCTGGTTCAGCTGTGTGATCTCACCGAGCAGCGCGGCGTCGGGCCCTGCGTCGGCCTGGGGCTGGGGTTTGCCCGAGGAGCCCTCGGACGAAGGGTCTTTCGGTTCCGGCGTCTCTCCGCCGCCGCAACCGGCGAGGGCGAGGGAGAGGCAAAGGCCGAACGGGAAGAGGTGCGAGGCGACCGTGCGCATTGCGAGCATGCTAGGCGATCTTTACCGCTCTGCGTCGGTCGCTAGCAAGATCGTGTCGCTCACCCCTCCTGCTTCGAGGCGAGGAGGCGCGCGAGCCGCTCGGGCTCGACGCGTACCACGAGAATCTTCTCCCGATCGAACGTCACCGCGCCCGGCGCACTTTTCCTGGGCTTTCGGACATGACGGCGCTCGACGTAGCTCACCTCGCAAGCGTTCTCGCCGCGGGCGTCGCTGAAATGCGCGGCGAGGGTCCCGGCGTCGACGAGCAGCTCCGCGGGACAATTCTGCCCCTTGTCGAGGGGCACGATGACGTGGGCGCCGTGGATGTTCTTCGCGTGCAGCCAGAGATCGTGCGGACGGGCGTGCCGCGTGATGAGCTCGTCGTTGTCCTTGCCGCCGCGCCCGACGAGGATGGTTCGTCCGAGCGCATCCCGAAACGTGTGGTACGGCCTGCGCTCCTTGTCCTGCTGCCGCGAGGCTTTTCCGCGGGAAGCGGCCTCGATCTCGGAGGCGGAGACGCCGGCGCGCTTGGCCTGCTCGGCGAGCGCGTCGAGGGCGGCGGGATCGGCCGGGGCCTCGGCGATCGCGTCGACGAGCGGGAAGACCGTCTCCCACGCGTGTTCGGTCTCGGCGAGCCGCTTCTCCATGACGGCGGCGCCGCGCTGAAGCCGCCGTGCCTTCTGAAAAAAGGTCTCGGCCTGCGCCTTCGCGGGTTTGTCCGGCGCGAGCGTGACCTCGATCGTCCCGCCCTCTTCCCAGTCGTCGAGCGTGGCGCGCGTCGCGCCCTTGGGGACCTTGTTCCCCTGCGCGACGAGCAGCCGGCCGATCTTCTGGAGCCGCGGCGCATCTTGCAGCCGCGCGAGATCCTGCCGCACGGCCTCGGCGCGCCGTTCGAGGGCCTTGAGCTTGGCTTTGGCCGCACGAAGCAGGCCCGTGCGAAGGAGGTCGAGGGCGCGCGCATCGGAGGCCTCGACCATGGTGAGGCCGTGGCGTTCGAGGTCCTCGGTGGAGCTGATCCATCGGGAAGGATCGACGCCGTCGCGCGGGGGAGCGCCCTCGGGATCGAGCGGCCAGACGACGGTGGCACCGGAGGGAGACGAGACGGACGCCTGGCCGCGTCGTCCGACGCGAAGGGAGAGGCGGGCGCCGGGGAGGGCGTCGTCGGGGGGATCGAAGGTGAGGTGGAGGGCGCCGTCCTGGAGGAGGATCGAGCGAACGCGGTGATCGACGAGGTGTGCGCGCATGGCCGCGACGAGGGGATGCGCGGAGGTGGCGCGCGCCCGCGGGAGGCGCGGGACGAAGCCGAGTCCGGTGACGTGCGGGCCGAGGCCGGCGGCGAGGAGGAGCCTGCGACCGATGTAGAAGGGGAGGACGAGGAGGCCGGTCTCCGGGCAGAGGTGGGCTGCTTCGAGGCGGGCGTGGAGGAGGGGGGAGAGGGGGGCGGGAGCCGAGGAGGGATCGGGCGGGGGCGCAGGAGGCGGCGCGGTGGTGGTCATCGGGGAGCGGCGTAGGAGAGGGTAGATTGTCGGAGAAATGCGGCCCTATGGCGGAATGGTAGGCGTGGCGGATTTGAATTGCCCACGTAAGATGATTTTTTCTACCACCCTGAACGAGCTCTGCTTCCGCCTCTCCAAGGTGTCCACGGATCCGGGAGAGGATCAGCAGACGAGGACCCCCTGTAGATTGTATGCTTGCCTGACATGGCCCAACGGAAGCAACAGCGCTACGACCTACCACCCTACACCGAAGGATGGTTTCAGATGGGCTGGAGCGACGATCTCGCGATCGGTCAGCTCCGCCAGCTCCGTCACTTCGGCCGCACCTATGTCATGTTCCGCGGCGACGACGGACGCGTCGGAATCCTCGACGACGTCTGCCCGCACCTCGGAGCCCACCTGTCCGAGGGCGGCTGCGTGCGCGGCAACTCGGTGCGCTGCCCCTACCATCATTGGGCTTTCGACGCCGGCGGTCGCTGCACCGACATCCCGTACGCGACCAAGATCCCGGTCAAGGCCCGGATCGCCGCGCACTCCGTCGTCGAGCGTTACGGCATGATCTTCATGTACCGCAACAAGGCAGGCACCGCGCCGGCCCGCGACCTGCCGACGATGGACGACTTCGACGAATCCTCGTACATGCGGCCGGCGAAGTACGAGTTCGAGGTCGAGATCCACGGTCAGGACATCATGGAGAACTCGGTTGACAGCCCGCACTTCTCCGCGGTGCACGGCCACGACATGCCGGTCAACACCTTCCGCGAGGAGGGCCATGAGCTGCGGGTCACCCAGTTGACCTCGGTGCGACGCTTCGGCACCACCCTGCGCGCTCGCCTCGAGTTCCACCTGATCGAGCCCGGCTTTCATTACGTGCATTTCCCGGAGATGCCGGGCCCGGCCGCGCATGTCTTCTCCTCGATCGTCCCCGTCGACGAGCGGCGGGTCCGCCACCGGCTCTCGTTGCGGGTCAAGCGCTCGTCGATCCCGGGCTTCTCGCTCGTCGCCCGCCAGTTCCTGCTGTGGCAGATGATGAAGACCTACCGCGAGGACATGCGGATATGGCAGAGCAAGGAGTACCTGCCGCACCCCGTCCTGTGCGAGGGCGACGGATCGATCATGAAGCTGCGCGCCTGGTACCGCCAGTTCTTCGACCCCGACGAGCCGTCCGTCCGCCGCCTCGACGTAGTGCCTAGCTGAGGGGTTGGGTCCCTCATCGCTGAAAGTTCGCCGCTCGTCACGCTCACCGGCACCACGGGGATCGGCAAGACCGCGCTCGCGGCGCGCCTCGTTGCCAGGTTCGAGGAGCCCTTCCATGACGAGCGAGGAGGGGGGAGAGGGAAGAGGGGGCGGGGAGGGTGGTCATGACCGGGGGAGAAGGTGTATACAGGCAGGTCGAGGCGGACGGGAGCCGAGGCGGGAGCGGTAGGGAGGAAGGACGAGGAGGCAGCAGAGGTACGGTAGATTGGGCCTCATGGCGGAATGGTAGACGCCGGGGATTTAAAATCCTCTGCCCGAAAGGGCGTCCCGGTTCGAGTCCGGGTGAGGCTACTGCGAGGGGAAGCGGGGCAAGACGGGCAAGCCGTCGGGGGCGGCCTGGTGAGGATTCGAGGCTCGGTGGTCATTGATCGTGATCGATCTGTGCGACGTTGCCTGGCACGCCGAGAGCAACGGCCCACGCGCCCATGCCCTTGAAGGGGTGATGCCAGAGCAGCGCGCCCGTGTTCACATCCACGCAGGCGGCCTCGCCGCCACCACCGAAGAAGATCTCGTCGCCGTCGACCACGATCGAGCCTGCCGTCGACGTCGGCACAGTCGTTCGCCACAACAGCTGGCCGGTTGTGTATGCGAGGCAGACGAGCTCTCTTTGATAACCGAGCAGCACGCGTCCGGGCGGGAACAAGAGCCGCGCCGGGAACGGCGAGTGGTACTGCTGCTGCCATACGATCTTGCCGGTGCGACGCTCGACCGCGATGACATTCCCTCCGAAGGTGATAACGAGCAGCGGGGCGTGCGGGTCCTGATGTCGATACATGGTTCCTCCGAGGCGGGAGGATCGCACGGTCGCAGGGGCTCGCGCGAGCGATCTGACGGCGAGCATGCAACGTTAGCATCCCGGCCATGGGCGGCCGCGGAGCCAGCGTGTGACCGAGAGGGCAAACGGTGCGCCCTGGAGATAGAGCGCGGGTAGCCACAAGGGCACGAGGACGAGCTCTCGGTGCTCGTAAGCGCAGGCGCCCGTGGCGTGGAGCGCGATCTCTCCGAGCGTGCCGAGCGTGCCGAGCACCGCCGAGAACGCGATCACGACGCGGCGATCGGGGCGCCGGAGGACGCGGCCAAGCCACGCTCCCGTGAGAAGTACCGTGACCGGGACGATATGCGCACCGAGAATGCCGGTCATCGCGTACGAGCCGAAGAACCAAGCCCCGTCGAGCACGATGGCCCGGCGCGTCGGCTCCACGACGTGCGCCGATGGCCGCCAGGCGCAGAGAATGAAGCCGAAGATTGCCAGCGCGAAGCTAGGCGCGACCCACCACGGCTGACCGAAGGGGCGAAAGTCAGACGAATACGAGAGCACGCCGAACTGAACGTGGAATTGATCGCCGGCGGTGAGCAGCGCCGTGCATGCGACGAGCGCGAGCACGAGTTCCTTGGGCGATCGTGCGACGAGGGGGCGGGCCGGGGGCGACATGGTGGATGCCGCATCCTACTCCTCCGCGAACGTCGGCCAAGCTGACGCTTCCGAGCGCGCCCCCGGCGGGGGCTGCCGCTCGCTCAGCGGCCGTCGCTCGTCTTTCCTTTCCGAGCCGCCGTCATCGACTGTGATCGATCTGCGCGACGTTGCCTGGCACGCCGAGGGCGACGGCGCCCGCGCCCATGCCCTTGAAGGGGTGATGCCAGAGCAGCGCGCCCGTGTTCACATCCACGCAGGCGGCCTCGCCGCCAGAACCGACGAAGATCTCGTCGCCGTCGACCACGATCGAGCTTGTCGGCATCGGCATAGCCGTTCGCCACAAGACCTCGCCGGTTGTGTATGCGAGGCAGACGAGCTCTTTGTGATAACCGAGCAGCACGCGTCCGAGCGGGAACAAGAGCCGCGCCGCGAACGGCTCGTGGTACTCCTGCTGCCATACGATCTTGCCGGTGCGACGCTCGACCGCGATGACGTAGCCGTTGAAGGCGATGACGAGCAGCGGGGCGTGCGGGTCCTGTTGTCGATACATGGTTCCTCCGAGGCGGGAGGATCGCATGGTCGCAGGGCTCGCGCGAGCAAAGCGACGCGTGTGGCGCGTCTTCCAAGGGAAAGCGTTTGCGTCCGGATGCTCAGCCGGGGGCGGCCTGCCCGTTGATCCTGTCCGCGGGTACGGCCGTCTTCTTGCGCGTGACGTTCCTCGATTGGAGCGGCGGGACGTGCTGGTCCACGTCGTCGGCCCATAACCACATTCCGACGCGGCGCAGATCGCGGTGACGCTGGACGAGGAGGGTCCATAGGCGGTCGCGGACCTTGACGCTGTCGAGGGCCGGGTCTTTGCTTTTCGTTCCCTTGGGCTTGACGCGCTTCAGGAGATCGGTCCCGATGGTCGCGGCCTCTTTGATGCTTGCGGCGGTGACGGCGGTCTTGCCCTTGATGTCCTTGGCGTGCTTGGTGAAGAGGGCAGCGAGGTCGACGCAATCTTGAGCGAGGTCGATGCCGCCCTTGCCCGCGCGGATCTTCTCGACGGCGCGCAAAGGAATGAGGCCTGCGGCGGCGAGCGCGTCGGCGGATTTGATGAGCACGTCGCGGAGGGCGCGCGCCTTTTCCAGCAGAGCGGGGGTGGACCCATCACTCGAGCGGTCGACCTGCGCGGCGGCATAGATGACGGCGAGCGCGAGGTCGTCGAGCTTCTGGAGCTCCGCGACGTCGACTTTCGGTAGCTCCTCGGTGATCCGGGCGATATGCGGCGCGATGGCGTCGAGGCCGCTCTTGACGTTGTGGTACGCGAGGGAGGGGTCGGCGCGGAAGGTGCGGACGTCTGCCTCGGGGAGGTCTTGCGCGGCAGGGAGGAAGTCGTCGTAGGCTTTCTGGGAGCCAACGATGTCGGGGGATTCGAGCTTGCTGGGTTTGGTGGGCATGACGGGTGAGGGTAAGTACAGGTTGAGCGGCTGGCAAGAGTGAGGCGTTGGGGGAACGGAAGGGTGGAGCGGTTCGGGGGAGTGAAAGGTTTGGTCGGCGGGAGGGGGGGAGCGTGGCGGGAGGCTGAAGGTTTCGGGGGAGGGGATGGGTGGAGGATGCGAGGGAGGCTGGCGGAGAGGGGGGCGGATGGGTGGAGGGGTTCGGGGAAGTGAAAGGTTGGGGGGCGGGGATGGGGGGAGGGATGCGGTGCGTCAGGGGTGGGGGTGGGGGGAGGGGGTGGGGTATGGGGGGGCTCCTATTCGGAGACAACAGCCTGTCAACTTGCGTGGGTCAGAAAGGCATCACCAAAAGTAGGAGAGTTCGCCATGCGGCTCGCCGTATCGCTCCGTGAGACGCTTGAGGGCTACGCATCAAAAATTGGCGTCAGGGAACAGCAACGTCTGGGTTCTCACGAGCATGTCAATCGCCCGACCTGCCAGTTCGCTGCTTTGGAGCAACCTGTACTTATGCCTGGAGAGCTTCAGAAACTCGCTCAGGCTTGGACGTAGTCCCCCTTGGGTTGTATTGCAGTAGTCGCGCAGAAGGTCGACAAGGCGAAGCCGTTCGATCGATGAATGCAAAATCTCTAAGTCCTCGACGGTCATGATGATTATAGGAGCGACCGCTAACCGGCCCTTTCGCATGTAACCATTAGAAAATTCGTGTTCTGGCTGGATTAGGTTAGTGAATTCTCGATTAAAAAACTCTGCATGTCCCGGCGTGCTCAACAACGTATCATACACGAGTAGCACTGAATAGATGCAGGTGGCGTGCCTGAAGCGCTGGTCGACGTCGGCAGGGCTCGAAGAAAGAAGCCGAACCGAGCGTGCGAGTTGCCCGATGCCCTTAACCCCTCTATCTTTGGCTGTCCCCTCCGTGACGCCATATTTCTTTCGAAGCTCGCTTATGTAGCCATCGATGCCGTCTTCCTGTAGCGTCTCGTCCTTGATGAACACGCCTTTTATCTCGAAGAGCACGAGGTCGGTCGCATCATCCAGGGACGCGTCTGCGAATTCGACATTGCCATTGTGCGTTTTGGTCTGTGGGTTAAAAATGATTCTATCGGAGAGGTGTGATGCCGATGGCGGATACATGGTACGCAGCAAGCTGCCGACGTATGATTCGAATGCGTAGCCGAATGCTGAGAACACGCTGTTGTCTCGATTCAGTGTTCTTGCCACCTTGGCAATGGCAAAGACTGGGCCGACCGAGAATTTGTCGCTGTAAAACACTGGATCCACGATGATTGCTCTGCCGTCTGCAGAGTGAAGGATCGGTCGATCCCGGAGTGGCTTTAAGTCGAACGGTACGAGTTCGGGCACCTCGGAGCCTTCACGTTTGCCCCATAGAGCAGCGCGAAGTTCATCGGCGGTTTGCGATTCAGCTGCAAGATATTTACGAAGAACCCCAGCCATGGTGGGCTCAACATGAGCTCCTATAGTGTTAATGTTGAACCCGCCAGGGTTGGCTGCTGCACTTTCTGGATTGATGTTGGCGTAAACGACCGTTATGGCACAGGCGCATGCAAGGTATTGATCTAGCGAGATGCCGGTGGCCTTTGAAAACTCCTGCTCGGCGTTTTTGTACGACTGCCTGAAACTGTCTCCGTAAATTGTGATTCCTCGAGCTAATGCGCTGGCCAGGTCGACTCCAATCAAGTTTAGTGCAATTCCGCTCCGGATCGCATGCATCGCGCGGCGGCGATCCGCCTGCGGGCTTCCGGTCGCTACGAGGCGACCATCGTAGGTCCTCCGGCCCCAGATGTCACCAGCGATCAAGGCTGCCTGAACATACCGTCGGCGCATGTCGGGATCTTCAAATGCTTTCCCATCGTTCGGATGATCATGGGCGAGCAGGCACGTCCATCGAATCATTTCCAAGAGTTGTGCGCGCATGAAAACGCGGACGCGCCTTGCGCCGCCATGCTTGAGTACGAAACGATTGATTCGTTCGATTTCAGTGTCGGAGAAGAATAGTCCTATTGCATACTCCTGTTTGCCAACCTCGTCGGTATTCAAGGAGTTCGACAACAGGAGGTTCAGTCTGGCACTCCAGAACAATGCATCCGTTCGACTCAAGCTACCAACGAGTCGCTTGAACGTGTCGAAGTCGTTCGACACATCCGGAAACACCTCGGACACCGGGATATAAACACCGACTTCGGACATTGGCCGCCATGCCCCTTCCGTATGCGAACAGTGTATCCTGAACGGTGATGCTTGACAAGACTGACGCCCGAGCAGACTCCTGGCCACCAACCGTAGCGCGACGTGCTGAACGAGGCGCCGCACCCTCGATAGGAATGACCACGTGGGTCGATGGCGCGTCGCTGAGAGCAACGGATGCCATTGGCGACGCGACGCCGGATGGTCCACCTGCGGCGCATCGATGACACGTACCTCCTCGCCCACCCCCGTCGTGACACCGACGGCGCGCGCCTCCGACGCTGGTGCCCCGAAGTGAGCATCCGATGCGGAACCATCAGCGAGCGGCGGCCATTCGTGGATGCTTGCATCCTACGGGCCTGCCAGTGTAGGATCAAACGTCATGAAGGTTTTTCTCAGTTGGTCGGGTGATCGAAGCCGACGCGTAGCCAGAACTCTCCGAGAGTGGCTTCCCCTCGTGCTCCAACACGTTGAGCCTTGGATGTCCGAAAAGGACATTGAGGCTGGAGAACGCTGGGGTATCGAGATTGGGAAAAAGTTAGAGGAAAGTTTCTTTGGTGTGATTTGTTTAACCAAGGAAAATTTGACGGCACCCTGGATCTTGTTCGAAGCTGGTGCGCTGTCCAAAATAATGGCGTCCAGTGCAGTCTGCCCATACCTGCTTGGTTTGGATTTTGGTGACATCACTGGGCCACTGTCTCAATTTCAAGCAAAGAAAGCTTCAAAGGAACATACCCGCGCGCTAGTGGAATCGATCAATAAGTGCTCAATTGAACAAGGGATGAAAGGCCTAGACGGGAACCGTCTCGGAGCTGTATTCGAAGGCTTCTGGCCGCAGCTCGAGCGAGACCTGCATGAAATCCCCGCGGCCGTAACCGTAAGTCGTGGCGAGTCACCGATAGGCAACCGACCTCAGCACGAGATTCTTGACGAATTGGTTGAGATAGTTCGAAGCGTCGATCGGCGGATCTGCGAGGTGAAGGCAGCGCTGGATGGCGGAATGGTATTGGACCAACCGTCATACGAGACGACTAACGGCCGTGTCGGGCAAGCTGTCAGGCATGTAAAGTTTGGCAGCGGAATCGTAGTGGACATCGACGGCGGTACTGATCCCATAGTCACCGCTAAGTTCGCGCAGTGGGGCGTCAAGCGCATCAAGGCGCGGTTCCTTGAGTTCTCCGAGAGCCAAGTAGACTCCGGAACCACCAATAAATAATGGTCGATTGCATGTGCATGCGATCTGATTGGATGCGTGGCGGCAGCACCACGGCGTTCCACCGCTGACGACATATAGCCCGATGCGGTTCGAGACCGAGAATGACCCCGAAGTCCTCCGACAGGTGGCGCTGCTGCTCGAGCGCGAGCACCAGAAGCTCGCGAGGAAGGCCCCACCGATCGAGGACTTTTACGGTCTCATCACAAGGAAGCGACGATCCCTTTACGCATACGTAAAGCTCGAACGCCCCCTCCAAAGCCGGATACCATCCGCCCATGCACAAACCCAGCCCCCTCTTCTCTCGACGTGTAATCCTACGTGGAGGCCTCGCCGGCCTCGCCACGCTGATGACCCCCTCCCTGCTCGCGAGCTGCTCCTCGGAGAGCGCTCCATCTCCGCCAGCGACGGGCGACACCGAACCGCCGTTTGGCGTACCCATCGACGGCCCCAAGCTCGTGTCGCGCATCGCCGAGATCGGGCCGCTCGGCGATCCCGACGCGAATGGCGTCAAGCTGCCACCTGGCTTCTCCGCACGGATCGTCGCACAAACGAACGCAAAACCCCTCGAAACCTCCGATTACATTTGGCACATCGCGCCGGACGGCGGGGCGACCTTCCTCCTCGAGGACGGCGGTCATGTGTATGTATCGAACTCGGAGGTCCCCATCGCCGGCGGCGTGGGCGCGCTCCGCTTCGACGCCGCGGGAAAGCTCGTGGACGCTTATCCGATCCTGAGCATGACGAACATCAACTGCGCCGGAGGGCCGACGCCCTGGGGCACGTGGCTCTCGTGCGAGGAGGCCTCGCGGGGGCGCGTCTTCGAGTGTGATGCTCGCGGCGAACACGAGGCGATCGTCCGCCCTGCCCTCGG
Organism: Polyangium jinanense; assembly: GCF_028435265.1. Classification (GTDB taxonomy): domain Bacteria; phylum Myxococcota_A; class Polyangia; order Polyangiales; family Polyangiaceae; genus Polyangium; species Polyangium jinanense. The sequence continues at coordinate 7,887 of NZ_JAGTJK010000095.1, read as the reverse complement.
CATCTTCAAGCACGAGGCGGCCGCGATCGATCGGGTCAAGCACCACGTCTACCTGACCGAGGACGAGAACGACGGGTGTTTTTATCGATTCGTACCAGACAAGCTCAATCGACACGGATTCGCGGACATCTCGAGCGGCAAGCTCCAGGTGGCCGAGGTCGGGATGGACGGGAGCGTCAAGTGGCTGGATGTGCCGGATCCGCTCTTCGAAGGCCTGACCCCCACGCGAAAGCAAGTCGCGAGCGCGACGCTTTTCGACGGCGGAGAAGGAATCTGGTACCACCAGGGGATCGTGTACTTCTCGGCCAAGGGCGAAGGACGCGTGTACGCCTACGACACGATGACCGAGACACTTGCCGTGCTTTATGACGCGAGCCAAGCGGAGAATCCCATTCTGACGGGCGTCGACAACATCACCGTCTCGTGTTGCGGCGATGTGCTCGTGGCCGAGGATTCGGGTGACATGCAGATCGTGGCGATCTTGCCGAGCGGCGAGCTCAGGCCCATCGTGCAGGTGATGGGGCACGACAAGAGCGAGATCACGGGGCCTGCGTTCGATCCTTCGGGGACGCGCCTCTACTTCAGCTCGCAGCGCGGCAATGGGAGCGGCGGCGTGACGTACGAGATCACGGGTCCGTTCCACGCGCCTGCATAGTCGCCGCGACCTGCATCCCGTTCATGGCTGGGGATCGGGCTCGTGCAGGCGGGGAACTGCTTGCGTGAATGCGCAATCCCTTGCTCGAAGCGGCAAGCTGTTCAAACGCCGGACCTTGGTTCCGCCACACACCGACCGCGCCGCGCCGGCTGGCGTAGCGATTGCTGGAGGTCCCGGGAGACCTCATGCCCACGACCGCGCTCCCTACGCACCTGAACGAGGAAAAACGATGAGCCTGCTTGCAAGGAGGCTGCCCGCCCTGGTTGCTCCCCTCCTCGCCGCGACCGCCGTCCTGCCGAGCGGTTCCGCCTCGGCCAGCACCGATTGCCTTGGGCCGAATTCCTACACGTTCGGCGCTGTGGATCGCCTCACGCGCTGCGTGAGTCCGAACATCGTGGTCTTCGCGGACTCGGCCGTGGAGGCACTGGAATGCGCGCTGGCGAGCGCCGCGCGCCGCGACGCTCAGCTCGCCCTCTCTGGGTCACCGCGAACGTATCCGATTTGCGTCACGGGCCCCATTGGGAGATCAAGCCTCCAAGTCTTCTCGTACTCCCAGGGCGACGCCGAGGCGTGCGCACGCTCCCAGGTCTGCGGGGCCCTCGGCGACTGCACCGCCGCTCCGGGCGCGTGTCGGTGATTCCAGCGGGACGATCGCAAAAGCGTCAGCGGTAATTCGGGACCTCTTTCTTGAGCCGAACGATGAAGTCGACGATGTTGTCCTTGGCCTGGTCCTTCCCGAGCCATGAGGGGACGGAGCCCGCGACATCGAGGTGGAAGCGGTAGACGGCGCGGGTGCCCTTGGCGCCTTCGGGTTCGAGTCGCCAACCGCCCTGGTGCGCGTTCACGCGGACCACGCCGTCCACGGGCTTCGGCCCGCGCTCGTTGGCGGCGACGAAGCGCATCCAGAGGATCGCGCCCTCGGCGCCCCAGGTGACGTTCAGGGTGTAGTCGCGATCGTCGATCACCGGGAGGTCGAGCCGCTGATAGACCAGCAGCGAGTCGGCGTTGCGGGCGAGGATCTTGTTTTCCTTGAGGTGCTCTTGCCACTTCTGGTGGTTCGCGTAATCGAGCAGCGCGCGGCGCACCTGCTCGGGCGGCGCCGGGAGGCTCGCCTCGAGTGCGAACTCGACGCCGGCGCGCTTCTCGCGGCGGTGGACGCGGACGCCCTTCTCCTCGGTGACGAGCGTGAAACCCTCCGACGCGAGCGCGCTCGCGGGCGCCGGAGCGCGTCCCTGCGACGGGGCGCCGGCCTGCGCGGGCGGGGGAGGCTCGGCCGAAGCGGCCACGGGCGCGAGGGCGAACAGGATGGCGAAAAAGGTCCAGCGTCTCATCGTCTGTGTCCTCAAAGGAGGTGGATCAAAGAGGTCCCGACCACCGGCGCCGCTGGGAGATTCCACGGATCACCCTGCGGCGGCGAGCAGCCCTGGTACCGGCGCCCGCAGATCGAGCGTAAGGGAAATGGACAGTGATGTCCACTTGGGTCTGGAGGAGATGCGCGCGTGTCAGGGCGCCGACGTCCCGTCGGATCGGATATCCTGAGGCTGGGAAGCTCATCGGATGCGTGTGTGAGGTGTTCCATGCAACTTCGACCGAGGACTCATCAACGAGCGTTCGTGATCCTGTGCCCTGGGCTGCTCCTCGCGGCGAGCTGCTCGGGCTCGTCGATCGAGGATGCCGCAGACGGAGGCGGAGGAGCCGATGGGGGCACTTGCAGCTATGTCTGGGAACCGCCGCCGGCGAAGTTCGACGCCTACAAGTCGGGAGCGGAGTCGGCGCCCTCGTGCGGCGTGCAGGCGTGGGAAGCGCTTCCGTGCGGCGCCTGCATCGGCGACGAGGTCTGCGCGGCGGGACATGCGCGCGATTGTTGCGGGATGCCGCCGGCCCCCGGAAGTCTGACGTCGCCGCTCGACCAGTGGCTGTGTAGCTGTGAAGGCGGCGAATGGATGTGCTGGGTGCTCTTTCCCGCCGCCAGCGCCTGTATCTGCTCATCGCCCGACGGGGGCTGAGCGACGCCCACGGGACGTCTTCACGTGAGGCGCGTCAAACCAGCGCCATCACGAGGCAAGCCACCTCCGCCAACCCCACGAGGATCGAAACGACGAGCGCCGCTTTCGACCACCGCTCCCCGCGGCGTGAAATCCGATAACCGAGCGCCGCGAGCGAAAGCGGCAGCGCCGTGACGACAATGCCGATCCACGCGGTCAGCCTCGCGGACGCATGCCAATCCGGTCCATACGTACGCCTCACGTCGGCGGGTGGGCCATAACCGCCCGTATCGATCCAGAAATCGATCCGCGCATGTAGCTTCGCCGTCGTCACCGCCGCGAGGACGAGCACGAGCGTCGCGACAATGGCCGCGATCGCGGCGGCCACGGCCGAGGCCTTCGGGCGGAAGCGCGCGACGAGCGCCGCGACGAGCGCCGCGACAAACGCAGGCGCCGTGGCGAAGACCAGCACGACGAGGCTCGCGAAGCCTGCTTCGTGGATGGGGTTCATCGCATCAGACCCTTCGCGCGACGGCGCTCATCCCGCGAGGATACACGCTTTGCCTTGTCGCGCGCGTGGGACATCGCTTTCATCGCGCCGATCCATGACGCTCTCGAGGAGTGCCTGGTCTCCTCAGTGCGCGAGCGGGCGCGCGAGGGCGTTGCGCCAGGTGGTCATCGCGGGGCGTGCGGCGCCGTTTTCGTCGAAGAAGCCGGTGTCGCGCCAGACCGTGAGCAGATCGCCGCCGCCGGCCTTTTGCCAGAGGGCGTCATAATCCTGCACCACGAAGTTCACGACGAACGGCATCTTCAGGGTTTGCGCCTCGTTGACGAGGAGATTCACAAAATTGTCTTGCTTCTCTGGGGACCCATGGAAGGTGATGCCGGCCATCGCCAGGGTGGTTACTTGCGCTGTGTATCCGCTTTCGGCGATGGCGATGGGCTTGCCGGGCGCGAGGGCCGCGAGGTCGGCGAAGACGGTCGGCGGGAGCGAGTCGGCGAGGTACTTGCTCATATAAGGATAGAGCGAGATCGCCAGGATGTCGGTGTACGGCAGGATGTCGGCGAGCGCGGCCATCTGGCCTTCGTGGTTTGCGTCGGTCCAGCCCTCGAGGAGGTCGACGCCGGTGAGCGTCACGAAGACGGGTAGATCGGGGTGCGATATCTTCAGGGCTTCATAGGTGGACTTCTGGAGCTCGACGTAGGCAGCCCAGCGCGCCGGGGCGTTTTTCTTCAGCAGGTTGACTTCGATGCCGATGCCCATGAAATCGGGCTTGTAGTTGGCGATCGCGGTTTCACAGAAGCTCAGGTAGGCGGCTTTCACCTCGGGCGCGTTGAAATCGTAGGTATCCCACGGCGGAGGCAGGGGCATGTGCTCCTGGGCGCCCCAATAATCGGCCATCTTGGAGCGGGAGTCGTCGAGCGGGGTGAGCCCCAGATAGATTTTATGATCCGGCTTGATGTGAGCTTTTTGGAAGGCCCATGCATCCTTGACGGACTGGCCGTAGCCGTCGAGGCCGAGGCCTTGGCCTGCTTCGACCCAGGGCACGCCCGAGAGGGTGTGGAACGCGTAGAGATCGCCCTCTTGGGCGAGCTTGTCGTAAACGTCGAGCACGGCGGCTTCGGTGATGTCGTAGGGGAACGGCGTGAATCCCATCGCGAAGGAGCGGGCCTCGGAGCCGCCCGAACCGCCCGAGCCGCCGGTGCCCGTGGCGGAGCCGCCGGAGCCGCCTGAGCCGCCGGGGCCGCCTGTGTTGCTGGTGGTGGTGCCCGTGTTGCTGGAGGAGCAGGCGAGGAGGAAGAGAGCTGCAAAGGTCGTGGGAAGGAAGTTGGTAAGGTATTTCATGGGGGATCTGGGTTCGAAGATACCGTTGATCCCGGTTCCCGCACAATACGCTCATTCAAGATTGCTTCGTAAACCATGGCTCTCAGGACCTCGACTTAGGGCTCCACCTCCTCGCCGATGCGCCTTTCGACCTCCGTTTTCCTCGCCTCCTACGAGCATCAGGACGATTTCCAGTAGCCCTTGAACCAGCCTCACCAACTCGAAGCTCCCTTCCAGCGCCTCGGCGTCACCTGTGCCTGCTGGATCGACCTTCCTGCGGGAGAGTCCTCGGTGAAGGTGGGAGACAGGCTCCGCCCGGCTTGGTCGTCCCCCTCGCCATGGCCCTCCTCCTCGTCGGGGTAGACCCAGCTCTGAACTGTGCGACATGGCGGCGCGTGGCTGGAGCGCGATCAACGTGTCGCCCTGCATGACGGCGTGGACGCGGTCCCGAGTGAACGCGTCGACGTGGCCGGCGACCGGTAGACATGATTTCAAGACGGCCGCCGGTGTGGGAGATGGAGGCCTTTCTGAGATGTGGTTTACGTGGACACGCGCAGCCGTAGCAAACGCCTGGGCAACCGCCCTTCTGTAAGAGCATACCTAATGACATCCAGTGGATATCCAGCAATGTCGACGAGCTGATTTAGGAAGGCCGGAGGCAGTGGATCGTCGTTGCGATCAAGTGTCCAAGAACGCTTTCCGTCGAACTTAACAATATAATGACTTCCACCCCCGCTTGGCGATTTTACTTCAGACGCGCCAATGGTATACACGTTTTTATGTGCTAACTTGAAGCTGACTTCCCGTCGATGTATCCCATCGGGGAGTACCCATTCATACGCATCCTCAAGCGAGCCGACCTGTGCCGGGCCGACAATGGGGAATGCTCGATTGGGGGGTAATGCGTAACAGTCGACAATGCCTCCCGAGAATCCGCCAGGGCATGCTATGCCAATGAAGTAGCCGAACACGCCAGTCTGATCATGGAGAGAGAGGACTTTTCCAAGTTCATCGGCCCAGTAGCCGACGAGCAGGCTTTCGGATGTGCAACGGCTTGGCAACGGATGTGCTACGGTGAGCTGAACGTGCTCAAGCCGAAGCCTAATAATTCTCTCGTTCGGCGACAGTATCCACTGTTGTAGTAGTCTGTATACTTCCATCAAGAGTGGAATGGTCGTCGTTTGAGACCACTCGAAGTGCTCAACGAAACCCTCGAGAACAGAGGTCAGGAGGATATGGGCGTCGTCGCGCTCCATCCACTCCTGTAAAGCGCTCAGGGTGTCAACGGCCTCGTTGAGTTCCTCCTCCGTCCTTGGGAAGCTCTGATCGAGCACACTGGGTGAGAGACAAAGCAGAGGGACTTTGCGCATGTTATCTCTTGCCCCGCTCTCGTACCTTGCGCTGTGCTTTCAGTAACCTACCCGTAAGGGAAGCAGCTTCACCGAAAAAGTTGCTCGGCCAATTGGGTATCGTGCCGTCAGGTTGGATGGACAGGTCGTGTAGCCTGGGTGGTGAACGATCCCCGTCGATGAAAAATATGGCTGACTTGGCCGCGATTTCTCCAGTGTCGTCTTCAGCAGCTAGGACACGAACGGCATTGACCAAGTGCTCGCTGTGCGTTTCAATGATAACTTGCTGCCCGTCGCGCATCATCGCAACCAGAAATTCAGCAAGACGAACCTGTACCGCTGGATGTAAATGCAACTCTGGTTGCTCGATAAGAAGAATGCTATCTGGCTCCGCCAAAAGTCCCTTTAGCAATATGGGTAGCAGCTGCGAGTATCCGAAGCCAGAGTCAATCAGAGGGTATGTGCCCTGCGGGCCACGTATGGCCAGCTCAACCAGAACACCCTTGGTTGCATCAACTTTGATGTCGTCAAGATCTGAGGAGTCTGCCGTCTCATTGAACTTGCCCGTACGCATATATCGAAGCCATATGCTGAGCAAGCGAAGGAGCGTGCTCTCTTGGGTAGCGCCGCCAGGAACGGAACAGAAAATTTCATTGTCCTTCTGATCCTTGAGCACGTGGGGAGAGAACGCGCCGGTAGTGTCCATCCCTTGGGCGTTATCCGTGTCCGCCAAATAGTACCGCTTGGCCGCAGCGCGAAGCGGACCAACGTATTGTGCATTGTGAATGGCGTGCCTAAAATGACTGTTTATGGCCGCGATGGTGGGCGGCAGAGGCATAAGGTTCCAACGATCCCTCTCGGGTTCTTGCAGAGCGACGTTCCCTTTGCGATGGCGACGTTGCTTCTTCTTGGGCGGTTTTCCTGCTACGAATTGAGGGATTATGTCTAGTAGAACGGCGGGAAGTTTCACATTGTCTGCATCGAGCTGCTCCGCCTCGAATAGCTTTGGTCCTCCCACGCGTTCGAAGTATCGTCGTGGCATAATGAGGTGGTAGCGGGTGGTGTACTTTTCCTCAAGTAAGTGGTCCTCGACTACATGCCATGAGAGCAGTGACTGATCGTTGACGGCCACGTTGCAGTCAAGTCGCTTGAGTACGAAGCGAGAGTCGCCCTTGCTGCTCGGCCCAAATGAGAAATTGTAGGCAATTTTGCATTTGGTCGGTCCGATATCACTAGCTGACGGCAAGGACGCATCCGTGGGCTCAGTCTTCGTATTTGTTGTATTGTTGTTCTTCGGACTCTGATGCGGGAGAGTGCGTAGGAATTCGACGGTGGACGAAGCTATCTCATAGTCTAATTCGACGCCGATCGATAGGTTTTGACTTGTGTCGCCATTGGATATGAATGTCGCGTGGTTGCCTAGATCGACTCGGTTGCCAACGAATCGCAGTTCTCCGATCTTCGAGCCGTCCATAGTGAGGCTCTGGCTGAGCAGCCCGATCGTCCGAAAGACGGTTGATTTTCCGGCACTGTTGGTGCCGCAGAGGATGGTCAGGGGCGCCAGCTTGAACTGCCATTCTGCTCCCTGGAACAGACGCACATTCTCTAGTTTTAATGATGTTAGCATGCGCTTTGGTTGTTATGTTAATGTGATAGATGTACGATATTATGCTAGACTATTATGGCTACGCGTTGCAACAGTTTGTTGGGGGTTCAGTTTGATGGCGATGTGTGAATTGTGCCACGTTTGGGGGTCGACTCTCCACTCGTCCCCCCACCCGCACCACACCTCCAAGACAGTCGCCCCACCCCCGCAACCCACTCCCACCTGGTCGCACATCCACTCCGGACAATTGTCCAAACTTGTCCGGATTTGTCCGGACATGTCCGGACCTCCCCCCGTGACCTCTCTCACCTCTCCCCGCGACCCCCCCACCTATCGCCGCCCCCAATCCCGCCCCTCTTCCCCCCGAAAACCCTATCCCTCGCCGCCACACCCACCCATCCCCGCACCCACATCCCACACCCCCGCCAGCCCCTCGAAACTGCTCCCAAATCCAGCCCGATCCCCCC
>NZ_JAGTJK010000094.1:0-25176 GCF_028435265.1 Polyangium jinanense | reverse complement strand
GGTCTTGGAAAGGGCGCAACGGGAGATCGGCGCGCGGGGAGGTGGTCTTGGAAGGGGAGCGGAGACAGGTCGGCGCGCGGGGAGGTGGTCTTGGAAGGGGCGCGAAGACAGGTCCCCGGACGGGGAGGTGGTCTTGGAAGGGGCGCGAAGACAGGTCCCCGGATGGGGAGGTGGTCTTGGAAGGGGAGCGGAGACAGGTCGGCGCGCGGGGAGGTGGTCTTGGAAGGGGAGCGGAGACAGGGCGGCGCGCGGGGAGGTGGTCTTGGAAGGGGAGCGGAGACAGGTCGGTGCGCGCGGAGGTGCCGCGGCCTGCTCAGGAGAAGATCGCGAGCAACTTTGCCACGTCATAAAACTCCCTGACGTGGCGGAGCTTGTTCTGCTCGTCGAAGGTGAAGACCCCGATACCCTCGATGTTCAGGCGCTCCCCTCGCTTGGTCAAGAGGTCGCCCGACCAGCGCACCGCGCTCTCGCTGCCGCAGGTGATGATCTCCCGGACGACGATCTCGGAGGGCCCCAGCTTCGACTTGCCTGCTTCCAGGAAGCTTGCAATCGCCTCACGCCCGCGGAGCGGCGGCGTCCCCACCGGATCCTCGAGGACGCCATCGGGCGCAAAAAAAGCGGTGAAGACCCGGATATCGGGCTCCTTCATTGCCGCGTGGAAATAGGCCTCGATGATCTGCCTCGCCTCAGCTTCTTTCATGAAGTCCTCTCGGGGCACGGTAGCGTCGAGCCCCAGCGGAGGAGGTTACGGGAACGGCCGCCGGGTCCACAACCGTTTTCCAAGTTCGATAGGATGATGCAATCGCGGGGGCGTTGGCACGAGCCGCCGGCGGGCCCGCGCAGGGCGATTCTCACCCTCTTGCACCTCCGCTCCTCGCACTCCATGAGGTCGTCAGGCGGCTGACGAGGAAGGAGGGGCAGCCATGAGAACGACCCGGCGTGCGATGACGGCGATCGTACTGGATTGCTTGCAGAGGAAGCGGATTGCCATCGCACTGGTAGCCTCACTCCTGGTGATGGTGCGCGTCGCACCGGCACGTGCAGCGCAGTTTGATCCCTGCGATGGAGTCGTCTGTCCTCCAGGACAGGTATGCATGGCGCCAATGGACCGCCCTATGTGTGTTCCCCGCCCTGGTCCTTGCGATGGCGTTACGTGCCGTCGAGGGGAGAGGTGCGTCGTGATCAGAGGCGTCCCGACTTGTGTGCGACGGGTCTGGCCTCATTTCGGAAATCCGTAGAAACGTGGCGTCTGCCCGCGGTATCCGCGAGCCCCGGGCGATTTCGCTTCGGACCATGCACGGCTGTCACACCGGAGAGCGCTACGGCCGGAGAGAGCATCCTCCCCTGAGCGATTCGCAATCCGGGCAGGACAGGAAAGGGGATGAGCCCGAGCAATACATCCGCGATGAGCCAAAGGACTCTGGCAGGACGATGCTGCACTGTCCATCGGGAAAGACCACCAGCGTGGACAGGTACAACCCTGCCATCTTGCATGTCCACTGGCCCGAGGGGGGCACACTCACCAGGTTTTCGGTGGCCAGATCCGTGGATGGCTCGGATTCCTCCACGACATCCTCCGAAGCACAGCCATTCACGAGGACGAACATGGTCACAAGCGAAAGGACGAACCCGAATCGGAGAGCGCGCCCCATCTGATACAGAGTGCTCATGCTTGCCTTCCTTTCGATCGCGGCACAGCGTGCCAACGCAGCGTCGGTGAACCTCGGGCATCCGTGGTGCAATTCAGGTGCCGTAGGTATCGGACGGTTCGGCGGCGGTGAAAGCCTCGCGAGGACCTCTCGTTCGCAACGCACCAGCTTTCGATGGTTGCGCGCATGGTGCCTGCTCGCGTGCGTCTCAATGCTCGAAATGTCGGGCCAACACCAGAGCGCCCGTATCTCTTGATATTCGTGCACGTCCTTTTCCGAGCGAGGCGAGCACGTGTCAACGTGCCGACGCATCCTGCGTGCGTGCTCGCGCCTGCACGTTCGCCGCAATGATTGACGCGGATCCCACGTGGCGTATAGCCTGGGAGTTCGGCGACAAACGGGGGGGGCATGTGAGGCATCGACATGACCCGGCTGGAAGAAGTAACGATCACGGAAGAGCTCGCAAGGACTGCGATGTCACGGCTGTTTCGTGGTCGCAGGGAGAGCGACGGTCTTCCGGTGCGCGTGAAGGTGCTCCGCGCCGAGTCCAATCGCGTCGCTGACGTCGCCAGCTTCAAGCACGACTATCAACGCCTGTCGCGCCTGCGCGCCCCTGGCGTGGTGCGCGTGCATGGCTTCGAGCCGACCGGCGAGGGCATGGCCATGGTCCTCGCCGAGGTCGAGGGCGAGCCCCTGTCAGCCCGCCTGAAGTCGCCCGCTTCCGCGCGCGCGATTCTGGACCTCGCCATCCCGCTCACCACGGCGCTCGGCGCGATACACGCGGCCGGCGTCGTGCACCGGGGGCTTTCGGCGGCGAGCATCGTCGTCGACGCGAGCGGCCGCCCCACCATCGCGAGCTTCGGCACGGATGCGGCGCTGAGCCGCGAAAATGACGCACTTTACGAACCGCATTTCGTCGCCGAGACCCTGCCCTTCTTCGCCCCCGAGCAGACCGGGCGCATGAACCGCGGCGTCGACGAGCGCTCCGACCTCTATTCGTTGGGCGTCATCTTCTATGCGCTCCTCACCGGGCAATTGCCATTTCGATCCCGGGACCCGCTCGAGCTCATCCACGCGCACCTCGCCCTCGCGCCCGAGCGGCCTTCCAAGATCGCTTTCGACGTGCCGCCGCCGCTCGAGGCGATCGTGCTCCGGCTGCTCGAAAAGAACCCCGAGGATCGCTACCAGAGCACGAAGAGCCTCCTCGCCGACCTCGAGGCGTGCCGGCAGCGGCTCCGCCCCGATGGCGGTATCGACGAATTCCCCCTCGGAGTGCTGCACGAAAACGCCCGCCTGCTGCTCCGGAACAAGCTCTACGGGCGCGAGAACGACGTCGCGGAGCTCGTCGCGTCCTTCGAGCGGGTGCTCGGCCGGGCGCGCGAGATCACGCTCGTCTCGGGCTACTCGGGCGTCGGGAAATCCTCGCTGGTCGCGGAGATCTTGAAGCCGCTCGCGCGGGCCAGGGGCTATTACATCACGGGCAAGTACGACCAGTTGAACCGCGAGGCGCCCTATAGCGCCATCCTCCAGGCCTTCGACGGGCTCGTCCGGACAATCCTATGCGAGAGCGAAGGACGCGTGCGCGCGTGGAAAGAGGCGCTCCTCGCCGCGCTCGGCCCGAACGCGTCCGTCGTCTGCGAGGTGCTCCCCTCGCTTGCGCACGTCCTCGGCGAGCTGCCGCCCGCGCCGGCCCTCGGGCCCGTCGAGGCCCAGAATCGATTCACCCTCGCGATGCGGAGGTTCGTCTCGGTATTCGCCCGGCGCGCCCATCCGCTGGTGCTCTTCCTCGACGACCTGCAATGGGCCGACGCGGCGAGCCTGCGCCTGCTTACCACGCTCCTGCTCGACGACAGCATCGAGGCTCTCTTCTTCACGGGCGCTTACCGCGACAACGAGGTGAATGTCACGCACCCGCTCCGCACGACACTCGCGGAGCTGCGAAAGGGCGGCCTCGGCCTGCGGGAGATCGTGCTCGGCCCGCTCCGGCTCGAGCACGTCAAAGAGCTGCTCGCGGACAGCCTGCGCGCGCCGAGCCCCGAGGGCGCGGCCGAGCTCGTATTGCAAAAGACGGGAGGCAATCCATTTTTCGTGCGGCAGCTCTTGCGGTCGCTCCACGAAAAGGGGGCCCTCACGCCCGGACCGGACGGATCGCTCGGCTGGAGCTCGCTCGAGGCGATCGCCGCGATGCCACACATGGCCAACGTGGTGGACTTGATGCTCGACGCGATCCGGCACCTGCCCCGGGTCACGCAGGAGGCGCTCGAGATCGGCGCCGCCATTGGCAGCCCGTTCGAGCTCTGCACGCTCAGCATCGTCACCGCATGCGCGCCGGAGGAGGCGTACGGCCGCCTCGCCCCGGCCCTCGAGGCAGGGCTCGTGGCGCGCGCCGGCGATTCATACCGTTTCACCCACGACAAGATCCAGGAGGCCGCCTATGCGATGCTCGCCGAGGACGAGCGGGCCGCGCTCCACCTGCACATCGGGCGCCTCTTCTCGAAGAAGAGCGACGCGCAGAGCCTGTTCGACGCCACGGGCCACCTGAACAGCGCGCGCGCGCTGGTGCTGGAGGCCGAGGAGCTCCTCACGCTCTGCAAAATGAACCTCGCCGCCGCCGAGCGCGCCGGGGGGGCAGCCGCATTCCCAGCCGCTCTCCGCTACCTCGAGCACGGCATCGTCCTGCTCCCCGCGGACGCCTGGGATGCCCACTACGATCTCGCGCTCCGCTATTTCATGAAGAAGGGCGAGATGGAGGCCCTGTGCGAGCGTCACGCGCAGGCGCGGGAGACGCTCGGCCAGGCCTTCACGCACGCCCGGAGCCGCCTCGAGCGCACCCAGGTCCGGCGGCTCGTGATGAACGCCCACGTTTTGACGAACGATCTCCTCGCCGCCCTCGATGAGGGCCTCGCCGCGCTCGAGCCCTTCGGCATCCATCTGCCGCGCTTTCCGAGCGATGAGGCGAGCAGCGCCGAGCTCGACGCGACCCTCGCCGCGCTCGAGGGCCGCCCCATCGACTCGCTGGTCGATCTGCCGCTCCTCGCGGATCCCGAGATCATGGCCCTCCAGGACGTGCTCGAGGACATGCTCTCGCCCTGCTACTTCGTCTCGCCGAACAACCACGCGATCACGGTGGCGAAGATGGTGCAGCAGGCGCTCGCGCACGGGCTGTCGAAGCACACGATCTATGCGTTCGTGAATTTCGGGATGTTCCTCTGCGTGCGGGGGGACATCGAGCTCGGCTACCAGTTCGGAAAGCTCGCGGTGCGGGTGAGCGAGCGTTATCCGGAGAAGAAATCCGAATCGATGCTCTGCAACATGTGGGGCGCGTTCGTGCAGCACTGGAAGGAGCCCTATTCGAAGTACAAGGAGAACTTCCCGCGGGGCGTGCACGTGGGCCTCGAGACGGGCCAGTACGTCTGGGCCTTTTACAATGCGACGAACATCCCCACGAACAGCCTGCTCTCGGGCGCGCGTCTCGCGGAGGTCCTCGAGGAGGCGGCGGCGCTCGCGCCGGTGTGCAAGCTCGACGTCTCCGGCGGCTTCACCTGGATCGTGAACGCCGCCGCCCAGATCGCGCAGAACCTTTCCACCCCGTCCGCGCAGAGCGACAAGCTTTTGGGGGATTGGCTCGACATCGACGCCGTCCGGAGCACGGCGACCGCGATGGGCAACCGCGCCGTGCTGTTCTTCGCGGATAACTTCACCATCATGCACGACGTCTTCCAGGGCCGTTACGCCGAGGCGGCGGAGGTGGCCCTCGGGGCCGAGCCCGACATCCCCTCGGTCGTGAGCTGGCACGTGAGCGTCGTCTATCACTTCTATGCCTCCCTGGCGCTGCTGCTGGCCGCGGAAGAGGCCGCACCCGAGATGCGCGCGAGAAACCTGGCCCGCGCCGAGGCCTCCGCCGAAAAGCTCTCTTGCTGGGCCGATCTGTGCCCGGACAACCACCGGCACCGCGCGCTCCTCTTGCGCGCCGAGATTGCCCGGGCCCGCGGCGAGCGCCTTTCGGCCGTCGATCTCTACGATGAGGGCATCGCGGCGGCGGCCGCGGGAGGTTTCGTGCAGGACGAGGCGCTCGGCAACGAGCTGTGCGCGCGTTATCACCTGCGCCTCGGAAAGCCGAAGGTCGCGCGCACGTACCTCCACGAGGCGCACGCGCTCTACGGTCAATGGGGGGCGGCCTCGGTGACGGAGCGCCTCGAAAAGAGCTTCTTCGCGCTCATGCCGCGCGCCGCCCGCGGGCCGCACGTGGGCGCCAGCGCAGGGGCGGAGGACGGCAGCGCGCGGGCGCTCGACGTGCACGCGGCCATCAAGGCCATGCAAGCCATCTCCGGCGAGGTGGTGCTCTCGCGCCTGCTCGAGAGGCTCTTGCGGATCGCCCTCGAGAGCGCCGGAGCGACGCGGGGCATTTTGATCCTCAAAGAGAATGACGATCTCTTGATCCAGGCCGAGGAGGAGCTCCAGCGCGGAAAGGTCACCCTGCTCGCGGGCGTGCCCCTGGAGACGCGCGAGGATCTGCCCACGGGAATCGTGCATTACGTGGCGCGGACGGGCGAAAGCGTGGTCCTCGGGGACGCGGCGAGCGCGGAGCAGTTCTCCGGCGATCGCTGGCTCGCGCAGGGCAAGGCGCGGTCGCTCCTGGCGGCGCCGGTGGGCAAGCGCGGGGGGATCGTGGGGGTGCTCTATCTCGAGAACGAGCTCGCCGCCTTCGCATTCACGCCCGATCGCGTGGAGCTTTTGCGGATGCTCTCCACGCAGATGGCGATATCCATCGAGAATGCGCTGCTCTACGCGAGCCTGGAGCGCAAGGTGGAGGACAGGACCCGGGCGCTCGAGGAGGCGCATGCGGAGATCGTGACCTTGAGCGGCGAGCGCGAGCGCAGCCAGGCGGAGATGCTCGCGCACAGCCATGCCCTCATCGAGCGCCAGAAAGAGCTCATCCAGGCACTCTCGACGCCCATCCTCCAGGTCTGGGACGGGGTCCTGGCATTGCCCCTCATCGGCGCGCTCGACGGCCCGCGGGCCGCGGAGATCACCGAGCGGCTGCTTTCGCGCGTGGCGAGCTCGGCGACGCACTTCGCAATCATCGACGTGACCGGCGTGGACACGCTGGACGGGCAGGCGGCCGAATTGCTGGTGCGCATCGGGCGCGCCGTGGAGCTGCTCGGCGCGCGGGCACTCATCACGGGGCTCCACGCGAGCGCCGCCCGCACGCTGGTCTCCTCCTGCGTCGATCTGCGCGGGATCGAGACGCGCGCCAACCTGCGCGACGGGTTGCGGCTCTGCCTCCGGCGCCTCGCCTGAGCCGAGCTTCCTTGCATCTGAGCATTGGTCTCATCGCGAGGCGTCGCGCCGGGGCGCTGCCCCGGACCCCGCGGGGGCTGTTCGCCCCTCGACCCGAACCAGGGCAAGCCCTGGACCATTTGGGGAAGAACTGCGCGATGCGCAGTTCTTCCCACAGGCCGGTGGCAAGACCAGGAAGGTGCGTTGCACGCTGGCGGCGGGCACGTTGCCAGTTGAACCTCAGCGCTGCTGTCTTGGCTGGCAGGATCGTCGTTGGTCTTGACCTGGCCTGTTCGATGAACTGCGCATCGCGCAGTTCATCGACCCCGGGTCCAGCGCTTGCGCTGGTCCGGGTGCAGGGGCGGACAGCCCCTGCTGGGGCCTGGGGCAAAGCCCCAGCGCAGCGCCTCCCCAAAATGAGACCAATGCCCAGGCGACTCAGGCGGCGGGCACCCAGTTGCCGTGAAAGCCATAGGGAACGCGGTGCGGCAGCCGCACACGGGCCACGGGCTCGCCCTGAATGTCCTCTGCATTGAGCACCCAGAGATCGCTCGCATTGCGTGCCTGATTGTAGACCAGCACCAGCACGTACCCGTCGCCCTCGCCGCTCTCCGGGTTCTTCGGGACGAAGAGCGGCTCCCCTGCTCCGTTGCCCTCGCCGAATGCGCGGGATTCGAAGGTGCCGCGCTCGAGATCGTACCGCCGCACTGCGGTCCAGAGGGACCTGTGCGAGCTCCCCTCGGGTCCCGCGGCCGCGGCGTATCCGAAGCGGTGCTTGCGGCCGACGCGGCGCTCGTCCACGCGCGGGAACTCGATCGACACGTCGTCGAGGGGTTGTGAGCGCACAGCGCCGCCCTGGAGGTCGATACGATAGCGATGCAGCCGGGCCGCCTCGTCGGCGTCTGGGGCCGAATTGCGCATGGCTGCCGGGGCCATGAGATCCATTCGACCATAGCGGGCCACGTCGAGCACGATGGAGTCGCCGTCGTCGTATGCGTTCATCGGATGGAACACGTAACCCTCCTCGACCTCGAACCAGCGCACGGCTGCGCCCTCGCCTCGCCGCGGGAGCACGCCGATGCGCATCCCGCGCTCGGGCTCCCAGGAAAACGGGTTCTTGCCCTCCGCGAGGTGCTCCGGCCGGAAGACCAGCGAGCCGAGGAGGAAGACGGCGTGGGCCTCGGTGATCGCGAAATCGTGCACCATGGAGGCCCAGGGCAGCGTGATGGGCGTGGAATGCACGAGCGCGCCCGCGCTGTCGGCCACGTGGTAGCTGAAGGCTGCGGCGTCGGCGATCGAGTTGCCGAAGAACACGAGCTCGCTGGTCTCGGGATCGATCTTCGGGTGGGCTGTCATGGGGCCGCGCAGCCGGCCACCGAAATCGTATTCGCCCAGGGTCTCCAGGCTGCCCGGGGTGAGCTCGGTGGGCAGGCAGGCCTCGACGAGCGCGAGCAGCCGGCCCGCGTGGGCGACAATGTTGGTGTTGGCCGTGTTCTTGCGCGGCCTATCGGGGTTCGGACGGAACATGCTGCCGGAGAGCGACCTGCCCGCGGCGCGCTCCTCGATGAGGCCCTGGCTCTTCACGTAGCGATTACGGTACGAGGCGCGGCCGTCCTGCAGCGTGATGGCGTGGATCATCCCGTCGCCGCTGAACCAGTGGTAGGGCCCGGTCGGCTCGTAGGCGGGGTTCGGGCCGTTGCGGTAGAAGGTGCCGCGCAGCGCGGCAGGCAGCTCGCCTTCGATGTCGAGATCCCAGACATCGCCCTCCATCCGCCAGGGAGCAAAATTGCCTTGCAGGTAGGGGTTCACGTCGGATTCATGCTGGCTCATGGTTTGCTCCTCTTCTTTGCCGGGCGGCGCGCGCTGCCGCGCGGGCGGGTGATGTGGGCGATGACGGCGTCGCGCACGAGCGCGCTGGCCGGGGTATCGGGCGGCAGGTGACCGGAGGCGATGAGCGAGGTGACGCCGTGCATCGAAGACCAGAACGCCTTGCACGCCTCCTCCAGCGGCGGCACGAGCAGGCCCTCTGCCTCCGCGGCGGACACGACGTCCACGAGCCGCTGGAACGCGGCCGTCGCGGCGGGGATGGGCGTCGCGCGGGCGAGGCGGTGCATGAACATGATGCGGTAATGCATGGGGTGCGCGACGCCGTAGGCCACGTAGCCATCCCAGGCCCGCGCGAGCGCCTCGATGGGATCCCGCGGCTTGTCGAGCGCGTCGACCGTCTGCACGAACGCCGTGAAGCTGTCCTCGAGCACCTGCAGGACGAGCCCATCCTTGTCGCCGAAATGGTGATAGACCGTCGGCGCCGTCACGCCTGCGCGCGCGCAGACCTCGCGTATCGAGAGGCGCTCCGCCCCCGCTTCGGCAAGGAGCTCCGCCGCCGCGTCGAGGATGGCACGACGCGTGGCCTCGGTGGCATGGGATGGCGCGGGCATGACCGGATATATAACGGCGTTATATATCCGTCAAGGAGAAGGTGTAACAGCGTTATATTTCTCCTCGAGATCGTCAGGCCGCGTTCTCCCGGGAGAGGGACCTAGCCATCCCGGGAGAGGGGCGAGGGAGGGCTTGTTCCTACGAGGCGCGGCGGTAGACGAGGCGGCTCAGCGTGGCGATGACGTGATTCATGCGATCGAGCGTGCTGGGATTGACGTTTTCGATGAGCCGCATGGCTTGGGCGACCTGAACGCAGGCCAGCACCTCGCGGGCGGAGCCGAGGGCAGTGGAGTAGCGCTGCCGTTTGTGCCCCTGGAGGCTGCCCATGCCTTCGGCGACATTGAGCGCCACGCTCTGCATGGCCCGCCGCATCTGACGAGCCAAATCTCGATCTTTCCGTTCGATCCGTTCCGCGATGAGCCCAGCGTCTCCAGCCATGGCCAAAACGACATCGTAAATCCTGAGCATTGACGAACCCTCCGCCCGACGACCCAATCGCCGGGACCCCCGTCCCACACCGTCGCGCGCAGGCCTCTTCAAGGCTGCGCAGCACCGCGCGGAACCGCGCGGAGCAGCACGCAGTGCTGCGAGCACGGTGAGCACGGCTTGGCCTTGAAGAGGCCGAGCACGACGGTACGCTCGCCGTCCCCGAGCGGGATCCCTGCAACCCGTCCCACTCGCGTTTGCGTTTGCGTTTGCGTTTGCGTTTGCGTTTGCGTTTGCGTTTCCGCCTCCGCCTCCGCCTCCGCCTCCGCCTCCGCCCCCGCCTCCGCCTCCGCCTCCGCCGCCCCGCGCCGCCCTACGAGCCCCCGGGGAATCTTCCCGTCGCGCACTTCGCCTGGCGAGGACAGCGTCTCCCGCGTTCCCCCCGTCCTCCTCGCTTGGCTAGGACCTCGCCAGGAACGTTCCCCCCGTCCTTGCAGCTTGCCTATGACGCAGCCGGGAACGTTCCCCCCTCTCTTGTAGCTTCGCTCTGACGCAGCCGGGAACGTTCCCCCCGTCCTCCTAGCTCGGCTAGGACCCAGCCGGGAACGTTCCCCCCTCTCTTGTAGCGTCGCTCTGACGCACCGCGGAACGTTCCCCCCTCTCTTGTAGCTTCGCTCTGACGCAGGGGGGAACGTTCCCCCCTCTCTTGTAGCTTCGCTCTGACGCAGGGGGGAACGTTCCCCGAGTCCTCCTAGCTTGGCGATGACGCAGCCGGGAACGTTCCCCCCTCTCTTGTAGCTTCGCTCTGACGCAGGGGGGAACGTTCCCCGAGTCCTCCTAGCTTGGCGATGACGCAGCCGGGAACGTTCCCCGGGTCCTCCTAGCTTGGCGATGACGCAGCCGGGAACGTTTCCCCCTCGCTCGCGTCGGATCCGTGCGCGTCTTCCCTTCGGGAGCACGCCCCCCGCGCCGTCCACGCCACCCTTGGTTCCCGATCTCCTGATGGTATCTTCCTCCCGCCCATGATCCTCGAATGCCGCCAATGCGGTGCACCGCTCGACGTGAAGCCCGACGCGACGCTCACGAAGTGTCGCTACTGCGGGACCACCAGCGAACGCCGCCTCCTCCGCACCGTCTCCGCCGAGACCCCCCGCGATTTCCGCCCGCCCCCTCAGTGGATCCCGCCCCCGCACGTTCCGGCCCCGTCGAACCTGCCGCTCACGTATCACCCCGCTCCCCCCCGGGGCGCCGTGATCGGCGCCCTCGCTGCCGGGATCATGGCGGCCGTCCTCGGCGTCACCGTCGCGCTGGTCACCCTCGGCAAACCCCGCTCCTCGGGGAAAGGCGGTGTCGTGGCGACCGTGCTGCCGGGCAAGACCCCCCAGGAGCTCGCGGCCGTTCGAATCGACCAGACCCGGGAAAACCTTGCGAAGGCGCTTTCCGGAAACCCCCTGGGCTCCATGCTCGCCGTGTCCGTCTCGCACCCGCGCTACCAGAGCATCTCGTTCATGTACGACGACAAGGAGCCCGCGTTTCCCCACAGCTTCACGCTCGTGCAGCGCTCCGGAGCGACCGTGGAACCCAAGGGGATCGAGGCCCTCGGGAGCCGCCTGCACGGTGGGCTCGTGGACGGGAGCTGGAACTGGGCGGGCCTCGTGGCTGTGAACACCGACGCGAAGACCGGCCTCGTCTCCGCCACCGTGCTGGGGGGGCGCGTGGGCGGCACGAGCGCGCAAGCCAAGGCGCAGCTCGTCGCCATGTGGAAGCTCGTCCTCCACGCCGTCTTTGGCGCGGGAAGTGGCCCGACCGCCGAGGAAGCCCGCTGGATCGGCGCGCCGCATCCCTTCGCAGCGCTGGAGACGATCGACCTCACGACGACCGTCGACAAGGCCGCCGCGACCTTGACCCAGAAGTTCCCCGGCGCAGCCTTGTCCACGTTCATCGAGCTCGGCGTCACCGTCGCCGTGGATCACCCGCTCCTGTGGAACGCCGAGCTCTCCTATCCCAACGAGAAGGGGGGCACGCTCCGGATCGTGGCCCTGCGCGGAACCAAGGCGTTCCCGGCGCGCCGCGAGGCCCTGGTCGGCTGCCTGGAGGGCAAGCTCGGGAAGGCCAAGGTGCAGGATCGCGATTTCCTGGCCAAGAAACGCGATTACGAGTTCACCGTGGGCAAGCTCTGGATCAACATCGGGGAAACAGACGCCCGCGTGCACTGGTTCCCCGGACGGCTCAACGCCCCGGATTGGAAACGAGTCATGAACGCGCTCGGCGCCTGCCGTTGATTCGCGGAGCGCCCCCTTGCAACCCATCGTCAAGGTCTTCGAGGACAACCACATCGACGCGCCGTGGTCGCACGTCTTCGTCTTCGCGCTCGACGCTGTCCTGTTTCTCGTGATCGCGTTCTGCGTGCGCGAGATCCGGCGCGCGCGCCGCGCGGCCGTCGAGGCCGACGCCGTCATCAAGCCGAAGGCCCCGCTCTTCGAGGGCGCGCGGTTCGTCGCCGGCACCGTCGAGCTCGCGCAAGGCGAGTCCGATGCCGTCCGGGTGACAATCACGCAGGACGGCAGCGAGCAGGCCGACAAGAACAACCACAAGACGCACACGTGGGTGGAGAAGGAGCGCGAGATCCGCGCGCGGCCGTTCTATCTGCGGCATGACACGGGCGCGCGCGTCCGGGTCGAGCCGCCCGAGGACGTGCTGCTCGTCGACACGCTCGATCAAAAAGAATGGCTGCATCCGACGCGGCGGAAGCTGCGCGCCGAGCTCTTGCCGGGCGAGCGGGTCGTGGTGGAGGGGCGGCTCCACAAGGCGCCGGATCCCGAGGGGATCGGCGAGACCGCCGGGTATCGCGAGGCCGCCACGATGGGCTGGATGATGAAGCCCTCGCCGCAGAAAGGCATGCACATCTCGACGGAGAGCCTCTCCCGCCGCCACGAGCTCCGCGCGCGGGCCTTCTTCTGGACGTGCGTGTGGGTGGTGTTCCTCGGGTTCGTCATGAACGTCCCGCTCGCCACGTACCGGGCGCGCGTCTTCCTCGGGGAGAACGTGGTCGCGACGCTCCTCGGCAAACGGACGTACGAGACGAGCAACGGCAAAGGGAAGAAGACCGTGCACCGCGCCGTCGACGTGCGTTACGAATCGCCGCCGGGCACAGCGCGTTTCGGCGGGCTCGTCGAGATCGACGAGGACGATGGCATGGACCTGCCGCCGGGGGTGAAGGGGGAGATCTGGCTCCGGCGCGTCCCGCGCTTTCCGGCCGCGACGGCGCTCGGGCAGGGAAGCTCGGTGTGGTTCCACGCCTGGTGCGTCGCCGCCGTGATCGCCGGCATTGCGGTCTACCGCGCCTACCGCACGCACATCTATCGGCGCTGGTACGAGGGGCGCGTCCAGGAGAAAGGCCAAGGGCCGCTGCCCCCGCAGACGAACGAGCGGTTCCTTGCGGATGATCCGACCGCCTTCGCAGCGCGGGAGAAGCGGGGCCTCGCGCGAGCCGCGCGCGCGGCAAAACACGTCGAGCCCATTCCGATGGATTGAACGTCAGGCCTCGGCCTTCGGCCGGAGCATCACGAGCAAGACATCCGCGTCGGGGACCTCTTCCGTCGGCACGAGGCGCTTGCCGCCCCTCGCGAGCCGCACCTCGATCCACCGCGACGAGAGTTTCGCCCGCAGGACGTCCTGACGCCAGACCGCGTTCCCTTCGCCGAGGAAGAGGCGCATCTCGTCGAGCATGCAGCGCCCGAACAACATGCGCCCTTCCTCCTGGATGCGCCGCTCGGCCTCCTCCAGCCGATGCTCGAACGTGCGCGCCGTGAGCTCGCGGCCGAGCGCGTACGGGCCGCGCACGGGCGTGGGCAGCCGGAGGCGGTTGCCTTCACGGTCGTCGATCCAGAGCGCCGAGACCTCGGGCGGGGCGTCGCCGAGCGCCTCCCAGAACAGGCCTCCCACGGACGTGATGTCGTGAAAGCGCACGTCCCTCGTGTCCTTGCCGCGCCCGATGCGCAGCCCCTCCTCGTGCACCTCCACGCGCTGTCCGCGGGCCCGCACGAAATGAGAGAAGGCCCAGATCCCGAGCGCGCCGAAGACGAGCGCCGCCCCGCCGAAGACGAGCAGGCCCGTGAGCTCGACCGCCTCGTGCTTCGGCATGAAGAAGAGCGGCAGGGCCACGCAATCGAGCGCGACGAGGATGCAGAAGAGCCCCACGCCGATACGAATGCCCTGCTGGACGATCGAGACGGGGTGCTCCGAGATGAGCGCGCCCAGGGGATCTGCATCACGGTAGGGAGTCTGGGCGCGCACGGTCCTCCTATTTCGCGACGTCGAGCCGCTTGGCTTTCGGCCCGTCGATGTCCGCGAAGAAATCGTTCCCCTTGTCGTCGACCACGATGAACGCCGGGAAATCGACGACCTCGATCTTCCAGACCGCCTCCATCCCGAGCTCGGGGTATTCGAGCACCTCGACCTTCTTGATGCAATCCTTCGCGAGCCGCGCCGCCGGACCGCCGATCGAGCCGAGATAAAACCCGCCGTGTTTCTTGCACGCCTCGGTCACCGCGCGCGAGCGGTTGCCCTTGGCCAGCATCACGTACGACCCGCCGTTCGCCTGGAAGAGGTCCACGTACGCATCCATGCGCCCCGCGGTCGTGGGCCCGAACGAGCCCGAGGCATAGCCCTCCGGCGTCTTCGCGGGGCCCGCGTAATACACCATGAAATCCTTCATGTATCCGGGCATGCCGTCGCCGCGATCGAGGCGCTCCTTGATCTTCGCGTGCGCGATGTCCCGCGCCACGACCATCGGCCCCGAGAGCGACAGGCGCGTCTTGATCGGATACCGCGAGAGCTCGGCCCGGATCTCGCTCATCGGGCGGTTCAAGTCGATCCGCAGGACCTCGCCGCCGAGCTCCGCGTCCGTCGTCTCGGGCAGGTACTTCGCCGGATCCCGCTCGAGCGCCTCGAGGAAGATGCCGTCCTTCGTGATCTTCGCGAGCGCCTGCCGATCGGCCGAGCACGAGACCGCGATGCCCACGGGGCACGAGGCGCCATGGCGGGGCAGGCGAATCACGCGGACGTCGTGGCAGAAGTATTTCCCGCCGAACTGCGCGCCGATCCCTGTGCGCTGCGTGATCGCGAGGATCTGCCGTTCGAGTTCGACGTCGCGGAAGCCGCGGCCGAGCTCGTTGCCCTCGGTGGGCAAGGTGTCGAGGTAGCGGGCGGACGCGAGCTTTGCGACCTTGAGCGTCTGCTCCGCGCTCGTGCCGCCCACGACCACGGCGAGGTGGTACGGCGGGCACGCCGCGGTGCCGAGCGAGCGGATCTTCTGCTCGACGAACGCGAGCAGGCTCTCCGGATTCAGGAGCGCCTTCGTCTCCTGGTAGAGGTAACTCTTGTTCGCCGAGCCCCCGCCCTTGGCCATGAAGAGGAACTTGTAGGCGTCGCCTTCGGTCGCGAAGATCTCGATCTGCGCCGGCAGGTTCGTCTTCGTGTTGACCTCGCGGTACATGTCGAGCGGCGCGAGCTGCGAGTAGCGCAGGTTCGTCGTGCGATACGTATCAGCGACGCCGCGCGCGATCGCGGCCTCGTCGCTGCCCTCGGTCAGCACGTACTGCCCCTTCTTGCCCATCACGATCGCGGTGCCCGTGTCCTGGCAGGAGGGCAGGACGAACCCGGCGGCGATGTTCGCGTTCCGGAGCAGCTCCAGCGCAACGAAGCGGTCGTTCGCCGAGGCCTCCGGGTCTTCGAGGATCCGCGCAAGCTGCGCGAGGTGACCCGGGCGGAGCAGGTGCGCGATGTCGCGCATGGCTTCCCGCGCGAGGAGCGAGAGGCCCTCCGGCTCGACCTTCAAGAACGTCCTGCCAGCCGCCTCGATCGTCGAGACGTGGTCCTTCGTGACGAGGCGGTAGGGCGTCTCGTCCTTGCCGAGGGGGAGCATGTCCTGGAACTGGAAATCGCTCATCGGGCGAAGGTGTACCCGAGGCGGTAGGTGCGTGCCAAGGGCGCGTTCGCAGGGGGGCGGACAATTGCAGCGATCGACGGTCTGGTTCTGGCGGCACCGGTTCACGGGATTGCGTCGCCCGACATCCAGCACCCACGCTGCAAAGGAACGGGGTACCTCGAAGACATCACAAAGCTGCCGCGCGCGAGACAACACGCGAACGATCGCGGTAGCATCGAGATATGCGCGCTTGGATCTCGGCTTGGAGCCTGCTGTGACGGACTACATCCACGATTTCCTGGAGGCCCGCCCCATGCCTTGACCCTTCGCCCCTTGACGGGGGCGGTCTTGGCTGGATAAAGGATCGCGATGCTCCAGGTCCTCGACGCAGACGAAGAGTATCTCGTCGCCACGAGAGGCCACGTGCTCGTGACGGTCTGGGGCAGGATCAACCTCGACCGCGTGCGGCGCGCCTTCGCCGTGAAGCGCTGGCTACTCGAGGAGTCCGATCACGACGCGAAGTCGTTCGGTCTCGTCGCCGTCATCATCCCGCAGCGGCTCGCCATCCCCGACAGCCTCGAAGCCGAGATGCGCAAGCTCGACGAGTTCATGGCCCCGCACGTCCTCGCGAGCGCCGTCGTCGTCGAGGGAGACGGCATGCGATCAAGTCTCCTCCGCGGCACCGTGAAGGCGACGAGCGCCCTCAAGGTCCGGGCGTACCCCGAGAAAAACTTCGGTGACATCGGAGACGCAGTGCGGTGGCTCGTGCCGCAGATCGCGACGAAGACGCGTCAGGTGATCTCAGCCGAGGATCTCGCCTGGGACATCGCCGAGGCACGGGCGCTGCACCATCACATCGGCTGATCCGCCAAGCATTGGTCTCATCTGGGAGGCGCTGCGCTGGGGCTTTGCCCCAGGCCCCACCGGGGCTATCCGCCCCTGGACCCGGACCAGCGCAAGCGCTGGACCCAGGGTCGATGAACTGCGCAACGCGCAGTTCATCGAACAGGCCAGGTCAAGACCGGCGAGGCTGACGGTTCAACGGGCAACGTGCCCGTTGCCAGCGTGCAACGCACCTTCCTGGTCTTGCCACCGGCGCCTTGGAAGAACTGCGCATCGCGCAGTTCTTCCACAAAAGGTCCAGCGCTTGCGCTGGTCCGGGTCGAGGGGCGGACAGCCCCCGCGGGGTCCGGGGCAGCGCCCCGGCGCGACGCCTTGCGATGGGTGAAGGATCACTCGACGTCGAGTGGCACGACCTCGACGGAGGGCGGCCTTTCGCCGCCGCGCTTCACGTAGACGAGGTGCTGGAGCGGCACGGCGTGCCAGGTCCCGTGATCCCGCGTGAGCGGCTCGGAGGCGATGATGCACGAGCTTGCGTCCTCGTCTGCCGAGAGCATTCGCCATTCGCCGTCGTACAGGCCGTACGATTTTCCGATCGTGTACCAGATCCGGAGCACCCGCTCCTCTGGCGGGTGGAAATCGTCTCCGAGCCCGTCGTATTGGCCGAGCCCGTACGTATAACAGACGGCGACGAGGTCGTTGCCGTCCGAGAGAAAGAGGTTCATCGGGGAAAACGTGCGGATGCCGAGCTCGCGCCGGATCCCCGCCACGATCCGCAGCGCGGAGGTGACGCCGCGGGCGATGTCGAGCGCGCTGAGGTCCGCGTGCGGATCGGGCAGTTGCGAGAGCAGGAGCGCGTAGAACCACTCGCTGTCGGTCGTCCCGCGGATTGCGCGCGCGATCTCGGGCCGGATCTTCGGCAGGAGCGCGAACTTCATCTCGTCGAACCGCGCGAGTTGCCCATTGTGGGCGAGGGCGAGCCGCGCGCCCTCGAACTGGAACGGATGCAGGTTCTGCTCGTGGATGATGGCGCGCGTGTCGTATGGCACGCCGCGCAGGTGCGCGAGCAGCGCCGTCGCGCGCACCTTCGCTGCGAGCGCGCGCAGGTTCCGGTCATAGATCGCGAGCTGCGTGCTGCGGTAGGCGAAGGGTAGATCCGGGCGCTCCGAGCGCGCGTCCCACGCGAGCAGCCCCGAGCCTGCGAGGTTCAGTCGCGTGTAGAACGCGGCCTGATGCGTTTGGTTCACGAACGAAACATCGGGCTTGTAGAGCAGATCTTCGAGGAAGATCGGCTCGCCGAGGTAGGCGAGGACGCGACACATGGGAGACTCATGTCGCCCGGGACGCCCGCGCTTGCAAGCGCCAACGACGAGCGTTTGCGAGACCGCATCGTTGGGAAGTGGTATCGTCTCGGCCGAAGGGGAAGGGGCGAGGACGCGTGCAGGAGCGACGACGACGCATCGGTGGGGCCGCGGGCGCGCTCACGCTCGCATGCATTCTCATGGGCCCTTTGCCTGCGCGGGCCGGGGATCCTTCCCACGTCGCGCTTTGGCGCATGGAGGTGCACGGCGCGTATCTCCAGGGCGATCAGCGGCTCGGAGCGGGCACGCTCGCGCCGTACAACGGCTACGGGCTCTGGGCGCGGGTCGGCATCTCGGAGTTTCCTTGGAAATGGCTCGGGTACGACGTGCTCGGGCAGATTGGCGTGGTCGGCACGCCGCAGAGCAACTTCGACGTGGTCGCCGAGGCCGCCGTCGCGTTCGCGCCCGCGCGCTGGAAGGGGAGCGTGGATGGCTCGATCGTCCTCGGCGTGGGCGGCGGCTTCGGATTCGAGCGCCCCGTGTGGCTCGGCCGCGGGGGCACGGGGTATCCGCTGCTCCTCGCGCGGCTGACGCTCCTGCCGAAGAAGAAGATCCGCTTCTTTGCATCCTTTCGGTTCACGCCCATCACCCCGGACGACGGCTGGGTGCGCTCCTACGACATCGAGGTCACGGGAGGGTATCAATGGTGGTATCTCGGCCTCCGTGGGCGCATCGACGACGTGACGCAGGGCGATCCCGAGCGGTTGTACCGTACGTACTGGCTCGGGCCGACTGCGGGCTTGGTGCTTCGATGAGCCGCGCTTGGGCAAACGGGTTTTTCTTGGTCGCCCTCCTGCTCGCCGGCTGCGGCCTCGACCCGGTGCGGGTCTCGGATCGGGTCTCGACGCGGGACATGCTCGTCGGCGTGACGGCGCTCGACGACGGCGCGGCGGCGGCGATTGACGTGCGGGTCGGCAGCCCCATCGGCACGGTCGAGCTCACGGGCGGCGATGCGCTGTTCGTCACGGTGGACGGGACCCGCCGACCGATGACCGAGGGGCAAAGCAATGGCGCCCCGATCTATTCGGTCAACCTCGACGCGCTGCCGGGTGATTTCCTCCTCGACCTCGAACGGCAAAACGATCGCGACGTGCACGGCGTCGTCGTCGAGGTCTCGCCCCCGTTCACGCTTGCCGTCGAGGGCCTCACGCAGGACCTCCCGCTCTCGCTCTCCTGGGATGCCGATCCCGAAGGCGGCAAGGTCTCGATCTCGGTCCAGGGCGATTGCATCGACGCGCTCACGCGTTCGCTCGACGAGGACACGGGCGCGCTCGTGATCACGCAGGCCGAGCTCCGCCCGCCGCCTGCGGGGCCGCCTCTCGCGCCTTGTGAGGTCCAGATCACGGTCTCGCGGACGAACACTACCCGCGACGCGCTTTTCTCGACGAACCCCGGCGGAAACGTCACCACGAGCGCCGAGCAACGTCGGACGATCGCGGTCACCTGGACGCCCTGAAGCCCCATCCACGGACGCCCGACATTCCTTCGCATGCGCATTCGTTCGCACCTGCTCCTCCTCGCGTTCGGCGTCATCTTGCCGGTCGCGGCGTTCTCCGGGTACCTGACGGCGCGGCTCGCCTTGCGCGAGCAACAGACCTTCGCGCAAGGCTCGATCGAGCGCCTGCGGTCCACGATGAGCGCCATCGACGCGCAGGTGCAGGGCCAGATCACGGCGCTCCACGCGCTCGCCTCCCTGCGCGCGCTGGAGACCGGGGACATCGCGACGTACCACGAGGAAGCCGTTCGCGTCCTCCGCTCGCAGCCCGCCTGGATCAACGTGATCCTCGCGCGCCCCGACGGCGAGATCGTCGACAACGCGGTCGCCCCGGAGGCATTGACGAGCCACCGGTATCTGGTCGAGCCCGAAGTCGCGCTGCGCGCGGCGACCACGCGCGCGCCGGCGATCGGCTCCATGGTCACGTCGCCCTCCGTGAAAACGCGGGGCGTCAACGTCGTCGTGCCCGTGATCTACGACGGCCAGGTCCGGTACGTCCTACTCGCTTTCGTCAAGCCCGAGTTTTTCCTCACGCCGATCGAAAAACAGCGCATGGGTCAGGGCTGGGTCAGTGGGCTCATCGATTCCCACGGGACGTTCATCGCGCGCGTCCCGGCCATTCCCAAGGAAAAAGCAGGCGGACCGTTCCTCGCGGCAGTCGCCCGCGCGCCCGAAGGGTGGTATCGCGGCCTGACCACGGAAGGGTACGACGCGTATACGGCCCACATCACCTCGGGGTTCACGAACTGGAGCATCGGGCTCGGCATTCCGGCCGAAGAGGTGCTGAGCGGCGCGAGGCGCACGGGGTGGGCGATGGGCGGCGGCATTGCGAGCTCCCTCGCCCTCGCCTCCCTCCTCGCATTGTGGCTCGGCCGGCGCGTCTCGCGCCCCGTCGTCGCGCTCGCGCGGGCGGCGCCTGCCATTGCGACGGGCACGGCCATGAATACGCGCGGCATGGAGCACGTCGCCGAAGTCCGCACCGTCGCCCTCGCGCTGAACGAGGCGGCGGCGGCCGTGCGCGAGCGTCAAGCGCTGCTCGAACGCGAAAAACGAGCCTTGCAGGAGGGCGACCGCGCGAAGGACGAATTCATTGCCATGATGAGCCACGAGCTCCGAAATCCGCTCGCGGCGCTCACCTCGGCCAGCCACCTCCTCGACGTGGTCGATCCGCAGCACCCCGCGGCGAAGCATGCCCGCGAGGTCATCAAGCGCCAGACCAAGCACACGGCGCGCCTCGTGGAGGATTTGCTCGACATGAGCCGCATCGTCATGGGCAAGGCCCACCTCCAGCCGGAGGTCATGAACCTCGCCGACGCGGCGTCCGCGGTCGTTCAAACCTGGCGCTCCTCGGGTCGGTTCGAGCATCACCGCGTCACGCTGCACGCGGAGGCCGCGTGGATCCGGGCCGATCGTTCCCGCGTCGAGCAGATCCTCTCGAACCTCCTCGACAATGCGCTCAAGTTCAGCCCGAAAGGCTCGGCCATCGACGTGCGGGTAAAGGGCGACGATCGCGGCGCCGTGCTCGAGGTCGCCGATCAGGGGCCGGGACTCTCGGCCGCCATGATGGAGCATGTCTTTGATCTTTTCGTGCAAGGCGCGCAGGGGCTCGCTCGCAAATCCGGGGGCATGGGGATTGGCCTTGCCCTGGTGAAAAAACTCGCGGAGCTCCAGGGCGGGAGCGTCTCCGTCGCGAGCGAGGGTGAGGATCGCGGCGCCGTCTTCACCGTGCGTTTCCCTCGGGTCCCGGCGCCCACGACGACGGCCGCCTCGCCGCGCGCGCCGAAAGCGATCACCCCCAGGCGAATCCTGCTCATCGACGACAACGACGACATGCGAAAGACGCTCGCCACGTCGCTCTCGATGCAGGGGCACGAGGTGTGTGAGGCCGCGGATGGAAAGGCCGGCGTCGAGCTTGCCGGCAGCGTCGCGCTCGATGTCGCCGTCGTGGACCTCGGGCTCCCCGAGATCGATGGTTATGAAGTGGCGAGGCGGCTCCGGGCCCATCCTTCGACGCGCCACCTCGGCCTCGTCGCGCTCACCGGATATGGTCAGCTCGAGGACAAGCGCAAGGCGATCGAGGCTGGATTCGACGAGCATTTGACGAAGCCCGTCGATCTGGAAGCGCTGGAGGAGGCGATTGCGTTCGCAGCCTCGCGCGACCGTCCTCCGCGCGACGCCGAGCACGAATGAGCCTGCGGGCGGCGTGCGTCCACGTCGCCATGCGCTGGTCACGTGCGTGACCTGGGTGCGCACGAGATCTGGTTATTACGGGAACCAGGTTTTGCGTACATTTATTTTCGAAATGGAAATCGCTTGCAATGCTGCCCGAAGCAGAATAATGTTGAAGTTCACGCGGGCGGCTCCGGTTCCCGAAGGGGTTTCGTTGGATCTGCGTCACAGCCCACCTTGGTGAGCCCCTCGCGCGTTGACCCAACCACGGCGTGACGCTGCAAGACAATGTCGAGGCGCGCGATTGTACGCGTGACCCACGGACGTGCGCGTGCGGCGCTTCTCGACGTAATGACCATGTCGCCAGTCGTATTTTCGACCGGCGACGGTACCTCATTTCCATATCCCAGAAGGAACCGACATGACGCACAACCTTCGTTATTCCCTCGCGCTCGTCCTTGCTTCGCTCGGCCTCGCCGCTTGCGCCATCGGCGCGGACGAGGGCGAGGAGGACGTGGGAGCCGCTCCGGTCGCCCTCTCGGCCGAGGGCCGGTACATCATCAAGTTCAAGGATTACTCGCGGCGTGGCGCGTCGATCGCGGCCGCGGGCGGCAAGGTCGCGCGGGATCTGCCCGAGCAAGCGGCGAGCGCCGTGTACCTGCCCGACGTCGCCGTCCAGGCCATGGCGAACAATCCGAACGTCGAATACGTCGAGGTCGATCAGCGCCGCGAGCTTTACGGCCAGACGACGCCGTACGGCATTTCGATGGTGCAAGCGACCGACGCCGCTTTCTCGAGCGCGAGCGGCAGCACGAAGGTCTGCATCATCGACTCGGGTTTTCATGCCGGCCACGCCGATCTCCAGGGCCTGCCCGTCACGGGCGAGAGTGGCACCTCGTGGAACACGGATAGCTGCGGCCACGGCACGCACGTCGCCGGCACGATCGCCGCGGTGAACAACTCGCTGGGCGTCGTGGGCGTCGCGCCGGACAACGTCTCGCTCCACATCGTGAAGGTCTTCGACGGCGCCGATTGCGCCTGGTCGTACTCCTCGGATCTCGTGGCCGCGCTGAACGAATGCCGCAGCGCGGGCGCGAAGGTCGTGAGCATGAGCCTCGGCGGAAGCTTCTCCAGCAACACGGAGAACGCTGCGTTCGACAGCGCCTACGCCGCGGGCGTGCTCAGCATCGCGGCCGCGGGCAACGGCGGCAACAACAGGACCTCGTATCCGGCCGGTTATGCGTCCGTCATGTCCGTGGCGGCCGTCGACTCGGCGAAGGCCAAGGCGGACTTCTCGCAATACAATGCCGACGTCGAGATCACGGCACCGGGCGTGCAGGTCCTCTCGACCGTGCCCTGGACGACGCCGACCCTCACGGTGGGCTCGGGCTCGTATGCGGGTTCGATCATCGACGGCGCGGCGGCGAAGAGCGTCTCGGGCGCGCTCGTCGATGGCGGGCTGTGCGACGCGGTCGGCTCGTGGGCGGGCAAGATCGTGCTTTGCCAGCGCGGCACGGTCAGCTTCGCCGACAAGGTCAACAATGCGCAGGCCGGCGGCGCCGCAGGCGCGGTCATTTACAACAACGTCTCCGGCGGCTTCGCGGGCACGCTCAATGGCACGAGCGCGATCCCGGCCATTGGCATCAGCATGGAGGACGGCCAGGCCCTCGTCGCGAGCTCGCTCGGCGCGAGCGGGGCGCTGAACACGGTGCAACAGATCCCGGGCACGGGGTACGAGGCGTGGGACGGCACCTCGATGGCGACGCCGCACGTCTCGGCCGTCGCGGCGCTCATCTGGAGCCAGAAGCCCGCGGCGACGAACAACGACGTCCGCAATGCGCTCACCTCGACCGCGGAGGACCTCGGCGCGGCCGGCCGCGACGTGAACTTCGGGTATGGCCTCGTGCGCGCGAAGAATGCGCTCGATGCACTGCTCAGCGGCAGCGGCGGCGGGCCCACGTGCGGCGCGTCCGGCGCGACCTGCGCGGTCGGCTCGGATTGCTGCTCGGGCACCTGCGGCGTCAAGGGCAAGAAGGTCTGCAAGTAAGCCGCTTGATCAGCGGGGATCCGGCACCCGGATCCCCGCACATTCTTCGCGTTTTTCCCGCCTTCCCTGCATTCGCGCCCCCCCGATGAATTGCCTGGCACCATTCCCCGGTGACGGGCGTGCCCACGCGAAAATATATTTACAAAGGACAAACTCGTTCGATAGGGTTTGCCCATGACTTTCGCGAAATCACGACACCGAGTTTTCCCTTGGCTGGCCCTCGCGGCATTGGCTGTGCCCGCGGCCGCTTTCGCCTCGGCTTGCTCCGGGACCGCCACGCAACCCGCGCCGGAGGACACCTGCACGCCGGACCTCGCATCCATTCAGGAAACGGTCTTCGCGCGGGCTTGTTCACAAGCGGGCTGCCACGCGTCCGTCGAGCCCGCGGGGTTCCTCGACCTCGTATCGCCGGGGCTCGAACAGCGGCTCGTCGGGGCGCCCTCGAAGACGTGCGAAAACAAGCTCCTTGTGACGCCGGGGAATCCGGATGCCTCGTTCCTGATCGAAAAGCTCAGGCTCGCGATGCCTGGTTGCGGCCTTCGCATGCCGCCCACGGGCGCCCTCCCGGCGGACGAGGTCGCGTGCGTCGAATCCTGGATCGCCGGGCTCCCCGAGGGCGGGGGCGGGCCCGACGCTGGACCCGACGGCGAGGCCGACAGCGGGACCGATGCGCCGTCCTGCGAGACGTGCGGCGGCGCGAATTGTGTCGATCTCGCCACGGATGCCTCACATTGTGGCATATGCGGCCATGCCTGCGGCGCCGGCGAAGTCTGCAATGCCGGCACGTGCGCCGCGACGTGTGGCATGCTCGACGTGTGCGGGGCCTCCTGCGTCGATACGCAGACCGACCCGAACAACTGCGGCGCTTGCGGCCACGCGTGCGCGACCGGGCAAACCTGCGCGGGCGGGACCTGCACGTGCGGCAGCGGGAGCGTCTCGTTCGCCAACGACGTCCAGCCCCTCTTCACCGCGAACTGCGCTTCCGCTGGCTGCCACAAGGGAGTCAACGCGCAGGAAGGACTCGATTTGAGCGCCGGAAAGGCGTATGCCGAGCTCGTCGACGTCGCCGCCTCGCAATGCAACGACGGCCGCAAGCTCGTCCTGCCCGGCGACCCCGCGCAGAGTTACCTCATCGACAAGATGATGAATGTCGAGCTCTGCTCGGGGACGAAGATGCCCAAGCTCGGGCTGCTCCCTTCGCCGCAGGTCACCACGGTGGCGAACTGGATCTGCGCCGGCGCGCCGAACAACTGAGAGGGGGTACCGCAGCGTAGCGCCGGGGTTTCACCCCGGACCCGACCAGGGGTTGTCCACCCCTGGACCCGGACCAGCGCAAGCGCTGGACCCGGGGCGACAGCGCGCGATGCGCGCTGTCGACAGGGAAAATGCTTCTGGCGAGCAGGGCAGCGCTGCTGTCTCAGCTGGCAACGCCGCTCGTGGTCTTGCCCCGGGTCCGTCCGAGAAACCGGGCATCGCGCGGTTTCT
The DNA here is from genome assembly GCF_028435265.1 of Polyangium jinanense. Classification (GTDB taxonomy): domain Bacteria; phylum Myxococcota_A; class Polyangia; order Polyangiales; family Polyangiaceae; genus Polyangium; species Polyangium jinanense. The sequence continues at coordinate 56 of NZ_JAGTJK010000094.1, read as the reverse complement.
CGGCCCTCGGTCCAGGCCGTGCCTGGTCCGGGGTGAAGGGGGCGGACAGCCCCCTT
>NZ_JAGTJK010000093.1:0-25751 GCF_028435265.1 Polyangium jinanense | reverse complement strand
TGCTGGAGCAGTGGCCGCGTCGAGTGCGCCGGTCCCTGAAGTTCGGGGCCACGCCGGGGGCTCCGCGGGCGTTCAACGCGAGCCCTTCTTGGGGAACCGGGGTTCTGCTAGACCTCCCCGCAATGTCCACCCTCAAGTTGCCGAAGGACGTCGTCGCCGATCCTCGTCACGACGCGGTCGTACGCCTCCTCGAGACGCACGCGGCTCCGTTATGGGAGCGAGGTCGCCAAAAGGTCGCGACGCTCCCGATGACCGACACGCTGGCCGCCGAGCTCCGCAGCGCGCTCGCCGCTGGGCATGCCTACCAGGGTCTCGAGCTCATCGGCGAGAAGCTGGCCAGCGAGCAGAAGGGCCTCGACGCGCTGAACGAGAAGACCCCCGGCAGCCCGCAGAACGCCCGTGTGTCGCGGATCCTCTTCCTGGCGAACGACGGCAGCGAGCGATTCTATCGAGATTGCGACGCGCTCCTCTCCCGTTACCCGCAGCGCCTCCTCGCATGCCGTCTCGACATTCCAGGTGAAGCGCTGGGCCAAGCGCTCCTCGGCAGCACGAAGATGGTCCGGAGCGTGCTCGTCGTCGACAAGAAGGTCGGCGCGCGAGCCTTGTTCGCTTTGCTTCCGCCCGGCTGATCGAAACGGGTTCCCGTCGAGTCGCTGTCACGTCGCGAGCGAGTGCGATAAGGTCGCGCCGATGAGCGACCAAGTGAGCGATGCACAGGCGCGCATGTACCAAGAGAAGGCGGACGCGTACGACGCGCTGATCAACGCGGAGGATGCGGACGAGGCGCTCGCACGCATGGTGCGCGAATGGCTGCCGGAGGGGGCCGTGGCGCTCGACGTCGGCGCGGGTACCGGGCGGCTCTCGCGCATCGTCGGCGCGCGCGCGTCGCACTTGCACCTGGTCGATCGCGCGGCGCCCATGTTGGAGATCGCGCGCCGGCATCTGTCGCAGGCCGGCGTGCCGTTCACCATCCACCACGCGGATGCGCGCTCGTTGCCGTTGCCCGACGCGAGCGTCGATGTCGCAATGGCCGGATGGGTGTTCGGGCATTTTCGTCACTGGATGCCGGAGGGCTGGCGCGAGGAAGTGGACGCGGCGCTGTCGGAGATGCACCGTGTACTGCGTCCCGGCGGTGCGCTCATGGTCATCGAGACGCTTGGCACCGGCCACGAGACGCCGCGCGTCCATCCGGGCATGGACGAGTACTTCGCGCACCTGGAGCACGCGCACGGGCTTTCGCGCCGCTGGGTGCGCACAGACTACGTGTTCCCCGACGTCGAGAGCGCAGCGAACATTTGCGGCGAATTCTTCGGTCCAGCACTCGTGGCCCAGATCCGCGAGCGCGCATGGGCGCGCGTTCCGGAGTGCACCGCGATCTTCACAGGCGCTCGCTGACCGGGGCGCTGCCCCGGACCCCGCGGGGGCTGTTCGCCCCTCGACCCGAACCAGGGCAAGCCCTGGACCATTCGTGGAAGAACTGCGCGATGCGCAGTTCTTCCAACAAGGCCGGTGGCAAGACCAGGAACGGCGTTGCCGGTTGAAGCCGTCTTGATGGGCAGCGTCGCTCGCCGGTCTTGCCTCGGCCTGTTCGATGAACTGCGCATCGCGCAGTTCATCGACCCCGAGTCCAGCGCTTGCGCTGGTCCGGGTCCAGGGGTGGACAACCCCTGGTGGGGTCTGGGGCAACGCCCCAGCGAGACGCCGCTTCCGCCCGTCTTGACCGCACGAGCCCCTCCCGCGGATGATGCCTCCCGTGTGGCGAGACGAGGACGAGGCGCTGCTCGCGCGGCTCACGGACGAGATCGTCTTCGAGCGCCTCTTCCGTGAGCAGGCCGGAACCGACGCCCGCCCCCCCGCCCGTGGCGCTGGCCTCTGCGCTGCCCTCCGGCGCCTCCCCGGGGGAAACGACGCCATCGAGGCCGCGCGCACTGGCAAGCTCGATGCCCTCCGCGAGCACCTCGAGCCTGCGCGGCAGATCGACCCGCCTCCGGAGCTCCTCCACCACCTCGCCCTCCACCACGCGTCCCTCGCCGACCGTGCGGGAAGCTCCACCGACGCGTTCGTCCGATCGATCACTGCCTGGCTCGCCCTCGGCCGCCAGGAGACCTACCTCCGCGACCTCGGCGAGGCCGTGACTGGCAGCGCGCTTGCGCGGCAGGACCTCGATCGTGCCCTCGTCGATGCGCCCCTCTGGTGCATCGAGGATCTCGGCGAGCGGGCGCGTCTTGGCGCGCGGGAGCTCACGGCCGACGCGCAAAGGGCGCTCGCCGCGCTCGGCCGCGTGCCTGAAGCTGCGCGGATCGCGCGTGCCCCCGAGGCCCTCGCGGAGCGGGCGGCGCGGCGGGCCACGTCGCTCGTGGCGGTCGCCGTCGAGGAGGCGCTCGCGCCGGTGCTCGCGGCGTTTGCCGAGGCGACCACGAAGGGCGAGCCGAGCGCTGCGGAGGGCGCGGCGCTGCTTGGGAGGTTCGTCGCCGTCTGGCGCTGGTCCGGCGCGGACGAGAGCGTCGAGCACGCTGCGATCGAGCAGGCCACGCCGCTTGCCTGGGCCCATTACCGCGCGAGCCGCTGGGACGATCTCCGCAGCCTCATCGCCCCGGTCGAGCCCCTCGTCGACGCGCTCGCGCGCCGCATCGAGAACGACCCGTCGAAGCTCGCCTACGCCGCCCGTGCGGCCCAGATGCTCGTCTTCCGCTCGGACGTCGTCCGCACCGAGCGCGAGACGCTGGAGCTCCTCGATCGGGCCATCACGATCTGCCCGACCCACCGCAACGCGCGGCTCATGAAGGCGAACACGCTCTGCGATCAGGCGCTCCGGCTCCTGCCCGGCGCGCGCGCGCCGAGCCGCCAGGATCACGACCGGGCCGCGGGCCTCATCGAACGCGCCGAGCAGCTCTACCCCGCGGCCACGCGCCTCCCGGAGGCGCGAAGACGCCTCGGCGAGGCCAGGAAACTCCTCGGGATCTCTTCATGACCAACGGAACGGAAAATCCCTTTCAACGCTTGGGGCTACGCTCGGACGAGCCGAGCTGCGCCCCAAACCCCTTCGAGCGGTTCGACCTCGATCCGAGGGAGGGCCCGCGCGCCATCACGGAGCGCCTCCGCGAGCTTGCCGAGGACGCGGGCGAGGCCGAGCGCGCAGACATCCGCGCCGCCTGGGAAGAGCTCACCCTGCACCCGCTGCGCCGCCTGCGCGCTGCCATCGGCGCCCGCCCGCGCCACCCCGCGCTCGATCGTACGGGCCCGGAGCATGCGCCGCCGAGGGCTCGAAAATCCCCTGCGGCGGAACCTGTCGGGCTCGCCGAGCTCGCGCCGCGGCCTTCGGTGGCCCTCGCGCTCGCGCCGTTCCTTTCCCGTGGGGCCGACAGGGGCCCGCGGACCGTGCTCTCGCTCGACGAGGATCCCGTGCTCGCCACAGGCGCCCCGAGCGCCGATCCTCCCTTCGCCCCCACGTCCCCCGAGAGGAAGCGATAGACCATGTTCGTCGACCGTCCTGTTGGAATCGATCTCGGCACGACCAACTCGGAGATCGCCATGCTCGACCCGTCCGAGCGCGATCTGCACATCTTCGCCGACCGCTTCGGGCGGCGCACCGTCCCCTCGGCGGTCGCCTGGGATCCCAAAGGCGAGGCGTTCCTCGTCGGCCACGCCGCGCGCCAGCGCCGCGGCAAGACGCCCCCGCCGATCGAGTCCATCAAGCGCAAGATGGGGCAAAACGCGAAGGTCGAGGTCGGCCCGCATGCGCTCACGCCCGAGGAGATCAGCGCCAAGATCCTCGCCGAGCTCCGCGCGCGCATGAGCGAGCACCTCGGCAAGCAGGCCGCCGAGGGCATCGAGGTGCGCGTCGATCGGGCCGTGATCACGGTGCCCGCGTACTTCGACGCGCCGCAGGTCGAGGCCACCCGCAAGGCCGGCGAGATGGCGGGGCTCGAGGTCATCGGCATCCTGCAGGAGCCTACGGCCGCGGCCATCTACCACACCTGGAAGAGCCGCCTCGGCGATGGAAACTTCCTCGTCTACGACCTCGGCGGCGGCACCTTCGACGTCTCGATCCTGCGTTGCCTCGGCGGCGAGTACCAGGTGCTCGCGATCGACGGCGACAACTACCTCGGCGGCGACGACTTCGATCGACGCTTCGCCGAGAAGCTCCGCGGGATCCTGGTCGCGCGTGGCTACGCCCTCGACCTCGACGTCCGCGGCGACGAGGCGGATCGCCAGCGCTTCGGCCGCCTTGTCCACCTCGCGCAGGAGATCAAGGAGTCGCTCTCGACCTCCGAGGTCGTGAGCGTCGCCAAGCAGGACTTCATGCAGGACAAGAACGGCGAGAGCGTCTCGTTCGAGGGCGACATCGGGCGCGCCGAGTACGAGCAGGCGGTCGGCGATCTCGTCGAGACCACGATCGCCTGCTGCGAGCGGGCGCTCGCGCGGAGTGCCGAGACCTCGTCGGTGGATCTCGGGCAGATCGATCACGTCGTCCTCGTCGGCGGATCGACCCGCGTGCCGATGGTCGTGCGCCGCGTGACCGAGGCGATCTGCAAGAAGAGCCGCTCGGAAAAACCTTTGCAGGACGAGGTGGACACGTGCGTCGCGCTCGGCGCGGCCATCCACGCGGCGCAGCTCGGGGGCCTCAGGATCGGCGAGCCGGATCGGAAGATCACGGTCGCGTTCACGACGCCGCTCGTCAGCCAGGGCTCGAAGATCCGGCTCGGCGTGCGCGTCGAGCAGGCGCCGGAAGGCGCGGCGGAGATCGTCGTGTTCCGTGGGATGAGCGGCGCCGAGGAGATCGCAAAGGCGTCCTTGCCCGACGCGGCGGGCGCCGTGGTGCGGCTCGACGTCCCGCTCGGCGAAGAGCCCGAGCATGCGTCGCGCGTGGCCCTGCGCTCGGTCGAGCGCGAGGTGCTCGCGGAGCTCCCGTTCGCGCTCTACCGCGGCGACGTCCGGCCCCGTGCGAGCGCGCTCTCGCGGCCCTCGGTCGTGGCCAAAGACCTCTCCATCGAGGTCGTGCGCGCGGGCCGGCGCGAGCGGCGCGTGCTCATCGCGCGCGGCGCGGGCCTGCCCGCGGAGGTGAAGAGCCGCTTCTTCACCGCGGATCAGAGCGGCGCCGTGGTGCTCCGGCTCCTGCAGAACCGCATGCCGATCAAGACCCTCCTGCTCCAGGTCCCGCGCGAGCTCTCCGTCGGCACGCCCGTGGATCTCACGCTCCGTTGCGACGACGCCATGCGCATGGAAGCGCGCGCGGTCGTGGCGGGGCAGGAGCTCTGGGCGCAGGTCGAGCCGCCCGCCGCGCCGCGTTTTGATCCCGCGGGCGCCGTGGAGTCGCTGCTCGAAGAGGCCGAGTCGACGAGCAAGTCGCTCTGGGGTTCGAGTGCGATGAGCTACCGGGCCGAGGCGGACATGCTCGTCGCCGGCATCCGCGAGGTCGTCGCCACGGACCCGGACAAACTGCAGGCGCTCTGCGAAAAACTGCGCCTGCTCGTCGACTGGTACCGCGGCGACCCGAACGAGACGCTCTCGCCGCCCATGGCCCGCTTCGAGGCCGAGCTCAACGAGCTGCGCCGCCGCGTCTACCGCGCCTCGGGCAACCTCTACGGCATGGATCGCACGGCCTGGGAGAAGCGCCTCGCGGACATCGAGGCCCGCGCGATGGCGGCCTACGAGGCTTCAGATGCCGTGGCCTGGCGCCGCGTCTTCAACGAGGTGCAGGCTCTCGACGAGACCGCGATGCAGGAGGAGTTCGCGCAGATGCGCCTCGACGATCCGGCCTACCTCGATCGCAGGCTGCGGAACGAGCGCTACTACGCGCAGAGCGTCGAGCGGAAGCTCGTCGACTTCGTCCCGTCCTCCTCCGACGTGGGATCGCTGCAGATCGCCGAGCGGAACAAACTGATCGCGCAGATCCACGAGAAGGTCCTCGAGCCGCTCAAGAACCTCACGTCGGACACGAACGACGCGGGGGCGCTCCGGCGCAAGCTCGAGGCGATCAACGCGGAGACGTCGCGCATCGACAACGCGCTCGAACGGCTGCCTTCGCTCGGCCTCGTCACCGAGCGGGGAGGCGCGTGAGCAAAAGGGCCGCGGGCGCGTGAAGTTCGTCGACGACATCGGCCTCGGCGCGGCGCAGAAGCTCGAAACGGCCGTCGGGCCCTTCGTCGCGCTGCCGGCGTACAAGCGTCTGCTCGTGCGCACGGCCGAACCCTCGTTCGCCGCGCGCGCCGCGCTCGGCGCCCTCCGGTGCGCGGTGCGCCTCGGCGAGGAGCGGGAGATCGAGGACATCGCGGCGTACTGGAGCACGCTCTCGGGCAGCGGCCCGCACCTGCCGGCCATCCTCGAGCTCTGCCGGCAGCTTGCGCGGTTCGGGCGGAAAAGCGCGGCGCTCACACTCGCGGGGGCCGAGGTCGAGCGCGAGGAGTCGGCGCGTGCGCTCTACCTGCTCGGCCGCATGCTGGAGCTCACGGGCGACGGGGACGGGGCCTTCGTGGCGTTTGGCAAAGCGGCCGCGCGGGCCGACGCGGAAAAGGGCGCGGCGGACGTGGCGGTGGCATCCCGCGCGCGCCGCGTCGAGCGGCTGCTCGGCGATCGGACCACGGCTGCGCTCGCGGTCGCGGACGCCGCGTCGGCCGATCCGGCGGGCGCGCCGCCCGATCACAAGCTCGTGATCGCGCTCGGCAGGCTGCGCTCGCCGAGCCGCTTCGTGCGGGCCTCGGGCCTGTCGCTTCTCGAAGAGCTCGGCCGTGATCCGACGACATCGCTCGGCCGGCTCGCGATCCGCCTCGCCGCCGAGCATGCCGACGCGCTCGGGGATGCGCTCACGCCGCTGGAGGCCGATCGTGTGGCGGCCACGCTCCGCCACGTGCCCGACGATGCGGCGCGGGAAAACGCCCTCGCGCGGCTCGCGGCGGCGCAGGCGATCGCGGCGTCGCGCGGGGAGGCGCAGGCCGAGGCGATCACGCGGGCGGGCGAGCTCGCGCCCGAGATCTTCCCTCTGGTTTGTCGGGCCCGCGCCACGCTCACGGGCGGCGGACAGGGCGACTACGGCCCGTCCCCTTCGGCCTCGACCGAACCATCCTCGCCGTCGCTGCGCCTCGCGTCGCTCGGGCTCGCGGCCTACGTGGCGCTCGGCAAGGGCCGGCCGCGGGAAGCCGCGGAGGCGCTCACCGAGGCGACCGACCTCGTCACGAGCGGGGGCGTGGGTGTCGCCCCGCCCGTGTGGACCGCCGCGCGCGCCGCGCTGGGCAGCACGGAGCCGCTCGCGCGCGCCGCGGGCGTTCGCCTTTGCGAGGTCCTCCTCTCGGGGCCTTCGGCGGCGCCGCCGGGCGGGCATTCGGCCTTTGCGCTGGCCCTCGCGCGGGCGGGCCGAACGGACCTCGCGGTGCGGGCGGCGCGGGATGCGGTGACGGGCAAGGAGTCTTCCGCGCGCGCTCTTCTCGGCTCGATCCTGCGGGAGCAGGGCTGGGCGCTCGCGGCGGCTGGCCAGCGTGAGCTCGCGATCGCGGCGCTCGTCGAGGCCAAGGAGCACCTCGCGGCGGCGGGCAAGGACGGCGCGCGGGGGCGCTGAAGCGCGCGTCCGGGCTCGTCGGCAACGGCTGGGGTGGTTGTCGACATGCTCGCCGGGCTCGTCGGCAACGGCTGGGGTGGTTGTCGACATGCTCGCCGTGCTTGTCGGCAACGGCTGGGGTGGTTGTCGACATGCTCGCCGGGCTCGTCGGCAACGACTGGGGTGATTGTCGACATGCTCGCCGTGCTCGTCGGCAACGGCTGGGGTGGTTGTCGACAGGTGGTGCCCTAAGTCGCCCTAATTTGGCGAACTAGGGCAGTTTGGCTCTTGCGCTGATGTACTACGGCCTCGCCTGAAGGGCTGGGCCGGGGGCGCGAGAGCGCCCCTTGGCCTACCTCCAAAAGGCGCCGCCCCGTGGGACCTGTGAACCCCACGAGGCGACTTGGCCGCAACCCCGTTTCAGCCGGAGTCGCAACCCATGCTTCGTCTAGTCCACCCTCGTCCCGAGGGCCAAGGGACTCGTCCGCCCAAGGGCCGGAAAAGTCCCTACCTCTTCCCCACGCCCGAAGAGCGCGCCCACATGCGGGCCGCCGAACGCAACATCGCCCGCGCCTACGGCGGGCGGGACGTGCTCGCCGCCGTGATGGGCGTCGGTCGTCACACCCTCCAGAAGATCCGCCACGAAAGCTCCTACGGCGTCGCCGTCCTGCTCGCGCGCGCGGGCGGTATCCCCGTCGAACAGGTCCTCACCGGGCGTCCCCACGTGGCGGGCGCGTGCGCTCTTTGCGGGCGGAAGGGAGGCGCGTCGTGATGACGTCTTCCCGTTTCCGAGATCGCCCCCTTCGTGGGACCGACCTTATCGAGATCCAGCGGTCGAACCTGCGCGCGCTGCTTCGCCATCTCCATCGCGAGCTGGGCTCGTGGATCCTGGTGGCGCACAAGCTCGGTTTCCGCCGTTCGTTCATTCTCGCATTCTGCGACGGGTCCGAGCCCGGCAACATGGCGCTCGCGCGGAGCATCGCGCGCGCCGTCGGTCTCTCGCTCGATGATGCGCTCGCGGGGAAAGCTCCGCCAAGGAAGGCGCCCGCGCTCTCCCTCGTGACGCCCCCGAAGGCTCCGAGGGCCCCGAAGGGCTCGCGCCGGAAAGGGGGTGCTTCATGAACGAGCACGACCAGGGCCCGGACCACGACAAGGCTCCCGAGAGCCTTCCCGCGATCCTTACGATCGAGCAGGCGGATCGCGTGCGGAAAGCGCTTGCGCCCTTCGTTGCCGGACGCTCGGCGAAAGAGGCTTCCGAAGCGATCGGCTACGCCCCGAAGTACGTGCAGGCCTTCCTTCGTGGGGAAATCCACTGCACGCTGCATTTCGCTACGGGCGTCGCGCACGCGCTCGGCATTGAAGTGGAAATCCTTGTCCAAGGGGACAGCACGTGATCCGGCAGCGCGCCTCCCCCGGTGGGGGCGCGCCGATCGTCGAAGCGGATGCGGACGACATCGAGCAGCTTCGCCCGATGCTCGTCCGCTATGTTCGCACGATCGGCGTGGTGTCTGCGCATGTACCGGACATCGTGCAGGAGACGGTGATCACGACATGGGAAGCCCTGAATGAGGGGCGCGTGCGTGGCGGGGAGAGAACCCCGCCCGAGGCTGCGCTCTGTGGCTTCGCGCGGCAGACGGCGTGGTTCCACGCCAAGAACCTCTCGCGGCGAGCCTCGACACTGCACGAGGTCCCAGCGTCTTCGCTTCGGGATGTCCCGATCCTTGCAACAATGGAACCGCTGCCGGCCATTGAAGCGCGGGATCTGCTCGCGCGAGTCGTGGCGTCGAACCCGAACGTCGCGCACGTCGTGGAGCTGGCCGCGCGCGGGCTCATCGGCGCCGATGCGGCTCGTGCTGCTGGACAACCGCGGGCGACGTTCCACGCCCACGAGAAGAAGCTCCGCGCCGCCCTTCGGAAGCTCGGAGCGACCTTCACTCCGAAGCAGGCTCCACGCCCCAACCGGACGCAGCGCAAGCGCTGAACGCCCGATGGGGTCTCTCTCCGGGGCGCCCGTCCTGCTCTCCCGTCCAGGGCCCACCCGTCTACGCCGCTTTCTCACGGCGCCCCACATCTGTAAGCCGGTCTCGTATGAACGCGCGCGCACCGGGGCGGATACTTCGGTTTGGTGGATGTGGAGATCAATCTTCTACAACCTTCTCCCAGCCTTGATCAAACGAAGGGGGAGGAGGTTAAGGTGGCCAGGAGAAGGCAAGCGATCTCCCTGGAGCCAGTGTAGGCACATGTCCCACCAATCGCTTGCATGTGGCTACCCTCTGCTACTTGTTTGATATATTTAGGGATGTGGGTGATGCTCGTCGGTGTAAAGAGCTATATCGTTAGAGAGCATTCTGCGTGACTGACACCACTTCGAGCAGCATTCTCCTCAATACGTGAGTCTACGAATGTCAAAATCTCATAAAAACAAAACGGCGGTCGCCGCTGCTGACGTAGCAACCTATATTCTGGAGAAGCATGGCTCGATGACTGCCATGAAGCTTCAGAAGCTCGTCTACTATTGTCAAGCATGGAATCTAGTTCGCGAGGAGCAACTCCTCTTCGACGACCCTATAGAGGCATGGGCAGATGGCCCTGTCGTGCGATCCCTATATGAGAGGCACCGGGGTAGGTTTGTCGTGAATGCGGAAGATTTTTCAGGAGACACATCAAAGCTGTCAGACGCAGACAAGAAGACGATCGATAAGGTCATAAACCGATACGGCAAATACTCAGCGGGACAGTTGAGCGATCTGACACATGAGGAGCAGCCCTGGATCGAAGCCCGCGCAGGCTTGGAGCCACTAGAGCGCGGCAATCAAATTATCGACCCTACTGTCATGCAAGAGTTCTATACAGCCCTCGCACATCAACGGCGCTCATGAGTCTTCACGACGAGTATCGAAAGGTTGTCGGTAGGCTTTCCGCACTTGCACGCACCGCGGCAAGTCGGCACGAGGAGGAAGCGAGGGCCAAGGCGACCCATGAGCAACTCCAAGAATTGCACAAGAAGATTCTAGATCTGGAATCGTCACTTGATGACGGATCATTGGAATCAATCATCCGCGAAGAGTTGGAGAAGGCGGATAATTTCCTCCGGGAGTTCATGTTCTTTCGTCCGCCTCCGATTCGAGAGCGCGACGTTCCGGATCCTGGATCTACAACTGCGTGGAAGACCCAGAAGCTATCATGGCGGTTTGGGAAATTAGATCTGGAGCATCCGCGTCAGTGGAGCACCGAAGAGGACACAACGCTCGATACACTCATAGCCGTCGTCAACCGCCTCACGGCCTACGAAAACGTGACGTGGGGCACGGTTGGCGATTTCTCCGAACATAATCATGCGTGGAATGATGCCTCGGAATGGGAGAAGGCATCGCAGGATCGTTTGAAGGAGTTAAGCCTCGACGATCAATCAAATCTTTATCAGTTGTACATTCACAAGCTGGGACGCCTGTATGGCTTTCGGATCGGAAGCGTGTTCCACGTGCTTTGGTGGGATCGATACCACGAGGTTTACATCCCGAAGAAGTTTCTCAAGCTATCGCAGAAATAATTCTGCTAGTGCGCATACCCCGTGAGGGAGTCAATTGGGCCGGCACAGGCTCCTGGTCGTCGACCATTCTCCCGATCTACGGAGCCGCCCCCGCCCCTCCAAGGCTCTTGGCGGCGACGATCTTCGTCGAGACAGCCGTGTCGATGAGAGCGAGAAGGGCCCCGCAGAGGCTCAGAAGAGGTCGATAGGCGGGGGCTTACGACCTTTGGGGGGCCCCTTGGGACGCCATGAGAAGAGGTCAAGCTGCTCGTTCTCATCCGGAGCCGCAACCGGCGATGCCCCAGGCGCGGAAACCTGCGCGCCGTGCGCGGGAGCAGGCCCCTCGGGCGTAGGCGCCGGTGGCGCCCCCTTGCCCGTCCCTCCTTCCACGATGCGAAGGAACCCGCGCCCACCGGGGAGTTCGCGGTGCGTCGTCTCCGGTGTCCTTGGGGCAAGATCCTGCTGCACGGGCGGCCCGCACCGCTCTGCCGTCATGATGGCCGTCAGGAACTCGTCCAGTTCCCACACGTGATCGGTAATGTCTGCCGCCATCGCGGGCGTCACCTTCATGTCCTTCTGCACGCGCCCGAGGTTGAACCAGCAGTAGGACAACGCGAGCGCCGCCGCATGATTCTCCGGGCGTTTCGAGAACGCGAGGCAGAGGCGACGCAGCCGCCCGTTCATGTGGCGGATCGTCAGGTTGTTCCGCTCGACGTGCGCGGTGGTCGAGGTCGCGAGGTTCGGCGCCCCGAAGACGGTGCGCTTCGTGAGCTTCGGATCGCGGGGCGGCTCGTACTTGTGGTCGGGCGACTTCTGCCCGCCCTTCTGCCACGACTTCACGACCTGCCCATGGTCGACGCCGAAGCCGAACGCCTTGCCGATCGCGGGCCCGTACGCGGCGTAGCCGTCGCTCGTGATCTGCGGCATGACGGTCAGCCGGGCGCGGACGTCGCTCATGAAGGCGTCCGCGCTCGCTTGATCGCGCCGCCCTGCGTGCCAGGAGATCACCATGCGGGAGACGCCGCAGACGGCGACCCACACCCACACGTCGCCGAACCCCACGGGGTGCTCGGCGGCCTTGCGCGCTTCCTTGACGCCGCAGTAGGTCCACAGCTCGTCCGTCTCGATGAGCGTGCAGGACAAGCCGCGAGCGAGTCGGTTGTGGAGGTAGCCGGCGCCGGTTCCCGCCGCGAGGGCGAACCGCGAGATCGTGTCCTGATGGACGCCCGTTAGCCGGGACACCGCCCGTACCGAGTTGCCATCCAAGAGCGCAGCAAGCACACGAAGGCGCTTCTCATGAGAGAGCACGTTGGCCACAGAAAGCCTTGCCCTTCTCCGGCGGCGGGCCCATGTTGCGCAGTGCGACGTGCGTTGGCTGGGTCAAACCATCCGGCGTTCCGCAGCCCCGTCCCCGGGTACCAGCCGGAGGCGGGGCGTTTCGTTTGTGGCTTCCACGGTAGCGAGAACTTCTAGAAACTGAAGGATTTTATTCAGGACATAGGACATTGGTTGTCCTATGTCTCGGTGGTGGGGGGAGGGCGCCCGTGGCCGGTGCGGGCGGGGTTGGGGGCGTCCTCGTCGGGGAAGATGTCGATGGAGAGCCACGCGACGAGGCCGAAGGAGGCGGGTTCGCTTGCGTGAATCGTCTTACAAAACCGCATGCTCATGTGAGCAGTTGCCCTCTGTGCGCTTGCTGCCTCTTGCCTCTTCGCTGTCTAGGACACATCATTAGGCGCTCAGTGATCCCAGCGGGTCACGGGCCAGGTCAGCACCAGATGGTTGATCGCCTCATACAAGTGCGCGTTCATGATGGGTCAACGCTACCGCCCCTCCATGGGATTTGCGTAGGCTATGAGCGTGGTCAATGGCGGGCCAACCAGCTTGTTGAACATGTCGTTGAATGGATTCCTGAATTCGCGTTGACGCACCGTGAGATTCAGGCGATCGGTGTTAGTAATGCCGTAGCTCTGGTTCGAAAAGCTGCGAGGGCGATCTACACATCGAAAAAATTTGAGCGGCGCGGTGAACTCGGCGAACTGTTGCTGCACGCAATCCTGCGCGAAATCAAGAACACCATCCCTGCAGTTAGCAAAATTTACTACAAGGATAGTCCAAACGACACCGTCAAGGGCTTTGATGCGGTCCACGTGATTGATGCAGGAGGAGGTGATCTTGAGCTTTGGCTAGGCGAAGTCAAGCTGTACAGTGACATCGGCGACGCTATAAGGGACGTAGTTGCCGAACTTCTAACCCATTCGACGACCAACTTCTTACGCACCGAGTTTGTGGCGATTATAAACAAGATCGACCCGACATGGCCGCAAGCTGAAAAGCTACAACTACTGCTTGATCCTCAGACGTCATTGGACGCAGTGTTCGAGCGTGTTCGAGTGCCGGTCTTGCTGACGTATGATAGCGCGGCCGTGCAGGCGCATGATGCGATTAGCGCCGCCTATAAGGCAGATTTTGAGACAGAGATTCGGAAGCACCATGCATCATTCGCTTCCAGGCAACTTCCAAGAGAGCTTCATATTGAGCTATTCCTGCTGCCGGTCCATCAAAAATCTGAGCTAATTGACGCATTCGATCGGCAGCTCAAGGCTTGGCAGACAATATGACCTACGCCGAACTGCGTGCCCTTGTATCTAATCGCGATGCCCTGGCCAGTGACCCGCTGCGGGCGCTCAGGGCAGTGGCAACATTTGCAGCGGCCGACGCATACGGTCCAGAGTCGCAGAAGTTATTGCTCCGACTCCTGGAGCATCGAAGCAGCCTTGAGAAATTCGTCGCACCCATCAATGATCTGGTGAGGCGCTTTGGCTTGTTCCCCTACATAAACGACATAGAGGCGCTTTCCGTTGCTGATAGAATTGCAGTCGAGGTCCATCGTCCAGCACTTTCCACTCAATTGGCGCTGCCGGAGGCGCTTGTCTTCCATCGTGAGCAGGCGGCAGTGTACTATGCATTGTTGAGCGGCAAGAGCGTCATATTGAGTGCTCCCACCAGCTTCGGCAAAAGCCTAATCATAGATGCCATTGTAGCAAGCAACCGGTATCACAATATCGTGGTGGTCTTGCCCACGCTCGCATTGGTCGACGAGACGCGTCGTAGGTTGATGCGGTTTCGTTCAAATTACAAGGTAATAACGCACGGAGGTCAGAGGCCTTCCGACCAGAATATATATGTACTAACACAGGAGCGTGTCGTCGACGTCGTGCCTGGCGTTGACGTTGACTTCTTTGTGATCGATGAATTCTACAAGCTCAGTCCAAGTCTTGAGACGGAAGAGGAGGACGCTCGCAGCAACATCCTAAATCAAGCTTTCTATTTGCTGCATCAGACCGGAGCCCAGTTCTACCTCTTAGGACCGAACATTCATTCGCTTACGCCTGAGTCGGCCGAAAAGGTTGATTGTGAATTCGTTCGTACTGAATACAGCACAGTTGTGACCGATGTTGTCGTGGTTCCGCCCGGCGAAACGGATGATGAACGACTGCTTCGGCTAGTCAAAACGCTGGACGAGCCTACGATTGTCTACTGCCGGGCTCCGGGGCGGGCGGCCGACGTCGCTGTCCTTCTTTCAAAGAATGTTGGTTCGGTAGCACTAGAAACCGATGTTGCCGCTGGTTGGGTGGGCGCTGCATTTCATCCCGAGTGGTCCTTTGTGGAAGCCTTGAAAAATGGCATAGGGCTGCATCACGGACAGATCCCCCGCGCGCTTGCACAATATGTGGTGCGGCGCTTCAACGATGGCCTGCTTCGTTTTCTTGTGTGTACCTCAACGTTGATTGAAGGCGTAAACACCAAGGCAAAGAACATTATTGTATGTGACGATTATGTAGGAAACCAGAAGTTGGACTTCTTCACGTTTAACAATATTCGCGGCAGGTCAGGCCGCATGTTTCAGCATTTTGTTGGCAGAGTGTTTCTGTTTCATGCTGAGCCTATCCGGGAATTGCCGGTTGTTGATGTCCCTGTATTGAGTCAACGCGATAGCGCTTCCACCAGTCTCTTGCTCCAGTTGGATGAGGGCGACCTATCGGAACGGTCGCGCGAGCGACTGCTTGATTATCAGGGGCAAGACATACTCAGCCTCGATACGCTCAGAAATAACGCAGGGATCGATCCAGACTTGCAATTGATGCTTGCCAAGGAGCTCCGAGATAATTGGGGCAAGCACCATTGGTACCTGTCCTGGACTGGCGTTCCGACCTTCGACCAGCTCTTGTCTCTATGCACGCTTCTTCGCGATTATCCGCTTGGTGGGCGACAGAGGAGCGCTGTGGCACCAAAGGGAGAGGCTTCCCTGCTCAAGAAACTTGAGAAGAGGAAGCCGCTGCATGAGTTGATAGTTGCGCAAATCAAGCACACCAAGAGTGCGGAGGGTGCGGTTAATACTGTACTCAAATTTGTTCGAAACTATGCTATGTTTCTATTCCCGAAAGCTGTCAGGGCCCTTGATCGCATACAAAGGGAGGTGTTTGCGGGTTTGGGCCACAGTGTCGGTGATTTTGAGTCGTATGTTAGGCAGGTTGAAAACTTGTTCCATGATGGGTGCCTTATTGCGCTGGATGAATACGGTATTCCATTGCAGCTCGCCATGAAGCTGCGTAGTGGTGGTGTACGTAGTGGAGCGGAGCTGGATGATGTACTTGAGTGGCTGCGTGCGGTGGATCCCACAACCATAACTACTGATCCGTTTGAGCTTCTTTTGATAAGGGAGGCTCAGGAAGGGCTTTGAGGCGGCGTGGCGGAGCCTCGATGGCGAGCAGCACGCGTACGACCTCGCCGCCCGGGTTGCACGGCCTCCGGGGGATGAGGAGGGCCTTGGGGAGAGACGTTTCCCAGGCAGCAGACACGTCGGGTCGGTCGGAAGCGCCAAAACGTGGGCCTTGACACGTGTGCTGCTCGCTGGGTAGGCTAACCGGTGCGAAGGGCTGGGCGGATCGTGGATCGTTGAAGTCGCTGGGCAGAAGGGCAGAGTGGTGAACCCAATGCAGCGCATACGTGTCAGTTCGTCAAATATTGCATCTGCGGGCTATGACGATGCATCGAGGATCCTTGAGGTTGAATTCCTTGATGGCTCGATCTACCAGTACTTCGGGGTCGCACCTTTCGTATATCGCGATTTTATGAACGCCTCTTCGCACGGTGGCTACCTCGATGCCTATGTGAAGAAACGCGGGTACCGCTATCGTCAGATCCGCTGAGATGACAGCTTAGCCTGGAGAGCCGGTGCCATGACGGTGGTCATAAGGCAGACCGCCGACGAAACTGTTTCTGGCGTCGATGCCGTGAGATATGCGCAAACAGGCAACGGTAGAGGGACGAATCAATGGTGGTAGGTCTGCAATTGGCGTCATCGGGTTAAGGATGGATCCCGCGCCAGACTCTGGTGCAGTAACAAATGGGAGCAGTTGAACATGGCTTGGTATCCTTTTACAGCCGAATCCATTGACAATGTAGTGCTTCCTGATCTTATCGGTGTCTATGTGCTGGCGCCTCGCCCTGCCCGTGGCGCCGCTCAATTCTGGGTAGGGCGCTCGGATCACGACATTCGAGGACTGCTACACGATCGATTGCGACAGCTCGATGCAGAGCTTGGTCGAAAGGCTCCCAAGCTCTTCACATTTGCTTACAAGCCTACCGTGCGGGAAGCGTACGATCACGAGTGTAGGGTGTTTCATCGGTACCAGGAAAGGATCCAGCATCGGCACCCTCCGGCCCCCATCGGTCCGACAGGGAAGAGATTGCTTTGTCCGAATTCGGGATGCCCTCATCACAATGCCGAAACGACTGGAGGTAGCGGATCGTCTTGACCACGTTCCAATAAGCCAACGCCTCGCCAAATCGGTAGTAGAGGCTCTCTCGGCTGCCTGGGTTGATGTGAAGATGCTCCCGATAACATTCGCCAAATTCTTCCGAGATCGGTTTTGGTTTGATTCCTGGAGCATCATCCATTGGCGAACCATTGTCCCGATCAAAATTCTCTAGCAAAAATAACAATATTGCGGCGTTGTCCCATGTGTGTGACGCCGGGTGCCCCTCATGATTGATATCCATCAACTGACGGATGGATAAATAGTTTCTCGCCGTCATGATCACGGTGAACGTTCCTGAGGGCACCAGCGTCGAAGGAGCACGCCGCCGGCGTCGCGACGGGGATGGGCGAGGACTTACGATGGGCGAGGTCGTACCATGAAACCGCTTGCGCTTGAAGCGCCGTCCATGTTAGGGGGCTGCTGTGCTGCGCGTATTGTCAACAAACGCCGCAGGAGGCAAACAATGAGCGTCGTTCCCCAAAAGTTCCACAACATTACAGTTCTTACAGCAGCTACCGCTTTCTCTTTGGGGTTGCACGGCTGCACAGGCACGAGCGACCCAGCCGACGAATCGATAGCAATTGCATCGCAGGAATTACAGGGCAGCGTCGCCTGCACCGCCGCTCAATTGGCTGAACTCCTGAAGGTCACAGACGATGTTTACGACGTAAAGTGCAGCTTTACGCTGCCAGCCGGCTCTACCATATATCGACCGCTTCGGTTCTATGGCGACGCAGCCGATGGAGTGACGGTTGATTGCAATGGGTCATTGATCGGCCACGGGGGCAAAAATGGCCTGCCAGATACGCACGGCACCAGAATGATCGAAATACGCTCGAAGCTCACCGTTTCGGACGGCTCGGTTGTCAAGAAAGCCAACGGCTACTATGAGCGCCAGCGTCCGGAGCAGATCACCATCAAGGACTGCTCTGTGCATGGAACGGTTCGCATTTATGGTCTCGGCGTAAACGGGGAAGCCGAATATGTACGCCAGTCCTCGATCGATAGCGCGGCTCCCGGACACCCCGCGCGTGCCCGAGACGCTGCGCCATACAACGTCGTGCTGAACAACGTGACCATCCACGGCGGCGGCGGAGTCCCGCTTTACCTATCACCTGGAGTAACCCGAGTCCAGTTGCTTAACTCGACGATTAGCGGCAACTCGACCGGGGCTGGTATTTACCTGGATACTGAATCAGCCAATAACATCATTCGCAACAATGAGTTCACACTGAACACGGGTCGCGAAATAATTGCGGTAGATGGGTCCAGTGGCAACCTGATCGTGAACAACCAGTTCCCGCACCCAGAGTATGGCGGAATCCACCTCTATCGCAACTGCGGCGAAGGAGGCACTGTTCGGTGGAGCGGCCCTCACCATAATCAGTTCATCAACAACTTCTTCGGCTCCGACTATCACCCTTCGATTATGGTTGCCTCTCGCGATGGCGATTCGCCACATTGCGACGAGGACGACGGCTACGACTTTGGCAGCAGCAAGTATAACTGGGACTACGCTCGCTACAATGCGATCATGCAGAACCAGATGCTCAATGCCGACGTAGCAATGGCCATCTTTGTAAAACACTCGACCATCAATTCGCCCAACTACGTGGAGCACAACCAGAGCGTCACAGCTCGAATCGTTCGGAAGGCGGGGTGCTATCTCCCCACGGGGTTTGCCAAAGACTTCATTCTTGATGATCAAACGGCTACCGTCACAGAGACGCAATCCGGAAGCGAGGTTTGTGTCGTGAAGAAGTGCATCGACGGGGTTCTGTCGGACGTCGGTGACTGCACTATGACGATGGTCCCATTCGGTTGCAGTAAAAGCGGTAGCAACGCGGGGTGCAACACGAGCGCTACCTGTCCGAGCGGCACGAAGATTATTGGTGCGAAGGCCGCCTGCAATCTCGAAACGACCGACGTAACAGCCGATGATCTGGAATCGACACCCGCCGGAATAGTCGACGTGGTTCAGCTTTCAGACAACACCAGCGACGGCAAGTGCATCGTCGGTGATACGACGGTTGTTAGCCGCGACGATGTCGTCCGGGGCCCCAGTGGAGCCACGTCGCTTACCGCGCACTGCGAGGAGCACGACAATAACGGCGGCGAGTGTGCCGTCAAGGGCGTTTTATACTGCAAGTGATTCGTGACTCCAACCCGTGGACGCGAATAGCAGCTTCCAAAGCGCAAAGATCATCGACGTGGGCGCCCTCGATGCGCTCAAATAGGCGTCGAGCATCAAGCGAGGTGGGTAGCAGCACGAGAGCGGTCCTGCTCCGCAGTGCGCCTCGACGTGGGCAGCTCGGCCTTGGTCGCCCTCGCAGCCATGAGGTGCGCGAGCGCGCAAGCTCCAGAGGTAGCTCCGCCCCATGAAGGTTAGGTAGATCGCTGGATGGTCGGGGGTTCATGGTCTTGGTGATCTGTGGCACCAACCACGACCCCCGGCACCAGGCTCCGGCTAGGCTTCGCCGCGCCAACGCCGACTGGTCAAGTTTGAAGGAACTCCGGAGACCGACGACGGGGGCGGTTGGTCAAATTTGCCCACTACCCTCGATTGCATGACCGAGGGCCGTTTCGTACTCCAGCTTTACTTCTACCCTACTGGGGCCCGAGGTTTGAATCGGGATCGCCACATTGGCGGCGCTGGGATTTTCAGGGGTAATATCCTGTAGGGATCCGACCTGAGTTCCATTGTGCCCGCTGATTTGAGGCGCAAATGCTGCATGCTGGCCTACGCATTTGATAAGGAGGCTGAGTACGTGGGCCCCCGCCTGCCGTACCGAGCTTCTAGAGCTTATTTTAAGGATGGGGATGCGCCCTTCCTCGATGAGGCGGCGCAGCATTGCCGGGGCGGATCGCGCGCGAAAGTCAATGGAGACGCGTTCCTTCAATTCACAAGAGTCCTTGAAGGCCCATAACCAGTTGCTGTCCGGTGAACCGCTTACAAGGGCCTGGTGCTCGTGCACGAAGTTGAAGATTCTTTCGTTATCTCTAGGAACCCAAGCGAACTTAACCGTCGCCGAGCCGGAAGGGCCACCGTTCTTCTTCCATACCGAATACTCGCCCAGCAGGCGGTCTCGCACATACATATAGATGGGCAGCCCTCTCGCCTTAGCCTCCTCGTATTCCAGGTGCGTTGCTGATACGTCCTTGAAACCGGCGGCACCAAGCGAAGGGCCGTACCGCTGCGAGAGGATGCAGATGAAGGCATCCGATGTGCGCACGTTGGCGAGGCATGTCTCGATGGAGTCCTTGTACCCTGCCGTCTCGAACTCTGACGCAGGACGATCGGACAAGATCGGCGTGAGGCCCATGCCCCGTAGGTGCAGTTCGACCTCTGCCCGCAGGTCAAGTAGATCGTAGCAGGTGGAACTGATAAAAATTCGGCTCCCGGATCCCATCCGGGCCATGTAGCATGAACGGACGTCCTCGTGGAGAGGCGCTCGTGTTCAGACTATCCGTCCAGGACACACCAACACCGTTGCGAGGGACGCGCATGCCCTTCCCGGGGTCTGGTTTCCGAGCCAAACCGAGCTGGATCCGATCTGCCACTCCCTGATTATCGATGCATCTGTCGCTGGCACGACTCTGCCACGATCGGCGCAATTCCTTGAATCTACTTGAGATCCTTGATTGATATCTCAGCAAGAACCTAATTGGTTTCGAGTGATTACCCGGAGAAGTGCTAGCTGATAGACTCATTACAGAACGATTCGACGTGTACCCTCATCACTCAAATAGGCAAATGCAGGTTAAGAAATAGGCATAGGAGTTCTATGAGCCTAATGATCCACTCCTAGTGCGGATGCGGCCTCACCTACGAAGGCATCGCCGGTGTACTGTACCACATAACACTTCGTTTGTTACTTGCAAATGTATTTTGTCATGCTGTTCTTGCAGGGGCACTTCTAGATCTCCAAGTTTGGACGGCTGTTCTTCATGCCCCAGGCCGCTTGCCAAAACACCCCCTTTTGGGGATACAACGTCAACCGATGCCGCTCCTCAAACTCGCCCCGAACCACAAGACAGTCGTCGAGTATTACAACGAGCTTCAGCAGCTTTCGTTCCTCCACAAGACGCACGAAGGCGCAGTACGCGGCGCCTTCCAGAACCTTCTTGGCAAGTGCGCGAAGCAGTTCAACTGGACGGTAGTCGGCGAGTACGAGATCAAGCGTCCGAAGCGTCCCTCTCTGCGAGTCGATGGCGCGCTGGTGGATCCCTGGACCCTGACGCATGGCTACTGGGAGGCCAAGGACGAGAAGGACGACCTCAAAGTCGAGGTCAAGAAGAAGATCGCGCTGGGCTATCCGACTGATAACATCCTGTTCCAGTCCCCCGATCGAATTATCCTTGTTCAAAACGGGAAGCAGGTTCTCGACAACTCCATCAAGGATCTGAAAGAAGCTCCAGCGCTGGTCGAAGCTCTCAAGGAGTTCTTTCGTTACCGGCCCCCCGCATACGATCAATGGGAGCAGGCGGTCGAGGAGTTCCGCACCAAAGTACCTGAATTCGCGGATGCACTTCTCAAGCGGATTCACGGCGAGCGTACACTCAACTCAGTCTTCGCGAAGTCGTTCACGGGTTTCGTGGACGTTTGCCGCCGTGCGATTAACCCGAACCTTTCTGAGCAAGCTGTCGAGGAAATGCTCATTCAGCACATGCTCACTGAACGCATCTTTCGCAAAGTTTTCGACAACCCTGACTTTGCCCATCGGAACGCAATCGCTGCCGAAATAGAGAAGGTCATCAACGCGCTTACGGCGCGCGCAATCAGTCGCGAAAAGTTCCTCGCGGGACTTGATCGTTTCTACGGAGCAATCGAGACTACAGCGAGCACCATCGAAAGTTTTACCGAGAAGCAGCACTTTCTAAACACGGTATACGAAAAGTTTTTTCAGGGCTTCAGCGTCAAGGTGGCCGACACTCATGGCATCGTATATACCCCGCAGCCGATCGTCAAGTTCATGGTCCGTAGCGTGGACGAAATCTTGAAGCGAGAGTTTGGCAAGTCCCTTGGCAGCAGGGGGGTCCATGTCCTTGACCCGTTTGTCGGTACAGGCAACTTCATGTTGCATGTTATGCGACAGATCCCGAGGACGCTGCTTGCCTACAAATATGAGCACGAACTCCACGCTAACGAGGTAATGCTGCTCCCGTATTACATAGCAGCAATGAACATTGAGCATGAGTACGCGGAGATGATGGGCGAGTACAAGCCCTTTGACGGGCTCTGCCTCGCCGATACATTCGAACTAGCTGAAGATAAGCATCCGTCTCTCTTTACCGAACAGAATACGGCTCGTGTGGAGCGCCAGCGAAAGCTTCCGATTTTTGTTGTCTGCGGGAACCCGCCATACAACGCCAATCAGGTCAACGAAAACGACAATAACAAGAATCGGTATTATCCGGTTCTTGATACGCGCGTAGCGGCCACATACGGCAAAGCTTCGCGGGCGAAGCTCAAGAACAAACTCCGCGATCCATATGTTAAGGCGATAAGGTGGGCTACCGATAGGATTGGCGACAACGGCATCGTGGCGTTTGTGACCAACGGTAGCTTTATTGATGACCATTCGCTTGATGGTCTGCGCAAGTGTGTCGTCGAGGACTTTGACGCCGTTTACGTTCTCGACCTCGGGGGCCGCGTTCGCAACAACTCAAAGATCTCCGGCACAACGCACAACGTCTTTGGGGTTCAGGTTAGGGTCAGCGTCAACTTCTTCGTTCGCCGTTCCACTGGAGGCACAGCGAGGACCGCGAAAGTCTTTTACGCCCGAACGCCTGAACTAGCTAGGAAGCAGGAGAAGTACGATGCGCTCGAAGGGTGGGGTACCATCCATGGCGTAGAATGGACTGAGATTCAGCCAGATCGACGCCACCGCTGGCTCCAAGATGGCGCAGTAGGTGACTTTGCGGACTTTACACCGATGTTTCGCGAAACCTCTGGGGAGGAGGGTAGCAGCGGCATTTTCGAGAACTGGTCCTTGGGCGTCTCTACCAACCGCGATTCTGTTGTTTATGACTTCGATCGTCAGTGCGCCTCGCATCGTGTGGCTGATTTTGTCGCGGATTATAATGTTGAAATGCTGAGGTATCAGGAGAACGGAAGACCCCGGAACGTGGATGCGTTTTTGAATACAACCAGGGTCAAGTGGAGCGAGAGCCTGAAGAGAAGCTTAGAACGAGGCACGCGGCTGGTCTTTGATCAGGCTTTGATTGTCGAGTCCATGTATCGTCCGTTCACAAGAAAGTTTCTGTACCTCGCCCCAGGTGTGGTGGATCGGCCAGGCGGTGGCAGAGCTTTTTTTCCTAGCGAGCACAACAACTGGGCGATTGCGGTGCCTGGCGTGGGAAATAGGAAGGGGTTTGGGTGCCTTGCTGCGAGGTCGCCGCTGTCGTTGGATCTTGCGTTCGAAAAGGTTCAATTGTGCCCGTTTTTTGTCTATGACGAGCATGGCACAGCGAGTGAAAATATTCCCGACGTGGCGCTCAATCAGTTTCGAGAGTGGTATGACGAGGAGATCACGAAGTGGGACATCTTCTGGTACGTCTACGCCATTCTGCACCACCCTACCTACCGCACCCGCTACGAAGCCAGCCTGAAACGAGAGCTTCCGCGCATCCCCTATGTGCCCGACTTCTGGGCCTTCGCGAAGGCTGGCAGACGTCTTGCCGAGATTCACGTGGACTACGAGAAGCAGGACGAATACCCCCTGGAGCGCATCGAGAACCCCGATGTTACATTGAACTGGCGGGTGGAGAAGATGCGGCTGAACAAGCAGCGGGACCAGATTATCTACAATGACTTCCTGACGCTCGGTGGCATTCCGGCTGAGGTGTTCGAGTATAAGCTTGGTGGCCGCTCGGCCCTGGAGTGGGTCATCGACCAGTATCAGATCAGCACCGACAAGCGCAGCGGCATCATGAGCGACCCCAACCGGCTCGATGATCCCGAGTACATCGTCCGTCTCATCGGCCAAGTGATCACCATCAGCCTGGAGACCGTGAGAATTGTCCGCGGTCTGCCGCCGATTGAGGAAGGAGGACAGAGCGCTGCGGAAGCGCTCACAGCTCGCAGCGAGGTGGACGAGGACGAATCCCACCGTGACCCTCCGGAGACGACTGCGAAAAAGGAAAATAGCACTTCGGTCTCGGCACCGAAGTCCACGAAGGCAAGTGGCAGGTCGAGGAAGGGCTAGTTTTGAAGGAGGAGGAAGTGGAAATGACCGCCTCATCGGAGGCGGCAGGTGTCGGGCGGCTTGCGGCAACCATCTAGGCCCACCAGACCGGCTCGAAGGCGCGTGCCAAGCGTCCTGTACCTCATTCGTATCACCTCGCTGCCCACCGTCCGGACGCTGTCCTCCATCCGTGCTGAGTGAGAGGATCCGATTCGCCTCTCCGTCGAGACCATGAGCAATCAATCTCAGGGCAGTCGGCCGCAGCAGAACTTGTCGTCCGCCAAATGCATGCAGGACGGGAACGCCTTCTTGACGTCTCCGATCGTCAAGCCAGAGCCCGAGAACTTGTACCCCTGCTTGAGCTCCGAACTACAGATATCGTCGATCTCGGAGTAGCGCGCGTATCGTATCGTCGGCGCTGGCGGCGCAGGTGGCGCTGCCGAAGCGGCGGCTTTCGCCTCTGCCTCTTTAATGGCCTGTTTTCGCTTCTCGCGAAGCTCTTCTATCTTCGGCTTAAGGGCCTCGATTCGGTCCCTTGCAGCCCTCCCCGAGAAGCTCACTGAATCGCGATTCGTGGCATCCGCATATGCGTTGGAAGCGGCTTCAATCTCCCCCTTCTGTTCGAATTCCTGACCCCTTTTGAAGTCTGCCTCCGCCTTGTCCTCGCACCCCGCCAGCGTCATTCCCAGCACGACCGTAACCGACCACACGCGAACCCGGTGCCCCATGGTTCCTCCCGATGACATAAAGGAACCATATATGAGGGTTTTTCTGAGAGCGCAAGCGGGACGACGTTCGTCCCGTGACCGAACGTGACGCCGATCCGAACCTTGAAGAGCCTGAGGCCCCCGAGGATCCTGAGCGCGTCTTGAAGGATGTTGGGCGCCGGATCGCAGAGCTGCGGCGCGCGCGCAACTGGACGCAGGAAGAAGCAGCGGAGCGGCTAGAGATGCCGCTCAAGAACCTTCAGCGGGTCGAGCGAGGGATGCAGAACCTCACGATCCGAACGCTCGTGCGGATCGCCTCGACGTACGGCGTGCGAACAGCGGAGCTGTTCGAGGCGCCCATGTCGCGTGAGGTGAGGAGAGGTAGGCCGAGGAAGGGTTGATGGCAGGCTCACGTTGTCGCAGGGGGCGTCGCCGTAGGCTGTAGTAGCCGATGAGCCCCACCTCAGGGGGGTGTTACACCGGCTGCCTGCCCTAATTTGCCACCGAAGACCGCCCTAATTAGGGCACCACCTGTCGACATGCTCGCCGTGCTTGTCGGCAACGGCCGGGGTCTTCGTCGACATGCTCGCCGTGCTTGTCGGCAACGTGGAGGGGCTATGTCGACATGCTCGCCGTGCTTGTCGGCAACGGGGAGGGGCTATGTCGACATGCTCGCCGTGCTTGTCGGCAACGGGGAGGGGCTATGTCGACATGCTCGCCGTGCTTGTCGGCAACGTGGAGGGGCTATGTCGACATGCTCGCCGTGCTTGTCGGCAACGTGGAGGGGCTATGTCGACATGCTCGCCGTGCTTGTCGACAACGGGGAGGGGCTATGTCTGTAGTGCCCTAATACCTTAGGAGATCCCCCGGCTCTGCCGGGGAGGCAGCCGAAGTTTGACATTTCCGGGGGTCTAAAGGCGGAACCCCCTTCGTGAGCCGCTCAAAGCAACACGAAAGGGGTTCCAGTGGACGAGT
>NZ_JAGTJK010000092.1:0-26072 GCF_028435265.1 Polyangium jinanense | reverse complement strand
TCTGCATCTTCTCCGGCAGTGCTTTGCACGCGCCGGTCGAGGGGCCGCACTCGCAAGGCTCGCACGCGGCGGCAGGGGCGTCGAGGTCTGCGAGGAGGCGCCACTTCTCCGCGGAGGCACCCTCTGGACACTCCGGAGGTGCTGCCATCGCGTTTGACGGGTATACGAGGAGAGAGACCGCGACCTCCGACCAGTACCCGGCGTTTCCGCTGGGAACCGGGACGCACCGGCCGGGGCACGCGGATTGACCCGCGTCGGGTTCGGTGGGACCGGCTTCTGCATCGCCAGCATCCGCGCCCCCGTCCGGGATGCACTCAGGGGCGGGAAAAACCGCGTCTGGATCGCACTCCCCAGGAAAGAAGGATGGCGGCGCCGTGCAAGAGGCAGCGATCACGCCGAGGCCCAAAGCGACCGAGCAGATAAAAAGCTTTTGCATCTTCAAAATTCCCAACCTCCACCAAGCTGCACACCGATCATGACCGGGGGCTGATCGGAGACGACCGTCGATCCAACGGCCACCTGAACGCCGCTCGACAGACCGAGAACGTCAGCTTCCGCGCGGAGCGCAAATGACTCCGTGACTCGAACGTGCGCGCCGACGCGCGCGCCCGCGCCGGGCTTGATTGCCGAAAAATTGGCCGGTTTGAAGCTCTGTACTGCGAAGTCGACAGTGATTACGCCCAAATGCCCGAGGGCGCAGCCGAAGATCCACTTGTAGTGCCCGCACACACTCGCGATGCCGCCCGCTGTCATCGCACTGATTGGGCGGTCCGCCACGCCCGTGGTCAGCCATGCCGCACGAGCCTCCAATCCGAGCGACACATAATCGTTGGGCTGCACTCCTCCCGCAAGTGTCGCCCCCACGGCCGGCATCCACGACGCCACGCCAAACACCACCACCGGACCCGCCCCCACGAATCCGCGCAACCCCTTCTTCTCGCCCGCGTGGGCTTCCTTGGGTTGGTCGTCGTACGCGAACGGGTCCTCCTGCTTCGTGAAACCCGGTCCGGAGACCACAGCGGACAAAGTCGCGGTCGGGTCCTTCTCCGGCACATAGACCGCCGGCTCCTCCTCCACCTTGCGCGCCGTCAGGGGAACGGAAACCTTCATGTCCTTCCCCTTCACGGCCGTGAACTTCACGACCGCCTCTTCGAAGCCGTCGAGGGTCGCCCGGATCTCGTGCTCTCCTCCCGCCACGAACGTCCAGAAGGCCGAACGCCCCGCATCGTTCCGATCGATGCCGTCCACCGTCACACGCGCGCCCGCGTGAGAGACGAATATCTCGACCCACGAGCCATGAGCGCGCGCCACCTCGTGCGCCTCGAAGAAACGCCTGCGCTCTGCACGCTCCGCGGGCGTCGTAGCCGGGGCCTGATGGAGCGCGTAGAGCAGCAGCTCGGCGGCATCCTCGGGCCTGCCGCCCTCGACCAGCACGAGCCCGAGACGCCCCGAGACGAGCGGATCGGACCGCACGTTGAGCGCCTGGCGGTACGCCTTGGCAGCTTCCCGCAGCCGCCCCGCGGCGCGCTCGCGGTCCGCGAGCTGCGCGAACGCCTGGAACCGTAGCTCCACGTCCGCCTCGGGGCTCTCGTCGGTGGCGCTGGGGAGACTGCTCTGCGCCCGCGCCGCGGGCGACGCGAGAAGCAAGATCGAACAGCACACGATCGCGCGCATGGGGCTCGATTATTAGCACACTCGGAGGCTCGGATCCTAGTGGGACGTGTCCGCGGACGAACCCTTCGGGTCCGCGGACAAACCGCTCGTGGGGCGGCCTTGCTTGTCGCTGTCGACCAGGGGACGACGTGGCGTGTGCGGCGTGTGCGTCTGCTTCTTCGGCGTGGGTGGCTCCATGACGGGCACGGGTGAACCAGCGTGCTCGAACGACGACGCTGGCTCCGCGGCGTCCGCCGCCGCGTGCGCGACGTCCGTGGCGGACGCTGCCACGGCGCGCGCCGCACCCGCGGCCACGTCGTCAGGCCCACGCGGCGAGAGCGCGAGCGACGCGAACATTATGGCCATGAACAAGGCCCACAGATGGCCGAGTCGCTGAAACCAGTCGAAGAGCACGAGCAGGGGAGGCGGGACGGAGAAGAGTTCGTCGCCGAGACGCTCCCGCAACGTGTCGCGCGCGCGAGAGAGCGCCATCTTCGCCGCGTCCTCGGAGATTCCCAGCTTCGCCCCGGCCTCGTCGTGCGAATGCCCTTGGACGCACACCATCCACAAGACCGCGGCTTGGGAGGGGGGCAGGTCTCCGACAGCATCCATCACCTTGTGAAGGGCCTGCTTCAACTGCGCCGCGCGCTCGGGCGAGGGCTCCGATGTCGCGAACTTGGCCACGCGCCCAGCGTCGGATTCGAACACCTGCTGGTGCCGGCGAGTGATCCGGCGCGCTGTCCCCATCACGTTCCGCGCGATCGCCACGACCCACGGCTTCATGCCGTCAGGGTGCGGGGCGTAGTTGGGGAGGTCGCCGAGCGCATTGGCGATCACCTGCTGTTCCTTGTCGTCCGCGGAGTCGCGCGTGCGCGCCTTGTCGCTCCGGACGATGCGCCGGACATCGAGCCGCAAGCCGAGGAGCTCGGCGCGTCGGCGGCGTAATCGGATTTGGACGATCCCATGCCTACAAACAATGCGCGGGGAAGCGAGAGGTAACAGAAAATCGACGCGGTCCCGTCGACGCGTTCCGTTTTCGCAACTCAGTTTACAAATCTACCCGTCCCCTGCGGCACTCGCCGGCATCGCCGATCGCGGCCACCGGAATGGTGCTGGAAGCGAATGGATCCACGACGCCCACACTCGCATCACATTGCACGGGCGTCGACGATTCCGACGCGAACCAGGCCCCCGGCACGTTCTCGCAGAGCTTTCCGTGCGTCTTCATCGCCTCCTCGACGTGGAGGTCGACGCCGTTGCTCTCCTCGGGAAGGAAAAGCTTGCTCGGACACATTGCCTTTGAGGGCGGCCTTGCGCAGGTAAAACGACGCCTCCACGGACGTCAGCGCGTCGGGGCCCACCACCTCGAACGCGCGCATCCCCTGCACTGGCAACGTCGTGTCGACCGACACCGTGACCGCGGTCGCGATCGGGCGCGCACCTCCGCCCGCTCACGCAGGCGAAGCGCCCCCTCCCCGCGGCGCCTACCTGCCGGCGAGGCGCGGAGAGCGGCGTCGATAGCCAGCGGTGGCGAGATGGAGACTCGCGTTTTCCAGACGCTCAGGCAGTCACGCGGATCGACACCACTCCATACCCGCGCTCCTCTCGCTCCGCCCACGCGGTCAGCGCCGCGAACGACGGATCGACGACCGCCGCCGCGAGCTCGGCGTCGCTCACCCCCTTGCGCACCGCCCAGGGGACCAGCACCAGCCGGTCGCCCGGCTCGACCGCGATGTCGAACGCCGGCTGGGCTCGCTTGGTGCGTCCGAAGCATGAGGCGGAGGCGTTGCCGAGGAGCTTCCGTATCTCGGCGCCCCCCTCTCCTTCGAGCATTTCCTTCGTGATCTGGCCGCTCGCGAGCATGTCCTCGATCACGCCGTGCTCGTCCACCGCGATCGACGCCTGCCCGCCGCGCACCCGGTAGACGCGCGCAGCCCCGCGGCGCACGAGGCGCACGAGCCCCGGCACCACGGCGGCGATGACGCCTTCGGCGAGCGCGTCGAAGGCTGGGTCGGCGACGTTCATGGCGGCGAGCGCGGCGTCGATGCGCGCCGCCAGCGCCTCGGGGAGCGCCAGCGGATCGGCGGGCAGCGGCGCGCGATCCAGGACGTGCGAGGTCCAGCGGTGGTGGCGGTGGCGGACGCCGAGCGGCGGCGTCGCGGTCACGACCGGGAGCGGCGCGCCGTAGGCGGGCTCGGCGAGCAGCTCGCCGAGCACCCAGCGGCACACGTCGGCGCCGACGTCGCCGCAGTAGGGGGCCACCCCGCGGAACAGCGCGGCCACCGCGGCGCCGCCGGGTCGCGGGCTCCACACCTCGGCGTGCTCCAGGCCCCGCGGCCCCCACGCGAGCGCGGAACGGAACGTGATGCCGCCGTGGGAGGCCGCGCGCCGGCCGTATGGTGGAGGCGGCCAGGCCTCGCCGCGCGCCAGGGCGACGTCCTCGAGGCCCACCACCACCGCGGTGTCGCCGAGCGAGAGCGCGCCGGTCGGCTTCATGCCCTTGCGCAACGCCGGCAGGCCGGAGCACACGCCCCGCGCCACGTCGATCACCTCCGCGCTGTAGACGCCCACGTAGGCGCTGTCGCCGCCGATCACCAGCACGCGGCCCCCGTCGATCGCCACCGTGGCCGGGTACATGCGCGGCGCGCGCAGATCACCGGTCGGCGTGAAGGAGCGGGTCGCGAGATCGAACACGTCCACCTCACGCGTCACGCCCGGCCCGGAGGACGGGAGCCCCGAGACCACCAGCGCTCGCCCCTCGCCCAGCGAGACCAGGAACGGGGTGCGGCGCGGGCGCGCGGGCGGCGCGATGGGCTCGAAGGTGAAGGCCTCGGTGTCGAGCACGAAGTACGCGGTGGGTGGCAGGGGGGCGAAGAACCCGCGATCGTTCGCGATCAGGAAGCGGCGCGCGTCGAGGCGCGCCATGACCACGCGGGAGAGCGGCGGTCCGGGGATCGGCGTCCAGGTGTCGCGCGCGGCGTCGTAGAGCTCGGCCACGTGCGGGCTCCGCTCGTGCTGGCCGCCGAGCACCAGCACCCGATCGCCGGGCAGCAGGAGCTCCGCGCCGCCGGTGCGCGCGGCGCGCATGGACGCGGCGCGCGCCGTCGTGAGCGTGCACGGATCGAGGATCTCGACGGTGTCCGTCCCCCCGCCGGCGATCACCACGCGCCCGTCGCCGAGCCGCGTGGCCTTGGGGGCGACACGCGCCACCTGGAGCGGGATCTCGCGTGTCTCGCGCGCCGAAAGCGACACCACGTCGGCGTTGGCGAACGGCTCCCCGCGCATCGGCGGCTCCCCGCCGGCGACCAGCAGTCGATCGTCGTCGATCATCGCGATGGCCGGCGCCGCGCGGGCGCGCGACAGCTTGGCGATCGTGTGGAGAGCGGCCTCCGAGGATCGCGAGGGCAGGCCGCGCGCGGCCTCGTGGATCGTCGGCGCGCTGATGTAGAGGCCGCCCAGCTTGTGGAACAGCAGGGTGACCGGCCCGACGTCGAGGAACGCGAACGTCGACAGCGACGCGGCGTGGGCAGGCCCGCCGCCCTTGCGATCGAGCAGCACGGCGACGTGCACGCCGGGCGTGGAGCGCAGGCTCCACCCGGGGTCGCCCGGCTCCAGGATCACGTGGACCGGGGCCACGCCCGGGTCGGGGAGGACGATCTCGCAGGCCGGATCGCTGCCGATCCGAACCGGCGCGTCGGTGCGCAGCAAGAGGCCCGCGGCGGCGCCGTCGAGCACAGTGATCTCCACGGGCGTCATCGCGCCAGGATACGACGTGGGCGCCGCCCGCGTCGCGCGGTTCGACGTCGTGCCGATCCGGTTCTTGCGGCGTCCAGAGTCCCGTGCGACCAGGCGCCATGCTCGGCCATCGAGACGTCCCCTCCAAGCTCGACGCGATGATCGCACGCGAGCTCCACCTCGGGTACTCGGACGACGAACGGATCGTCGAGGATGCCACCGAGCAGTTCCCGGATCACGGCGAGCCCGTGGTTCGGGCGGCGCTCGCGGCCGCGCTGGAGAAGCGCGCGATCGAAGAGCGAGGGTGGCCCGAGACCACCGACTGCGATCGCCTCGACAGCGCGTTCGCCGCGCTGGAAGCCGAGGGCGTCGTGGCGCGCCAGAGCTTCTGGTGCTGCACGAGCTGCGCGATCCCGGCCATCAAGGCGGAGATGATGGACGAGGAGGCCCGCGGCACCGCGGTGCGCGGCTATGTCTACTTTCACTGGGGCATGCTCGACGACGTCGCCTCCGGAGGCCCGCTCGGCTTGCAGTGCGGCGGCGCGATCGCGGACGACGACAGCGCGCACGGCCGGATCGTCGAGCGCGTCGTGGCCGCCCTGAAGCGCGCCGGTCTCGCGGCCGAAGGGCGCAGCGAGCGGACCGTGGAGGTCGCGCTCGACTGGAAGAAACGCCGGCGCGCGCCGCCCCGGCCCGACGACGCGAAGTCGATCGAGGAGCACGTGGCGGCGTGGGAGCGCGCGTTCGCGACGGCGATCCTCTGCTGCGTACCGAACATGTTCCCGATCGAGCTGGGGCCCGCGCTGGTGTCGGTCGGCGCCGGCGCGCTCGCGGCGCGCTTGGCCTCCCGGAGCACCCGTGCCGGGATGGCCGATATCACCGCGCGCGCCTTGGCCGGCGCCGGCGAGGAGGCGCTCGCCCGCGAGGTGCTGCTCGCGGCGTACCGCCGGCATCCGTCGGTCGACCGCCGGTGGGACAATGACCTCACCACGGCGCTGACCCGCGATCCCGCGCTCTCGTACATCGCTCTCCTCCTGCGCGGCGGCCTTTCGGACGACGTCGTCGCGCGCGTCGCCGTCGCCCGCATCAGTCCCCTGCCGCCCACCATCTTCGCCGCGGCGGCGAAGGCATGGCTCGCGTGCCTCATGCGGGAGGCGGGCCGGCCCATCTCGAAGTACCAGGAGGATCGCTGGATCGGCGATTCGCGCGCTGTCTGGTCGTACGACGAGAGGACCCCCTACGAAGGGCGCGATGCCCGCGAGGGCCGCGTGCTGCTCGCGGCCGCGCTGTGGTCTTACCTCACGCCGGAGGAAAGCGAGGGCTACACAGACCCCGCGTTCGGGTGGCTCTGGTCCAGCGAGGAGCTCATCGAAAAGCCCCAGTCGCTCGCGCGCCGGGGCGCGTTCCGCGCGTGTGCGATCGCGAACGATCTCGAAGCGCGCCTCGACGAGGTGGAGGGCGGCGCCGTGCCGGATCTCATGGAGGAGATGATCGCGGCCGGCGAGATCGACATGGCGCGCGCGCTGCTTCCGAAGATCGATGGCGACGACCGGACGCTCGCCCTCATCGCGCTCGGCGAGCTGCCGCCCGTGGACGTGAACGCCACGAAGGAGCGCATCCGCGAGCTCGAGACGTCCTACCAGGATTGCCTCATCACGTACGCCGAGTGGGAGCGGGGGCCGGTCGTCGCGGCCCATGCCCTCGCCGCGAGCGGAGATCCCGAGTCCGCGTTGGCGCTGCTCACCGCGAGCCTCGAGGAGAAGGTGGCGGAGAGCAAAGCGGAGGTGGCCGCGGCGCGCGCGACCCTCGACCAGGCCGCCGCCGCGTCGTTCGAGATCGACTGGACAGCGCGCGCGCAGGACGTCTCCCCGGAGTGGACGCCCACGGACGAGCGGAGGCTCGAGAGCACAACTCGGGAGCTCACCGCGACCGAAGCGCAGGGCCTCATGCAGGTGCGGCAGCGCATGCGGTCGCTTTCGCGGTTGCTGGTGAAGCTCGCGGCCGTCGATCGCGAGCGCAGCAGCAAGATCTTCGACGACGTGGTGGAGCGCTTGGGCGTGGGCCAGGCGTGGTGGGGGGAATGCGTGACGGTGATGATGGCCGTCGGTCGCCTCGACGAGGCGCTGAAGCTCGATCGAGCTCCGGAAGCGCCGTCCATGGGTCGGCGCTCGATGGAAATCGCGCGATTGCTGCTGCTCGCCGGGCGGCGCGACGACGCCCTGGAGCGGCTCATCGCCTTCATGGCGAAGTGGGCGTGGCCCCGCGAGCTGCTCGACGTGGGCCTCATGCTCCTCTCGCTCGCTCCGCCCGAGAAGCGCCCCGCGATCGCGGCGCGCCTCCGCGCCGCGTACGACCGCGCCATCGTGGTGCTCGACGAGCTGGCTCCGCCTCCGCAAGCGGCGCCGTGCAGGGCACGGCTACTTCGCTCAGCCTGGTAGCATCGTCGCGGTCCCGGCCGACGGGACGAGCACGGTGGCGAGCACGCCGAGGTCGAACTCGCTCCCGATGGCGGCGGCGAGGCGGAGGGCTTCCTGCGTGGTTCGCGGCAGGCGGGCGATGGTGCGCACCATCAGATCGACGACGTTTTCGCTGTAGGCGAGCTCGTCGAGTCGTTTGAGGTCCCAGTAAAAACCCGTCCCGGGCTGTTCTCCGATCCGGCCAACCTGATCAGCAACCCCAACGACATCAACACCGTCACCGCCTTCGATTACCTCGGTTGGCACTATCCGCTCCGGAAGGGCGTCGAGGACGAATGTGCACTCGCCTTCCTCGAAGCCGCGTCCGACGACCCAGTCGTGGCCCAGGCCTCCGAGGACGCGCTCGCCGACCTGAAGGCGAAGGATCTGGCGAGGACGTTGATCTTGGACGACTAAAGCGCGAGCACATCGCCGCAGTGATCAGGCCGCCCCTTCCGGCTCCCAGAGCGCGCATGGCCTCCCCGCGGACAAACGCTCCCCAGGACCTCGCCCACGTGCGCTCGAAGCCCTGTCGATGGCCGAGGAGGGCCGGATCGATGAGCTCGTCGAGGTCGTCATGGGCCTGCTCGCCCGGGTCCGGGACGAAAACACGGCCCTCGCGGCGCGGCGCTCTCTCGGCCACGCAGCCGTTCGGCACCCGAGTCGGAGTCGCAAGCGTTCAGGTGGCGTAGCTTTCACGTACAACGCGGGGAAGAGCGGGGCGGAGGTGAAGCCTACGCGGCTCACGTTGTCGCGACGGAGCGTCTCGGGTTCGTCGGCGAGAACGTCCGATACGAGCTGAAAAAAGTGTGGCGCGACGGGACGAGGTGCGTCGTGCTGGATCCCTACGATTTTCTCGCTCGGGTATGCGCGATGGTGCCGCCGCCGCGTTTTCATATGGTGCGGTTTCACGGCGTGCTCGCGCCGAATGCGGCATTGCGAAGAGAAGTCGTTTCGTCGGCACGGTCATCGGCAGCGCCGAACGTCGCGCCACCCCGAGCGCCTTTGCAGTTACCTCTATTCGGTGAGCATTTCGATGTGGACGACGCCACCGGAGCCGGTGCGCTTTCGGGAATGGCAGCGAGAGTTGCCCCAGGGGCACACGCTTACGCATCGGCGGTCCACGCGCCGAGAGCCCCGCGCGGGCCAACCCTTCGCGAATCGCATCCGGTGTAAGCGTAACGTTTCGCCACCGCATCGTGCTCGCACACTTCGGACACGCTGTCACATCGATGGCGAACACATGTCGCAATCATGCCGTAGTCGGGGATACGGCCGCGGCGGGGGGGCGGCGGGGCGACGGTTCCTGCTCGAGGGTGAAATTGGCTGGTTATTTGCCCTAAGCGCTGACGCGGAGACCATCGAGATACGGCTGATCTCGATGAGAGATCGGTCCGTTCAGGGGCTCGGATACGACCAGCGCAGTGCTTCGGCGCTCGTGAAGCCGTAGCAGCAGTCGCTCGCCTCCTCGGGTATGAGCTCTGGCTTCAATCGACCTCCGTCGACGACGCCCGCGTAGAAGTAGTAACTGGTCCCGAGGAGCAGGAGCGCCTCCCGGCGGGTCGGATCTCGGAGCTCGACCTGCTGCAGATCGGCGGACGCAAGATCTGGAGCGCCGGTTACCGTGAAGGTGTTTTTCCAGGAACCCGACGGGAAGCCAGGGGGACCGTAGGCTTTTCCGACCGCGAACGCTTCCTCGATCACGCAACGATCCGCGACGCTGCCGAGCTCGAGCGTGAGCGTCATTTCGTGTCCGTAGCTGTCGGGCGCTCCACAATCGAGGGAGTGGAGATCCACCGGCAGATCGAGCTCGAGTCGGTGAGCGCTTCGTCGATGAGAGGCACCGTGCTCCTCGTAGACGCGAAACAACGGGAGCTCGTCGCAGGCGCTGGGCGAGCTCGAGGCGGCCTCTCGTGGAGGCGGCGGGCCGCCGTGAGAGCAGCAGGTCATGAGGGCGCCGAGCGCGAGAAGAGACGAACGGCTGCGCATGGTTTCGAAGACGCTCGCTGAGCGGACCCTATTCCGCTCGGCCGAGCTCGTGAGGGCAGACGTAGCAGCTCTTCCGAGAAGCCTGCACGGGATAGCCGCAGCGAGGACAGTTGCGCGAGGCGTCGAGGCGCCCGTCGAGGACCGTAGTGATACCGCGTTCTCGAGCTCGCCAGCGTTGGGCGGAGCGCTGCTCCGCGGTCGGGACGATCGGCTCGGCGGGTCGCCCGATGACCATGCGCGGCAATTCGCTGTCAGCCGGTTCTTCACGCGCGATGCAGTGACCCTGGCGCGCGTGAGCCAATGTTTCTTCGTCAGTGACGCAGAAGTGAACGTCTTCACCGCATTCGAAACAGTGCCGCACGCTCTCTCGTCCCATGGGCGCGAGCTCGTCCCAGGTCCGCGGACACACGACTTTCATGCGAACCTTACAGTTTCGGACGGTCCGAATCGTCTTCATGCGCCAAGAGTCAGGCTACCGGATCGGGCTAGCGACGCCAGGTGCGTTTGAGACGACGCGTACACGCTGTAGAATCAGCGCATGTCTGGTCATGGGACGACTCTCGGGACGCTGCTGCTCATCGTCGGGCTTTTCGTCGGGTTCGGTGTGTCGGAGTCTTTGACCGGCGTTCTCCCGCTCGATGCCAGAGGTTCGGCGCTCGTCGCGGGCGGTGTGGTGATAGCGGGTGGTGATGTCGCCATTCGGACGCGGTGGGGGATGGGCCGCTCGACGGAGCGGTACCTTCTGCCCGGTAACGGTCCGAGGCTCGGCTTCGCCCCTGCCTGGGTCATCGGTTTGGGGCTCTTGATTCTGGAGGCGGTCTTGTCGTTCGGCAGCTGAGGCGCCACAGCTGCACATAGGCGCGCTACTTTCGAGGCTTGAGCAGGTGACGCTCGACATGAGGCAACACCTCGCTCGCGCGCTCGGAGGCGAGCTCGTGAGTCCCGGCGGGGATCACCACGAGCTCGGCGTCGGGCAAGAGCTCGGTCAGGCGCCTCCCGACGGCGACCGGGCTGATCGGATCGGCGTCACCCCAGAGTAAGAGAACCGGGACCGCGATCTGGCCCAGGCGCGGCGTGAGATCCTCTCGCGCATCGAGAAACCAACGCGGGGCGTGCGGGTTCTGAGCCGCGAACTCTCGGCGCCAGTCGAGCGCACCGAGAGCGTGGACGTCGATGCCGCCCGACGTGACCGAGAGCACGAGCGATCGCACCTGCCGCTCGGAGCGCGATCAGCCCGCCCATGGACTGCGCGAACAAGATGCCATGCGTGCCGCACATCACCGGACAAGCCCGGGTCGGGGTCCATTCGCACCGGGAGAAGAGGCCTATGCACGCTCCGCACCACGGCAAAGGAAAGTCACTTTTCCACGGAGATTTTGCGAGGGGCCCGCTCAGAAACCACTGTTTCACGGCTGCCGCCAACCCGGCAGGGCCACTTTTCGATCCACTTTTTGTTGAATCATGAGGGGCTCGACGAGCGCGCTTCTGGTCGTTTTCACGGCGAGGACCCACATGGGCGAGGTGAACACCACGCGCCCGGCAAGAGCAAACCACCGGAAACGCTTGGAGCTCGGAATGTCAGGCTCCTGTTCCCCGGGAGTTTTGTGCCGTCCCGTCACGAGCCCCTTCATTTCCAGGGGTCAGCCCTCAGCATAGGCCACTTTTCGATCCACTTTTTGCACCCCCTGACGCGGCACTACCGCTGATGTCTCGACAATCGACGCGGAGCAGTTCGCAATCCGAGCGAAATGTGGGTGCGATGGTGGCCGGTTGCGGGTCCAGACCGCGGTCAATCAAGGGGCGGAAGCGCGCCGACCGCATCAAACAATCCATAACCAGTGCCAGAAGTCGGCTCGCTCAACCCATCGTTATTGCTCATCAAATCGATTGCTTTGGTGCTCAATTTCGTGATAAGCATGAAGACCCGTCCGATCGGGTGGGCCCCAGAGCCCCGGGACGGCATCCTTAGAAGGAGGGCGACATGTCGGACTCTCGCGCCGAGTCGACGACAACCATCATGGCGACGTTGGCCATCCCGCCGAACGCACTCCGGATCACGGCTCCGCCGCCCGACACCATCTCACAGCGGAACGTCGAGGCGATGACCGGCATCCCTCCGAGGGTCTTTCTGGAGGTCGTGCGTGCGCCCGGGTTTCCGCTGCCAGTGACGCGACTCGGAAAGCTCCGAATCGTCAACCGCGCCGCTTTCGTGGCATGGGTCGAGCAGGGTGCGTTTCGAGCAGCGCCGCCGCCGCCGCCCATCGCCGACGCAGCGGGCGAGCTCGAGGGCGAGAGTGCAGGCGAAATCCTGGAAGCGGTCGGACTGACGGAAACGTCGCGACGAGCTGCGGGACGTGCTCGCTCGCCAAGACCATAGGCCCCGGTTTAAGCAGCCGACGTGCCGCTCTGGCGACAGCCCGCGCTTGACACCGTGCGCGATGCCGCCATGGGCCCTCGCCGGGGCGCGGCGACGGTGCCGCGTTCTCCGGACTCGGCTCGCGTGAGCCGTTTCCAGCACGCCCAGCCTCGCTTGGCCGGCTATGCCGGCCGAGCGGCAAGGGCCGGAGGTTCATCATGCCCAGGGTAGCAACGGGGAATGTGTACGAGCGGCGCGGCAAGTGGTTCGCGCGGCTCACGATCGGAACGAAGAAGCGGCAGAGCTTCATGCTCGAAACCTGCAAGGATGAGGCAAGTGCCCTCGCTCGCCGAGCGATTTTGGCGGAGCTGGCCGCGAAGCTTCGCAAGTGCGGTAGGGACGACATTGCGCCAGACATCATCAAGCGCGCCGCAATGCGTGACGGCAAGGCACTGGACGAGGTGCGCAAGGCCGTTGACATGATCGCGTCGGGGCAGGTGGTGCAGAAAAACCTGACGCCGACGATCGCGCAAATCGGCAAGCGGTGGACGAGCGGCGAGCTGGCGGATCTTCATCCCGACCGGGTCAAACGAAGGCGGGCCGCGAAAGGCGACAGCTACTGGCTCGGCAGGTATGTCTATCCCATGGTCGGGGACGTGGCGATCGACAAGTTCTCGCTCGACCACGCGGAAGCCGTCATGCGGAGCTTGCCAGCGAAGCTTGCTCCAAATTCGCGTCGCTCGGTCGCG
Organism: Polyangium jinanense; assembly: GCF_028435265.1. Classification (GTDB taxonomy): domain Bacteria; phylum Myxococcota_A; class Polyangia; order Polyangiales; family Polyangiaceae; genus Polyangium; species Polyangium jinanense. Next base: position 13,134 of record NZ_JAGTJK010000092.1, on the reverse strand, counting down.
CAACTCATGCATCGCATCTGCTCGTTGGCGGTCCTTCCACTGCGCCATATCGCCGCGAACCCGCTCCCGCCGGGATTCGTACCGCGGTATCAGGCAGGAAAAGCGAAGGGGTGGCTCTATCCCGAGGAGGATGCAATGTTGCTGGGCTGCGCCGAAATTATACTGGCGTGGCGCATTTTCTATGGCTTCCTTCACCGAGAGGGGATGCGGCGATCGGAAGCCCTTCACATGAAGTGGTCTGACATCAACCTGGACCTCGGGGCGGTCGTGCTCGATGTAAACAAGACGGACGAGCCCCGTGCGTGGGCACTATCGCCCGGGGTGGTTGCTGCGTTGCGCGCGTGGCGAGACCATTGCGCAGCCAGAGGCTTGGACGTGTCAGGGGACGCGCTCGTGTTCGTGTACGACGAAGGAACGCGGACGGGACAGGGGCTCAGCATCAGTGATGCTGCCGGCCGGTTCCGTCGACATCTGGAGCTGGCGGGCATTCGCCGGCCGGAGTTGTTCGCGCGGACGGAGGCGAGGATGCCGATTCGGCTTCACGACGCGCGGGCCACGTTCGTCACGCTCGCGCTCGCGAAAGGACGGACGGAGGCGTGGGTGCAGGACCGAACGGGGCACAAGTCGAGCGACATGATCAACCGCTACCGGCGTGCCGCACGCACGGCGGCCGAGCTGGGGCTCAAGGAGTGCCGTCCGCTCCACGAGACGATCCCCGAGCTGGCTCCTCGGCTGGGCCCCCGTCCGATCGACGCGACGATCCCCGAGCGGGCCCCCACGAAGGAAAGGGCGGCGGAAAGGGCACCACACTCGCGGCGGGGGACTCCCGTATCCGTCGAAATCCAGCCAAGATCCGCGGGGTTGGCGACCCCGGGTCAGAGTGATCAGAACCGTTCTCCGAGGTTCCCTTCGGCTCTCCCGCCGCGCTCGGACCCAACCTCCATCCGCTCCAGGGTCCTTGTGAACGTGCGTTTACATCCCCCCCGCGCCGGCGCGCGCTCGTCTACTCCGCCGCCTGCCCCAAAAACGCCGTCAACATCGCCACCGGGCTCCCCGTCGGTCGTCCGAATTGCCAATCCGGCGGATCGACCACCACGCCCCCGATATCGAGGTGCACGAACGGGATCCGATCGCCCCGCAGGCCCGACGCGATGTCGAGGAACGCGAACGGGAACTGATGCCCGCGCGGCGTGTTCACCGACGCGAGCCGGTTCGAGCTCACCACGTCCTCCGCGCTCGATCGCGGCGCCACGAACGAATAATCCTCCCGCCGCGGCCGCGATCGCTCCACCGGCTCGCCCCACGCCTCGCCCAATCGATCCAGGAGATCCAGCGTCCCCGCCCGCTGCGCCGGGCCATTGCCGATCGCGCCGACGTACGGCCCGAACGCGCGATACACGTGGCCCGTGAGCGTCGCGATCGAGAACAAGGTCGGCGAGGGCGCGCGCTCCGCGATCGTCTTCGCCTCGGCCAGGAGATCCGCGAGCACGAGCCGCCCCTCCGCGTCCGTGTTCCCGATGCGCACCCGCACGCCGGAACGAGCGCGGATGATCTCGTCGCTCACGAACGCCTCGTCGCCCACGCTGTTTCGCACGAGCCCGAGCAGCCCCACCACGCGCACCGGCACCTTGAGCAGCGACGCCGCCAGCACGAGCCCCGCGACCGCGCCCGCGCCGCCCTTGTCGCGCGACATCCCGGCCATGTGCCCGTCCGTCTTCAGATCGGCGCCGCCCGTGTCGTACGTGACGCCCTTGCCCACGAACACGAGCGTACGCGACGCCGGCGCCTCGGGCGTGTACGAGAGCCGCACGACGCACGGCCGGTGACGCTCGACCCCCATCGAAGCCCGCGCCACCGCGGCGAGCAGCGGATAACTCGACACGTCGTGCTCCACGTCGACCTTCACGCCCGTGCCGCGGAACGCGATCTCGCAGAGCTCGGCGATCCTGCGCGGCGACATGCGCTCCGGCTCCGTGCCGGCGATGTCGCGGCAGAGCGCGCGCCCGTGATCGATCGCCGAAAGCGATCGGACCCGCGCCTCGTCGAGGCCCACCATGCCCACGGCCTCGGCCGTGCGCGGCGCCTTGCCTGCCTCCCGCGCCTCGACGGGCGCCCACTGGCTGCCGAGCGCCGCGAGCGCCGCCACCTCCCGCGCGCGGGCGAACCGCGGCCCCGCGGGCGCTTGCACCCACACGAGTGGCCGCGTCGCGCCCGCGTCCACCGCGCGGCTCGTCCCTGCGGCCACCGCTTCCGCGACGCTACGCACGTCGTCCGTGTCCTCGGCGAGCGGGCCCATCGGCGCCACCACGAGCCGACCGCCCGGCAGCGCCGGCGCCGCGATCACCGCGGGGAGCCGCGGGCCTCGATCGAGCGCTGCGTCGGCCTTGAGGGCGCACGCGAGCGCTGCGGACACGGGGCCTGTGAGGGTCGCGCGCGAGCTCACGGGCGAGGGCGCGACGAGGACGAGGGCATCGAAGGGCAGGCCTTCCAGGGAGCTCTGGGCGAGCGCGTCCTCGGGTTGACCGAGGAGCAACGGCGGATCGTAGGAGGACATCAGGGGGCATCCTAAGGGAAGGCGGCCAGCCGCCGCAACCGAGGGCGTCATGCTCCCGATGGCTCGCTTCCTCTGGTCAGCGGTGCCGAGGTGCCTTAGAGGACTCCCGTTTACCGATGGGAGGCTACGCTCGGATGAGCCGAGCTACGCCCCCAAACCCCCGTGCCCATGCCGATCACCCCCCGCTACCGCCCCGCGCCTCGCATCTCCTTGCTCGGCGACGGTTTCGCCGACGTCGTCACCCCGGCTCGATTCCAGACCCGCACGCTCCGGTTCCGCAACCAGCGCTGGGCCAGCCGCCTCGGCCTGGGCGAGCTCGACGCCGAAGAGTGGGACCGTCATTTCGCGCGCCTCGAGCCGCTGCCGTCGAACCTGCCCGCGCCGCTCGCCTTGCGCTACCACGGGCATCAGTTCGACGTCTACAACCCGCACCTCGGTGACGGTCGCGGGTTTCTCCTGGCACAGCTCGAGGATCCCGAGGACGGAAAACTCCTCGATTTCGGCACGAAGGGCAGCGGGACGACGCCGTATTCGCGCGGCGGGGACGGGCGGCTCACGCTGAAGGGCGGCGTGCGCGAGGTGCTCGCCGCCGAGATGCTCGAAGCGCTCTCCGTGCCCACGTCGAAGGCATTTTCGCTTTTCGAAACGCACGAGGCCTTGTTCCGGGGCGACGAACCCTCGCCCACGCGTTCGTCGATCCTGGTCCGCCTCTCGCACGGCCATATCCGGTTCGGTACGTTCCAGCGGCACGCGTATCACCGGGACACGGCACGTTTGTCAAAGCTGCTCGATTTCTGCATCACCCATTACGTGCCGGAGGCGGCGGGCGGCCCGGATCCGGCGGTGCGGTTCGTCGAGGCCGTGGCGCGGCGCTCGGCTCGGCTCGTCGCGGGGTGGACCGCGGCCGGGTTCGTCCACGGCGTGCTGAACAGCGACAACATGAACATCACGGGCGAGAGCTTCGATTATGGCCCGTACCGCTTCTTGCCCACGCTCGATCCCTCGTTCATCGCAGCCTATTTCGATCATACGGGCCTTTATGCATTCGGACAGCAGCCGCGCGCGGTGGCGCTCAACCTGACGCGCCTCGCCGATGCCTTGCGCCTCGTCTCCCCGTCGGCCGCGTTCGCGCCCGCCGTGCGCGCGTTCGAGCCAACGCTTCGCGAGGCGCGCGCGGCCGCGTTCCTCGCGCGGCTCGGCCTTTTGCCCTCGGATCCGGACGTCGACGCGAGCCTCGTCGAGACGATCGAGCTGTTCCTACAGGAGAGCCTGGTCCCCTTCGACCGATTCTTCTTCGACTGGTACGGCGGCGTCCAGAGCGAGGCGCGCGCCCGCGAGAGCGAAGCAGCCAAGTTTTACCAAGGCGAACGATTCGACGCGCTCCGGAGCCTGCTCGAGATCTACGCACCCGCCCGCCCCGACGCGCTCGCGCACCCCTATTTCCAGGGCGATGCCCCGTGCTCGCTGCTCATCGACGAAATCGAATCGCTCTGGCACGCGATCGACGCGCACGACGACTGGGAGCCGTTCGAGGCGAAGGTGGCGGAGATCCGCCGCATGGGAGAGGCGCTCGGCGCGAAGGCGCCGGCGGAGTGAGGCCGGCGCCGCGAAAAACCGTCAGAAGAGCTGGTGGCAGCAAATCGTGGTGGGTCCGCTCGTGTGCACCTCGCCTTGGGGCTGGGCCGCCGGGCAGAACCCCTCGCCGGCCGTCACCTTCGGAGGCACGATGTTGGCCGCTTCGAGCGAGTTGAACGCGGTGCAGCTGGTGATCGAGCTTCCCGCCGAACCGCAACCGGCCCCCGTCTTCTTGAACGCATTCGAGGCATCACAATACAATTCACTTCCCACGCAGCCGCACCCCGGGCACGAGCGCTGATCGTCGAATTGCTCGTACGCCACCTTCGAGAATTCCCAACCCGTCGGACAGGCGGTCTCCGCGCCGACCTTCTTGATGCACGCGTAATCGCTGTAGTTGCCGGTCGGCACGGTCACGCACGCGCCCCCGCTGTCGCAGGCGGAGGTAGCCGCGATCGGGCAAAGGTGCACGTTCATCTCCCAGGCGTTCCCGTTCACGAGCGTGCCTCCCGACGCCGAGCAGGGCTTTTGGTTATCGGCCGCCACAACCCCGTAGGTCCCGGTTACCTTGCAATCGGAGGATCCGAGCAACAGGACGCCCGGCATGTTCCCGCCCGAGATGCACCCATTGTCGTACGTCGTGGGCGTCCCCATCTCACAGCCATCGGCCCAGCACGACAGCTTCGCGCCGACACACGTGGCTCCGGGGTTGATCGTGCACTCGCACGGCAGGCATTCGGGCTTGGAGGGATCCGCGTACAAGATCTCGGGGAGGCTGTTGTCCGGACAGGCCCCCGCGTTTTTTTGCCAGTTCGTCGGCATGCCCCAGTAAGGCCCCATCCAGCCGTCCTTGAAGGGCACAGCCGGCAGGCATTGGCTGGCCTCGCCGCACGCCTCGCCGCCGCCTCCTCCAGGGCCACCGGGCCCCGGCATTCCGCCCGTTCCGCCCATCCCGCCCGGGCCCCCGGGGCCGGGCATCCCGCCCGTACCGCCCGTGCCGCCCGCTCCGCCGGTCGACGAGGTGGTATTCGCGGTCGGGGGCTGGTAATCCGTCAGTGCACACGACGCGATACCGATCGTCGAAAGCGCCCCCATCGTCGCCACCACGAGCGCGCCGCGTTTCGTCCACCCGCTCATCGTTCGTCCTCCTGCCAAATAAGAAAGCCGGCTCGCGCCCGGCCCCGACGGCGTTCCGGCCGCCATGCGGGAGGCCGCCCGCCTTCGTGGAAACACGATATCCGAACGCCGGACGCCCGTCATCTGCCCTCGCCGCCGCGAAGGCGACAATTCAATGCTGTTCAAACGTGCGATCTCTTGGTTTGATGCGCCGAGCCATCATGCACGACGCACCGCCGGCCGAGGTCCTCGTCGTCGCTGCCCCGAGCCAGCACGGCCGCGCCTCCCGCATCGCCGAGCGCCTCGAAGAGCGCGGCCTCCGCCCGAGGCGCTGGCCCGAGGAAGACGACAGCGCCGATCCCGCCCGCTCGTTCAGCCGCGCCGCGAAGACCGCCGCCGCGATCGTCCTCTTCGTCGATCGCAGCTTCGCCGCCGGCAAGATCGGCGCCCCCGAAGAGCTCGTCCCCGCGCTCACCAAGGTGACCGACAAGCTCCTGATCGTCGCGGTCGATCGCCCCGCGCTCGCCCCGTTCGTCGATCTGCGCGCCGACGTCCTGCCCGCGCGTGGCGGGCTCGAAGAGCTCGACGAGGGTTCGGCGCAGGATGTCGAGCGCCACGTCGTGCACGAGATCCTCGCCGAGGTGGACGCGTCGCACGCGCCCGCGCGCACGGACGCCTTCGACGAGTACCGCCTGCTCTTCGACAGCACCGAGCGCCTCGTCGAGCGCAGGCGCGGCACCACGCAGACGTTCCTCACGGTGAACGCAGGCCTGTCCGCGGTCGTCGCGTTCCTGATCAAGGACCTCGCGCTCACGGGCACGCGCCTCGCGTTCGTGACGATCCCGCTCTTCTTGATCGGCATGCTCGCATGCCGTCTGTGGAAGCGTACGATCTTGCAGTACGAGGACCTCGTCGACTGGCGCTACCGCCAGCTCCGCCGCATGGAGCGACGGCGCTTCGTCGGCAGCTACCGCCTCTTCACGCGCGAGTGGGAGGGGCTCTACGCGCCGCGCGGCAAGAAGCGCTTCGGCTTCTCGGCGCTCGAGGCCACGGTGCCGGCCACCTTCCAGGCGCTGTACGCCCTCGGCCTCGTGTTTGCGCTCGCTTCCCTCGCGGGCCTGCTCGATCACCTGCGACCTTGAGCGCCGAGGCCCTCCGGCCCCGGGACGGCGCCCGGGCACGTTCTGGCCGAATTTCCGCGCGTTCACGGGGCCTTCGGAGAACCCGTAAGCCCCGGATCTCGGCGAGGGTTGTGGAGAGTCCGCCGGGAGCGGTATAGTTCGGCTGGATCCGCGTGCCCGGCTCGGGCGCCCCTTTCGCTTCCTCATGCCGCCCTCGTCCCAAAACCCGCCCGCGTCTGCTCGACCGCCGAGCGAGGCCGCGATCACGGGCGCAGAGGAAAACCCCGCGCGCTCGGAGGCAGAGGCCCGCGCCATCGCCGACACGCAGGACGCGCCGCGATCGATGTCGCCGCGCTCCATCCCGCCGCGCTCCACGCCCGACGCCTCGCCCGCCACGACCTACCTCGCCGGTGACGTCATCGCCGGCAAGTACCGGCTGTCGAAGGTCCTCGGCGAAGGTGGCATGGGCGCGGTGTGGCTCGCGAAAAACCTCACGCTCGACATCGACGTCGCCGTCAAGCTCATCCGCCGCGACTTCGCCACGGCTGAGGCGTCGCAGCGCTTGCTGCAGGAAGCGCGGGCCGCAGCGCGCATCGGGCACCCCTCGATCGTGCGCGTGTTCGACTTCGGCACGACCGAGCAGAAGGACCCGTTCATCGTGATGGAGGTCCTGCACGGCGAGTCGCTCGGACAGACGATCGCGCGCAGGCGCAGGCTCTCGCCCGCGGCCGCCGTGCGCACGCTCCTGCCCGTCGCGAGCGCGCTCGCGGCCGCGCACGCGAAGGGCATCGTCCACCGCGATCTGAAGCCCGACAACGTCCTGCTCGTGACCGACGATCGGGGCGCGGTCGTGCCCAAGATCGTCGACTTCGGCATCGCGAAGCTGCACCACGAGGAGGTCGTACGCACGACGACGCAGGCCGGCGTGATCCTCGGCAGCCCGCACTACATGTCGCCCGAGCAAGCGTGTGGACGCAGCGACGTCGATCACCGCACCGACATCTGGGCGTTCTGCGTGATGCTCTACGAGGTCGCGACGGGCGTGAAGCCGTACGACGGCGGGAACTACAACGCGCTGCTCAGCGCGATCCTCCTGCGTGATCCGGAACCCTGGTCCGTGCACGAGGTCGACGACGAGGACCTCTGGTCGATCGTGCAACGAGGTCTCCTGAAGGAGGCCGACGATCGCTGGCAGACGATGCGCGAGCTCGGCGCCGCGCTCGCGGGGTGGGCGCAGAGCCACGGCGTGGAGACCGACGCCGCGGGCAACTCGCTCCGCGCCCACTGGCTCGAACCCGAGGAGCACCGGCCGCTCTCCGATCGGCCGCCGATGTCCGCCTTGCAGCCCTCGTCGCCGCGGCCGCGCATGATCTCCGAGCGCGAGCTCACGCCGCCGCCCTTGCCCACCTACGACGCGGCCGATCCCGCGGCGCAGAACGCGGACGCCGACGCCGAGACGAGCGGTCCGATTCGCCCACCGTCGAGCGTCCCCTCGCCGACGACGAGCACGCGCCCGCCCGAGCGACGCTCGGCCGCGCTGTGGATCGGGCCGCTCGCGCTCGCGGTGGGCGCGGCTTCCGCGGGCGCGTGGATCTACATGACCGGAGACGACTCCACGCAGGGCGCGGCAAGCGCGCGCGCACCTCAGGCCCTCACCGCGCCGCTGCCGAGCGAGGCCGCGATGAAGCCCGCGGCGTCCTCGCGGGATGCGCTGCCCTCCGCGGCGCCGCCCCCGAGCGCCGCGCCTGCATCGAGCGCGAGCAGCGACGCGCCCTCGCGAGCCACCACGCCCGGCACGAACGCGCCGAACGTCTCGAAGCACCCCGGCGGCAACAAGGGCCCGAACATGCCCGTCCCCACCGAACCCAACTTCTGAGCTCATGAACGCTCGCGGCACGCCGCTCACGCTCCTCCTTCCCCTGCTGCTCGCGCCCGTCGCGTGCTCGTTGCTCGCGGAGTCGGAGCTCACGGGCAAACCTCTCGGGAACACCGGCGGAGGCGCGGCCACGGGCACGGGCACGGGCATGGGCGGGACCGGGAACGAGGGAGGCGGCGGCGCCCCGCCATGCAGCGGGCTATGCACCGCGAGCGAGGCGTGTTGCGAGAACGCGTGCGTCGATCCCGCGACGAGCGTCGAGCACTGCGGAGGCTGCGGGCAGGCGTGTGCGGCCGGCGAGCGCTGTTGCGGCGACGCGGGCTGCGCCGCGTGCTGCGAGACCGCGGATTGCGCCGCCGATCATCAGTGCATCGGGAACGCATGTGTCCTTCAGTGCAGCGGGCAAACGGAGGCGTGCGGCGATGTCTGCGCGATCCTCGACTCGAACCCGCAGCACTGCGGCGCGTGCTTCAAGGACTGTCTCGCGGGGCACGCGTGCATGGACGGCGTGTGTCAGTCCGGCTGGGCGTCGATGAGCACCACGAACGCGCCCGCGCCGCGGCAACGCGCGGCGGCCGCGTGGGCGGGCACGAAGCTCTTCGTCTGGGGTGGCCAGAACGCGCAGGGCGCGCTCGGCGACGGCGCGCTCTACGATCCGAAGACCGACACGTGGACGGCGATCACCGGCACGGACGCGCCCGAGCCGCGCGTCGACGCGGTCGCGGTGTGGACCGGCGAGCGTGTGCTCGTGTGGGGCGGCGGCCCTGCGAACGGCTCCACCGCGCTGAACACCGGCAAGCTCTATGATCCCGCGACCGACACGTGGGGCCCCGTCGCCATCGCGCCCATCGGAAGGCGCGCGCCCGTCGCGTTCTTCACGGGCAGCCGCGTGCTCATCTGGGCCGGCAGCAGCGGCGGCTCGCCCATCGCGGGCGGCGCGCTCTACGACCCGGCCATGAACAAGTGGAGCTCGATGAGCACCGCGAGCGCGCCGAACGCCCGGACGAACACCGGTTGGGTCTGGTCCGGCACGGAGATGCTCCTCTTCGGCGGCCGCCCCCTCGGCTCCGGCGCGTCGAGCGAGGGTTTCGGCTACGATCCCGTGATGAACAAGTGGCGCAGCCTTTCCACCCAGAACGCGCCCGCCGCGCGGTATGATGCGTTCACCGTGTGGATGAACGGCACGATGCTCGTGTACGGCGGGCGTGACGTGGCCGGCGCTGCCTTCGATGACGCCGCGATTTACGACCCGATGAGCGACGTGTGGAGCTCCACGACCGCGAACACGAAGCGCTCCGCGCCGATGGGTCGGACGGGCGTGACGGGCTACGCTGGCCCGCACGCCGTCCTCGCGGGTGGACTCGACACGGCGCAGAAGATCGCGACCGACGGCGCCTCCTACGACGTCTCGAACGCGCAGTGGAGCGTGATCCCGACCTGGCCCTCGATGGCCGATCACGAGAACGGCGTCGCCGTCTGGACCGGCGAGGAGATCATCCTCTGGAGCGGGCTCGACAACGTCACCTTGATCTCCGCGGGGGAGCGCTACCGTCCTTGACCGTGATCCCGAGGCGTTTCGTCTCCTCCCTCGTCCTCGCCGCGACGCTCCTCTGCCAGGGGCTCGCGCACGCGCAGAGCCCTGCGGACGTCGCCGCCGCGCGCGACCTCTTCCGCGACGGCGCCAAGCTCGCGCAGGAGGGGCGCTGGGCCGAAGCGCGCGAGCGGTACATGCGCTCGCTCGCCCTCAAGCGCGCGCCGCTCACGCTCTACAGCCTCGGCGTCGCGAACCGCGAGATCGGCCGGCTCGTCGAGGCGCTCGAGAGCTTCCGCGCCTTCCTCGTCGAGGCGGATCTGCAGAACGCAGCCAACAAGCCGTACGAGCAGCCCGCGCGTGACGCGATCATCGCACTCGAAAAACGCGTCGGCCGGCTCGACATCCGCATCGCCCCCGCCGCACCGCCCGCGCTCAGCGTGCGCGTCGACGGCGCCGAGGTCCCGCAAGCGGCGCTCGGCGTGCCGCGCATCGTCGATCCCGGCGAGCACACCATCGTCGTGCGCGCCCAGGGCTACCGCGAGGCCACGACCAAGGCGAAGGTCGGCGAGGGCGAACAGACCGCGGTCACCGTCACGCTCGTGCGCATCGCCCCGAAGGGACCCGGACCCGGACCCGGACCCGTGAAACCGCCCGGCGGAGGCACGCCGCCGATCGTGCCCGAAAAGCCCGTCGCGCCCATCTTTCTCCTCGCGGGCGGCGCCGTCGCCTTCGCGTCCGGGCTCACGGTCGGATTGATTGGTGTTCAAAAGGCTTCCGACGCCCCCGTGCAAGACGGCCCCGAGGCCGCGCTGGCGCGAAGGCTCGCGCTCGCGGGCGACATCGTCGGCAGCGCCGGCATCCTCGCCGCGGGCGCCGGGCTCGCGATGCTCCTGCTCGGCAAGCCGCCGGACCCGCCTGCCGAGTCCTCCGAGTCCTCCGAAGTCTCGGTCCAGCCGTTCGTCACGCCGACCGGGTTCGGCCTCGTCGGCCGTTTCTGATCGCGCCGCGTCTGGTAGCATCGCGCGCATGCGCCTCCCGCGTCTCGCCCTCCTCCTCACCACGGGCCTCGTTGCCTGTGCCTCGCCCGAGCCGCCGAAGCCCGTGCCGGTCCCTCCGGGCGCCCTCGTCCCTCCCGCGTTCGAGCCCTCGCAGCCGCAGGCGCCCGAGCCTCCCGCCGAGGCCGCGCTTTCGTCGGGCATCACGCTCGAGCAGCTGCTCGACGTGCACCGCTCGACGGGCGCGCGCGCGCTCGGCCGCGAAAAATTCCTGTTCCTCTCGGACGCTCCGGGCACGATGCAGATCTTCTCGGCCTCGCTCGACGCGGCGCCCACGGCCGAGCCGCAGGCTTCGGTGCAGCTCACCAAGTTCCCGGATCGTGTCTCGGGCCTGCGCATCGCGCCCGGCGGCGCGGGCGCCGTGTTCCTCAAGGACAAGGGCGGCGACGAGAACGATCAGATCCACTGGCTCGATCTCGCGGCCGGCGACAAGCCCGAGGCCACGCAGGCGCTCACGGACGCGCCCAAGGTCAAGCACACGCTCCCCGTCTTCGACGACGCCGGCAAGCGCATCGCGTTCACCTCGAACGCGCGCAACGGCAAGGACATGGACCTCTACGTCGAGGCGCTGCCCGCGAAGAAGGAGACGTTCGGCAAGAAGCCCGTCGCCGAGCTCTCGGGCAGCCACGCCGTGGCCGATTTCCGCGGCGATCGTGTCGTCGTCCTCGAGGTCCGCTCCGGCTTCGATCAGGATCTCTGGCTCATCGACGCAAAGACCACGACGAAAAAACTCCTCACGAAGCACAAGGGTGACGAGCGCTGGCTCTCGCCGCGCTTCACGCGGGACGGCAAGTCCTTGCTCGTGCTCACCGATCGTGGCCGCGAGTTCCTCTCGCTCGTCGCGCTCGACGTGGCCACGGGCAAGATCACGCCCGTCTTCGAGCTCGACCACGACGTGCAGGACATCACCGTCCCCGCGTACGCGAGCGCCAACGCGGCGGCGGGTCAGCCCGAGGACATCGCCGTGCTCACGGTCAACGTCGACGGCGTGGAGGAGGTGCACGTCGTGACGCTCGACGCGAAGCGGAAGGTCGTCGCGAAAAAGAAGACCGATCTCGGCGGCGTGGTGAACAGCCTCGACCTCGATCCAGCCGGCAACGCGGCGTTCGTCAGCATGGAGCGCCCGAACCTCCCGACGGAGGTCTACCGTGTCGACGTCGCGACCGGCGCGGTGACGCGCGCGACGAAGAGTCACCACGCGGGCATCGACATGTCGAAGCTCGTCCCGGCCGAGCTCGTCACGATGAAGTCCTCCGACGGCCGCGCGATCTCGTTTTTTTATTACCAGACGCCCCCCAAGGCCGGCGAGAAGCGGCCCGTCGTGATCTCCGTGCACGGCGGTCCCGAAGGCCAGGCGCAGCCAAACTTCAGCCCGCTCGTGCAATGGCTCGCGCTCGCCGGGTATGCGGTGGCGATGCCGAACGTGCGCGGCTCGACGGGATACGGGAAGTCGTTCGCCCACCTCGACGACAAGGAGAAGCGCGAGGACTCCGTCCGTGATCTCTCCGAGGTCGGCAAATTCATCGCAGCGCGCCCCGACGTCGATCCCGCGCGGATCGCGCTCCTCGGCGGCAGCTACGGCGGCTACATGGTTCTCGCCGGGCTCACGCTTTACCCCGATCAATGGGCAGCCGGCGTCGACATCGTGGGCATCGCCAATTTTCGCACCTTCCTCGAGCAAACCGCGCCTTATCGCCGGGCCCTGCGCGAGGCCGAATATGGCTCGCTGGCAAAGGACGGCGCGTTCCTCGACCGCGTGAGCCCCATCCACAAGGTCGACCGCATCAAGGTCCCGCTCATGGTCGTGCACGGCACCCGCGATCCACGCGTCCCCATCGGCGAGGCGCGCCAGATCGCCGAGGCCGTGAAGAAACGCGGCCTGCCCGTCGAACTCTTGACCTTCGAGGACGAGGGCCACGGCATTGCCAAGCGCAAAAACCGCCTCGTCGCGTTCCCCGCAATGGTCGATTTCCTGGACAAACACGTCAAGGCGAAAGCAGCGAAATAGCGCTTCTGGAGCCGCTGCGCCGGGGTTTCACCCCGGGCCCGACCAGGGGCTATCCGCCCCTGGACCCGGACCAGCCAGGGGCCTGAGCATTGGTCCCATCTCCGATCGGTACATTCCCCCCCTCTGACGACATTTACCGAGTGAGATGTTGGATGCAGGGGCAGCCTTGTCGGCGGAAGCGTGGGCGGAGGAGGAGTTCGGGCATGCGGACCTTGGAGACAAGCGCCGGACCCGGCGACTGACGCGCATGGCCGCGCAGGCGGCGCTGTTTCCCTCGGGGAAGGTGAGTGAGGTT
>NZ_JAGTJK010000091.1:0-26116 GCF_028435265.1 Polyangium jinanense | reverse complement strand
GGGCGGACAGCCCCCTGCTGGGGTGCGGGGCAAAGCCCCGCGGCGTTACGCTCGAATCTCCGATCCGGGCACCCACCACGCGTGATACCCGGTCGGTACGCGTTGCGGGAGTTTTACCCGCGCGAGAGGCGCCCTCGTGACGTCCTTCGCGTCGAGTACATACGCCTCGCTCTCGCCACTCGCCTCGTCGACGACGAACGTCACGAGATAACCGTCGTCCTCGCCGACCGAGCCCACGCGCGGCGCGAACACGACCTCGCTGCCGAAGCGGCCCGCCGGATACGAATGCGCGGCGCTCGTCCCCGCCTCGTAATCGTACTTGACCACGCCGTCGAAGAGCAGCGTCGGCGAAGACGCGTGGAGCCGCGGGTTGTAGCTATATCGCGTCTTCCGGCCGAGCGCGCGGTTATCCATCCGCGGGAACTCGGTGAGCACGTCGTCGAGGCGCGACTCCTTCACGCCCCCCGTCTTCGTATCGAGCTCCCATCGATACAGGTTCGGCTCGAGCCGCAAGAACCCGATCGTCGGCACCTCGCGCGCGGGATTTTGCGGATCCCCGACGACGGGCGCGTCGATCTTGCACCCGACGAGCACGATCCGATCTCCCTCCTCCCATGCATTGATGGTGTGGTACATGTAAAACGGCTCGGTCTCGAACCAGCGAATCTGCGACCCCGGCGCATGGCGCGGGAGCAAGCCGATCCGCGCCGGTTTGTCACGAAAATATTTGACCTTCGTCTTGCCGACGGCGAGGAGCGCCGGGTCCCATTGCATCGACATGTCGAAGAAGAGGGTGAAACGCTCGGTGATCGCGAGATCGTGCTGGAGGCGCGGGCCGGGCAGATCGATCTCAGTCCTGTGCACGAGCGCGCCCGAGGGCGAGACGACGGCGTACGTGAGGTACGGCGGGTACGGCTTGTAATCGAACAGCATCATCTCGCCCGTGACCGCGTCGACCTTCGGGTGCGCCGAGATCGTCGGCATCCTGTCGCCCCACGTCTCGGTGCCGCAGGTCTCGAGCGAAAGCGGATTCACGACATAGGCCGCGCCTCCAAGCCACCAGAGCGAATACAGCCGGCCCCCGTGAAACACGAGGTCGGTGTTCGAGGTGTCCTTGAAGGGCCCGCGTGGATTCGTGAAATCGGGCCGCTCGGTGACGCCCGTCCAGAGCGACGCGCCCGCCTTCTCTTCTTCGAGGAACGCCCATGTGCGCACCCAGCGGTTCGCATACCTCGCGCGCCCATCCTCGAACTGGAGCGCGTGGATCATGCCGTCGCCGTCGAACCAGTGATAACGCCCCTTCTGCCGGAATCGCGGGTTCGAGCCGTTGCGCACGAACACGCCCGCGAGGTCTTTCGGAATCTCGCCGATCACGGGCAGATCGTGCGTCGTGATCTCGCGATCGATGGGCGCATAGTTGCCCGAAAGATAAGGCGGCGCGGGGCTCTCGGCGCTCGAAGTCATGGACATCGTCATGGCTCTCTCCGGCGTGGACGGGGCGGCTCGCGCGCCCCCCGTGCGCGAGCCCGGGAGGATAAGGAACCACGTTTCGGTGCGCAAGGGCCGATGTCCCAGGGAAACGAGCTCTCGCAAGGGACGTGGCGGCGGCCCGCGCACGTGCTAGCCGAAAGCATCCCGTGGCCAAGCCTTCTCCCACTCCCGTCCTCGAAAGCCGCACCGCGCACATCCCCGTCGGCCCCCGGCTCGAAGCCGTGCTCGAGCTCGCCTATCGAGCGCGCCGCCCCGTGCTGCTCGAAGGGCCGACCGGCATCGGCAAGAGCGACATCGTCAAGAAGCTCGCCGATCGCCTCGGTATCGCCCACGTGGTGCTCGACCTGTCACTGCTCGAGCCGCCGGACCTCGTGGGCCTGCCCGTCATTCAGGACGGCCGCACGCGTTACGCCGTGCCCGACATCCTGCCGCAAGACGGCGCAGGCATCCTGATGCTCGAGGAGCTGAACCGCGCCGAGCGTTACATCCAGCAGCCGGCGCTGCAGCTCCTCAGCGCGCGGCGCCTGCACGGATACGAGCTGCCTCCGGGCTGGGCCTGCTTCGCCGCCGTCAACCCCGAAAGCGAAGGCTATCACGTGACGCCGCTCGACAAGGCGCTCCGGGCCCGCTTTCTGAGCCTGCCCGTGCGCGCCGATCGCCCGAGCTGGCTCGCGTGGGCGCAGGTGAACGACGTGCACCCCGGCGTCATCGCGATCGCGCAGGCGCACGAGCGCGTGCTCGACGACGTGCCGCCGCGGACCTGGACGTACGTCTCGCACCTGCTCAAGACGCTGCGCCCCGAGGAAATCGAGAACGTGGGCCTCCTGCGCGACGCGCTCTCGGGGTATTTGCCGACGTCGTGGCTCGAGCTCGTCGTTTCGAGCCGCGGCGTGTGGTCGAGCCGCCTGCCCTTCGACGTGCGCGCGCTGCTCGCCGACTACGATCGCCGCGCCGATCTCTCGCGCGCCGTGCGGGGTTTTGCGGAGGCCGGACAAACCGATCGGCTCGACGAGATCACGACGCGCCTCGTGCGCCTGCTCGAAGGGCCCGAAGCCGGCGTGCTCGCCGGCGAGCGTCAAATCACGCTCGCCTCGTTCGAGGCGCTGCTCGCGGATCTGCCCGGCGATCAGCGGGACAAACTCGTGGAGGCGCTCGGGCGAAACCCCACGGCGACCTCGCTCATCGACGTGCGCCCCGAGGAGCTCTGCGAGCGTTACGCGAATAGCCCCGCGCAACGCAAGCTCCAGGGCTGGGCTGCCGATCCTTTGAAGCAGCACCGCGTGGGGCTCTCCGTGACGGCGCTCTCGTCGCACCTCGAACGACAAACCAAGCTCGCGGAGGTCAAGCGCAGCAACGTCGTCCGCGCGAGCCTCGGCGTGCTGCTCGCAGAGCTGCCCGAGCGCTGGGCGCTCGATCTCGTGGCGACGTGCAAACGCCTCGGCATCACCCCCATCCGCCCCGGTTGACGTTCAAACGATGGTGGCTACGCTCGGACGAGCCGAGCTCCGCCCCCAAACCCCCCGTCATGGTCGATCCCGTCCGCGCCTTCCTCGACGATTTCGTACGGACGAGCGATTTCGCGCGGCGATACCCATATTACGCGGCCGTCCTCGCGAAAATGGTGCCCGTCGCCGATCCGTCGGTGAAGCGGATGGCCGTCTCGCTCCACGAAGGTCGGTTTTTCCTGCACGTGAACGTGGACTCGTTCCTGCGCGAGCCGCAATGGCTGCGCGGGGTGCTCCTGCACGAGGTGCATCACGTGGTCCTCGGGCACCTCTCGCACCCCAAATTCGCGGATCCCGCCGAGCCGGAGCTCCTCGATCTCGCGCTCGAAATGAGCGCGAACGAGTTCATCGAGGAGCCGTTGCCCGACCCGATCACGTGGCAAAAATACACGTCGTTCGGCATTCGTGCGGGCCAGAGCAGCCTGGAGCGCTACGAAAAACTGCTCGAAGCGGCGCGGGCTGGTAAATTCACGGCCAAGCACGCGCCGGGCGGCGAGACGGTCGACGAGCACAAGCTGCTCCGGCGCGCGGCAGGCGCGCCCGGCTCGGTGGAACAAGCCCGGATGCTCGTGGCGCGGGCGATGGACACCGCGGGAGACGTGGGGCCGGAGGGGCCGCCCGAGCGCAGGCTGCTCGCGGGAAAGGAGCCGGGGCGGCTGCTCGCGGAGCTCGACGGCGTGCTCGGGCCGCCCGAATGTTACGTCGACTGGAAAACGGCACTGCGCATGTTCACGTCGCGAAGGCGCACGCCCGTGGGCACATTCGCGCGGCCGAGCCGGCGTTTTCCCACGCGAATCGGCGAGGTCCCGGGGCGCGCGTGGTCGCCGCGGGCCATGGCGCGGCCGCGCGTACTCGTGACGATCGATACGTCGATGAGCATGACGGACGCCGAGCTCGCCGAGATCGGAAAACAGCTCGCGCTGCTCGCCGAGGAGGCCCGGATCACGGTGGTCGAATGCGATTGCGAGATCCAGCGCGTCTACCCGTTCACCGGCGTGCTCACCGACGTGCAGGGTCGCGGCGGTACGGATCTCCGAAAGGTTTTCGCCGAGAGTTTTTGGCGCACACACACGCCCGACGGAATCGTGTATTTCACCGACGGCGAAGGCCCGTTCCCCGAGGAGCCGCCGCCCATCCCCACGCTCTGGATCCTCACGAAGCCGCAGAATTTTGCGTGCCCCTGGGGCGAACGCGCAATCCTGGAGCGCCGTCGCGCGCGCTGACAGGGTGCCGACATGGGAGCCTTCGACGAAGTCCTCGCAAGGGTGTCTTGCCCTGCGTGCGTCATGAATGCAAACCGCTGCGCCGGGGCGCTGCCCCGGGCCCCGCGGGGGCTGTTCGCCCCTCGACCCGAACCAGGGCAAGCCCTGGACTCGGGGTGGAAGAACTGCGCGATGCGCAGTTCTTCCAACAGGCCGGTGGCAAGACCATGGAGGTGCGTTGCACGCTGGCGACGGGCACGTTGCCTGTTGAATCGTCAGCGCTGCGGTCTTGATGGGCAGGCTCGTCGTTGGTCTTGACCTGGCCTGTTCGATGAACTGCGCATCGCGCAGTTCATCGACCCCGAGTCCAGCGCTTGCGCTGGTCCGGGTCCAGGGGCGGACAGCCCCGGTGGGGTCTGGGGCAAAGCCCCAGCGCAGCGCCTCCCCATCAGCTCGCCATCAAGACCGCGGCAGCGGCGTCGCTCCGCTGTCCGACCCCTTCGAGGCCGCGCGGTTTTTGTCGACGACCGCGTAAATGATGAGGGCGTTCGCGACGAGCCGGACGAGATACACGTAAGGATAATTGTCCTCGGGCAGCTTCACGATGGCGAGGATCAGCCGGTTCACGGCCATGAGCGTGAACGAGAGCGCGAAGAGCGCGAAGAGCCGATCCCGCGTGCTGCGCCAGAAGCGCAGGAAGAACAGCGCGATCACCGCGAATCCGAGGATCAGAGCTCCGCTGAGCAGATCGTTCATACCCTCACGTCTCACCACACCGGCGCTTCATTCGCGCAGATCGTACACCAAACCATAAAGGAGAAACGTGACGCCCATCAGGGCGGGAATTTGCCTGACCGTGGAGAGATCGTGCTCAGGGATGACGATCAGATCCGCGAACAGAAGCACGTTGTTCAAGGCGAGCCCGGCGAAGCAGAGGCCACTCCACAGCAAGAGGCGCACCTTGCGCGCAGCATACGCACGCAACAGCAGCGTCATCGCGACGAGGCTCGTGAGCGTGCAGAGGATGTACACGACGGCCGGTACCATGCTCCCCCCTCATTTCTTCTTCAGCATGAACGCATCCGAGAACGCGCGAAGGTCGCTCTCGGGACGCCCATAAACGAGATCGATCACGGCGAGCCGTCGCTCCTTGTAGAGCCTCGCCGCGGCGTCAATCAGCGCGGCTATGTCCTCGGATTCGGGGCCGTGTTGGTACACGGGCCCGCGCTCGGTGTGTCGGACCTTGATGAACTGCTGGTCCGCGAGGTGCTCGAGGCGACGGCCGATCGACATCAAGCTCGATCCGAGCTCACGGCTCACCTCGTCGGCGCGCCATTCCCGCGGCGCGCTGTTACGCAAGAGGCAGATCACCTCGAGCTGCTCGAGGGAGGAGACGTGCTCCTGGATGAATCGCACGAGCTCGACCGGAATGGGCCCCGAGAAAAACTTGACGCCTCCGTCCGGTTTCGAGCCCCGATCGTGCTGGTCTCCCCCCATTGCAATCGTCCAGGATCGCCGTCAGGGGACCTCGCGGAGGGCCACGGCCTCCGCAGGTTCGACGCGCGAGCACGGCGCACCCACGAGCCCCGCAATGGCGCGGACGAGCTCGGCAGGATCGATGGGTTTGGCGGCGTGGCGCTGGAAGCCCGCCGCGAGCGCGCGGGCCTGATCTTCCGCGCGCGCGTGCGCCGTGAGGGCCAGCGCAGGCACCGCGCCCCCGCGCTCGGGCGCGCGGCGTCGAACGAAATCGATGAAGTCGTAGCCATCCTCGCCCGGCATCGCGATGTCACTGACGAGCACGTGCGGGCGCGCGGCGTCGAGCTCGGCGATCGCCTCGCGCACCGTGGCCGCGATGCGGACGTCGGCGCGATGCGCGGCGAGGACCTGGCGCAAGATCTCGCGCGTGTCCTGATCGTCGTCGACAACGAGAACCCGCAGGCCGCTGAGATCGGGCAGCGGGAGGCGCGCTTTGCCGTAGGGCGGAGGCGTCGGGCCGTCGCCCTCGCGGGGCAGGAACGCCGAGGGCAGGCGCACGGTGAACGTCGAGCCCTGGCGCGGCCCTTCGCTGTGCGCGGCGACCGTGCCGCCGTGCGAGACCACGATGTGCCGCACGACCGCGAGGCCAATGCCGAGTCCGCCGTGCATGCGGCGGCTGGAGCTGTCGCCCTGGCGAAACCGATCGAAGACGTAGGGCAGAAAATCGGGGCGGATGCCCTCGCCGTTGTCCGCGACGGCGAGCTCGAGCTCGTCGCCCACGCGGCGCAAGCGCACCTCGATGCGGCCGCCGCGCGGGGTGAATTTGATGGCGTTCGAGAGCAGGTTCGTCGCGACCTGCCGCAGCCGCTCTGGATCACCCTCGACCGAATCCCTGCCCGCCGAGCAGACCACCACGAGCGTGATGTCCTTGGCCTGCGCGGCGGGGCGGAGCGCGTCGACGGAAGCCTCGACAAGCGACCCGAGGCGCACCTGCCGTTGCTCCATGCTCATCTTGCCGGTGACGATGCGCGAGACGTCGAGCAGGTCCTCGATGAGCTTGTTCTGCGCGCCGGCGTTGCGATCGATCACTTCGAGCCCGCGCGCGAGCTTGGCCGCGTCGGGCTGCGTCTCGCGCAGGATCCGTGTCCAGCCGATGATGGCCGTGAGCGGCGTGCGGAGCTCGTGCGAGAGCGTCGCGAGGAACTCGTCCTTGAGCCGGCTCACCTCGCGCTCCTCGGCGTGGAGCAGGTTCTGCAGCGCGACCGAGGCGAGCTGCGCGGAGAGCAGGAGCAGCGACTCGTCGTCCTCGCTGAAGCCGTCGGCCTCGCCGTTCGTGACCTCGATCCACCCGACGCACGTGCCGTCCGCGCCGACGAGCGGCACGGCCATGAGCGGGCCGGGTTCGTCCGCGTTCACCGGCTCCCGTTGCGCGCGCTCCGACGCGGAGAGCGTGACCACGCTCCCCGCGGTGGCGACGCGCGTTAAGATCCAGTCGCTCGCGGGATCCGCCGGGACCGTCCGCGGCGCGGCGAGCCCGCCCGCCGAGCACGCGGCGGTGCCGTGCTTCGAACCGCTCACGAGCGCGACGAACGACGACCTCGCCCCGAGCGCGGCGCATGTGCCCGAGGCGATGGCGTCGAGCATCGCCTCGACCGATCGCGCTGCGTTGATCGAGAGCGACGCTCGCGCCAGCGCCGCGAGCTGACCGGCTTTCCTGGCGATCGCCTGCGCCGCGAGGTTCGCCTCTTCCGTCTTGCGGTAGAGCTCGACGAAGACGGAGACCTTCGCGCGCAGGATGTCCGGATCGACGGGCACCAGCATGTAGTCGACGGCGCCGAGCGCGTAGCCCTGCTCCGCCTGGATCGCGTCGCCGAACGCGGTGAGGAAGATGATCGGCGTCTGCCGCGAGCGCTTGCGCTGTCGGATGAGGCGCGCCGTCTCGAAGCCGTCCATGATCGGCATGTCGACGTCGAGCAGGATGACCGCGAAGTCCTCCTGCAGGAGGAACCGAAGCGCGTCCCGCCCGCTCTGCGCGAGGACGACCCGCTCCCCGAGCTCGGAGAGCATGGTCTCGACCGCAAGGAGCCTGTCCCTGCGATCGTCCACGACGAGAATTCCGACCTTGTCGCGAGCGTGCTTCATGCCGCTCTCCCCTCTTGGTGGATGGCCCCCGCTCACCTGTGCAGCCAGAACCGCAGCCGCGCGAAGAGCTGCTCGGGATCCACGGGCTTCGCGATGTAGTCGGTCGCCCCGGCCTCGAAGCACTTCTCGCGATCACCCTTCATGGCCTTCGCAGTCACGGCGACGATTGGGAGCGCGCGCCATTCCTCGCGTGCCCGTATCGTCCGGATCGTATCGTATCCGTCCATCTCGGGCATCATGATGTCCATCAGAACGACGTCGATCTCGGGGCTCTCTTCGAGCACCTTGATCGCGTCCCGCCCCGTCTCCGCCGCCTGCGTGATCATCCCCTGCTCTTCGAGGATGGTCGTCATGGCGAAGATGTTACGGATGTCGTCGTCGACGATGAGCACGCGCTTGCCGGCGAGAACTTGCTGCGAGCTGTGAAGCCGCTCGAGCGCCTGCCGCTGCGCGGGCGTGAGCCTGTCGATGGGCAGGTGCAGGAAGAGCGCGACCTCGTCGATGAGGCGCTCCTCCGAGCGGCTGTGCTTGAGCACCCCGACGTGCCCGAGCCGCTCGATGCGCTCCTCGTCGGCCGGTGACATGCCGCCCGGCACGTGCACGATGAAGGGCACGTTCGCGAGCGCCGTGATGCTCGAAGCGCGCCGCACGAGGTCGAGCCCGTGCCCGTCGGGCAGGTCGACGGCCGTGACGACCGCGTCCGGCCGGTCCACGGTGAGCGTCTCGATGGCCTCGTCGAGCGAGCCCGCAACACGGACCTCGACGTTGTCGTGCTTGAGCAGGTTGATCTTGGCCGTGCGCTCCGGACCCTCGGGCTCGACGACGAGGAGCGTACGCCGCGGCGCGTCGAGGAACTCGATGAGCCGCTCGATCGCGTGGGAGAGCGCGTCCCGCGTGCGGACGGGCTTCGGGAGCACGTCCCGCGCGCCCATCCGCAGCGCGCGCTCGCACTCGTCGACGTCCGTCGTGATCACCTGCACCGGCACGTGCCGCATGCCGAGGTCGTGCTTGAGCCGATCGAGGACGCGCAGGCCGTCGATGTCGGGCAGGTGCAGATCGAGCGAGACCGCCGAGGGCTTGAGCTCGCGCGCCATGGAGAGCGCGTCCGCCCCGCGATGCGCGACCACGGCCTTGAGCCCGCGCTCGCGCGCGACCTCCACGATGAGCCGCGCGAACGCGAGATCGTTCTCCACGACGAGCAGCGATCGCTCGCCCGGCCGGATGATCGTGCGATCGTCCTCGATCGACACGGGCAGGAGCGGCGGG
This sequence comes from Polyangium jinanense, assembly GCF_028435265.1. GTDB lineage: Bacteria > Myxococcota_A > Polyangia > Polyangiales > Polyangiaceae > Polyangium > Polyangium jinanense. Next base: position 17,034 of record NZ_JAGTJK010000091.1, on the reverse strand, counting down.
GCGTCGATGATCAAGGGCTCGGGCACCTCGTAGGCCGCGATCGCGCTCGAGGACTCGAGCATCGCGGTCGGGCGCGCGCGGGACACGCGCTGCGGCGCCGCGTACACGTGCGGCACGTAAAGCGTGAAGGTGCTCCCGCGCCCCGGCTGGCTCGACAGGCGCAGCTCGCCGCCGAGCAGGTTCGCGATGCCGCGGCTGATGGCGAGGCCGAGACCCGTGCCGCCGTACTTGCGGCTCGTCGAGCCGTCCGCCTGCTGGAAGGCCTCGAAGATGATCTGCTGCTTGTCGGGGGAGATGCCGATGCCGGTGTCGTGCACGCTGAACGCAATCGCCCAGCCCGCGCGGCCGATGTGTTCGTTCTCCGGGCTGTAGCCGTCCGATACGGTGCGAACCTCGAGGCGCACCTTGCCGCGCTCGGTGAACTTGAAGGCGTTCGAGAGCAGGTTCTTGAGCACCTGCTGCAGGCGCTTGGCGTCGGTGTGGATCGAGCGCGGCAGCATGGGCGCGAAGTCGAGCTCGAACTCGAGCTTCTTCGCGTCCGCGACGTGCCGGAACGTGCGCTCCACGTAGTCGGCGAGGTCGCGGAACCAGACCTCCCCGACGTCGACGACCACGGTGCCCGACTCGATCTTCGACAGATCGAGGATGTCGTTGATGAGGCCGAGAAGCTCGTTGCCGGATGAGTGGATCGTCTTGGCGAAATCGACCTGCTTGGGAAAGAGGTTGCCGTCCGTGTTCTTCGAGAGCTGCTCGGACAGGATCAGGAGGCTGTTCAGCGGCGTCCGGAGCTCGTGCGACATGTTCGCGAGGAACTCGGACTTGTACTTCGAGGTCAGCGCGAGCTGCTTGGCCTTCTCTTCGAGGGCCTGACGGGCTTGCTCGACCTCGCGGTTCTTGCGCTCGACCTCCACGTTCTGCTGGGCGAGCAGGCGCGCCTTCTCGCCGAGCTCCGCGTTCGTCTGGCGCAGCTCCTCCTGCTGGCTCTGCAGCTCCCGCGCGAGGGACTGCGACTGCTTCAGCAGATCCTCGGTGCGCATGTTCGCCTCGATCGTGTTGAGCACGATGCCGATCGACTCCGTGAGCTGATCGAGGAACGCGAGGTGCGTGGGGCTGTACCGCTCGAACGAGGCGAGCTCCAGGATGGCCTTGACCTGGCCCTCGAAGAGCACGGGCAGGACCACGATGTTCACGGGCGCGGCCTCGCCGAGGCCGCTCGTGATCGTGATGTAGTCGGGCGGCGCGTTGACGAGCAGGATGCGCTCCTTCTCGAGCGCGCACTGGCCGACGAGCCCCTCGCCGAGGCGGAACTGGTTGTCCGAGTGCTTCCTCTGCTTGTACGCGTAGCTCGCGAGGAGCTTCAGGATCGGCTCCTCCTTCGAGACGTCCATCGTGTAGAAGACGCCCTGCTGCGCGGAGACGACGGGCGCGAGCTCCGAGAGGATCAGCCGGCCGACGGTGAGCAGGTCCTTCTGGCCCTGGAGCATGCGCGAGAACTTGGCGAGGTTCGTCTTCAGCCAGTCCTGCTCGCTGTTCTTCAGCGTGGTGTCGCGCAGGTTCCGGATCATCTCGTTGATCGTGTCCTTCAGGGCGGCGAGCTCGCCCTGGGCCTCGACCTTGATGCTCCGCGTGAGATCACCCTTCGTGACGGCGGTCGCGACCTCGGCGATCGCGCGGACCTGGGTGGTCAGGTTCGCGGCGAGCTGGTTGACGTTGACCGTCAGATCACGCCACGTCCCCGAGGCGCCCGGCACGCTCGCTTGGCCGCCGAGTTTGCCCTCGACACCGACCTCGCGCGCGACGGTCGTCACCTGATCGGCGAACGTCGCGAGCGTGTCGATCATGCCGTTGATGGTGTCCGCGAGCTCGGCGATCTCGCCCTTCGCGTCGACGGAGAGCTTTCGCTTGAGATCACCGTTCGCGACGGCGGTCACGACCTTCGCGATGCCGCGGACCTGGTTCGTCAGGTTGCCGGCCATCGAGTTGACGTTGTCGGTGAGGTCCTTCCACGTGCCGGCGACGCCCTTCACCTCGGCCTGACCGCCGAGCTTGCCTTCCGTGCCGACCTCGCGCGCCACACGCGTCACTTCGGAGGCGAACGAATTCAGCTGATCGACCATCGTGTTGATGGTGTTCTTCAGCTCCAGGATCTCGCCCTTCACGTCGACGGTGATCTTCTTGGAGAGATCGCCATTGGCGACCGCCGTCGTCACGGCCGCGATGTTGCGGACCTGCGCCGTCAGATTCCCGGCCATCGAGTTCACGGAGTCCGTGAGATCCTTCCACGTACCCGCGACGCCCTTCACGTCCGCCTGACCGCCGAGTTTGCCCTCCGTGCCGACCTCGCGCGCCACACGCGTCACTTCGGACGCGAACGATCGGAGCTGATCGACCATCGTGTTGATGGTGTTCTTCAGCTCCAGGATCTCGCCGCGCACGTCGACGGTGATCTTCTTCGACAGATCACCATTCGCGACAGCCGTCGTCACGGCCGCGATGTTGCGGACCTGCGCCGTCAGGTTCCCGGCCATCGAATTCACGGAGTCCGTGAGGTCCTTCCACGTACCCGCGACGCCCTTCACCTCGGCCTGACCGCCGAGCTTGCCTTCCGTGCCGACCTCGCGCGCCACGCGTGTCACTTCGGAGGCGAAACCCGAAAGCTGATCGACCATCGTGTTGATGGTGTTCTTCAACTCCAGGATCTCGCCCTTCACGTCGACCGTGATCTTCTTCGACAGATCACCATTCGCGACCGCCGTCGTCACGGCCGCGATGTTGCGGACCTGCGCCGTCAGGTTCCCGGCCATCGAATTCACGGAGTCCGTGAGATCCTTCCACGTACCCGCGACGCCCTTCACGTCCGCCTGACCGCCGAGTTTGCCCTCCGTGCCGACCTCGCGCGCCACGCGCGTCACTTCGGACGCGAACGAATTGAGCTGATCGACCATCGTGTTGATGGTGTTCTTCAGCTCGAGAATCTCGCCCTTCACGTCGACGGTGATCTTCTTCGAGAGATCACCATTCGCGACGGCCGTCGTCACGGCCGCGATGTTGCGGACCTGCGCCGTCAGGTTCCCGGCCATCGAATTCACGGAGTCTGTGAGGTCCTTCCACGTACCCGCGACGCCCTTCACGTCCGCCTGACCGCCGAGCTTGCCTTCCGTGCCGACCTCGCGCGCCACGCGCGTCACTTCGGCCGCGAACGAGCTCAGCTGATCGACCATCGTATTCGTGACGTTCTTGATCTGAAGGATCTCGCCACGCGCATCGACAGTGATCTTCTGGGTCAAATCGCCGTTCGCAATGGCCGTCGCGACCTTCGACACGTCGCGGAGCTGCACCGTGAGGTTACCGGCCATCGAATTGACGGAGTCCGTGAGGTCTTTCCACGTCCCCGCGACACCCTTCACGTCTGCCTGACCGCCGAGCTTGCCTTCCGTGCCGACCTCGCGCGCCACGCGCGTCACTTCGGCCGCGAAGGAGCTCAGCTGATCCACCATCGTGTTGATGACGTTCTTGATCTGGAGGATCTCGCCGCGCGCATCGACGGTGATCTTCTGGGTCAAATCGCCGTTCGCAATGGCCGTCGCGACCTTCGACACGTCGCGGAGCTGGACCGTGAGGTTACCGGCCATCGAATTGACGTTGTCGGTGAGGTCCTTCCACGTACCGGCGACACCCTTCACCTCGGCCTGGCCGCCGAGCTTGCCTTCCGTGCCGACCTCGCGCGCCACACGCGTCACTTCAGACGCAAACGAGTTCAGCTGATCGACCATCGTGTTGATGGTGTTCTTCAGCTCGAGAATCTCGCCCTTCACGTCGACGGTGATCTTCTTCGAAAGATCACCATTGGCGACGGCCGTCGTGACGGCCGCGATGTTACGCACCTGGCTCGTCAGGTTGCCGGCCATCGAATTGACGGAGTCCGTCAAATCCTTCCACGTGCCGGCGACGCCTTTCACCTCGGCCTGGCCGCCAAGCTTGCCTTCCGTGCCGACCTCGCGCGCCACGCGCGTCACTTCGGACGCGAACGAGTTCAGCTGATCCACCATCGTGTTGATGGTGTTCTTCAGCTCCAGGATCTCGCCGCGCACGTCGACGGTGATCTTCTTCGAAAGGTCGCCATTGGCGACGGCCGTCGTGACGGCCGCGATGTTACGCACCTGGCTCGTCAGGTTGCCGGCCATCGAATTGACGGAGTCCGTCAAATCCTTCCACGTGCCGGCGACGCCCTTCACGTCCGCCTGACCGCCGAGCTTGCCTTCGGTACCGACTTCGCGCGCCACGCGCGTCACTTCGGACGCGAACGATCGGAGCTGATCGACCATCGTGTTGATGGTGTTCTTCAGCTCCAGGATCTCGCCGCGCACGTCGACGGTGATCTTCTTCGAAAGGTCGCCGTTGGCGACGGCCGTGGTCACGGCCGCGATATTGCGGACCTGGGCCGTCAGATTGCCGGCCATGAAGTTCACGGAATCGGTCAGGTCCTTCCAGGTGCCGGCGACGCCTTGCACCTCCGCCTGACCGCCGAGCTTGCCTTCGGTGCCGACTTCGCGCGCCACGCGCGTCACTTCGGACGCGAACGAGCCGAGCTGATCGACCATCGTGTTCACCGTCTTCGCGGTGCGGAGGAACTCGCCTTCGAGCGGACGACCATCGACTTCGAGCGCCATGGCCTGCGAGAGATCGCCCTTGGCCACGGCGCCGATGACGCGCGCCATCTCGCTCGTCGGATGCACGAGATCGCTGATCAGCGCGTTGACGCTGCCGACCTTCTGCGCCCACGCGCCGAGCAGCCCCGCGACCGCGGCGCGATCGCCGATGCGGCCCTCCTTGCCGACGACGCGGCTCACGCGCTCGAGCTCCGTCGCCACCCGGCTGTTCAACTCGACGACGTCGTTGAAGGTATCTGCGATTTTTCCATCGAGGCCCTCCCAATCGATGGGCAGGCGCACGGAGAAATTGCCCTTTTTGAGCGCCGTGAGCGCCTCGAGCATCAACCGGCGATCGAGGGAGCCGCCGGTCGGCGAGGTGTCGCGTGGTTGTCGCTCGGCGGCATTGGCGCCCCGCGTCTTCTTCACCTCGGCGGAAGCGGCCTTCGACTTGGCCCCCACGGGTTTCGAGCCGGCTACCCTCTTTTCACGAGCGCTCGACGTCCGCGCACTACGGGTCGCTCCATCCAAAGCACGTTTGGGCATGGTACCCCCTGGGACGACGACGCGCCGCCCGCAACAATGCGCATCCTACCGAGGGAGACCCTTGGCGGAATCCGGGGCTCACCGGTTCCGGCGTAGGGCACACCCTTATGCCCCAGTGGAATTCGTGCTTATGGATCGTGTGCGCCCAAACGGCTCAAGAAAAACCGTTCGAGGTCCAATTGTCGGTCCGGACAACCAGACTGTGATTTGCCGCTAGGACGCAAAATTGCGAATGTCGTCGAACGTGCGAATACGCACCCCGGCCGTGTCATCGGATACCAAGCCGCCCACCATGGCCGCCGCGACGTCACGCGCCTCAATGGCGCGATAAACGCGCAACGGGCCGATCATCGCTCCACTCACGATGCGCAGGATGGGGGCGGCGAGCGCCTCGCCCGTTCTGTGCTCGGTGCGATCACCGAGCAGCATGCTCGGACGCAGGATATCGACGCATTCGTAACCGAGCTCGCTGATATCGCGCTCCGCCTCACCTTTGACACGCAGATAAAAATTCATCGATGTGCGATCTGCCCCGATACTGGATACGAGCGAAAGCCTGCGGGCCCCCGCACGTTTACCGAGCTTCGCGACCGAGACCACATAATCGTGATCGACCTTGTAAAATGCCGGTCGTGATCCCGCCGCCTTGATGGTCGTGCCGAGGGCGATGAAGACGTCGTCGACGGCGGGCAAGGCCGGAAGATCGTCCAGCGCGTCGAAATCGGCGCGGAGCTCCTGCAGTTTGTCGTGGTTCATTCCCGTCGATCGGCGCACGAGCACGACGACACGCGCGTACGCCGGGTGCTCGAGCAGACGCGCGAGGCAGTCCCGGCCAACGAGGCCCGTCGCGCCCGCGAGGAGCGCGGTTCGCCCTTCCAAACTCATTCCGGCTTTCCTTTCCCTTTGCGAAGAAAAAACAGGGCGTAGCACGCGAGGACCACGGAGGCGATCACCACGACGACGCCCTTCGTGCCGAAACCCGTGCTCGGCGCCGGCGGCGGGCTCGTCGCGGCGGGCGCCGCCGGAGGCGCGGAGGCGCGGGCATCGAGGAGGTTCTGCTCGGTCGTGGCCACGCGCCGGGTCTCGGGATCGGGATGCGATTTCGCCACGCGGGCGAGGATCTCCCGCGCGGACGGCGAACTGATGCGGCGCAGGCTTCCGAGCGCGGCGAAGCGCAGCTCGTCCGGCTCCCGATCGACGGCGCGCCCGAGCGGCTCGACGGCGGCCTCGTTCCGCTCGACGCCAAGGGCCCGCGCCGCCGCGATCGCCGCGTCGCGATCGCCCTTCTCGAGGATCGAAGCGAGCTCGGCCGTGACGGCCGGAACGAAGGCACGCGCCCCCGCCGCGCGGATGACCTGCACGCGATCGTTCGGAGGCGCCGAGCGGAGGAGCGGGATCCAGCTCGGCCCGACGGGGACGAGCTTGCGGCGTTCGAGCTCCATGAGCAGGCCGACGCGCAAGGTGGCGGGCCGCGCGGCGTCGTCGAGGAGCGTGGTCAGCGCGGGGACGTCGGCGTCGCCGATCAGGGGCGTGGTGCCGGCGAGCGTGAGATCCCGCAGCGCGAAGGTCGCGATCCGGGGCTCCTTCGAGCCGAGCATGGTGGCGGTGACGCGCCCGAGCGCGGCTGGATCGCCGCTGCGCGCGCCCTTGCCGAGCGCGGCATACGCGCGCGTGGCGTCGATCCACGTCGCGCGCGTCGCGGGCACGAGCACGATACGATCGGCGATGGCCTCGACGGATTCATACGGCACGGCCGCGGCGTCCTTCGCGTCAGGGCGCCTGCGTTCGAGGAAAAGAAGGATCTCCTCGCCGGGGACGTAACTCTCGTCGGCGTGACGGTGCGGCACGAAGCGGATCGGGCCGACCATCGCGTCGCCCTCTCGAAAAAGCTCGAGAATCCGGGCCTCGACGGGCGAGAGCGGACCGGCGCCGCGGGGCTCGGGGCCGACGCGCTCGATCCGCGCGGCCGCGATGACGTCGGCGGCGCTCGCCATCTGGTGCAACGTGAGTCCGCCGGGAATCGTATGGGCCTCGGCAAAGGTCGGCGCGAGCGCCGCGAGCGCCAAAGCTGTGGCGGAGACGAAAAGCGACGCGCGGACGCGGTGCACGGCGCGGATGCTACTCGAAATCGGCTTCGGGTGGCGGCGGCGCGCCTTAGCAGGATCGGGGCCCGGAGCAAGCGACGGAGCCTTGCTCGGACCTCGGAAACACGTCAGGATCGGGCCTCAACGTCGGGGGCGAATGGCCCGGGGTGGGGAACTCGGGAGAAAAACCATGAACGATCCGCAGGACCCGCAAGAGATCGTCGATCAGCTCGAAGAGCGGCTCGATCTCCCGGTCCATCCCACCTACCCGCTCCGGGACCGGGAAATCGTGGGCATCTGGCGCAAGCGGAGCGTCGAGGCGCTCCGCGCGCTCGGGAGCCGCGGCTTCTTCGAGCGCAAGGACGCATTCGGAAAACCGCTGCACGAGAGCCTCTGGACCGTGGCCGACGCGCCGATGGTGGCCTCGTTCGAGGATGCGCCGGGACGAACCATCCTGCTCGGCGAGCTCATCCGGAACATCGTTCATCCGGGCCGCATCACGCAGGGCCTCAAGGGCACGTGCGCCGCGACGTGCGTGGAGATCTACGTAGCCGAGCGGGATCCGGCGGAGTACGCGCGGATCGTCGCGGGTCTCGTGAGCCCCGCGGGGCGGGTTTTGCTGCGGAGCGGCGGGGAGCTCGTGCGCGACGAGGACGTGCTCGAGCCGGACGAACAGGAGTTCCGCAGGAGCCCGGTGAGCCGGATCTTCCAGGTTGCCTGCATGGAGTTCGCCTACCCCGAGCTCGACTACCGCAACGCGGCGGACGGGCAGTTCGAGGGCGTGAAGAACACCGGCACGGGGCTGAGCCTCGGCGCGTTCGATCGGCTGCTCGTGGGGATCACCGGGCACCGCTGGGAGACGCTCTCCGACGGGCACGCGCGTTTCGCAGCGCTCTTCAAGCGGTTCGGCCTGGATACGAGCGGCGTGGCCGACCTGCACCGCGACGCGCTTTCGATCATCGAGCGCGTGACGAGCGCAGGGGAGGCAGTCTTCGCCACGCTGGAGCTACCCAAGGTGCGGAGCCCCGTGCGGCGAGCCGCGGGCAACGTCGATCACGCGGCGCACAAGATCCGGGTGCTCAAGCTCGATCGTCCGAATGGAACCGTCGTGTACGACGATCCGATGGACCCCCAACAAAGCTGGTTCGAGGGGATCCGGACGAACATCGTGGACCGGTACGGCCGCTGTACGATGCCGATCGCGGATTTCGAGAAGCTGCTCGTGGAGCTGAGTTATCCGCCCGAGCTCTGGCCCGGGCCGGAGCAGGCGCGGCCTGCCCCGACCGAGACGCAACCGGAATCGCGTTAACGCGGAGGCGGAGGCGGGGGCGCCTCGGCGTGTCGCGCAGCATCCACGCAAATCTTCGCGACGTGATGCTCGAAGTGCTGCCTTCGTTGCCCGCTGTGACAACGCAGGCTCGCGAAGCCGGCGGCATATCCGCCGATGGTCCCCAGGGTCAATAGCACGATCGCAAGTCTCCGCTTCATGGTCTCACCTCTCGTCTGAACACGCTCCGCGCCTCAAATCTCCACGCCCCGCCCACCAAAACCGCCCCAGAACCCCGGGGCCTGCTCGATGAAATCGGAAAGGCGCGCCCGCTGCCGCTCGTCGAGCACCTCGTGCACCTTCGCCAGCGAGCCCACCAGCGCCTTGCGCATCGCCTCGAGCGCCGCGTCGTGCCGCGCGAAAAGCTCGCCCATCACGGTCTCGTCGAAGCTCGGGCTGCGCATCGCCTTCGCCAGATCCTCGCGGCTCTTGCGCAGCTCGCCGCGGTGCTTCGCCGCCGCGTCGCGCATCTCCTCGAACGCCGCCACGATGGCCTTCTCCTGCCCCGGCGTCGTGTCGAGCGCCTCGAACAGTCGCCGCAGGACGAAGTGCGGCACGCCGTACCCGCCGGGCCGGAAGCCCGCCCGCCCGTGCGTCCGGAAGGGCCCGCCGTGCTCGCGGTCGTACCCCCCCTCCCAGCCGCCGTGGCCGTACCCACCCCCACCCCAGCCGCCGCCGCCGTACCCGTTGCAAGCGCCGCCGTAGCCGAAGCTCCGGTAGCCGTAGCCGCGGTGACAACCGCCATGGCGCAAAACCTTGATGAGGCCGATGAGGCAAGCGGTGCCGATCAGAAATCCGAACATGTTCCCTCTCTTCCGCGGCTCGTCGCGCGCCGCGTCGTTCACGCAGAGGAACATCACTCGCTCGTGTGAAGCGCGCGCCCCGCTCGATGTGAAGAAGCGCAAAGGCGCGCCGAGGCCCAGAAGACTGGCCGGATCCGACCGGCCGCGGGTATAGTCCTTTCGATGCAGCGGTGGTTCTTCGGGCTCGTTTTCCTGGTCTTCCCCGGCTGCGCGGCCACCGCGCCCGCGGAAGCAGGCCCGAAGACGAGCGGGCGCGCGCCGATCCTGGTGCAGCCGGTGCAAGCCACGGCCCCCAAACCCGCGCCGAGCCCCGCGCCCGTCGCGACGAACGAGCCCGCCGCGGACCCCGATGCCGATGACGAGGAGGGGCCGGACGACGACGAGGCCGAGGCCGCGGAGGAAGCCGCCGAGGCGGAAGGCCCCGCCCCCACCCCGCCGCCGGCCCCCAAGCTCCCCTCCCCGCTCCTCGCCCTCAGCGTGACCCAGCTCGAAGCACGCTACCGCAGCGATCCGGCCTCCGTGGGCCCGCTCTCGCTCGGCGCGACGAACGCGGGCGCGCTCGTGAACGGCGTGCAGATGCCGAAGAGCGAGAAGTGGCTCGTGGCGGATCCCTCGTGCGCCTGGGGCACGCAGGAGACGGTGGACGCGATCGCGCGCAGCATCGAGAAGGTCGCGGCCGAGCACCCGGGCGCCCCGCCCCTCGCCATCGGGCACATCAGCAGCCGGAAAGGCGGCCACCTCTCGCCGCACCGGAGCCACCAATCGGGCCGCGACGTGGACCTCGGCTACTACCACAACCCCCCGAAGACCCACTTCGTCCGGGCGACCGAGGCAAACCTCGACCTCGAACGCACGCTCGCCCTGGTGAAGACGATCGTGAGCGACACCGACGTGGAGCTCGTGCTCATCGACACGTCCGTGCAACGCCTGCTCGTGGCCCACGCGCTGCGCAAGGGTGAGGACGAGGCCTGGCTGGATCAGGTCTTCCAGGTCCGCGGAAAACACCCCCGGCCCGTGGTGCGTCACGCGCGCGGGCACGGAAACCACCTGCACGTGCGCTTCGTGAGCCCGGTCGCGCAGGAGCTCGGGCGCCGCGCGGGCGCGTTCCTCCGGCGGGAGAAGGTCGCGCCGCCGCACGTGGCCGACTCCGTGGTGATGCACAAGGCCCGGAGCGGCGACACGCTGCAGATCCTGGCCCGCAGGTACGGGACGACCGTCGAGGCGATCCAGGGGGCAAACGGGCTCAAGACCATCGACATCAAGATGGGCCGGACCTACCGGATCCCGGTGCCCAAGCCCCCGGCGCCTTCGAAGGCGCCGGCCGTCTCCAAGCGACGCGTGGCGCCGCCTCCGCGGACCACGGCGCACGGGCGGTAGGGCCATGGAGTACCGGAACAACCTCGACGCGGCGCGGATGCGCATCGAGACGCTCGAAGCGAAGCTCGCCGAGCGTGAGGCCTCGCTCAAGGCGCGGGAGGCGGAGCTCGCCGAGCAGAACGCCGAGATCACACGGCTGCGACAAACCGGCGGAAAACCGGCGGAATCGCGCGGCGTTTGGATCGCGCTCTTCACGTTCACCCACTTCGCCGTCGCGGGCCTCGGCGGCCTGATCTTCCTCGGCGCCTTCGGACGGTCGTCGCCCTCGTACATCAACTGCCCCGAGTGCCCCCCCGCGCCGCCCTCCTTGGCGCTCGTAGACGACCCCGCCGCCCACCCCCCGACCCCGAGCGTCGAGGGCAAGGCCACGGACAGCGATACCGAGGAGAGCGCGGTCACGCAGTCGAACGACCGCATGCGCCCCGAGGTGCGGGCCTGCCAGCTCGAGCAGCTCAAGAAGCACCCCGACGCGTACGGGTTTCTCGCGGTCGTCTTCGAGGTCGAGCCCGAGGGCAAGGTCGGCCGTGTCTCTTTCCAGGGCATGTCGCCCGGCTCGGCCCGCTGGTGGAGCGCGGACTTCGAGACTTGCGTGACCAAGGCCTACCGGAGCCTCGCGTTCCGCCCCTTCGAGGGGACGAAGACCACCGCGAAGCACACGTACTTCCTCTCGACGAACACGAACCTCGGCTTCTGAATCCCGTGCACGCGCGCGCGCGCTGGCAGTATCCTCGCGCCCATCGTGCGTCCTCTCCGCCCCACCTCTTCGGCAAACACGAGCGTCGCGCTCGTCCTCGCCTCGTGCCTCTCGGCTTGCGCGTCCGAGCCGCTGCGCCCCGAGAATCCCTGTCCGCCGCCCGCGAAGAGCACGGCGCCCGTGGCCACGACGCCGCCGAAAGCCGAGAGCACGACACGCACGCTCGAAGTGCGCCTCACGCCGACGCGTGACGGAGGGAGCGAGGTCGTCGCGATCGACGTGTCGATGCGCTTCTCCGTGCCGCCCGTGGATTTCGGCGAGGCGCGGCCGCTCGTGTTCCGGCTCGACGACGCGCGCGTGGAAGACATCGACGAGCTCGCCGCGCGTGATGCGGAAGGCTCGCTCGCGCTCGTGCGGGACGAGGGCGAAGGCAAGGACGTGGCGGGCGCGCCCGTCGCGTGGCGCGCCGAGCGTCGCGCGCGTGGGCCGGTGACCGTGAGTTACACGCGCAAGCTCCTGGCCGGCGGCGCCGCGCAAGCCGCCGCGCCGCTCGCGGCGTCGGCGGGGGGTTTTCTCGGGATCGGGCGCGCGTTCTTGCTCGTCCCGGACACGACCGAGCCGCACGAGATGCGCGTGCGCTGGGACGTCGCGGCGCTCGGGGAAGGCGCGAGCGGCGCGTCGTCGCTCGGCGCGGGGGACGTGGAGGTCAGCGGCTCGCCGACGACGCTCGCCGCGGCGGCATGGGCCGCGGGGCCCTTGCATCGGGTGACGATCGAGCGGCCGGCGACGCGCGAGGGCGAAGGAGCCTCGTTCGCGGTGACGTCGCTCGGGCGCGGCGTGTTCGACGCGCTCGACGCGGGCGCCTGGGCGAGCCGGGCGTGGGTCTCGGTGCGGCCGCTCGCCGACGCGCCGCTCGGCCATTTCGATATTTTCCTGCGATCGAGCGGGGTGACCGGGCGCCGCTTCGACGCCGCCGTCACGGGCCGGAGCGCCATTGCGGTCGGGGACGAGGGGCTCACGTTCGGTTGGCCGGAAAAACGCGTGCTCGGGCGCGCGATGGCACGGGCGAGCCTCGGGTATTCGGTGGTCGCGTGGTTCGACGAGGGGTTCGTCTCGTATTTCGCGGTCGACGCCCTGCGCCGGGCGGAGCTCATTCCGGCGCGGGACGTGCTTGCCGAGGTCGATGCGCGGGCGACGCGGTATTTTTCGTCGGCCGAAAAGCAAGCGGAGGATCGAGGAATGTTGTTCGCCGCCGAGCTCGACGCGCGCATCCGGGCCAAGAGCGGCGGGAAGCGCTCGCTCGCCGATGTGGCGCGCGAGATTGCGCCGAAAGCAGGTGAAGGCGAGGCGCCGGCGAGCGGCCCGCGCCGCGTGCCCGAGAGCACGCTGCGTGAGGCAATCATCAAGGAGCTCGGGGCCGAGGGGAATACGCGCTTCGGCGCGCTCCTCGGCAAAGGTGGCGGCCCCGAGGTGCCCGACGACGCATTCGGCCCGTGCTTCGTGAAGGTAAAGAAAAAGATCCCGCGTTACGAGCTCGGCTTCGATCCGGCATCCGTGAGCGAAAAAAAGGTGCGTGGTCTCTCGCCGAAATCGGCGGCGGCGAAGGCGGGACTCGCGGAGGGGGATCGCATCACGGCGGCGGATCTCGGGGACGGGACCATCGATCGCCCCGTGGAAATCGAGGTCGACCGCGGCGGCAAACTCACGAAGGTGCGGTGGCTGCCGCGGGGCGAGGCCGTCGAGGGATTCTCGTTCGCCTTCGCCCCGAAGGCCCCCGCGAGCTGCGACGCTCCGAAGGGGCGCTGAGGCGGAAGCGGGAGCGGAAGCGGTCAAGTTCGGGGAGCGACCGGTCGAGCGGCAAGCACTCCCCGAGAGCACGACGCGCGTCGATGTCTGCGCTCGTGTACGGGTACACGGAGGACACGCCCCGCGATCCCGTCTGTTTCACGCCCGCGACAGCAGAGCGTTGCTGTAACGACGGCGTGTCAGTGTCACGCGCGCGTGACACCCTCCGTGCAGGTGTCCTGTCTCGATGCCCGGGATTCCGCGGCGCGAATCGGGTGGTACGAGGATTGCTCACGTCAGCATTGGAAATCGAATCGTCATGCGCTTGTTCCATGGCCCCCGATGGTTTTCCCTGGCGGCGACCTTTTGCCTCGGTCTCTTGGCCCCCTCCTCCGCCTCCGCCGCCGGAGACGCGGTCCTCACCGGGACCGTCCGCGACGCGGCGACACGAAAGCCCCTCGCCGACGTCGTCGTCACCGTGACCCTCCCCGCGATGCAGGGCGAGCAGATCGTCGTGACCGACGCGTCCGGCACCTATCGCGTTCCTTGGCTCTCGCCGGGCGAATACACGATCCGGTTCGAAATCGAGGGGCACAGGCCCTCCTCACGCGGCGGGATCACGCTCGGGAAGGGCACCACGTTCCGCGCCAACATCCTGCTCACGGAGTTCTTGCAGAACCCCGAGGAGATCTTGCTCATCGGCCCCATCCCGTCGGTCGACATCTATTCGATGACGACAGGCTTGATCGTCGATTCGCATGTCTCGCATCGCCTCGCGGTGGCGCCGCCGGGAGGTCGAGCCTCGGCCGTGCGATCGTTCGAGAGCCTCGGGGCGCTCGCGCCCGGCGCCCAGCCGACGAGCCTCGGCTTTTCCATCCACGGCTCGTCGGCGCCCGAGAACCGGTTCCAGATCGACGGCGTCTCCGTGGGCAGCGCTTCGGACGGCATCAACGACATGCCGCTCTCGCTCGAGTTCGTCCAGGAGGTCCACGTCGCCACGGCCGGATACATGCCCGAGTTCGGCCGTACCACCGGCGGCGTCTTCAACGTCGTCACGAAGGCGGGTGTCGACAGGTTTCACAATTCGTGGGTGGATCGCAACGAGTTTCGCGGGTCGATCTTCGGCAGCTACACGCCGGGCGCGTTCGAGGGACAACGGAAGCCCGTGCGCGCGGAGGGCACGGTGGTCGCCGTCGATCAGAAGCTCGGCGCGATGCGTGATTTCGGGTTCGAGCTCCGCGGACCCATCAAGGAGGATCGCCTGTGGTTTTACGCGGGATTGAACGTGGCCTTCCAGGACCTCGACATCGTGCGATCGCTCCACCGTCTGCGGTACGAGACGAACCCCGACGGATCCGTGAAGCTCGACGCGAGCGGCCATCCCATCAGCCTCCGCGATGAAGACGGATTTCAGCTCACCGAGCCCATCGCGGGCGGGACGCGTCGCTACATCGCCTCGAAAGAGACGCTGCAATACATCGGCAAGCTCACGTGGTACAGCAGCCCGTCGAATGCGGACCCGTTGCATACGTTGACGCTCTCGGTATTCGGTTCGCCCACGTGGTCCGGGGGGGACGGGCGGATCTCGCTCAATGGGGTCACGGGCACGACCACGACGATCGACACGAGCTCGCTGGAAGGGCAATACGCGGCCTTCGGGCGGCGGGAAGAGCAGATGAGCCACACCGCCTCCCTCAAGCTCTCGTCGGCGTTCCTGCACAAGATGCTCCTCTTCGACGCGACGATCGCATATCATCACGCCTCTTCGAGCCGCCTGCCGGTCGACGGGGCGGGGATCGGCAGTGGCCAGGGGCTCGACGCTGTCCCCGGGATCTCCTGGACGCGTGGGGCGCCGGGGCCGCATACCCTCGCCGATTTCGAGGATCTCCCGGCAGGGAGCGGCTGCGAGCCGAAGGGGTCGACGAACGTCATCCATTGCCCCGTGCGCGCCTACCTGACGGGTGGACCCGGGAACGTGAACGAGTCCATCACGAACCGCTTCCAGGGGAATGCCGTTGTCACGTACCTGTTCCGAGCGCTGGGGCAACACGTCATCAAGGCGGGGTTCGACATCGAGGTGTCGAACAGCCTGTTCGCCCGGGCGAACACGGGGAACGTGTGGTTTTCGGAGACGTGGGATGGCTCGGGGTGGCAAGTCTTTCGCATGGGCAACCTGACGAACCCGGACGACGTCTACGTCCCGAAATTGCAGTCCTCCACGACGCACTCCACCCTCGTCGGCGGGTATGTCCAGGATAGCTTCAACATCCTCGATCGGGTCACGGTGAACGCAGGCTTGCGGTACGACGCGCAGATGATGTCGAGCAGCGAGGGGATGGGCATGGTGCTCCCGAACCAGTGGTCTCCACGCGTCGGAGTCATCTACGACCCGACCCGTTTCGAACGGTCGAAGATCTTCGCGAGCTACGCGCGTCATTACGAGAACGTGCCCCTCGGCCTGGCCGACGCCTTGTTCGTCCGGCGGCCCCTCACCGTGTCGGAAGTGTCGAGCTCCGTGTGCGACCCGAGCGACCCTGCGAAGGTCGCGGCCTGCCTGGACCCGAAGAACAACCTCACGATCGGGCAGCCCTACGCACCGAACCGGCAATGGGGTGTTCATCACGGCGATAGCGCGCTGGTGGATCCGGAGATCGAGGCGCAGTCGATGGACGAGATCTCGGCAGGCGGCGAGTACGAAATCTTCCGCGACGCGCGCGTGGGCGTCAACTACGTGCACCGTTCGATCCACCGCGCCATCGAGACCATGAGCCGGGACGAAGGCACGTCGTTCTTCGTGGGGAACCCCGGCCATGGCGCGGCCGCAGGCTTCCCCGAAGCCCGGCGCGACTACGATGCGGTGACGGTGTTCTTCCTGAAATCGTTCACCCGGCAGTGGCTCGCGCTCGCCAGCTACACGGCGTCGTATCTCCGCGGGAACTACCCCGGGCTCGCCTCGGGGCCCTATCCGTCGCCCCACATGCTCCCCGACTTCGACCTCCTGTCGCTCCAGCCAAACCGTGACGGCCCGCTCCCCGGGGATCGGCGTCATTCAGTCAAGGTCTTCGGCGCCAAAGAGTTCGTCCTCTCGAAGAACCTCTCCATCAACATGGGAGTGGGCTACACGGGCACGTCGGGCGCGCCGCTCGATGTCCTCGGCGCTCACCCCTCCTACGGCCGAGGTGCCGCCTTCATCCTGCCCCGCGGCTCGGGGGGCAACTTGCCCTGGGTCCACAGCGTCGATTCGAACCTCGCCGTCGGCTACAAGGTGGGCAAGGACAGCACGCTCTCCGTGAGCGTGGACGTGTTCAACCTGTTCAACTTCCAAGCCGAGACCAGCCGCGATCAGTCATTCACATACGCGAACGTCCGGCCCATCGAAGGCGGCACGGCCGCAGACCTGCCGAACAAGGGAGAGGCAGCCTGCGCCACCGGCGCAGGTTGTCGCTACAAGCTCGTAAATTTGGAGGACGGCTCGCCCTTCGATCCCGCCGACCAAAACCCCAGGTACGGCAGCCCCACGTCATACCAGACCCCGAGGACAATCCGCATGGGCATGCGGTTGACCTTCTAATCCTGGGAGGCGCTTCGCTGGGGCTTTGCCCCAGGCCCCACCGGGGCTATCCGCCCCTGGACCCGGACCAGCGCAAGCGCTGGACCCGGGGTCGATGAACTGCGCAATGCGCAGTTCATCGAACAGGCCAGGTCAAGACCGCGGCACTGACGATTCAATAGGCAACATGTCCGTCGCCAGCGTGGAACGCACCTCCAT
>NZ_JAGTJK010000090.1:0-27369 GCF_028435265.1 Polyangium jinanense | reverse complement strand
TCAATCCCCAGCCGGAGACCTCTCCGAGGTCGGCAAGCCGACATCAATCCCCAGCCGGAGACCTCTGCGAGGTCGGCAAGCCGACATCAATCCCCAGCCGGAGACCTCTGCGAGGTCGGCAAGCCGATATCGACCCCCAGCCGGAAGGCTCGGGAAGGTCCGCGTGTCGGCATCGACATCGAGCCGATGACCTTCGGGGCGGAGCCGTCAGCGGGGAGCGCAGAGCGCGAGGCGGCTCCGGGCGAGCATCAGGCGGGCGTAGGCGGTCTTCAGGTGGATCCCGAGCGCGCGGGCGATCTCCGGCATCGAGCGGCCTTCGATTTCGTAAGCCCAAAGCACGGGGGCGAGCTTTTTGCCGAGCTTCTGGTTGGCCTTCCAGAGGAGGCGGGTCGCGTCCATGGCCTGCGTCGTCCGCGGATGGACCGGAGGCTCGGGGGGTTCGTCCGTGAGGGCTTCCCAGCGATTCCGCGCGAGCTTGCGATGGTTCGCCGCGCGATAGATCGCGATCGTGTAGAGCCAAGCCCGCGCTTGCTCACCCCACAAGAGCCCGTCGCGCCGTCGCCAGGCGACGAGGAAGACATCCTGCACGAGGTCGTCAACCTCCCGCTCCTCCACGCGGCCATGCTTGAGCAGGACGGAGCGGACGAAGCCCCGGAACTCGCGGTAAAACCACGCGAAGGTGGCCTCCGGGGAGGCAAAGGTCACCGGTTTCTTGGCGGACTCAGGACAGACCTCTAGATTGATCACAGCTCGTGAACTCCACTGCCGTTGGGGTTTGCGGGTCAGACGCCGGTCGGTGTTGCAAGCGCCGGCTGGCGTCGCTTGTTTTGTCCCACAGATGAGGGCGAAACTCAACTTCAAAAAGGGAGATAGGTTCGTCGCCGGAGAACCCACGATCCACCGGGAATGGTGCGAGGTGTGTTGGAATGGGAGCCGTGATCCTGCGCTGAAAGTCCCTCACCCCCAACCCCTCTCCCGTCCCGGGAGAGGGGCGAGGGCGGCTGGTGTTATGAGGCGCGGTGGTAGACGAGGCGTCCCAGGGTGGCGATGACGTGGTCCATGCGATCGAGGACCTTTGGATTGACGCTGCCGGTGTAGCGCATGGCCTGGGCGACCTGGATGCAGGCCAGCACCTCCCGAGCGGAGCCGAGGGCGGTTTGATAGCGCTGCCGTTTATGCCCGGCCGTGTTCCCTGCCCCCTCGGCGATGTTGATCTTACGCCAAACGGCGATGCCGGCGCTGATCCTGGAAAGAACGGTGAAGTTGCCGGCGCGGAGGACGCCCGCGGGTGTGGCGGAGGCGTGGGCGGAGGCGGAGAACGCGAAGGGGCATGTGTGCGCCTGCGGGTGCGCGGGGAGGATCATGGTGAAGCCTCAGGGCGGACCGCGAGCTCCGTGGTCGTGAGCCCTGCTGCCGCGTCCCGTCGACGGCGTGAACGGCACCGGCGACGAGTACGACCCGTGGCTCGCGCCGGATCTCGACGTGCTCTGGTATGCGGCCGAGCCGAGGGGCCACGCCGACCTGTTCGTCGCCGTCCGGCAGTGATACACCGCGGTTCGAAAAACGAGGAGGAACGATGTCCATCACGCTCTATCACCACCCGTTCTCGCGCGCGGCCGGAATCCTGTGGATGCTCGAGGAGGTCGGCGTCGACTACGAGCTCCGCTGGGTCGACATGCAGGCGGGGGAGCAGAAGGCCCCCGAGATCGTCGCGCTCAACCCGATGGGCAAGCTGCCGGTGCTCGTCGACGGCGAGGCGGTCGTCACCGAGGCGGCGGCGATCGGCCTGTACCTCGGCGATCGCTACGGCTACGGCACGCTCGCGCCGAAGGTCGACGATCCCGCGCGCGCGACGTACCTGCGGTGGTCGCTGTTCGCTCCGTCGGTGATCGAGCCGGGCTCGATGGCGAAGATGGCGGGCTGGCAGTACAAGCCGGGCTCGGCGGGGTGGGGCACGCCCGAGGAGATGCTCTCCGCGATCGAGGCGGCGATCGGCGATCGCCAGTTCCTCCTCGGCGACCGCTTCTCGATGGCCGACACGATCTTCGGCGGCACCGTGCGCTACATGCTGCGCTTCGGCCTGCTGGAGAAGCGGCCCGCGTTCATGGCATATGCGGAGCGGCTGTCGGCCCGCCCGGCGTCGCAGCGCGCCGAGGCGCGCAACGTCGCCGTGATGAAAGAGCACGGCATCCAACCGCCCGGCTGATCATCGCCGGCGTCGTCGCGCCGCGAGCACGAGCAACACGAGCGGGGCTGCGGCGCTGCGCGTCGGCGCACGACAGCCGCAGCCACCGCCGTCGTCGGCCGCCGACGATCCACCGGGAATGGTGCGAGGTGTGTTGGAATGGGAGCCGTGATCCTGCGCTGAAAGTCCCTCACCCCCTCGCCCCTCTCCCGTCGCGGGAGAGGGGCGAGGGCGGCTGGTGTTACGAGGTGCGGCGGTAGACGAGGCGTCCCAGGGTGGCGATGACGTGGTCCATGCGATCGAGGACCTTCGGATGGACGCTGCCGATGTAGCGCATGGCCTGGGCGACCTGGATGCAGGCCAGCACCTCCCGAGCGGATCCGAGGGCCGTTTGATAGCGCTGGCGTTTATGCCCGGCCGTGTTCCCTGCCCCCTCGGCGACATTGAGGGCGACGCTATGCATGGCCCTTCGCAGTTGCCGAGCGAGATCCGAATCTCTCCGTTCGATCTGCTCCGCGATACCCGCCGCGTCCCCAGCCATGGTCAAAACGACTTCGTAGATCCTCAGCATGACGAAACCCTCCGCCCGACGACCCAATCGCCGGGACCCACGTCCCACACCGTCGCGCGGAGCGCTCTTCAAGGCTGCGCAGCACCGCGCGGAGCCGCGCGGAGCAGCACGTAGTGCTGCGAGCACGGTGAGCACGGCTTGGCCTTGAAGAGCGCGAGCACGACGGTACGATCAAAGTCCCCGAGCGGGATCCTCTGCATCCCGCTCCCGCTCCCGCTCCCGCTCCCGCTCCCGCTCCCGCTCCCGCTCCCGCTCCCGCTCCCGCTCCCGCTCCCGCTTGCCGCTCCCGCTCCCCGCTTCACCTTTGTACACGTTCGGCGCTAAGTTCCCGCCCGAAGGAACGACCCGCATGACCACCAAGCTCGACAAGTCGCACGCCGAAGCCTTCTCCGAGCGCGTCTGGGAGCAGGAGATCCTCCCCGCCCTCACGGAGTACATCCGCATCCCCAACAAGTCCCCCTCGTTCGATCGCAACTGGCGCGAGAACGGGCACATGGAGCGCGCCGTCGCCCTCATCGAGCAGTGGTGCCGGGCCCAGCCCGTCCCCGGCCTCAAGGTCGAGGTCGTGCGCCTCGAAGGCCGGACGCCGGTCATCCTCATGGAGGTCCCCGGCAAGAGCGACGACACCGTCCTGCTCTACGGCCACCTCGACAAGCAGCCCGAGATGACCGGCTGGGCCGAGGGCAAAGGCCCCTGGGACCCCGTGCGCGAGGGCGACAAGCTCTACGGTCGCGGCGGCGCGGACGACGGGTACTCGGCCTTCGCCTCCATCGCGGCCCTCCGCTTGCTCGCCGAGCAAGGCATCCCGCACGCGCGTTGCGTCGTCCTGATCGAAGCGGCCGAGGAAAGCGGGAGCTTCGACCTGCCGGCGTACATCGACGCGCTCGCCCCCCGCATCGGCAAGCCGAGCCTGGTCGTTTGCCTCGACTCCGGCTGCGGCAACTACGATCAGCTCTGGACCACCACCTCGCTCCGCGGCCTCGTGCAAGGCACGCTCGAGGTCCGCATCCTGCGCGAGGGCGTGCACTCCGGATCGGCGAGCGGCGTCGCAGCGTCGAGCTTCCGCATCCTCCGCCAGCTCCTCTCGCGCATCGAGGACGATCGCACCGGCCGAATCCTCGTGGACGAGCTCTTCGCGGTGATCCCCGAGCAGCGGATCGCCCAGGCCGAGGCCGCGGCGGCGGTGCTCGGCGACGCGGTCTACGCGGAGATGCCGTGGGCCGCGGGGGCGCGGCCGATGGCGCAGGACAACAAGGAGCTCCTCTTGAACCGCACCTGGCGCCCCGCACTCAGCGTGACGGGCGCGGACGGGATCCCGCCGATCGCGAACGCGGGCAACGTCCTCCGCCCCTTCACGAAGGTAAAACTCTCGATGCGGATCCCGCCCCGCGTGCACCCGCGGCGCGCGGCCGATGCGCTGAAGCGCGCCCTGGAAGCGGATCCGCCGTACGGCGCCGACGTGACGTTCACGCTCTCCGAACCCTCGGAAGGCTGGGACGCACCGCCGCTCGCGCCATGGCTCGACGAGGCGATGCAGCGCGCGAGCCAGGCGTTCTTCGGCCAGCCCGCGATGGCGTTCGGCGAGGGCGGGACCATCCCGTTCATGGCGATGCTCGGCGAGAAGTTCCCCGAGGCGCAGTACCTCATCACAGGTGTCCTCGGTCCGCAGTCGAACGCCCACGGCCCAAACGAGTTCTTGCACATCCGTTGCGGCAAGAAGCTGACGGCGTGTGTCGCCAGCGTCATCGCGGATCATTTCACGCGCAGCGCGTAAAGAGATCGGGGCACGGCACACGCGGGTCGTAGTATCCTCGTGTCATGCCCCCGTCCTCTGGCTCGCACCAGTTTTCCCCCGGCATCCACCACGTCGACTGGCCCGTCGTCGCGGACGAGGAGCGGCTCCCACGCGATCCGATGGAGGCGCTCGACAAGCTCACGCAACTGAACGGAACGAGCCCCTCGGCAAGCGCGCACGCATGCGGCGCAGTCT
Organism: Polyangium jinanense; assembly: GCF_028435265.1. Classification (GTDB taxonomy): domain Bacteria; phylum Myxococcota_A; class Polyangia; order Polyangiales; family Polyangiaceae; genus Polyangium; species Polyangium jinanense. Next base: position 22,623 of record NZ_JAGTJK010000090.1, on the reverse strand, counting down.
CGCTCGTGGGCGCCATGCTCGCGACCTCGGGCTACACGGGGCTCGTCGATCTCGCCGAGCGGATCGCAGACGAGCTCGATGACGAGAAGCGCGTCGAGCTGACGCGGCTCGCGCAAGCCATCGCAAGCGGAGGCCCCGACGCGACGTACGGCGCGCTCGCCGATTACGCGCTCCTGCTCTACCGGCGTTACCGCGGGATGGACGGCGGAATGGAGTACCGCAAGCTGCTCCACCTGATGCAACGCGCGGGCTTTTCGGCGCCGCACCGGCCGAACGACGACGACCTCGCGCGGACGCTCGGCCGCAAAGGCGAATGCTGGCCCGCCAAGATCTCGATATTCGGCGACGAGGGCGACCACTGGATCCTCGTCGGTCGCGACGCGCGTGGGCTCTTCGTGTTCGATCCGTATCCGCGAGACGACGGAAGCCAAATCATCCGCCCCGGCGAAGCCGACTGGAAGCGGTACGTCGACGCCATCGGGAAGGACGAAGCAGGCCGGAACACGATTGGCTTTTTGCCGGCCGAATGATGGGCGGGCGCCGATGGCGCTTGACAAGCGAGCGTCGCGCCGGGGCGCTGCCCCGGACCCCGCGGGGGCTGTTCGCCCCTCGACCCGAACCAGGGCAAGCCCTGGACCTCAGGGGGAAGAACTGCGCGATGCGCAGTTCTTCCCACAGGCCCGTGACAAGACCGCGAAGGGTCGTTTCACGCCGTCGGCGTCATGGGTCGAGACGTCAGCGCTGCTGTCTTGGCTGGCAGGCTCGTCGCGGGTCTTGACCTGGCCTGTTCGATGAACTGCGCATCGCGCAGTTCATCGACCCCGGGTCCAGCGCTTGCGCTGGTCCGGGTCCAGGGGTGGACAACCCCTGGTCGGGGTCCGGGGTGAAACCCCGGCGCTACGCCGTGGAACGCGCACGCGCGGGGCGCGGCGGCTCTTTCGCCAGCCAGAACAGCAGCACCCCCGCTGCGACCAGCACCACGTCGCGTAGCACCGTCAACATCGTCACGGGCCCTGATCCCTCGCCGAAGCAGCCGCACGTGATGTTCACGCCGCGTGCGACCACGGAGGCCACGGCCACCGTGAAGACCCCGAGCACCAGCGTGGAGGCGAACGCGCTGGCGCGCATCCATGGCCTTGGGGCTGCGAGCAGGGCGAGGCCGAGGACGATCTCCACGGTTGGCAGCGTGGCCGCGAGTAGCGGAGCGAGATCCGGCAGGAGCTGGTAGTTGTGGATCTCCAGCGCGAACGAGGTCGGGTCGTAAAACTTGAGCGCGCCGGCTGCGAGGAACATCCCGCCGAGACCGAGGCGCAAGAGCCAAAGAAGTGCGGTCTTCACGGGCTCGGCTCCTGCTTGTGGGTGAGGGCGCAGCCGGGACACGGACCCGAGGCGCACGCGAGGCCCTCCTGCTCCCAGGCGGAAAAGCCGCCGCGCAGGACACGCACGTCCATCTTCAGCCCGCGACGGCGCAGCGTCTCGGCCACCTCGTAGGCCTCCTCCGTCGACTCGCCGTACACCACGATCGTCTGCGCGTGGCCGAGCTCCTTCATCGCTACCTCGGCGCCGCTCGCGGTTGCGTCGCATGGCAGGTGGATCGCGTCGGCCACGTGCCCGGCTGCGAAACGCTCGGCCGTGCGCGTGTCGGCGAAGAGCGTGCCCGGCTGGCCGCACAGGGTCGAGGCCTCGCGTGGCGTCATCTCGATCACGGGCGCCTCTTCGGCTGCGGTGGTGGTGCATGCCGTGGGCGGCTCGAAGCCGACGAGGGCGACGCCTGCGGGCCGTGCTGCGTTGATGCCGAGGCCGAGCACGGCGCCTCCGAGGAGCAGCGCTGCCGAGCGCAGGACGAGGGGTCGATCGAGCCCGGACGACATCCTCCTGCGAAGCTAGCGCGGAAGCGGCGAGGAGGCGAGGTATGCCGCAGCGCGTGGGTGCGGGTTGCCTCCATTTCGCGCTTCCCATCTCCTCGCTTCCCGGGTGATCATGGCCGCGCTCGATCGACCCCGAGGACCCGGATGAGCGATCCCATCGCAGCGCGCAAAGGCGATCATCACCTCTGTTTGCAGCATGTCGGCAAGGACATCTTGCCTGCTTGCGCACCGACCATCCTCGTCGGCGGCGAGCCTGCGGCTCGTGTGACCGACCAGCTCGAGTGCACGGGCTCGCCGCCCGACATCATCGGCATCGGCGAGCCCACGGTGCTGCTCGAAGGCAAGATGGCGGCGCGCTTCGGCGATGGCACGCTCCACGGCGGGCTCATCGACGAGGGTTGTCCCACGGTCATCATCGGCAAGATGACCGCGGCGGACAAACGCATGCGCCTCATGGAGCGCTTGCGCCTCATCGACCAGGCCCGGCAGCGCGCGGCTTCGATGCCGAACGGCCCCGAGAAGGATCGCCTCTCGAACGCGGCCGAGCGGCTCGCGCGGAACAACCGCTCGGTCGAGGACGCGCGCCTCGTGAACGACGTCTACAGGACGAGCGGCGCGCCCGAGGGCTGGACGCGCCTCGGCCCGAACGATCTCCCGCCGGAGCTGCGCAACGCCGTCTTCCACGATGACAGCACCGGGTTCTACTCCGACCTCTACCGCTCCGACATCGACGGCAGCTACAGGCTGGTCATGCGCGGCACGGAGTTCGAGACCTGGAAGCAGTGGAACGGCAACGACTGGCTCTGGGGCAACCTCTCGCAGGGCACGGGCTTCGAAGGGGCGCAGTACACGCAGGCCGTCGAGCTCTCGCGGCAGGTCGCCGCGGTCTACGGCAACAACGCGAGCATCGCCGGACACTCGCTCGGCGGCGGCCTCGCGTCGGCTGGCTCCCTCGCCTCGGGCCTGCCGGCGAACACCTTCAACGCGTCGGGCATCCACGACAAGACGTACGAGCGTTACGGGCTCGATCCTTCACGGACGAACGATCTCATCGACGCGTACCAGGTCGACGGCGACATCCTCACCTGGGCGCAGGAGCACTCGCCCATCTCCGGGCTGATGCCGGACGCGATCGGCAATCGGTACGGCCTGAACGCGGTGAACCAGAATCCGGACGGCAGCTTCACGGCCCGGCAGTGGCCGCCGGAGCCGACGTTTGATCACCCGGACAGCGGCTGGGGGTATCTGAACCCGTTCGGCATGGCCCGGCGCACGAAGGACTGGGCGGCGGCGGAGATCGACCAGGAGAAGAAGCGGTTCGGCGAGATGATCGAGCGGCACAGCACGCACGAGGCCGGCATCGAGCAGCAAAAGAGCCAGGACATCGCGACCATTCAGGGGATGATGTGAAGGACGTTGAGCAATTTGCCGCAGGTCTCGAGGGGATTCTGGGCCCGAGGCCGCCCGTCCCGCCCGCGAACGAGGTGTTTCCGAGCGAGCGGCTGCGCGAGGCCGCGGCCGCCGCCGAGCGTGGCGACGTGGCCACGCTGCGCGCGCTCGTCGCGCGAGGCGCGGATCTCGACGAGGTCGTGCCTTCGGACGTGAACCTGCTCATGTACGAGCTCGTCGCGAAGAACGAGATCGCCGTGCGGGCCTTGCTCGCGGCGGGCGCGAATCCGAACGTGCTCACGAAGATCGGCACGTCGCCGATGCTCGTGGCCGCGACGAGCCCCGATCCGCGCTTCCTCGTCCTTCTGCTCGACAACGGCGGAAACCCGAACCTCGAAAACCAGAAGGCCGTTCCCCTCGCCCACCAGGCCCTGAACTTCGGGCAATGGCAAAACCTGGGGATCTTGTTCGATCGTGGCGTCCCCGTGGACGTGAAAAACAAGATGGAGCAGACGCCCGCGCTGCGGCTCGCGTATCTCAATCGATACGACGAGGTGCACAAGCTGCTCGATCGCGGCGCGGATCCGGACGCGAAGGATCAGGTCGGGTTGTCCGTGCGAAAGCTCGCGGAGAAGCCGATCCCGGCGGCGGATTCGCCGCTCGAGGGGTGGCGGCGCAAGGTCGCCGAGCGGCTCGGGATTCCGGTCGATCAGCCGAGGTAGAGCTCGACGAGGGCGCGCGCTTCGCTGTCGAGGTGGGCGGCGAGCGCGCGGGTTTCGGCTGGCGAGAGGGCGCGCAGGGCTTCGCCGTGGCGCGCGCGCAGCTCGGTTTCGAGATCCTCGCGGACGAGCGCGAGCACCTCGCCGAGCCGCGCCGTGTCCCCGGGTCGCGTCGGTCCGACCTTGGAGACGGCGGCGTTCAGGCGATTCTCGTTCACCAGGGACGAGGCCTCGTGCACGAGCCAATCGAGGGGCGAGGCCGAAGGCGCGCGCGGGCCGGACCATTTTTCCGCTTCGTGAAAACGCTCGTCCTCGGAAAACTCGGGGATCTTGCGTTTCACGACGGGACGCACCACGCCGGCGCGCCTTGGCACGACGAGCGCGCGGGCGGGCTTCAGGACCACGCCTTCGGCCTTGTTCGAGGGTCCGAGCGAAGGCAGGCCGAGGCGCGCGGGGATGGTGGTCTCGAAGCCCAGCGGATAAGCGAGCGCGTCCTCGTAGCGGCCACGAAAGAGCGGCCGCGCGAAGGGAATGCCGGCGTCCTCGCACGCCTCGCGGGCCTCGTCCTGATCGAGGTACACGCGCTCGGAGACACCTTCCCGGACGAACCCCACGTCGAACGCGCAGAACTCGATCCCCGGGGCATACCAGCAGCCGGTCTGCACCGGCTGCACGCCGGTCGCGGGCGGGACGTCGGGGTGCGGGTATCCGCCGCCGAAGAGCTCGCCATACACGAAGACGAGCGTGGCCTTCGGCTCGCGCGCCGCCGCCCGCCCGAGCACGTCACGCACGCCACCCGCGAATCGGCTCAGCACGCCGCGATGACCAAAAAAGTCTTCGTCCTCCGCGAGCCATCCCTTTCGCTTGGCGCACCGCACTTCCCTGCCCTCCGTGACGAAGCAGAAGTTCGCGCCGTGGATCTTCTCGGTGACGATCCACTCGGCGCGACTCGCCGCGCGGTGGGCTGCTTCGTCGTCGCCGAGTGCGGCCGCGAGGCTCTCGGCGATCTTTTCGTACGGGGAGAACGTCATAACTTCGGGTTCCCCGAGCAGAGCCATTCACAGCCGCAGACCTCGAGCTTGTGCCCCTTCTCGGCGCAGGCGTCCTGGAAGGCGGCGCTCGCCGGCTCGGGCGTGCAATCATCCTTCGCGGGGGCGCAGGCCTTGCCGTGGCCCTCGGCGTCGTAGTGTTGCTTCGCGCCGCCGCTGCCCGGATCGCCGGCGCAAAGCATCTCGCAGCCACACTGGATCATGCGGAAGCCGCCGAGCGAGCAGCGATCGGCGAGGTCGCGGTCGGGCGAGACGGTAGGGCAATCGGCGGGCGGAGGCTCGCAGGCCTTGGACTGCCCGCGGGCGTCGTACCCCTTGGCAGGCGCGATCGCGGCGCGGGGCGCCTCGGCCGGATTCGGCGGAGGCGTCTGGCCCGCGCAGGCGAAGAGGGAGGCGGCGAGGACGAGGAGGAGCGGGCGCGAAGGAATGGGCATGGCGGCGGGCGAGGAGACCACTCGCGGGACGAGGCGTCAATGGGCGGGAGCGGGAGCGGGAATCAAAAAATCCCGCTCGGGGACGGCGAAAGTGGCCGGGCGACGGCTCCTCTGCGAGGGTGAAATCGGCGGGTTCATTCTGCGCAAGCGCCCCTCCGGCGCATCGGGGAGATCAGGCCTCATGCCGTTCACCCCGGCGGTGTTCTCGCCGGTACGCGCCTGGTGCCACCCCGCCCCAGCGCTTGAAGGCCCGGTTGAACGACGCCTCGCTCTGGTAACCGATGCTCTCCGCGACTTCGATGAGCGGAAGCTCGCCCTCCCGAAGGAACTGGGCGGCCTTCGTCATTCGCCACCGCGCGAGGTACTCGAGTGGGGGCTCTCCGACGAGCGAGTTGAAGCGCGCGGCGAAGCTGGACCTCGAGAGGGCAACGGCCGTCGCGAGACTCTCGACGGTCCAGGGCTCGGCGGGTCTCTCGTGGATGAGGGAGAGGGCCTTGCGGATCTGTGGATCCGCGAGCGCACACAGCCCGTGCTGGTGGCACTGCCTCGCCGCAATGTGCGTCCGGAGTGCCTGCACGAACAGGATGTCCGCGAGCCGGCTCATGATGACGGTCGCGCCCGGGCTTACCGAGGCACTCTCCGCGATGAGCAGTTGCACGAGGGGCGAAAGCGAGGGGGACGTCGCGGGATCGTCCGCGGTGACGTGGATGACGCGTGGAAGCCCCTCGAACAACGGCGTGCGAGGCGCGGCACCGAGCCGGAAGGTCCCCGCGACCAGGGTGGTGCGGGCCCCATCACCGCCGAGCCGGATCGGCCCTACCCCGCGGGCCCGCTGACATTCGCCGTGTCCGAGCATGTGGAGCGGGCTGCCTTCCGCATCGCGCAGCGTGTGCCCTCCGCCGTGCGGAAACAGCGCCAGATCGCCGGCGGACAGGACGATGGCTCCCTCGACGCCCTCGACCTCCAGGCGAGCGCTCCCACGCGCGACGATGACGATGTGCGCGCCGGGGCTCTCCGGGAACCGGATTCCCCAGGGAGCACCCAGCTCGAAGCGACCATGCATGAGGGTCGTCAGACGCATCGCGTCCAGCACATCCGCGAGGACGTCGGTTACCGGCTCGTCCACCGGGCCTGGACGATCGGTCAATTTATTTGGACTGGATGCCATGGCACGTCCATAGCGGCCTGCGCATTTTCTGTCCACCCGACCTCAACAAGGAAAGAACCATGGCAACCGCTTCGAAGCTCCTGTCCCCCTTCCGCCTGGGCCGCCTCGAACTGAAGAACCGGATGGTGATGGCGCCGATGACGCGCAGCCGGGCGCTCGTGGATGGCAACGTGCCGAGCCCCCTGGCACCGACGTACTACGAGCAGCGCGCCTCGGCGGGGCTCCTCATCACCGAGGCCACCCAGGTCAGCCCCCAGGGCGTGGGGTACATCCGCACCCCCGGCATGCACTCACCCGAGCAGGTGGCGGGCTGGAGGAAGGTGACGGACGCCGTCCATGCATTGGGTGGAGTCATCTTCGCCCAGCTCTGGCATGTCGGGCGCGTCTCGCACCCGGACTTCCATGACGGCCAGTTGCCTGTAGCGCCCTCGGCGATCGGCTACGAAGGAGAGGCCTTCACGTGGAAGGGCAAGACGCGCATCGTGACGCCGCGAGCGCTCGAGACCGAGGAGATTCCCGGCATCGTCGAGCAATTCCGGCGCGCGGCCGAGAACGCCCGGGAGGCGGGCTTTGATGGCGTCGAGCTGCACGGCAGCAACGGCTACCTGCTGGACCAGTTCCTGCGGGATGGCTCCAACCAGCGCACGGACGCCTACGGCGGCAGCATCGAGAACCGGGCGCGCTTCCCGCTGGAGGTGGCCCGGGCGGTGGTGGGTGTCTGGGGCGCGGAGCGGGTGGGCTACCGGCTCTTGCCGCAGCCGTTCCCCTACGCGGGCATGAAGGACTCCACCCCGGTCGAGACGTTCACCTACATGGCCCGGGAGCTCGGCCGGTTGGGACTCGGCTACCTGCATGTGACCGAGGCCGTGTCGGGCAACGCGGTGCCGAGCGCGGAGCAGCGCATCACCCCGCTGCTGCGCAAGGCCTTCCAGGGCGCCGTCATCGTCAACGGCGGCTACGACGCGCGAGCTGGAGAGGAGGCACTGGCCCGCGGCGAAGCCGATCTCGTCGCCTACGGCGTGCCGTTCCTCGCCAATCCGGACCTCCCGGAGCGTTTCCGGCGCGAGGCCCCGCTCAACCCGCCGGACGCCGCCACCTTCTTCACGGGCGAGGAGAAGGGCTATACGGATTATCCGGCGCTGCCCTGACTCGAAACCGGGGCTTCAGGAAGATAAGGGAGCGGTATTGAGAAAAGAGGGTGGCAGGTCCTCGTTGTGTGCGTCGAGGTACTCGCAGATCGCCTTCTCCAGCTCGCGCACGCTGCAATGAACGCCGCGCCGTAGCGCACGTTCGGTGAGCGGCGCGAACCACCTCTCGACCAGGTTGAGCCATGATCCGTCGGTCGGCGTGAAGTGCAGGTGGAACCTCGGATGCGATGCACCGAGAATTTTTACGAACGTCAGTCCCAGGACACTAGAATGGTCCAACCACCATGCTCTTCGCTAGCACCAACCTGGTCGCCCGCATCGAGGAGGCCGAGTGCGGCCTCCTCGCCGACAGCATCGACGTGGTGCTGCGCCGGGACCCCGGCACGGGCCCCTTCGTGATCCCGCTGGCCGGGGGCATCGCCACCTTCAGCGCCCCGGGCTCTCCGCTCAACAAGGTCGCGGGCCTCGGCTTCGCGGGCCCCCTCGACGAGGGCGCCCTCGCAGCGGTCGAGGAGGCCTTTGCAGAGCGAGGGTCGCCGGTGCAGGTGGAGATCGCGACCCTCGCGGACCCCTCGATTGGCCAGAAGCTCACCGCGCGTGGGTACGTGCTCCAGGGATTCGAGAACGTGCTCGGCCGGAGCCTGCCGGTCGAGCACGAAGCGCCGCGGGCGCCTTCGGTCGAAATCCTGCCGAGCCCCCTCTCGGAGCTTTCCGCGTGGATCGATGTCGTGGTAACCGGCTTCGCGAGCCCCGACGCGCAGGGCGTCCCCTCCCACGAGTCCTTCCCGCGCGAGCTCATCGAGGGCATCATGCGCGACATGGCCTCGACCGGCGGGTTCTCCCGCTACCTGGCGCGGCGCGACGGCGTGATCGCGGGCGGCGCCAGCATGCGGCTCGCAAAGGGCGTCGCCCAGCTCTGCGGCGCGGCGACCCTGCCCGAGCATCGGCGGCGCGGGGTGCAAAGCGCGCTCCTCTCCGCGCGGCTCGAGATCGCCACCAAGGCCGGCTGCGACGTGGCCGTGGTCACGACGCAGCCAGGGTCCAAATCGCAGGAAAACGTGCAGCGGCAGGGGTTCGAGCTCCTCTATACGCGCGCCGTCCTCGTGCGGAGCCCGAGCTGAGCTGGGAGGCGCTGAGCTGGGGCGTTGCCCCAGGCCCCACCAGGGGTTGTCCACCCCTGGACCCGGACCAGCGCAAGCGCTGGACTCGGGGTCGATGAACTGCGCGATGCGCAGTTCATCGAACAGGCCGAGTCAAGACCAGCGAAGGCCTGCCCATCAAGACAGCCGCGCTGCCATTTCGACTAGCAACGCCGTCCTTGGTCTTGCCACTGGCCCGTGGAAGAACCGCGCATCGCGCGGTTCTTCCCCAAAGGTCCAGGGCTTGCCCTGGTTCGGGTCGAGGGGCGAACAGCCCCCGCGGGGTCCGGGGCGGCGCCCCGGCGCTACGGCCCCCAAAGGTGCTGCCGTCGCCGGGGATGCCAGATCGGCGTCGGACGAGCCGCATGCGGCGAGGAGGAGGCACGTAAGACTTCTTCAACCCGGGCTAGGACAGGATTTCGACGTACCCTTCCGTTCCATGCACGCGGATGCGTTGCCCATCCTTGATCAGCCTGGTGGCATGCTCCACGCCGACGACGGCCGGCAAGCCGTATTCACGGGCGATCACCGCGCCGTGGGTCATCAGTCCCCCCACTTCGGTCACCAGGCCCTTGATGGACACGAACAACGGGGTCCAGCTAGGGTCCGTGAAGGAGGTGACCAGGATATCGCCCTCGGCCAGATTGGCATCGGCCATGTCCAAGAGGACGCGGGCGCGTCCCTCGACAACACCCGAAGAAACCGGGAGACCGACAATGGCTTCGGCGGGGAGAGCTGCGCGCTTGTAAGCACCCGCGACGATTTCACCATCGGACGTGATGACCCGCGGTGGCGTCAGCTTCCGATAGAGCTCGTGCTCGTCCTTGCGCTGGCGAACGAGCTCGGCATCCAGCTCGTTCGTGCGCACGACCTCGCGAAGCTCCTGGAACGTGAGATAGTAGATGTCTGCTTTCTCATGGATCACGTTGGCCCGCACGAGCTCTTCGGCTTCTTTCAGCAAGGCCTGCTTGTAGACGAAATAGCGGTTCACGATGCCGTACTTCGGGTATTCGCGATACCCGATGAGGCTCCGGAGCCGGCGGATCATCCGTTGCGCTTCTGCGGCCTTTTGATCTCCATCCGGCAATCGCTTCAATCGATCCAGGAGCGCTCGTTCCTTCTTCGAGGCCTCCTGTCGCCCTTGCTCGAACTTCCGGCCGCCGGCGCCAGGCTCGAAGTTCTTGACGTTGCCGAGGATCAAGGGGACGAGGGTCGTGGGGCTCTCGCTCCAGCGCGTCCTCGTCACATCGATCTCCCCGACGCAGCGCATGCCGTACTTGTCGAGGTAAGCGGAGATGGCTTCGCGGGCCTCCGGTCCACCCGGGAGCCGGGTCAAGCCCTCCAAAAAGCCTTCATCCTTCGCCGTTTGTAAATAAGCAACCACCTCCGGATGAGGACGGATCACATCCGCGACGTCCAAGAGCGAAAGCCCCATTTCCGAGGTGATGTTGTTCGGTACGGACTGAGAAAGCGCGTCCGCTGCGTTCTTTTCATCCAGCCATTCCATCATCTTTTCGTTGAGCCACGACGAAGCATTCACGGCGGCCATGATCATGCCGAGGCTTCGTGGATCCATCGTGCTCTTCGTCAGATGCTGGACGTCCTCCAGGATGAAATCGAACAGCTCCGTCCCGGATTTCGTCTGGATGTCCCGCTTCAGCGCTTCGATCAACGCCTGGCTGCGCGCGATCAGATCAGCCACGATCGCCGCATCGTCTTCGACCGGCGCCTGGTGACCCGCTGGCGGCGTCCCCGGCTTGCCTCGACCCGGCCCCAATGCGTGCGGATCGGCGGGCGCCGATTCGATGAAATCCCCCCGCTCGATGACGGTCGTCAGAGCGTCCCTGATGAGCGGATCGGATCGGCCCAGGCCATTCAACACGACGTCCCTGCTGGCCGGTGAAGCCAGCTCCTTCGTGAGATCGACGAACAACCTCCCACCCGCTTCGTACATGGGGCGACCGGCGGTCAACTGGAACAGGGACAGCCCCAGGGGCTTCATGGGGTCGGTCATCATCTGTTGATGGCCGACGGATACATAGACGTGATTGCCTTGGTCGAACGCCTTGGGGATGGGGAACAAGGTCGTGATCGGCCGGCTCTGGACGATGTAGAAATCATCCTCGACCAGGCACCATTCGATGTCCTGGGGGCGACCGAAATGCCCTTCGATCCGCCTACCCAGGCGCTCGAGTCGCCCGATCTGCTCCTCCGTCAGCACGGGCTGGTTCTGCCGCCCGGGCTCGATCGAAAGCTCCTTCGTACCGCCCTCCTTCAAGGCCCAAGTCGAAAGCTTCTTGGTGGCGATCGCCTTCTCGATGACCTGGCCATTCCGTACCTTGTAGCCATCGGCGTTCACCAGGCCGGAAACCAGGGCCTCCCCCAAGCCGAAGCCAGCCTCGATGGACGACACCTTCCGGTTCGAAGTGACGGGATCGGCCGTGAACAGGATTCCGGCCGCCTGCGGGACGATCAGCTTCTGCACCACCACCGCCATGTGGACCTTGCGGTGGTCGAAGCCGTTTCGAAGGCGGTAAATCACCGCCCGCTCGGTGAAGAGCGACGCCCAGCACCGGCTGATGTGCTTCAGGATCGCCGGCTTCCCGATGACGTTCAGATACGTATCCTGCTGGCCTGCAAAGGAAGCCGTCGGCAAATCCTCCGCCGTCGCGCTGGACCGTACGGCATAGGCCCCTTCCTCGCCAAGTCTGGCGAGATAGCGGGAGATCGCATCGTGCAAGTCAAAAGGGATGGCGATCCCTTCGATGATGCCGCGGATCTCCGCGCTGAGCTCCCGGACTCCCTCGCGGTCTTCCGCCTTCAGACGCGACAACCGATCGAGCCATTCGCCAAGCGACGGCGCCTCTCCCAGGATCCGCTTGAAGGCTCCGGTCGAAACACAGAAGCCATCCGGCACGCGGACCCCTTCCAGCCTGGAAAGCTCCCCCAGGCTCGCACCTTTCCCCCCGACATCCATGATCCGGGTCCGGTCGACCTCCTGGAAACCAAGCACAGAAGCACGCATCGGTTCACCTCCCTTCTCGAAGGGCGCCACTATAACGCGAATGAGAGGGTGTTCCACAGGCGTCGCGAGGCGTCGCGCCGGGGCGCTGCCCCGGGCCCCGCGGGGGCTGTTCGCCCCTCGACCCGAACCAGGGCAAGCCCTGGACCATTTGGGGAAGAACTGCGCGATGCGCAGTTCTTCCCACAGGCCGGTGGCAAGACCATGGAGGTGCGTTCCACGCTGGCAACGGGCACGTTGCCCGTTACATCGTCAACGCCGCGGTCTTGATGGGCAGGGTCGTCGTGGGTCTTGACCTGGCCTGTTCGATGAACTGCGCATCGCGCAGTTCATCGACCCCGGGTCCAGCGCTTGCGCTGGTCCAGGTCCAGGGGCGGATAGCCCCGGTGGGGCCTGGGGCAAAGCCCCAGCGCAGCGCCACCCAAATGAGACCAATGCTCAGCCAACCCGCCACGTTTTCGCGGAGGGCCCGCTCGCCGTGGTACGCTCGCGCCGTGTCGGGGGCCGAGGAACCACCCATGCAGGAGAAGACATTGCGAGACGTTTTTGCGGCTTTGATCGAAGAGCTTCGCAACGCACCCGAGGTCGTCCTGCTGGGAGCCGAGCTCGGGCCACCGGCTTCGGCCGAAGCGCTCGCGCGCCTCGATGCCTGGTTTGGCGGCCGTGTGCCCGACGACGTGCGCGCGTTTTACGCGGAGGTGGGCGCCGTGCAGATCCGATGGATGGCGGCGAAGAGCCCGCGCTACGTCGGTCGCGAGGACGAGTATCTGCGTGGCGCGGTGCCGTGGATGTACGCCCTGTTCGACACGATCGAGAACAAGAAGGAGGACGGCGTGCTCATCCTGCCGCCTCTGGACGTGGTCCTCGAGCGTTCGTGGGAAGACCACATGGACGGCGTCGACATCTGGCTCGACGGCGAGACCGACGAAGGACCGCAGGTCGAACCGGGCGACTTCGACCGCTCGGTGCGCATCTTCGACTTCTCGTCGTTCTACGACTGGCCGGGCTTCTTCCGAGCGACCGGCCGCGTCGGTGTGGGCACTGACCACGGCATCGACTGGGCCGGAGAGCGCCGCACCTTTCGCGCGCACCTCGACGATGCCCTCGACGAGATGAGAGGACGCCTCTCTGCCGCGCGCCGCGGAGACACAAGCTTCTGACGGCGCTCAGGGCAACCGCGTCCGCGCGGATCCCCATCGCCTCCTCACCCTCGCCAACCGCGTCCGCGCCCTCGCCAACCGCGTCCACGCGGATCCCCACCGCGTCCACACGGATCCCCATCGCCTCCTCGCCCTCCCCAACCGCGTCCGCGCTCTCGCCAACCGCGTCCGCACCCTCGGCAACCGCGTCCGCGCGGATCCCCATCGCCTCCTCGCCCTCGCCAACCGCGTCCGCACCCTCGGCAACCGCGTCCGCGCGGATCCCCATCGCCTCCTCACCCTCGCCAACCGCGTCCGCGCGGATCCCCATCCGTGAACGAAGCCCTCTGGCCATCAGATCGGCGGACATGCGCGTCCGCGGACCTCGCCGAGCGCCGAAGCGAGCTTCTCCCGCGTCTGGACCCCGACCATCCGCAAGACCTCCGCGCCCTGCGCGTCAATCCCGACAAATGTCGGTAATGCCCGGACTTCGTAATGCTCCGCGAGCGCCTCGCCCTCGGGCTCGTCGATGTTCACGTGCACGAGCGATCCGTCTGCCTCGGCGAGGCACCGCCGCTCGACTTGGTTCACGATGGGCGCCATCCGCGCGCAAGCAGCGCAAGAACCGCTCGTGAATTCAAGGAGCCTCGGCTGTCCGCCGGTCGAGAGGCCACCGCCGCCACGCCGCCCAGAGCCGCTCGGCATGGCGCATGTCGTCGCGGAGCCCGCTCCGCAAGGGGCAGCCGAAGCCGCACCTCGATTCGCATCCGACCGATCCAGGAAAACTCCAAGAGCGACCGTCAACGTGGCGAGCGATGCGATTGCAATCGCCGCGACTCGACCCCGGTTCGATGACCTCAGAAACATCTCCTCTCACCTTTCCTTCAGGAATCAAGCGGCGTTCACGGAGCTTCGAGCGCCGCGGCGAGCGTGTCTTCGCTCGTCTCGGCGACAGCCAGCATGGGTTGCTGCGCGGTCTTCGCGCAAATCCGATTGCGGAGCGGCGCACGCGCGCAGCGAACCTCGCCTCGCGAGAGCGATTCGGCCGCCACCGCGGCGCTCGATCCCGGCCTCGGCACGAAGACGGTGACCGGTTTGTCGTCCTGCATGTACATGAGCGCTGCCGTCCGATCGCCCTCGAGCTGGCAAAGGCGCGCCCCGAGCAATTTCGCCCCGGGCATGGCGGGCACCGCCACCGCATACCCAAGCCTCTGCTCCAGCCACCGAGCGATGACCGCGGGATCGGACGAATCGAGCTCGCACGGTTTTTCTCTGGCGAATCCTCGCAGGTGGTGGCTCACGAGCTCGTCCGCCATCGCCTGCGCGATGCCGCCACGCGAAAGCAAGAGCGCCGCCCCCACACCAAACGACGCCGCCGCGAGCAACGCGGCGAGCGCGAGCCGACGCCGAGGACGCACAGGCTTGTCGAGCGATTTCGTTTCTTGCACGGCGCGCGCGGGCACGTCGGCTCTGGCCGAGCGTCGCAACGATTGCCGCGTCTGCGCGAGGAAATCAGCCGTCCCGCGGCAAACGGCACACGATGCCAGGTGCGCCTCGATTCGCCCCGCTTCCACAGGGTTCACCTCCCCGTCGTGCCATGCCGAGACATTGTCGAATTCGTCACATCTTGCCATGATGCACCGCACTCTCTTGATTCGCCTCGGATAGCCCCTCGAACAACGCTGCCCGCGCCCGCGCGAGGCGCGAACGCACCGTGCCCACGGGAGAACCTTGCACCGACGCGATCTCCTCGTAAGAGAGCTCCTCCACCTCGCGCAAGAGCAGCGCTTCCTTCCATTCGGGCGGCATCGCATCGAGGGCGTGCGTCACCCGGTCGTCGAACGAGCAGCGCAGGATCTCCTCCTCGAGATCCTCGCTCGGCTCCGGCGCCTCCGCGCCCTTGCCTCCCTGGATCACCTCGAAGCGCCGCGCCGCCCCGCGAACACCATTCAAGAGCACCGTGCGTTGCACCTGAAAGAGCCAGGCCCGCATTCGCTCCTCGTTCCGCAGATCATCTCGCTTCTCCATCGCCCGCACCACGGTCGATTGCACGAGATCCTCGGCGTCCGTCTCCGAGCGGGTCATCTTCCTTGCCATCCGGAAGAGCGCCGGCAGTTCGGCGACGAGACGTTCGACGAAGGACCGACCCGGCACGCTCTCACTCCCTCCCGGCCAGCCGCGGTGCAATTTCGAGCCCAGCATCCCACATGGCGCCGCTCACATCCGAAACACGCACGCGGTAACGCCCCGGCAATGGCACCCCTGGCGGGATCGGCAAAACGACGTCCGCCACGCTCCCGAGCGGTAGAACGAGCCCATGGGGTCCGGGGCGAACCTTCACGAGATAATGGTTCGTGATCGCGCTCGCCGGCAGCGAAGCCAAGGCCCGCGCGTCCCAGCCATGAACCGGTTTTGAAGCTCCGTCGAGGATCGCGATATCCACGATGAACGCGCCATACGTGTCCGGCCCTCCGTCGCGGGCGAGCTTCAGCCGTAGCGCGCCCGCTTGATCCAGCTCCGCGGCCGAAATCGTCACGTGCGGCCGCACCGAGTGATTGTGCAGCTTGCCCCAGACTCCGCCGAAGAAAATCTGGTTGGTCGCGAGCGTGAGCGCAAGCGTCGCTCCTGCGAGGGCGATCCCGCCGCGGCGGACGATCCCCGGGCGAAGCGGCAGCGAACCCGAGGCGAGGAGCGCAAAGGCGCGGCTCTGACGAAGCCGTGGAAAACGCGAGGTGAGGGCGGCATCGAGCCCAAAACGTCCGGCGCCCCCGAGCATGACGGAAATTCCACCCGCTATCCCCAGCACACCGATTTGCCACTCGTCGAGGCACGTCGATCCGATCCACCCCGCGCCGAGCAGGATGCCCCCCGACAACATCACGACGCCCGCGGCCGCGGCGCGCGTGAGGAGCCCGAGCATCAGCCCCAGCCCCGCCGCCCCTTCAAGCACGGTGAAGACCACGAGGAAGGGGTGTAGCACCTCGGGGTGCCGCACCAGCCAATCGAGTAGCCCACGCACGCCGATCGCGTGCGGCAGGAAGTGGTTGAACTTCTCCCCGACGTACCCCGCCGCATCAGGCACCATCTTTTCCGGTTCGAGCACGAAGCGCCGCCAAAGCGCGGAGAAGAAGAGCCACCCGGTCACGAGGCGGAGCGAGAGGAGCGCGAGGGTCGAGTCCTGCGTAGACGAACCGGCAGAGGAAGGAGCTTCTTGCATGCCGCAGAGGAGGACACGACGAGCGACCAACAAAGTTCCCGGGCAAGGGAGTCTCATCTGGGAGCCGCTGCGCTGGGGCGTTGCCCCAGGCCCCACCAGGGGCTATCCGCCCCTGGACCCGGACCAGCCAGGGGCTGGACCCGGGGTCGATGAACTGCGCGATGCGCAGTTCATCGAACAGGCCAGGTCAAGACCAACGACGACCCTGCCAACCAAGACAGCAGCGCTGACGGTTCAACGGGCCACGTGCCCGTCGCCAACGTGCAACGCACCTCCATGGTCTTGCCACCGGCCTGTTGGAAGAACTGCGCACCGCGCAGTTCTTCCACCACGAGTCCAGGGCTTGCCCTGGTTCGGGTCGAGGGGCGAACAGCCCCCGCGGGGCCCGGGGCAGCGCCCCGGCGCGACGGCTTGACAACCCCCAGCGAGGCCTTGTGTAAGTGTCACTTACTTGATAAGTAAGTGACACTTACTTCGGACGAGAGCGTGCACCCATGCCGGTGAGGAGACGGATCAAGAAGAAGTCCGCGGACGCCTACCACCACGGCGATCTGCGGCGCGCCCTCATCGACGCTGCGGCCGCGGCTGTGGCCAGGGACGGCGTCGACGCCTTGAAGGTGTCCTCGCTGGCCGAGCGCCTTGGCGTGACCGGGGGCGCGCCGTTTCGCCACTTCGAGAGCCGCCTCGCGCTCCTCGTCGCCGTGGCCGAGGAGGGGGCGCGACGCCTGCTCGAGCGCATGGAGACTGCGGCGGGCTGCGCCCTGGATCCGCTGCAGAAGCAGCGCGCGCGCGGCATCGCCTACGTGCGCTTCGCCGTGGAGGAGCCCGGCTACTTTCGCGCGCTCACCCACGCCGAGGTTGTTGCCGCGTCGCCGCTCCTGCAGCAGATGGCCGCCGCCTCGCAGAAGACCATGGACGACGTGCTCGGGCGCGACCACCAGGGCGTGTCGAGCCCCGCGCTCGTCTCCCGCAGTGCGGGGATGCTGGCCGCGCAAGCCCTCACGTACGGGCTCGCGCGCATGATCACCGACGGACTGCTCGGCGACCTCAGCGCCGAGGAGGCCGAGCGCCTGACGTACGAGATCACCGGCGTCCTCGGCGTCGGGCTGGGAGCTTCATCATGAAACGTGTCCTCAAGATCGTCGGGGTCGTCTTCGGCGTGCTCGTGGCGCTCGTCGCAATCGCCGCGGTCGTCCTCATGGCCGTGCAGCCCGAGAGGCCCAAGGCCCGCGTCAGCCGCCCGCAGGTCGCCATGCGAGACGGCGTGAAGCTCGCCGCCGACGTCATCCTCCCCGAGCCCATGCCGGCCGAGCGCGTCCCCGTCGTCCTCTTTCAGACGCGTTATTGGCGGAGCTTCGCGACGCGCTTCCCCGATCAGCCCGGCGTGCCGCCGATCGGCCCGCGCGACGCCTCGGTCGATGAGCTCGTCGCCGCAGGGTATGGTGTCGTCATCGCCGACGTCCGGGGCACGGGCGCGTCGGAGGGGACCTGGCCGCGTCCGTGGTCCGACGACGAGGTGGCCGATGCGAGCGATCTCATCGCGTGGATCGCAGCGCAGCCGTTCTGCGACGGGCGCGTCGGCGTGGCGGGCGTCTCGTACGAAGGGACGACCGCGCTCCTGTCGGCGACGACGACGAACCCCGCGCTCCGGGCGGTGCTCGTGCGCGAGGTCGAGTGGGATTTGCTCGACGAGCTCATCGCGCCCGGCGGCGTGCGCAACACATCGTTCGTCGACGCGTGGGGCAAGGACGTGGCTGGCCTCGACAGGAATCGGGTGGCAGCGTTTTTTCCCGCACCCGCGAAATACATCGTGACTGGCGTTCATCCCGTCGACGGCGACGAAAAAGGCCTCGGCCTCGCCAAGCTCATCGGCGAAAGGCGCGTGGCCGACGTCGCGGGAGCGGTCGTCGATGTGCGCGGCCCGTCGGATCTTTTCGCGGGCGTGCCGATTGCGAAGGTCGGCCCGGCCGCTCACGTAGAGCGGCTCGCGAAGACGAAGGCCGCTGTGGGGCTCTGGGGGAGCTTCTGGGACGGCGCCACGGCGGACGCGGTCTTGAGAGCCGATCGCGCGATGCCGCTCGTCGAGGCGGTGATTGGTCCGTGGACGCACGAGGGAAACGAATCCGCGAGCCCTTTTGGCCCGCGCGCGGGCGCCGCGGTGAACGTCGACGACGTCGTCGCGTTCTTCGACCGCCATTTGAAAGGAGCGGCGCCGCCCGCGCCGAAGCGTCGATACTGGGTCGCCGGCGCGGAGGTGTGGCGCGAGGGGGACGCGTGGCCCACGACGCGCGCTGAGACGTATTCGCTAGCCTCGGGAGGGAAGCTCGTTCGAGACGCGGCGGCGCTCGAGGCGCGGCTCGACGTCGACTTCCAGGCGACCACGGGGACGAAGAACCGCTGGGTGACCGGCCTCTTGCGCCCCGTCGATACGGGCGATCGCGCGAAGGCCCGGGGACTCTTGTCCTTCGACCATGCGGCGCTCACGGATACGTTATCGGTCTTCGGCGCGCCGGTGCTGCGCTGCCAGGTCACGCCGGACGGGAATGAATCCGCGCTCTTCGCCTACCTCGAGGCAAAGCTCGCGGAGGGGCCCACGCGGCTGCTCACCGAGGGGGTCGCGCGCATTCGTGGCGGCGCCGTCGAGGTGCGTCTGCGGCCCATCGCATTCGAGCTGCCGCCTGGATCGTCGCTGCGGGTCTCGCTCGCCGGCGCCGATGCCGACACCTTCGAGCGCGTCCCCGCCGAGGGACCACGCTCGATGGTATTCTCCGCCCCCTGCGCGATCGAGCTTCCCGTCGTCGTTCCTTGAGGGCAAGGGCGCCGAGGAAATCCGGATTGCGGGTTGCGACGAGTCATGACCCCCGGAATCCTGGCGGAGGCGGGAGCGGGGGCGGGGGCGGAGGCGGAGGCGGAGGCGCAAACGCAAACGCAAACGCAAACGCAAACGCAAACGCAAACGCAAACGCAAACGCAAACGCGAGTGGGACGGTTTGCAGGGATCCCGCTCGGGGACGGCGAGCGTACCGTCGTGCTCGGCCTCTTCAAGGCCAAGCCGTGCTCACCGTGCTCGCAGCACTGCGTGCTGCTCCGCGCGGCTCCGCTCGGTGCTGCGCAGCCTTGAAGAGGCCTCCGCGCGACGGTCCGGGACGGGGGTCCCGGCGAAAGGGTCGTCGGGCGGAGGGTTCGTCAATGCTGAAGATCTACGATGTCGTTTTGGCCATGGCAGAAGACGCAGGGCTCATCGCGGAGCGAATCGAACGGAAAGATCGGGACCTGGCTCGTCAGATGCGGCGGGCCATGCAGAGCGTGGCGCGCAATGTCGCCGAAGCGATGGGAAGCTTTCGCCTAAAGAACGCTAACACCATGAACCTGTTCGGGATCCTCCCAGCGTTGCGCTGACAAGTGTGTGCATCGTTAACCTTTCGCCAAACACATTGCCTTTCATCGTCGTAGTGCTTTGGGGCACTTGTCAAGCCCTCGGAGCCGCACCGCAAGGACGCCGAGATCGCAGGTTACATCACCTCCGCAGGGTCGAAGTTCGTCGACGGGACCCGCGCCTCGGGGGCGACGGGCCCCTGGACCGACGTCTACGCCCTCGCGCTCATGCTCATCGAGGCGACGTCGGGGACGCGGGCGCTCACCGGGAGGCACCTGGACGAGCTCCGCGCGGCCTCGTGCGACCCGACGAAGCGCCCGAGCCTGCGCGCGCGCCGCAGCTTTCGCACGGCAGGAGACTTCTGGGACGCCCTTCGGAAGGGCCTCGGGCATGGCTGTCTCGGAGCGGCGCGCTGCTCGCGTTCGTCGATGTCGAGCAGGGACAGCGCCTCGCGCGCCAATAGGGCTGTTTTTTCGGGCTGCCGAAGCCGGCGCCGGGCAGCCTTCGCACGGCGAGGGCCGCGCGCCCGCCGTTCACTTCAGCCAGCGGAGCGTGCGGCACATGGCGAGGAGGCGCTCGGCCTCCGCCTTCGTGTCCAGGGGGTGCGAGGAGCGACAGCGGTGCTCGATCCCGCCGGCATCGATGTTCCAGGAGAAGGAATACCGTGCCTTCTTACCGGCCTCGCGCCAGAGCATGCCGCGCTCGTCCTCCTGGAGGAGCTGGCTCTTGGGATCGGCGAACGAGCCTTTGAGCATCTTCAGGTCCTCGAGCCCCGCCCCGATGTCGATGATCTCCTTGCCCTGCACCACGATCGTCTCTTCGCTCCCACCGAACGTCTCCTTCACCGAGGCGCCGGCCGGCACGTAGATGGAGAGGCGATCTCCGCCCATGTGGTGCGTGAAGACGAGCTCGACGGTGTCCTCCGGCGGCTGGACCTTCGGCAAGCGATCCGCGGGTGCAGGCTCGGGCGTCGCGGCGGCGCTCGTGGCGGCCGTCGCGGAGGGGCCCGGCGCCGGCGCGGAGGCCGTGCTCTGCGGCGAGGCCGCGGCGGCCCCTGGCTGCGGAGAGGCCGCGGGAGCTGGAGTTCCGAACGGAACGAGCAAGCAGCCAGACACGAGGACAGCGAACGAGGAAGCTGCGAGAGCCGAGATGTGCGAAGAGGTCACGAAGCCCTTTGAGCCCGCCTTCTGCGCGGCGTCAATCCACGGATCTCGACCACGAGCCCGGACGACGCCGGCGGCTCCGACGGCGAAGCTCGGCCGCGCCGCTCAGAGCGCCTTTCCGGGGTTCAGGATGCCATTCGGATCGAAACAGGCCCTTGATCCGGCGCATGAGCGCCCGCTCGTTCGCGCCGACCACGGGATCGTCGGAGCGCGCCGTGTCGCGCGCGCCGTGCTCCCGGCAGATCGCGTCGCACGCCTCCACGGCGGCCGGATGGAAGGGCGTCCGTTCAAGCCCAGCCGATCCCGTCGTACAGGTTGAGCAGATCCAACGGTGCGCCCGTGTGGAGCGTGGCGCCAGCGGTGGATCGCTGAGACGGGACGAGCATCGTGACCAAGTCGGGAACTGAAGAAGCAAACACGGGCGCCGCGCTTCGCTGGCTCGCCGTCGCCGCGACCACGGTGACGATGGCGTGCGATCCCACTCCGTCGCCCGCCTCGGGAGACTCCGGCGCGGGAGACTCCGGCGCGGGAGACTCCGGCGCGGGCGGCTCCGGCGCGGGCGGCTCCGCCGACGTGCCCGAGGTGCTGGCCTACAACCTCATGCGCTGATACGTGCAGGGGCTGTTCCCTGATCTCTCGCAATGGCGCGCGCCATGGCTGCGACGAGCGCTCGTCCTCGTCCCGGGTCGCCTCGTGCGCTCCGCGCGACTGTGGACCCTCCGAATTCCCGCACATTCGCCACTGCTACGCCTGCTCGATTGATACAAGAGCCAGTCGAAACGGCCAGGGGGAAAGGGGGCCGTGTGTCCTCGATTCCGTGTGCGGTGAATTCGGGCACCAACCTCCCCATCACTTCGAGGTCGTGGCGCTCCAGCCACGGACGCTCGGATCCCCGCGTCTGCCCTCCTGCGAAATCGAGGCTAAATCTCGGCATGCCGCCGCTTCACCTCGTCGTAGTGATGGAACCTGATGAACCGCGGAATTCCCGCCTAGTGATGGTACGGCAGCACCTGGATCCGCCCCCCGCACCCGCACTCGCACAGTCGCACCTTCCGGTTCTCGGCCTCCACCCACTTCGCCACGGTCATCCGCGGCAGCACCCTGATCGACTTCCCGCACCGGCAAGCGCACACGTGCCGCCCCTTCACATTCTCAGCTTCCGCCCAGGCTGTCGAGACATCCGGCTGATGCCACCGGATGAACCGTGGGATCCCCACGCAGTGGTGCCACGGCTTCACCTCGACCCGCCCCCTGCACCCACAGGCACACACGTGCCCCTTCGCGTTTTCAGCCTCCGCCCACGCCTCTGCCGCACCAGCGGGCGTGGGACGCATGGGCAACTTCACTGTTTCATCTAACACTAGAGGCAGTGCCGCCGTTTGGCGAAAGGTTAACATTGCCGAAGGCATGGGCAGCCTCCAGGGGCACAAACGGCAGCGCTACTCCACTGCCCTCGGCTCCGCCCGTGAGGAGCTGGCGTGCGTTCAGGTCGCCCAAGCCATGCGGCTCATCGAAAAGGTCAATCCCAGCACGCTCGATCGCATGAACCACGTCATCGCCACGCTGAGCCGCCTCGTCTACCGCCGCGCTTCGTAGGAGAAGCCTCCCTCGCCCCTCTCCCGGGCCTGAGCATTGGTCTCATCAGGGAGGCGCTGCGCTGGGGCAACGCCCCAGCGCAGCGGCGTCGACACGATACAGCTTGGGAAGGTCCCGGGACCTGCGGGAACGGTTTCAAGCTCCGACCCGGGAGGTCGAGGGACCTGCGGGAACGGAGCGCAACATCGATCCGGGA
>NZ_JAGTJK010000009.1:0-297114 GCF_028435265.1 Polyangium jinanense | reverse complement strand
GGCAAGTCCTCCGGAGGACCCCCCGGATCCGTCACCATCAGCCGCGGGCTCGAACGACTGGCACCCGCAGCAGAGATGCTACGGGTGCTCAGGGAGAATGGGCTCGCGAGATGAGACCAATGCTCAGGCCCTGGTTCGGGTCGAGGGGCGAATAGCCCCCGCGGGGCCCGGGGCAGCGCCCCGGCGCAGCGGCCCCAGGCTAGGCCTCGGTGAGCGGAATCCCGCAGAGATTCGCGATGAGCGAGACGAGTCGCCCGAGGTCCACCGGTTTCGGCACGTGCCGCTGGAATCCCGCGGCGAACGCGCGCTGGCTGTCCTCCGTGCGCGCATACGCCGTGAGCGCGATGGCCGGGGTTCGCCCGCCATACTCCGCGGGCAGCGTGCGGATGCTGCGGATCAGCGCATATCCATCCATCCCCGGCAATCCGATGTCGCTCACGAGCACGTCGGGTCGGGAGCGCGAAAGATCATCGAGGGCCTCGTCGCTCGACGCGGCGAGCGTCACGGTCGCGCCCTTCTCTTCGAGCACACGCCGCAAAAGCGCGCGCGCATCCTCCTCGTCGTCCACCACGAGCACCTTGAGCCCCGAAAGCCGCACCCGCTGCTCGTTCGCGGCCGCGGTCTCGTCCTCCGACGCACGCGTGGCAGGCGTGCTCCGGATGGGCAGCTCCACGGTGAACGTCGAACCTTTTCCGATTCCGTCGCTCACCGCGAAAATCGTCCCGCCGTGCGCCTGAACCATTTGCTTGACGAGCGCGAGCCCGAGGCCGAGCCCGCCATGCCGCCGCGCCGTGGACCCGTCCGCCTGCCGGAAGGCCTCGAAAATGTACGGCATGAACGAGGCATCGATGCCCTGCCCGGTATCCGTCACCCGGAGCAGGAGGTTCGAACCCGAAAGAAATGCGCTGAGCTCGACCGTGCCGTCCTTCGGCGTGAATTTGATCGCATTCGAGAGCAGGTTCCAGACGACCTGCTGGAGCCGTTCGGGATCACCGAGCGTGAAGCCGAGCGGGCCGAGCGCAATCGCTAGCTTCACGCCGCGCGCCTCCGCGACGGGCCGGAGGGATTCGACGGCTGCCTGCGTGACCTCCACGAGGTTCGTCGGCACCATGTCGAGTCGAAACTTGCCGCTCACGATCCGCGAGATGTCGAGCACATCGTCGATGATGCGCGCCTGCGCCCGTGCATTTCGCTCGATGACCGAGAGGGCCCGCTCGACCTGCGGCGGCGCTTTTTGCCGCGCGAGGACGGCCCAGCCGAGGATCGCATTGAGCGGCGTCCGGAGCTCGTGCGAGACCGTGGCGAGGAACTGGTCCTTCGCTTGGCTCGCGAGCTCCGCCTCGGCGCGCGCCGCGCGCTCGCGTTCGAGCAGCGCGGCGCGCTCGGCCTCGTGCGTCGCGCGCTGGAGGTGCCTGGCCACGGCCCAGGCCGCGCGCTCTGCCATCGCCGCAAAGAGCCGCTTTTCCGCCTCCGAGAAGCTCGAGGCGCGGTTCGATCCGATGAGCGCGACCCCGACGACCTCCCCGAAATGGAGGAGCGGCATGCCGTAAAGGGCGCGCGTGCTCCCCGATTGGAGGCAACCGCAATCGGGGAAAGTCGACGTGCCCTCCACCTCGACCGGCTGTTTGCCCGCGGCAATCGCCCCGCAGAGACCCTCACCGATCCGCACGGACATGCCCTCGTCCACCCCGTGCGGACCCACCGCGGCGCGCACGCGGAGCTCCTCGCCCTCCCGCAGCAGCACGGTCGCCGTATCCGCGGCGTCGGCGGCGCCGAGGAAAATATCGAGCAGCTCGCGCAGGAGCACGCCGAGGTCGTCCGTGTCGAGCGCCGCGGTCGCGATACGCTCGAAGGCCACGAGCCTGCGCACGGCCTCGTCGCGCTCCCGCGTCCGCAATTCGACCTGCGCTTTGCGGATCTCTTCCCTTTGCTGGAAGAGATCCACGAACGCCTTCACGCGGGCGCGGAGCACGTCGACGTTGAACGGCTTCGTGATGTAATCCGCTGCGCCGATTGCATATCCGCGCCGCGCGTAGGCCTCGTCGCGATGGATGGCCGTCAAGAACAGGATTGGCACCTCGCGGCCGTGCTCGGTCGCGCGCATGCGGCGCGCGACCTCGAAGCCGTCCATGCCCGGCATCTGGACGTCGAGCAGCACGACGGCGAACGGCTCGCGACGCACGCATTCGAGTGCCTCGACCCCCGATTTCGCCTCCACGAGCCGCGCGCCGAGCGGCTTCAGCACCGCGGAGAGGGCGAGGAGGTTTGCCGGTGTATCGTCGACGAGCAAGACACTCGCGAGCGGCGTCGGTTGTTCCGCGTTCATGACTTCCTGGGGGGCCATCGGTTTCAATCGAGCTGGCTCGGGCCGACGTGCTTCTTGAACCGCCAGTCGTGAATCACGGCGAGCAGCCGCTCCGGATCGACGGGCTTCGTCACGTAATCGGAGGCCCCGGCCGCGAGCGCCTTCTCCCGATCACCCTTCATCGCCTTCGCGGTGAGCGAGATGATGGGAAGCGATTGGAACTGGATGATGTCGCGGATGGCGCGGGTCGCGGTGAGCCCGTCCATCTCCGGCATCATCGTGTCCATGAGCACGAGGTCGACGTCGGGATGCACCTGGAGCAATTCGAGCGCGATGCGCCCGTTCTCCGCGTGGAGCACCTCGATCTGGCGCGCCTCGAGCACCGTTCGGAGGGCGAACAGGTTGCGGTTGTCGTCGTCGACGAGCAGCACCTTCATCCCGCTGAAATCGACATCGGGCGGCAGTCGAAGGACGGTTGTGTCCGTCGACGGCGGCATGGCGCTCGATTCGTCGCGGTCCGGCGCCTCCGGTCCGACGTACGTCGCCGGCAGGTACAACGTGAAGGTGCTGCCCCGGGCCGGCGCGCTGACGACGTCGATCGTGCCGCCGAGCAGACGCGCAATTTCGCGGCTGATCGTGAGCCCGAGGCCCGTGCCGCCGTATTTGCGGCTCGTGGTCCCGTCGGCCTGCTGGAACGCCTCGAAGATGAGCTTTTGCTTCTCCGGCGGAATGCCGATCCCGGTGTCCTGCGCGGCGAAGCTGATCATCGTCTCCCCTCGATCCCCCGGCGCCACGGCGATCGTCATGGATACGCCGCCCTCGCTCGTGAACTTGAATGCGTTCGAGAGCAGGTTCTTCAGGATCTGCTGGAGCCGATTGACGTCGGTGTAAAGTGTCTCCGGCAGCCTGGGATCCATGCGTACCTCGAACGACAGCGACTTCTGATCGGCGACATGTCGGAACGTCTGCTCCAGGTAATCGCGGACGTCCGACAGGCGGAACGTCCTCGGATCGATCGGCATCTTGCCCGCCTCGACCTTCGAGAGATCGAGGATCTCGTTGATCAGCGCCAGGAGATCGTTGCCCGACGTGTACACCGTCTGCGCGAAGCGAACCTGCTCGGCCGTGAGATTGCCATGCTGGTTGTCCGCCAGCATCTTCGACAGAATCAGCAGGCTGTTCAGCGGCGTCCGGAGCTCGTGCGACATGTTCGCGAGGAACTCCGACTTGTACTTCGAGATGAGCTGGAGCTGTTCGGCCTTCTCCTCGAGGCTCAGGCTCGCGAGCTCCACCTCGTTGTTCTTGATTTCGAGGAGCTTCGCCTTTTCGTTGAGCTCCGCCGCCTGCGCTTCGAGCTCCGCGTTCGACTTCTTGAGCTGCTGCAAAAGCTCCTCCGTCCGCATGCTGGAGGAGATCATGTTGAGGATGACGCCGATGCTATCCATCAACTGGTCGAGGAACGCGAGGTGGTTCGCGATGAACGGCCTGAACGAGGCGAGCTCGATGACCGCCTTCGTCTCGCCCTCGAAGAGCACCGGCAAGACGACGACGCTCCGCGGCGGCGCCTCCCCCATGCCCGTTGCGATGTAAATGAACCCGTCGGGTACGTCGTGGAGCATGATGCGCTTCTTCTCGAACGCGCACTGCCCGATCAGGCTCTCTCCCAATCGATACGAATTCGACAAGTTCTTGCGACCGCCGAAACCGTAGCTCGCGATGAGGTGCAAGACGGGATCGCCGCTCGGGTCGCTCTCCATCATGTAAAACGCGCCGTGCTGGGCGTCCACGAGCGGGGTGAGCTCGGACATGATGAGCCGGGCGACGGAGACGATGCTGCGCTGGCCCTGCATCATGCTGGAGAACTTGGCGAGGTTCGTCTTGAGCCAGTCCTGCTCCTGGTTCTTGTGCGTCGTGTCCTTGAGGTTGCCGATCATCTGATTGATGTTGTCTTTCAGCGCGGCAACCTCGCCTTGCGCCTCGACCGTGATGTACCGGGTCAGATCGCCCTGCGCGACGGCGGTGGACACTTCGCCGATCGCGCGAACCTGCGCCGTCAGATTGCCGGCGAGCTGATTGACGTTATCGGTCAGATCGCGCCACGTGCCGGCCGCGCCTGGCACCTTCGCCTGGCCGCCGAGCTTGCCTTCGATACCGACCTCGCGCGCCACCGTGGTCACCTGATCGGCGAAGATACGCAGCGTGTCGGTCATGTTGTTGATCGTCTCGGCGAGCGCGGCGACCTCGCCCTTCGCTTCGAGGACGAACTTCTGGCTCAGATCGCCATTGGCGACCGCGGTCACGACCTTCACGATGCCGCGCACCTGCTTCGTCAGGTTCGAGGCCATGATATTGACGTTGTCGGTCAGGTCCTTCCAGACGCCGGAGACGCCGGGGACCTTGGCCTCCGCGCCGAGTTTGCCCTCGATACCGACCTCGCGCGCCACCGTGGTCACCTGATCGGCGAACGTGCGCAGCGTGTCGGTCATGTTGTTGATCGTTTCGGCGAGCGCGGCGACCTCGCCTTTTGCTTCGAGCACGAACTTCTGGCTCAGATCGCCGGTGGCGACCGCGGTCACGACCTTCACGATGCCGCGCACCTGCTTCGTCAGATTCGCGGCCATGACGTTGACGTTGTCGGTCAAATCCTTCCAGACGCCGGAGACGCCTTTCACGTCGGCCTGGCCGCCGAGCTTGCCTTCGGTGCCGACCTCTTTCGCGACGCGCGTCACCTCCGCGGCGAACGAATTGAGCTGGTCGACCATCTTGTTGATGACGTCCTTGATCTGAAGGATCTCGCCTTTGACGTCGACCGTGATTTTCTGCGTCAAATCGCCATTGGCGATGGCCGTCGCGACCTTCGACACGTCGCGGAGCTGAACCGTGAGGTTCGACGCCATGGCATTGACGTTGTCGGTCAGGTCCTTCCAGGTGCCATACACACCTTTGACGTCGGCCTGGCCGCCGAGCTTGCCTTCGGTGCCGACCTCCTTCGCGACGCGCGTCACCTCCGCGGCGAACGAATTCAGCGTGTCGACCATCGTATTGATGGTGCTCTTGAGCTCCAGGATCTCACCACGCGCGTCGACCGTGATCTTCTGCGAGAGGTCGCCTTTCGCGACGGCCGTCGTGACCTTCGCGATGTTACGGACCTGCGTGGTGAGGTTCGCCGCGAGGACGTTGACGTTATCGGTGAGGTCCTTCCACGTGCCGGAGACACCTTTGACGTCGGCCTGGCCGCCGAGCTTGCCTTCGGTGCCGACTTCTTTCGCGACGCGCGTCACTTCCGCGGCAAACGAGCGAAGCTGGCCGACCATGACGTTGATCGTGTTCTTCAGCTCCAGGATCTCGCCACGCGCGTCGACCGTGATCTTTTGCGAGAGATCGCCCCTCGCGACGGCGGTCGTCACGTTCGCGATGTTGCGCACCTGCACGGTGAGGTTCGCCGCGAGGACGTTGACGTTGTCCGTCAGGTCTTTCCACGTGCCGGAAATGCCCTTCACTTCGGCCTGGCCGCCGAGTTTGCCCTCGGTGCCGACTTCCTTCGCGACGCGCGTCACTTCCGCGGCGAACGAATTGAGCTGATCGACCATGACGTTGATCGTGTTCTTCAGCTCCAGAATCTCGCCGCGCGCGTCGACCGTGATCTTCTGCGAGAGATCGCCCTTGGCGACGGCGGTCGTGACATTCGCGATGTTGCGGACCTGCGTGGTGAGGTTCGCCGCGAGGACGTTGACGTTGTCCGTCAGGTCCTTCCACGTGCCCGACACGCCCTTCACATTGGCCTGACCGCCGAGTTTGCCCTCGGTACCGACCTCCTTCGCGACGCGCGTCACCTCCGCGGCGAAAGAGTTCAACTGGTCGACCATCTTGTTGATGACGTCCTTGATCTGGAGGATCTCGCCCTTGACGTCGACGGTGATCTTCTGCGTCAAATCGCCATTGGCAATGGCCGTCGCGACCTTCGACACGTCACGAAGCTGCACCGTCAAATTGGCCGCGAGACCATTGACGTTGTCCGTCAGGTCTTTCCACGTACCGGAGACGCCGCGCACCTCGGCCTGGCCGCCGAGCTTGCCTTCGTTGCCGACCTCTTTCGCGACGCGCGTCACCTCCGCGGCGAACGACGAGAGCTGGTCGACCATGACGTTGATCGTGTTCTTCAGCTCGAGGATCTCGCCGCGCGCGTCGACCGTGATCTTCTGCGAGAGGTCGCCCTTGGCGACCGCGGTCGTCACCTTCGCGATGTTACGCACCTGGGCCGTCAAATTGGCGGCGAGACCATTGACGTTGTCCGTCAGGTCCTTCCACGTGCCGGAGACGCCTTGCACCTCGGCCTGGCCGCCGAGCTTGCCCTCGTTGCCGACCTCCTTCGCGACGCGCGTGACTTCCGCGGCGAACGAGCGGAGCGTGTCGACCATGGTGTTGATGGTGTTCTTGAGCTCGTAGATCTCGCCGCGCGCGTCGACCGTGATCTTCTGCGAAAGGTCCCCATTGGCGACCGCGGTCGTGACCTTCGCGATGCTGCGGACCTGGGCCGTCAAATTGGCGGCGAGGCCGTTGACATTGTCGGTCAGGTCTTTCCACGTGCCGGAGACGCCTTTGACGTCCGCCTGCCCGCCGAGCTTGCCCTCGGTGCCGACTTCCTTCGCGACACGCGTCACCTCGGCCGCGAACGACGAGAGCTGATCGACCATGACGTTGATCGTGTTCTTCAGCTCGAGGATCTCGCCGCGCGCGTCGACCGTGATCTTCTGCGAAAGGTCGCCCTTGGCGACGGCGGTCGTCACTTTCGCGATGTTACGGACCTGCGCGGTCAGGTTCGCCGCGAGGCCATTGACGTTGTCCGTGAGGTCCTTCCACGTGCCGGAGACGCCTTTGACGTCCGCCTGGCCGCCGAGCTTGCCTTCGTTGCCGACTTCCTTCGCGACGCGCGTGACCTCGGCGGCGAACGAGTTCAACTGATCGACCATCGAGTTGACGGTGGTGCCGATACGAAGGAATTCGCCGCGCACCGGGCGACCGTCGATTTCCAGGACCATCTTCTGCGAGAGGTCGCCGCGGGCGACGGCCGTGATGACGCGCGCGACCTCGTTCGTCGGGGCCACGAGGTCGGAGATGAGCTGATTGACGGACGCCATGCAGCTCGCCCACGACCCCTTCGCGGGGCCGACGGAGGCGCGCTCGTGCATCTTTCCTTCCTGTCCGACGACCTTGCCCACGCGAACGAGCTCGCTCGTCATGTGCTCGTTCAGGCCGATGATGTCGTTCAGGAGCTCGCCCGTGCGGCTCAGAATCCCGTCCTTCTGGTATTCGAAGCGGACGGTGAAATCGCCTTGCTTGACGGCCTTCAGCACCTCCTGGAGGTGCTCGACCTCGGCGCGATTGTCGTCCGAGAGGCGCTCCCACTCCGCAATGGTCGAGGCCGCGCTGCGGCTCCGGGCGCTCCTGCCGAG
Source organism: Polyangium jinanense (assembly GCF_028435265.1). Lineage (GTDB taxonomy): Bacteria > Myxococcota_A > Polyangia > Polyangiales > Polyangiaceae > Polyangium > Polyangium jinanense. Next base: position 289,356 of record NZ_JAGTJK010000009.1, on the reverse strand, counting down.
GCCCCTCGCGCCATTCTTGGCCGTGCTTTTGCCGTGGAGATGGCCATCGATGCCGTTCGAGGTCTTGTGCGCGCCATTCGCGCGCACGGTCCGGCTCTGCTTGGAGACGACGACTTCTTTTGCGCTCATTCCTCGTTCCCCAGGGACGTCCTCGGTCCGCTGCACGACCACCCCCTGGATGAGCGGTCCTCACCCAGCGTGGTCGAGGAGCAGGCTTAGCTTTGTTCGGGGCGGCACGCTTGCATCATCCTGCATGAGGCCGGCACGTCCCTTGAAATTCGGAAATGCACGTTCCGCCCGCCTCGCAATGCTGTCGTCGCCTGGTTGCACCGTGTTCGCGCCGGTGGTACGCCCCACGCGGGAGCGACATTGGCCGAAGAGCGCCGATTACCCGACGAGGTCGCGCGGTTCATCGCCGACCACATCACTTCGGTGGAGCAACTGGAGATCCTGTTTCTCCTGCGCGGCGCCCCGGACGAAGACTGGAGCCCCCGCGCGGTATGCGAAGCCCTGCGCACGAGCGAGCAATCGGCGAGCCGCCGCCTGGCCGATCTGGAGGCGAGCGGCCTCCTCACCTCGCGCCTCGACTCCAAGCAACGCGTGTACCGGTACGCCCCAGCTTCGCCGTCGCTCGATGACGATGTCGCTCGTTTGTCGGCGGCTTACACCGAGCTCCGTTACAAGGTGCTCGAGAGCATCTTTTCGAACCCGATCTCCAACCTGCAGGTATATGCCGAGGGGTTTCGGTTCAGAAAGGATCGGGATGGCTGAGACCGTTTATTCGCTGTGCCTGCTGGCCAGCCTGGTCTGCGCGGCGCTTCTCCTCAAGAATTACAGGCACACGCGTCTGCGCCTCATCCTGTGGACGGGCCTCTGTTTCTCCGCGATGGCTCTGAACAACCTGCTGCTCCTCACGGACCTCTTGATCGGGCCGCTCGCCGATCTCTCCATTCCGCGCGTGGTGACCGCGGTCATCGCGGTGGGGCTCCTTCTTTACGGAATGATCACGGAGGTCACGTGATCCAGCTCCTCTCGGGTGTATTCGTCGGAATGGCCCTGGCCGTCTGCCTGTTTTTCGTGCGATTCTGGCGGAAGAGTCGCGAGCGGCTGTTCGCGCTGCTCGCGCTGGTCTTCGCCCTCCTCTCCGTCGAGCGCAGCGTCCTCGCGTTCGTCCCCGGCGGCTACGAGAGCCGTCACTGGATCTTCCTCGTCCGGCTGCTGGCGTTCGCGCTCCTCATCGCGGGCATCGTCGACAAGAATCGGCGCCAGCCGCACCGCGCCGTCCCGCGGGCGCGTTGATTCACTTCGTGCAGGAGAAGACCTCGGCGTGGGGGCGGCGTAGGTATTCGCTCCAGTAGTCGACCCCGAGCGCCGCGATGCCCTCCGGGGCGACCGCGGGCGGGTGCCAGACGATATCGCGGAAGCCAGCTTCGCGCAGGGCAATCTCGTAGGTGGTGCGTTTCCGGTAATAAGCCGAGATCGTGAACGGGAGCTCCGGCACCAGGCTCTTCACCGTGACGACGTCGCCGTCCTCGCCGGGCGACGCCGCTTCGAAGCCGTATTTCCGATAATACGACGTGTCTCGAAGCTCGATGTCGGGGCTCATGCAGATGGACACGAGGCGGCCGCCCGGCCCGAGCGACGCGTGGAGGCTCGTGCACATGTCGCGCAAGACCTCCCGCGACGGCGCGTAATGCAGGAGGTAAGTCGCGGCGACGATGTCGAAGGTGCCGAGGCCGCGGGCGTTCTGCGCATCGAGCACATGGTATTCGATGCCGAGCGGCTGTGATGCTTCGAGGTGGCGGGCATAATCGACCATGCCCTCGGAGTTGTCGATGCCGACGACGCGGGCCGCGCCGCGCTGCTTGAACCGACGGCTGTAGAGCCCCGTGCCACAGGCGACGTCGAGCACCGAGCGGCCCGTGATGTCGCCGAGCGCCTGGAAAAACGTGTACTCCTCGAAAAACTTCCGGAGCGGCATGTCGGCCGTCAGGTTCGTGATCGCCGCGAGCGTGTCGTACTGGCTTCCCATCTCGTTCCTTTCTTTCAAAGTTCGATCAGCGCCTGCGCCGCGACCAGGGGAATCGACGGCCGCGCGCTCGCCATGCTGGAGAAGCGCACGGCCGCGGGGTGTGGCACCCGCGCGAGCGTGTCGAGCTCGGTGGGACGCACCGATTGATACAAAACCTCCACCGTCACGCGTCGGATCGCGGCGCCGCCCTCGATCTTGTACGTGACGCGGTCGAAGCCGGGCTGGAACGTACCGTCGCCCGTGACGCCGACGGGCCCGATCCAGTCGATCCACGGATCCGCGCTCGACCAGCCCAGGGGAAGGAGGCGATTGTCCTTGACAAACCCAACCGAGGCGAGCGGCCGGTGCGTGGGGGCCCCGGTCGCGTCTTTGGCGATGGCCTCGTAGACCTGCACCTCGGATTCCTTGGTGACGACATCATGGTGCGGCAGGACCGAATCCGATCGATCGAGCCGCGCGCCGGCACGATCCACGAGCGCGCCCGTGGCGTCGAACCCGCCCGATTCGAAGAGCACCTCGCCGCCCGCGCCCTCGGCGCGCAGATGGATCCAGGCACGCCGGCTCGGATATCCGGTGGGGAACTTGTGCCCCGCGTGATTCTCCACTTGCACCTCGACGGCGAGCGCGCTGCCCTGCATCGACGCCGAGAGAATGCTCACGACCGCTCCCTCGGCGACGTGCGCCTCGGCCCGCGCCGCCGATTGTTCGAGCTCCTCGGGCGCCACGCCCGCGCCCGTCCATTCCGCGTTGTCCGCGAGGATCCGCAGCATGTAGGCATTCCCTCCGCTGAACCGATGCTGGCCGTACGGCGTGCGCGCGCCGAGCCCGGCGGGGAACTTGGCAATAGGCGAGGAGATGTCGACCTTCGCTCCGTCCTGCGTGGGCAAATGGCAGGTCGCGCAAGGAACACCCTCCGCGAACGTGGAGTTTTTCCACTCGAGGTAGGGCGCCTGCTCGAGGAAATCCCCTACACGCTGGTCGCCTTTCATGATGGGCACGAGCACGGTGTGGCACGTCGCGCAGACCTCGCTTTTCGTGATGTGCGCGGAGGCGGTGGGCGTGTAATTCACGATGAGCTGCATCGGGTCGACCTTGGGCACGAGGTGTGGGCCATAGATCTCCCGCTCGTATCCGATGACGAACCCGCCGCCGAAGCTCTGCGTTTTTCCGAGCCCGTCGTCGGCGATCTGGTGGCAAAGCGTGCAGGTCACGCCGTCGCGGGCGAGGTTTGCCTCTTTGCCGTCGCCCGCGACGAGGGCGTCGAACGTCAAATGCCCGCCCGCCTGCGCTTGCTCCTCGGACCCCGCCGGCGCATGGCAGCGCGTGCACGTCTCCTCGACGAACGCCTCGCGGCCCGAATGCTTGACGAGCTCCTCGCCGAAGACCGCGAGATAATAAGGATCCCGCGCCGCGAAGCCCATCATCGAGCTTCGCCACAGATACACCGGGGAAATGTCGTTCCCGGCGGCGTCGTGCATGACCGTGGTCTCCGGGCCGGCGAAGTGGCATTGCCCGCACTGGCTGCTCGTCGCAAAGCGGTCGGTGGTCGTGAGAACGACGGGCGGGAGCGGATCGAGCGGCGGGGGGAGCTCGACCTCTGGCTCGGGCTCGGGCCCAGGTGTGGTGCCGCCGCCGGGCGGCGTCTCCCCGCAGGAAAACCCGAGGGGCAAAAGAAGCAGCAAGACGCCTGCGCGAAGCGCGTATCGGGTGTTCGTCGCGTTCATGGCAGATTCCTCCGATCGGTGGGCCCGGACGACATCAAACCAGAGCCCCGCACGAGAGGCGATGACATTGTGCAAGCCGCGAGAATGATGACGGAACGCAACGGAAGGTGCCTCCTAACATTCTGGTACGATGTCCACGCCGCCGAAAAACTCGTCCACGAGGATCTTCCAGGCACGGCCATTCTCCTCGGGCCCGCATTTGAACGCCGTCTTCGCGAGTTTTTCGCCGCGGAGCACGGCGCGCGTCTCGCGGTAATACCGGGCGGCGAGGTCGGCGCCGTATTCGTTCACGGCGTCGCCGTTGTTCGGCTGGAAAGCGTAATACGTGCCGCCGCGGACCATCGTGGGCGTGGGCGCGTAGGGCGCGAGGCACGAGGGCTTCGTGCTGCATTTCTGGAGGATGGCGTCGTGGATCGATCCGAGCTTCTTGCGCGACCATTGCTCCGGCCCCGAGAGCCGCGCGGCGTCGTTCAGGTGGAAAATCTCGTGGAACAGGGTCTCCCGCACGGCCTCCGCGGAGCCGTGCAGCGAGCCCGAGACGTTGTACCCGATGCTCCAGCCGCTCGCGTAGGCCGACGGGGTCGTGCGGCCGACGGAGCGGAAAAACTTCCAGGAAATGGCGCGATGTCGATACTGGACGCCTGCCTTCGCGCGGGCGGCGACCGCGTCGAAGAAGGCGTCGAAATCGGCGCTCGCCTCGGCGACCCAGCCGAGGTGTTTTTCGTAGCGGCCGACGGGCAGCTCCGGGACGATACGAATCGAGCCGCGGAAGCCACCCTCCATCACGTAAGGCTCCTCGACGCCGACGACGCTGCCGGTCTTTTCGTAGAGCGAGAGCACGGTGGCCCGCGCGGAGGCGTGCCCGTCGTAGCGTTTTCCGAGCAGGCAACGAATTCGCGCCCGCGCGTCGGCTTCGGTGCAGGCCGCGGCGGCGGACGCCTCGCCCCGGAAGAGCAGCGTAACGGCTTCGTCCGCCGAAATGGCCGGGGGCGCGGGAACGCTCGCGGGAGCGGGCGCAGGCGCGGGCGCGGAGGCGGGCGCGGAGGCGGAGGCGGAGGCGGGAACGGCAGCGGATGCGGAGGCGGATGCAGGCGCCGGATCCGACGACACGGCCGGCGCCCCGCAGGCAGCAAGCAAAAGCGACGCGACGAATCGGGGTTTGGCCAGGCGTATCATTGTTCCATCGCCGGAGGTCCGGGCCGAGGGGCGGTCAAATTCTTGCCGGTAGCATACTGCGAGTCGTGACTTCCGAAAAGGCGTGGTAGGGTGTGAGCCGGCGTCCGGGTCCCGGTCGCCGATGGAGGACGACATGCTTCGTTTTGGCTTGGTTCGTGCTGGTGGGATGGTGGTGGCGGCCGCGGCGCTCGCGCTCGCGGCGTGTGGTGGAACAGTCGAGGGAGGCGGAGAAGGCGGGTCCGGCGGATCCGGCGCGCAAGGCGGCGTCGGTGGCGTCGGCGGCGTCGGTGGCGCCGGCGGCGTCGGCGGGACGGGCGGTACCGGCGGCATCGGGACGGGCGGGGCCGGCGGCGTCGGCGGCGCAGGCGGCGCGGGCGGTGCGGGTGGCGGCGGGCAAGGCGGCTCCGGCGGCAGCGGCGGGAACTTGCCCGATTGCTCCGGCGGCCCGGAGATCGTGCTCGCCATGAATCACATGCTGATCGGCGATACGGATCCGGACGGGACGGCGAATCCAGTGAACGCCTGGAAGCAATACGGAAGGAACATCGACGGGCTCGTGTCCACGAAGGAGTCGACCGGCCTCTGCAAGCCCGCCTTCGGCGGGTCGCCGGCCGCGGTGTATCCCGACGGGATCAATGGCATCGATAATGCGTTCGGAAAGAACGTGCTGCCCATTTTCCTTGGGCTCACCGCGGACTTGAGCGCGCGGACGAACGAGGCCATCGCGAACGGCGAATACACGTATCTGCTCTCGATGTCGAACGTCGGTCAGGAGGCGTGCACGACGTCGAGCAAGCTCTTCCTCGGCGGGAACCTGGGGCAAACACCGGCCTTCGACGGGACCGACGTCTGGCCGATCGACGTGTCGTCGCTCACGGATCCGGCCGATCCGACGTCGGCGATCTGCTCGTTCTCGTCCACGGCCATCACGCAGGGCGCGGTTGACACGATTTCGCCGAGCCAGCTCACGCTGCGGCTCAGGTTCCCGGACCTCTTCGACATGCACCTGCCCATTCATGAGGCCCGCATTTCGATGCAGCTCGACGCGAATCAGCAGGGCGCCACGGGCGGCCAGATCTCGGGCGTCATCTACACGCAGGACCTCACGGACGAGGTGGCGAAGCTGGCCTCCCAGTTCGACGAATCTTTCTGCGACCCGAGCAGCCCGACGCTGCAGAGCATCCTGAATCAGCTCCGCCAGGCCTCCGACATCATGAGCGACGGGACGCAGGATCCGACGAAGGAGTGTGATGCGATTTCGATCGGGATCGGCTTCACGATGAAGTCGACGCAGCTCGGGAGCGTGGTACCGGCCGTGCCGCCGCCGCCGGATCCGTGCGTGCCCTGAGGTAACGAGCGGCCATCGCAGGGGGGAGCCTAGAGCATCGACCGGTTCGATGCTCGGAAGATCGTGAAGCGATCTTCCCTCGGGGGGTGAATCGGCCGGGCTTTGCCCGGACGAGAGGGGGACGCGAGGCGTCCCCCTCGGGACAAGAGAGCTAGAACATCGAGCGGTTGCAAACCGATCGATGTTCTAGCGCTCTCCCACGCCCGATCGAAGAAGGCGGCAATCTTGCTCCGCCCTCCCTCGGACCTCCTGATCACGCAGAGTGCCCTCGCGGCCACGGCACATCGTGCTCGCGCTAGGCCGCGAAATTTTCTAGATCAAGAAGGCCATGCAGGACCACGCCCCCATCTTCGGGTTCAACGCGGCGCGGGAAGACATCGTGCGGACCGTGATCTCGCGCGTCGTGCTCTCCACGAGAGATCCCCTGCTCGCGCTGAACGACGCGGCTTACCACGAGACGAAGCGCCTCGAAGCCAGCAAGCGCGGGCCCGAGGAGCAGAAGGAGCTCGCCGAGTGGCAACGGCTCGCCCGCGCCTTGAGCCGCATGGACGACGGCGAACGGCGCCAGAAGCTCGTGGAGATCGTCGATCACATCGGCTGGGACGTGGCCGGGAACTTCGATCCACGCGTGTTCAAGGTGTCGTCGAAGCTCCTGCCGCCGATCGTGACGTACCTGCTCGCGCCGCGGACGCTCGTGCGCCTGGCCCGCGATCCGAGGCACCTCGTGAGCCTGTCGGCGCTCGATGACAAGGTGCGCGTCGAGGGGCCGGTCGAGGAGCTGCGCGAGCTTTCGCGGCACGGGACGGCGGTGTACGTCCCGACGCACCTCTCGAACATGGATTCGATCGTGTTCGGCTACGCGCTCGAGCGCGCCGGTCTGCCACCCGCGACCTACGGCGCCGGCAAGAACCTGTTCACGAACCCCGTGCTCTCGTTCTTCATGCACAACCTCGGCGCCTACCGCGTCGACCGGAGGGTCCGGCACAACCTCTACAAGGACGTGCTGAAGACGTACTCGTGCGTGCTGCTCGAGCGCGGCTACCACTCGCTGTTCTTCCCGGGCGGAACACGCTCGCGCTCGGGCGGCGTGGAGCGGCGGCTGAAGCTCGGGCTGATGGGCACGGCGATCGAGGCGTACGCGCGGACCTTGCTCGCGAACCGGGAGCGGCGCGTGTACTTCGTGCCCGCCACGATCAACTACCTCATCACGCTGGAGGCCGAGACGCTGATCGCGGACTTCCTCGCCGAGGCCGGCAAGGGGCGCTTCATCATCGAGGACGACGAGTCGTCGCGCCTCGGGCGCGTGACCGCGTTCATGCGCAAGATGTTCGACATGCAAGGCGCCGTGGTGATCCGCTTCGGCAAACCCATCGATCCCTTCGGCAACGTGGTCGACGAGCGTTGCCGATCGTTCGATCGGCGCGGGCGCGAGGTGGATCCCGCGAGTTACGTGAAGGATCTCGACGGGCGCGTGACGCTCGATCCGGTGCGCGATGCGCAGTACACGCGCGAGCTCGGCGACGAGATCTGCAAGGCCTACCTGCGCGACACGGTGGTGCTGGAGACGCACGTGGTCGCCGCCGCGAGCTTCGAGCGGCTGCGGCGCGCCTCGCCCGCCGGGGATCTCTTCACGGTGCTCCGGCAGCGCGACGTGGTCGTGGTGCCGCGCGACGATCTCGCGCGGGACGTGGTGAAGCTCCGCGATCGGCTGGTCGAGCTCGCGGATCGCGGGGAGATCGTGGTGGGCGGGTTTCTGCGGACCGCGTCGGGCGGCGACATCGTGGAACGCGCGCTCCGGGCCTTCGCCGGCTACCACGCCTCGCCCGTGCTCGCGTCGCGGGCGGACGGGATCGCGATCGTGGACACGAATCTATTGTTTTATTACCAGAACCGGCTCGCGGCCCACGGGATGGCCTGGGACGTCATCGCGCCCCCGGGCGTGCCGCCCGCGCGGCCGCCGGTCTTCGCCAAACCCGAGGCGCAAGAGGCGGCGCAGGGAGGTTTGTCGTGACAGAACAGAGCCAGACGCCGAGCGTGGGGATCGTGGGCGGCGGGCCCTGGGGGCGGGCGCTCGCGACGGCCGCGCGTCGGACGGGCGCGGAGGTGGTGCTGCACTCGCGGCGTGATCAGCCGGACAGCGATCCGGGGCTGCATGTGACGGTCGATTACGCGGAGGTCGCGAAGGCGCGGCTCGTGGTGATCGCGGTGCCGTCGTCGGTCGCGCGGAACGTGCTCAGGGCGCTCGGCGATCACCTCGGCGGGCAGCACCTCGTGGTGCACGGGGTGCGCGGGCTCGGGTCCGAGGAGCTCGAAACGGTGAGTGATCTCGTGCGGGAAGAGACGCCCGCGCGGCGGCTCGGCGCGCTCGGTGGGCCCGTGCAGGCGGGCGAGCTCATCGAGGGGCGGCCATCGGCGATGGTGATCGGGTCGCGGTTCCCCGAGGTGATCACGGCCGTGACGCGGGCGTTCCAGAGCCCGAGCCTGAGGGTGTACGGGACGAACGATCTGCGCGGGCTCGAGTGGGCCTCGGCGCTCGTCGGATGCCTGTCGATCGGGGTCGGCTACGCGGAAGAGGCGGGCGCGGGGCCGGGGCTTTTGGCGGCGCTGATCTCACGCGGGGTCGACGAGGCGGCGCGGCTCATGGCCGCCGCGGGCTGCGAGGAGCGGACGATGTTCGGGCTCGGCGGGTACGGCGATCTGCTCGCGTCGATCGCGCTCGAAGACCGGCCAGAGGTGGTGCTCGGCAAGGCGCTCGCGCGGAAGGTGCCGCTCGATCAGGCGATCGCGATGGCGAAGCTCCGCGTGGAGGCGATCCCGCTGATCCCGCGGATCGCGCGGTTCGCCGAGGAGCACCGCGTCACGGCGGGAACGTTCCGGGCGCTCTCGGACATCCTCGCCGGCGGGCGCCCGCAGGCCATGCTGGATCGCATGTTCGCAGGGTAGTCGCGAATCTGGACGGACCACGTCGAAAATCTGCCGCTACGGCGCGGCGGATCCCGCTTGCACCGATGCACGATCCTGACCGAACATGAACTCTGTGTCTGCCGCGCAAAGCCTATCCGACAACGAGCCGGTGAGCGTCGGCAAGTACAAGCTGATCGCGAACCTCGGCCGCGGGGGAATGGCCGACGTGTTCCTTGCCGTGGTCGCGGGGCCCCTGGGCGTGAACAAGCTGCAGGTGGTGAAGCGGCTGCGCGCCGAGTTCGCCGAGGATCCCGAGCGCCGGGAGATGTTCCTCGACGAGGCGCGGATCGCGACGCGCCTGAATCACCCGAACGTGGTGCAGACGTTCGAGGTGCACGCGGAAAAGGGCGTGTACTTCATCACGATGGAGTACCTCGAAGGCGCGCCGATGAACCGGCTCATCAACCGGTCGTCGCGCACGAAGACGCCAGCGCCGCCCGGAGTGCTGCTCCGGATCCTGGCCGACGTGCTCGCAGGGCTGCACTACGCGCACGAGCTCGCCGATTACGACGGCAAGCCCCTCAACATCGTGCATCGCGACGTGAGCCCGCACAACGTGATCGTCTCGTACGACGGTCAGGCGAAGCTGCTCGATTTCGGGATCGCGAAGTCCGAAGTGCGCATGATGGAGACGCGCGCGGGAATCATGAAGGGGAAGCTCGGGTACATGGCCCCCGAGCAAGTGCGCTGCAAGCCGCTCGATCGGCGCGCCGACGTGTTCGTCGCAGGCATCGTGCTGTGGGAAATCCTCGCCGGCCGCAAGATGTGGGACAAGGCCGCCGACATGGAGGTGCTCCACAAGCTCGCGACCGGTGATCTGCCGTCGATCGAGTCGGTTCGTCCAGACGTACCTCCCACGCTCGCGAAGATCTGCGGCAAGGCGCTGTCATACGATCCGGTGGATCGATATACGACCGCCGCGGAGATGCGGACGGCGATCCTGGACTACCTCGACAGCGCGAAGATCCGCGTGACGCCGGAGGACATCGGCAAATACGTCACGGCGGTCTACGCGGACAAACGCGCCGAGATCCGGAAGATCATCGAGCGGCAGATCGCGAAGCTGCGGCAGAGCGAGGCGTCGTCGCCGTCCGCAGAGGACATGCCCGCGTCGTCGATGCGCGTGGCGCGTGTGGACACGGCGCACGGCGGGAGCGAGCCCGGCGTGGGGGCAAACCTGCCGAACCTGCGCAGCATGCCGCCGTCGATGGAGGCGCCCGACACGATCGCGCCTTCGATCCCGCCGCCGCCGAGCCTGCCCGCCCCGGCGTCGCTGGAGCCGCCGCCGGTGACGCCGACGCTCGACCGAAACGCGGGGCCAAAGACCGAGCCGCCCGCGGTGCGGAAGAAGCAGCTCACGCCCGTCGTCGTCGAGCCGCCGGCAGAGCTGGTCGAGGCGGGGCCGGAGTCGTCGCGCGGATCGGAGCGCGTTCGCTGGCTCGTGGCGCTCGTGGTGGTGCTCGCAGCGGCGGTAGGCGCGTTCGTGGCCCTCAGGCTGAGGCAAACCCATGCGCCGCCGACGCCGCCTGCGGCCGTGGGGACGTCGCCGCACGATTCGAAGCAGCCGAGCTCCGGGCCGGTCAAGCCGGCCGCGACGACGACGGCGCCGAGGAAGTGACGCGCTTGCCGGGGCGGCGTGCCCGCGCTAGTCGGCGGCTCGACATGAGCCGATTCTCCCCGCGCGCGCTGATCTTCGACATGGATGGGCTGCTCGTCGACTCGGAGCCGCTCTGGCACCACGTGGAGCGCGCGTTCGCCCGCGCACGCGGGGGCGAGTGGACCGACGAGATGGCCCTCGCCTGCACGGGGCAAGGGATCGGGCGGATCGTGCACATCATGGGGGAGCAGATCGGCTTTCCGGTGGACGAGGCGCGCGACGTGGCGGAGCTCGAGGATCGCTTCCTCGCGCACGTGGAGAGTCTTTCGCTGAAGCCGTTTGCCCGGGCGTTCCTCGACGAGGCGCGGGGGCGGCTGCCGATCGGGCTCGCGTCGTCGTCGCCGCGGCGGCTGATCGACGCGAGCCTGAAAAGGTTTGGCCTGACGGACCATTTCGACGTGACGGTGTCCGGGCAGGAGGTGCCGCGGGCGAAGCCGTGGCCGGATGTGTATTTGCGCGCGGCGGAGCGGCTTTCGGTCGGGGCCGAGGGGTGCCTCGCGCTGGAGGATTCGAAGAACGGGGTGCGGGCCGCGAAGGCCGCGGGGATGGCGGTGATCGCGGTGCCCGAGGGGGATGGGGCCGCGTTCGTGGAGATCGCGGATGTTGTGGTGAGGAGCCTGGAAGAAGCGCGGGCGCTCGTGCGGTTGCCGTAGCGCCCGCGCGCTTCGTTTCCGGTCAGCTCTGGCGACGGCGACGCGCGAGGAGCGCCGCGACGGCCGCGAAGGCGGCGAGCGAGGCGCCCGCCGGGACGCTGGAGGAGCCGGGGACCGAGCAGTCGCAGCTCCCATCGTCATTGACGGGCGGGGTGGCCGGGTTGCCGCCCGCGCCGCTGCCACCGGCGCCACCGGCGCCACCCGCGCCACCGGCGCCACCCGCGCCGCCCGCGCCGCCCGCACCACCGGCGCCGCCCACGCCCGACGATTGGTCCGGGGTGAAGGTCAGGTTCGTGAAGAGGCCGTCGCCGTCGCCGGAATTGGCGATCATCACGTACGCCGTCTTCGTGCCGGCCGGGACCTGCGCCGTGGTGGTGTACGCATTCACGCCCTGGGAGCCGCCGCCGTCCGGCGTGAGGACGACGGTGTCGTCCGTCGCTTTGAAGGGCCCATACGTGAACTGGAGGGGCTCCTCGCCAAAGCGGACGAGGACCCTGGGCTCGAAGCTGCCGCCGCCAAACGGAGAGCCGCCGCCCGTGGTCGCGCCGTCGAAATCGATGGTGAGCGCGTCGGTGTTCTCCGGCAGGGTCACGCGGACCTGGACGACGCCGGGCACGTACCCCTGCTGGTTCGAGCCGACGTTCGCCGCAGCCACGCTCGGCGCGAACCAGACGCCGAGGGGGGCGCCGCCGCTGGTGCCGACGAGGAGCGGGCCCTGCATCGTGGAGCCGGTGAATTCGAGGATACGCTTGCACTCGGGCAGGACGCCGCGCGTGGTGAAGGCCGCCTCGAGCTGGGTGGCGACGGCGTCGCCGAGCGCGGAGGTCTTGACCTGGGCAAGGATGAGCTCGGCCATGTCGTGGTAATGGAGGTCGCCCGAGGGCGCGGCCTCCATCGCGGCGAAGACGGCGAGGTCGAGCTCGCCTTTCTGCACCTCGGTCAAACCCTTGCGGACGTCCCAGAGCGCGCCGGAGAAGAGGGTCGCGTCCTGGTGGACCTCGCCCGCGATGGCCGTGGGACAGGCGTCGGGGGCCGCGAGGCTGCGAATGGCCTTGCCGCTCGGATCGGCGTCCAGAACGGCGTATTCGCCGACGTCGGGATCGCCGGTGATGGCCGACGAGAAGTAATCGGCGAGGCCCTCGTTCATGCCGCCCGGCGAGTAGACGATGCCATACGCGTCGAGGTGCGGGGTGCCGACGAGCTGGATCGTCGCATTGACGACGGCGTGCGTGAACTCGTGGTAAATGACGTCGCCATCGTAGGCGTAATCCTTGATCGGGCCCTGGCCGAACATCATGGCGCCGCCCGAGATGTTGAAGAGCGAGCCCAAGGAATCCGGCGGCGAAAAGAAGGCATTCTGGAAGGGAACGAGGGGAACGTTGGGGTTGCCGATATTGGCCGGATTGCCGCCGAAGAGGCCGTCGGGCATGCGCAGGTTCGCGACCGCGTCGAGCGGGCCCGCCTGGACCAGGAAATCGGGCTTGAAGGTCCGGAAAAACCGGTATGCGATCTCGGTGTGCGCATACATGTGGAGCTCCGAGAACGGATCCTCGGCCGCCGTGTCCTCGGCCGGCGTCGTCGACGTGAAATCGAGCGAACCCGCGTCCGCCGTCACCGTATGCACGAGCTCACAGGTATGGATGGTGATACCCATGATGGTCGTCGTCGTCTTCATGTCGATGCAATTGCGCGCGACGACGAGGGGGCTCGAGAGTTGGTCGGCCCCGTCCGGCAAGTTCAGCGTGATGGTCTTCGTCTGCGGCGATTTGACCGGGTTCGACGGGAAGACGTCGGCCTGGTGCACCGAGACGGCCGCGTTGTAGCGCGCGACGACGTCGCCGGTCTTCGCGTCGACGACGACGACAGGCGCATACGGCATGGGAAGACCGGGCGCATAAAAATGCCAGGCGAGGACATTGCCGCCGCCCGAAGGCCAAATCACGAGCCGGGCCGTCTTGGGGTTCATTTCGATGCCGGCCGACTTGGAGGCTTTTTCAGCGACGTCCTCGGCCGAAAGCGCGGGCACGACGTCGGCGGGCAGGTCCTCGGCGAGGCGCGCCGTGACGATATGCGCGATGCCGTCGTCGCCGTACGAGACCGTGGCGCCACGATGAAGCACGGGCACGCCCTGGTGCATCTGCGGCATCTTGACGATGCGCCGGCCGTCACGCAGCGTCGCGTTGCGCGCAGGGCCGAGCGAGAGGCTCTGCGACCAGGGCGCGCGCTCCGCGAGGATGGTGCGCGCCGAGGCCTCGAGCGCCTGGGGCTCCGCACCCTTGACCGAGGCGAGCGACTTCTGCGCGGCGGGCGCGAACGAACCCACCTCGAGCAGTGTGCGCGGCCCGGAGGCGGCGAACGCCGTCCCGCCGAGCGCGAGGACCATCAAGCTTGCCGAGAAGGAGGAAAAAAAGCGCATCGTTGACCCTTGCTTTGGGAAGTCCGAGGACGTGGGACACGCACGGGAAGGGCGCGTCCGAATGGATCCTAGGAAGCCCCGAAAGCGAGGGCAACGATTGGAATCGTCCGACGAGAATGTAGCGTCGGAAAATTGACTAGTCGCGGATGCTTTCGCACCGCGGGCAAGCCGCCTTGAGCCGCTCACTCGCGCGATCGATGCGCTCCTGCGCGGCGGCACAACGATCGTCCTCTTTTCCAGCGAGGTCGCAGAGGCGCGTGGCGGCGCGTTTCATCGAGGCGTACGCGCGACACGCGCCATGGCAGGGGCTCTCGTCGCCGCCCGCCGCCGACATGCCCTCGGGCGCAGGCGTCGTCGGCTTGGTAGGCGCCGCAGGCGCTCGCTTGTGCTGCGGCGCTGGAGGCGCATCCGCGGCAGCCGAGGACTTCCTTTCCTCGTCCGGCACGCCCATCACGTTGAGGAACGTGCTCTCCCAGCGCGAAAGGGCCATCTGGGCGTCGTCCGGGGTCCGCAGGTCGTCGGAGGAGACCTCCGACGGGGCCATGGCCGTGGCCGCAGGCGGCGGCGGCGCCGGCGCCGGCGCGGGCTCGGCCGCGAACTCGGTCGCCGTGGTCGGGGCGTCCGAGGACTTCGGGGCCGCCGCGCAGGCGGTGAGCGCGAGGAGCGCGAGCGGAAGGGAAAAAGACGCCGGACGTAGGAGACGCAAGGACATGTCGAAACCCCCAAACGCGAAAAAGGCCGGCACCTTACGGTGACCGGCCCTTTTCTCTTTCTGACTCGCGGTCCGTGTGGACCGTTTCGGGGTGCGAAGGGGGGGACTTGAACCCCCACGGTGTTACCCGCTAGCACCTCAAGCTAGTGCGTCTGCCAATTCCGCCACCTTCGCTCGGAACCGCTTGCTTCGAGGCGACGGAACCTACCCGTTCCGCCTCCAATGTCAAACACTTTTTTCACGAGGCCGTCGAGCACACCCATCAAACCGTGAGCGCCGCTACAATCTCGCCGATCTCGAAGGGCTTGCGCACGGCTTTGACCTCGAAGGACGCGGGCAAACCCGAGAGGTCTCGCACGTTGCCCGAGATGAGGACGATCCGCACGGATGGGTGCGTCTCGCGGATCTCCACGAGCGCGCCGGGCACGTCCGCACCGAACGGCGAGAGGTCGCAGAGCGCCGCGTCGAGAGTGCCCGTCTTCAACGCACCTCCAAGCTCGGCACGCGTGCGCGCATGCACGATGGTCGCGCCACGCGCCGCGAGCGCCGCCTCGAGCAGATCGAAGACGGCGTCGTCGTCCTCGACGATGAGGATACGTTTGCCCGCGAGGACCATCGCAGGCTTGCGGGCCGAGTGCGGCGGCGCCGGCGGCGAGGAGGGGCGGCGAGGCCAGCGAAGCTCGAAGCGCGCAGAAGGCTCGGCACGCACGAGCGAGAGCGTTCCGCCCGACTCGCGCGCGAGCGCCGCCGCGAAACGAAGGCCGATGCCCGCGCCACCCGCGCGCGTGGTGACGCCCGCGTCGAGCAGGTTCGCGCGGCGCTCGACGGGCACGCCGGGGCCTTCGTCGGTCACGCCGAAAACGACGTCGTCGAGTCCGTCGAGCTTCGCGTCGAGGAGCACGGCGCCACGCGCAGGCGAGACGGCGACAGCGTTGAGCAGGAGGTTCGTGAGGATCTGCAAGATGACGGAAGTGCCCGGCAAATGCGCCATTTCGAGTGCAGGGTCGAGCGAGGTGCGGAGCTCGACGCCGCCACGCTTGGCCTCGGGCTCGCAGCCCTTCGCAGCCTCGGCGAGGATCGACGCGACGGACGCAGGGACGTCGTCAGGGACGTCGGCGCCGATCGCACGGCGGACGATCTGCCGCGCATGGCGCGCGCGTGATGCCGCGATGGCGAGCGCGTCCTCGACGGTGGGGAGCGAGTCGATCTCGCCGCGCGCGCGGTCGATCCATCCGAGCACGACGGTGAGCGCGTTCGAGACCTCGTGGAGGACGCCCGCGAGGTCTCGATCGGTCGGGCGTCGCGACGTTGGGTCGACGTCGCTCCGCGCGCTCTCTTTGTCGGCCAAGGGCCCGCGGCTCACGTCCTCGGAAGACCCTCGTCCGCGCGCCGCCTCGTCCCTACCACCGGTGTCGGACTCCGCCACGCCTCCAGCCTATCCCGGACCGAGGCGAGCGTGTACCCCCGGGACGCAGACGCGTGGCAGCACGCGGGCCTACCTCGAAAGCGCGAGGGACGGAGCGAGGGGCAACTGGTAACGACCGTCGAAATCCGTGGCTCCCTCCGCAATCTGAATCACCACGGTCTCCTCGGTGCCCGATGCCTTGACCGGCATCCACGCGCGAAGGGTCGCATTCGGCACGATCTGTCCCAGGGGATCACGGACCTCGCCGCGGAGCACGACGGGATACGGGAGGACGAGCGTGTCGAAGTTGACGGCCTGGCCGACCACGACCTTGGCCTGCGGGTTCGCGATCCACGGATAGAGCGAGCCAGGCGGCGGGACGACGAGCAGATCGGCAAGGCCAGGATCGGCGAGCAAGGAGAACTCGCCCGCGAAGCCGAGCGGCGTTGACATCGGCTGCGAGGCCGGCGCGTCGGCGAGGAGGCTGCGCGAGAGGTACGGGCGCGCAGGCGTTCGCGAAGGAAAAACGGAGGCCGAGCCCATCGAGAGGGGGCTGCCGTTCGGCAGGACGACCTCGCCGGAGACGACGGATTTGTCGTGGACCGTAAAACCCTTGCCGCAGACGCAGTCGCCGTCGGCGGGGACCTCGAAGCCGTCCTCGGTGGTGACGGCTTTCGTGAGGTCGAAGGTGGGGTGCGTGGTGACGCGGTACTTGCCGGGCGGGAGGAGCGCCGTGAAGATGCCCTCGTTGTCGGTGTCGACGACGGCGCTGTAGATGGCGCTGTTCGAAGCGTTGCCGGAGAGCTCGAGGCTGCGGAAGGAGACGGTCGCGACGACGGCGGCGTCGTGGGCGTCGACGACGTACGACGTGACCGTGCGGCCGACGGCGTCGAGGTCGATGAGGGTGAGGTCGGCCTGGATGTTCTTGTTGTCGGGGTTGAGCGGGCTCAGCGAGGCGACCTGCCAGAAGAACTTCGGCGCGTCCGGATCGTCGGGCGGCGGCCGGAGGCGGAGGATGGGCGAGCTCTCCTGGCCGAAGTCCCAGTAGTACTCGAGGTTGTATTTCGTGAAGAGCGCGAGGGGCGGGTCGACGGTGAGGACCTGCGTGCGCGAGACGGGGATGCCGTGCTTGGGCTCGACGACCTCGATGGACCAGCCGTTCAAGTCCTTGCCTTCGGGGAAGGCGATGCTGCCAGAGATGACGCGCGGTGCCTCGGAGAGGTGGAGGTCGATCTTGCCGCCCTGGTTGAGGTCGATGCCGCGGTAGTACATGGGCGGCGGCGGAGGCGCGGGGCAGTTCGCAGGCGCGCGCGGGACGACGTGCACGTCGTAGATGCCAGGCGGGATCTCGACGGAGTAGGCGTCCGTGCTGCCCTCCTGGATGACGGCCTTGGCCTCGTGATCGGGCAGGCCCGCGTGCTGGGCGTCGCGGAAGAAGGTGAAGTCTGCTTCGAGTTTGCCCTCGGGCGAGAGGGGGCAGCCCTTGTAGTCGTAGTCGACGTAGAGCTCGATCGGCGAGACGACGACGTGCGAGAGCCGGATGTCGTGCTCGACGACGAGGCCCGCGCTCGAGTGGTCGACGAAGCC
This sequence comes from Polyangium jinanense, assembly GCF_028435265.1. Taxonomy (GTDB): domain Bacteria; phylum Myxococcota_A; class Polyangia; order Polyangiales; family Polyangiaceae; genus Polyangium; species Polyangium jinanense. The sequence goes on along the minus strand of NZ_JAGTJK010000009.1, from coordinate 271,682 downwards.
CTCGCCGCCGAACGGGACGAGGTAGGGCGTGTTCGCGCCGGAGTTCGCCTCGGCCGTGGGGCGCACTTCGAGGATGAGGCCAGGAAGATCGGCCTTGGTCCCGACGCAGGTCTGGAAGCCGTCGACGCTGGCGCAGACGCCGCCGCCCTCGCAGTCCTCGTCGGAGGAGCAAGCATTCACGGCCTCATCCGCGAGTCCCCCGAGCGCGAAGCATCCGGAGAGGGTGGGCACGGCCGCTAGCACGAAGAGAGCAGAAGTCAAGGAGAAGGCGCGTTTCAAGGTCAACCTCCCGTGGTCCCGGCGTCGTTCGGGTCGCTCGTCACCACCGTGGGATCGAGCGGGCAGCTAACTTCGGCGGTTGGACAATTCTCCAGGACCGGCGGACAGTCGCCGACGTCGCATTGCCGGAAATGCCAGGTGATCTGGCTCGAATCCCGGAGGTCTTTGGGACAACCGGTCCTGGTATCGAATTCATGCGTGACGACGAGCGTCAGGCGATGGCAGCCGGGCTGAAGCGCAACCACGCCCACCTTGTAAAGAACCCCCACGAGCGGGCGTGGCCCGTCCGCCAGCGTCGCCGCCGGTAGCTCCGGGAAATTCGGCAAGATATTCCGGAAGGGCTGTTCCAAGGGGTTCTCGAATCCGTAATCGATGTAAAGAGCGGCCTTGACGGATTCCCCGGCGTCCTCGGAGGCCACCGACGCAGCAATCGGAAATTCGGGCAAGCCGAGGTCGCCGCCCACGAGCAGGATGGAGCGCGGATCGGGGTCGAGGCCCGAGGCGACGAGGATCGGCGGTGTCTGCTGCGGCTCGTACGTGACGGGCTCCGCGGTGACGAGGCAACCCGGGGCGAGTACGACGAGCCAAAGCGCATGAAGCGATCTTCGGGCCAGCGGGCCAAGGCCCAGGAAATGGCCTTCAGGCGAAGACGGACGGCGCGGCACCCCTGACAGCGCTGTCAGGTCTTGGAATGCCTCCGGCACGGGCCTTCGAGGCGCGCTGCGAGGTTCGAGCCGACACGCGGGCGAGAGGGCGGGCGAGAGCGGACGAGCGACGAGCAAGGGCACCTCCTTCTGGGGCGGGGCACGGCGCAGCGGCCGCCGCGCGAGCCCCTTCCATCAAGTGCCACGGAAGCGGCTCGGCGGTCCGTTCTTGTTCCCTTCGGTGGAAGGCGCCGCGCGGAAGCGGGCCTCGGCATACTCGCTACGCGTGGCCAGTCGAACGAGATCGGCGAGGGCCGGATGCGCCGCGCAAGCCCGCGCAAGGCCCCCCTCGGCCGTGAGGGGCATATCGAGCTCGAGCTTGAGCTCGGCGACGACGAGGCGAAGCGCCGTGGGAAGGTCGCCGCTCGCAAAAAAGCCGGCGCGGCGGGCGGCACGGCGGGCGCTTTCGATGGCGGCCTCGTAGGTGATGCCGTCGGGCTGGGCGAAGATTTCACGGAGGCGACGGTCGCCACGAGGCGGGACGATTTGCCAGAGGTCCTGGCCGAGTCGCGCGACGCCGGGGTCGGTGCCGCCAGTGGGGCCGACGGGGCCGAAGGCGGCGCGGAGGGCCTCGATGAGGGTGCGCAGGTGCTCCTCGGGGAGGCGGACGAGGACGTGCTCGGGCATGGCGCCGGCGATGGAGGCGCCGAGGAGGTAACGAAGCTCGGGGGTCTCCTCGCGGATCTCGCCGGTGAGGACGACGGCAGGCGGCGCGAGGAGCGCGACCTGGACGTTGAGGGCGGCCTGGTTCGGGGCGCCAGCGGGAGCGCGGCGGTGGAAGAGCGGGGGGCGCGCAGCGCCGAAGACACGCGTGACGGAGCCCCAAACGTCGCCGAGGACGGTGGGGGCGCCGGGCTGGACGCGGAGAGCGCCGGTGAGGCCGTAGTGGCTCGGCTCGCGGCGGTAACGGCCGGTCTCCCAGGTGATGGCGAGGGCCTCGTTGATGGGGCTCTCGACGTTGCGGAAGAGGAGCGCGAGGACGAGCTCGGGGGCCGAAGCAAGGGCCGAAAGCGGTGGCGGCGCGACGGCGCGGCCGGCCGGATCGAAGCCGGCGAGGACGTGATCGACGGCGCGGGCATAAGCGCCGTTGCGGTCGAGCAGGGCAGCCTCGTGGAGCTTCTGGAGCGTGGCGCGATCGCCGGGGCGCAAGGAGGCCTGGTGCTTGCGCACGACGAGGAGGTCGCGCGAGCGCGCCTCGGCATTGCCGCCGTAGAGCTCGACGAGGCGCTCGCCCGCGTCGTACGAGCCGGCCATGAGCTGCTCGAAGAGCGCGGTCTCGCGCGCAGGTCCGCCGCCCGGCGCGGGGGTCGGCGGCGCGGTGCGGGCGCGCGGCTGCGCAGGCGGCGAGGGCTCCTCGACGATCGGCGTGGGGAGCGGCTTCTCGGTCGGCGGAGGCGGAGGACGGAGGCCCGTCGGCATGGAGCGGATGGCGCTCGCCGCGAGGGGGATCGGGATGTCGTCGTCGTCGTCCGCGGCTTCGCCGAAGGCGTTCTCGAACGCCTGTTCGAGGTCGAAGACGAGGGCCTGGCCATCGTCGGCGAGGGGCTCGTCGGCCGGAGGCGGAGCCGGAGGCTCGGAGGGCTCGACGATGAGGCGGGGCCTGCGCGCATGCGCGAGTTCCTCGGCGATCTGCGCGGCGAGGTTGCGATCGGGGGCCGCGAGGGGGAAGGCGTCGGCGTAGAGGCGAATGGCCTCGTCGGGATCGGTGGCGACGACGAGGCGGCCGAGCTGGTAGAGGAAGCGGGCGCGATCGAGGCCAGCGCTCTGGCGGATGAGGTCGAAGAGGGCCGCGCGCGCAGCCTCGGGTTCGCCATACCCCGCGATGAACTCGAGCTTCTTGCGCATCGCGATCGGGCGGGTGTCGGGCTCGACGGCGGCCGTGTCGAGCAGGCGCGAGGCGGTCTCGAGCTGGCCCGCGGCGAGGGCGGCGTCGGCCGCGGCGAGGGCGACACGTCCGCGGCTGCGGAGGCCGCGGAGGTCGCCGCTCAAGGCGCGCTCGAAGAGGGGCAAGGCCGCGTCGAAGTTCTTGTTGCGTACGAGGCGCTCGGCCATGCCGAGGGCGATGAGCGGCGCGGGGCCGAACGCAGCATGCCGGCGCGAGAGCTCGCGCATGCCGGCGCCGCCGCCCTGGATGACGTCGAGCTCCTCGGCGAGGAGGAACGCCTGGAGCTCCATCTGCTCCGGCGTGAGGTGCTCGCCGATGCGCATGAGCTCGTCGATTGCGTGCTGGGCTTCGCGAGGCGTGCCGCCGCCACGCGCGCGGTACTCGAGGCGGCGCGCTTCGAGGACGGCCTCGGCCGAGTGCGGAGCGAGGCGGACGGCGCGGCGGACGCGGTCGAGGGCGGTGGCCTCGTCGCCGGTCGAGGAGGAGGCGCGGGCCGCCTCGACGAGGTAACTCGCGCGTTTGTCCGCGGGCTCGCGGGAGGCGGTGGCGAGCTGATCGAGGGCCTCGGAGAGGGTGCGGGCGTCGCCCTGGTGGCGAGCGATGGAGACGCGCAGCTCGATGACGGCGTCGCGCGCGGCGATGGGCGCGATGCTCTCCAGGATGTTGCGCGCAGCCTGGGCGTTGCCGCCGGCGAGCCAGTCGTTCGCGGCGCGGATGCCGTATTCGGCGCGCTCGTCGGTCTTCGCGGAGAGCTCGCCGAGGCGCTGCCAGAGGGGCGCGGCGCGGAGGGGCGATCCAAGGCGCTCGCGGATGTCGGCGAGGAAGCGGAGCGCGCTCGGATCGTCGGGCGTCTCCGCGAGGAGCGCGTCGAGCTCGGCGCAAGCGTCCTCGAGGCGGCTGAGGCGCTGCTCGAGGACGGCGGCGCGGCGCAGGCGGAGCGTGCGGCGGAGATCGGGCGCCTGTGCGGCGGCGATGCGCTTGCCGAGGATCTCGGCGACGGCGGCGTGATCACCCTGCGAGGCCGCGTGCGCTTCGAGGCCTTCGAGGGCCTCCTCATTGTCGGGCGCGAGCTCGCTCGCGGCCTTGAGGTGGGCGACGCCGGCCTTGTGATCACCGAGCGCTTCGAGGAGCGCCGCGAGCTCACGCAGGATGGAGGCGCGCGTGACGGCGTCCTCGGTGCGCTGGAGCTGGAGGTTCAGGAGCGCGACCTGCGCGGGGCGATCGCCGGTGCGGCGCGCGAGGCGCAGCGTGGTCGCGAGCAGCTCTTCGGTCGGCTCGCTGTCCTGGAGGATGCGCTTGAGGACGTCGAGCGCGGCTGCGTCCTCGCCGCGGCCCGCGAGCATGGTCGAGAGGTCGACCGCGATGCGCACGCGGGACATGGGCCCGAGGTCCTGGCGCGCGAGCTCGGAGGCGAGCACGGCCTCGGCCTCGCTCGCGCGCTCGGACAGGACGAAGAGCCGGCGCATGCTCGAGAGCGCGGCCTCGCGTTGCTCGGGCGTGATGCTCGGCGAGCGCAGAGCGCGCTCGAGTGTCTCGATCGATTCGGCGAAGTTGCCCTCGCGCTCCCTGCGCTCGGCGACGTGCAAGAGGGCCGCGAGGCGAACGTCGGGAGGGACAGCGGTGTCGAGGTCACGCGCGAGCGCCGCGTCGCCCGAGGCGAAGACGGCTGCGTCGGCGTCGCTCACGAGCAGCTCGTCCTCCGGGGCGCGGCGCGCCGCCTGGACGAGGAGCGTGCCCGTGACGAGCGGATCACCGAGCGCATGCGCGAGCTTTCCGCCGAGGCGGAGGAGCGCGACGCCCACGCTCGCGTAAGGCTTGGCGACGGCTTGCAGCAGCGATTCGAGGAAGGCACGTGCCGCTGCGGCGTCGCCCGCCGCAGCCGCGGGCGCGAGCTCGACGAGCGTGTCGTACTCGTCGATGTCGCCGTCCGCGGCCACGGCGCGCTCGACGAGCGAGAGCCCGAGCGCGTGCGCGCCGAGCGCGCTGAACGCTACCTTGGCGAGGGCCACGGCGACGCGCGCGCCATCCGGCCCGTCGGTGCGTTTCAACGCGGCGAGGGCCGTGTTCTCGAACCGGGCGACGAGCGGCCCGACGTGGCTCACGGACGCGACGAGCTTGCGCAGCGTCTCGCCGATCTCCTCGACGGTCCCGAGGTCCGGCCGCGCCGAGAGGGCGCGCAGCAGCAGGTCGAAGCGCATGCGGCTGCCTTCGCCCGCGGCCTTCGCGAGCGAGGCGGCGCGCTTAAGCCACGCGGCCCGCGCGCCTCCTTCGGCCGCCTCGGAGACACGCTCGATCGCGCGGATCGCCTCGGTGGGGTTGCCGCCGCGCTCCGCGAGGCGCGCCATCAGGAAGTACGACGTGCCCTCGGACGGGACGGCCTCGAAGCACGCGACGGCATGGCGCAGCGCCGCTTCGATGGCGCCTCGCCGTTCGAGCTGACGCGCGCCGCGGTAGTGTGCCGCGCGCCGTCCGTAACAACCGAGCGCGGCCGCGGCGAGCACGTCGTACGTGCGATCGAGCACGTCGATCCCACCCTCCACGGCGGACGATCGTTCGACGATCGCCACCGCCTCGGCGCGTGATGGATCGATCTGGATCGCGCTCGCGCCGATCTCGAGCGCGCGCTTCGGCAGCCCGTTCGCGACGGCCAGGTTCGCCGCCTCGATGAGCAGGCTCGCGCGCCTGCGCGGCTCGTTCGTGAGCGTCTCCGAGCGCCGCACGATCGCGTCGAGCGCGGCCGAAGATCCCGCGAAGGTCACGAGGTCCCGCGCGTACCGCTCCATCCCGCCGCGCGGCGCGGCCACCGCGGCTCGCCAGAACGCGTCCTCCGCGCCTGCCGGATCCTGCGCGAGATCCCAGCGCACGGCCCCGAGATCTCGAAGCCCGCTCGACAGGTTCTCCAGGGCCGACTGCTCCGGCCCATCCACGAGCTCCCCGAGCGCGCGCACCCTCGCCTCAACGAACGAGACGAGCCCATCCGAGCCGAGCGACGCGCCGCTCTGCTGCATCTTGTCGTCGAGCGCGTCGAGGTGCTCGTGCAGGTGATGCGACTCCGCGCCCTTCCCCGCGGCCCGCGCGAGCTCCGCTGCCGCCCCGTCCCAGTCCTCCGCCGCCGCGCGCCGCTGCGCCAGATCGAAGAGCCGCTCGATCGTGCGCTCGTTCTTCGTGTCGGCCGACACGAGCCGTTCGAGCAGCACCACGCCGAGCGCCGCGTCCCCCGCGCGATCACTCATCGCGAGCAGCCGACCTCGGAGCCCGGGCACGCGCGGCCCGTACATGTCGAGCGCGCGCCTTCCGACGTCGATCGCCCGCGGCGCGTCGAGCTCGAAGAGCAGCGCGAGCGCGTCGCCGAAGAGGCTTGCCATGTCGTCGAGGGGCCGCGGCTGCGCGAGCACCCACCCGAGCGCGTCCTCCAGCCGGTCCGGATCGTACGCCTGTGAAGCGAGCCGCACGAGCTCGCGCATCGCCTCCGGGCACCCCGGTCGGAGCGCGAGCCAGCGCTGCGTCCACGTCACGGCGAGCGCCATCTCCCCGACCGTCTCGAACGACTTCGCGAGCCCCTCGCAAAGCGTCGAGCGGATGAGCATCGTCGACGCGCCGCCCTCGACCGCCATTGCCGCGTCGAGATCGGGAAGCGCGATCGTCGCCCTCGCCAGCGCCGAAAGGGCCCGCGCCGACGTCGGATCCGTGAGGCACGCGTCTTCGGCCGTCCTCCGCGCGAGCGACGCGATCCCGAGCCCGAGGTAGCCCTCCGCGGCCACCGCGAGCAGGCTCGCGCTGATCTCTCCGCTCGTCTCGGCCGCGATCTGCACGAGCGCGTCGGCACGCTCGCGCTCCTTCGACGCGCCGAGCGTCGCCTGGAGCAGCGCCGCCGCCGCGACCTCCGAACCTTTCGCGCGCGCGGCGATCGACGCGATGCTCCCGCCCTTCTGCCGGAGCTCACGCCGCACCGAGGCGATCCCGTCAAGTGACGCCAGCGCGACAGCGCGATCCGCGAGCAGCCCCAGATCACTCTCGACCTCGGCCACGATCCCCGCGTCGAGCACGGCTGCGATCGCGCGCGCCGCGTTCCCCTCGTCGAGCGCCCGCGACACGCGGCGCAGGTGCACCTGCCGCGCGCGGTACCGGTTCGTCTGGAAGGCGGCGAGCGCGTGATCACGCAGCGCCTCGTCGGCCGCTCCCGCTGCACCGCGCGCGGCGAGCGCGTCCACCATCGTGTTCGCCGCCATCTCGTCTTCGGGCGCGATCTCGAACGCGCGCAGCCGATCCTCGAGCGCGCTGTCCGCGTCTTCGAGCGCCTCGTGCCGCGCCGCCGCCGTCAAATACCCCGCCGCCGCGTCCGCCTTCGGGATCGCTTCCTGCGCCCAGGCCGCGATCGTGCCGATGAGCTCGAGCGGCATGGGCTGGCTCGAATCGAGCGCCGCCGCCTCCTTCAACGCCGCCGCCGCGCCCTTCGGATCGGCGCCTCGCGCGAGCAGCACCGCGATCTTCAAGAGCGTCTGCGCCGACGAAGCGGGCCGCGACGGATGCACCGACGCACGCAGCACCTCCGCTGCCGCGACCGGCTCGCCGAGACCCGCGAGCCACTCGGCGACATCCGAACGCAGCGCCTCGTCCTCGCCGAGCTCGAGCGCGCGCCGCGCCGTGTTCACGGCCGTATCGAGCTCCGTCTCGCGCGACGCGAGCAACTGCGCCAGCGCCTGCGCGGATTCGCGCTCGCCCGCCGCGTCACCGGCCTCTCGACAACGCGCGACCCTGCCCCGCAGATAGGCGATCTCGGCGCGCGGCCCGTTGTGCCGCAGGATCGGCTCTTCCGTGCGGTTCGCCTCCAGCACGAGCGAACCTGCCGAGGTGGGCGCCGGCCGATCGGCGAGCTCGGGCGGCGGCATGGTGGCTCGCCGCGCGACCGGCGCGGCGTCTTCATCCGTCGCGGAGAAATGGGCCGATGAGCTCATGGAAGGGCGCGGCCAGGCTATCAGAGGCCGCGGACGAGCGGTGAGCTCAACGCACGATCAGGCCGAACGGCATGGCCGCGAGCGTTCGCTCGCCCGAAAGAAGGGGCGCCATCGACCCCAGATAGCGGGCGACCTCGGGCAGAAGCGCGCCCACCTCGGGCAAAAGAGCGTCCACGGCGGCCTGCCGCGCCACCTTCGCCGCCGCGCTCTCCTGCGCCGCGCCCGCCTCACCGTTCTCCGACGCTTCCAGGAGCTCCAGGAGCCCCCCGCCCTCGCCCACCACCTCGGCCGGCGCATCATCCGGCAGATGCGCGAGCTTTCGCGCGAGCGTCACCGCGTCGACGAGCCCGCCGAGCTCATCGACGAGACCCCGCTCCTTGGCCTCGACGCCACCGAAAATCCGACCCTCGGCGCTCTCGGCCACCTTCTCGACGGCCATCCCGCGCCCCTCCGAGATGCGCCGGACGAACAGATCGTAGATCGACTGCATCGACCCGAGCACCTTCTGCCGCGTCGGATCGTCCCACCCCTGGAACGGCGACATGTACGTCGCGCGCTTCGCCTTCAGCGGATCGGGCGCGGCCGCGATCGTCTCGGTCGTCACGCCGATCTCTTCGAGCGTCTTGCCCACGGCGAACTTGCCCGACACGACGCCGATCGACCCGAGGATGCTCGTTGGTTCTGCAACGATCTTCGTCCCTGCGCAGGCCAGGTAATACCCGCCGCTCGCGGCCATGCCCCCGACCGACACGACGAGCGGTTTGTCCCCGCGCAGCTTCATCAGCCGCTTCCACAGGAGATCCGACGCGAGCGCCGATCCGCCGGGCGAGTCGATCCGCAGCACCACCGCCTTCGTCGACTCGTCCTTCTCCAGCCGCGCGATCGTCTTGCCCAGATCACGCTCGTTGATCCCCTCGCTCCCGCCGAGCGGCGACGACGGCGCGCCGCCCATCGAGATCGCGCCCGTCGCCGGCACGATCGCCACGTGCGGCTCTCCGCCCGAGCCCGGCCCGGCGAGCACCCGGATCACGTCGATGATCCCGCCCGACACCGGCTCCGGCGACGCGCCTCCGCCGAACCGCACGCTCACGCGCTCCGCGCCCGCGAGCTTCTTCGCCTCCTCGCGCGCCTCGTCCGCGTAGCCGACCTCGTCGACGAGCCCCTTCGCCTTCGCCTCCTCCGGCGGGAACGGCCCATCCTCCACGATGTCTGCGAGCGCGGGTTTGCCCCGCCCCTCCGCGATCGCCGACAGCCACGCCGCGCGCAGCCCACGCAGCGCGCCCTCGACCGACTGCCTCGCCTCGGGGCTCGCGCTGTCGCGCGTGAACGGCTCCTGCGCGCCCTTGTATTTCCCGACCTGGAGGAAATTCACCTCGACGTGGAGCTTCTCCAGCAGGCGATGACCGAACACGAGCTCGGCCGCGATGCCCACCGACTCCACGCCTCCCGCCGGGCTCACCCAGACCCGATCGCAGCCCACGGACGCGAGCAAGAGCGTCGCGTTGCCGAGATCGTCGGCATGACAAACCACGGGCTTTTTCGCCTTGCGGACCGACGCGAGCAGGCGCCCGACCTCGTTCGCCCGCGCGAGCCCGAGCCCTGTGGTCCCGAGCTTCACGAAAAACCCCTTCGTCGTCTCGCGCTCGTTCGCCGCGCCGATCACCTCCACGAGCTCGGCGTGCGTGCGCCCGCGCGGCGAGCCGAAGAGCCCGCCTTGCGACGACTCGGGCGCCCCACGCGACAGATCGATCTCGACCACCGCCGGCCCCGTGAGCGCCGACGAGACCCGCGCGTTCGTCGTGCTCCGCGGCCTTCCCTCGCAGCCCGCGCCCGCGATCGCGAGCGCCGCTCCGATCGTCACGCCGATCGCCCCCAGACGCACCCGTCGGTCCCGCCGCTTTTTCATTAGGGCTCCCAGGAATCCGCGAACTTGGCGAGCCGCTCCTTCGCGCGCTTCGTGTGCGGGTTCGCGTCGCCGCCCTTCTCGATGATCTTCCGATACAGCGTGCTCGCCGTCATGCGCTCGCCGTTCTCCCACCGGAGATCCGCCAGCGCCGCGACCGCGTCGAGCAGCGTGCCGTCCGCGGCCACCGCCTGCTCGTAGAACCGGATCGCCGCCGCCCGGTCGCGCTTCTTCTGCGCGAGATCCCCCTGCGCCTTCAGCACCTTCGCGTCCTTCGGCGTCTTCTCCGCGAGCTCCTTCAAGAGCGGCTCGGCCTTGTCGAGCTCACCTTTCTCGATCGCCTCGGTCACGGTCTTCAGCGCGTCGTCCCCCGCCCCCACCTTGAGGCTCGCGGCCTCGACCTCCGGCTTCTTCGCGCTCTCGGCGCTCGCCACGAACACGCGCAAGGACGCCACGAGCGGATGCGGCCTCGGCATCGCCGCAAGCCGTTCGAGCTCGGCCTTCGCGCCGGCCACGTCACCCGACCGTGCGAGCGCATAGATCAACATCGACCGCGCGCGCCCGAGGTTCTGCTCGTCCCGCGCCGCGGTCTTCAGCCGCTCGATCACCGTCGCCCACACCGGCACAGCCTCGGCCAGATCGAGCGTCGCAAAGAGCAGCTCGTCGCTCGCCTGCGGGGTCGACTTCGGCAACGTCGCGACGAGCTTCCTTGCGCCGTCGACGTCTCCTGCGATGCGAAGCGCATCGATTCGACAGCGCGTCACGTCCGCGTCGGCCGCGGCGATCGACTGCGCCCGCTCCGCCGCTTGCTTCGCGCGCCCCACCACGAGATCGAGCTCGCGCCGCGCGTTCGCCAGATCCGGATCCGACGCGGCCAAGAGCCGCACCTTGAGCCACGCCACGTCCGCGCGCACGGCCGCGAGGCGCGCGAGCCGCACCGCCACGCGCAGATCCGCGTCCGCGATCGCGCTCGCCTTCACGTACGACTCGTTCGCCGCGTCGAGATCGCCATCGCGCAGATCGCGATCTCCTTGCTCCAGCAACGTTCCGAGCCGCGCGTCACCTGGCGTCGGCGCCGCCGCCCCGTTCCCCTTCGGCAGGTACTCGCGCCCGACCATCACCGCGCCGAGCGCGCCCGCGCCGAGCAAGAGCACCCCCACGATCCAGCGCGCCGCATGCGGGCGGCGCGGCGGCACGCCCGACACCGAGAGCACGTCGTCGTTGTGGAGGAGCGCCGACGACGGCGGCAGCGACGTGGGCCCGCTCGACGGCGTCTTCGCCGACGGCGTCTTCGAAGAGATCGGCTTCGCCGGCTCGACCTTCGGCGGCGCGGGCGTGGCCAACGCGGACTTCGCCGCCGTGATCTGCGGCGGACGATCCATCATCAGCGTCGGCCCGTCGCTCGTCGGCGGCCGCTCCATCATGAGCGTCGGATCCTCGCCGCTCGAAGGCCCCGCTTCCTGCACGTGCGGCGGCTCCGGCGTCGCCTTTTTCGGCGGTGGCGGAGGCTCCGGCGGCGGGAACATCGGCGCTGACGCCGCGGCCTTTCGGGCCGGCGGCGGAGCCTCCGGCGGCGGGAACATCGGCGCTGACGCCGCGGTTTTTCGCGGCAAGGGCGGCCCTTCCACGGGCGGCGACGGGAACATCGGCGCCGAACCCGCTTGCTTGCGCGGCGGCGGCGGCGGAGGCGGCAACGCGCTGATCCGCTCCACGGTCCCTCCCCGCTCCTCCGACGACGAACCCGAAGGCGCGCGCATCGGCGGCGGCGAACCGAAGCCACCGTTCGTCCGCGTCGAGACCGGCGCCTCGACGACATCCATCGTGTTCAGCTCTTCGAGCCCGCCCGGCACGCGCGGCGGTGTGAGCGCCGGCATCTCCGAGCCCTTGTCCGCCCCGGCCGCCGCGGGCGGGCGCACCGACCCTGGCCTGCGTCCGAGAAGCGCGCCGCCCATCGCCACGGGCGGAGGCTGAGGCGCGGCCGCTTGGGCTTGCTGCTGGCGCCCGGGCAACGCGAACACGACCGAACCTTCTTGCCGCGGCGGCTGCGCCGTCCCGCCCCCGAGGCCTGCGGGCGTCCTCGTTCGCGTCCGCGCACCCGGCGGCGGCGGCGTCGTCCCGGTCCCGGGCACGGTCATGCCGATGCGGTTGAAGAACGGATCTAGCTCGGCGATCGAACCGAGCCTGCGAGGCCGGCTGCTCCCGCGGGAGAGCACGTCGTCGCGGGTCACCTTCCCGTCGTGGATCGCGCCTTGAAGCTCACGCAGGGCGGAGAACTCGATCTCGCGCCCGTCGACGGTGCGAACGACCCACGTGTCGGGGACGGTCCCCACGGATGCGCGACGCACCTTGAACTGGTGCCCGCATGTCGTGCACTTGACGGAGGTGCCGCGCTCGGAGACGAGGGCGTCGTCGAAGTCGTACACCGTGCCGCAGCGCTCGCAGGTGACTTCCATGGGGAACTTGGCAGCTTTCCTCTTTGTGCACCGGGACGCAACGGCCGCACAGACCGGCGCCGCGGCGCATCAGGCTCCCTACTTCTACCGCGCTTGCCCTGTCCTGCTCCACTCTTCGACGTGCTCGGCCCGTGGATCCTACGCGCCCGGCCCGCCGGATCCTGGATGCCACAGCCGATCGTGAACGCCCTTTCACGATCCGCCCCACGCGGCGCCCCCGATCTCCCCTTCCGACGCGGAAAACCGCCGCGATCGCGCGGCCTTGTGCAGGGCATGTCGCTTGCTAGGCTCCCGCTGTTGCCCTGGCCTTCGTCAAGGCTCGGGCCCACTCTCTTCGCGCCTTGGTCGGTGCTTTTCGGGAGACGGTATGAAGCGACTTTCTCTGCTGGGCTTCATCGGCATGATGGCGACGTTCCTCGCAGGCTGTCCCATCTACGACGACGACGGCGAGTGGAACGAAGGCCCCTGCACCTCCGGGGATTGCTCGAACGGAGGCTGCAGGGACTCGAGTGACTGCGGCCTGAACGAGACGTGCGGCAACGACAACCAGTGCCACACGGGCGACTGCACGGTCTGGGGCTGCTCCGAAGGCTTTTCGTGCGTCGTCACGGGCACGGAGGCGAGCTGCCAGCCGGGCAGCGGTGGCACGGGTGGCACAGGTGGCACGGGCGGGACCGGCGGCACGGGCGGGACCGGCGGGACCGGCGGCACGGGTGGCGGATCGGTCACCTGGTGCGGCAACCCGGATGACTGCCCCATGGGGGAGACCTGCGCGCCCGACGGCACCTGCCAGCCGGGCACCTGCGACACCGTCGGCTGCGTCTACGGCTACGCCTGCGAGGCCTCGCAGTGCGTCCCGCAGAACCCCGCGGCGTGCGGCACGGACGCCGACTGCAGCGCGCTCGGCGCCGGCTACGCGTGCGTGAGCGGCGTCTGCACCGCGCCCTCGGACCAGTGCACGGACCAGACCCAGTGCCCGGCGAACAACAAGTGCGTCGACGGCAAATGCACCCCGTCGTGCAGCGACAACACCGACTGCGACGGCGGCTACACCTGCGACCCGGTCCTCGGCGTCTGCACCGTGCCCGCCGAGCCCTGCACCATCACGAACGACTGCGGCTCGGCCGATCAGGTCTGCGTCGACGGCGCGTGCGTCCCGCGCAGCGACATGGGCACCTGCCCGCCGGGCGACGTGTGGGTGGAGAACGGCTGCATCCCGAACCAGACAGCCGCCTTCTACTGCAACCAGGATGGCGTGCAGGACGCCTGCGCCGCGGGCTCCACCTGCCTGCACCACGCCTGCTACATCTCGTGCGCCCCGCCAAACGACAACGCCTGCAACAACCTGCCGTCGTTCGACGTCTGCAAGACCGTCTCGACGATGTCCGGCGACCACCAGGTCTGCGGCTCGAACAGTAACCTCGGAAACGAGTGCGATCCCACGGCCGGGCTCGCCTGCGCGTCGGGCAAGATCTGCATCGACGGCTTCTGCAAGTAGCTCCCGCGTTCTCGCATCGTCCCCTCGCACGGCGCCGCGGACATCCTTGCGGCGCCGTGTGCGCTCCCCCTGCCCGCTCCCGTCGTGGCATGCGCGCTGCCTGGGGCCTCCCACGCGGATTCGATCGGGCCTTCACGTGGTTCGTTGTCCGCGCGGAGCTCCGGGTCGCCACAGCGACCTCACGCTCCGCGCTCCCACGTGAGGCTTCGATCCATCCCCGACGGAGAGCCTGCACGATGAAGAACTACGGTTTCATCCAGCGTTTGTCGGATTCGTTCCCTTACGAGCGCAAGACCTCGGGGAGCTGGCTGTTGCCTGCTTCGATCGGAGTCGGCATCGGCGTGGCCCTCGGCGTGGGCATCGGCCTGCTCTACGCGCCGCGCCCGGGCGAAGAGACCCGGGAGCGGCTCCGCCAGGGCGCCGATCGGGTCAAGGACCGCGCGCGCTTCGCCGCCGGGCGCGTCCGGGGCGAGCTCGAACAGGCCGCCAGCCAGGTCCGCGAGCGCTCGTTCGCCACGTCGAACGAGGTCGGCCAGAACCGCTAGCGAAAAGGCGCGCGCCCCGCGTTCGTGGCGCGCTCTACACACCTCGACGTGCGAACCGTGTACGCGCTGCGTGCACGGTTTGCACGCTTCGAGGCTTTGCGGCTGCTGCGCGGTTCGTCCGCGCGGAAGGCCTGGCAACGACGACCGCGCGCCGCGTCCCTCACGCGGCCGAAGACGCACCATGAAACACGAGATCCTCATCGCTTTCTTCTTCGAACGCACGCACGCGGAAGGCGCGCTCGCCGAGCTCGCCTCGCTCGGCGTCCTGCCCGGCGACGTCAGCGTCATCCCCAAGCACGTCGGCCATCGAGGCGACCTCGGCCTCCACCTCGGCAGCAAGGCCTCGGAAGGCGCCGCGATCGGCGCTGCGATGGGCGGGCTGCTCGGCGCAATCGTGGGCGCGCTCGGCGCCGCGGGCTCGCTCGTCGTGCCCGCGACCGGCTCCGTCTTCGCGGGCCCCGTCGTCGCGGCGGCCGCGGGCGCCGGCGTCATCGGCGCGCTCGGTGTGGCGGTGGGTGGGATTCTGGGAGCGCGTCACCCGGAGTTCGAGGCGCGCCTTCTCGACGATGCCGTCGGCATGGGCGGCTCGCTCGTCGCGGTCCGGGCCTCGCCTGCGGCGGCCGGCGCCGTCGAGCGCCTCCTCGAGGCGCGCGGCGCGAGCTTCGTACGGCGGCAGGAGACCGAGCCCTGAGCTCGGCCCGAGGGGAACGCCTCGCGTCCCCCTCTGATCCTGGCCGTTCGGGCGCTCAGCGCGCCCCAGCGCTTCCGATCCGCTCCGCGAGCCCGTGCTCGAGCCCCGAGAGCGTCTCCTCCACGGTCGCGCGGAAATATCGCCGCGCCGCGAACAGCGCCGCTGCGCCGACCAGCCGCGGCGTCAGGCCTCCGCCGAGCAGAAAGCCCACCGCGACCGCGCCTGCGAGCGCCGCGTGCGGGTTCGCCCGGGCCACGTTGCTCACCATCGTGAGCACCTCGTTCGGATCGACGCCCCCGAGTGCTGCGAGCGGACCCTTGTCCGCCCCTTGTTCCGTCGTGCCGCTCTGCTGTCTCTCGCCAACCATGAACCCCTCCGTTCTCATCCCTGACGCGTCATCACGCGGCCGAGCACGTACCCGAACGCGAGTGCCACTCCGAGCGCGACGAGCGGCCGCTCCTCGACGAAGGCGACCAGCTTGTCGTCGGCACGTTTCACCTGACGAACCATCCGCGCGGCCCCGGTCCCGTGACCGTTGAGGTGCGCGCCGCCCATTTCCGACTTGTGAGGATCTTCGTGCATCGCCACGCGCTCTCAGCAACGGGCGCGCCACGCAGCCTGAGCAAGGCACGCACGGTCGAGGCGCCCGATCACGCTTCGAGCGGGATGCACAGCCGACAGATCGTCCCCTGCCCCTCCACGCTCTCGACCGACAAACGGCCTCGGCAGAGCGTCGCGAGGTGGTGTGCCAGGTACAGACCTACACCCAGCCCGCGATACAGGTAGCTCGGCGCGTTGGAACCCCGATAGAACTTCGTGAACACCTGGCCGAGCTCGCGCGCCGGGATGCCGATCCCCCGGTCCTCCACGACCACCGTCGCGTTCGTCGCGTCCTCGGAGATCACCCGCACCGAGATCGGCGCCTCGGGCGGCGAGTACTTCACCGCGTTCTCCACGAGCGACGTCACGATCTGCTCCACCCGCTCCGGATCGCACCGCACGCGCACCGGCGCAGCGGGCTCGTGCAGCGCGAACGTCCGGGACTCCAGCATCAGCTTCGCCTCGCCCACCGCCCGCCGCACCGGCTCTCGGAGGTCGAACGAGAGCGCTGCCACGCGCAGCGATCCGTCCTCGATGCGGGGCAAATCCACGAGCAGCGCGTCGATCAAACGGCCCAGCCTGCGCGCTTGCCGCATCGTCCGCGGGAACGTATCGGGCGGCACGCTCGTCCCTCGTTCGAGCGCCCGCGCGATCGTCGTGAGCGAGAGTTCCAGCGGCAAAAGCGGGCTTTTGAGTTGGTGCGCGACGAGCGCGAAGAACGTCCCGAGCTCGAGCCGCGCCTCCTCCGCGGCGGCCTCGCGCGCCGCGCGCTCTTGTGCGAGCCGCTCGTTTTCCCGGCGGAGGCGCTCGTTTTCCTCCTGGGCCTCGGCGAGCCTCGCGGCGAGCGCCTCGTGGCTCGGCTCAATGCGGCGGGCGGCTTTCATCGTGGTTCCCCCGATGGGTCGCCGCCACGCCTGGGCCCTCCGGCCAGTGCCTCGGCAGCACCAGCGAGAAGGCGCTCCCTCGCCCCACCTCGCTCGCGACCGTCAAGCTCCCGTGCAGCCGCTTCGCGAGCCCTTGCGCGAGATAGAGCCCCACGCCGAGCCCGCTCGCCGAGCTCGGCACGTTCGAGCCGCGGTAGAACTTGCCGAACACGTTGGCTTGCTCCGCCGCGGGGATCCCGATCCCTTGATCGATCACGCGCACCCGGACGCGCGACTCCGTCCCCTCGACCTCCACCGTCACCACGCGCTGCCGCCCCGAGTACTTCATCGCGTTGTCGATGAGGCTGATCAGGATCTGATGCACCCGATCCGGATCGGACATCACGGGCACCCCGTCGCCGGGCCCGTGGTACTCGAGCCGCTGCGTCGGCGCGGCCAGGCGGAAGTCCTCCACGACGTCGCGCGTGAAGACCGCGAGATCGAAGGCCGACACGTGCACCTCCAGCGTGCCTCGCTCGATCGCCGCGGCGTCGCTCAGGATCGCGTCCACGAGCCGCCCGAGCCGGAGCGTTTGCCTGAGCGCGCGCGCCATCGTCCCGTCGGGCGGCGCCTTGCCGAGCGCGAGCGCGCGCTCGATCGTCCGGAGCGAGTTCAGCACGGGCTGGATCGGCGCGCGGAGCTGATGCGCGGCCATCGACAGGAACGACTCGCGCTCGGCGGTCAGCAGCTTCGTCGTGACCGAACGATCACTCGCCGACAGGTCCCGCACGAACGCCGTCGCGAACGCGCGGCTCCCGGGTGGAACGAGCGACACTTCGAGCGGCACGTCTGTCCCGTCCTTGCGGTGCCCGATGGCGCGCTCCGGCGCGACCGTCGCCTCGTCCCAGCGATGCGCTTGCCCTCCGGGCAGCGCCACGAGCTCGGGGAACGATTCACCGACGAGCTCTCCGGGCAAGCGCCCAAGGAGTCGCTCCGCCGCTGGATTGGCGTACACGATCCGCCCACGTTCGTCCGCGCAGACCACCCCATCGGGGGCCCGCGCGATCACTTCCGTCCAATCGATCGTCGTCTCCTGCACGGTTACCACCTTGCGTTCGTCGACGATTGCTTCATTAGGGACGGAGGGGTTCTCTGCCAGTGGGGGGCACGAAATTGGGAAAGCGCTCGCGACCAACCGTTCTGATCGTCGATGACGACGACGAGATTCGTTATTCGATGCGCAACCTCCTGGTCGTATCGGACTTCGACGTCTTGCTCGCCGCCGACGGCGTCGAGGCCCTCAAGCTGCTCGAGCGCCAGCGCGTGGACGCGCTCGTCATCGATTTGATGATGCCGCGCCTCGACGGCGTGGGCGTCATTCGGGCCCTGCTCGGAAAACCGCCCGAGGAGCGGCCGAGCGTGATCATCGTCGTCTCGGCGCACGTCGAGCTCCGCCGTCGCATCATGGGCCTCGACGTCCGCCGCGTCTTCCCCAAGCCCTTCGACGCGCTCGCCCTGGTGAACGAGCTCTCGACAGCATTCACCCCGACGAACGGCGACTCGGCCAAGGACAAACCTTCCGAGCCGACCCTCGTCGCCGTCCCCCGCGGACACGAAGGGCGCCCGGTTTGACCCGGACGCCCCTCGATTTCCCGACACGTCCCGATTCGCTCAGCCGACCTCGTCCGAAGTGCCGATCCGTTTCCGGATCGTATCCTCGATCATTTCCCGGACAACCTGCCACAGCGCGTCCTGGTTCGGGCAGGCCGCGAGCGGCCCGAGCGGGATCTGGAATCCACCTTTGCCGCGCCGCCCGCCGCCGTAGGGCATCCCGAGCGGACCGATGCCGAACGCGTCACGCAGCCACGTCGCCGGATCCAAGGACGCGTCCGTCGTACGCAACGAGCCGTCGATCCACCCTTCGACCAAGCCGAACGTGATCGCCGTCTTGATCCCCTCGCGCCGGAGGAGGAAGTCGGCGGCTTGCCCGATCGCGTCTCGGTCCTGCGAGCGCACCTGCCCCACGCCCGCGAACACCCACGTCCCTTCCACCTGCATCGCCTCCAGCGCTCGCCGCATGATCCGCATCGAGCTCGACGGGATCGCGTACCGTGACAGCGCGCTGAGCACGTCCGTGTCCACGAGCTCGATGATGCTCGCGAGCGCCCGCAGGTCGTCGGCGCTCGCGTGGAGCAGATCGTCCGTGTCGCTCCGGATTCCGTAGGCCAGGGCGGTCGCGAGCCTCGTCGCGATCGTCCCGCTCTCCAGAACCCGCGTCGGCGCCTCGATCACGTACTCTGTGTAGATCGTGCTCGCCGCGCCCACGCCGAGCCGGATGTCCACGAAATCCGCGACGGGTTTTCCCTGAATGGCGTGATGATCCACGATGGACACGCAAGGCAGCCCTGCGCTCCTCGGCAGCTCGATCGAGTTCGCATCGACCAGGCTCAGCGCGCTGTACCGGTCGAGGTCTTCTGGCGCGGTCACGCGAACGAGTGGCAGATCGAGCAAGTTCACCATCGCCCGATTTTCCGCCCGGCTCACGAGCGGCAGATGGGCGATGTCGCACTCGATTCCCACGCTCGCGGCGAGCTTTTGATGGGCCCACGCGCTCGCCAGGCTGTCGGGGTCCGGGTATCCCCGGATGACCACGACGTGCCGGCCTTCGTGCTTTCGCAGCGCTTCGAGGAGCTGGCCGACGCGGCTCTCGGCACCGTCCACGCGCCGCGGCCCGCGCAAATCGGGAAGGTGGGGGCTGCTGCTACGGTCGGGTTCGATCCGCAACGCTTCTTGATGGTTCACCGTCTTGCCCTGGAGGTGCGGGCCTGATGCCGCACGGTCCGCCACCCACGAAAGCAAGCTACGCGCCCATCCCGCAGCCGGGCTATCCCGTACGAACGGAAATGAGCGTTTGCCCGAACCGCTTCAGAGCTTGAACATGGCCATGGCCGTTTCGCCGGGACGAACGGTCACGCTCTTCGACTTCGCAGCGCCACTCGAGGGCTTGCACGTCACCGAGTAGGTGCCGGCCTTGAGCGACAAACGGATCGACGACGACTTGCCCTTCGAGGCCCCGTTCACGGTGAACGAGCACGGACCCCCGACGGCCACGGCAACGAGCGTCCCGTTTGCCGCGGCGGGCGCGGGCGCGGGCGTCGCGGGGGACTTGCTCGTCGTCTCGGACGCGCCTGCGCCTGCTTTGGGCGCGGTGTCGTCTCCCCCCGAGGGAGGCGGCGTGGCGGCCGCGACGGCGGACGCGGAGGATGCCGGCGGCTCGGCGGGCGCGGCCGCGGAGGCGCTCTCTGCGGGAGCGGGCGCGGCCGAAGGAGCCGGCGTGCTCGCCGGCGTGGCGATGGCCGAGGGAGCGGGCGTGGCCGCGGGCGGCGGCGTGGGGACCGCGATGGGCCCGTTCTCCTGGGACTGGTTCGTCGTCGCGGCGGTTGGCTCGGCCGATTGCTTGCGCAGCAGCATGACCATGAGCACGACGATGCCGAGCAAGCCAACCGCGCAGAATGCGAGGAGCATGCGGATGACGCGTGAGTTATCCGGCGCGGGCGCGGGCACGGGTGCAGCAGCGAGCGCGGCGGCAGGTGCAGACGCAGGCGCGGCGACGGCCGCGGGAGCAGGCGCGGGCGCAGCGGCGGGCGCAGGAGCAGGCGCGGCAGCCGGCGCAGGCGCGGGCACAGCAGCAGCAGGCGGGGGCGCAGCCGCAGGCGCGGACGCAGCCGCAGGAGGAATGACGGGCCCGGAGAACACCTCCGTCATCGGCTCGTCCATCGGCGGCTGCGGGGCCGCAGACTGCAGCGCCGTCGCCATGTACCTTTGCAGCACCGGCGTCTCTTGGTTCGCCGAGCCCGGATGCACGCCCGTCTCGGCGTCATCGTCGGCGGGCAGGTGCGCGAAGGCGTGCGGCACGACGCCCCCGGCCATCGGCGGCGGGTTCGGCGCGGGGAGCCACGCGGGCGCGGAGGCCGGAGCCGACGGCGGCGGCGCGGGCGGCGGCACCGAACCGGTCGTCTTCCGCTCACGCGCGGAATGCGCGATCTGCCCGATCCGATCCACGAGCAGCCGGCCCTCGGGCGGCGAGAACGGCAAGAGCGCATGCGCGAACGCGTGCACGCTCCGGAAGCGCGCCTCCACGTCCTTCGCGAGTGCCCAGCCGAGCACCGTGTCGAGCTCCGCAGACACGTCGCCGCGCAGTTGCGACACGCGCATCGGCTCCTCGCGCGTGATCTGCAGCATCAGGTACGCGGCTTCGCCCTGGAACGGCGGACGACCTGCGAGCATCTCGTAGAGGATCGTCCCGAGCGACCACACGTCCGTGCGTGCGTCGACGTCCTTCGCCTTGCGCACGAGCTCCGGCGACGCGTACGGCGTCAGGCCGAACATCGCTGTCCCCGTGAGCTCGCCCGTCGCGTCCTGCGCGCCGCCGAGCAGCTTCGCCGTGCCGAAGTCCGTGATCTTGATCAGCGGCGCGCCGCCGGTCCGTTGCGTCACGAAGAGGTGCGACGGCTCGAGGTCTCGCACGACGATGCTGTTCGCGTGCGCCTCGGCCACGGCCTCGCAGGCTTGCAGCACGAACAGGATCGCGTCGTGCAGCGGCAGCGGGCCGGTCTTGCGGACGTAGCGCTCGAGGTCGGTGCCTTCGAGGTACTGCCGGACGAGGTAAAACGTCCCGTCGGCCTCGTTGCCGACGTCGATGATACGAGCGACGTGCTCGGAGGCGATCCTCGAGAGGGCGCGCGCCTCGCGGCGGAAGCGCTCGATCTCGCGCGCGTCGGCCTGGTGGGGCAGGAGCAGCTTGATGATGGCCCGCTGGTCGAACGCGGTGTGAAACGCGTCCATCGTGAGGCCATGTTTACGCCCGAGGATGGCGCGAACGCGGTACTTACCGCCGATCAGGGCGCCGGGATGGATGTCGTTGGCGGAGCGCATGACTCGTCGTTGTCGGCGAACCGGATCGCGCGCCCATTCTTGCATGACCTCGGCGGGAGGGGTAGGAGCGTGCGTCCGGGCGAGAGACGCCCGCGCTCCCCACCATGAAGCGCTACCGGCCCGGCCCCTACGACAACCTCCCCGACGTGCGAGATGGCTTGACCCGCAAGGAGCGCATCGTGCTCTGGGTCCTCCACCAGACGCAGGAAGAGCGCCGAGGCCGCAACGTGCCTACGGCCATGCTCTACGGCCGCGTCGTCGAGTACATCGACATGAGCGTCGAGGAGCTGCAGCGCATCCTCGCCCGCCTGGCCGCTCCGCAGGAAAATACCCGCGGCAAGCCCTGACAGGCTGTTGAGAAACGCCGCGAGCGCCCTGGAGCTAGGGAGGAGGACGCAGGAATACAGGCGTATTCCGAGGACGACGACCGACGATCCAGGGCGCGCAGCAAGTTTCTCAACAGCCTGCTGACGGCCGGACGCGCTCAGCCGGCCTTCGGGAGCGTGATCTTCGGCTCCTTCGGGTGACGCCGGTAGAGCAGGATCGTCCGGCCGAGCACCTGGACGAGCTCGGCGCGCACGGCGGGCGGGATCTTCTCGGCGAGGTCGCCGCGCTCGTCGGGGCACTCCGTCCCTACGCGCACCTTGACGAGCTCGTGCTGCTCGAGCGCGTCATTCACGGCGGCGACGATGCCGTCGGTCAGCCCGTGTTTGCCGAGCTGGACCACGGGATCCAGGTGATGGCCGAGCGCGCGCAGGTGGCGGCGCTGCTTTCCTGTCAGACTCATGCGGTCCTCTTTACTCGGCCAACGCGGTCGAGGGACGGCCGGCCTAGTCCCCCCGCCCCTCCACGTCAAGCGCGCCTGCGCTCCATTGCCGGATGCACCTGCCCCCTCCATGTTCCGCGCGTCCGCGCCGACGAGGCGCGAGAGGAGGGACGCGTGCAAGAGGAACGCGTGCAAGAAACGGAACGTATCACGTTCGTCCTCATCGCCGATGCGAGCCGAGCCCGCCTGTTCAAGCGGAGCGCCGAGGCGAACGCCGCGCTCGAGCTCGTCGAGCAGTTCGAGCACCCCGAAAGCCGCGCCATGGCCCGCGACCTCATGGCGGACAAACCCGGCCGTGCCTTCACCGGCGGCGGCCAGGTCGCTGGTCGCAGCGCCAAGGAGTACGCCACCGACCCGAAGGACGTCGAGGCCCAGAAGTTCGCGCGTAGCCTCGCCGACCGACTCGCCTCGCTGTACGACGCGCACGCCTTCCACGAGCTCGTCCTCGCCGCGCCGCCCAAGTTCCTCGGCCTCCTGCGCGGCACCCTGGCGGCGCACACGAACCACGTCGCCGAGGCCGTCGTCGCTTCCCACGAGAAGGACTACACGCAGCTCGACGTACGCACGATTGCCGAACGTATTGCCGCCTGAGATCCGGGCACGGAATCGTCGGGCGCCCCCCCGCGGGTGAGGGTATACCGGGGCCTTCCATGAGTGACGTGGCCCCGATTCCCAGTGCGTCGCGCATCGTGGACGAGACCTCCAGCGATGGGCCGAAGACTCTCCGCGCGGAGCTTCGCGAAATTGCGGCCCTCGGCGGACCCATCACGCTGAGCTTCGTCGCCAATCAGCTCCTCGGGTTCGTCGATACCGCCATGGTCGGCCGCCTCGGCGCCACGTCGCTCGCCGCCGTCGGCATCGGCAACGGCATCTTCTTCTCGATCACCGTGCTCTTCATGGGCCTCATCCTGGGCATGGATCCGCTCGTGTCCCAGGCCGAGGGCGCGGGCGATCGACACCGCGCCCGCGCCGTCCTCGGCCAGGCTGTGCGCCTCGGCTTCCTGCTGTCGGTCCCGTGCATGGCGCTCCTCGTCATCGCGGGCCTGCTCATTGGCCGCGCCGGCATCGACGCCGAAACCTCGCAGAGCGTCCTGCACTTCCTCCTCGGCCGCCTCCCCAACATCGTGCCTTTCCTCCTGATCACGGCGTGCCGCGTCTACCTCCAGGCCCGCGGCCTCACGCGCGCGCTCGTGTGGTCGGCCGTCTGGGCGAACGTCACGAACATCATCTTCAACATCCTCCTCATCTACGGCGACGACGGCCTCGTCGCCGTCGGCCTCCCGCGCGTCGGCTTGCCTGCGCTCGGCGTCCTCGGCTCGGGCCTCGCGTCGAGCCTCGCTTCGTTCGTCGCGTTCGGCGTCGTGTTCCGCGAGATCGTCCGGCGCGAGGGCGCGATCCGCGCCGAGGAGCTCCGCGTCGAGCGCGAGACCACGCGTACCATCGTCCGCGTCGGCTGGCCCATCGGCACGCACTTGCTCGCGGAGGTCGGCGCCTTCTCGATCGCGGGCATCTTCGCTGGCTGGATTGGCCCTCAGGCGGCTGCGGGCCATCAGGTCGCGCTCTCCCTCGCGAGCCTCTCGTTCACCATCGCGCTCGGCATGTCGAACGCGACCTCCGTCCTCGTCGGCCGCGCCGTCGGCCGCGGTGATTCCACGGGGGCTCGCCACGTCGGCCTCGTCGGCATCGTCGCGACGTCCGGCGTGATGGGCCTCTCCGCCCTCCTCTTCGCCGCGGCTCCTGCGTTCTGCGCGCGGATCCTTTCGGACAAACCCGACGTCATCGAGGCCGCGATTCCGCTCATCCGCATCGCGGCGATCTTCCAGCTCGCGGACGGCGCGCAGGCGGTCGCGGCGGGCGCGCTTCGGGGCACGGGGGACACGACGTCGGCGCGGAATGCGAACGTGGTCGGGTATTACGCGTTCGGCATTCCGCTCGCGCTCCTGCTCGGGTTCGCCGTCCGGATGGGCGCGGTGGGGATCTGGTGGGGGCTCACGGCGGCGCTCTTCGTCGTCGCGACGGCGCTCGTCGTCCGGTTCGCGCGGCTCACGCCGGCGCAAATGAAGCGCGTCTGAGGGGCCGACCTTGCGGTCTTCCAAGGGTGGCCCCAGAGGCGCGCTCTTCGGAGGCGTTCATGACGAGCCACCTTTCCAGAACCATCGTTCAAATCGCTCGCTTCATCGATTCGAGCCGCCACCTCGTGGCCTTCACGGGCGCCGGCATCAGCACCGACTCGGGCATTCCGGATTTTCGCGGCCCTGACGGAGTCTGGACCCGCCGCGACGCGGGCCTCCCTCCGCCGCGTTTTCGGGTCCCGCCGAGCGGCGTCGAGCCGAATGCCTCGCACCTCGCGCTCGTCACCTTGCAGGAGCTCGGCCTGCTCGCCTACCTCATCACGCAGAACACGGACAACCTCCACCGCCGCTCGGGCATCGACCCCGCGCGCCTGGCCGAGCTGCACGGCAATGGCGACCTCGTGCGTTGCCTCGCCTGCGACCGCCAGTTCACGCGGCGCGAGGTCGGCTGGGATCCGAGCCGGTTTGGCCCCGGCTATCGAACGTACGCGCCGGTGCGCGGCCAGCCGAAATGCCCCGGGTGCCAGGGCCGGCTCATTTCGTCGGTCGTCAATTTTGGCGATCCGGTCCCCACGCGTGAGCTCACCGAGGCCCGAAATCACGCCGAGGCTTGCGACCTCATGCTCGTCCTCGGCTCCTCGCTCGTGGTCAACCCCGCGGCGGCGCTCGTCGCGGTCGCGATCGAATCGGGCGCGCGCGTGATCCTCGTCAATCGCGGCGAGACCCCGTACGACCCCTACGTCGATCTGCGCGTCGAAGCCGGGATCGGCGATGTCCTGCCGCCTGCCGTCGAGCGGGTCAGCCGACGGAGGCGCCGCGTGCCTGCCTAGTGTTTGACACCATCCGAATGAGCCTTGCAGCGCCTGGGGAGCTCGGATACGCGTTGCGGATGCGGCCCGTCCTCCTCTCGATCGCCTACGCGCTCACGCTTGCCATTGCGTCTGCCTGTTCGAAAGGAAAACCCATGCCGCGTCCGAACGTGACGATCCCCTCCGCGATGCAGGGGCACCCGCTCGCCCGCGAGGCGCCGCCGGGGCATGCGTTCGTCTACGACTCGAGCGTCGTCTTCCACGAGAAGATCGGGCCGTCCGATCCCGAGTTCCGCGTCGTCGTCCTCGAGGCAACGCTCGAAGGAACGTACGTCAATGAGACCTACCGGGCGACGCGCCTGGGCCATGCGACGATGCAACCCGATGCCCAGGGCTGGGACATCTTGCCCATCGACGGCAAGCTCACGGTCACCGAAACATCGGTGCGCGTCGAGCTGGCTGGCGATGAAGCCAAGTGGAATGGTGAGTATTTGACGGCTGCCGAGGCGCAGCAGCGACAGTGGGCAAACGCGCCGAAAAATGAGGCCAAGGACGGGGGCACCGCGCCCCCGTCCCCGTGCCAGCGTTACAGCGATTGCACCTGCGCGCTCGACGCGGCGGCCACGCTGAAGGGCGGGGATAACCCCTTTCGCAAGGCCTGCGACGAGTCCAAGGGCTTACTCCTGCGCGCGCCGGACGATCCGAAGGTGTGCACCTACGGCCTCTCCGTGCATCGGGAGCTCGCGCCGAAGCTCGGTTATACCGTCCCGGCCGCTTGCGCCGAGTGACCGACCGCGTACTGCAGCAGCAACACGCCATTGCGGTACACCTTCGTCGACAAGAGCGTGAGGTTCACATGCGCGGGCAACCGCGAAACCAGCGGAATGCCTGCGCCGAGCAGCAGCGGGTTCAACTTGATCAAGAGCTCGTCGACGACGCCCTCGGCGAGCAGCATCCCTGCGAGCTCTCCGCCGCCGGCCAGATAGATGGGTTTCCCCTCTTCTGCCTTCAGCTTCCGGACGACACCGACGGCGTCCTCCGCGACGACCTTCACGCGCGGATTCGGGCTCTCCAGCGTCCGCGAAAACACGTACGTCTCCATCATCGGATACGGATCCGTGACCCCGAGCTTCAGCCCGATGTCGTATGTGCGGCGCCCCATCAGGACCACGCCGTAGCCCGCCCACGACGCGAGGTAATCGTCGACGTGCGGCCCTTCGTTGACGAAACAATCGAACGAATGGTCTTCGCGCGCGATGAAGCCGTCGACCGTGACGGCGACGTGATACACGACTTTTCTCATACCGATCTCCAGACACACGCCGGCCCAACCTGCCGGCGTCTGAACAGGCAGCAACCACGGTTTCGGAATCCGCCACGAGCAGACGACCGGCGCTCGACTTCCACCCATCCCATCCACGATGGACGGACGGGGAGGAACAGCGGTGTTCGCAATGGCGGGGGCTCGTGCTCAGCGCGTGGAGATCATAGACGACGCTTC
Source organism: Polyangium jinanense (assembly GCF_028435265.1). Taxonomy (GTDB): domain Bacteria; phylum Myxococcota_A; class Polyangia; order Polyangiales; family Polyangiaceae; genus Polyangium; species Polyangium jinanense. Next base: position 245,163 of record NZ_JAGTJK010000009.1, on the reverse strand, counting down.
GTCAGCGTCGCGGCGACCTTACCCACCCCCCGCGGGCCTTGCAAGAGAATTCTTTATCTCCCCGTACGGTTCGTCCCGACAGCATCATTTCGTCATCCGATTGTTTGTGGACAAAACGTTTCGTCGATGCCACCCTCCCCGGTCATGGCCCGCCTGCTCCTCGTTTCGAACCGTCTGCCCGTCACCGTGAAGGTCGAGCATGGCGAGGTCCTCGTCACCCGCAGCGCGGGAGGCCTCGCGACCGGCATGAAGGGGCCTCACGAGCGCTCCGGGGGCCTCTGGCTCGGCTATCCCGGCGACGTCTCGCGCCTCCAGCCCGATCAGCGCGCCGCCCTCGAAGCGCGCCTGGAAGAGCTCCGCTACGTCCCGCTCCACCTCTCGCCGGGCGAGGTCTCCAGGTTTTACGAGGGATTCTCCAATGGCGTCCTCTGGCCGCTCTTCCATTACATGCTCGATCGTGTCCCGCTCGGCGGCGAGCGCGACTGGGAGAGCTACCGCCGCGTGAACGAGCGATTCGCCGACCTCGTCGCCGCCCACCACCGCGAAGGCGACATCGTCTGGGTCCACGACTATCAGCTCATGCTCGTCCCCGGCCTCCTGCGAAAGAAAATCCCGAACGCGCGGATCGGTTTTTTCCTCCACATCCCTTTTCCCTCTTCAGAAGTCTTCCGCATCCTCCCCTGGCGCACGCAGCTCCTCGAAGGCCTGCTCGGCGCCGATCTCATCGGGTTTCACACACTCTCGTATCTGCGCCATTTCGCGTCCGCGCTCCTCCTCGTGAACGGCCTCGAAGCCAACGTCGATCGAGTCTTCACCGAGGGCCGAGAGGTCCGGCTCGGCGCCTTTCCCATGGGCATCGACGCCGCCGCGCTCTCCACCCTCGCCGGCTCGCCCGAGGTCGCCGCCGAGGCGCAGGCCTTCCGCCAGCCGGGCCAGCGCATTCTGCTCGGCATCGACCGCCTCGATTACACGAAAGGCATCCCGCGCCGCCTCCTTGCCCTCGAGCGCCTCCTCGAACGCGAGCCCTCCTTGCGCGGCAAGGTCCGCCTCGTCCAGGTCACCGTCCCCTCGCGCACGAACGTCGAGGCCTATCAGGGCTTCCGCAGCCGGGTCGACGAGCTCGTGGGCCGCATCAACGGCGCCTACGCCACGGTCCATTCGGTGCCCATTCACTCCATGTATCGCTCCTTCAACGAACGCCAGCTCGCCTCGCTTTATCGCGCGGCCGACGTCATGCTCGTCACGCCCTTGCGCGACGGCATGAATCTCGTCGCCAAGGAGTTCGTCGCGTCCCGCACCGACGAGGACGGCGTCCTCGTCCTCAGCGAGCTTGCCGGCGCCGCCTCCGAGCTCGCCGACGCCTTGCTCGTCAATCCGTACGACATCGGCGGCGTCGCGGCCGCCCTCAAGCGCGCCCTCACCATGCCCGAAAACGAGCGGCGCCAGCGCATGCAAAACCTCCGGCAGCACGTCCTCGAGCACGACGTCCACGGCTGGGCACAGAGCTTCCTCTCCACGCTCGAAGAGCAATCCGAGGCATCTCATGGACGCGCCCTCGGCGCGACCACGTCCGCGGCCCTCGAAGTCCTCACGACCGAGCTCCGCCAAGCGCCGCGCCTCACCTTGCTCCTCGATTACGACGGCACCCTCGTCCGATTCGCCCGCGCTCCCGACCAAGCCGCGCCCGATCCGGACCTCCGGCACCTGCTCACGGCCCTCGCGCGACGCCCCGGCACGCGCGTGCACGTCGTCAGCGGCCGGTCGCGCGACGCCCTCGAACGCTGGCTCGGCGACCTGCCCATTTCGCTCGCAGCCGAGCACGGCTTCTGGACGCGCGACGCAGAGGCGCGGGAATGGCGGGCCCGCAAGAACATCCCTTCCGATTGGAATGCGAAATTCCTGCCCTTGCTCCGCCAGTTCGTCGCCCGCACCCCGGGCGCATTGCTCGAAGAAAAGAACGCCTCCCTGACCTTCCATTACCGCATGGCCGACCCTGAGTTCGGCGTGCTCCAGGCCAAGGACCTACGACTCCACCTCGGCGATCTGCTCAAGAACACGCCCGTCGAGATCCTCCCCGGCGACAAGACCGTCGAAATCCGCCCCATGGGCGCGGGGAGCGGCGCGCTCGTCGCCTCCTTGCTCGAACGCGCTCCCCCCGGCGCCCGCCTCGTCGCGCTCGGCGACGACCTCGTCGACGAGGAAATGTTCGCCGCGCTCCCCGCGCCGCACGTCGCCATGCACGTCGGCCCGCGCCCGAGCCGCGCTCCCTACCGTTTGTCCGGGCCCGCGGCCGCTCGCGCCTTCCTCCAGGCCATTGCCGCGGACTAACAGGCTGTTAGCCGCGCGGGCACTTCCGCATCACCCTCTCGGGTGGTGCGAGTCCGGCGGGAATCAACCCGTGCGCGTCGAGCGATCGCACGATTCGTGTCGTCCCCGAAATCCCCTCGCCCCGCGCCGCCTCGATCCGCGCCGCCGCCTGATGCCACGCGGGCACGTACCTCAAGGCCGGCGGCAAATGCCTCGTCCCGTGCAGCGCGCCGAGGGCGAGCTCGTACGCGCGTTTTGCTTCCGCGTCCCAGGGCAAACCCACCGCGCTCCGCCACCGCTCCGGCAAGAGCCCCGCGCAAAGCCTCGCGGCCCCGCGCATGTAGGGCGGCCCAAACAGCACCCGCAGGATATCTCGCGCCATATCCCCGAGCTCGAGCTCTCCCTCCACCATCCCCTCGAAATACCGGTCGAAGCTCTCCCAGTCCGGCGGCAATTGCTCCGGGTGCAAACCCACCGCGGCGCCCCAGCGCTTCGACTCCTCGTAAAACTGCGCCCGCTCATTCCGATCGAGCGGCTCGATGGCCGCCTCGTACGTGGTGATCGCCCCTTGCACCAGCGTCGCGAACACCCATTGCATGGCGGCCGGATCGTTCGCGCGATACCGCTGCCCTGCCCTTCCTTCGCTCGAACGCGCGGAGATCCTCCCGCGAACGCGCTCGTGGAGCTGGAAGATCCGCCCCCCCACCTCGAGTGACATCGAAACGTCCCCGAAAACGAGCGCATGCGTCGCGTACACCGTCCGCCGCGTCCTCGCCATCAGCTTCGTTTGATAATCGCTGAACCGCCCCACGCCCTCGGCCACCTCGGGCAGGAGCACCTCCAGAACGACCGCCGGCGGAATGGCGGCCAGCATCGCCCATTCCCGCCAGATTCGCCGCACCATCCCGTCCTGCGCGAAGAGCCCCTCCACCGGGCCCTCCGCATGCTCACGCGCGTACGCGAGGCAACGCTCCTTCCGCTGTCTGTCCTGCTCGAAAGCCTTCGTGGAAAGGGGAGAGACGTCTGGGGCCATTGCATCAACGTATCACGGAGGCCGCTCCCTCCGCAGCCTCCCTGCGCGCTCGATCCCGACCCCCGCGATCACACCGGCCGCGTAATAAATGAGGTCCATCGCATGGAATCCATGTCCAAGCGCGAGCCCACCGAGCCGCGTCGCGCGGATCGCATCGATCCACGGCGCGTGATAGAGCTGACTGGCTTCGATTGCGTAACAAAAGATCAGCGCGGCGGTTGACGCTTGCGCGGTCCCGGACGCAGGAGCGACGAGCCCCACGAGCCAGAAGCTCATCGTGGCATAAAGCGCGTCCCCCGCGCCCTTCGAGAGCCACGCGGGCAGCCCCGGGATGTTCCGCGAAAGCAAGCCGAGCCCGATCGTCACGAGCACGAGCGCCGCGGAAAGCCCACGCGAACGACGGCACTCGGTTCTTCTCGACGAATGCTCGGCCATCAAAGGCAATGCCGCTTGTACTTCTTTCGACCGGACGCATCGATGAAAAAAGGCGGATCGCAGCCATCCCTCGGCGCGGCCGTCTTCACGCGCGTCGTCGTCGAGCGCGGCGGCGCGGTCACGCTGGGTGAAAGGGTGGGCGCCGCCGATACGACGCTCGTGGCGGAAGGCGCCGGCGTGGGCGTTGCGGAAGGCGCGCTCGGGACCACGGATTCGGGCGCGGTGAGGCTCGCCGCCATCGAAGGCGCGCCCTGCGCAGACGCCGCGCTCTCGGGGCTCCCCCGCAGCAGAACGACGATCAGCGCCACCACGAGTATCCCGACGAGCCCGACGAGCCCGAGCACCACGGGCGTCACGCGTCGCTCGGGCGTATTCGCCGGCGCCGCATTCTGCGACTCCGTGTTCGCCACCGAAACCGCCGTCACCGCCGCTACCGGCGCCGGCGGCACGGGCGTGTCGAGCAGCGTCACCTCCTCGCGGCTAGGCACCAACTTCGCCGGCTCCTTCGCGAGCGGGGGCAACGACGTGCGGCGCTCCTCGCTCTCGATCGCCTGAATCAATCGCGCCCGCTCGGCGAGCATCTCCCCCGCCATCTCCTCGACCCACGCGCCGATCTCCGACGGCGTCGCCAGCGGCCCGCACGCCTCGAGCGCCATCGCCATTTCGAGCGCCGTGGCGTATCGCGCGTCCGCGTCCCGTCGCAGCGCGCGCAGCGTGACCTCGTCGAAACACGTCGGCAGATCGGCCACGCGTTTGCTCGGCGCCTCGACCTCGGCTTCGAGCAGGCGCACGAGCGCGAGATCCTCCGACGCCCCCGCATACAGCCGCCGGCACGTGAGCGTCTCCCACAGCACGACGCCCGCCGCATACACATCCGCCCGCCGATCGAGCACCTCGCCGCGGAGCTGCTCGGGCGACATGTACGCGAGTTTGCCCTTGATCGTATGGTCGCTCGTCACGTGCGCCCGCCCGGCCGCGCGCGCAATGCCGAAGTCGAGCACGCGCGAAACGCCGTCCGCGCCGACGAGCACGTTCTGCGGCGACACATCACGATGCACCACGCCGAGCGGCTCGCCCCGCGCGTCCTTGGCCTCGTGCGCCGCGTGCAACCCTCGCAGCGCGTTCGACAGCACCGCGGCCACGATGCGCGGCGGGATCTTTTGCTTGCGCTTGCTCGCCGCACTGATGAGCCGCGACAAGGGCTCGCCGTGCACGTACTCCATCACCAGGAAGACCTCGCCTTCCTGCGACACCACGTCGAGCGTGCCTACCACGTTTGGATGCCGGATCCGCGCTGCGATCCGCGCCTCGTCCGTGAACATCGCGACGACCTCGGCGATCCGCGCGTGCCATGGATGGAGGCGCTTGATCGCCACCGTCCGCAAAAATCCCTCGTCTCCGATGAGCCGCCCGAGATGCACCGTGGCCATGCCACCCGCGGCGATCTCGTCGTACACGCGGTAGCGGCCCAGAATGAGCGCCCGGGGCGAGCCGCGTTCGGCTTCCATGAAGCCCCGAGATTACCCCTTGTGCCGCGCCTTGATGAGCTGAAAGTAGCGCCGCGCAATCCCCGACGCCGCCGCGGCCGCGCCCACGTTGCCGCCGTGCGCCGCGAGCACCCGCTGTACGTAGCGTCGCTCGAATTCCTCCACCACGCGCTCGCGTGCCCGCGGCAAAGGCAGGTCGAGCGCGAGGATCTCCTCGATGAAACCCGCCCCCGACGCGGGCCTCGGCGGCGAGCTCGGCCGCGGCACGCCGGGCGCGCGCGGCGGGTTCGGACGCAGCGTCGCGATGGGCGCGAGCTCGCCGAGCGCCACGCGACGCGCGACCGCGTTGTAGAGCTCGCGCACGTTGCCCGGCCACGCGTAGTCCGCGATCCGCCGCGCGAAATCAGGAGGAAACGGCATGTCCTTGCCCGCGAGCTGCCGCCAGAAATGTTGCGCGAGCACGAGCACGTCGCCCGTTCGCCTTCGCAGCGGCGGCAGCTCGATCCGCGCCACCGCGAGCCGGTAGAACAGATCGTCGCGAAACCTCCCCGCCTGGATCTCGTGATCGAGATCGCGCCGCGTCGCTGCCAGGATCCGCACGTCCACGCGGATCCATCGGTTCGATCCCACGCGCTGCACCTCCGAGCGCTCGAGCGCGCGGAGCAGCTTCGCTTGCAGCGGCAGCTCGAGATCACCGATCTCGTCGAGCAAGAGCGTGCCGCCGTGCGCCTCCTCGAACACGCCCTTGCGTGACTCGGTCGCGCCCGTGAACGCCCCGCGCTCGTGCCCGAAGAGCGCGGACTCGACGAGGTTTGGCGGCACGGCCGTGCAATCGAAGACCACGAACGGCCCCTGCTTGCGCGGCCCGAGCTCGTGCAGCGACTCGGCCAGAACCTCCTTGCCCGTGCCCGTCTCGCCCTCGATGAGCACGGGCACGTTCGCGCTCGCGAGCCTTTCGCAGAGCGGATAAAGCGCGCGCATCTCGGGGCTCGCGCCGACCATCGCGCCGAACCGCACGGCCGAAGGGATCTCCGCGGGCGCCTGATCCGCGAGCCTGTCGATGCGGATCTGCGTCTCGCCCACCGTGACGACCTCGCCGCCCGCGAGCAGCGCGCCTTGCACGGCCACGCCTTGCACCGACGTACCGTTCGTCGAGTCGAGATCCGTCACGCGCAGCTTGCCGCGCAGGATCTCGAAGGCCGCGTGCCTGCGCGAGACCAGCCGATCGTCGATGCGCAGATCGCACATCGGACTCTGCCCGACGAGCACGCGCGATGGGTGACCGGGCGCGATCGTGAACGTCTGTCCGCGGCTCGCGCCGGCGACGACCACGAGCGAGAACCCGGGCGCGGCCGCGCGATCGGGCCTGCGCACGAGCTCCGTCTCCACCTTGTCGTCGAACTCGTCCTCGTCCTCGCGCCCGCTCATGCGCCGCCATCTGAGCACGCACGCCCGCGGACGTCACGGGCCCGCGCGCCCCCCGCTTTTCGCCGGAGAGTCGCGGCTCCATGCGTTCGTGCATGAACCTCGAGATCGCGGACGAAGAAGCACGGGAGCTCAGGATCGCGCTCGACATCCGGCTGCGGGAGATGCGCAACGAGCTCGTCCACACGGACGACCACGCGTACCGGGCCGACTTGCGAAGGTCGCTCGAACGGCTGGAGAAGATCGCGCAGAAGGTCGGAGGAAGCGGGCCTGGCTGAACCGCGCCCGCGCGGCGTCTACGTCCCGTTCCCTGTGGCGCTCGCCTTTGCCGGCGCCGCCTTCCCGAACGTGTACATCGCGCCGAGGCCGACGATCGTCGCGCTCGCCGCGTAGTTCCCGCCGTTGATGATGTTCGGTTGCGGCGGGGGGTTCGCCACGAGCGGGCTCACCTGCGGGATCTTCGCTTCGCGTGGATCGACGTCCTGCGAGAACAGGATGGCGTGCGCCACCACGAGGTCGAGCCGAACGGGCCCGATGTGGAGGCCCGCGCCGATCGACGGCGTCAGCTTGTTCGAATCGATCGTCAGCACCGAGACGTACTCGTTCGGCACCGCGCTCGTCTCGAAGCGCAGCCCTGCCCGCACGTCGAGCTGCGTTTTTCCGAGGGGGATCGTGTATTCGCCGCCGACCTGCGCCGAGAACGCGCCCCGAAAATTGCGCGGCAGGTTCACGGGCGGCAAGAGGTACGTCTCGGGAAAACCCACCACGTTCTTCAGCGCGACCCCGTTCGGATCCACGCGAATGCTGTCGTGAACGCCCCAGTCCTCGTAGGCGAGCGCGAGCTCGGCCCGGAGTTTGTCGTTCGGCCGCGCCTCCACGCCGAACCGCACGTTCCACGGCAGCTCGAAGGCCACGTCCGCGTCCTCGCCTTCCTGCCGCGCCGTCGCGAACGGCGCGGCCGACGGCAGCCGCGTCCGGATCGTCCCGCTCGACCGCACCCAGAACGGCAGATGCCCGGACAAACCCACACGCACCTTCGGGTGCGGGATGTAAATCAGGCCCGCGTTCGCCGACGGCGCCACGATCGGCCCGACGGCGAGCTCGGCGAGCACGTCCCACGCCGGCTGCTCCGGCGCGCAGAAAAACCTGTCCGGCACGCAGCCCGAGAACACCACCGTGCTCCGGAACGTCCCCGCGAGCAGCTCGAACCCTGCGCCGATCCGCAGCTTCGGCGTCGGCGCGTATGCCGCGTACACGCCGCCCACCGCGAGGATCGATCCTTCGAGCGAGAGGAGCGAATACCGCTGCGGCGCGGGCTGTCCGTTCGACGTCTCGGGGTACGTCGCGATGCCCACGTACGGCGCCCAGACCCCGACGCCCACGACCCATTGATCGTGCGGGACGAACGAAAATCCGAGCGTCGGGATCGGCAGAAACGGCGCGCTCCCCTGCACCGGATCGAACGTCTGCACGCCCTCGTTCACGGTCGCGCCCGTGTTCGGATCCGTCTGCCGGACGACGGTGCGTCGCGTGTATTCGCTCGAAAAATGAACGTAACTCGCGTCGAAGAGCACGCTCATTCCGGCGTCGTAGAGCCCCGCCGGGTTGTAGACGACGGAGCCGAGATCGTCGGCGCCCGCGACGAACGCCCCGCCACGACCGAGCGGGCGCACGCCGCGCTCCGACAGATAGAGGCCCGCCGCTCCGGCGGATTCGGTGAAAAGCCCGAGAGAAACGGCGGCCAGCGCGCCCATGGCGAGGGCGCGCTTCCGCGGGGAGGTTTGTCCGTTCATTCGCGGGGCCGCTTCTGCACGATGGTGTAGATCTGCTCGAGACCGCGGGTCGGGCTCGTCAGGAAATCACGCGCGGAGCCGAAGATCGTCTCGTAATCGTTTGGCGCGAGTGGCCCCGGGTTCGCCGCCGCGTCGATGCGGCTCACCTCGGCCACCGTGTCCATGATGATCTCCAGCGGCGAGAGCCTCGCCACGCCGTTCACCGGCTCCATCGGCGTCACGAGGTTCGGCAGGATGTAATCCATCACGTGGTACTTGTCGTACGTGTCCGAATTGAGCGCCTTCAGGAGTTGCAACGCCGCCGGCAATGCGCCCTTGTTCCCCGTCTCGTCCTCGGGCCGCGCGCCCGGGGCCGCCGCGTTGAGGAGCGGCGCGATCTCGGTATCGGCGAGCAGCGCTTGCAAGGTGTCCGCGAGCGACGACAACGTCGCTTCGAGCGCCTGCCCATCACTCGAGGCCGACAGGAGATGATCGAGCAGCCGCTCGAGCTCACGCCGCGCCGTCTCGTCCTGCCGAATCTTTTCGAGGAGGTCCACGAGCGCGGCCACCATCGGGCTATCGAGCCCATCGGCCAGCGATTTGCCGAGCTCGTCCTTCGCCCAGGTGCACGGCGTCCCATTCTCGCGATCCGGGCAGTGCGCGTTCACCTGCTCGCGGAACGCGCGCAGCGTCGTCGACAGCGCCCGCGGAATGCCCGGGTTCGCGAACTTCGCCGCCTCGCCTTCGCCCTCCACGGCGAGGAACTGATCCACGAGCTGCGAGCGCGCCCGCTTCCATTGCCCCTTGCGCCGATCCGCATCGGCCTTGCACGTATCGTACGCCGCCTGGCAATCGGAGAGCTCCTGCCCCGTCTTCCCGGAACAGCCGCACGCGTTGTCGAATCGCAGATCCATGGCGTGGAGGCCATCGGCGAACAACGTGAACACCGTGTGCTGGGCCTGCGGCGTCCCATCGACCCACGTCGTGCCCTTGTTCCCCTTCCGATCCGTCATTCCCGCGGCCTCGGCGTACGTCGGGTCGAACAGGATCTTCGCGGTCTTCTCGAGCACGTCGGCGCCCGTGAGCACCTGGCCCGCGTTCGGCCCGCGCGCGACCGTGACCTTCGAGACGTCGCGCATCGCCTTCGAGAACTCGTGCAGCGCCGGCACGATGTCGGTCACGAACGCGTCGGCGAGGATCGGCTCGTACGTGTTCACGCCCGCGCCCGAGCAATAGAGCGGGTTTGTCTGGGGATCGCCGCTCGAATTGCACTCCTCGCCGTGATCGGACCCCGGCCAGTGGCGCTTCAGGATCTCGATGAGATCGAGCAGCATGACCTCACCGTCGCTGTTGGACGAGACGTCCGCGAACGTGGTCACGAGCGGCCGCAGGTAATCGTAGAAGCCAAACCGTTCGAGGACGAACAGCGTGTTCTCCCCGCGCAGCCGAAGGAGGTCCGACGACGTCTGACACTTGCGCGTCTCGAGCTGCGTCTGCGGACAAACCACGGTGGGGACGGGCTCGATCAGGTTGGAGACGAAATCATTCGTCTTCTTGTTTTTGGCATTGCCGCCGAGGATGTAGAGGTCGAGGTCCGGCAGCACGCTGAACTGATCCGACGTCGCGCCGAAGAAGACGAGCCGGTTCAGCGCGCTCGGCTCCGGCTTGAGCGTGAGGCCCGTGATCCCCGAGGACTGCTCGAAGAGCGCGCCCTTGTCCGTGAAGACGCCGAGGAAGTTCAGGATGCCCTCGAGCGTGCCCGATTTGATCTTGAACTCGGCCCGCTTCGGGTGATCGGCCGGCAGGACCGAGTCGAGGTAAAACACCGCGAGATTCTCGAACGAGAGCAGCTCGCATTCATCGTAGCTGCCGATGAGCGGCCACGTCACCGTGAGGCTGCCGAGCGCCGCCTTCACCTTCGCGCCCTGCTTGTTACACGCCTTCACGTTGTTCGCGTGGTGAATGATGTCGAGCGTCCGCTCCCAGCACGAGCGGTTTTCCCCCGCGAGCGACTTCGTCCGATCCACGGGCGTCGACGGATCGAGCGTGTTGTTCGTCGTGACGTTCCACGCCGGACCATTGAGATCGTCGTCGTAATACGTCATTTCGTCGCGGTTCGTCATGAGCCGCATGAGCGACTCGCCCATGTGCGAGACGCCTCCGGTCGGCGTCACGAACGCCGGATCGCCAAACGATCCGATGAGCTTCGCCGTGAGCCCCGGCCGCTGCGTGATCCGCCCCATCACCTGGGCAATCTCGTCCCAGATCGGCGCCTCGTACGGTATCTGCGCGAATTTCTCTTTGCCCTGCGCCGCGAGTGCGTCGTGGTCGAGCGCGATCTTCCGGATCTTCAGCGCCGCGCCGAGCAGCCGCGCGAGTTCCTGCTCGTGGTTCTCCACGAGATCGATGAGCCCGAGCACGAGCGCGTCCGACTCCGGATCCGCGAGGATCTGCCCGAGCGCATGCGCGAGATCCGGCAGCGGCGAGGTATCGGCCTTGAAGCGCCGATACGGGACACAGCTTGCACACTCGGTCCCCGCGGGTTTGACCTCCTCGGTCTCGAGATCGTAGACCGCGTCCTCGCGATCGCCGAGCAGCATCGTCGCCCCCGCGACCGCGTACATCAGGGTCTCGTGCTCGCTCTGCCACGCGTCCTCGCCCTCGCTCGGCGCGTACTCGGTCGCGTCCACGAGCGGCGCGAGGTCCTGCGCGACCGCGCCGATGAGCGTGCGCGACGTGTCGACGTATTCGTACACCTGCGGCTCGGGCCGGCCAAACGCGTCCGTGCCCGGCGTCCCTTGCGGGCTGAACGGCGCGAGCGCGGAGACGGGCACGTTGATGTTCGTCACGAACTGCCCGAACTCGTCCGTGTCCGCGAGCCCATCGCCGTCCGTATCCGCGAACGGCGCGGGCACCGTGCCCGCTTGCCCCGGCACATTGCCGAACGGCACCACGAACCCGCGCCGATCACGCCGCGCGATCCACGTCGGCGCCGCGTCTTGATCCTTCGCGTACCGCACGTCTTGATCGAGCAGGATCCGCGAGAGCATCTCGAGCGTCTCCATCGGCCGGCTCGGCTGCGCCGTCGCCGCGTCCACCGTGAGTGGCGCGAGCGGCGCGAGCGTCGGCTTCGCGGTCGCGAGATCACGCTCCACGACGCGCAGGATCTGCGTGAGCTCGGGCGCCATCACGCCCTCGGGCGCGAGCACGTCGAGCGCGCTCCCGAGCAGCGGGCGCAGGCGCGGATACGAGAGCAGCGGCCGCACCGCGCCGAGGGACGCGCCCGTCGGCCTGTAACCTTGCCGCCCCCATATCTTCGAGAAAGCCTGCCGCGCGGGTTCGCTGCTCATGAACGAGGCGAAGACCTCACCGAGCGCGCGCGTCGACGCGGGCACCGTCGGCGTTCCTTGGGGCTCAAATGGATTCGACTCGTAGAGGCGCGAGAGGTTCTGGCTGAACGAGAGGAGCGCGTCGTGCAGCCGCACCTTGTCGCCCTCGGCCTCGGTCGTGACGTCGTCGATCTCGACGTCGGGGAAGATCGCGTTGAAGGCCTGCACGAGGTCGCTGCGTCGCTTCGCCATGGCCTCGACCTTGGCGATGCCGAGCGCGCGCGCCTTCTCCTGCTCGGCCCCCCTCGCGGGCGGCAGGAAACTCGTATCGACTTTGTCCGCGTAGATGCCCTGGTTCGAGTAGTGGCAGATCGCGTGGTACGAGCCGCCCGTGAGATCCTCGGTCAGCGAGCTCGCGCCGATACGATCGCAGAGCACACCGTACAGATCGTCGCCGAGCGTGGCCTTGGGCGGCGCAATCCGGGTGGTATCGATGCCTTCGTGGCACGACGCGGCCGCAGCGACCGTCGCGGCGAGGCCGAAAGAACGAAGAACGCGACGCAAGACAGGCGATCGAGTCAGACGAGCGCGCATGGCGACCCTCCCACGCAAGTGATTCTACATGAGCTCTGGCTCACCAGGAACGGCGTCGTTCGACAATTGTCACGGGCGGGACGACCAAAGGTTGCTACATCTCGCCGCGCATGACGTTCATCCCCGCGGAACCCGACGTCCCGGCCGCGCAAACCGCATCGGGGCCGCTGGTCATACGTTACGAAGACATTAACCAGAACGGAAAACTGCTGCTCGATGCGATGCCCGTGGTGCTCGGACCATCGGTATGGCGAGCGGTGTGGCAGCACCGCGCGACGGCTGCACTCGCAGCGGAAGGGATCCTACCGATCCTGAGCCGCTTCGTGATCGAGGGTGGCGAGGGCCCGCTGTCGGTGATGTCGGCGATCAAAGGGGAGGGAAAGTTCCAGCTTGCCCATACCGTGGGGGAGAATGGAGCGGTCGAGCGGCTGGTCCTCAACATGTGGTGCAACGTGTACGGCGAAGCGGGGCGCACGCACGGGCCTCCGCCGGCGAACGCGGGCGAGCGCCTGCTCGCGGGTCGCGTCTTCGCGGAGCACGTGATCACGCGCCCGTTCGGCCCGCCCGAGGCGCGCAAGGTCACGCGCATCTCGGTGCCGGGTTTGCCCGAGGTGCCGCCCGATCGTTACACGTGGCGACCGCCCGAGGCCTCGATCGAGCTGCCGCCGGGCGCGCGCTGGCTCGACGACACATTCACGCTCGACGCGACGCCGGTGATCTTCGGGCTCGACCATACGGACTCGAACCAGCACGTCAATTCGCTGGTCTATCCGCGCCTGTTCGTGGAAGCCGCGCTGCGCCGGTTATGGGACCTCGGCCGGAAAAACCCGCTCCTCGCGCGCGCCGCGGAGATCGCCTACCGCAAGCCGAGCTTCGCGGGCGAACGTGTGCGCGTCGCGCTTCGCGCGTTCGCACGGGACGACGCGGCCGGGGTGGCGGCGATCCTGGTGTCGGACGAGGAGGCAGAGGGGCCGATCGGGAAGGCGCGGCCGCGGGTGTTTGCGAGGATTTGGTTTGCGGAGGCGTGAGCGACGCTCACTTCTTCCTGAACAGAAGCGACAGCCCGAACACCGCCCCCAGCGTCAGAATGATCGTCGCTCCGCTGGCCACGTCCGCGTGGTACGAAAGCATCAATCCAATCGACGACCCGATGACCCCGATGGCAATCGCGAGCAGCGCCACCCGCCCGATGCTCCGGCCCACCATTTTCGCCGTCGCCGCCGGGATCACCACGAACGAGCTCACCAGCGCGATCCCCACCGTTTTCACGGCCACCACGATCACCACCGCCGTCAGCGCGAGCAGCATGTAATCGAGCGCGGCCACCTTCACACCCGACAGCGCCGCGAGCTCCGGATCGAATGTCGCATAGGCGAGCTTCGTCCACGTGAATGCCATCAAAAGCGACGTCACCACGCCGACCACGCCCACCGTGATCAGATCGTCCGGGGATATCGCCAGAATGCTCCCGAAGAGCACCGTCTCCACGTTCACCTGTGGCCCGTCCGTGGATCGGAGCCCCAAGAGCAGCACGCCGAGCGCGAACGAAACCGCCGAAAACACGCCCGTCGCCACATCCCCGCGCAGGTTCCCGCGCCGCAATACGTAGCCGATTCCGAGCGCGATCAGCACCGTGAACGGCAGCGCCACCCACGTCATTCGCTCCAGCGACACGCCGAGCAAAAGACCGAGCGCGATGCCGCCGAACGCCGCGTGCGCCAGGCCGTCGCCGATGAACGACAACCCCCGCTGCACCACGAAGACGCCGATCATCGCGCAGAGACCACCCACCACCGCGCCGGCGATCATCGCCCGCTGCATGAAGGCCACCTGCAAGGGCTCGAGCAACGCGTTCACGACGTTCACTCCTCGTCCGGCAATTGATGGTGATGCGAATGCGCCGCGTGATCGCCGCCCGCCACGGCCGAGATCGCCGAGAGCGACGCCTGGCCGAGCAGCTCGCTCGGCAATCCCCACGCCGAGACCCTCCCTGCGTCGAGGTACACCACCCGCTCGGCGCACCGCGCCACCGCCGCCAGGTTGTGCGTCACGAGGATCGCCGCGAGCTCGTCGCTCGCCGAGATCTCCGCCAGCAAATCGAGAAACTCCGCCCGGCCCTTCACGTCGACGCCCGCCGTCGGCTCGTCCAGGATCACGAGCGACGGCTTGTTCACGAGCGCGCGCGCCAAAAACACCCGCTGCGTCTCGCCGCCCGAGAGCCGCGCGATCTCCTTTTCGAGCAGCTTCTCCCCGCCCACGTGCCGCAGGATCTCGATCGCGCGGGCGCGCTCCTCCTCGCGGATGCGCAAGGGCCAGCTCCCACGCATGCTCGCCACGATGAGATCGATCGAGCGGGCCGGGAACGTCATGTCGCTCGTCTTGCGCTGGGGCACGTAGCCCACTTCCCGCAGCGCTTTTTGTGCGGGTTTGCCCATGATCCGGATCGAGCCGCTCGTCGGCGGCATCAGGCCGAGCACCGTCTTCAGGAACGTGCTCTTGCCCGCGCCGTTCGGGCCGCAGAGGCACACGAACTCGCCCTTCGGCACCCAGAACGAGATCCCGTCGAGTAGCCTCCGCCCGGGCACGTCGACGATGAGATTCTCCACCTCCAGGACCCGCGGCAACGACGGATCGGGGAGCGTGAAATGGCCTTGCGGCATCCCATCCGCTTCGGCGTGTACGGCGCTCATTTCAGGGCCTTGTCGAGGACGTCGGCGTTCTTGAGGAGCAGCTTCTCGTAGGTCTCGGCGCCGGCGCTGCCGCCGACCGGATCGAGCTCGAAGAGCGGCAGCTTCGCCTGATCGGCGATCACCTGCGCGGGCCTGCGATCGAGCTGCGGCTCGGAGAAGAGCGCCGCGGCCTTGCTCTTCTCGACCGCGGCGAGGACGTCCTTCACGTACCGCGCCGTCGGCTCCTTGCCGGGGAACGGCTCGATCACGGCCGCGATCGAGAGGCCGTAACGCTCGGCGAAATACCCCATCGAGCCGTGGAACGTGACGATCGTCTTCTTCGTCCAGCCCTTCGAACGCGCCTCGAGCTCGGCGTGCAGCTTGTCGAGCTCCGCCTCGATCGCCTTGCCACGCGCCTTGTAGCCTTCGGCGCCCTTCGGATCGAGTTTCGAAAACGCCTCCACGAGCTCGGGCACGACCGACTTCATGCGCACCGGATCCAGCCAGAAATGCGGGTCCTCGGCGCCGTGCGCGTGGTTGTGGCCGTGGTGGTCGTGCTCGCCCTTCGCCGCGCCCTTGGGCTCGGGCTTCGGCGCGTGATCGCCGTCGTCGTGCTCGCGACCGTCGGCGTGCTTGTCGTGCTCGTGCTCGTGCTTCGCCTTGTCGTCGGCATGATCGTCGTGCTCCTCGCCCTCCTCCGCGGCCTCGGCGCCGACCTCCTCGGCCGTCATGCGCCGCGGGTTCGCCTTCGGGCCGAGCTGCACGATCGGCACGTCCGTGCCCGCCGCGCCGCGCACGATCTTCTCGAGCCAGCCATCCATCCCGAGGCCGACCGACACGCCGAGCTTGCTCTTCGCGACCTGCGCCATCTCCTTCGGCGTCGGGTCGTAGCTGTGCTCGGAGCGGCCCGGCGGAAGCACGAGCACGACGTCGAGGCCGTCGCCCGCGACGCGACGCGCGATGTCCCAGAGCGGGAAGATCGAGACCGCGACGCGGGGTTTGTCCGAGGAGGCGGCGGGCCCGTCCTTGCTGCGGCTACTGCAGGCCGCGGCGACGAGCACGACGAGGACGAGGACGATGGAGCGCAGAACCGTGGCGAGTCTCGGCGTCATGAACAAGGCTTCCCCCCGGGCGAGGGCCGGGGCGGCAGGATCGAAGCGAGGGGGGATTCGTGTCAAGCAGGCTCGGATGCTGCTCCGGCGATGCCTCGACGAGGCCTCGTAGTACGATGCGCCTCTCGATGTCGTCCACGTCCCTCACCGTCTCCAAAGCGAACCAGACGTCGATCACCCCACGCGCCGCATTCCCCCGCGCCCGCGTGTGCGTCGACTGTCGCACGCTCCTCGGCCCCAAGGAGGCTTGTGACGGCGGGCCCAAGCACCGCGTCGTTTCGATCGAAACCCCCACGGGACGCAACGCGCTGCGCACGGAGGTGTGGGGCCCGCCCTCCGTACGCAGGCGCGCCAAGCAGCTCGCGAAGGCCGGCGGCACGAGCCTCGGTGCAGGCTCGATCTTCGAGGGGTGTACCGGCTGTAGCGACTGCGGCACGGCCGCGCTCGAAGGCGAGTTCGTCGTCATCGTCGCCGTGATCGCGCTCATCGCGGCGGCCGGCGTCGCGCTCTACTGGATCATCGCCAAGATCGTCGAGGCCATCCGCGCCTACCAGAACCGGCCTCGGCCGAACGGCGGGATCACGAAGCCCCCGTCGCTCGGGCGCAGGGCGGGGCCGAGTGGGGTCGTGATGGGACAAACCGGCATGCTCGCGCCGGCGACGGGCACGTCGTGCGTCGCCTGGTCCCTCGATCTGCGCAACAAGCGGTTCCTCGGGACCGACCTCATGCTGCACGACGCCGAGACCTCGGGCTTCGAGGTGAAGCTCGACGACGGCACCACCCTGCGCGTCCCCGGCGGCCGCATTCGCATCGAGGGCCCGCGAGAGCGGGTCGATCGATCGGACGCCTCCCCCGTCGATGAGTTCGTCCAGACAATCTCGCACGAGGACGACCCCGAGGACGCCGGGCTCGACCCCTTCCCATTCGATACGGTCGACGAGATCGTGGTTCGTCCGGGCGATCGGGTGCGTGTCTTCGGCGAGCTCGAACGCGAGGCGGACCCGGCGGCGCCCGGCGGTTATCGCGCGTCGAACGTGCTCCTCGTGCCGAAGGGCGTGCCCGCCCTCCGCGTGGAGCGGCAAGAGGACCGGAAATAGGAGGCCCGAGATGCCCCAGAAGGTCGAGCTCGCAGCCTGTCAGGTCCACGTCACGCCCGACGATTACGCGTCCGCCGAGACATTCGAGGCGATGCTCGGTCGCATCGGCGACAAACTCGCGAAAGCCCGCGCGCGCCTCGCGAACGGCGCCTACGAGCACCCTTGCCTCGCCGTCTTCCCCGAGATGATCGGCGGCTTCTTGCCGCTCGCCGGCCGGCTCGACGCCGTCCGCGACGCGCGCACCATCGACGAGGCGCTCACGAAGGTCGCGATCCGCTCGCCGTTTCGCATGGCGTCCGCGATGCTCCGCGGCAAGACGACCCGCACGAGCGTGGGCTTCCTCCTCGCGGTCGCTCCGGAGGTACGGCGTATCTATCGCGAGGCCTTCTCCCGCTTCGCGCGCCGCTACGAGGTTTGGACCGTGGCCGGCAGCGCGCTCTTGCCTCGCAATGCCCACGGAAACCTCTCCGATTCCTTTTCGCCGGCCGAGGGACGCGTCTACAACACCTCCTACACCTTTCATCCCTCGGGCCGACACATCGGCGTCTCGCGCAAGGTGAACCTCGTCCCCACCGTCGAGGACACGCTCGGCCTCTCGCCGGGTCGACGCGGCGAGCTCATGCCGTTCTCCACGCCGTTCGGCCAGGTCGGCACGCTCATCTGTTACGACGGCTTCGCCGTCCCGCACACCGCGCGCGAGCCCGACTTCTGCCCGCTCCTCTCCCATTACGACGATCACGGCTGCAGCGTCGTCGCCCAGCCCGCCGCGAATTTCTGGCCTTGGGAGACGCCGTGGACCTTTGGCGGAATGGACGGACGTTCGAGCCGCAAACAACAATGGCTCGACGAGGGACTCTTCTCGCAAATGGAAAGCACCCCGCTCCGTGCCGTGCGCTACGGCGTGACCGCGCAGCTCCTCGGCCGGGTCTTCGACAGCCACTTCGACGGCCGCTCGCAGATCCTCGCGAAGGACGGCTCCTCCGTGCGCATCCTCGCCGAGGCGGCGCGCGGCGACGCGTCTCCCGAGGCCGAGGAAGTGCTCCTCCGCGTGGTCGAGGTGTAGACATTCCAGCGTCGGGGTCTTACCTTCGGGCGCCGGCGACGAGCCTCCGAGGACCTACCGCGACATGAATCAACCGAACCCGTGGATCCTGCTCATGGGAGGCTTCGCGCTCTTCAACGTCGCCGGCATGGCGTACGGGATCAAGGCGCCGGAGTGGGCGCGGATCGCCGCGGCGCTCGCCTGCGGGCTGCTCGGCGTCGTCTGCATCGTGCTCGCGTTCAAGCGGCAATTCGGCAAGAAGCCGGTCCCGCCGCCGAAGGTCGAAAAGCGCGCCACGCGCGCGCAGAAGCCCGCGTCCCCGCGCCCCACGCGGGCGAGCGACGCGGGTGACGTCTCGTAGAGAAGGCCGCTCGGTGTCGCGCGCGGCCGGCTCGATCTTCCGCAACGAAGCGCGCAGGGCCCTGCTCGCGGACCTCGCTGCGGGCCGCGTCGTCTCCGACCTCGCTTTCGACCGGCTCTACCCTGAGCGCATTCGCAAACTCTCGAATCGATACTGGACCCCGGTCCACGTGGCCCGCCACGCCGCGGGCCTGTTCGCGAAACACGGCGCGCGCCGCGTCCTCGACATCGGCGCCGGCATGGGGAAGTTCTGCGTGGTTGGTGCAATCACGACGGAGCTCGAGTTCTCGGGCGTCGAGCAACGGGAAACCCTCGTCGCCGCCGGCCGGGAGGTCCTCAAGGCGTACGCCATTCCGCGCGTCACCTTGATCCACGGCATGCTCGACGACGTCGATTTCGACGCGTACGACGGGTTTTACCTGTTCAACCCCTTCGAAGAGAGCACGTTTTCGCCCTCGCAATGGGTCGACCGAACGGTCCCGCTCTCCGAGGAGCGCGCCACGGAGGATGTCGCCCGGGTCGAGGCCGCGTTCGCGCGGGCCCGGCGCGGCACGTGTATCGTGACCTTTCACGGATTCGGCGGAGCGATCCCCAAGGGATTCGTGTACCTGCCCGAGGAGACGCGCGGCGTTCCGTTCCTGCGGCTCTGGGTGAAGGATTGAGCCTGCGACGAGGGTGGCGCGGGCTCGCTTTCCGCTGGTAAGCTCGCGTCGTGCAAGGCGATCTCGATTTCGGCACGCGCTCCCGGGTGCTCGGCGCGATCTGCGCCTTCGCGCTCGCGCTCTTTTTGCTCGCGCTCGCGTTCGGCATCGTCTCGGCGCCGTTCCACATGCATCCCGTCCTCGCCGCGCTGCTCAAGGGGTTCATCGTGCTCCTCTTCGGCTCGATCGGCGCATTCCTCGTGTCCATCGCCACGCAGACCCTCACGGGCACGCGCGCAAAGACCCGGGACGTGCCCGACGAGGCGCTCGCCCATTGCCTCACGTGTGGCGAGCGCACCCCGAACGACGCCGTTTGCCCCGTCTGCGGCGAACCGCCTTGCGACCGGTCCCACGCGTTCAGCGTCAACAAGGAAGGCTGGGCAGGCTCGGCTTTCGGGATCGCGCTCTTCGGAGCCCTCCTGTGCCTCGGGCTCTTTGTCCTCATCGGGCCTTATCACGACGGCGAGCGCCGCGTCTGGGTGCTGCTCGCTTGTGGCGCGCTCGGATTGCTCCTGCTCGCCGTGGGCGGCGCGGGCGTCGTCGGCGCGATCCTCGTGCTCTGGGGCGCACTCGGGGGCGAGTCGACCCTCCAGTACACGGTCACCAGCACGGAGTGGCGTGCGAGCGGATCGGGCGCAGCCTCGTGGGGCAAGCTCATTTGGCTCTCGGGCCATGCGCGCGTGGTCTCGCCGCTCTCGCCCTCTCCGAGGAGCGAGGGCGGGTATCGGGTATCGCCGGGCGACATCGAATTTGCGGAAATGGTCGCGACCCTCGACGCCGCGGGCATCGTGCATCTCGCGGACGTGACGACCTATGACTTTCTCCTCGGCGACAAACCCGCGAACGGGGCCCGCCCGCGCGCCCGACGAAACGTCCCGCTCCCGTTCACCCGCACGAAAAACCGATCCCTCCGCATCCGGCTCGCGCCAGTCTTTCGCACGGTAACGCCGGAAGGCGAGTACGACGATGGCCTCTCGGACGTGTACGTCAAGGATGAGCTCCTCGCCTCCGAGCCTCGGAACACCGTGAGCCATTTCTTCGCGCAATACCTGCTCGAGGAGGCGGACGTCCGAAAACTCCGCCACAGGCTCGACGAAGACCCGGTGCACCGCGCCCAGGCCATCACCCACGCCCACGCCTTGCGCGAAAGCGGGATTGTCGTCGCGCAAGAGCTCGTCGATGCCGTGCTCGGCGCCCTGGGCGACGCGAACGCGAACCCGAAGGCTTAACGGAACCCGTCCTTCGCCGCCCGCACCTTCCCGAGCGTCTCGGCCCCGTTCGCCCCGCCAAACTTCGCCCGCAGGCTCGGCTCGTCCACGCGCAAGAACGGATTCGTCCGGTGCTCCTCCGCCATCGTGGAGGGAACCGTGGGCTCGCCGCGGCTGCGTTTGTCCTGGGCCACTTCGAGCGCGCGCTTCACGTCCTCGTTCTCGGGCTCCGCGAACGCGGCGAACCGCAGGTTGCTCACGGTATACTCGTGCCCGCAATAAAGCTTCGTCTCGTCCGGAAGGCGGCCCAGCTTCTGGCACAAAGAGGCATACATCATCGCGGGTGTGCCCTCGAAGAGCCGCCCGCAGCCCGCGACGAACATCGTGTCCCCGGTGAACACCGCGTCGTTCACGACGTACGCCACCGCGCCGAGCGTGTGTCCGGGCACGTGAAGCGGCCGGAACGTCAGACCCGCCACCTCGAACGGCGTCCCCTCCTCCACCCCAACCGTCTGCGCCGGAATCCGCCCCTGTGCCAAATCGCTCGCGTGTCCATACACGGGCACATCTCCAAAACGGCCACGCAGCGCCTCGTTCGCGCCCACGTGGTCCCAGTGGTGGTGCGTGTTCAGGATGGCCACGAGCTCGAGCCCCTCGCGTGCGAGGGCCGCGAGCACGGGCTCCGCCTCCGAGGGGTCCACGACCACCGCCTCGCGCCGCCCCTCGTCGGCCACGAGATACGCATAGTTATCGCTCAAACAGGGAACCGTCACGACGCGCATGCGGGACACCCTACTGCGCCCGCCGTCGCTCCTCAATAGATGCCACCTGTGCCATCCGCCCGCCGCCCCTCCTGGCAGCAGCGCCTCCGATGGCACACTCCGGCACCCCGGCACAGTCCCTTTTCGTGAGGAAATTCGAGGGGCGGGGTCCGAGCGCTCGGTGGCCCGGCGCTTGCTCAATGGCGGGGCATGATGAAACACGCTCGCTCCGCCTGGTGGCTCTTCGCTTCGCTTCTCCCCCTCACCGCGGCCGGTTATGGCTGCAGCGGCTCGATCGACGCGCCCACACCGCCGACGGCCGAGGCGCGCGGCACGCTGACGCAGGCCCAGAGCTGCGCCGATCTCGAGCAGATGCTCAAGCAGGACGCGGTCGCGAAGATGAACGCGCAGATCGACGCGATCATCGCCGAGATCGAGGCCAACGGCGGTTACTGGGGCTACCCCGATTACGGCTGGGAAGACGGCGGCGACGTCGGCACCTCCACGGGCAACGGCGGCGTGCCTTCCCCGCCCCCCGGCGGCGGCGTGGGCGGCTCGGGCGGCGCCAGCGGCGGCACGGGCGGCTCCAGCGGCGAGCCGAGCAACGGCGGCGACGGGAGCGGCGAGCCCCCGGCGCATTCCGAAACGAACACGCAGGTCGCGGGCGTCGACGAGGCCGACCTCCTCAAGACGGACGGCAATTACATCTACCTGCTCCACGGCCAGAGCCTCGAGATCCTGAAGTCCTTCCCGGCCTCGGATCTCGCGATCAACACGACCACGGCGGTCGAGGGCAACCCGATCGAGATGTTCGTGACCGACGACCAGCTCGTCATCTACTCGCAGGTCGACGGCACGCAGCTCTACAAGGACGCGGGCGTCGATCCGCGCTCGCCCTACTACGATTATTATGGCGGCGGCGTGGCCTACGACGGGTATTACAACCCGTACTACGCGCCGCTCACGAAGATCACGGTCCTCGGCCTCGACGCCGGACAGACGACGGGCGTGCAGAAGGAGGTCTATTTCGAGGGCAACTACGCCTCCTCGCGCCGCGTGGGCCAGCACGTGCGCACGGTGCTCTCCGGCGGCCAGCATGGCCCGGTGCTGAGCTACTACCCCGAGTTCGCGAACGAGTCCGATTACCCGCAGACGGTCGAGCAGTGGACGACGGCGTTCGAGGATCTGCGCTTCAAGAACGCGCTCGCCATTTACGCCTCGACGCTCAATGACTGGCTGCCCTACCGCTTCGAGAAGAGCAACGGCACGGTCTCGCTCGTCCCGCCGAGCTGCAGCTCGTATTACGTGCCCACCGAGGGCTCGACGGTGTACGGCATCACGCAGGTGGAATCGTTCGCCCTCGACAACCTCCACGCGCCCCTCGTCGAGACGAGCATCGTCGGCGGCGTGGACACCGTATATTCGAACGCCGATTCGCTCTACCTGGCGGCGCGGGCCTGGAAGGACCCGGGGCTCAACTGGAACCTGCCCGTCGAGGCGGTCGACACCACCGAGACGTTCGTCCACAAGTTCGACCTCGCGGCGAATCCGGCGCAGCCGGCCTACGTCGCGTCGGGCAAGGTGCCCGGCCAGGTGAAGAATCAGTTCTCGCTCGACGAGAAGGACGGCCAGCTCCGCATCGCGACGACGCGGCAGCTCGCCTCGCAGACGGACTGGACGACCTCGAACGACGTGTACGTCCTCGGCCAGAACGATGACGAGCTCGTGCAGGTCGGCGCCGTCACGGGCCTCGCCCTCGGCGAGCAGATTTATTCGACGCGGTTCATCGGCAACCGTGGTTATGTCGTGACGTTCCGCCAGGTCGACCCGCTCTTCGTGATCGACCTCTCGACGCCCACGGCCCCGGCCGTCCTCGCCGAGCTCAAGATCCCGGGCTTCAGCGAGTACATGCACCCGATCGACGACAATCACCTGCTCACGATCGGCCAGGACGCCACGAATGACGGCCAGATCATCGGCCTCGCGCTTCAGGTCTTCGACGTGACGGATCCGACGGCGCCGGCGCTGATGCACAAGTACACGTTCTCGGGCGCGGATACGGGTTATACCGAGGCGGCGTACAACCACAAGGCGTTCAACTATTATGCCCCGAAGAACCTGCTCGCGTTCCCCTTCAGCGGCTGGAACCCGAACACGGGCAACCTGAAGAGCTCGCTCGAGCTCTTCGACGTGACGCTCGACGGCGGCATCCAGAAGCGCGGCTCGATCGACCACACGAGCTTCTTCCAGGCCGATCCGTACGGCTACTGCGGTGGCTACTACGGCGTCGACGTTCGCCGCGGCGTGTTCATCGACGATTACGTCTACGCGATCTCGTACGGCGGCGTGACCGCGAGCGACGTGACCAGCCCTGAGACGATCGTCTCCTCCGTCGCCCTGCCCCAGCCGGTCCAGCCCTACGACTCCTGCGGCGGCGATCTCTGAAAAAAACCCGCCGCGCCCCGAGGCCCTCTCCTCCCCAGCCTCGGGGCGCGGCGATTCCTCAAGACGAACGCTCCCGCGTCATCTCGGTCATCGTCGCGCGAAACCCGAGCGACGCAAAAAGCCTCTGCGCCGCTTCGTTCTTCGAAGCCGTCGAGAGCACGACGCGCGGGGCGCCGAGCTCCGAAAGCCTCTGAATCATCCCCTCGCAAAGCGCGCGCCCCGCGCCGAGCCTCCGCCCCTCCGGCTCGACGTAAAGGTCGTGCAGGGCGCCGTACGCGTCGAGCAGAAGCGCCCAGTCGCGACCTTCGAGGCGACCCCAGGCATACCCGACGACCCGCCCCGCGCCGTCCTCACCCCGGGCCTCGGCCACGAGCACGATCGAGCCCTGCCGGCGCATCTCGCTCGCGAGAAAGGCCCCGTATCCCCGCTCGTCGCTCACCAGGCAAAATCGGAGCGGATCGAGCGAATGATGATACTGGACGAGCGCCGTGCCCATGCGGCCGAGCGCGACGACGTCTTCGGGCTTGGCCGGACGAACGAGAACGGGAGGGGAAAGCGTCATGGGAAGTCCTTAGGAGCGTGCATGCCGAAAAAGAAGGCGGACGGCTTCGAGCGTCACCAATCGCGGAACCGCTGCCGGAGTTTTTCCACGCGCGCCTAGCCGTCGATCACCATCTCCGCGATGCGCCTCCGGTGATGCGCCGCGTCCCCGAACGCCGCGCGGCTCCACTGCGCGCGCTTGAAATAAAGCTGCACGTCGCACTCCCAGGTAAAACCAATGCCGCCGTGGAGCTGCACGGACTTCGCCGCCGCGAACGCGTACGTATCCGACGCGTGCGCCTTCGCCATACGCGCGAGCTTCTCGGCCTGCGCGGGCGCGTGGTCGATCGCCACGGCCGCGCGATACACGAGCGAACGCGAGAGCTCGATCTTGGCGAGCAGATCCACGAGCGGGAACTTCACGGCCTGGAAGGCGCCGATCGGCCGGCCGAATTGCTGCCGGATCTTCGCGTATTCGGTGGTCGTGCCGAGCAGCCGATCCGCGCCGCCCACCATCTCCGCCGCGAGCGCCGTCCAGATTCGCGGCATCACCCGGCCGAGGATCGACACGGCCGCGCCTTTTTCACCGATCCGATCGGCGTCGCTCACCACCACATTCTCGAACCGCACGGCCCCGCTCCGCCGCGTGGCATCCACCAGTTTGTCCGGCGACACCGTCACGCCCGGCGACGCGGCCGGCAGGGCGAACAGACTCGGCCCCTCGGGCTCGGTCGCCGTCACGAGCAGGAGAGCCGCGCTCGGCGCGTCCACGACGAGCTCCTTCTCGCCGGAAAGCAGAATACGCTCTCCCTCGCGGCGCGCCGTCGCCTCGACGTGCCCGACGTTCCAGCCCCCGCGCCGCTCCTCCAACCCCACGGCCGCGCGGACCTTGCCCTCCGCGATCTGCGGCAGCCAACGTGCCTTCTCCGCCTCGCTCGCCGCCTCCCGGAGGACGAGCGTCGCGAAGAGCGTCCCGACAAACGGCAGCGGCGAAAGCACGCGGCCCATTTCTTCCATCAGGACCGCGAGACTCGTCATCGACATCTCGCTCCCGCCGTGCGCCGCGGGCACCACGAGGCCGAGCCAGCCTGCCTCGGCGGCCCGCGCCCACAGACCCTCGTCGAAGCCCGCGGGCGTCTCCATCCATCGCCGCACGTCCTCCGTCTTGCAGGAGGATTCGAGCAGCTTCCGCGCTTCGCGCCGGAGGAGCGCCTGCTCCTCGCCATAACCGAAATCGTCGGGGATCCGAGCGTTCGTTTGCATGGTCCCTCTCCTCAGGTGCTCTTCGGCAGGCCGAGGATCCGCTCGCCCACCAGGTTACGCTGAATCTCGCTCGTCCCGCCGCCGATGGTGAAGCCGAAGCTGTTCATGTAGGCCCGCTGGAAATGGCCCCCGTCCGCCGCGCGCTCGGCGCCGAACGCGTATTGCGCGAGCGGCCCTTCGAGCTCCTGGCCAACCGCCGCGAGCTTTTGCCCGAACTCGGTCGACACCAATTTGCTCAAAAACGGAAGCGCGAGCGGGCGCTCCTCGACGAGCCCGGGGACACGCGCCCGGAGCGCCGACGCGAGCAGCGCTTCCTCTTCGATCGCGAGCTCCGCTATGCGATCCCGCATCACGGGATCCTCACTCGCGGGACGACCATCACGAGACACTTCTTTCGCGAGCGCGACGAGCCGCGCGACCTCACCGCCCGACGCGAGCGCCCCGCCCGTGGCGCTGCCCTCGGACGCGCCGCGCTCGAATGCGAGCGTCATGACCGCGAGGCGCCAGCCGTCCCCTTCCCCGGCGAGCAGGCACGACGCCGGGACCTCGACGTCCTCGAAGAGCACCTGATTGAACCCGCCCTCGCCCGTCATCTTCACGAGCGGCCGCACCGACACGCCCTTCGATTTCATGGGGAACAGGAAATAACTGATCCCCGCGTGCTTGGGCGCGTTCAGGTCCGTGCGCGCGAGGAGGATCATGAAATCGGCCCAGAGCGCCTGCGTCGTCCACACCTTGTGGCCATTGACGATGTAATGGTCGCCCTTCCGAACGGCGCTCGTGCGCAGGCTCGCGAGATCACTGCCCGCGCCGGGCTCGCTGAAGCCCTGGCACCAGACCTCGTCGCAGGAAAGGATGTTCCGCAGGTATCGTTGCTTCTGCTCCTCCGTGCCCACCGCGAGGATCGTCGGGCCCGCCCAGTCGAGGCCGATGCGGTTCACGAGGAACGGGACGCCGGCGAGCCCCATCTCCTCCGCCACGACACGCTGCGACCCGGGCGGCAAACCCTTTCCGCCATACGCCTCGGGCCACTCGACGCCGAGCAGCCCCGCGTCATACACCTGCTTTTGCCAGGCCTTGAGCCAGAGGAATTGCTCTTCGGACTCGACCTCCAGAAATGTCTGCGGGAGCTTGAAGCCCGGATCGGACGGGCGGTTGTCACGGAAAAACGCTCGCGCCCGCTCGCGCAGGTCACGCTTCTCGGCGGTGTCTCGGCTCGGGTCCATGCTGAAACGCATGGTACCACGAGGTTTTACCGCTGCGAAGAGCTCACGCTCGGCTTCGGCGCGCGTACGCCCATCGAACGAAGCGCGCCCTTGAGGCCCTCTTCGAGGTCCGCGACCGTCGTGAGCCCCGAGAGATCGACGCCAAGCTCCACCATGGTCTGCGCGACCTTCGGCCGGATGCCGCTCACGATCGCGCGCGCCCCGAGCAGCTCCGCGGCGCGCACGATACGCAGGAGGTGGTCGGCCGTCTCGGCGTCGAGTGTATCGACGCCCGTCAGATCGAGGATCGCATAGTGCGCGCCGCGCTGGACGATCTCCTGGAGCAAGGCCTGCATGATGGTCGTCGCGCGCGCCGCGCTCACTTGCCCGACGATGGGCAACGTCAAGATGCCCTCCCATATCTGGATGATGGGGGTCGAGAGCGCCGCGATGGTCCTCGCTTGCTGCTCGATCAGGAAGGCATTCTCTTTTTCGGTGCGGCGAAGCGCGTCCTCGGTGACGCGGCGCTCCTCGACCTCCTGCCGGAGCCGCTCCAGCGCGACCGCGAGGTCCGCGCGCGTGGCCGCGTCCGCGGCGAGGAGGCGCTCGAGATCGCCCTCGATCGTGCGATCCGAGGGGCGCACGATGAACTCGTCCGCCTCATCGCCCCGGGCCTGGAACATGACCTGCTGCGCCCAGCAATTCTTGCCGAAGAGGCGCGCGCAAAGCCCGGCGAACTTGCCGCCCATCATGCCCGAGCCCCAGCACGCGGAGAGAGTGCGCTGGTAACTGGCCTCCCAGCCGTTCTTGCAGCGGAATCGGCCCACCTCGGCCTCGCGGTCGAGCGAGACGATCTCCCAGATCCCCCAGCCCGCCGCCGCCGCGATGCGCGCGAGCGAGGCAAACCCCTCCTCGAAGCTCGCGAACGTCTCGATGTGCGCCCAGTCTCCGTCGACGCTGTCGCGCCCGCCACTCTGCAACGCGAGGTTGAATCGCTCGACGCCCACCATGCGTGAAAGGCCGAGCATGAGGCCGGCGACGGTCGTCTCGGTCCACATGATCACGGACGGATTGCCGCCACATGACAACATGCCTTTCCGCATATCGAAGGACACGGACACGTCGCCGACCTCGCAGGCGACGATGGAATCGTGCTTCTGTTGATCAGGGACTTGGCTCCCCGAGAAAAGAACGCCGGTCATGATCACCCCCCGGTGAATGCCGCACGATACGCGTCCGGAACGCGTTCGTATGCTCGGGCCAATCCTGAATGAGGGGACCGGGACGTGCCCCAAGCGCGCCGGGGCGCGGGCGTATGGGATCAGAACGCAGGTTGCGCGGCGAATCGGACGAGGTGATGCTCCTCGTCGCCGAAAAGGGCGTTCAGGACGTGCATGCGCTTGAAATACAAGCCGATATCGTGCTCGTCTGTAATCCCGATTCCGCCGTGGAGCTGGATGGCTTGTTGCGTGACGTAACGTCCGCAAATGGCAAGCTCGACCTTCGCCGCGCTGACGGCGAAACGGCGCGCGGCCGGATCGGGGTCCGAGATCTTGATACTCGCGAGGATCGAGGTGCCCTTCGCGAGCTCCATGCGGACGAACATGTCGACCGCGCGGTGTTGCAAGGCCTGGAACGTGCCGATCTTCACGCCGAATTGCTCACGCGTCTTCAGGTAGTCGACGGTCATGGCGACGGCCGCGCGCATGACGCCGAGCCCCTCCGCGCACGCGGCCGCGGCGCAAAGATCCATGATTTCATCGAGCACGGGCGCCGCCGCGCCCTCGGGCCCGAGGCGGTTCGCGCCCGGGACGATCGCGCCGTCGAGCTTGATCGTCGCGGCCCTTTGCCCATCCATCGTCTTCACCGGCGTGATGCAGAGGCCCTTGGTCTCCCGCGGGAGCACGAAGAGTGAGATGCCGTCGCTATCGCCCGGAGCGCCCGCGGTGCGGGCCGAGACGACGATCACATCCGCGGCGTGGCCATTCTGGACGAAAATTTTCTCGCCCTGGAGCACGTAATCGTCGCCCTTTTTCGTGGCCGTCGTCTCGACCCATGTCGAATCATAACGACCGCCGCGCTCGGCCCAGGCGAGCGCGAGGCTCGTGTCGCCGGCGAGGAGCGGCGCGAGGAAGGCCTCGTGTTGCTCGGCGCTTCCCGCGCGCAGGATGGCCGTGCCCGCCGAGAGCACGGACGCGACATACGGCTCGGGGAGGAGCCCCGCGCCGAATTGCTCGAGGAGGATCGCGACGTCCACGAACGAGCCGCCGAGGCCGCCCGCGGATTCGGGGAAGGCGAGACCGATCCAGCCGAGCTCGGCCATCGTTTTCCAGAGCGATTTGCTCCAGCCGATGGAGTCTTCGCGGAGGGCGCGGAATCGCGTGACGGGAGATTCCTTCTTGACGAAGGAGGCCACGGTGCTTTCGAGGAGCTTCTGATCGGGAGTGAGGTCGAAATTCATGGCGAGTCCCCGTCAGCTCGGCAGGCCGAGGATGGCTTTGGCGATGACGTTCTTCTGGATCTCGTTGCTGCCGCCGTAGATGCTGGCCGCGCGCGTGTAATTGAACTGCGGGGGAATCGAGGCACAGCCCTCGGGGACCGTGCCCGGCTCGTTGTGCCAGGAGAGCGAATCGTGCCCCATCAGGTCCATCGCGAGCTCGTACATCTGCTGCATGATCTCGCTGCCGCGAATCTTCAGGATACTCGACTCGGCCCCCGGCGCGTGTCCGAGCTCGGCCGAGGCGATCGCCCGGTAATTCGCCATCTTGAGCGCCCAGAGCTCGATCTCCATCCGGGCAATCCGCGCGCGCCACGACGGCACCTCGATGAGCGGCACGCCCTTCTCCTTCGTCGCCGCCGCGATGCATTTGACGCGCCGGAGCATGCGCGTCGACAACCCCACGGCCGCGATGTACGTGCGCTCGTGGCCGAGCAGCGCCTTCGCCAGCGTCCAGCCACCATGCAGCGGGCCGACGAGGTTTTCCGCGGGCACGACGACGTTCTCGAAGAACGTGTCGCAGAACGCGAGCGTCCCGGCGATCGTGAGCGTCGGCCGCGCCGTGACGCCAGGCGCCTTCATGTCGACGAGGAAAAAGCTGATGCCCGATTGCTTCTTCGCGGTCTTGTCGGTCCGCGCAAGCACGAAGATCCAGTCAGCGTACTGCGCGTACGTCGTCCAGGTCTTTTGCCCATTGAGGACATAATTGCCTTTGCCGTCGGGCTCGGCCGAGAGCTTGAGCGAGGCGAGGTCGCTGCCGGCGTTCGGCTCCGAATACCCCTGGCACCAGACCTCCTCGCCCGCGAGGATCTTCGGCAAGAAGCGCCTGCGCTGCGCGTCGCTCCCGAACTGGAGGATTAGGGGCCCGACCATCGTGAGGCCGAACGGAGAGAGCCCCGGGGCGCCGGCGAGCTCGAGCTCCTCGGTCAGGATGAAGCGGCGCGTGACGTCGAGCCCAGCGCCGCCCCATTCCGCGGGCCAATGGGGAGCAACCCAGCCCTTCGCGTAAAGGATCCGGTGCCACTCCATGATTTCGTCGTGATCGAAATGCCCGTCGACGTCCGCTTTCTCGCGGATGCGCGGAGGCATGGCCTCCCGGATCCACGCGCGGACCTCGTCGCGGAAGGCGATCTGTTCAGGGGTGAAGGACAGGTCCATCAGGCTCTCCGGGGTCGGTCCATAGTGCGAACGGGCGCCGGAGGGAAGCCCCCTCGTGTCCTTCACGGGGCCTCAGAGGCTTCTCCCGGTTTCGTCCCGGTCCACTTTGCGCAGCTCCAGCGGGGTGCCCCCCGTCCAGCGGCGGAAGGCGCGATAGAAGCTGCTGCGCTCCGTGTAGCCGAGGAGGAAGGCGATCTCCTGAATCGAGAGGGATCGATCCTGCAGATAGCGGTCGCAGAGAGCGCGGCGCTGCTCGTCGAGGAGGTCGTTGAAGACGACGCCCTCGTCCTTGAGGCGGCGCTGCAAGGTGCGCGGGCTGAGCGCGAGGCGCCGGGCGATGTGATCTTGCGAGGGAGCGCCGCCGCGCAGCTCCTCGACGAGGAGGCGGCGCACGCGATCGGCGAGCCCGTTCTCGTGCGGGAGGCTATCGAGCTGGATCCGGGCCTGCTCCTCGAGATAGGCGCGGAGGCGTGGATTGGCGAGGCGAAGCGGCCGCTCGAGCTCTTCGCGATCGGTGATCATCCGGGTCTCGGGCATCTCGAAGCGCACGGGGCAGCCGAACGCCTCGTCGTAGGGGCGGAGATCACGCGGGGCCGGATGCTGGAACCAGATTTCGCGCGGCCGAAAGGCCTCGCCGACGTAGATGCTGAGGCTCTTCACCCAGGTCGCTGCGATCGACTCCGCCATCGCGCCGATCCGGCCGATGGATGGGTGCAGCACTCGGCGGAGACAGGCGTCGCCGCCCTCCAGGTCGAGGGCAGGGAGCAGCATCTCATGAACGAGATGCCGATAGCGGTCGGCTTGCAGCACGGCCTCGCCGAGCGTGGCGGCGTGCGCCGCCATGTACGTGAGCAAATTGCCGTGATCGAGCTCGAAGCTGGCGCCAAAGGTCAGGCCGAGCGAGCCCTTCGGGAAGCGTGGCGCCGCGATTCGCCACAAGGCCACGTACCGAGCCATGGGGACGCGCAGATCGGGATCCACGAGATCGGTCTCGGAGGCGCCCGCCGCGGCGAGGAGCGGCCGTGGGTCGAGGCCGGCGCCCTCGAGGACGCTCACGACGTGCCGGAAGGCGCCCGCGTGCACCGTGCTCGTCACCTCCGGCGCGCGGAGCGATCGGGCGCGCTCGCGCGGCTCTGTCTGGCTGGGCGCCTCTTCCGCGGTCGTATACGTATCCATCACGTCTGTCCATGACACCGGCGCGACGGGTGTCGGCGTTGGTTTCTTGCCGCGCGTGTCGGTGGACGCAACAACATTGTCGCAGGCGGACACTGGCGGGATTCCGGGAGAGCAGGCATCCTCGATTGCATCGATGAGCGCAAACAGCGCGGGGCGCGCCGGATCGGCTGCCTCTCATGCCTGCGTTCGCCACTCGTATCCCACCCGACCGCGTGTCGGGTGACGGAAGGAGGATTGTCATGCTCAAGAAAATTCTCGCTGGCCTGGGTCTCTCGCTTTCTCTCATGGCCTGTCTGGGCGCGCCCGAGGAAGGTGTGACCGTGGACGAAGGCCCCGTCGCCACCGCAGAGCAGGCGCTGCGGCCTTCGGGTCGCTATCGGACCTACTACAGCGACAACACGTACACGGTGGCGGTGGGCTGGGAAAACCGCGAATGCGATTGGCGGTACGACTCTTCCGACGGCGACTTCTCCGCTTACTACAAGGAGTTCCGTTACGATTGCCCCGAATACAACGATCCCTTCCTGCCGTCGACGAAGTGCTGGGACTGTACGACGGCGACGTCGTGCACGCTCCAGCCGTGCCCGTAAAAGGCCTGTCAGGGGCACGCCGGCGGGACGAACGCCGGATCGACGAGATCCACCGCCACATTGCCCGCGCCGCCAAAGTCGTTCTCCGGCTCCCACGGGTCGACGTCGAAGAAAGCGGGCTCGGTCCAGCCGTTTGACGCATTGATGAGGTTTCTGTCTGTCGTTGCTTCCTCCTCACCCAGGCTTCGCCTGGCGCACTGGTGCTCAGGATCTACAGCGTCACGATCGAATTGCTGCGGCGGCTGCGGCCCATCATCGAGAAGATCGGCGGGAAGGATGCGAACCTGGCGGATCAGCTACGGCGCGCCGCCACAAGCGTGCCGCTGAATCTGCACGAGGGCGCGTATTCGCAGGGGCGGAACGAAAGGGCGCGGTGGCACACGGCCATGGGTTCGGCGGCGGAGGTGCGGGCATGCCTCGATGTGGCGGAAGCACTCGGATACGTGGATAGAGTGGACGAGGAGCTGCGCAACAAGCTGGACCATCTCGTCGGTACCCTGCATCGGCTCACGCGGCGATAATGGTTCGTGCGGGCCGTCCTCCCCCAGGGCGGCCCGCTCGCACGGCCTGGATCTCAGCGCCCATGACACCGCACATCGCGCCATTCACGGTGGATCCTGGCGATCCTTGTGCACGGCGAGGGCGGAGCCGCGCAAGAGAATTCACAGGCTGGTGGGACACACAATGTCTGTGCGCGACGGGTCCCGCGTCGTATCCGACCACCGACCGGCGCGTCGAAGACCTCCACGATCTATGTCGACGAAGACCCCGGCCGTTGCCGACAACCGCAGCGAGCCCGTCGACGAAGCCCCCAGCCGTTGCCGACGAGCACGGCGAGCATCTCGACAACCACCCCAGCCGTTGCCGACGAGCGCAGCGAGCATGTCGACAACCACCCCGGCCGTTGTCGGCGACCACGGCGAGCCGGTCGACGAAGCCCCCAGCCGTTGCCGACGAGCCCGGCGCCCTCACGGCGACGGGAACCAAACGCTCGCTTCTCCCGATCGCCCGAACGACCTCCGCGCGCGGCGCCCCATCCCTGTTTCGCCCCCGCGCGGTCGCGGAAATCGTCTACGCTTCGTCGGTCACGGCTCCGACGACACCATCGAAAAACTCCACGCAGCTCGTGTCGTCGAGCAGCCGATTCCATCCGCGCTCGTCGAAAGGCACCGGCAGCCCGTGGTTCGTGAGCAGGACGGCAACGAGCTGCCGCGACGGGTCGACCCACACGAACGTGCCCGCGCCCCCCGACTTGCCATACGAGCCCGGCGACAGGCGCGTCCCGCCGGGCGAGAATCGCGGCGTGAAGAGCTCCCAGCCATACCCCTTCGGCGCCGACACGAGGTTTTCGAGCGGCGACGTGTCCGTCTTCCGCGCATCGACGAACGGCGTCTGATTCGCGACCATCGCGGCGACAAGCTCCGGCCCGAGGATACGCTTTCCATCGTACGTGCCGCCGCCGAGCACCATCTGGCAGAACGTGGCCACGTCCTTCACCGTGGAAAACACGCCGTCACAGCCGCACACCCCGCCAAGCAAAAAATCCTGGTCGTCCTGCACCGTGCCCCGCACGACCGCGGTGCGCCGCTGCGTGGCGCCCGTCGCCGCGATGCGCGGGTGCAGCGCCGCCGCGGGATTGTACGTCGTGTCGACCATTCCGAGCGGCCTCCACACGGCGTCGCGGGCGAACGCGTCGAGCGTCATGCCCGAGGCCGCCTCCACGACCTTGCCGAGCAGGCGATACGTGAGGTCGCTGTATCCCACCTTCGTCCCCGGGGGATACTCGAGCGGTGTCGCCGCCATTTTCCGCCATATCTCGATCGGCTTCTCGTCGAAAAAATGGTTGTCGAGCGGCAGGCCCGACGAATACCGGAGCATGTCCCGTACGGTCACCCGCTCCTTGCCCGCCCCCTGGAACGCCGTCAGGTACTTGACGACCGGATCGTCGAGGCCGAGCTTGCCCCGGTCGACGAGGATGAGTGTCGAAATGGCCGTCGACACGACCTTCGTCATTGATTCGAGGTCAAACAGAGTGTCGAGCGTCACGGGCTCGACGCCCCCGCGGACCTTCTTGCCATAGGCGTGCTGCGCGACGACCTTGCCGTGCCGCGCCACGAGGGCCGCAAAGCCTGGAAAGCCCTCGTCGTTGACGCGGCGCTCGAGGCGCGCGAACACGTCTTCGAGCCGATCGAACGACATGCCGACGTTCTCGGGCGCATCCGGCACGAGCGGACCCGTGGAAGACGAAGACACGAGCGGTTTCGGCGTGTCCGCGCCGCGCGACATAGGCTCCGGGCAGCAAGCCGATGCGAGCAGCAGAGACCCGACACCTTGAAGAAGTCGGCGGCGATCGAGGGAGGACGTGAACTTGCCCATAAGAAGGGAGATTCTTCGTCAGCGGAGGGGATGGAAGCGTCACGCGGGCACACAGGGAACGCCCGCGCGCAAGCGCAACATTTTGCCGACCTTTACGTGGGCAGCAAGTTCCACGTCAGGGGGGTGCGCGGTTTTGACGGGGGTTTGGGGGCAGAGCCCGGCGCGCCCGGGCGAGCCCCCAAGCGCCCGAAGCATGGTCGCTCACTTCGAGCCCACGGATTTCCTTGGCGTCCAGGCGGGCGGATCACTGGCGGGAAAAGATTCCTCGGATGCCTCGTCCACGAGCTCGTCGGCGACCGTTTTGGGTTCGAGCACCCGGGTCTCCCCTTCCCATGCGACCGGCGGCCTGCCGTGCTCGGGCTCGTCGGCCGGCGTGCAGCCGCTCGGTTTCTCGGGCTGGGACGTTCGATCGTTGCGTTCCCCGGGGTTCCACGTCTGGGCCATGAGGTTCCTCCACGGGTCTCATGCCCGCCTCGGGGCGGACCGCAAGAGGGGCACGGACCGAACCGGGCCGCCGTCATGCGGGGCGCCGAGCGCATCCTCAATGGATGACTCGGCCAAACCCTGGACGTGGGTCTTTTCGTGCCCAACGAAAGCGGCGAGTCCGAGCCACGCGGCATCCGGCTGGCCGAACGCCACGCGAGGAGACAGATCATGGCCGAAAAAAATAAGGACGAGGGCAAGGGCACGATGACCGTCCAGGAGGCGGGGCACCTCGGCGGCAAGGAGGTTCAACATCAGCGTGATCTCCGCGATCGGAAGGAGGTCCGCGGGCAGGCGTACGACAAGCCAGGACCGCCCGAGGGGACGGCGTTCGGCATCGGCGCGATCACGCAGGCGCTCGCCGGGATGGAATTTCCCGTGACGAAGCAAGACCTGCTCGAACGGGCGGGCGATCAGGAGATCGAATATCGCAAGGGGCAGCCCGTCTCGCTCCGTCAGATCATCGAGGACCTCGAAGACGAGGAGTTCCCCTCGATGGCGAACGTCGTGCAGGCGGTGAGCGGCGCCCTCAAGGAAGAGGGGCTCAGCGGCGGCGGCGAAAAAGAGGAGAAGGCGGCCTAGCGCCACACCCCCGGGCCCCTCTCCATGCCGTGGAGAGGGGCCCTTCAGGGTTCGTCATTCGACCGTGACCGTCTTCGCGAGGTTGCGCGGCTGGTCGACGTCGTTGCCCTTCAGGTTCGCGACGAAATACGCAATGAGCTGGAGCGGGAGCACCGTGAGGAGCGGGAGCACCTCGTCCGGCGCTTTCGGGATCCACACGATGTGCTGCGCGAGCTCCAGCATCGGCTCGTCGCCCTTCGTGGCAATGGCGATGACCTGACCCTCGCGCGCGCAGACCTCCTGCAGGTTCGAGAGCATCTTCTCGTATTGCGCGTCGCGCGGGCAAACCGCGACGACCGGGAGCTGCTCGTCGATCAGCGCGATCGGGCCGTGCTTCATCTCGCCCGCCGCGTAGCCCTCGGCGTGCGCGTAGGAGATCTCTTTCAGCTTGAGCGCGCCTTCGAGCGCAATCGGGAAGCCGAGCCCGCGGCCGAGGAAGAGCACGTCCTTCGCGTGCACGAGCTTCTTCGCGATGGCGTGCACGTAATCGGCGTCGCCGAGGATCTCGCGCTGGTGGCTCGGGATCTCCCAGAGCGCCTGCAGCACCTTCTGCGCGCGCTCCTGCGGCAGCGTGCCGCGCCGCCGGCCCATGTACACCGCGAGCAAGAGGAGCGCCGCGAGCTGCGTCGTGAAGCATTTCGTCGAGGCCACGCCGATCTCGGGGCCCGCGTGCGTGTAGAGCGCGCCGTCCGCCACCCGCGGGATCGCGCTGTCGAGGACGTTCGCCACCGCGAGGACCCGCGCGCCGCCCGCCTTCGCCGCCTTCACGGCCGCCAGCGTATCGGCCGTCTCGCCCGACTGGCTCACCGCGATCACCAGATCGTCCGGGTAGAACAGCGGCTCGCGGTAGCGCACCTCGCTCGCGAGCTCCACGACCGAGGGCACCTTCGCGAGCTGCTCCATCCAGTAACGACCGGCGATCGCCGCGTGGTGGCTCGTCCCGCAAGCCACGAAGTACACGCGCCGGATCTGCTTCGCCACCTCGGGCGGCACGCCCATCTCGGCCGCGTAGACGTCCCCCTCGGCGAGGTCGATCCGGCCGCGCAGGGTCGCCTCCACGACCTCCGGCTGCTCGTGGATCTCCTTGCGCATGAAATGCTTGTAGCCCCCACGTTCGGCCTGCACCGGGCTCCAGTCGATGTGCTTCGCCTTGCGGGTCACGACCTCGCCGGCGACGGTCTCGCAACGCACCCCCGAGGCGCGTAGCTCCACCACGTCCCCGTCCTCGAGGAACATCATCGAGCGCGTGTGCGCGAGCAGCGCCGGAATGTCGCTGCCGCAGAGCATCTCGCCCTCGCCGAGGCCCACGACGAGCGGCGAGCCATGCCGCGCCGCGACCACCACGTCCGGCTCCTCGCGCGACACGACCGCGATCGCGTAGGCGCCCACGACGTGCCGCAGGGCCGCCTGCACCGCGGAGAACAGCGTCTTCTGGCCGCGCGAGAGCTCGCGGTGGATGAGGTGCGCGACGATCTCCGTGTCCGTGTCCGAGAGGAACTTCACGCCCTCGGCTTCGAGCTCCTGCCGCACGGCCACGTGGTTCTCGATGATGCCGTTGTGCACGACGGCGACCGGCCCGGCCGAGTGAGGGTGCGCGTTCGCCTCGCTCGGGCGTCCATGCGTCGCCCATCGCGTGTGCCCGATGCCCGTCGAGCCCGCGAGGGGCCGCTTCTCCAGCGCCTCGGACAAACGCGCGAGCTTGCCCAGCGTCCGCACAATCTCGATGGAACGACCGTCATGGATGGCGACGCCGGCCGAGTCGTACCCCCGGTACTCGAGCTTCCGCAACCCGTCGACGATGATGGGGGCCGCATGCCGCGTCCCGACGTATCCCACGATCCCGCACATCGGATGCCTCGCTTCGGAAAGCGGCACGCGCGCCGCTGCCGAGGTGTAACCCGAGCGGTGGCTCCGAGCGAAAAAACTTCGACACCGGCCGCGGTGCGGTGCGTCAGGAATCCTCGTTCCGCCCCGCACGCGTACGGCGCGCGAAGGCGATCGCGATCCCGCAAGCGAGCGCGGACACGAGCGCGGCGCCCCCGAACGCGAGGGCCCCGCCCCCGCGGCGATAGACGTGGATCCAGCCGAGCATGCCGGTGACGGACCCCAACGAGATGGTGGCCACGAACACCCCCTGCGCCGTTCCGAGAAGGTGCTTGGGCGCACGATCTTTCACGTAAGCGAGGGCCGAGACCCACGGGAGGCCGAAGGTGATCGCGTGGAGGGGCTGGAGCACGAGGAGCGGCCAAAAGCCCGGGACGAACCCGATGAGGATCCAGCGGAGCACGGCGACCCCGTACGCGATGGCGAGCAGGACCGGGGCGCGGACACGCGCGGCGAGGGCGCTCGCGTTCGCCATGAGCACGACCTCGGCGGAGACGCCGACGGCCCAGGTCGCGCCGAGGATCCGCGGCGAGGCGCCCCGCGCGAGCAGGTGCAGCGAGAAGCACTGGTCGTAACAAGCGAAGGCGACCTGCGCGAAAAACGCCGAGGCGAGGAAGAGGCGCACGTCGGCGCTCGTGAGCAGGGCGCGGATCTGCGCGGCCGAGGGCCTCGCAGGGACGGGCACGCGGGAAGGGAGCGCGAAGCTTATGCCGAGCGTGACGAGGAGGAGCGCGGCGATGGCGAGCGGGATCTGCACAGCAGACGTCGGCTCGAGCCCGCCGGCGAGGATCGCGGCGACGAGAAACCCCATCGAACCGAAGAGGCGCGTCATGCCGTAGGGCACGTGCCCCTCGCGGGCCGCTTCGAGGGCCACGACGTCGCCCAGCATGGTCATGGGCGTGCGGAAAAACGCGAAGACGACGACCGGCAGGAGCAGCGCGGCGAAGGTCCCGCCCCCGGCCCCCGCGAGCGCCGCGACGCCGGCAAACCCGACGAACGCCCCTGCGCACGCGACGCGGAGGAGATGGCCCCGCAGGCCGAGCGCGTCGGCCACGAGCCCGAACACGGGCGGGCCGATCACGCCCATCGCGGGGTACGTGGCCATGAGCAGGCCGAAGTGCACGCCCTCGATGCCACGCGCGGCGAGCCAGGGCGGAAAAAACGGCAAATA
This sequence comes from Polyangium jinanense, assembly GCF_028435265.1. GTDB lineage: Bacteria > Myxococcota_A > Polyangia > Polyangiales > Polyangiaceae > Polyangium > Polyangium jinanense. Next base: position 206,422 of record NZ_JAGTJK010000009.1, on the reverse strand, counting down.
CACGCCGAGCACCGCGAAGCTCGCGAGGTAGTAGAGGCGGAGCGCGACGACGCCGGGCACGTGCGGCGCGCACTTTGCACGACGAAACGGGCCACCGCAATAGGGCCTGGACACCAATGGTCGCGCCCGACCGAGCGCAGGAAATTCCCTCGGTGGGGCCTCGGCGAACCCGGGGGTACCGTCGTCCGATCGAAAGCGCCAGGCAGTGTGAAGGAGGAAAGCGATGCACGATCACGCCACGCACGGCAGCCACGCGCACGAACATGGAGAGGGCTGCGGCCACACGGCGATCCGGCACCAGGGGCACACCGATTACCTGCACGATGGGCACCTGCACCACGCGCACGGCGATCACACGGACGAGCACGTCATTGCAGTGGACCAGGCGAACCGCGCCGAATGCACGCCCTCGCACGCCTGCGGCGAGCACCAGCAGAGCCACGTGCACGGGCCTGCATGCGGGCACGAGGGGGTCCCGCACGGAGATCACCTCGATTACCTCGTCGGCGGGCACCTGCATCATCCGCACGGCGGGCATTGCGACGATCACGGCAAGCTCGAGCTCGCCTGATCCAGGGCTCCCGACACGCGTCTTGCGGCCCGACCTGGCCGGCTGGTAGCCTCCCCCGGCTGGAGGGTCTTTTCATGAAATCGAAGGATGATCGGCAATCGATCGAGCGCCCGCTCGGGCGCGTGGTTCTCTCGTGCCTCGGCATCGCGCTCGCCTCGCTTGCCGTGGCCTGCGCGGGCGGCTCGAACAACAACCCGACCGGCGGAGGCGGCGAGGGCGGCGACGGCTCCGGCGCGGCGGGAGGAGGAGGCTCGGGCGGCGCGGGCGGCGAGGGCGGCGAGGGCGGCGGCGCGATCGTCTACCCCGTGGCCCCGGAAGAGGTCGTGAAGTTCAACCCCGCGCTCGGCGAGCTGCCGGAGGGCATCGCGATCGACGGGACCACGGCGTACGTGAGTTACTCGGTGAACCCCAAGGTCGTGAAGCTCGACCTCGAGACCGGCGCCGTCACCGATTACGGCACGATTCCGGGGCCGGTCGGCCTCGCGTTCCCGCAGGGCGTCGGCATCGACGCGAACAAGAACGTGTACGTCGTGGTGAAGAGCGAAAGTCCGCAGCAGTTCCAGGCGGGGGTCTACAAGTTCCCGCCGGGCGGCGGCGAGGCCACGTGGGTCCCGGGGACCGAGACGTTGACCTACCCGCGCGCGATCACGTTCGCGAGCTTCGGTTCGGGCTTCGTGTCGAACCCCGTCGCCGCGTCGTTCACCGAGATCCAACCGGGGGACGCCGTGGGCTCGGAGATTGGACCCAGCAAGGAGTTCTCGGGCGACCAGATGTCGGCTTGCGCGTACGGCGAGATGATACCGAGGGGAATCACGAGCGTCGTCGCCTCGGGCACCAGCATGGCCGATGCCTCGTTCTTCTGGACCAACGCCGACCGGGCGACGATTTACCAGGGCGGATTCGTCCCCGCCGGGGGCGGCGCGGTCACGTTCCAGCTCGGCGGCGCGATCGCGGGCCCCGATTGCGCGCTGCTCGGCGGCGTCGAGAGCCTGATCGAGGATCCGGTGGACGTGAGCCTGCTCGTCGTCGCGCGCGCCGCGCACAAGATCGTCCGCGTGCAGTTCACCGGAGAAACCCAGGTCCTCTCCGAGGGGGAGGGCTTCTACGAGCCCTCCGCCATTGCGATTGGCAAGACGAGCAAGGGCCGCTTCCTCTACATCACGAACTCGGCGCACACGACGTACAACAAGGGCGGCATCCCCGGCGTCGTGCGTATTCCGCTCCCCGACGCCAAGTAAACGCCCGCCCGGCGACCTTGCTGCACCGCAGCAATCCTCTCCATCCTCTCACATCGTAACCTTCATTTCCGTGCCTGCGGCGCGTGTTGCACCGCCGCAGACGACGCTTGCCTTCCTGCACCCGCGCGCCTACCCTCGATCCGATTACGGTGGAGGTTTGCCATGGCATTGCGTGAGGTTTCCGTAGGCGTGCTTGTTTTGCTTCTGGCGGCGGCCTGCGGCCCGACTCCGGATCCCGAGGCGACCGGTGGCCAGGGAGGCCAGGGCGCATCGGGCGGGAATGGGCCCGGCGGCTCGGGCGCGGGCGGCGCGGGCGGCGCGGGCGGAGAAGGCGGCAGCGTGCCGTATCCCTCTGCGGATGCATTCGACCCGGCGTACGACGCTTATTTCGATCCGCCCGCGGCCGGCGCGTACGTCGACGATTACCGCGTCGTCGGCGAGATCACCCCGCCGTCCTGGTCCTGGGGCAAGATCGAGCTCGTCGAGGGGCTTCAGCGTTACCGCACGGAGGGTTACAACGTCCGCACGCAGAAGCTCCGCTGGGAGGACACGTTCGAGGACGACACGTACAAGCTGAAGACGTATTTCGGCGCGCTCAATCAACAGCTCGTCGACGGCTTCAACATCCATTACAAGGACGCGTGCGCCGGCGAGGTGGGGAAATCGGGCGCGCCGGCCTGCGGCAAGAAGGGGCCGATGCGCCCCGAGGCGCGGTTCGTCCTTTTGCACCACGGTCCGAAGACGGCGTCGCTCTCCTGTGACAAGACGAAGACGCCCGTCTTGCTCGTGCACGGCGCCATGCAAAACGGCAACGTCTGGCTCCTGCCCGGCGGCGACGACGGCGCGGGGAGCGCGTACCCGGGCACGGCGCAGAAGACGGGCTTCGTGCAATGGCTCGAGGAGCGCGGGCATTGCACGTACGCGCTCACGTTCGGCACGTTCCACGGCGACAACTTCAACCAGGCGACGAACCTGGCGAACGTGATCCGCCGCGTCTCCGCGCTCGTGGGCCAGCCCAAGGTCGACATCGTGGCCTGGAGCAAAGGCGTCCTCTCGGCCGACCTCTACCTCTCGAATGTTTCGAGCTGGAAGGATTGGGGCTCAAAACATTTCGAGCGCGTCGCCGCGGACTCTGCGAAGAACGTGCCCGCCTTCCGCAAGGACGTGCGCACGTACGTCGCGCTCTCCGGCCCGCACCTCGGCATCGACCTGAACTTCCGCCACCCGTTCAACAACCTCATCATCTACAGCACGCCCGACGCCGCGCCGATCGGCCAGGGCCCGGTGACCTGGGGATGGATGAGCGCCGTGCAATGCGTGACGTTCGGATATGCCTCGGGGCCGAACTCGATCTTCCCGAACCCCTACGCCTACTCGGCCTGCGAGAACCGCGGCGCGACGTGGCCCGATTTCTGGACGCGCATCTACACCTCGAACATCACGGGCCTCGACGCCGAGGGCAAACCCGTCTCCGCGATGAGCCTCGAAGCCCTGAACGCAGCCGAAGGCGTGAGCGGCGCGGACTTCGATTTCGATCAGTACAACCACGCGATGTGGGGCTCGCTCGACGAGTCCGGCGCGTATGTCTCGGCCTACCTCGGGCAGCTCCAGACGGCCTACGACCTGCGCAGTTTCTACCCCTTGCCGAACCGCCAGGATGATCCGGTCTCGTACGATTGGTCCGAGCTCGACACCGACGAGTCGAAGTGGCGCGACTGGGTGAGCGTCTACAAGCTCGGCTACAACCCGGCCGGGGCGTGGGGCACCGGTGGGTGGATCGAGGACGACGACGCGCACATCACCTGCCGCGCCACCGCCTACGAGCCGCAAACCTCGCCCTGCAAGGCGAAGCACGCGTATTACGATACGACGCACGCCGAGGATTATTCGTTCGGGTACGCGACGTACACGCTCATGGACGGCGTCGGTATCGAGGCCGTCATGGAAATGGGCGGCAACTTCATCGAGCGATTGAAGAACCACGGTCTGAGCCCCGACCTCGATTCCCTCTACGTGGTGCACGGCCAGAAGCCCGGCGCGCCCGGCACGATCTTCGAGATCGACGGCATGGAGTGCCCCACCTGCGATCCGAAAGGCGACGGCGTGCTCTTCGACGTGAGCATCGCCGCGCAGGATCAGCTCACGCAAGGCTGGTCGGCCGATGCGAAGGCCTCCCGCTCGAAGCAGGAAGGTGTTCCGTTTGGGCACCTCGAGGTCGGCGTCGCGCCGGCCGTCTGGGAGAAGATCGGGGCCGTCTTCGACAAGTGATCCCGACGCACGCGGCGCGGGCCCGCGCGGGGCTTTCCCCCGAGGCCCGCGCCGCGGTACAACGCGCCATGTCCAAAGACCTCGCCCTGCCCGCATTGGTGACGATTGTCGCCCTCGTGACGTATTTCGTGCTCACGATCAACGTCGGCCGCGCCCGCACGAAATTCAACGTCCCGGCGCCCCAGACCTCCGGGAACGCCGATTTCGAGCGCGTGCTGCGGGTGCAGCAGAACACCGTCGAGCAGATCATCCTGTTTCTCCCGAGCCTGTGGATGTGTGCCCTGATCACGAGCCCCAAGATCGCCGCGGGGCTCGGCGCCGTGTGGATCCTCGGCCGGATCGTCTTCGCGTGGGGCTACTACCAGGCCGCGGAGAAGCGCGGGCCTGGCTTCGGGATCACGATGCTCGGCAACATGGGCCTGCTCATCGGATCGATCTACGGCGTGATCACGACCCTCCTGTGATAGGCTCCGGCGGAGCCGCGTCGAGGAGGGCCGGAGAGTTCGATGCTACTTGCGCCGGGGACCGTGATCGCGGGCCGATACCGCCTAGAGCGGCCGCTCGCGTCCGGGGGCATGGGCTCGGTGTGGGTCGGGCGGCACGTCACGCTGCAGACCGACGTCGCGATCAAGTTCATCTCCACCGAGTCGACCGCGTCCCAGGCCGCGCGCGCGCGCTTCGAACGTGAGGCGCGCTCGGCGGCGCACCTCCGCCACCCGAACGTCGTCGCGGTCCAGGACTACGGCATCGAGAACGAGACGCCGTACCTCGTGATGGAGCTCCTCCGCGGCGAGAGCCTGGAGGAGCGCATCCACTCGCACGGCCGGCTCTCGCTCGCGGCGCTCGCGCAGATCGTGCAGCAGATGAGCCGCGGCCTGCGCAAGGCACACGAGGCGGGCATCGTCCATCGCGATCTCAAGCCGGGCAACGTCTTCCTCGCGCGGGACGACGACGACGAGGTCGAGGTCGTGAAGATCCTCGACTTCGGCATCGCCAAGGAGACGGACATGTCCCTCGGCGAGGCCACGAAGACCAGCGAGCTCATGGGCTCGCCGCATTACATGAGCCCCGAGCAGCTCCGGAGCTCGAAGAAGACCGACGTGCGCAGCGATCTCTGGTCCGTCGGCGTCGTGCTCTACCGCGCGCTGACGGGCAAGATCCCCTTCCCCGGCGACACGCTCGCCGAGGTGATGGTGCAGGTCTTTTCCGCGCGCCTGCCACCGGCGACCTCGATCGTGCCGGAGCTGCCGCCCGCGATCGACGCGTTCTTCCAGCGGGCGCTGGCGAGAAATCCCGACGATCGGTTCCAGTCGATACGCGAGCTCGCCGAGGCGTTCCAGTCGGTCGCGAGTGGTCGCGGCATGCCAGCGGCGCCCGCGCCCCCGAGCCCGCCGGAGGGCGCGCGCGGCTCGCTTCCGAGCGTGAACGCGCTGGGTACGCCGCTGCCCGTGGCACCGCCGATGGGCGGCGTGCCACCTGCGCCGTCTTCGTCACCGGGTCTGTCGGCGCCGCAGTTCACGTCCCCTGCCCCGGCGTCCTCGCGAGGTTTTGGGGGGCTCACGCAGCCGGAGGCTGCACTGCGCTCCCCACACCCCCCAGGGGTGCCGGCTGCACCGAACTCCTCGCGAAGTCCTTCGGCGCCGCAGTTCGCGCCGGCTGCGCCGACGTCCTCCCCCGGTTTGTCGGCGCCGCCGATCTCTTCGCCAGGTTTGTCCGCACCGCAGACCTTGGCCTCCACGACGACGCCGCCCGTGCCCGTGGTTGGTCCGGACGCACCTCCGCCGCTCGTGCCGGGAGGCCCCACCGCGCCGCCCGTCTCGATGCCGACGTTCCCGGAGGCGGCCACGCCGCAGCCGCCCGCGGACGCCTCGGCCGCGCCGCTCGGCGCCCCGTTCCAGGAGCCGCCCGCGGCCGCGCCCTTCCCTGCGCCGCCGGGCGCCGCCGCGCCGGAGCGCGAGCCCCCGAACCCGCTCGACCCGCGTGCGTCCCGACGAACCCGGCAGGTGCAAGCGGCCGTGATCGGCGTGCTCGTCGTGGGTCTCTTGGTCGCGATCGTGCTCATCGCGTCGCGCCGCTCGCCCGATCCCGAGGCGGCCGCGTCTCCGCCCGAGGCGACATCGCCCGATTCGGCGGGAGCGGCCACGGCGGCGGGCACGGCGCTCACGCCGGACGAGATGGCCGCTGCAGTCCCGGACGAAACGCCGATCGAAATCCTCGCGGACGAAGCGGCGGCCGCCCCGAGCGCAACGCAGGCGCCGCGCCCCTCGGGGTGGAAGCCGATCCCGAAGGGCCACGGGCGACTCCTGATCCGTGCCAAGGGAGGTATCTGCAAGGTCACCGTCAATGGCGTGTACTACGGTGTGACGCCGGTCGACGCGATCGTGGAGACGGGAAAGCAACGCATCTTCTGCCGCATGCCCACGGGCTCCACGCGATCCAAGGAGCTACGCGCGCCCGAGTTCAAGGTGACCAAGGTCGAGTTCGAAGTGAAGCAATGACGGCGGCCACGGGCGGCCTGCCACGCTCGGAATTTGGCGGGCGACGAAACGCTAGGCTTTCGCTATAGGTAGTATTGGCCAACGTGACGAGCTCAGATACGAAAGACGATCTGCCCGAGGAGATCGAGGCAGACCTCGTAGAGGACGACGAGGAGGAGCGCCGGGACACGCGCGAGTGGCGTACCCGCTCGTGGCTGCCGAAAGCGCCGCTCTTCGGGCTCGACGCGAGCTTGTCGGAGCTCGGCGTGGCGATCCTGGAAGCCGACGCCGAGGGCCGCCTCGTGCGCATGAACGCGACCGCCGAGCGCCTCACGGGCGAGAGCTTCGAGGAGAGGCGCGGCGCGCAGCTCGACGAAGTCTTCCGCGTGCGGCCCGCATCGCCCCCGACGCCGTTCCCGTCCGAGGGCTCGTCGGTCGGCCCGCTCCCGACGGGCATGCTCGGGCAAACCGCGTTGCTCGAGCGGAAAGACGGGCAGATCGTGGCCATCCGCCACGCGACGGGCATCTCGACCGCGAGCGAGGGCGCGACCGGGCGCGCGGGCAAACTCGTGGTCTTCCGCGACGCGAACGTCGAGCAGCTCCTCTCGCTCCAGATCGCGCGGCAAGCGCGCTACGACGCGCTGACGGGTCTCTTGAACCGCCACGCCTTCGCCGAGCGCATCGAGCAAGCGCTCGCGCAGAGCCGTGAGCGCGGCGTGCGGCACGCGCTCGTGTACTTCGACCTCGATCGGTTCCGGCTGGTCAACACGACGTGCGGCCACGACGCGGGCGACGACCTCCTCCAGTGGGTGGCGACGCGCCTGCACGAGATCATGGGGCCGCAGGACGCGGCGGGTCGGATCGGCGGCGACGAGTTCGTGGTGCTGCTCCATGGGCGGGACACGCTCGAAGCCGAGCAGGTCGTGCGCAAGCTCCAGCGGACGCTGCACGAGTTCCGCTTCGGCTGGCAGAAGAAGACGTTCCCGGTCGAGGCGAGCATGGGCCTCGTGCCGTTCGGCGCCGAGTTCCACCGCGCGGCCGAGGTGCTCGGGGCCGCGGATCAGGCCTGCCGCTTGGCGAAGGACAGCGGCCGCGGGCGCCTGCAGATCTACATGAACGACGACCAGGACATGGCGCGGAGCCGGCGCGCCATGCAGTGGGTCGCCAGCATCCAGCGCCACCTCGCGGACGGGCGGCTGCGCCTCTTCGCGCAGGAGATCCACGCGCTGCCGCCGACGAAGCGAAGGGGCCTGCATTTCGAGGTCCTCGTGCGCGTGGTCGGCGACGAAGGGCAGCTCGAATCGCCGGTCGGGATCATCCAGGCGGCCGAGGACAGCCGCATGATGGACGAGATCGATCGGTACGTCGTGTCGAGGACGCTGGCGACGCTCGGCTCGCTGCCGAAGGAGCACCTGAAGCACCTGCACACGTGCGCGATCAACCTCTCGGCGCTCTCGCTCCTGCGCGAGGGGCTGCTCGATTTCCTCGTCGAGCAGCTCGGCAAGTACAAGGTGCCGGCGACGAAGATCTGCTTCGAGATCACGGAGACGGCGGCGTTCGCGAACCTGCAGGAGGTGCTCTGGATGATGCAGGAGCTCGGGGCGATGGGCTGCCGGTTCGCGATCGACGATTTCGGCAGCGGGCACGCGTCGTACGGGTACCTGGAGAGCTTGCCGGTCGATTACGTGAAGATCGACGGCATGTTCGTGCGGAGCATGCTGGACAGCCCGCTCCACCGGGCGATCGTGGAGAGCGTGCAGCGCATCGGCGGGATGCTGGGGATCGAGACCGTGGCCGAATCGGTCGAGACGCAGCCGATGGCGGAGATGCTCTCGAACATGGGCATTCATTATGCCCAGGGCTGGCTCTACGGAAAACCGAAGCCGATCGGCGACGTCCTGGCGACGCTGGCCTTGCCGGACGGGAAATGATCTACGGGCACTCGCCCGTGACCGACTCGGTCATTCCCGTCCCCAGGTTGCACATGACCTCGTAGTTGCACGTGGCGCTCGCGAAGGAGCACGACGAGGCGAGGTTGTTGTCCTGGCAATACGAATCGACGCATTCGATCCCGGGATCCGTGGGCGGCGCGGCGGGCGGGCCGGCGGCGCTGGCCCAGGAATCGCAGACGAGCTTGCCAGCCTCGCAGGAGCATTCGTAGCCCCATTCGATGAAGTTGAGCTTGCACGTCTCGCCGGGCTGACACCCCACGTCCTGCCCACAGCGCTTCTTCGCGCCCGCGAGCGAGCCGCCCGTGCCGCCGCCACCATCCGAAGCGCTCCCGCCCTCGTCGCTGCAGGCCACGAACAGAAGCAGGCCGGCTGTCATGGCCATGAGGCCGCGCAGAGGAATCTTCGTAAGAAAAGCCATGGTGGGTCTCACCTTCATTTTTTGGTCTCGTGAAGTCTCCAGAGGTACCAGCAAGCAACCGAACGATAAGGCCTCCAGGGCCGCGCGAGCTTGATCATTCGCTCGGGCGTCGGATCCTTCCGGAGTCCGTGGAGCTTTTTCATTCCCTTCTGGATACCGAGATCCGCGACGGGGAGCACGTCGGGCCGGCCGAGGCGGAAGATCAAGAACATCTCCGCGGTCCAGCGCCCGATGCCTTTGACGCGCCGCAGGTGCTCGATCACGGCCTCGTCGTCGAGCGCGGGCAGCTCGTCGAGCACGAGCGTGCCATCGAGGAGTTTTTCGCAAAGGTCCCGGATGAACTTGACCTTGGACCCCGACAAACCGCAGGTCCGGAGCGCCTGCTCCTCCACGCGGAGGAGCTCGGCGGGCGGGAGGAGTTTTCCTCCGCCGAGGGCGAGGACGCGGCCGAAAATGGTATCGGAAGCCTTCACGGAGAGCTGCTGGCTGACGATCGACTCGACGATGGCCTCGAAAAACCCGGGCGTATGAAAAGGCCCGCTCGTCTGGGCGGCGGAGCCGAGACGACACGGGCCAACGGAATGGATGAGCTCGGCGAGGCGAGGATCGGCGGCGGAGAGGAAGCGGAGGGCCTCGGCGTGGGGGTCGGGGGCGGTCGGGGTCATGGAGCGGTGATCTTACCGAGGAAGAGGTTGTTTGTCGTGGTGTGTCGCGGAAGATCCGTTCTTCATTTCCCTCGCCTCCGAAAACTCGCCCCCAGATCCCACCCATCCCCGCCCCTCGCGAGCACGAGCTCCGGCATCAATCCTCCCGCCACCCGAAGCTCCCCGAGCACGCCCACCCGCAGGCTATGCGTCAGCGCCCGCGCAGATGCATTCGGCGCAAGCTTCGGCGGCTTCATCGCGAGCTCCTTCGCCCGCGCCGCGTCGTCCGCCGTCGCCAGCGATAACAATGCACCGAGCGGCCCCGGCTGCGACGGTCGTACGATATCGATCGAAAGCGCCACCTGCCCCCGCGCGCGGCGCCGGCCGAGCTCCACGCGCGGGAGCGTCGTGGCCGTCACCTCGTGCCCGGGCCTCGACAAGATCGGCGCGAGCGTTCGCGCCACCTCGACGAGATGCGCCGATGCTTCGTCCACCAACAGCTCCGAAGGCGGCCCGCCCCAACCCGGATCCCCATGGGCCGGCGGCAACGGCCCGAGCCCGAGATGCGACAAACGCTCCGGCGGAACCGCGTCCACGAGCCGCTGCGCGACCGACGGCGCGCCGTAGCTTCCGGCCTGGGGGCCGATCTGCAAGACGATCCACGCAGCACGGCCGAGGTCGAATCGGACTGCGCCTTTGCGCTCGCCGTGCAAGCCGAGCCCGAGCCAGCCCACGTCGTCCCGCTCCGCCTCGAATCGTCGTAACGACGTCGCGAGGTCGTCCGCGCGCGCGACCTCGATCCCGTCGAGGAACGCCGAGCCACGCGCCGCGAATCCATTCTTGGAGAGCACGAGCCCACGGTCGCCGCATTCCGCGCGGAATGCCCCCGTCCCGTCCGGCGCGCTCGGATCGAATTTTTGCGGCACCACCGAGACGAGCGGGGAAGCAAGCGCGCGGGCGAGCTTGTGCGGGTCGGTCGTGCCAAACACCACCGCAAGCGGATCCTTCGGGTAAGGCGTGGGCTTCGGGACCTCCGCGAGCACCGCCGCCGCGCCCCGGCCGCGGGCGCGCTCGATCGAGAAGATCACGTCCGCCGCGCCGAGCGTCTCCTTGCGCGCCGTGCGCAGGCCCTCGCGCAAGCGCACGACCGTGCCGAGCGCCTCCTTCGAAGGGAGCGATTGCGCGAGCGCCGGGACCGGGTGGCCCGCGGTGTCGAGGGCGAAAAGCGGATCGGCGATCGCCGCGCCGAAGAGGGCCGCAGTCGGGTCGCGTAGGTCGTGCGGGTCGATCGTGCGCGTGGGCCAGGGCAGGTGCAGCGAGAAGCGGCCGCCGTGCGGGGTGCGGCCGAGCGCAGCGGCGGGGGGCGTCGCGGCCACGAGCGCGCTCGCCAAGGAGGCGCCGAGGAACGTGCGCCTGGACAAACGATTGTCCGAGCCGAACATTTCGTCGCTCATCGCACCACCCAGATCTCGTCCGCGGTCGCGACCACGAACGGCGCGCGTCCCGGGCCATCGGGAGGGCACACCGCGAGCGCGCGCACGCCCGCCGCCGCCGGCAAGCGCATGATCTCGCGCGCGCGCCCCGCCTCCCGCGCCGCCGCGCGCGCCCAGGTGCGCACGACGACCGCATCGTCGAGAGCATTCGCCACGTCGAGCCCGCTCAAGATCTCCGGATCGCCGTCCTGATCGAGATCCCCCACCGCGAGCTGCGCGCCCGCGCCGGTGATCGTCTCGACGTGCCCCGCGTCGTCGCGCACCTCGACCGCGCCGCGATCGCTCCGCGCCGCGATCACGGTGAAACGCTGGCCCCGCGGCGTCACGAGCGAGGCCGCGGCGAGCACGTCGAAGTTGCCGGCCGTGACCGGCGTGATCGCAGTTTCTCCCGGCAAACAAGGCACGAGCGGGCCCGTGAGCCACCCCGACGCGATACGCGCGCAGCCGCTCGCCTCACCCGCCGAGACGGGCAAACCCGCGAGGGGCGCGACGACCGCGAGCTCCGCGTCGAGGCGTAGTGCCTTCGCGCGATCCGTCACGCCGACGTCCGCGAACCGTTTGACGCCGCCCGCTTCGTCCTTTTGCTCGACGAGCCCTGCGAGGCCGATCGGCTCGCGCAGCGGCGACGGGTGCAGCGGCGAGAGATCCGACCAGGAGCGCGAGCGCAGCGGTAAAACCTTGCCGTCACGGATCCGCAGCGTGGTCACGCGGCGGCGGCTCGTGCTCAGGATCTCGAGCGCGCCGTCGCCGTCGAGGTCGCCACACGCGAGAGCCACGACGTCGGACTCGAAGTTCTGGCCACGCGTGACGTTTGCTTTCGCGAGCGGCACGGGTTCGAGGAAGCTACGAATCTCGGCGTCGATCGGCGCCTCGGCGAAGGCGTGCGCGAGCGGGCCCGGCTCGGGATCCCGAATGCGCGCCCAGACGGTGCGCGGGACGGGGAAGACGTCAGCGGTGACGCGCAGTTTGCCGCCGCGGATCTCGACGACGAGGTGGACGAACGATCGCTCGCCGCGCGCCGCCACGCGTGCATCCGCGAGCGAGAGCGGGCTCGGGTGCGCGGAGCTGCCCGCGCCGAGGCGACCCGCGAGGAGCGAGGCGATGCGCGCCGTGAGCTCGGCCCCGCGCGGCGCCGGCGTATCGGAGACGAGCGGCGCGGCGACGACGAGGGCGCGAATGGGAGCGGACGCGAGCTCCGCGGCGAGGGATTCGGCCACACGGGCGACGGAAGCACGCGGCGGGCGCGGCGCGGCCGGCGGAGGGTTCGTCGGGGCCGGGTTCGTCTGCGCGGGGTTCGTCGGGGCCGGCGCGGCGGGCTTTTTTGGCTGGGCGCCGCCGTTTCGCGGGACGAACAGGGCGAGGGCGATCGCCGAGACAAACGCCCCGCGCGCGAGCCTTCCGCGCGAAATTCCCCCGAGCTCGCGCGGGCGCGTCCCCTCGGTGCGTAGCGGCAGGGCGGCCACGCGAGCAGAATAAGCGACCGGGGGGCGCGTGGCTACTCTGCGATCAGCGCGACCGTTCGGTCGAGGGCGCGGCGTCTTCCTCCTCGGGCAAACCCGCGAGCCTGCGCGCCGTCGGACGGATCCCCTCGGCGAGCGCGGCTTGCCCCGCGAGCGCGTACAGGCCGCAGGCCGCCTCGGTGACGCCCTGGTACGTCGAGAGCCACCGGGCCATCGCCAGGTTCTTCGTGCTCTGCGAGAGGATGGCCTCGCGTCGCTCGCGGTCGACGTCGACGAGCGCGCGCCGGAGGTCCGCAATGGCGAGCCCGAGGTCTTCCGCGACGGCGAGCGGCGCGATGGCGAGGCTCTTGATCTTCGGCGGCTCGACGAGCGGGCGCTCGCGAAGGAGGCGCTCGACGGTGCTCGCCACGCGAAGAAGAACCTCGGGATCGTCGGGGATCTGCGAGGGGATGCCGTACGCGGCGGCGACGGGCACGCCATAGGTGCTCGCGAGCGTGGTGCGGAGCGAGAGGAGCAGGGCTTTGAGGCCCTCGACGCGCTCTTCGGCGAGCGCGCGCGGAGCGTCGTCGTCCGCGAGCTCGCGCGCGTGGGCGAGGTCGGCGGCGAACATCGTCTCGGTCGAGCGCGCGAGCAGGTCACGCAGCGCGTGGAGGAAGCTGGCGACGGTGATTTCGCGTGGCAGGCCCTCCGGGAACAGCGCGATTTCGAGCTCCGTGGCGATCTCGGAGGTGTGCTCGTTCAAGGAGCCGAGCACGGTGCGGCTGATGGAGACGCGATCCGCGACGAGCTTGGAGGGTTGCGACATGGGAGGGGACTATGGATACCGCCCCGCGGGCATGCTGAGAAGACCTCACGCCTTCCAGAGCCGGAGTCCCGCGGGCACGACGACGAGCGCGACCACGAGCCCCGCCACGCTGCCGAGCGCGCCCACGAGGCCGAGATCCCGCAGGCCGTCGAAGCGGCAAAGCGCGAGCGCCGCGAAGCCCGTGGCCGTCGTGAGCGCCGTGGCCGCGACCGGAGGACCCTCGTCTCGCAAGGTCTCGCGAATCACATCGTGCTTGACGTCCGGGGCTCCGGTGAGCCCTGAGGGCCGGCCTGTGCCCTCGATCCCCCCGTCGACTTCGCGGGCCCGGTACAGCAAGAACATGCCCTCGTCGACGGTGATCCCGAGCAGCACGGGCAGGACGAGCGCGTCGTAGGCGTGCAGCGGGATGCCGAAGATCCGCACGAGGAGGAGCACCGCCGCGATCTCGCAGAGGACGACGATCGCCGCAATCACCACGTCCCGCGCGCGCCGGAGCGACATCGCGAGCGCGGCGACCACGAGCACCGCGGCGACGCCGCCGATCTTCGGCAGGTCTTGCGCGAGGCTCTGCCGCAGCACGACTTCGAGCCGCGCATACCCTGTCAACATGGCTTGCGGATCGGTCTGCCGCAGCGCTTGCTCGACCCGCGCCGTCGCGCCGGGCACCTCGCGCGGCCGCACGTAGAGCGCCACGAGGTGATCGCCGTCGTCGGTGCCGAGGTAACGCGACAGGAGGATCGAGGCCGTGGTTTTGCGGAGGTCCTCGATCTGGACGAGGTCACGCGAGGGCGCGCGCATCGCATCGAGCGCGCCCGAGAAACGCGCCGGGGCAAACCCCGTCTCCACGAGCGCTTTTTCGAGGTCGTTCGCCTTCGCCGGGAGATCGAGCGCATCGCGCGCCGAAAAGCGCGCCTCCTGCGTCTCCTTCGCGGGCGCGAGGGCCGTGAGCGCGTCGACCGCCTCGACGTCGTCCTTCATCGCGGAGAGCGTCTCCGCGAGTCGGTCCCCGCGCGCCCGCGCGCGCTCGAGATCTCGATCCGCGACGAGCACGACCCATTGCCCGCGTTTGCCCCCGAACGCGTCGAACACCGCCTGCTGCACCTTCAGCGGCTCGAGCTCCTTCGGCCGCACGGCCACGATCGACTCCGACAAACCCGGCGACGCGCCCAGGAAAACGGCCCCGACGGGCAGGAGGGCGACGAAGGCGAGGAGCGCCGCGCGCCTGCGCGTGCCCGAGAGCCAGGCGAATGCATCGGTCCAGCGCACGGGCGCCGGTGGAGGCGGAGGCTTTCGTTCGAGGAGCGCGCCGACCTCCGGCGTCACGAGCACGATCGCCACCGCCGTGAGGAGCTCGCCCGCGGCGCAAAGGAGGCCGAGCTGCTGCATGGCCTCGATGCTCGAAAACGCGAGCGCGCCGAACGCCGCAGCCGCCGTCCCGGCCGCGAACAAGACGCCGCGCGCCGTCTTCGCCCGCGCCACGCGCGCGGCCTCGCGAGGTTCGAGCCCGGCCCGCCGCGCTTCGAGCAGCGCCGCATACACGTGCACGCCCGTGTCGACCCCCACGCCCACGACGACCGACATGAACGCGATCGCGATCGCGGACAAACCACGCGGGAGCGCCGCCGCCACGGCCGCGGTCCACACCGTGCCGAGCAGGAGCGGCGGCATGACCGCGACGAGCGCGCGCACGCGCCGGAAGATCAAGGCAAAGACGAGCGACGCGAGCCCCATGGCGATGGTGCTGGAGATCGAGAGATCACGCGTCAGCATGGCCTCGGTCGCCGCTGCAATCGCATGACCACCCGTGAGGCCGAACCGCATCTCGGGGTGGGCCGAGCGAAGCGGCGCGAGGACAGACTCCGCGTCCTCGACGAAGCGCCGCGCGTCCTCGCCACGCAAAGCTTGTCCACGCGGCTCGGCGAGCACGAGGTGCGCCGTGCCGTCGTCGGTGGCGAACGCGCCGTCCGGCTGCGTGCGCACGCCGGAGCCGATGTCCGCGCCCTCGTAGGCGAGTTGCCCGAGCCGGAGCGGATCGGCCGCGAGGAGGTCGGCGACGGCACCGCTGCCCGGCGCGAGGAGCATGGCCCGGCTCTCCGCAAGCCGCGCGCGCATGCCCTCGGGCGTGAGCGCGCCGCGCAGGCGCTCCATCGCGTGTGGATCCGCGTGGCGAAACACGAGCATCGGATCGAGGGCGCGCGAGGTGTCGACCCGATCGGCGGCGCGGGCCACGCTCGGGCGTTTTCCGAGCTCGGCCGCAATTTCGGCCGAAACCTTTGCGTTCGTCTCCGGATCCGGCCCCTCGACGAGCACGACGGCGAGGTCGCCGCCGCCGAAGCCACGCACGTACCGGCGGAGCGCCGCGGCCTCGCCCTGATCGGGCAGGAGCGAGGCTACGTTCGGGTCGAGCCGGAGCCGGAACGTGACCGCGAACAGCGCGAGGAGCGTCATCCCGACGAGCGCGAGCGTGACGGCGCGCCTCGCCGGACGCCCTTTCGACTCGGGAGCAGACATCGGCGCTTCGATACGCCGAGCGCCCTCGCCCGGCAAGCCGTACGTACGCCGGAGCAAGAACGATCCGCTCGATGAAGAATTCAACAAAGTCGGGAACGATGCGGCCCTGTCGATGTCGGGTCCATCGCCATGCGGACCTCCTTCATTTCGTACACGCGCGCGGCTTCCATCCTCGCCTCGATCCTCCTCTCCGCAAACGCCGCTTCGGCCGATGACGTGCGGGGGTTGCGATCGGACAAACTCGTGGAAAAGACGCACGTGGTCGATCTCCGCATCGGCCACGGTCACGCGGACCTGGTCGTGCGGCGCACGGTACACAATGGCGGTCCGCGCCACGATCAGGCGACGTTTTACATCGACATGCCGTCCGGCGCCGTGGCCGTCGGGCTACGCACGCTGGGGACCTTGGACGGCAAGCCGCACTGGTTCGACGGCGAATTGCTCGAGGCGGAGAAAGCGGCGGCGCGGTATCGGGAGCTGACGGGCGTCGGCGGGTATTACCCGAAGGATCCGGCTTTGCTGTCGTGGCGGAGCCAGAACCTGCTCGCGCTGCAGGTCTTCCCCTGCCCGCCCGGCGAGGACAAGACGATCGAATACACGCTGCGGTTGCCCACGCAATACCGCGACGGGCGGCATCACCTCGATCTCACGGCCGCCCTGGGCACCGAGGAGCTGCCCGCCGCAGCCACGGTATCGCCGATGATCGCGGGCGAGGCGCTCTTCGTCGGCGATACGCGGCAAAAAGCGCCGGCACAGATCAGCCTGAAGGAGGCGGTGGACCTGTCGGTCGCGCCCGCGAGCGAAAAACCCGTCGAAGGCGCGCTCGCGTCGGTGGGGTTCGGCAAGCAGAAGAACGTCGTCCATTTCCACGTCGCCGCGGCGCCCGCACTCTCGCGTGTGCCCCGCGGCGCGCACGTCGTGGTGCTGATCGACGCCTCCCGATCGCTCGATCAGGAGCAGGTCGAGGCGGAGGTCGCCATGACGCGGGCGTATCTCTCCCACTTCCCGGACGCCCGCGCGGCGGTATTCACGTTCGATCGCGCGGTGCACGCCTCGAAAAAAGGGTTCGTCTCGGTACGCGAAGCGCTCGCCGGGCTCGACGGATCGCAGATTGTCCTGCGAAACGGGAGCCACATCGACGAGGCGCTCTCCCGCGCGGACGCGCTGCTCGCGGCCTTGCCGGAGAACACGCCGAAGCGGATCCTGGCCTTGACGGACACGCGCACGCGGCAGGAGCTCACGCCGGAGCGTCTGCGGGGTCAGCTCTCGAAGAGCGGCGCGCTCCTGCACGTCGGCGTGGTGGACAGCGCGTTCTCGACCACGCTCACGCGCGACGACACGCACGCCTGGGCGGCGATGACACGGCCCACGGGCGGGCTCGTGTGGCAAGCTTCGATGGATACGGCCGACCAGAGCGACGAGCCCCGAAAGGTGTACGAAGAGCTCGCGCGTCCCAAGCGGATCGATCATTTCCAGGTGCACGCGCAGGGCATTGCCCAGGAGGCGCTCGTGGCTCCCGAGGCGCTGGCGGAGGGCGAGTCGTTCGAGGACCTGCGTTTGTCGGACAAGCAGGTTCCCTTCGTGGAGGTGACCGGCGAGCTCTGGGCGACGCCCGTGCGCCGGGTGCTCGTCGCGGACGAGGCCGAAAATCGAAGGTGGGCGGGGCTCGTGTTCGGCTCGAACCTGCTGCATTCGATCGAAGAGGCGGACATGATGTCGCTCGCGGTGATGGGGCGGGCCGTGTCGCCGGTGACGAGTTATCTCGCGATCGAGCCGGGCGTGCGTCCTTCGACGGAAGGCATCGAGGAGTTCTCGGCAAGCGGCTGGGGCTTCGGGTCCAGCAATTGCCGGCTCTACGGCAGTCACCGCGCGAAGCCGCCGCAGATCAGCATGTTCGACAAGCAGGCGTTCCTGAAGGACGAGCTTTCGCGTGGGCTCGCTGCGTGCGGCGGCGCAGGGAAAAAGGCGACCGTAGGGCTTGAATCGACGCTCGAGGAGATCGTCTCGGTGCGGGCGACGATCGACGGGGAAAAGGCGGGGGCGAAGCTCGTCACGTGCCTGGAAGAGGCGGCGTGGGGGATCGAGCTGCCGGGGGCGTTCGCCTCAGTTTGGCAGGGTTTTACGGTCGTGCTTTGAGCGGCACGTGGTTCATTGCAGCGCGGCGTTCCACATCGCCTGCCAGAGCTCGGGGTACGCGCTCGCGACGCGCGCCGGGGCGTGGTCGCAAAGCGCGCGCGCCGCGAGGTCGAATGCGAGCGCGCCTTCCGTGCGGGGCGTGAGCGAGCGCTTGCATTTGCGGCCCGGTCGCTCGGGCGGGCTCGGCGGGACGGGCAAGGACGCGCGCGCGGCGCCGCGGTTCAGGACCGCGGAGACGCTGCCGATCCCCTGCGCGGCACGGCGCGCGACGGCCTCGGAATAGGCGCCGTCCCCGAATTTCTCGGCGACGAGCTGCAGGATCGAGGTGTGGTCGAGCAGGCCGCCGTGGACCGTGCCGCGCTCGACGAGCGGCGAGACGACGATCGCAGGGACACGCACGCCCGCCGTCTTGAACGGTCCATCGTGGATCGGCGGCGGCGAGACGTGGTCGTAAAAACCTCCGTGCGAGGCATACGTGACGATGAAGAGCGTGCGGCCGAAGCGCTCGGCGTTCGACGTGAGCGCCTGGTAGACCTGGAGCAAGAATCGCTCGCCGGGCGCCATGGGCAGGGGCGGGCGGTTGTCGTTCGGCGGTCGGCCGAGGTGGAAGGGCGCGTCGAAATAAGAGGGTTCGATGTAAATGACCTGGGGGAACGTGGCGTCGGGCTCGTTCCGGACGTCGTCCGCGAGCCGGACCGCCGAGCGGAAGCGATCGCTCGTGACCTCACCGTGCATCCAGGGGCAAAGGGTGAAAAAGGACAAACCGTCGTGATACACACGATATCGGATGCCACGCTGCTTCATCCAGTCGAAGACCGTCTCGTGCAACGGCAAGAGCCGGGGCGTGGTGTCCGCGAGTAGAGAATAGCCGCACGTCGCCATGAGCCGGTTCGGCGCCATACCCGTAGGCAGCGGAGCGAACCAGCGGTCACAGACGGCATAACTCTTCGCCAGGAAGTTCGTGACGGGCGCGCCCGAGCACCGCAGAAAGCCCATCGGCAAGGTTCGCGACGCGCGGTGCGCCGAAAGCGCATGCGCCCGCACGAAGCCATCCATCGCGCGCTCGCCCGAGGAGGTTCTGCGGCCGAGGGAGAGATGGACGGAATGGCTATCCTCGGGCAGCTCCGCGGACATTGCGCCGTCGCGCATCTCTTGCGGATGGTGCACGCGTCCCTCGCAGGTGTTCTCGTAGCGCGTGTCGAGGAGCTTCCCGTCGACCGGCGTGCCCACGAGCCCGTCGAGCTGCCCCTCGTACGGTCCGCCGTCGAGGCTCAGATGGCCGAGGACGTGATCGAACGACCTGCTCTGCATCATCAGGACAACGATGGTGTCGATGTCCTCGAGTTTGTCGGGCACGGCCTACCTCCAACTGGTTACCCGTCGAAATGCGAAAATAGGGTTTGCACGCGGCGTGCCAGCGTGGAACGATGCACTCGTGAGCTTGAATAGGGGCTCGACACACCGCGGCGACACCCCGCGCATCACGGCCCACACCGGACGTATCTCCGACGTGTCGGCGGACGTGTCCGTCGACATGTCGAACGCGTCGTAGGCTTGTCGAACGCCCCCTTTTCGTGATATCAAGAGTACGTGTCCTCACAAGACGCGGAGCTCTCGACGCTCGATGGGCTCAACCCGCCGACACACGCAGACGGCCCCGAGGCGGGGTTCGGGAGTTCCCGCGTCCCCACGTTGACGATTGTCTGGCACCCGACGGTGGAGCGGGTCGGCGATCGGGCACTCTTGCCGCTGCCAGCAGGCGGCGCGGGCACGGAGCTGTCACGCCTCGATCCCGAGTTCTCGCGCCCGGGTTCGAGCCGGCGCGAGCCGCTCGGCGATGCGCACGTGAGCCGCAAAGCCATACGCCTGCTCCGGCTCGAAAACGAATGCATTCGTATCGATACGCAAGGCAGCCCCACGCGTATCGTCGCGAACGGAAGTTTGCTTCAAGGCTGCCGCGATTTCTCGACGGATGATTTGAAGGCCGGGATCGTACTGGAGCTCGCGAGCCGCATCGTGCTCCTCTTGCATCTCGACGAGCTGCGCCAGGAGTCGGAGGATAACCTCGGCCTCGTGGGCGCGAGCCTGGGAATCGAGCGCGTTCGCCGTGAGATCCGGCAGCTCACGAACCTCGACGTGCCCGTTTTGGTGCGCGGTGAAACCGGGACGGGTAAAGAGCTCGTCGCGCGTGCTCTCCATAACACGGGAGAGCGGCGGAGTCGGCCTTTCGTGGCCGTGAACATGGGCGCCATCCCACCCGCGCTCGCCGCCTCCGAGCTGTTCGGGTCCGACAAGGGCGCCTTCACAGGCGCGCGCGCCCACTCCGGTTACTTCGGCGCCGCGGAAGATGGGACGCTATTTCTCGATGAAGTGGGCGAGATGCCGCTCGACGTGCAGGCGTCCTTGCTCCGCGCCCTCGACGTGGGTGAGGTGCAGACGCTCGGGGCCTCGCGTATGCGAGAGACGCGGGCGCGTATCGTCGCCGCGACCGACGCGAATCTCGAAGTGAAGGTGCAAACGGGGGCCTTCCGCGCGCCGCTCTTGCATCGGCTCTCCAGCTACGAGCTCGTGATTCCGCCCCTGCGCCAGCGGCGGGACGATATCGGGCGTCTGTTCGTACATTTTCTCCGCACCGAGCTCGATCGCTTCGGAAAGGCGGACCGGATCCCATTGAACCAGGTGGGGCTCCCCGCGTCGTTCATGGCGGCGCTCGTCCGGCACGATTGGCCCGGAAACGTGAGACAGCTCCGGAATGTCGTGCGGCAGCTCGTCCTCGGAAGCCACAACACAGGCCCGCTGGATCCGGGTCCGGCGCTTGCGGTGCTGCTTTCGATGAACCCGCCGCCCGCGGGCGGAGGCTTCGGGAACGCCGGCGGAACCGAGACGGGGGCCTCGCCGACCAAGGAGCCCATGACGCCGCGACGCAGCCGCAAGCCGAGCGACGTGACCGTGGAGGAGCTGCACGAGGCGCTGCGCGCGTGCGACTTCGACATGAAGGCCACGGCCGAGCGGCTGAGGATTCCGCGGAGCTCGATCTACAACCTCGTCGATCAACACAAGGTGCGGCGCGCGAGCGACCTCGGACGGGACGAGATCCTGCGCTGCTCCCGGGAATGCGACGGGAACGTCGAGCTGATGGCGAGGCACCTCGGCGTCTCGAAGGTGGCGCTGCAGCGGCGCATGCGCGAGCTCAAAATCAGCATCGGCTGAACGCCCGATCGGCGCGCCCAGGGCGCATGTTTCGGCTAGGATGCGCCTCCGCCTGCCATGTCGTCCGCCTCGACCGCCCCCCACGCCTCCGTTCGTCCCACCCCCACGCTGCGGGAGTGGCTCCGCGAAGGTCCCTTTTCCATGGGCCTTTCGTCAGGGTTCTTCGGGTTTTTCGCGCACGCGGGGGTGATGACCGTGCTCGAAGACGAAGGGCTCTTGCCCACGCGGGTCTCGGGCTCGAGCGCGGGCGCGCTCGTGGGCGGGATCTGGGCGGCGGGCGCGAGCGCGGTGACGATCCGCGACGAGCTTTTGCGGCTCAAGCGTGAGGATTTTTGGGACGTGCGGCTCGGGCCGGGGCTGCTCGCGGGCAAACTCTTCCGCGCACGGCTCGAAGCGCTCTTGCCGGTGCGCTCGTTCGATCGGTGCCGCGTGCCGCTCGCGGTGAGCGTGTACGATGTGTTCGCCCGCGGGACGCGTGTGCTCGCGGAAGGGCCGCTCGCGCCGGCAATCCAGGCGTCGTGCACGGTGCCGGGGCTGTTTCATCCCGTCTGGCACGAGGGGCGGCCGCTGCTCGACGGCGGGATCCTCGACCGGCACGGGCTCGCCGGAATGCCCGCAGGTGAGCGGCTTTTTTATCACCACCTCGCGTCGCGCTCGCCGTGGCGAAAGGTGGACAGCCCATCGCTAAAGGTGCCGGAGCGCGCGGGGATGAGCGCGCTCGTCATCGAGTCGCTTCCGCGCGTGGGTCCGTTCCGTCTGCCCGAAGGCGCGCGCGCCTTCGACATCGCGGCGCGGGCGACGCGAGAGGCACTTTCCCGGCCCACGAAGGGCTCCGAAATCCGCGTGCAGGGAGGTTTGGCATGACCGACGAATCCACGAAAAAACCGTGTCTCATCCGGGCCCGCGACCGCGGACCCGAGGCCTCGATGTCGCATCCGTTCAACCCGAATTCGCTGATCCACGGGCACCTCCTGGGAATGGCGACCGGGCTCGAACGAATCGGGGTCAATTTGATCCGGGTGCCGCCGGGGAAAGAGTCGTTCATTTATCATCGCCATCACGGCGAGGAGGAGTTCCTCTACATCCTGAGCGGCCGGGGCATCGCCGAGATCGGGGACGAGGAATTCGAGGTGGGGCCGGGTGATTTCATGGGTTTTCCCGTGCCGTCGGTGGCCCATCACCTCAAAAACCCGTTCGAGGAAGACCTCGTGTACCTCTCGTGCGGCGAGAAGAAGCCGACCGAGATCGCCGAGTTCCCGCGGCTCGGCAAGACGATGATCCGCTCGGGCAACCAGGTCTCGCTCTTCGAGACGAGCGCGGCCGAGGCGTTTCCCGGGCTCGAAAAGGTGAAATGAAGGGGGGCGGGGCCGATCAGGGGCCGCCCGAGAGCACCACGTAGGCGATCGGCACCGCCGCGCCGACGAGCACGAAGATGCCGCCCCGGCCGATCAAACCCTTCCGGCCGGGCAGCATGAACATCCCCGAGAACGCGAGCAAAAGGAGCAGGACCGCGTAGCCGTCGGCCACGAAGGTCCACGCCTTCTTGCCGCGGTTCAGGTGCAGCCAGTTCGCGAGCCGCAGGAAAAACCGCGGCTGTTCGCCCTCGTCGAGCACCTTGCCGGTCTGCGTGTCCACATGGAGCGTGCGCCGGTCGAGCGTGATTTCGAGCTGGTTCGGCGCGGCGCGGTAGACGTCGCTCGGTTTGGCCGGGATGTGGAGCGTTTGAAGGACCCGCTCGGCGACGGCCTGGTCTTCGCCTTCGAGAGGGCCGCCGAGCTCGTGCGTGGATTGGTAGCTCTTGAAATTCGGGTCCCAGTCCGCGATGTGGTTCACCGCGAGGCCGGACGCGGCATACACGAGAGTGAGCCCGACCGCGAGGTTTCCCGCGTCCCGGTGGACCGTGCGCAAGAGGCCTCGCAGGGACAAACGCCGCCGGGGCTCGGGCGCGCCCTCAGCCATGTCGCTCCTCGGCCCACGGGTCGGCGTGGTTGTGGTAGCCGCGCGTCTCCCAGTAGCCGGGCCGGTCGGTCCGGACGAACCGGACGCCCGTCACCCATTTCGCGCTCTTCCAGAAATAAAGGTCGGGCACGAGCGCGCGCGCAGGCGGGCCATGCGGGCGCGTGAGCGGATTTCCCTCGTGCTTGTGCGCGATGAGCACGTTCGGCGCGGTCGCCTCGGCGAGCCGGACGTTGGCCGTGTATCCGTTCGCCGCCTCGAAGATCACGTGGCGCACGGTGTCGCGCACCTTCGCCATCTTCGCGAGCTCGGCGACCTTGACGCCGGTGAAACGCGCGCCGAGCACGCTCCAGCCCGTGACGCAGTGGACGTCGCACGTCTGCTCGGTTTGCGGCAGGGCGAGGAGGCCCGCGAAATCGAGCTCGAAGGGATTGTCGACGTCGCCATGGACGCGCAGCTTGAAGGCTGAGGGGCTCGGGTCGCCCGGCTCGCCGCCCATGGGCTTGAGCGCGTCGAGGATGCGCTGGCCGGGCGGCAGGCGCGGGCGGCCGTCGGGGCGGAGCTGCTTGCCGCGCGGATCGCTGTCGGCGGCGAGGACGTAGGTGCCGCCGCCGAGCGCGAGGAAGGTGGTGCCGGCCGCGGCGGCGCGCAGGAAGGCGCGGCGGCGGATGACGTTTTCGAGCTCGGGGAACTCATCCTTGGGCTTGGACACGGGAGCCTCCTCGATCGAGCGCACTCATCCTAGAGCATCGACCGGTTCGATGCTCGGAAGATCGCGAAGCGAGCTTCCCTCGGGGGGTGAATCGTCCGGGCTTTGCCCGGACGAGAGGGGGACGCGAGGCGTCCCCCTCGGGACGAAAGAAGCCTAGAACATCGATCGGTTGTCAAACCGATCGATGTTCTAGGCCGTCGTCTGAAGCGTCGTCGCGCCGCCCTCGGTGAGGGCCGCCTGAGCCGCGGCGAGCCGGGCGATCGGCACGCGCAGCGGCGAGCACGACACGTAGTCGAGCTTCACGCGCTCGAAGAAGCGGATCGAGGACGGGTCGCCGCCGTGCTCGCCGCACACCCCGAGCTCCAGGTTCGGCCGCGTCTTGCGGCCGCGCTCGCAGGCGATCGCCACGAGCTCGCCCACGCCTTCCGTGTCGAGGCTCGTGAACGGGTCTTTCGGCAGGATGGCCGCCTCGACGTAGGCCCCGAGGAACTTCCCGGCGTCGTCGCGCGAGATGCCCATCGTGGTCTGGGTCAGATCGTTCGTGCCGAAGCTGAAGAACTCGGCCTCCTCGGCGAGCTCCGAGGCGCGCAGGGCGGCGCGGGGCAGCTCGATCATCGTGCCGAACAGGTACGACACCGACCGACCCTTCTCGGCGAACACCTCGCTCGCCACCCGCTCGATCGTCGCCTTCGCCAGCGCGAGCTCCTTCCGCGTCATGGCCAGCGGGATCATGATCTCGAGCTTCGGGGGCGCTCCCTTCTCGGCCACGTCGCACGCGGCCTCGAAGATCGCGCGGGCTTGCATCTCGTTGATCTCGGGGAACGTCACGCCGAGGCGGCAGCCGCGGTGACCGAGCATCGGGTTCAGCTCGTGCAGCTCCTCCACCTTGCGCACGAGCTCCGCCGGACGGACCTTCATCGTCGCCGCCAGGTCCTCGATCTGCTTGCGCTCCTGCGGCAGGAACTCGTGCAGCGGCGGATCGAGCAGGCGGATCGTCACGGGCAGCCCCGCCATCTCCTGGAAGATCGCGGTGAAGTCCTCGCGCTGGTAGGGCAGGAGCTTCGCGAGCGCCG
Source organism: Polyangium jinanense (assembly GCF_028435265.1). GTDB lineage: Bacteria > Myxococcota_A > Polyangia > Polyangiales > Polyangiaceae > Polyangium > Polyangium jinanense. The sequence goes on along the minus strand of NZ_JAGTJK010000009.1, from coordinate 181,498 downwards.
CTTTCCGCGCGTCCACGTCGCGGGCGAGGATCATTTCACGCACCGCGGCAATTCGTTTGTCGTCAAAGAACATGTGCTCGGTGCGGCAGAGACCGATTCCTTCGGCCCCGTACGAGCGTGCCGTCCGCGCGTCCGCGCCCGTGTCCGCGTTCGCCAGCACCTTCAGCCGCCGCGCCGTGTCGGCCCAGCGCATGAGCTCCTCGTACTCCGACGAGAGCGACGCCGGCGCCGTCGGGATCGCGCCTAGGTAGACCGATCCCGTCGCTCCATCGAGCGTGATCACGTCGCCGCCCTTCACGCTCACCGTGTCCGTGGGCCGACCGAGCTCGTCGTAGATCGTCACGGTCATCGTGGCCGTCTCGTAACTCACGGCGACCGCTGAACACCCCGCGACGCAGCACTTGCCCATGCCGCGCGCCACGACCGCCGCGTGGCTCGTCATGCCGCCGCGCGCCGTCAGAATGCCGTTCGCGGCCTTCATCCCGTGGATGTCCTCGGGCGACGTCTCGGCGCGCACGAGGATCACGGGCAGGCCTTGCGCGGCCTTTCGTTCCGCCTCGTCCGCGTGGAACACCACCTGCCCGCTCGCCGCGCCCGGGCTCGCCGGCAGGCCTCGCGCCAGAAGCGTCTTCGGCGCCTTCGGATCGATCGTCGGGTGCAGGAGCTGCTCGATCGACGCCGGGTCGACGCGCATCACCGCCTCGCGCTGATCGATGAGCCCCTCCTTCGCCATCTCCACGGCGATCCGCACGCCCGCGCGCCCCGTTCGTTTCCCGTTTCGCGTCTGGAGCAGATAAAGCCTGCCCGACTGCACGGTGAACTCGAGGTCCTGCATGTCGCGGAAGTGCTTCTCCAGCCGCTCCTGCGTACGCACGAGCTCCGCGTAGGCCTCGGGCATGCGCACCTCGAGCGAGCCTTCGTCGTTGCCTTGCCCCTTCGCGATGGGGTTCGGCGTGCGCACGCCGGCCACCACGTCCTCGCCTTGCGCGTTCGGTAGCCACTCGCCGAAGAAGCGCTTCTCGCCCGTCGACGGGTCTCGCGTGAAGGCCACGCCCGTGCCGGAGTCTTCGCCCAGGTTGCCGAAGACCATCGCTTGCACGTTGCACGCGGTGCCCCACGCCTCGGGGATGTCGTGCATCTTGCGGTACGTCTTGGCGCGATTGTTGTTCCAGCTCCGGAAGACCGCGACGATCGCGCCTTCGAGCTGCGCCCACGGATCGTCGGGGAACGGCGTCCCCGTCTCCTCCTGGACGATGCGGCGTTGCTCCTTCACGAGCGAGCGCAGCGTCTCCTCGTCGAACATCGAGTCGGGCAACTTGCGCTGGAGCTCGGCCACCGTGAGCCTCTGCGCCTCGACCATCCCGCGCGCGGCCGCGGCCTTGCGGCGGGCGATCTCCAGCGCGTCGTCGAAGCGCTTGCGGTGGATCCCGAGCACGACGTCCGCGTACGTCACGATGAACCTGCGGTAGGCGTCGAGGGCGAAGCGCGGGTTTTGCGTGCGCGCGCCGAGCCCGGCCACGATCGCCTCGTTCAGGCCGAGGTTCAGGATCGTGTCCATCATGCCGGGCATCGAGGCGCGCGCGCCGGAGCGGACGCTCACGAGCAGCGGGTTCTCGGGGTCGCCGAAGCGGGTGCCGACGATCTCTTCCACCCGACGGATGGCCGCGCGTGCCTCGTCGAGCAGGCCCTCCGGGATTCGCTCGCCGGAGGCGAAGAAGGCCGTGCAGACCTCAGTGGTGATCGTGAAGCCCGGCGGCACGGGGATCCCGAGCCGGGTCATTTCGTGCAGCCCTGCGCCCTTGCCGCCCAAGAGCGGCTTCTGGGTTCCGTCGCCGTCGGCCTGACCGCCCCCGAAGAAGTAGATGCGCTTCGCCATGGCGGCTTCTTCCATGGGTTGGGCTGTGAGCGCAAGCGAGATCTGAGAGGGTGTTTCCCAGGCATCGCGAGCGGCCCGAGGGTCACGGGCGAGCCTCGGCCAATCTGCCGACCTTGGCCGAGGGTCACGGGCGAGCCTCGGCCAATCTGCCGACCTTGGCCGAGGGTCACGGGCGAGCCTCGGCCAATCTGCCGACCTCGGGCGAGGGTCACGGGCGAGCCTCGGGCTATCTGCCGACCTCGGGCGAGGGTCACGGGCGAGCCTCGGGCTATCTGCCGACCTCGGGCGAGGGGCACGGGCGAGCCTCGGCGCATCTGCCGACCTTGGCCGAGGGTCACGGGCGAGCCTCGGCCTATCTGCCGACCTTGGCCGAGGGTCACGGGCGAGCCTCGGGGTGTCAATCGACCGAGCAGCAGAACGTGATGGGATCGGCGAGCTCGACCGTGCCCGTCGGCTCGACGGTGCCCGGCGGGCACGCGCCCGGCTCGGTGACCTCCGGCGTGGTGTACGTATAATAGGAGAAGGACGAGGTGCATTGATCGTCCGTCACGAGCGCGGACGTCGCAGTGGCGCACGCGTCGCTGTATCCTTGCACGGACGCGCTGCACTTGGCGTCCGCCGGCGCGCCGCACGTGCATTCGGTGCAAGCGCGCGTGTCGTTCACGCCCTCGTAATGGATGGCGCGGTCGGGATACCCGGGCGGGCAGGGGTGCTCGCCTCCGCGGACGACACAAATACGAAATGGCGTGACGGGCTCGGGCACGCAGAGCAGGCCGTCCTCGCAGACCCCGTCCGTCGACGCGCCGCCGCAGGCGCGAACGGCGCTTTGGGAGGATGGCTCGGGGAGCGTCGTCGTCGGCGCGGGCGTGCAGGGGCCCATGACCTCGTTGAAGTAAGCGTGGACCGAGTTCTGTTTGGGCGTCGAATCGAGGCACGTGTTCGGCGGCCCGGACGCCACGTCCAGACCGACAGGAGCGCCGCACGATTGATGGTAGAGCAGGAGGAGGTTGCCGCAATCGACGCTCGGCGCGCCGCACGAGCAGCCGCACGCCGCCGGCTCGGCGGCGATATCGTCGCGCACGTCGACGAGCAGCGTCGGAAAGCTCTCCGGGCACGCCGGGGAAGGGACGCCCGTGACGACGGCGGCCGGCGCGGACCATCCGTCCGGCGGCGGGACCGCGCAACGATGCGTCTCCGGGCAGGGGACGCTGCCGCCCGCGCCGCCCATCCCCCCTGCGCCGCCCGCGCCGCCTGCGCCGCCTGTGCCGCTCGTGTAGTCGCGTGCTTTCGGCGTGCAGGCGAGGACCCCGAAGAGAAGCACGGCCGAGGCGAGCCCGAGCCCCAGCGAATCCGGGCGCCACCGCGCTCGAACGTCACATCCGCTACGACTTTCCAGCACGCGGCGACGATACACCTGCGCGCAGCGACCAAGCAAGGGTCGGGCGCTCGCCACCTTCCGCTTTGGTGGAACCGTGCTCTTGACACATTTTTACATATTCGGACGCGAAGCGTATGATGTAGCAACCAGCCGATGAAATGCGCAGCCCCCATCTCTGCCCTCGTGGCCTCGGCCTCCCTGCTCTTCGGGGGGGTTGCGCGCGCTGACGAACCCCCGAAACCTGCGCCGGCTCCCCCTGCCGCACCTCCCCCCGCGGCGCCCGTCCTCGTCCCGCCTCGCCCGCTCGCCGCGCTCGAGGCTGCTTATCCGACCCAGCCGGGCCTCACGGGCGAAGCCGACGTCCTGCTCGACGTCACCGTCGCGGCGGATGGCAGCGTCAAAGAGGCGCGTGTCGTCTCCGGCGACGCGCCCTTCACGGAGGCCGCGTCCCGCGCCGCGCCGTCCTGGCGTTTCGAGCCGGCGACGCGCAACGGAAAACCCATCCCCGCGCGTATTCGTGTCCTCATCCACTTCACGCCCCCGGAGCCGCCTGCCGAGGAGGAGACCCCTCCCGCGCCCGAAGACGGCGCCGCGCCGAAGGACGGCGCACCCGGCAAAAAGCCGACCGCGACGCCGAAGCCGGCGGGCCCTGCGCCGATCGAGGTCCTTGCGCTCGGCGAACGCCGCGCCGTCGGGACCTCCTCGCTTGGCCGCGCCGAGGTCCGCGTCTTGCCAGGCGCATTCGGTGATCCCTTCCGCGCCATCGAATCCCTCCCCGGCGTCACGCCCATCTTCTCGGGTTTGCCTTTTTTTTACATTCGCGGCGCGCCCCCCGGCAACGTCGGGTATTTCCTCGACAACGTCCGCGTCCCTTATCTGTATCACCTCGCCCTCGGCCCCTCGGTCGTCAATCCGGCGATCGTGGACCGGGTCGACCTCTATCCCGGCGGCTACCCTGCGCAATTCGGTCGTTATGCCGGCGGCATCGTCGCCGGCGAGACGACCAAGCCGAAGAGCGAGCTCCACGGCGAGGCGAACATCCGGGTCTTCGACGCCGGCGCCATGGTCGAGACCCCGATCGGCGATCGCGCCACCGTCATGGCGGGCGGCCGATTCTCGTATACCGCGGCCGCGCTCTCCCTGCTCGCGCCCGGAACCACCCTCAATTATTGGGACTATCAGGCACGCGCGACCTTCGACGTCACGCCCACGGATCGCCTCACCCTCTTCGCATTCGGCGCCCACGATTACCTTGGCGCCGAGCTCGACGGCGTCGAGCAGGGCCTCTTCGACGTCCAGTTCCACCGGATCGACCTCCGCTACGACAAGGACGTCAGCCCTCGCACGCGCCTTCGCCAGGCCATCTCGTTCGGCTACGACCGCACGGCCGTCGGTGGCCAGGAGGGCATTTTCGCGCGCGATTTCCTCTTCTCGACGCGGAGCCAGATCCTTCACCGCCGTAGCGAATCCGTGCTCATCCGGGCCGGCGTCGACGCGAACTTCGATTATTACGACCTCGTCGCGGGCACGGACGACGACGACGGCCGCGATCTCCAGACGTTCCTCGACCAGTTTTTCCCGCCGCGCCAGGACACCGCGGTCGGGTTTTACGCGGACGCCGTCCTCGACGCGGGCCGCGGCGTCGAATTCACCCCCGGCGCGCGTGTCGACCTCTGGGGCTCGGGCGGCGTCACCGCGATCAGCGCCGATGTCCGGCTCGCGATGAAGGTCCCCATCGCGCCCCGATTCAAGCTCGTCTCCGCGATGGGCCTCGCCCACCAGCCGCCCGGGTTCGTCTTGCCTGTCCCCGGCCTCACCATCGGGAAGCTCGCCGGCGGCTTGCAGCGCAGCGTCCAGTCGAGCACGGGCCTCGACGTGAAATTGCCGTTCGGCTTCGAGGCGACGGGCACGTTTTTCCTCAATGGCTTTTTCAACATGGCCGACGCGCTCGATTCGGTTGGCCGGGCGAACGGCGGCGGAGGAGGAGGTCCCGGCGGCCCCGGCGGAGGACCCGGCGGCCCTGGAGGCCCCGGAGGCCCCGGCGGGCCGCCGACCGACGAGGAGGACGACGATGACGACGACGCGAACGTGATCACCGATCGATCCCTCGGCACCGCCGTGGGGCTCGAGATCTACATCCGCCGCAAGCTCACGGAGCGGCTCGGCGGATACATCGCTTATACGCTCTCCCGCTCGTCGCGGAGCATCGGCTTCTCCTCGGGCCCGGCGCAATTCGATCGCACCCACGTCCTGAATGGCGCGATCTCCTGGGACGCCGGCAAGGGCTGGCGCCTCGGCTCGCGTGTCGTTTTCTACACGGGTTTACCCATCGCGGCCGAGACCGCCGCGATCTGGGGCAAGAGCCGCACCGATCCCTTCTTCCGTATCGACGCGCGCATCGAAAAGCGCTGGGACCTGAAAAAGCGCGGCTGGGTCTCGCTCGTGATCGAGATGCTCAACGCGACGCTCAGCAAGGAGCAAACCGGCGTCAGTTGCGGCTCCACCGAATGCGAGGCCCAGGAGATCGGACCGGTCACCGTGCCGAGCATCGGCGTCGAGGGCGGGCTTTAGCGGCTCGTATCAGGGCGCGCGCCAGAGCTCGACGCCGTTCTCCACCACGGCATCCATGTCCACGAACAGCCCGACGAGATCGCCGAACGAGCCCGTGGCGAGCCCCATCTCCTCGATGATCGGGTGGCTGTCGGCCACCTTCAGGTTCAACGCGAAGCGGCCATCCAGCACGCCGGCCCGGCGGAAACGCTGGATCGTCGCGCGCGCCTCGACGCCCGATTGATAACAGGCCCTCTCGGGCCGCTCGGCATCACGGAATTGCTTCAGCAGCGCGAATGTGAGGCCGGACGACATCGATCGCGAAAGATCGAGGCGCACGGCGGATTCGGGCTCCGCGCTCTCCCGCCCACCGAAGAGCCGGTCCGACAAACCCGCTGCGGCCGCCTGCGGATCGTCCCAGACCTCGTCGAAGAGCGCCCGGCTCGTCCCGGGGACTTTCGTGATCTGGAAGAGCTGCTCCGTGCGCCCCAGGGTCCGTGGACCGAACCGGTCGATCACGACCGGCGAGACGCGGAACACGCTCGCGGAAGCCGCGTCGTACGGGACCTCCAGGTGCGCGAGCTCGCCCGGGAAACCCCATACCTCGCGCCCCGTCACGACGGCATGTCCCTCGTCGAAGAACGAGTAATAAGGGAAAACCACCGGCCGATTGGCCAGGGGGCTCGGCCCCGTGGGGCGCGTGGACAGGGCGGGGATCCAGACGCCCCCCGCGGCGACCGAGAAAAACCCCCGCTGGGCGTCAGGCGCGCTCTCGGGGCGCATGACGCCGAATCGAGCGAGGGTGAAGACGACCCGCGACGAATACACCCGATAATCGCAGACCCCGAAGGACGGGCGATTCAGGAACCGATCGCAGACCACCTGCAGGCGGCGGACGTCCGCCTCGACCGGGAACAGATAGAGCGTCGCGCTCGAAAGCGCGAGCGGCTGCGCGAGCGCCTGGTTGTCCGGGCGCTCGACGTATTTTCCGACGCCCGCGCTCACAAGAGGCTCCGGAGCGCGAGTTTGTTCTTGCCCTGCCCGAGCTCGACGAGGCGCGACGCGAGGCCCGAGGGCGCCGGCAGCGAGAGCTTCCAGCGCGTGCGAATCTGGAAGCCGAACGAACGGCTCGTGGTGGCGTCGAACCCGGTGATGTCGTATTTGCCGCGCATCGGCCCCGCGAGATACTCGTCATCGAGGGTCACCCGGCCGTCGAGCGGGCGCACCTCGCACCGCCCGAGCCCCCAGTCGAGGCAGGCCGAAACGAAAGGCCCGAGGCCACGCGCCGAGCGTGTGAGGATCGGCTGCGAGAGCATCGACGAGATGGCCTTCACGTTGTGACCGATCGCCCCCGTCCTGCAGGCGGGGTCGAGCCCGGCCTTGCGGATCGGCAATTTGCAGATGGGGCCCCGGTCGAGCCAATCTTCGAGGCTGCGGAACGCCTCGCGCCCTTGCATCGACGCCGAAAGCGCGCAGAAGCGGCGCAGCGGCGAGCGGACCTGCCAGAGCCGCTCGGGCGTGGAGGTGCTGCGTTTGTCCCTGATTTCGACGCTGGCGAGCTCGGTATCGAAGCCCCAGAACAAGAGGCCGCCGCCCGCCATGAGCGGATCGGTCACGTAGAAGCGCGGTACGTACGTGAAGGGACCGCGCCCGAGGGAAAAACCCGTCATGCGGACGAAGGGAATGGCGTTCATCACCTCCAGGTAATTTCGATGGAGCAGCGAGCGCGGGAACGAGAAGCGCGCGCCTTCTCGCGCGCCGAGCGTGATCACGAGCGGATGGAAGCCGGGCGGCGTGATCTCCTGCTCCTCGAGCTCGAGCCCGGCTGGGAGCATGCGCCGCACGTCGTTCTCGGGCAGGAAGATGACCATGACGGCGCCATCGTAATCGCCGAGGACCTCGAGGGGGCCCAGCGCGGGCGTGGTGCCTCGCACGTCGTAATCGCCGACGATGTTCTCCGGGAAGCCGCAGATCGCGCGTGACACCTGCATGCCGGACATCGCCGCGGACTCGACGCAGCCCGTATTGAGCCCGTTTTTCGTCCAGTCGCCGGCGAGGAAGAGGTTTTCGAAGCCGGACTTGTCCGAATGCAGGCGATAATGGGTCGAGCCCTTCGGCGACATGACGTAGCGCTCGGAGGGATCGATGTTCGCGCGCCAGTATTGCGCGTCGAACCTCGCCTTGCCGTCGCGGTGCCGGGGATCGACCAGGAAAAACCAGTTGAGCTCGTCCTCGTCGTGGGTCGTGGTCGCGAGCGGCCAGAGCACGCCGGGGTTTTTCGTGAGCCATTCGATGGAGGTGCGCCGGACCGCCTCGTGCATCCTCCGCGGGAAATCGTGATCCCAGGGCGGGGGCAGCCCGTCCCTCTGCAGCGCGGCCGCGGCGATGCCCGTCGGGGTGGCCGTGGACGAAGGAGGCGCGAACAGGCTCACCGGGGCGTCGGTCGCGCCGACGAAGGGGGGCTGCGGCGGGGGCAGGTGCGTGGCCGAGACGGGGATCGAGGCGACCGGGAAGGGGCGCAGGAGGTCCGCGTCGAGCAGCGGGCCGGTGAAATACGCGAGGCTGCCGGGGTAATCGCGATTCGGGTCTTCCGGCGTCCCCACGGGCCAGTTCTCGCGATTGATGAGGTGCGTCATGTCGCAGTACGTGTTCTCGGGCTGCGCATAGGCCGCGACGCACGACGAAGCCCCGTTCCAGCCGAGATTCTGGAGGCTCGGGCGCATCCAGAGCTGCATGGACTGGGTCTGCACGGTGGGGATGTGCTCGACCATGTCCTGCCATTGCCGGCTGTGCTCGATGAGCTCCTGGCAGATGAACGGCAGCGCGCCGAGCGCGATGCCGAGGACCACGATGTCGAAATCCTCGCCCTTCTTCAGAACGCGCTTCTCGACGGGCTTCCACGAGGACCAGAAGGATTCGAGGTTGTAATTGAGCTTCGTCCAGCCCGCCCGCAGCGCGTCGCCGTCCACGATTTGCTCGTAGAGCGGCTCGCTCGGCCAGGAGAGCAGGCCCTTCGTGGAGAAGAGCGGATAATATTCGCGGAGATGGGCCGGCCGCACCGACTTGGGTTGTTCCGAGGGCGGGGGCTCGTCCGTCTCCAAGACCAGCGGCGCTTGCTGGATCGGGGCGTCGTCCTCGTGGCGCGGCGGCTCCTGCGGCCCCGTGGGGGGCGGCTTGATCCACACCTGCCGGTCGATGCGGATTCGCTCGATCTCCGTTTTCGACGCGTCGAGCTCGAGCTTGGTCACGCGATGGAAGAATTCGAAGCGCACGCCGCGGCTCTTCAGGACGATGTAGAGCGGCGCGAAGACGACGTCGCCCATGCCGGCCTGCATCTTCCAGAAGATCGCCCCGCGGTACTCGAAGAGCATCCGCAGCATGGCGCGCACCATCGCGCCCGCGGCCATGTTCGGCCTTCGCGGGTCACCCTTCTCGTAAGCGAACACGAAATCGTACGTGCCGCGGATGATGCCCGATCGGAGCGTGAGCTCGTTCGCCCCATTGCGGCGCAGCCATTCGACGAGATCGTACTTGTCGATGACATCCCAGCCGTGCTCGAGGACCCCGTCGAAGACCACGCCGCGCACACCGGCCGTGATGAGATCGATCAGGATCCACAGGCGCCGGAGGACCGTGTTTTGCTCGACGATGTGCTCGATCTCGTCCCACAACCACTCCCTCAGGTCGGCGAGGATCTCGCAGATGGTCGACCCGTGCTCGTGCGAGGCCCGGGCGAGCTCCCGTGCGCGGAGGAGCTGCAGGTGCGCGGTCGTGGGACCGAGGACGAGCCGCGTCCGGTGCCGCTGGCTCGATGCGTTCGAGCGACGCGCCACGAGGCCGAGCGCGCTGCCCACGACCCCGACGGTCATGGTGGCGATGTCCGCCAGGAAGCTCTCCTTGCGCACTCCCTCCGCGGAGGCCAGACCGACCGGCGGCGAAGTATTTTCGGGGGGAGGGGTTTGCGACGCGGCGCTATCCGGGTTTGCCCCCGGAACGGGCGCGCCCTGGGGCGGGCCGAAGGGCGACGTTTGGAACGCGTGGAGCGCGAGGCCGATCATTTCCCCGGCGATGTCCCAGATTGACAAGAACTCCTTGCCTTGCCCGGGCGTCTGCTTGTTTTCCCGGAAATGCTCGATCCAGAAAACCCAGTCCGGATCGACTTCGAGGCCGCGGATTCCCGCATCCTCCCCCTCGATGCTCTCCATCACGCCGACGTACGAGAATTTCTTGAACGCCTCGTCCCAGCTCGACAGGGGCATGTTTGGATTGCGGCCGAGCTCCTCGTAGCAGCGCCGCATCATGTTGAAGGCGTTCTCGTAGAAGCCGAGCCAAACATGCAGCCCGTGCTCCTCGATGCGATCGGAGGCCTTGCGATTGCGACCGCTCGCGCCCTTGCCGCCGAGGCGAAACCCTTGCTGATAGACGGTCACGTCGTACTCGTCTTTCCAGCCTGGGACGCTCGTGAGCTCGAATGCCGCCGTCATCGCGCCCACGCCGCTGCCGAGGATCGCGATCTTTTTCTTTCTGGTCGGTGCTGATCCGGACATCACTCGCTCCGCCTCCGCGAGAGCCCCCTCCTCAGGTCGCGCGTGTCGCACGCCCGCGGGGAGGGCCGTCGGGAGCCACCGGCCATGGTAAACGTCTTGCGAGAAGCCACGCAAGCTCAGAGCAACGTTTGGCCGAGCGCGGAGCCTGCGTGCAATTGAAGTAGACTTCAGGGTGCGTCTTGGTGTACCATGACGAGTTCCGTACGAGGTCCTTTGCGGAGGATGGATGCTCGAGAGCCCGTACCGGTCCATGAACATCGTCGGAAAGCTGTCCAGTTGCTATGTGACGCTCGTCATGCCTCGTGACGAGGTGGCGTGGATGCTGCCGGAGGGTTTGGCGCTCGGACCCCAGGACCACACGCCTCCGGGGACGCACCCCGTCGTGCTCTCCTTCAGCCACCGCTACGACGTGCGCGTCACGTTGCCTCGCCTGCTCCTGCCCGGGACGACGTACAAGGAGCAGGCCATCGGCGTGCCGTTCGTCCATGCCAAGCGCGACCTCTGCGGGGGGCGCGCGCGTGGCCCTTTCCTCTACGTGCCGCGCCTCTTCGCGAGCCAGATCCTGCCCGTGATCGGCGGATGGCTCTTCTGGGGTTTGGCGAAGCAACTCGGCCGCATTCGGGAGATGTCGTTTGGCCCGGACAAGGGGGCGAACGGCGCGGGCGCGGAGGCGCCTCGTTCCGAGAAAAACCCCCACGAAACGAGGCACGAGACCGGGACGTACCGCGTCTTTCCCCCCGGGGACGACGCCGAGTCGATCGTGTCGCTGAGCTACGAGGTGACCGGCGATTTCCAGCCCATGGCGCGGGTGCCGAACCACGAGGCGATCCTCGACGTCCTGCGCCAGCCGCTCATCTGCTGCCAGCCGGTCGGCCGCGGTCCGCTCTTCTCGTGCGCCGATCACGAAAATGACTGGGAGCGCGCCCAGGCGCGGCCTCTTCATACGACGACGCGCATCGAGGATGCGTTCGTCCCGGGGCTCGTCGTCGGGACCTATCGCTCGCGCGGGCTCGACATGTCGCCGCTCGGGTCGTTCCAGCTCCGCGCCCCTTTCAAGCTCACCCTGCCCCATTGCTGCGGGCGCGGGCACAGCCTCGCTTGATCGATGGAGAACCTTCGGCACGAGACGACGAGATGACATCGACCCCGGCAGCCATGAAGCTCGGAGCCGCGCGCGGCCCGGATCCCGCCCGGACCCCTTCCGAAAACGAGAAAGCCCCCGAGCATGCGAGCGTGGATTTCACGCAGCGCGACGCTCCCGAGGGCGCGTGGTTCGAACGCTGGTCCGCCGCCGTCCACGTCGAGACGAAGGATCAGCGCGCCCTCACGGTGTGGGCCGCCTTCGATCGGAGGCTCTACGCCGGCGCGGACGGCGAGCCGGTGCCGACCCACGGCCTCTCCTTCGCGCTCAGCGACGAGAGCACGAAGCGATACCGCCCGAGGCTGGAGCTCGACGCGGCGCGCCGAAACGCCCTGCGGGACGCCATCACGCACGGCACGGCGCCCATGGATCGGCACCTCGCCCGCGCCGCGCTGGAGATGCTCGACGCGGAAACGCTCCCCGCCCCCGCGCACGGGATGCACGCCGAGCCCACCCTCGACCCGCGGGGCCTCGAGCTGCGTTACGGCGGCAGCCTGCTCTCGCGAAGGCCGGACGGGAGTTATCGGCTCGTGCTCGGGCAACTCCGCGGCGCGCGCGGCTGCGACCTGCGCTTGCGCGCGCTCAAGCCCGCGCTGCTCCTCCACGACGCGCGTGAGAGTTCTCCCGGCGAGGAGGGGGCCTCGCTCCACTACACGCTCCCGAGCTGCTTCGTCGACGGCACGATCTTCCTCGACGGCCAGGAGCTCCGGGTCTCGGGGTTCGGCCACTACGATCGCCTGATCGGGCCTTCTTCCGGCGCATCCGTGAGCGAAGGGCCGAAAGCGCCGAGCGTGGTGCAGCGGGCGTTCCTCCACCTCGACGACGGCAGCTCAGTTGTCGTGCAGGTCCTCGCGCGGGAAGGTCAGGACACGAAGCGCGCGCGGGCCATCGTCATGGACGTCCGCGGGCGTTCGCTCGCCGAGGCGCACGCCACGCTCGCGCCGATCGGCACGTGGCGGAGCCCGCGCTCGTACCAGGAGTATCCTGTCTCCTTCACGCTACGGATCCCCGGCGGCGGGCTCGAGCTCGTGCTCGAAGCGACCATGCCTGCGCAGGAGGTCCATGGCCTTCTGGGCAGCGTCTCCGCGTGGCGAGGACGCGCGCGTGTCAAAGGCACGCGCTGGGGGCGGCCGATCGAGGGCGTCGGCTGGGTCGAGCAGACGTCTCCGCCTGCCTACGTCGATCTCGGGGGCTTCCTCTCCGCCGCGCATCGGAGCGTGCGACGTGAGATCGCCGCGCTCGTCTCGCGCGCCCCTTCCGAGCCGGTGCTCGCGGAGATCCTCGGCTGCGTGGGCCACGAGGAGCGGCTCGAGGGCGTCGAGCCCGAGCTCATCGGCCGTTCGCTCACGGGGCCGCTCCTCGACGTCCTCGATCGCGGCGGCAAGGGCTGGCGCTCGTTCGTCACGCTCGCGTGCATCGACGCGGTTGGCGGCGACGCCACGGGGTTTGCTCCATGGCTCGCGATCCCCGAGCTCATCCACACGGGCTCGCTTCTCGTCGACGACGTGCAGGACGGTTCGACGATCCGCCGCGGCGGCCCGGCCTGTCACCTCCTCCACGGCGAGCCGACGGCGATCAACGCGGGCACGGCGGCGTATTTCCTGGCCGAGCTCTTCCTCTCGCGCTCCGCGCTCCCGCCCGAGCGCGCCGAGCGTGTCATGCACCTCTACTTCGACGCGATGCGCGCGGGGCACGGAGGGCAGGCCCTCGACATCGCCGGCCTCGAGGATCTCTTGCCGGCCGCGGTGGCGTCGGGCGACACGCAGGAGCTCGTGCGTCGCGTCACGGCCATCAACCGGCTCAAGACGGCCGTGCCCGCGGGCGCGCTGGCACGCATGGGCGCGATCGCCGGAGGCGGCACCGAGGCGCAGGTCGAGGGGCTCGGCGTGTACGTCGAGTCCATCGGGCTCGCGTTCCAGATCATCGACGACGTCCTGAACGTGCGCGGCTTCCAGGGGAACTTGAAGCAGCGGGGCGAGGACATTCGTATCGGCAAGGTCACGTTGCCCGTCGTGCGCGCGCTCGGACTCCTCGATCGCGACGAGCGCGAGCACCTCGCGCGCACGCTCCGGGACAAACCCGACGACGACGCCGTGGTCGAGGACCTGATCGGGCGCATCGAGCGCACGGGCGCGCTCGACGCGTGCGTGCGCGACGCCCAGAACCTCGTCGAGACGGCGTGGACGCGGCTCTCACCGCTCGTCGCGCCCTCGGTCGCGACCGCGCGACTGCGCGCGTTCGGCTGGTACGTGCTCGATCGGAGCTACTGAGGACGAATCGAGGCCGGGCCCGCGCCGATGCGCACGACGACCTTCCCGACGTTTTTCCCGGTGTGCAGGTGCTCGACCGCGTCGATGCACGACGCGAGCCCTTCGAATGGCGTCGGGTCCACGTGGACCGAAAGGGCGCCGGCGCCTGAAAGCTCGAGCAGCTCCGCGAGATGCCCGGCGATCCGATCGGCGAAGTGGAACAGGAAGAAGCCGCGAATCTCCGCGGATTTCCAGAGCAGCTCGTGGTAGACGCGCGGCGCCGTGGTCGAGGCGGGCTCGGGGCGCGTGTACTCCGAGACGAACCCGCACACGAGCAGCCTTCCGCGGATGGCCAGGTTCGCGAGCGAGGCGTCGAACAGGGCGCCGCCGACCGATTCGAATGCGATGTCGACGCCCCGCGGGTACTCCTGGGCGAGGACCTCGCCGAGATCCTCGGTCCGATGGTTCACGATACGGTCGCAGCCGAGCCTTTCGAGGAACTCGCGTTTTTCCTCGGCGCCGCAGACGCCGATGACGTGATTGCCCGCGCGCTTGGCGAGCTGCACCGCGAATTGCCCGACACCGCCCGCCGCGGCCGTCACCACGACCGTCTCGCCGGAGCCCATGCGCCCGACCTCCTTCAGGCCGATCGACGCAGTCAGGCCGTTCACGAGGATGGCGAGCATCTCGGGCGTGGCGCGGGGAATGGGGATACACGCCGATGCGGGGGCGAGCAGGTACTCGCGAAACCCGCCGCCGATGACCAGGGCCATCACCAGATCGCCCACCTTGAGGCTCGTCACGCCGGGCCCTACCGCGACGACCTCGCCGGCCGACTCCGCGCCGAGATCGATATCGGACGACCTCGTGCTGGCCACCTTGAACGCATCGTAAGCGGATGCGGAGATGTTCGGGTCCGAAGCGTTCACGCCGGCGACCACGTTGCGAACGAGGACCTCTCCCGGCCCCGGCAAGACGAGATCGGCGTCCACGATCTTCGCGACGGCGCGGAAATCACGGCTCGGGTGAACTGCGATGAGCTTCTTGTAGGTTGTCGGTAGCATGTCGACCGTCCGTGCCTTCCTGGGGCGCTCGCGCGCGCGTGGCTCGATTCAAAACGCCTTCCAGCGCGTGACGCCGGTGTCGAGCGTGAAATCCATGTCCACGAAGAAACCGCGGACCGCGTCGAAGCTGCGCGGCGTGAGCCCCAGCGCGGAGACCATCGGGTGGCTGTCGGCGGTCTTCACGTCGAGCGTGTAGCGCCCATCCAGCAAACCGGCCCAGCGAAAGCAGTCGATCCGCGTGCCGGCCTCGATGCCGGCCTGATAACAGGCGCGGCTGGGATCCGAAACGTCCCGGAATTGCTTGAGGAATGCGAACCTGGGCCCCGTGCGCAGGAGGTCGACCATCGACAGGACGAGCCCGAGGCCGGGGACGGTGATCATGGGGCCGCCGAAGACGAGGTCGACGAGCGCCTCGAGCGCGGCTTTGCCCTCGGTAAAACCCTGCGCCACGACCCCGCGCGAGGTACCTCCGACCCGGTTCACCTGCACGAGGTACTCTCGCTGCGCGAGCACGTCGGGCCCGAAGCGATCGAAGAGCGTGGGCCGGATCTGGAAGAGATCGGCCACGGAGGGCCTCGTCGGGACCGTGATCTCCGCGATTTCTTTGGGCCATCCCTGGTCCTCGCGCCCGCTCGCGACGGCGTGGCTCGAGGTCGCGAACATGTAATAGGGGAAGAGCACGAGGCGCGTGGCGACCGGGATCGGACCTGTTTTATCGATCGACACGAGCGGGATCCAGATCCCTGCCTCGGTGTAGTTGAAGCTGCCCTGGTCGCGGAAGACCGGCACGGTCGAGGACACGGTGCCCGTGTGGGTGAAGACGAGAAATACCTGAGGAAAAAACGCGCGGTAGCTGGCGAGGCCCTTCGAGGGGGCGTTCAAGAACTTGTCAGCGAGCGCTTGTTGCCTCTGCGTGTCGCTCTCGAGCGGGAAAAAATAGGCCGTTACGTTCTGGAGCGCCGCGGGCGTCGGCATCGCTTGGTTGTCCGCTCGCTCGACGTATTTCGGCAAATTGGCTCTGCTCATGCCTTGTCTCGGCCGCGGGGTTCGGGGGCGAGGCCCGTTCGTCCGGGCGGAGCGCCCCTCGTCTCGGAGCCCGGAACGCGGATGACGAGGCTAGCCGAGCTTCGGGGGCGGAAGCAAGTGTCGCGAGGCGACGCTGACTCTTGACACCTGTCCCAATCGAGCCTGACCATGGGACGATGTTCTTACCCGTACAGGTCCGGCTGCGCCGCCTCGCCGTACCACGATGCGTGGGGAGGTCGTCATGTCGCTGAACCCCTACCAGGGCATGAAGCTCGTGGGTCAATGGTCGGTCTACGGCGTCACGATCGCGCTCCCTCGCGAGGACGTCCGGTGGATGCTCCCCGACGGGCTCGAGCTCGGCGATCAGGATTTGACGCACCGGGATACCCATCCGGTGTCGCTGTACTTCGGCCACGTGCGCGACGCGCACATGACGTTTCCGCGGTTTTTTCCCCCCGAGATGACGTATTTCGAGCAGGTCGTCGGCGTGCCGTACGTGTACGCGAAGCGCCCGCTCTGTGGAGGGCGGGTCCGGGGGCCCTTCTTTTACATGCCGCGGCTTTTCTTGACGAACCTGCTCGCGACCCTCGGCGGCATCCTTTTTTGGGGTTTTCCCAAGAAGCTGGTCCGCGTCGTCGAGGGCACGAACCCCGCGAGGACCGACGGGTCGTATGCCGTATGTCCCCTCTATGGAGGAGGCGACGAGATCCTCGGGCTGCAGTGGGGCGCCACGGGGGCGTTCGAGCCGGCAACGGCCGTGCCCTCCTTCCAGCGGCAGCTCGAGATCATGACCCAGCCGCTCGTGTCGCAGCAACCTCTCTCCGTGGGGCCCCTCCTGTCGTGCTCGGACTTCGACAAACTCTGGCGAGAGGCCGAGATTCGGCCCCTGCGCACGAAGACGAACATTCAAGAAGCATTCGTGCCGGGGCTCGCGCCCGGGAGGTATTCGTCCGAGGGCATCGACCAATCACCGACGGGCGCGTTCCAGCTTCGGGCGCCCTGGGAGCTCTCGCTCCCTTATTGTTGTGGAAGAGGGCGCGCCCCGGGGGCCGCGCCAAACGTCCCCTCCATCTGGTGAGCGCGCCGAGGAGCCATCGCGATGGGCATGATGTCAGGATACGAGCCGTCCGATCTCGTCCACGAGGGATCACATTGCTGCATTTACCTCGCGCACCGGGAGGTCGACGGCATGCCCGTCGTCCTCAAGGTCCTCAAGGCGGAGCACCCTTCGCCCGAGGAGATCGCGTGGTTCCGCCGCGAATACGAGCTGCTCGCCCAGGTCAGCTCGCCTTTCGTCGTGCGCACCCATGCCCTCCTCGAGGCGCCGGACGGGCGCCACGCCATCGTCCTCGAGGATTTCGGCGGGCAATCGCTCGATCGCCTGATCCCCGCGCATCCGTGGTCCCTCGCCGAGCAGCTCGCCGTGGCCATCGCCGCCACCGACGCGCTCGCCGCGCTCCATCAGCGCAGCATCGTGCACAAGGATGTGAGCCCGGCGAACCTCGTCTACAACCCCCAAACCCAGGTCTGCAAGCTCATCGATCTGGGCATTTCCACCATCCTGTCGCGCGAGCGCGCGGTCGTGCTGAGCCCCGAGGCGCTCGAAGGCACCCTCCGCTACATCTCCCCGGAGCAGACCGGGCGGATGAACCGAATGCTCGATTATCGCACCGATTTCTATTCGCTCGGCGCGACGCTGTACGAGCTCTTCACCGGGACCCCCCCGTTCTCGTCCGACGATCCGATGGAGCTCGTGCATTGCCACCTCGCGCGCGTGCCGATCGCGCCGTGCAAGCGCAACACGAGCATTGCGAAGCCCCTCTCGGACGTGCTCATGCGCCTCCTGTCGAAGACGCCCGAGGCGCGTTACCAGAGCACGTACGGCATCCAGGCGGACCTTCGCGCGTGCGCCGAAATGCTCGCGGCGAAGAGCACGATCGACGTCTTCCCCCTCGGGCAGCACGACGTTCCGGAGCAGTTCCAGGTACCGCAGAAGCTTTATGGCCGCGAGAAGGAGCTCGCGACGCTGCTCGGCGTCTTCGATCGCGTGACCGAGGGCAAGAGCGCGGCCCTCGCGCTCGTCACGGGCTACTCGGGCGTCGGCAAATCGGCGCTCGTGCACGAGCTCCACAAGCCCATCACCCGGCAGCGCGGTTACTTCATCGAAGGCAAATTCGATCAGTTCTTGCGCACGACGCCTTATTCCGCGCTGGTCTCCGCGTTTCGATCGCTCGTCCGCCAGATCCTCGGCGAGAGCGAGGACGTGCTCGCGGCGCTGCGTGAACAGCTCGTCGCGGCGCTCGGGCCCAATGGCCGGATCATCACGGACGTCATCCCCGAGGTCGAGCTCGTGGTGGGGCCGCAGCCCGAGGTCGCGGAGCTCGGGCCGACGGAGGCCCAGAATCGCTTCAACCTGGCCATCCGGAGCTTCATCCGCGTCTTTGCGCAGCCGTCGCATCCCTTGGTCCTTCTCCTCGACGACCTGCAATGGGCCGACTCGGGGAGCTTGAAGCTCATCGACCTGATCCTGCGCGACGTCGAGCCCCAATGCCTCCTCGTCATCGGCGCGTATCGTGATCACGAGGTCGGGCCCGCGCATCCGCTGCGCATGATGCTGGGCGCCCTCGAGGCGGACGGCGTGCCCATCGACAGGATTCCGCTCTTGCCCCTCGGAATCGAGGACGTGCAGGCGCTCATCGCCGACGCCGTGGGCCGAAGCCCCGCCGACGTCGAGCCCCTCGCGCGCCTCGTCGCCCGGAAGACCGAAGGCAACCCGCTTTTCGTCGGCGAGCTTTTGAAGACGATTTATCAGGAAGGGCTCATCGCCTTCGACCGTGCGGCGGGGCGCTGGACGTGGGACGTCGCGCGTATCGAGGCGCAGGGCATCACCGATAGCGTCGTGGACCTGATGATCGGCAAGCTGCGCCGCCTGCCCGAGGTCAGCCGTCGTGCCATCGAGGTCGCCTCGTGCATGGGCGGCGTCTTCGAATTGAAGCCGCTCGCCGTCGTGCTCGAGATCAGCGAACCCGAAGCGTACGAGAGGCTCTTGCCGGCCCTTCAGGAGGGGTTTGTCGTGGCGCTCTCGGGCCTCGTCCTCGCCCAGCCGGACGTCGCGGGGTCCCCGTTCGTCATTCGGGAATATCGCTTCATTCACGATCGCGTCCAGCAGGCGGCGTACGCCCTCCTCGGTGAGAACGAGCGCGAGGGCGTGCACGTCCGGATCGGGCGTCACCTTATCGTGAGCGGGCACGACGCGGGCGAGCGACTCTTCGACGTCGTCGACCAGCTCAACCGGGGCCGCCGCCTCATCACCGACGAGCACGGCCTGCGCGAGCTTTGCCGATTGAACCTCGACGCGGGTTTGCGCGCCAAGCGCGCCACGGCCTACGCGGCCGCGAGCGCTTACCTCGAAGCGGGCCTCGCCGCCCTGCCCGAGACGAACACGGACCGAGACGCCCCCCTCCCGCTCTCGCTGCACAAAGAGCTCGCCGCGGTCTCGGCGCTGATCGGCAACTACGAGCGCTCCGAGGCCCTCATTCGGCACGTGCTGAAGCACGCCCCGACCGATATCGAGAAGGCCGAATCGTACGAAATGCTCGTCCGCAAGGACACCATGCTGGCGCGGTACGACGAGGCGATGAATGCGGCGAAGGACGGCCTCGCGATCCTCGGGGTCGACCTGCCGATCCACCTCCCGCCGGAGGGCATTCAGGCCGCCATGGGAGCCGAGATCGCCGAGGTGCAGGCGAGCCTCGCGGTCCGCTCGCTCGGCTCGCTCCGTGATGCGCCACCCATGACGGATCCGGCCGCGCGCGCGGCGATGGGCCTGCTCACGACGGTCCTCGCGCCCGCGTTTTTCGTGAGCCCGCTTCTTTACGCGCTCATCATCGTCAAGGCCGTCAACATCTCGCTGAAATTCGGCCCGGCGCCCGAGTCGTCCGACATTTACGCGTATTATGGGCACATCACGAGCAGCATCCTCGGCGATCGCCGGCTGGGCCGCGAGCTCGCGATGCTGGCGCTCTCGCTCTCCGACCGATTCCGCGCGCCCGACGACAAGTGCCGGAGCAGCTTCTTGCTCGCGAACTTCATTTCGCCCTGGGTGAGGCACCTGCGCGAGAGCCTGCCGGTGAACGACGCGGGCTATCAGGCCGGCCTCGAGGGCGGCGAGCTCCAGTACGCGGGCTACATCCTCATCTACAAACTCTTCAATCGATTCTACGAGGGCGCCGCGCTCGACCCGATCGCCCAGGACCTGCCCGGCTTCCTCAAGCTGACGCAGCAGACGAAGAACGAGATCGCCAGCGACATCATCGTCGGGCTGCGCCTCGCGCTCGATAACCTGCTCGGCAATACGCCGTCACGGACCGATTTCAGCGCCGAGGGCCTCGACGATGCGGCCTATCTCGCGGCATGCGAGGCGCACAAGAGCTCCATGGCGCTCGCGTTTTATCCGACGCTGAAGGCCGAGGTGCTGTACCTGCACGACGAACCCGCGCGCGCGCTCGAAGTGGCCACGCGCTCGGAGCCTCTCCTCGCCGCGATCATCGGAAACGTCGCCGTCGCGCACCATCATCTCTATCACGCGTTGAGCCTCGCGGCGGTGATCCCCGACGCACCGGAGGCGGACCGCGCAGGCCTTCGCGAGAAGCTCGGCGCGCTCGCCGCCGATTTCGTCCGATGGGCCGAAACCGGACCGGACAACTTCGCGCACCTCTCGGCCCTCGTCTCGGCGGAGGTCCACCGCGTCGATGGTCGGATCTCCGAGGCGCTGGATCTGTACGAGCAGGCCATCGAGGGCGCGCGGCGAGGCAATTTCTTGCAGCATACCGCGCTCGCCTACGAGCTCGCGGGCAAGGCCTGGTTCGCCCGCGGACGAGACTCGATCGCCCAGGCTTACCTCCGCGAGGCCTACCGCGCTTATCAGCTCCGCGGCGCGCGGCGCAAGCTAGGGCTGCTGCGGGAGCGGTATTCTCCGTCCCTCACGCCCCGCGACATCAGCGAACGCCGCTCTGGGCCGCCCTCCGGTCCCTCCTCGACCACGAGCCGGACCGCGGGCGACAGGCTCGACCTCGGGAGCGTCATCAAGGCATCTCTCGCCATTTCGAGCGAAATCGTACTGGAAAAACTCCTCACGACCCTGATGCACGTCGTGATCGAGAATGCCGGCGCGCAGCGGGGTGCGCTCGTCCTCGAAAAGAAGGGCAGGCTCGTCGTGGAGGTCGACGCCACGGTCGCGGCCACGGGCGAGGTCGTGGGCGTGCTCCGTTCGACGCCGATCGAGGAGTATCCGAATGCGTCCGAGGAGATCGTCCGTTACGTCGCGCGGACCCGTGAAACCGTGATCCTCGACGACGCCGCGCGCGCCGGCGCCTTCACCCGCAGCCCCTACGTCGCGTCGCACGCGTCGAAGAGCATGCTCGTGGCGCCGCTCCTGCACCAGGGCAAACCGCTCGGCATCATTTACCTCGAAAACCACCTGACGACCGGCGCGTTCACCAAGGAGCGCCTCGAGATGCTCCGCCTGCTCTCGTCGCAGATCGCCATCTCGCTGGAGAACGCGCAGCTCTATCGGGAGATGGAGCAGCGGGTGCTCGAACGCACGGAAGAGCTGCGCAAGAAGAACATCAACCTCCAGCAGGCCATCGAGGATCTGAAGACGACGCAGGCGCAGCTCGTGCAATCCGAGAAGATGGCCTCCCTCGGGCGCCTCACCGTCGGGATCGCCCACGAGATCAAAAATCCGCTCAACTTCGTCAACAACTTCGCGCAGATCAACGCCGAGCTCATCCAGGAAATCGAGGAGAGTGCGTCGAGCGGAGCGACGTTCGACGAGGTATCGGACATCCTCGCCGACGTCCGCGCGAATTCGGAGAAGATCGCGTCGCACGGCAAGCGGGCCGACGACATCGTTCGCAGCATGATGCAGCACGCGAGCGGCGCGACGGGCGTCCGGCAGCCCACGGATATCAATGCCCTCGTCGAGGATTACGTCAAGCTCTCGTACCACGGTTCCCGCGGGGAAAACCCGGTCCACATCGAGCGCGATTACGATCCGAGCGTCGGCCTGGTGGAGATCGTCGCGCAGGACTTCGGGCGCGTCATCGTGAACCTGCTCAACAACGCGCTCTACGCCCTCGGCGAGAAACAACAGCGGAGCGATTCTCGGTACGTGCCGACGATCCACGTCTCGAGCCGCCGGCAGGGCAAGATGGTCGAGGTCTCGATCCGTGACAACGGCACGGGCATCCCGGTCTCGGTACGGGACCGGATCTTCGAGCCCTTCTTCACGAGCAAACCCGGCAACGTGGGTACCGGCCTTGGTTTGTCCCTGAGCTACGACATCGTGGTCAATGGCCACGGCGGCAGCATCACCTTCGACAGCGTCGAGGGCGATTACGCAGCATTCCGTGTCTCGCTACCTGGATAGGCCCTCGATCACTGCACCTTGCAGCGCGCCCCCGCCCCTGCCGCGGGCCGACCATACGGGACTTTCGGCCCCTTCGGCTTGACGTACACCGCGCCGCCCGGCCCGGGCCGCGGCACGACCGCCCCCGAGGCTTGCGGACGGCCCGGCGAGAGCTCCTCGATCGTGAGCACCACGTCGGCCCCTTCCTGCTCCACCGCCGCGATGCTGGGCCGCTGTGGCGCGTCCTCGGCCATCCCGGGGCAGGGCACGCCCTTGGCGCTCACCGCGACCACTGCCACGTCCCCGCCGAGCTTCGGCACCTGGGCTTGCCACGTGAGACGCGGATCCTGAGGCGCGCCGACCACGACGGCGAGGCACGAGCACGTCGCGGCGTGGGGCGCGTCCTTCGCGATCATCACGTCGTGACGCACCCGTTTTTCGGTGGGCGGCGTCGTGGTCGTCCCGGTGAGCGGCGCGGGGGGCTGATCGAGCTCGCTCAGCGTCTCGGTGCGGCGGAGCGGCTGGCCCGTGGGATCACCGAGATCCTGGGACCAGCCGGAGTTTGCCGGCGAGTTCTGTTCGCCGCCGCAGCCGACGGCGAGCGCGAGCACGAGCACGGACGAAAGGGAAAGGGGAGCCTTCCGCATACCCCTTCAGAATCGCACCCCGGGCGGGCCGGCGACAAGAAAAGTCACGGCGCCTTGGACTTTTCGCACAGAAATCCGCGCTTCTCGCCGCAGGCCCGGTCGTCGAACGACGCCGCGGTCCCCGGTGATGCCGAGAGCATCACGCAGTCCTGTTTGCTGCCCTGATCTCCGGGCACGCCTTCCTTCCACGCCGTGAACACCCACGGTTCGCCGTTCGACCACGAGAACTCGCCCTCCTGCTGGGCGTCCGTCCCGCCGATCCAGACATCCCCCGACACCACGCTCCCGATGAACCAGAACTCCTCGGCCGAGCTCAGCGCGGCCAGGTCGCCGCCGAGCTCCAGGCAATGCTCGCGCGCCGTGTTCCAGTCGCGCTCGGTGCCATGGTGCAAATAACACGAGCCCGTCGTCGGCGACTTCCATTGCCACGGCAAGGGACATTCGTCGGGGTCGGGGTCGGGGCAGCTCCGGCAAGACGACCCCCCGCCGGCCCCGCCGCCGCCATTCCCTTCGTCCGAGCCCCGGCAGCCGGTCTGATCGATACGCGTGCCGTCCTGGCAAAGCGCGAGCACCCCCTCCTCGATTCCGGCGATTGCATTGCAGCCGAGGGCCTGGCCGAGCACGAAGAGCCCCAGCCACCAAAAGGGACGTCCGCGCGGGCGCCCCGTTTGCCGTTTGATATTCAAAACACACCTCCGACCACGAGCCCCGCGCCCGATCCCACCGTCCCCACGCCGGCACGCGCGGGCGTGCCCTCCGGCGCCGTCAGGTACAGGACGAGCCCTCCCGTCGCCGCGAGGACGCCCGCGATGATCGTCCCCGTCGCAGCGTCGCCGCGCGCGCGCGCCTCGCTGCGCAGGGCGACGCCCGTCGCGTCGCAGAGGTTGCCCTCGATGCAATGGGCGGCCGATGCGTCGTTCCGCGAAATGGCCTGCATTCCCAGAATCGAGCCGGCGACGATGGACACGACCCCCGCGCCTCCCAGCGCGATCCCCGCGATCTTGTGCACCGGGGCCCTCGAATTCGGAAGTGGCTTGCCGGCCGGCGGCGCCGGCGCTTGGGGGACGTCCACGAGCTCGGGAATGGCCGCCGTCACCCGCGTGGCCTCGCCGCCAGGCACTTCCACCTCCACGCGGTAGGGGCGTTTGCCCTCGGCCTGGGCCTCGAGCACGTGTTTGCCCGGGTCCACGGGCACGGCCGTCCCCCAGAGCGCGCGCCCGAGGACCTGCCCGTCCTTGCGAATCTCGAGGTTCTGCACCTTCTCGGACCACGGCGCGGTGATGACGAGCCGCGCGAGCCTCGGCTCGAGCGCTGCCGCCCGCTCGCGCGCGACCTGCTCGCGCTCGACCTGCCCTTTTTCGCGCGCGGCATACGCGGCGGCCCGGAACTCCGCCCAGGCGCTCGCGGTGCGGCCGATTTTTTCCAGACAATCGGCGAGGTTCAAGAGCGTCCCGACGCCCGCGTCGAGCCTCTGGCTCTCGGCGAACTTGGGGCAAGCTTCCGGATATCGCCCCTCGTCCATCAGCCATTTGCCCTCGTCGAAGAGCGCCTCCGCCGCGGCCCGCCGCGCGGCGCGGTCCTCCATCGAGTCGGGCGGATTCGCGGCGGCCTGGCCGGAGACAAGCAGGAAAGCGAGGGCGACCGCGGACGTGAGGATGTTTCTCCTCGGATCACGATGAGCGGCGCGGATCGTATTCGTCATGGGTGTCATTCGCGCCCATCGAAAGGATTGGGGCGCTTCACGGACGACGGAGGTTTCTCCGAGGTCTTGTCCGTGATCGTGCTTTGCGGGCGGGGCTTTGAGAAGCCCCCCTGCGGCGCCTTGTTCATCGGGCGCGGCGCGGGTCGCACGTCCTCCGCGACGGGCGGAGGCGTTTTTGTCTCGGCGGCCTCGACCGACGCTGCCGGCTTCACCTTCGTGAATGCCGGGGCCAGCGTCGCCTCGATTCCCCCGCGCGCCGTGGCCGCGAGGACGTTCGGCGCGCCATACACGCGACGCAGACGAATCCCCGCGCCGCCGACGAGGACGATCGCCGCGACCATGGCGAAGAGCGGCACGGGCCGCAGCATGCGTTGCCATTTCGACCCCGCGAGATCACGCACGAGAATCGCGGTCGCGGCGACCGGCGGCGTCGAGTGCGGAGGCGAAAGTTGCACGCGCGGATCGGTCAACGTCGGGCTCGTGCTCGCGTCCGACACTTGGAGCGGGGCGCGCGCGCTCGGACATGGATCCGCAGACGAACCGCGCGCGAGCAGGCGCACCGCGCGCTCGCTCGACGCAATGGCTCCGGGCCGCCTTCCGAACGGCGAGAGCGCGACCGCGAGCTCGCCGATGTTCGCATACCTGTCGGCCGGGTTTTTGTGAAGGCAACGCAGGATTGCCGCGTCGAGCCCCGGCGGCACGTCGGGCAGACGCTCCTTCAGCGGCATTGGCGGGTCCTTCAGGATGGCCGCGCAGAGCTCGGGCAGGCTTTGCCATGGAAATGGGCCTTCCCCCGCGATGAGCTCGTACAGCGTGACGCCGATGGACCAGATGTCCGAGCGAGGATCGGCGTCGCGCGTGGCGCGGAGCTGCTCGGGCGACATGTACATCGGCGATCCGATGACGGCGGAGGTCGTCGTGAGCGGCCCGCCGCGCTCCGGCGACGTTTCCTTGTCGGCCGACAGCTTGGAAATTCCGAAATCGAGCACCTTCACGGTGCGTGATCCGTCCGGGCGCCGGGCGAGAAAGAGATTGTCGGGCTTCAGATCACGATGGACGATCCCGAGGGAATGGGCCTCGGCGATCGCCTCGCACGCCTCGAGCACGTACGTGACGGCGTCGTCGATGGGGAGGGGGCCGTTCCGGGCGATGTATGCGCCGAGATCCGAGCCTTCGAGCAGCTCGAGCACCATGTACGGCTGTCCGCTCGGCAATCGCCCGATATCGAGCACACGCGTCGCGTGCTCGTTCTGGATCATGGCCGCGGCGCGCGCTTCGCGGGCGAACCGGGCGACGACCTCCTCGTTATGGGTGGCGGATTTCAGCAAGAATTTGAGCGCGACCCGGTGCCCGAGCTCCACGTGCACGGCGGCCACGATGACGCCCATGCCGCCTTTGCCGAGGACGCGCAGGACGCGATACTTGCCATCGAGGACGTCGCCGATGGCCACGGGCAGACCCGAAGGCTCGTCCTCCCACGACGAATCCGACCTGCGCTCGACCTGCATTCGTCCCCCCCGCCCGACGATCTCCCGTGCGACTGCGACCTCGCCCACCATAGCGCAGCGCACCCCTCTCGCCCGTGCCTGAGCGCTGGTATTCTCCCGTACGGCGCTTTTTAGGAGGATACGAACGTCCGCGGCGTCGCGCGGGGGTCGAATGGTGTGCGGAGCGGTGAGGGCAATGGAGACGCGGGGATCAGGCCGAGACGCTCGCAGGGCGCTGGACGACCCCTTCGACCGGTGTCGGACGAAGAAGATTGTCGAACATGGGGCTCGTCCGTTCCACGGCGATTCGGATCTCTTCGAGCGTCGCGGCGTCGGCGTCGGCGTCCACGTCCACGGTATACCGGAGCTGCCCGAACCCGGGCCGGACGGAGGGATCGAGCGCGAGATATCCGCGCAGGTCGAACGGCGCCTGCACCTTGATCACGAGCTTGCGATACTCGATTCCGCGGAGGCGCGCCTGCGTGACCCATCCAATGGTCAGGCACGATCCGAGCGCTGCGAGCAAGAGCTCCATCGGATCGACGTGCTGATCTTTTCCGCCGAGCGGCGTGGGCTCGTCGGTCTCGATGGTGAAGGACCTCGCCCGTGTCACGGCCTGCGCGCCGTCGCGCCATTCGGTCACGGTCTCGAAGCTCCCTTTCCCCGCATCGGGCGCTTTCTCCACCGCGTCGCGCGTCTTCCGGAAGGTGTCGATGTCGAGGGTGCAGCATCCACCAAGCGATTCCATGCTCCTGACCTCCATCGAGCGGCGCGCCCCCTCAAGAAAGGGTGCGCAAGAACTCGAGCAAGACGGCGTCGAATCGAGCCGGCTCCTCGAACTGCGGATTGTGTCCGCTTTGCTCGAAGATGTCGAGACGGCCTCGCGGCAGCTTTTTGCTCGCCTCCGCCCAGAGCTCGACAGGGCAGACGTAATCGTAAAGGCCGCTCAGGGCGAGGACGGGGCAAGGGATCTTGTCGAGCGAAGGGACGAGGCTCCAGCGCTCGGCCTCCGGGCGGATGACCGATTGCATGTAGCGGGCAAACCCCTTCGGAACGCCGCCCCAGAGGGCGCCGGCATCGAGCGCCGGGTCCTGCCAGACGAGCGGATGCAAGGCGAGATATTGCCGCAGGGTGAGCTCGTCGGGATCCATGGCGCTCGTGTCGAGGGCGTGGAGCTCGGCTTGTTTTTGGGCGAGCAGCTCCTTCTTTTGCACATTCGCCTCCGCCTCCCAGCGAGCGATTCCCACGCTCATGGCGCGGCTGAAATCGGGCACGCTCGCCACGGAGACGACGGCGGCCGCATGCTCGGGGTGCCGAAGCCCAAATTCGAGCGCGATGGCCCCGTGGTTCGAATGACCCATCACGACGGCGCGATCGATTCCGAGTTTGTCACGTACGGCGTCGAGGTCGTCGGCGAGCGTCGCATACGTGGCCCCCTCGGGGCTGCCGGTCGAGGGCCCCGTACCTCGCATCTCTACGTACACGAACGAATGCGCATCGAGGAGCCGCCTTGAAAACGTGCGCCGGTAGAATTCGATGCCGCAGCCTGTGGGGACGAGGATCGGAGGCCCCGAGCCCTCCGTGAAAACGTGGATCTCCACGTCGCCCACGCGAACGAGCCTGCTCGTGGTTTCAGTCATGGGCGAGGTTGTAGCAGAAGATCGTTCAGAACGTGCCGACGCAGCCCACGCCGCCGCCCTTGCCGCCCACGTGCGGGCCGCACTGGAGGGTCAAGGCCGGCGCGCGTCCCACCTTCGGGCATTCGAGGTCGGGCGTCGAGCGCGACAGCGCGAAGACCACGATCCCCGTGGTGACCGCGGCGGTTCCGAGGATGTACCCCACGACCTGGAGCCCGGTCGTCACCTTGATCCCGGATTCGATCGAGGGACATTCGGGGCTCGCGCCCGACCCGCCGCAGAGGTTCGCATCGAAATTGTCGAGCCTGCCCGAATGCACGACCGAGGCCGCAATCGCGCCGCCCATCACCGCGAGGCCCCCGACGCCCACCACGATGGGCCAGACAGGCGCCGTGACCGCGGTGACGGGCGCCGCGACCGCGCCGACCGGCGCCGTGACAGCACCGACCGGCGCCGAAAGATTCGGGGCGCCAATGTTGGGATTGGGCACATTGAGGGAAGGGTTCGGCGCCTCGAGCCCAGGATTGGGCGCCGAGAGCCCGCCGGTGAGCCCTCCGGTGAGCCCTCCGACGGGCGCCGTGAGTCCGCCGACCGCTCCCGTGAGTTGTCCCGTCGGTTTGCCGAGCCCACCCGCGAGCCCGCCGACCGTCCCGGTGAGCCCGCCGGCCGCGACGCCAATGCCCGGCGTATCCAGGTTCGCGCTTGCACGGGCAATGGCGCCCACGGCGACACGCGCGCGGACCGTCAGGTCGGGCTTTCCAGGGGGACGGACCACGACCGATACATCCCCAGGCGCGAGGTAAATGGGCGACGCCATGGGCAATTTTGCGGCGATTTGCCCCCGCACGAGTACGAGCGCGCCCGGCACGCCGCCCTCCACGACGAGGCCGCCGAGCTTCCCCGAAAGCTCGCCGAGCGCCGCGTCGATTTTCGCGCGGATCGGCTCGTACGCCGCGCGCGCCTCGACGCGGAATCGATGCAGCGCGAGCCAAGCCTCGTCGAGGCGCCCGGCCGCTTGCAGCGCGAGGCCGAGATCTCCGAGGATCGTCACGTCGCCCGAGAGCTCGAACGCGCGCTCGAGATCCGGCAACGCCTCCCGCAGACGACCCGCATCGATGTTCACCTTGGCCCGCGCGCGCAGCTCGGCGGCCTCGCGGAGCTGCGCCTCGGTCCGCGGCGGCTCGACGTTCGCGTTTGCCCTGGCATCGGCCGCCGCATCCACGCGCGCGCCCGCCGTCCCGCTCATCCCTGCATCCACGCGAGGCGCTTGTGCCGCGACGTCTCCGGAGATCGCGGGGCGACAATTTTCCGTGGTCGAGCCGCAGCCCAGCGGACCGGCGGCGAAGAACATCGTGAGGAGCAACGGGGCGACGGGAAAGGATCGACGCGTCGAGGCCATCATCCTTCGAGGTGTTATCACAGGTGACGCATCGTAATCAATTGCGAGCGCAATGATACAGCTCGATTGTGCGTTGCAGCAATGTGCGCATCCTCGATGTGTTTCACCTCTCGATGCCAAAAACGCCAAACAGTCCGCCGATCGGCGCGGCCACATGGGACGGAACGAAGAGCGCGCGTGCGTCGAGCCCCGCGTGCAGAGCCCCGAAACGAAAGAGAAAATCGACGCCGGGGCCGAGTGCGAACCGCGGCTCCATCCCTTCGCGTATCACCCCGCCGAGCTCAGCCTCGTCGACAATGAAGAAAGAACCGAGGATGAGCCTCGGCCTTACGAGCAGTCGCCCCGCCAGGATCGTCCGATCGTAACCGGCTGCGGCGTGCACGAACACGCTCCGTCGACGCGACCAGTAGACGAGCGTATCGTTTGCGGCCGATTCGATGCTGCCCACGTGATACGCCGCGCCGAGCTCGACGTGTATCGGCACGCGGAACGTCCATCCACCGATGAGCCCGGTTGCCGGGCCCAGGTACGACTGCCCGGTGGTCCACGACGTGGCATACCCGAGGCGGGCATCAACACTCCATCGAGACCCCGTTTCACCACGGACGTTTTGCGTGAACAGGGTGGTCATGAGAGAGACCAGGAAGGCGCACGTCAATCGTGACACGCCGCCTCGCCCTCGTCGGCGAACGAGCCGCCCGCGGCTGGGACGAATCGCCACGCGTATCCTTCCGACCGAAGCTCGAGCCGCAGGACGCCGTGTGTATCGATATTCCTTATCTCGCTCCCGGCGTGGACCTCGTCGACGGCGTGCAGCGGTACCTTTCCGCCGGTGCCAATGACGAACCCGCGCATTCCCCGCACGACGTCGATTTGTCCCTCTGCATTCATCGGCGCGAACCGCTCATACAGGTGCGCGTGGCCGGCGAGGATGACGTCGGCGCCGGCGTCTTGCAAAACCCTCCAGAGATGCCGCATGGAATCGGCGCTCCCGTGCTCCCCGGAGGTGAACCGCGGGTGATGCCACATCGCGAGCGTGCAGCGCGACGGATGCGCTGCGAGGTCCTCTTTGAGCCACCGCGCCTGCGGCGAGTCCGGGCCGCAACCGCCGAAATCGTCCGGCACCGAGGCGGGCACGTCGAGATCACCGCCGCAATTGGAGTTCAGCATCACGACGTGCCAAGCGCCGATGTCGAAGCTCGCGCGCCCCTCGAAGGGCGCCCCCACGCCGCCGCAGAAATAAGCGAAAAATGGCCCGGCGCGCGGCGCGTGATATTCGTGGTTTCCCACGACCGCGCGCGTAATCGGGCGAAACTTGCCCCAGCTCGGGTGATAACAATCGAGGAACTCGTCGAGCGTGCCGTCGGGATACGTGGTGTCGCCGAGCGTGAACACCGCGTCCGGCCCGATCTGCTCGACGAGAGCCGCCGTCTCCTCCTGCCGCCCCCCGGGACACTCGGCGATATCCCCGGCCGCGACGATCACGGCGGCCGCGGGATCCTTCGGTGTCACGGGGAGCGCGGGGGAAGCGTCACACGGCGGGAGCTCGCGGGTGCGGGAGCACGCGGAAACACAAGTCGCCGCGAGGACGAGCGCGCGAAGCGCCAGCATCACGTGCTCCCGATTGCCATGAAGCCCGTCACTCCTTCCAGCGCTCGGCGAGCTCGGGGAGCACGGTCACGGACATTTGCACGAGGTGCGCCATGTGCTGATCGGGCGTTTGTCCCGAATAACCACGCACGTGCATTCCGCTCTTTTTCGCCTCCGTCGTCTGTTCGAGCCGCGTTTCCTGCGCTCCCTTGTTGAACGCCGTGAGCGCGGCCTTCGTGGTCACGCGCGGCGGCGTCGCCTGCGCCGGGCCGCGCTCGGCGCCCACGTCGCGCAGGAGCGCGTCCGCGCTCTCCGCCGAGCTCGCGTACTCCGTGCCCCCGATGTCCGAGTGCGTGATCGAAAAGAGCCGCTTCCCCTCGGCCGCGAGCTTCGCGAATCGCGAAAACGGCGCGAGCCGGAGAGGATCGACCGTCTTCGCCTTCGGGTCGAGGTACGCCGCGTGAATCCCGTCGAGCACGAGCACCGAATCGATCCGCTCGACATTTTTCGCGACATCGAGGAGCTTCGCGAGCGCTCCATATCCCGCGCTCCACGAGCCCA
Organism: Polyangium jinanense; assembly: GCF_028435265.1. Lineage (GTDB taxonomy): Bacteria > Myxococcota_A > Polyangia > Polyangiales > Polyangiaceae > Polyangium > Polyangium jinanense. The sequence continues at coordinate 150,235 of NZ_JAGTJK010000009.1, read as the reverse complement.
GCGCCACGCGCCGCACCCGGGCGTCGCGCAGCCCTTGTTTTTTCGCCGTCTCCTGGATCTTGTCGATCGTCTGGTCGAGCACGCCCACGACCGAGAACTTGTCCTCGTACGGCCCGGAGCCATTCCCCAGGTTCACCGTGTACACGAGCGCATTCAGCCCGGCCGCGGTGGCGCTCTCCTCGACGAGGTTCGTGTTGCCGTGGAAATGCATGTACAGATCGAACGCGCCGTCGTCGGAGCGGAATTTCGGCGGGACGTGCAAAAGTCCGCCGTTCACGAAGACGTGGCCTTCGCGCTTCAACTTGTAATCGGCGCGCTGCTCGGGCGGCAGCTCCGGCTTCGGCGGGAGCTTCGGCGGCGGCATGTGCTTGGCGCGCAAGAGCTCGCCGGGGCTTCCGGTCGCCGCGGCGACGCCGCCCGTGATCGCGGATCCGAGCACGAGCGAGGCGACGACGCTTCCGATCAGCGCGTTTCGCGCCTGTGATGACGGCGCCGGCGCCGCGGAGGTGTCCTTCCGCGAGCGGACGAGCCAGAACGCCGCGCCCGCGAGCAAGGTCGCCGCGAGCGAAATCGTCCCGAAAAAACCGCCGATGATCCGCAATGCACCGACGTTCGTGACGGCGAGAAGCACGAGCGAGAGGACGGCCGCGACGGCCGCGACGAGGGCCACGTGCTCGAATCCGAGCGCTTTGGAGCTACCGACCTTCACGGACCCGAGCAGCGTCGATGCGCGCGCGGCGAGTTCGGCGGAAATCGCTCCCTCGGCCGGCGCCGCCTTCGGGGGCGGCGGGATGACGGCTGGGGCTTCGGGCTCGTTCACCGTCGCGGCCAATCCGTCGGAGGCCACCGGCGGGAGATCCCCAGGTCCGGCGGGCGCCGTGGTTTCGACGGCCGGAGCTGCGGGCACGGTGACTTCGAGGGGCTTTCCCTCGACGGGCGGAGGCTCGGCCGCCGGAGGATCGACCGGGACGGTCGCCGCGAGCGCATCGGCCTTTTCCGACGCATTGGTCGCGGGCTCCGGCGGCACGGCGCGGATCAAGGTGGGACCGTCGAGGACCGGCGGCGCGGCCGGCTCCGGCGCGGCCGTTCGTTGCGCGCCGGGGACGATCGGCAGCGGGCCTCCATTCGGCGGCAGCAGGATCGTATCTACCTGCCCCGCCAGGGAACCGGGTTTTTTCGCGGGCGCCTTCGCCTCGGCGGGCGGCGGCGGCGCGACGTCGGCCGTTCCGGGGACCTTGAGCGCCGGCAAGGTCTGGTCGCGCGGAATCGCGTCGATCGGCACGAAGCCCTTTGCGCAGCGCGGGCACGTCGTCTGCGCGCGCAATGCTTCCGTCTCGATGGATAACTTCTGCCCGCAGAAGGGGCAGTACAGTTGGATCGCTGCCATGTCGTCCGACGACCGAGGCTATCCGAAGAGCCCGCCGGGCAGAAGCGGGGAATCGGTCCTCAGATCGTGCGACATCAAACGATCTCGGTAGGTTTTTCCAATTGTCGGGGAAGGGGGTCAGGAGCCGCCCGACCCTCCGATCCCGGGTCCACCTCCGCGGTCGCTGGGGTCGACCGGCTCTTTCGGGCCGCCCACGCGACCGAGAGGTGAGCCGCTGCCTGGCGGGTCCCCCGCAATGGCTTCCGCCTCGTTGCCCGTTTCCGCGTCGGGCTCCTGGCGCCCTGCGTCGCTGCTCATCATGTCGGTTCTCTTTATCTCCACGCCGCTCGGCTCGTTCGTTTTCACCATGACCATGATCTGGGGCTCGCCCGCGCGAATGGCCTCTCCCCGAACACGCATCGCAGCAGCATGAGCACGGCTGCGCACATTTCGCGGGTCCGCTCCACGGTCGCGCTCGCTTTCCTGGGAGAATCGCCATACGATGCGCTCGCTCTGCATCACGCAGAAACTTCCTTCCTTCTCACGAGGTCATCCATGAATGCTTCGCATGACTTTCGCCGGACCCTCGCGCGTCGGCTCCTCGCGCTCGTCGCCGCCGCGCTCCCCGTCACGATGAGCGTGCTCTCGGGCTGCGTCGTGCAAGAATCCACGGGCGGCGATTGCCCGGAGGCGTCCCCGAAGCAGGCGTGTTTCGCCTGGCCCCAGGATTTCGGTACCGTAGGCAGCGGGGGCTCTGGCGGAAGCGGTGGCGGCGCGGGTGGAGCCGGGGGAGGCGCCCCCGTGATGTGTCCCGCGCAGGCCGAAGCGAAGTCCATCCTCGACCACGAAACCGCCGGGCGTCATACGATGAAATCGGATGGCACGTTCCAGAATGGTCAGTGCTGTTACGACACGCTCTTTCAGCCCTTGTGTATCGGGGGTCGCCCCTTCCTCGTGAACGACGCGCCCCGCACGGCCGAGCCCGTTCGCGGCGCCTTCGCGTCGGGCGCGCGCAGCCCGGAGGCGATGGCTCCGAACCTCGACGATCTCTCCGCGGACGAGCGCGCCTTGCTCGCGGCGGCATGGACGCGTGATGGGCTCTTCGAGCACGCGTCCGTCGCCTCCTTCGGACGGTTTGCCCTGGAACTGCTCGCCGTCGGTGCCCCAGCAGATCTCGTCACGCGGGCACACCGAGCCGCGGAGGACGAAGTGCGCCACGCGGAGCTCTGTTTTGCGCTCGCCTCGAATTACGCCGGGGAAGCCAGGGCCCCGGGGCCGTTCCCCTTCGAGGGACGCATCGATATTTGCGCCGATCTCGCCTCGGTCGCCGCGCGCGCCGCGCGGGAAGGTTGCATTGGAGAGACGATTGCCGCGGCCGTCGCCGCCGAGCAGCTCGCGGCCGCCACGGATCCGGCCGTGCACGCGGTCCTCCGGCTCATCGCCGAGGACGAGGCGCGTCACGCCGAGCTTGCATGGCGCACGGTGGCCTGGGCCGTGCGCGTGGGCGGCGACGCGGTGCGCGCGGCCGTCCTCGAGGTCTTCGCGTCGCTCGGGCAAGGCGCGCCCGGCGAGCGAACGCCGAGCGATCCGCGTCTCGCGGCGCATGGTCGGCTCGGCGAGGCCGAGGTGCAGGAGGTGGCCCGACGCGCGACGGTCGAGGTCGTTTTGCCCGCGGTGCGGCTTTTCGTGGAGCGGCTCGGAGGCGGCGAAATTCGCGCGGAGGCTTGACGGGGCCCGCCAAGCGCTCGAAAAGAGGGCGAATGGCCCCCGCCGATCGTCCCGCCGAACCCGCCCCGCCCGAGAGCCGTGTGAAGGTCGCTCTGCGCGTCGTCCTCGCCCTGGCCATGATCGGGGTGGGCATCCTGCATTTCACGTCCCCCGAGCCTTTCGTGCACATCGTCCCCGCGGCCCTGCCCGCGCCGCTCGCGCTCGTGTACGTGAGCGGGGTGGCCGAGATTGCCGGGGGCGTGGGCCTCTTGATCCCGCGGCTCCGGCGCGCGGCGGGCATCGGCCTCATTGCGCTTTACGTCGCGGTTTTTCCGGCAAACATCAACATGGCGATTCACGAGATCCCGATCGGCGAGGACCCCGTGCCGGAATGGGCACTCTGGGCGCGGCTCCCCTTTCAGATCGTGTTCATCGCCTGGGCTTACTGGGTCGGCGTGCGTTCGCGTTCGGGTCGCATTTCCAGCTGACCGTCGAAAAAGAATCGCTCAGCGCGTCCCGAGCCCGAGCTTCTTTCGCAGCCGCGGCGTCTCGCGCTCCCGCACCGCAATGCACTGGTTCGCCTGCTCTTCGAGCGCCGCGAGCTTCCGCGGGTTCACGTCCACGGTCTCGAAGATCGCCTTGAAGACCTTGAGCGCGTCGTCCCGGGTCACCGGATCACACGCCTCGCCCACCGCGCTCGAAAGCTCGAGCAAGAGCCCTCCGCCGAACCGCGGCGCGAGCTCGGGGCCACGCGCGCGGATCCACCCGAGGGAGGTCGACAAGGTCTCCGGCGCGCGCGCCGATTCGTGGAACGCGCGGGCAAACTCGTGCGCCCGTAGCTCACCGGCCCGCGCGATGTCGAGGCCCCGACCGAGCTCCGCCGGATCACCGATCCTCCCGATCGCGCGCGCCGCGATGACCCGCTCCTCCGGCGTCGCCGCGAGCCGCACCGCGTCCCGCAGCGCTTGCAGCCGCTCGTCGCCGCCGGTCCGCGCGGCCACGAGCAGCGCGACGGCCGTCGTGTCCGCGTCGATCGCCCGCGGATCGTCGAGGTACGCCGTCGCGCGCGAGGCCGCTTGCCGGAGCGTCCACGGATCCTCCGCGAGCACGCCGAGCGCTTCGAGCACGGCCACGCGAGCGAGGCGCGTGGCTTCGTCGTCTTGCTTGCGTGTCGCCCAGCCGAGCTCCTTGCCGAGCGGAAGGAACAACGAACCGACGAAGCGACCGAGCGCCTCGCGTGACCCCGAGTCCGGCAGCACCACGCGGATCCAGCGCAGGCTCTCCGTCATCTCGGCGAGCACCGCGGGGTGCCGCTCGCCCCGCAGCGACGAAAGGAGTTCGAGCAGCGCATCCGCCCCGAGCTCTCCGCTTCGCACGAGCGCGAGCGCGTTCGCCACGAGGCCCACGCGTTCCGTCGGCGCGAGCTTCTTCGCGACCTTCGCGAGCGCGTCCCACGAGGCGCGCGGCAGCGTGAACCGATAGTACCCGCGCTCGTCCGCGTTCGGATGGATCCACGAAGGGCAGCCTCGCCGCGGCAGCTCCAGCGTCAGGCGATCGGAGAGAAGCCCGCACACCGGCGCCGCTGCGCCCTCGTACGCGACGCACGCGGGCACGACGAACGCCCGCGCCTCCTCGCCGCCCGCGCCCGCCCGCGAGGTCGGCGGCGTGAGCGCCAGCGAGACGCGGGGCGCTTTGTCCGCCTCGCAGGTGAGCTCGGCGCGCACGAAGGGCACGCCCGTGCGTTCGAGGAACGGGCGCGCGACAGCCGCGACGTCCTTGCCCGACGCCTCGGCCAGCGCCGCGAGCAAGCCGTCCGTCGACGCCGTGCCGTGAGCATGCGCGGACGTGTGCGCGGCGAGGCCCTTCCGCATCACGTCTTCCCCGAGCCACCCTTCGAGCATCCGCACGAGGCTCGCGCCCTTCTCGTAGGTGATCGCGTCGAAGATCTCCTCGGCGTCTCCCGTGCTCACCACGGGTGCGCGCACGGCGCGCGACGAGGGCAGCTCGTCGAGCTTCATCGCGAGGTGTTTGTCCCGCACGGCCGACGCGGCGGCGCCCGTGTCCTTCGTGATCGTGTCGATGACCTTCGCCGTCATCCACGTCGCGAGGCCCTCGTTGAGCCAGAGCTCATCCCACCACGGCGGCCCGACGAGGTTGCCGAACCACTGATGCGCGAGCTCGTGCGCCACGATCGACGCCATCTCCTGCTTCCCTTGCGCCGAGGCCGCGTCAGGGTCGAGCAGCGCGAGATCCTCGCGGAGCGTCACGAGCCCTGGGTGCTCCATCGCCGCGGCCATGAGATCGGGGACCGCCACGAGATCGAGCTTGCGGTATGGATACGCGCGGCCGAAGAAGCCCGCGAGCACCGCGAGCTCGCGCGCCGCCGTGTCGAGCACGAGCTCGCCGAGCTTCGCCTTGCCGCGCGTCGTGACGAGGCGCAGGCGGATCGGTTCCTTTTGACCACCAACGGTCGTCTTCGCCTCGCGGATCTCGAACGGCCCCACGGCGAGCGCGACCAGATACGTCGGGAGCGGCTCCGTCGTGGCGAAGGAAAACGTCTCGTGCGCGGCGTCCGGCGAGGCTGTCCGGCTGGTCTCCGGCGCGTTCGACAGCGCGAGCTGGCCCTTCGGCACCGTCACCTTCACGTCGAACGGCACCTTGAAGCCGGGCTCGTCGAAGCACGGGAAGACCCGCCGCGCGTCGACGGGCTCGAACTGCGTGAACGCGTACGACGCGCCCGCGTCCTCGACGCGGAACAGGCCCGCGGTGCCCTCGCCGAAGGGCGCGACGTAGGTGATCTCGATCGACGCGCGCCCCGCGGGCAGCGGTTTTTCGAACGCGAGCACGAGCTCGTTCGGCGTCGTTTGTCCCGCGCTCGGCCGTGTCGAGGTCCGCGCCGGGCGCCGCTCGTTTCCGACGACCACGTGCGCGCGCCGCAGATCGATCTCGGCCGCGTGCAGCACCACGTGCGACGTCGGGCGCGGGATCTCCACGTCGATCGTGACCTCGCCCGTGAAGCGCGGTTCCTTCGGGTTCACCCAGAGCGAGAGCGCGTAACGGAGCGGCCGCGCCGTGTCCGGCAGGCGGCCGTTCGCGAGCGGCGGCGGCGGCTTCGGCGCCTGCTCCGCGGGCGTCGTCGCGGGCTCGACGCGGAAGACCGGCGCGTTCGGGATGCAGCCCGCGAGGGCGACCACGAGGAAGGGCAGGGCGAGCCTCCCGCGAGACCAAGCAAGCATCGATCGAACGTTCGCCGCGCGGCGCGGCCCGGTCAAGCGGCAGGCTCCGGCGCGCCCCGGAATCCGAGCGCCCGCGCCTGCGCCGGGCCCGTGTCCTTGCGGCGCCAGAGCACCGCGTCGAGCACGTAATGCGTGGCCTGCGGCAGCGCGAGCAGAGGCACGACGAGCGCGCGCGCCGAGGGGCCGAGCAGCGGCGCCTCGCGCATCCCGCCGAAGAGCGAGGGTCTGTCGTGCCAGACCAGCCGATCCCAGAGCGCCTCCTCGGCGAACGCGAGCGCGAGCGCCGCCGCGGCGAACGCGAGCACGCCGCCCGCCGCGATGCGCGCGACGAGCCCCGCGGGAGCCTCGCGCGCCCGCTCCCGCGTGTACGCCCAGAGCAGCGCCATGTACGGGATCCCGTGCACGAGCACGTTCGTCACGGTGAACTGGAAGTCCGAGTTCGTCGCGACGATCCCGGAGAACCACGTGATCGCCGTCGTCGCCACCACGAGATGTTTGCCCGGGTTCCGCGGCCCGCCCCGCCGCCAAACGAGCACGGCGCGCGCGGCGTACGCGACGAGCAGACCGGCCCAGACGACGCCCGCGGGCACGACGAGCGCGCGGAGCCATGGCGAGGTCACGAAGTCGTCCTCGACGAACCACCGGAACGCGCGGGGCAGGTGGGCGTGCCAGTAGAGCAACGGGAAGCACGTCGACGCGTAGATCGTGGCGTCGTCAAGCATGCGTCCGAGCCGCGAGCGCTCACCGGCCCGTGCTCGGTAGATCGCCACCCAGCCCGCTTGTTGCCGCACGAAGTGGAGCACCGCCACGTACGCGAGCACGCGCCAGAAGAGCCGCTCGGACGTGGCGTGGAGCAGCGCGCCCGCGGCCCAGCACGCGAGCGGCGTGGCCACGTAGAGCGCGCGGCGCTTTCCGAGCTCCTCGCGATCGAAGTACGTCCGGAAGAACGTCGTGTGGACGTGCGCGACGTCGACCGCGAGCACGAACGTGATCCATCCCCAGAGCGGCAGCGCGCCCTCGTCGCTCAGCGCGGGCGCGAGCGCGGCGAGCACGAGCGCGAGCGCCGCGGACCCGCCAAAGACGGCCACGTCGACGCGCGCGCCCCAGATCCAGGGCCCGTTCACGAGGCGCTCGGGGACCTTCCTCGCCCCTCCCTCAGCCGTGGATGGCCGCGGCGATGATCCAGGAGAGCCCCAGGATCACCGAGCCGATCACGATCGCGAGCGCGGTGTTCTGGTCCTCCTCGATCTCCTTGCGGATCGAGAACGGCGTCACCTTCGTGATGATGAAGAACGCCACGGCGAAGACGACGAGCCCGATCACGACGAAGATCAGCGTGGCGATCGAGGCCTTGAGCAGCTGCGAAATGTCGAGCATCGATGCTCTCCCGAGGGCCCGGAGGGGCCGTGCCGGCAGGGTAAGGGAAGATGGGCCCGGCTGGGAAGCCTCGACGTCGTGGGCGGAAGCGACTACCTCACGCGGAGGACCATGGGCATCGCGCGGATCGGCGACGTCGACATTCATTACGAAACCTTCGGCGAGGCCGGTCCGGCCGTGCTGCTCGTCATGGGCCTCGGCTCGCGGGGGGACAACTGGACGGCCATTTCGCGCGCCCTCGCCGGCCGCGGCTTTCGTGCGATCCAGTTCGATAACCGCGACGTCGGCCGCTCCTCGCGTTTCCCGGGCGGAAGCTACGAGATCGCCGACATGGCCCAGGATGCCGTGGGGCTGCTCGATCACCTCGGCATCGGCGAGGCGCGGCTCGTCGGCATTTCGATGGGCGGCATGATCGCGCAGGAGCTCGCCGTGCGTTTCCCCGAGCGGTTCTCGCGCCTCGTGCTCCTCGCGACCTGGCCTGGCGGGGACGTCGCGAAGACGCCCGAAGGCGCAATCCTCTCCGAGCTCGCCTCGCTCGCCCCCGATGACGATCGCGCGGCGGCCGAGGCGCGCCTTGCCGCGTTTTATCGCGCCATCACGGGCCCCGCGTTCGCCCAGAAGAACCCCGAGATCCTCGACATGGCCATCGCGTTCGCGCTCGAAGGCGTCCCCGAGGTGGACGGTCTTCTGCGGCAGATCCAGGCGATCAGCCGGTTCTCCATCTGGGACCGCCTCGGCGACGTCCGCGTGCCGACCCTCGTCTTGCACGGCGACGCCGATCCGCTCATTCCGCACGAAAATGGCGAGCTCCTCGCGCGGCGGATTCCGGGCGCGCGGCTCCGCACGCTGCGCGGCGTGGGGCACCTCGTGCCGCTGGAGGCGCCGCTCGAAACCTACGGCGCGCTGCTCGATTTTCTATCGTGACGTGGCTCGGCTCGCCTGGGCGGATCGCTGGTCCGTCCCATGCATCGCTGTCTTCGCATGGTAGATACACGCACGGATGGGATGTCGGGGCTTTCGTGGGTGGCGCTGGTCCTCGTGATCGTCGGCGCCTTGAACTGGGCGCTCGTGGGGCTCTTCGACTGGAACCTCGTCGCCGCTCTATTCGGGACGTTCTCGGCGCTCACGCGCATCGTGTACGTGCTCGTGGGCCTTTCGGGTCTGTATTTGATTTTCCTCTCGACGCGGCTGGTGCAACGGCCAAGAGCTTGACAGCGGAGCGAGCCCTCAATCGCCCGTGATCCCTCACGAAAATTTCTGGACAAGCGCGGCTGTCCAGGTTTCGATGCCCGACGTTTGTGCGCTGCATGGAGCAGCCCATGAGGAGGTCGGAGCATGCGTTTCGGGATTCGGGCGATCGGCGGGGTTTTGCTCCTCGGGGCCATATCGGGCGCAGCGGCGGGCTGTAGCGACGATCCCGCGACGACCGCGACGGGGGCGGGGGGCCAGGGCGGCAGCGCGGGCCAGGGCGGGGCGGGCGGTCAAGGCGGCCAGGGCGGCGATGCAGGCCAGGGCGGCGACGCAGGGCAGGGCGGCCAGGGCGGACAGGGTGGGGCGGGCGGGCAAGGCGGCGCGGGCGGGCAAGGCGGCGCGGGCGGGCAAGGCGGTGCGGGCGGCACGGGCGGCAGCAGCGCGGTCTGCGGCGACGGCGCGGTCGAGGGCAGCGAGGGGTGTGACGACGGCAATACGGCCGATACGGACGGCTGTTCGGCGGCGTGCGCGGTCGAAGCTGGATGGAGCTGCGCCGGGGAGCCGAGCACGTGCACGACCGGTTGCGGCGACGGGGTGATCGCCGGCCTGGAGGCGTGCGACGACGGCAATACGGCCGATGCGGACGGCTGCTCGGCGGCCTGCGGGCTCGAGTCCGGCTGGAATTGCGCCGGAGAGCCGACCGTGTGCACGGACCTCGACGAATGCGCGCTCGGCACGCACAACTGCGACGCGAATGCGACGTGCACGAACACGCCGGGCTCGTTCACCTGCGCCTGCAACATGGGATATGCGGGCAATGGCGTCCTGTGCATGGACGTGGACGAGTGCGCGCTGAACACGGACAACTGTGACGCGAATGCGACGTGCACGAATACGCCCGGCTCGTTCGCCTGCGCCTGCAACATGGGATATGCGGGCAATGGCGTCCTGTGCATGGACGTGGACGAGTGCGCGCTGAACACGGACAACTGCGACGCGAACGCGACCTGCACGAACCAGCCCGGCACGTTCGCCTGCGCCTGCAACATGGGGTACACCGGCGACGGCCTCATGTGCACGGACGTGGACGAGTGCGCGTTGAATACGGACAACTGCCACGCGAATGCGACGTGCACGAATACGCCCGGCTCGTTCGCCTGCGCGTGCAACATGGGATACACCGGCAGCGGCGTCATGTGCACGGATGTGAACGAATGTTCCGCCGGCACGGACGACTGTGACGCGAACGCGACCTGCACGAACCAGCCCGGCACCTTCTCCTGCGCCTGCAATCAGGGTTTTACCGGCAATGGCAAGACGTGTTCGTCGGTCTGCGGCGACGGCCTCGTGGTCGCGGGCGAGGCGTGTGACGACGCGGGCACGATGTCGGGCGACGGGTGCTCGGCGACCTGCCAGGTGGAGACCGGCTATTCCTGCACTGGCATGCCGAGCGTGTGCGGACCGCTCTGCGGCGACGGCATTCTCTTGTCCGGCGAGAAATGCGACGATGGGGACGCCATGGGCGGCGACGGGTGCAGCGCGACATGCAAGGTCGAGCCGTACTTCCGGTGCAAGGGCACCCCGAGCACGTGCGCGCGCATCAAGATCGCGTATGCCCCGTCGAACGCCGACGCCTCCACCTATCGCTCCGCCATCGCGGCGATCACGGGCGGCACGGTCACATACGTCGATCCCCGCACGACCACGCCCTCGCTCGCCACGCTGAACGCCTATGATTGCGTGCACACGTGGGTGAACACGGGTTATGCCAACGGGACCACGTTCGGCAACAACCTCGGCGATTTCGTGGACGCGGGCGGAAACGTCGTCCTCGGCGTGTTCTCGACCTACACGAGCAACATCTCGCTCGCCGGCAAGATCATGACCGCCGCCTATTCGCCCGTGGTCTCGCCGACCGGGGACAACCGCTACACCTCGTCGAGTTATTCGGGCAATGGCACGACGTTCCTCCACAGCGGCGTCTCGACATATGCCTCGTTCTACCGCGACATCCTCATCCTGCAGGGCGCCGGGATCGTCGACGGCACGTACGCCGACGGCGAGATCGCGCATGCGTACCGACCCGACTTCAAGGTCGTTTACTCGAACGGCACGGGGCACCCGAACATGCAAGGCACCGGCGACTGGGCGCGGCTCGTGGCGAACGGCTGCGCGGCTGGCTTCCTCCAGTAAAATCGATTGATTTCCGCCGGGTCCGGGGAGACGATGATCGTCATGGCGACGAGCGTTCGTGGGCTCCTCCTCCTGGCCCTCCTGGCAGGCTGCGGCGCGCGCACCGAGCTGCCCGTCTGCCAGGTGGAGGGGGAAAAGCGTGAATGCGAGACCATCTGCGGCAAGGGCGTGGAGACATGCGTCTTCGGCAAATGGGAGGGCTGTACGGCGCCCCGGCCCTCCACCACGATCCCCATCGGGGTGACGATCCGCGATTTCAGCGCTTCGCACCCCGATATGGAGGAGCTCTCGATCGGGCTCGATCTCGGGATCGTCGAGACGAACCTCGGCAGCGACGGCAAACCCGTCTACGCGGGAAACCCCACGACGCTCACGACGAGCGGCAAGGCGAGCTTCGACGAATGGTACCGCGACGTCCCCGGGATCAACGCGTCGACGTCATTCACGCTCGAGCTCGCGTCGGGCCCAGGCGCGCCGAATCTGTACCAGTTCAACGCCCCCGACTTTTTTCCGATCGACGGGCAACTCCTCGGGAACGAGGGAAACCCGCATAATTTCCACTTCACACTGGAGATGCAGATCCCGTTCCGATACGTCGGCGGCGAGTCACTCACGTTCCGCGGGGATGACGACCTCTGGGTCTTCATCAACGACAGGCTCGCCATCGACCTCGGGGGCGTGCACGCGACCGAGAGCCGGACGATTCTCCTCGACGACGAGGCCGAGACCCTCGGCATCACGAAAGGCGAGGTGTTCCCCTTCGCGCTCTTCTTCGCCGAGCGGCACACGTCGGGCTCGAATTTTTACCTCGAGACGACGATCGCCGAGTTCGACGTCTGCCCGAAGTGACGGTCACGCCGTCGCCGCGTCCTCGGCCGGCTTCTTCTTGCGTTTCTTCTTTTTGGCGGGAGGCGCGGGTTCGTCCGTTCGAACCTCCGCGGGCGGGAGCTCGCCGAGCATGATTTGCCGCACGATTCGCGTCGCGTCCTCGGCGCGGGACGCGGGAACCATCACCTCGATGGGGACGAACGGGTGGGCGAAACGCGCCATCGTCCGGTAGAGGACGCCACGCAGGAGGACCGGAATTCCCTCGCTGCGAAGGGCGGCGGCGACCATGTCGGCGGCAAAGACGCGGTGCTCCGGCCAAACCGAGACGAGCTCGCCTTCGATTCGCATGCGCGCACGGACCTCGGCGACGAGATCGAGGACGAGCATGGTCAGGAGCGGCACGAGATAAAGGCTCGCCCCTGGGCCGACGTCCACGAGCAGCGGGAGGATCACGAAGACGCAGAGCGGCAGGATGCTCCGGCGCAGGGCCGCGAGGACCTCGGAGTCCCCTTCCTCGAGCGGCCGGCTGTCGGGCGAGTATTCCCGAACGCGGCGCCATAACGCCTCGCGCGCGGTCGGCGCCTGAAAGCCCCATCCGAAGACGAGGACGAGGGCGGCCGTGAGGACGAGCCTGATGACGAGGGGCGCGCCGTCTGTCTCGAAATACAACGCGCCGGCGTTGTAGGGGATGAGGCCGACGGTCGAGAGACGCCAGAGCAGCACAGCGAGGCCCGCGGGGATGAGCGCGGGCGCGATGCCGCTCGCGGGCAGCCGGAGCGGCGGCGGATTCGCGCCCCGCGGGCCCGCGCCTTGGCGATAAGGCTCCGCGCCGGACGCTCCCACAAGAACGCCTTCGTCCCGCCTCGTAGGCCAGCGCGCGCACGCGAACGTCGTGCCCGCGAGCAGCGCCGGAATGGCGAAGATGCGGGCCATTTCGGCGGAGGTGGGCGGCCCGTCCGGAAGCACCCCCGAGAGAACCGCGTGGAGCAGCTCGCCTTGCGTGACGAGCTCAGGGACGAGGTAGAGCAACGCAAATCCATTGCCGAGGCCTCGCCTCGTCACCCACGTGGCGAGCAGCACGAGCAGGCTCGTTCCGGCGAGCAGGCTGCCGATGATGTCGAGCTGCGACGCCCCCGGATCGAGAAGCGACTGGAAACGGGCGATGGCATAGGCCTGGAAGAGCGTGAGCACCATCCCCAGGAGGATCGCAGCCCGCCCGAGTTTTTCGCGCCCTTCGGGGCCCGCGTGCCGGAGCGGGCGCAGGGAGGGGACGATCCAGGCGACGAGCTCGACGAACAACGCCGCCGTGAGGATCGGGGACAGGCCGACCGAAAACACGTTTCGCTGGTTCAGCGATATTTCTGGCAGGCGCGTCCCTGTTTCTATCTGTGGAAGGAGCAAGAGCCTCGGCCCGGCGATCGCGATGGCGAGCGCCACGACCGTCACCCCGATCCGCGACGAAAGACCCGGCGGAAACGGGCGCGCGGCGGTATCCGACGATGGAGCGGCGTAATACGCCGGCCCGTCCATGAGCGCGGCCCCGCAATCGGCGCAGTCCGGACGCTCCACGTCGTATTCGGCCGGCGTTCCGGTGCGCTGGCGATGCGAACACGCGACGTTCGGACAAAATTTCATGATGCCCCTCGCCCCGAGCATCCGCGCCCGCGCCCCCGGCGTCAAGCCCTTGTTCCCGGCGTCGTCTGCGCGTAGCCTGGGCCTTGCGAGGGCGAGCGATGCAACGACGAACGCTTCACGGGGCGATCCTGGTTTGTCTCTTCACGGGCGTAATTTCGGGCTGCGGGGACGACGCCGCTCCGGCGCCGATCGATCCCAAGACGAACCCGGACGAGGGGCCTGTCGCGGGAAACCCGGACGGCGCCTGCACCGTGCCGGCCGAGGCTCAGGCGGTGGATACGTCGAATCCAACGCAGGTCGTCGGCAATGGCACGAAGGAGAGTTGCACCTCGGATGCATTCGTCGATGCCGTGGCGAAGGGCGGCATCATCACGTTCGATTGCGGCCCGGATCCCGTGGTCATCACGCTCGACCGCACCGCGAAGATCTTCAACGATACCGGTCCCGAGATCGTGATCGACGGCGGCGGGAAGGTCACGCTGAGCGGCGCGGGGGCGCGGCGCATTCTCTACATGAACACCTGCGACGAGGCGCAACACTGGACCACGTCGATGTGCCAGAACCAGGACCACCCCCGGCTCACGGTGCAAAACCTGACGTTCGTCGACGGCAATGCAAAAGGCGAGGACCCGGACGGCGGCGGCGCGATCTTCGTGCGGGGAGGCCGCTTCAAGGTGGTGAACAGCCGATTCTTCAACAACGTCTGCGACGATGTCGGCCCGGACGTCGGGGGCGGCGCGATTCGTGTCCTCAGCCAATACGAGGGGCTGCCCGTGTACGTCGTGAACAGCACGTTCGGCGGGAGCGAAAAACTCGGGAACGTCTGCTCGAACGGCGGCGCGCTGAGCAGCATCGGTGTTTCGTACACGGTCCTGAACAGCCTGATGTCCCACCAGCGCGCGATCGGCAACGGCGCGAACCCGGCGAAAGACGGGACCCCGGGCGGCGGGAGCGGCGGCGCCATTTACAACGACGGCAATACGTTCACGTTGACGGTCTGCGGGACGAAGATCACGGAGAACCATGCGAACGAAGGGGGCGGCGCCATCTTCTTCGTCAGCAACGATCGCACGGGCACGCTCGTGATCCAGGATTCGGTGCTCTCGAAGAACCCGAGCCTCGGGTTCGAGACGCCGGGTTATCCCGGCATCTTCGTGCTCGCGAACGGCGACCCGCAGGTCACGAACTCCACCCTGGAATGACAGATCCATGTCCACCATTCACATCTCCGCAGCGCCCGGCGACTTCGCCGACGTGGTCCTGATGCCGGGTGACCCCCTGCGCGCCCGCTACATTGCCGAGCGATTCCTGGAGCAGCCGCGCGAGGTCACGGCCGTGCGCAACATGCTCGGGTTCACCGGCCAGTACCAGGGACAGCGCATCTCCGTCATGGGGCACGGGATGGGCATCCCCTCGATCTCCATTTACGCGACCGAGCTCATTCGCAATTACGGCGCGCGCGTGCTCATCCGGGTCGGGAGCTGCGGCGCACTCCGGCCGGAGGTCGATCTGAAGGAGGTGATCGTGGCCCTCGCCGCAGGCACGGACTCCCGGGTCAATCGCCATCGCTTCCTCGAGCACGATTTCCCGGCGGTCGCGGATTTCAACCTGGCGCGACGGGCGGTGGAGATCGCGGAGCGCCGCGGCCAGCCCGTCCGCGTGGGCTCCGTGTTCAGCGCAGACCTGTTTTACATGCCGGAGGTCGCGCGGCTGCACGAGACGCTCGTGCGCATGGGGATGCTCGCGATCGAAATGGAGGTGGCGGGTCTTTATGGCGTCGCCGCGGAGCAGGGCGCGCGGGCGCTCGCGCTCCTCTCGGTCGCGGACAACCTGCCGAAGGGCACCGGGCTCTCCTCGGCGGAGCGCGAGACGAGTTTCAATGCGATGATCGGTCTCGCGCTGGAGCTCGCGGCCGAGGAGGCCGCGGCCGTCGCGCCTGCGCCATAGTGTGTTTCGTCAGCGTCCGGGCCGACCTGGCCCTTTGGGGAGATCGTCGGGCCCGATGATCACGGATTGGGCCAGCTTGTCGCCATCGGGCGGCGTCCCCTGGAACGGCAAGGGTTTGCGCGGGACGAACGAGCTGATATCGGCCGTATCGCCGAACCCGGGCGCGCGCGCCGGGGGAGGCGGCGCGGGCGATGCGGGAGGCATTTCGGGGGCCGACGCGTCCGGCGGCATCTGGAAGGGCATCGTCGGCAGCTTGGTTTGAGGTCGAAATGCCGGGCGTGTCGCGCCGAGGTCTTCGTGAGAAGGTGCGGGGACACGCGCGGGAAGGGGGGGCGGTGCGGGTGTGGGCGCGGGGGGCTTCACGTATTGCTTCCACACGGAGCCGGCGCTCTGGGGCGCACGCGAGGGCGGCTCGTCGAGCATGAAGGAAGGCCGCTCGGGGGCTCGCTCTTCGGGATCGGGCGCGTCCGGATCGATGGGCTCGCCGAGCGACTCCAGGCGCGGAGGCCATTCGCGGAGCTTGCGCGACGTGCCGCCGAACGCGCGGGCAAAGCGGAGCACGATGTCGGGTTTTTCCTCGGCCGCGGCCTCGGCGAGCGCCTCCCCCCACGCCGCCGCGGCCCGCGCCCAGCGCGCGGGACGAATGCCGCAGCGGAGGAGGACCTCCTCGGCGAAGTGCGGCGGGAAAAACTTTCGGTAGGCCATCACCTCGGCGAACCGTTCGAGGGTGAGGCCCTCGCGGCGTTCCTCGGGGGGGACTTGGGGGGACGAAAAACCGGGCTTCGTGGTCATGAACCGCTCCCCTCACTTTTTGGTTGGCTTCACGAAATCAATCCATTCGGGGCGCCATGCGCGGTCGGGGGCCTTGAGCCATACACAAGCCGGGCCGCTGCCCAGTGCGCACGCCGTCTTGGCGAAATCCTCGGCCTTTCCGTGATTCTTCGGGACACCCACACCGAGATCGTGGACCCAGGCTGCGTAGAAGCAGGCGAAGTGATCTCCCTCGTCGCATGAAAAAACGAGCAGGCGCAGGGCCTCCGCATGAGCCTCTTTCGAGGGGATCCCGTGCGTGTCCGTGCCGAGCAGAGCTTCGCCGACGTCTCGGCAGCCCATCGGGCTGCCGAGACCACAAGCCCTCCGGTAAAGCGCCATGGCCTTCGCGGGGTCCTTCGTCGTGCCCATGCCGTCCGCGAACCTCGTGCCGAGCCACGAGCAGCTCTGCGCATGTCCCAGATCGCATGCCCGATGGAGCAGCTCATCGTACCGTTTGTCGTCCCTGGGCACGCCAAGGCCCCTGTAATGCATGTTCCCGAGCTTGCCGCAGCCGCTGCCATAACCGTCGTCGCATGCGCGGCGATACAGAGCGACGGCTCCGTCGATGTCCTTGCGTTTGTCTTGCTCCAGCAGCGCCCCCAGCTCCACGCAGGACGCCGAGTCACCTCGATCGCAAGCGTCCCGCAAGACCAACCGCTGTTTTTCCGGGTCGACCGCCGTCCCAAAGCCCTTCGCGTGCCACGCGGCGAGGGTGGAGCAGGAATCGAGCTCCTCGGCGCAGTCTTTCTGAAGGAGCTCGAAGGCCTTCCTGCTCAGCGTAGCCGCTCGCTCCTTGTCGGGTTGCTCCCCGTCCCAGCCGTTCTCGTAAAGGATCGATGCAATCGCGCATCCGCGCCGGTCTCCGCCGTCGCACCCGCGCTCGAGCATCTGCTTTGCGAGTGCGTGATTCCTCGGGAGCACCTTTCCCTTCCGATGGACGTTGCCGAGGACGGTGCACGCGCGTGCATATCCCCCCTCGCACGCCTTCTGGGCGAGGGAAACCGCAGCTTGCACGTCGGCCTCCTTTTCGACGCGGATGCGCATCGCGCCGTCCGTCAGGAAAAGGGCCGCGAGATGGCCGCAGGCTGGCAGGTACCCCGCGTCACACGCTTTTCTCTGGAGGGCCACGGAGGCGTCGTCGTCCCGAGGCAGCTCTTCGAGGAAAAGTGCTCCGAGCTCGTGGCATGCGGCTAGATCATTTCCGTCGCATGCCTTGCGGAAGACGGCCTCGGCGCGGCGCACGTCGCGCCGTCCAGCTTTCCCACGCATGACGAGCACGCCGAGGTTCCTGCAGCTCGCGAAGTCGCCAGCGTCACATGCTGCCTTGCATGCTTCAGCGCTGCTTTCGAGCGTGCATGGCTCGGGCCGGGATGCCATAGACGAAGGCGCGTCCTTGGCCGAGGCCTTCGTAGGAGGCAGAGACGGTCGACCCTCGAGGTCATGGTGCGCCGGCGCGGAAGATCCACACGCGGCGACCAGGCCCGACGCAACGACGAGCCCCACAAGAATGGTTTGGCGCGCAGTAACGATCATGCGAAAGCGACCTCCGGCGCGGATTGGTCCTCGTCGTGCACGATGGCGGAGTCCGCGAGAGCCTCGGGGGCGGGCAGCGGCGCCGTCGCGGGCTTGCCGTCGCGAAAGAGATCGGGGATCTCGATGGTGTGGTCTTCGGTATCGGGATCGCAGAACCGATCGTGCACGTGCTCGCCATCGTAGGACATGCGCTTGCCGGCGTCTTGCTTGGGCTTCGGCGCGACGCGGGCGCGGATGGCGTCCGGGATGGCGTTGCCCTCGAAGCTCTCGGTCGTCGACCCGAAATTGAGATCCGAGCGCTTGCGGTGCCAGTAGAGGCAGGTCCCGTTCGCCGCGTTCGTCAAGACGATCGTGTCACGGTAGTCGTGTATGTACGAGAGCCCGGGCGTCGGCTCGACGAGCGGGTCTTTTTTCTTGTCTCGGTTCGGGTTTGCCTTTTTGATCTCGTACTTCTTCTTCTTCGCTGCGTAAACGACGGGCTCCATCTCCGCGAGCTTTCGCTTGCGGGCGCCGTGCTCCCACATCATCCGCGCGAGCTCGCCCTGGGGCGTGTAGATGATGAACCAGCCCTGGAGCTTCGTGAACCCCGGCATGTTCCGCAGCGCCCACACGCAGCGCGAGATGTGGAAGTTTTCCTCGTCGTTATCCCCGTACATCCGAAACATCTTGCTCACGTACAAGATATGGTCGTCCGTCATCTTGGCGGGCGGCACGCGCTCGGTGATGACGAGGCGCAAGAGGCCGATCGGGCGCGCACGGCGGATGAACTCCGCCATTTCGAGTAGATCTTCCGGCGGTTCGGGCGGCACGCCGAGGCCGCAGAACGTATTGCCCTGGTAGACCTGTGAGATGAAGTTCCCGTCGTAAATCCCTGCCTTGCTCACCGGATCCATGAGCGTGTGGGCCATGTGCTCGTCGAGCGGATGCCCGTTCGTCGTGTCGAGGAGCTGGACCTTCTTCTTGTCCTTGCTGATCCGCAGCACGAGATGGATGTGTGATCCTTTCCGTTGCCCCGAGACCGGCACGTCGACTTGCACGGAAAAGTTCTCTGCAGGTATGTTGGCGAGGCTGGGGTCACTCGAGAGAACAGTCTTCTGAACCGAGACGTTGCTCTCTGTGTCCTCGTGCAAGTACTGCTGGTCCTTGAGCTGGCTCGTTTTCTCCGGCAGGTCGTTGAGGGCCTGCTCGCGATGTTCCTTCTTGAGCTGCGGGACGCCCTTTTCGTCGACGGTCACCCAATGGGGGGGGACCCATGCCGTCGTGTACTTCGCGTCGCCGAATGGGTTGTAACAATAGGCCGAGCCCGGGCGGAGAGGCACGGGGATCACCTGCGTGCTGTCGGCCGGCGCCCCTTTGGCCTTTGGCATCGGCTCGATCCCCGTCGCGACGGGAACGCGCAGGTGCGCGAGGTTCGTCGGGTACCACCTCCCGCCATTCTTCTCGTCGAAGAGGGGTTTGCCCTTGTTCTGGCTCGCAGCCAGGTTCGCCCCGTCGAGGTGCTGCTCCAGCGTGAAGCCGCGGGTCAGGACGCCGTACGTCGTGAGGTGCTGGCAGGCGCAGGCGATGGACACGGCGGGGTCTGTGTTTTCGACCATCACCTCCTCGAGCTTCCGGTCGTTCTTGGCGAGCTTGACCTTGTACGCCTGGATTTCGAGGTGCGTCGCCGGGAACGTCGCGTCCTTGCGGGCCTTGCACGCCTCCTCGTAGTCGACGCTGCGCCGCTGGATCCGCGAAAAAATGTACGAATCCCACTTCGAGTTCTGGAAATACGCCTGCCCCGGGCCCCCATACCGCATGCCGAAGACGATCTCCGAGAGCGCGCGCGCCCACGCCTCCTCGCCCGCACTCGCGTCCCAGTCCTCGTTTTTCCCGGCCGGACCCGCCCACGCCTCGTCGAGGCTCCGGTGCAGCCGTTCCTCGATCCAGGCAAGAATCGACCCGAGCGTCTCGGGTTTCTCCTTGTCGAGCTCGCTCTCCAGGTACGGACCCGCGCCGATCGCGCCTTCCGGGATGTCCGTCTCCGTGTGATTCAGGCACACGACGAGGCGCGGCGGAGCGCCCGGGTGCGCCGCTGGGTTCGATACCTTGCCGATGGCCTCGGCAACCGCCTGGATGAATTGCTTGTCCGCCTCGGGGATCGCCATGACTCCCTCAATTCCCGTGCACGTCGAGCAGCGTTCGTTGGGTCGCCTCGTCGAGCGCCCCCGTCTCTTCGAGCTTGTGATCCTTCTGGAACCAGGCGAGCGCCGCCCGCGTCTCGTCGTCGATCCCGCCCCGGATCGCGCCCACGTAATAGCCGAGGTTCTTCAGCCGCACCTGCGCGCCCGCAATCGAAGCGATGTCGGGCAAGGCGCCGATCTTCACCGAATACTCCCGCTTCGGCCCCGTGCGATCCTCACCGAGCCACAACGTGATCCGTGCCGTCTGCGCGTCCTTCGGGACGTCCCGCTCCACGAGACCATCGGGCCCCGTGGTTCCGTCGCCTTTAAAACCCTCGCAGACGAGGTCGTAGAGCTTGCCCGCGTAGGGCTCGAAGTTCTCGTCCGTGAGCTTGATGCGTAGCTTCACGGTCTCCGGCTCGGGCTCGTCGCGCGTCGGGTCCTTCGGGCGGCTGTCCTTGCAGTTCAAAAGGACCCGCGTCCCCTTCACGCTGGCGTCCCGATCGAGCTCGATCGACGATTTCTCGCCGTAGAGCTTCAGCACCTTCGAGACGATCTCCGCCTCCTCGCCGAGGCGCACGGCGGGGCCCTTGCCCGTCATGGCCGCGCTCTCCTGCCCCTCGATCTCCACACGGCGCGCGCGCAGGACGATCCGATCCGAGAGGATCTCCACCACGCTGTCCCCCACCACCAATGAAATGCCCTGAACCGCCTGGATCCGCGCGGTTTTTCCGGCCGATACGATCCACTTCCCGGAGACGTTCGTCTCGACGATCCCGTCGTCGCGCCCATCGCCCACAACGACCGCGTGCTCCGCCTCCACGCGGAGCACGCTCTGGCCCATCACCACCGTCAGGTGATCGCCGTGCACCGTGTGCCGGTCCGATCCGTGCACGACCTCTGCGCGGCTGCCCCGGACCTCGCTCGCCACGTCGCCGCCCGTCGATTGCGCCATGCCGCCCGAGACGCTCACGGTCGCGCCGCCGTCGATCGTCTGTACGAGCGCGCCGGCCACGTGATCGTCGCGGTCGCCCTGCACGCGCAGGACGTGCTTGCCGCCGATCGTCACGGTCTTGTCGTGGGTGACCGTCTCGTCGTGGTCGTTTTCGATCGTCTCGCGCAGATCCTTCTGCGCGTGGATCGAGATCTCCTCGGCGCCCGCGCGATCCTCGAAGGAGATTTCATTGTAGCCGTCGCCGCCGGGCGTGGTCTGCGTGCGAATGCCGCTCCGGGTCTTCGCGTCGGGCAGCTTGAACGTGGGCGGGTGTGTCGCGTCGTTCAGGCAGCCCATCACGACGGGCCTGTCGAGGTCGCCGCCGAGGAAGCCGACGAGCACCTCCATCCCGACGCGTGGGATGAATTGAAAACCCCAGCCGGTGCCCGCCCACGCCTGCGCGATGCGGATCCAAGAGGATGAATGCTCGTCGCGTTTTCCTTCCAGATCCCAGTGGAATTGCACCTTGATCCGGCCGTACGGATCCGTATGAATTTCCTGCCCCGAGGGCCCCACGACCGTCGCCGTCTCCATCACCTGGCGCATCGTGCGGCGCGGTTTCTTCGGGCGGATGGCGACGGTTGCAGGCGCCGCGCGGAACGTCGTGGTGAAGACCGGATCGTTCGTCCCGGCGTGTTGCGGATCGTGGCCCTCGTGGACGGCGCGGACGACGACGTAAGGGCCGTTCAGCGCGGGGACGTCATGATCTTCGAGCGTGAAGCGATGGCCCGGCGAGAGCCTGCGGCAATACGTCGTCCCCTCGGCGAGCGCGGCGCGCGCCCTTCGTTGTTCGAGCATGGTGATCGCCCGCGCCGGATCGATCTCGGGCTCCTCGTCCTCGCCGTGGTGCTCGTACACGACGAGCCCCTCGGCCTTGCCCGCGCTCGCCCGCAGCTCGGCCGTGGGCTTGCGGAAATCGTGATCCCGGACGAGCGTGCCTTCCGTCGCCGCGCTCGTTTGTCGGATGAAACGCGTGACCTGATCCTCGCGGACCGTGAGCGCGGTCGCGCCGTCGGCCCGGCGGAACACGAGGACGTCGGCGCCGGGGATGCGCGGATAAAGCGTGGGGGCGTCGCCGAAGACCACGACCTCCCGGGCGTCGTCGGTCCCGTCGCCGGGAAACTCGAAATGGTAGAAGACGCCGGCCTCCGCGGCGAGGCGCTGTACGAAGGCGAGGTCGCTCTCGCGGTGCTGTACGCAATACGCGCGGCGCGGGTGCGGGCCGAGGAGGTCGAAGCGGCAAGGAATGCCGTGCCCCGCGAGCACGGTGGCGACGATTTCGGGGAACGTACGGTCTTGAAAGATGCGGCTGCGCTGGTTGAGTCGGCAGAGCGCGAGGCGCGGCACGAGGCGGAGGCGGAAGGCGATCCGGCCTTGTTCGACCGCGCCCTCGGCCCGCACGCGCGAGACCACGCCGCGCACGATCCGCGGCGCGTGATCGGGGACCGCGATGCAGAGGACGGCGTCCTTGCCGATCATGTCCCGCTCGAAGCTAGCTTCGTCGAGCCCCTGGGCCTCGGCAAACGCGACCACGTCGAAGGCAAAGGGCCGCGAGATGCGCTCCTCGCCAGCGATTTTCACGACCGTGAGGCGGCCTTTGCCGAACTCGGAAGCGCGGAACTCGAAGTGGGTCCTGGGCTCGGAAGAATGGGCCATGGGCGAGGTTCTCGCCCAACGATATCACCCGGGCGGCCGCACCGCGAGCGTGTAGAGCACGGATAAGTCGTTCTGGAGATCCATCGCGTCCTCGCCCTGATCCCAGCCGAGGACGTGCCCGATCGTCCGGATGGCCTCGGCGTCGTCCCGATCGAAGACTTTCACCTCGAAACCCGCCGCCGTGAAAGCCTCGCGCGGGAACGGGGAGCGGCCGTCGGACCAAGGAGCGAAGGGTTTGTCCGGGGGCGTCGGGGCCGGGCAGATGTTGTAGATGAGGAAAACCCCTCCGGGCCGCAAGCGCTCGAAGACGGCGCCGAGGAAGGCCGCGTCGTCGACGCCGAGCCGGATGAGCTTGCTCTCGTCCGCGGGTCTGTCCGGGTGGATGTATCCTTTCTTGAGGACATTTTTCGAGACAATCACGTCGAACGGCCCTGCGGCGGCCGCGCGGATCGCGGGATCACCGGGAAAGGTCCCGTGGAGGAGGCGCAGCGAGCCTGGCGCACCGGAGAGGCTGCGGATCTCGCCTTGATCGCCGGGCACGCCGTAGAGCGCGGCGAGCAGTGGATCGACGTCCACGCCGACCGCATGGACGCCGAGGCTCGCGAGCATCCGGAGGTGCCCCGCGGCGCCATACCCGAAATCGAAGAATCGTGATCCGGGCGGCAACGTGACCCCAGCCTCGCCGAGCACCTCGAGCGCGCGCGTATACGCGAGCGGCGAGCCATAACGCGTGCTGTAATAAAATTCCTCGTCGACGGGCAGGGGCTTGAAGGCGTCTCGGTCCGGGATGCGCGACAAACCGTCCGCGTCGACGACGCGTTTCTTCTCGGCATCACGATACAACGTGCGCGGCGTGATGGACGGGAGCGATGGAGCGGCCGCGAGGAATCGGCGCGCGAGATCCGAGCGGACGAGGGGGCCGAGTTTTTCGGCGTCGGCGCGAATGCGCGCCACGCCTTGTAAAGCGTCCGCGGGCGCGGCGGGCGAGGGCGCAGGCGCGCGGGCCGGCTCGCGTGGCGCGGCGCCGCTGCACGCCGGAAGGACGAGGGGGATCGTGAGAATGGCGGCGAGGGGAAGCCCGAGGCGCGTCGACATGAAACCCGCGTAGCAGGGGCGCCTGGGCGAAGCAATCTTCGTGGACCCCCGCGGACTGCCAATTTTTCCGGGCGCGCCGTCCGCGTGATGCGCTCATGGACAACGTGGCAATCGACGGAGGCGCTGGAATCTCGCTCCTGCGGGGCCGTTTCTCCCGGCGTGAAAAAACTCAAAGCATGGGTGGCGGAGGCCTTCGAGTTTTCGGTCTGGGTTGTCGAGAAGGTGTTCTTCTCCGTCCTCGTCTGCGTCCTCGTCCCCATCCTCCTGGCGATGCTCTTCGCTCCGTGCCTCGGCGTCGTTCTCGCATGCAAGCGGTGGGTCCTCGACGTCCCCGGAGGGATGTCGTGGTATCCGACCGCGTTCGGAGGGCTCTTCATCGGGGCGTACTTGTTCCCGATCTCCCTCGCGAAAGGCACCTTCGGTCGGCGCCTCTCCCTGCGCGTGGTGCGCGCGCGAGAGGTCCCCGTGGACGAGGCGCTGCCCCATGAATTCGTGGCGATCGATGCCTGGGTCGTGAGCGGTCGCCCGATCGAGCGCCCCGCGGCCCCCGGCGGCGACGAATGGGTCACCTATCCGCTGGTCCTCGCGGACGCGAGCGGGGGCGTGCTGCGTGTCGAGCGCGCCGACGGCGCGGATCAGCCGGCCGGCGAGGGCCTACATTATTATGGCGCGGCCCGCGTCGGGCACCGCGTCGTCGCCCTCGGCGAGGTCCGCCGCGACGAGGTGGATGGGTCGCTCTACCGCCTGCCCGCCCGCGGCGCGCGGCTCGTGCGCGGCAAGTCGCCCTACTTCCTTGTCCGTGAAGGGGATCTCGCCGCCGTGGTTGCAGAGATCCGCCGTGAAGAGACTTCACCCGCCTGGGGTATCTTCTCGCTCGTCTTGCTGGCGGTTGGCTTCGGCTCGATGATCGGCGCCCAGTCCGCAGTGCCGTCGTGGTTTCTGTGATGGCGCTGCTGCGAAGCATTTTGCGCACCGTGCTGCCGACACGCGACCATGCAATGGCTTTTGACGCGGCGCCCCGGACGGAGGTAGCATCCCGCGCCGTGCCGCCGCTTCGTTACTTCGTACCCAATGGGTTCACCGGGCTTTCGCTTCTCCTCGGCCTCGGCTCCGTCGTGATGAGCTCGGAGGGCAATTTCCGCCTCGCGGCGTGGATGATCCTCTGGGGCGTCTTGCTCGACAAGCTCGACGGCAGCGCCGCGCGTCTGCTCAACGCCACGAGCAAGTTCGGCGTCGAGTTCGACAGCTTCGCCGACTTCGTGGTCTTCGGCATCGCCCCGGCCGCGCTGGTCTACTACCGGCTCTTGCCGATCGGTCCGCTGCTCGGCTGGGAGAAACCCGCGCTCCTCGCGACCTCGGGCCTCTACGCGCTCGCGCTCGCCGTGCGCCTCGCGCGCTTCAACGTCACGACGGGCGGCGAGGGCATCTTCTACGGCCTGCCCGGCACGTTGATGGGTGCAATCGTCGCCACGGCGTACCTCACCTGGGACAAGTACGGTTTGCCCGAGCGCTCGCTCATCGTGAGCCCCGCGGTGCTCGTGATCGCCGCGGGCCTCATGGTGAGCACGGTCCGCCTGCCGAAGCTGAAGCTCGGCAAGAACAAGGTCATGAAGGCGTTCACGGTGTGCAACGTCGTCGGGGCGTACCTGTGCGGGCCGCTCCGGATCTTGCCGGAGTACCTGCTCGGCATCGCCCTGATCTACACCCTGGGCGGGGTCGTGTATTGCCTGATGAACCCGAGTGCCGGCCTCGACGCCGAACCCGAGTCCGCCCCCGAGCCCGCCCAGGCCGAGCGTCTCGCCTGACTTTCCCGCGTTTTCCCGCATGCGTGGGTCGCGCGAGGCCTTGACGAAGGGCCGTTTTCCTGACGGCATCCCGCCCGATCGACCACGCCGTCAGCGCCCGATGCCCCGGGCGCGGCACCTCTGACAAAGCCACCATTGCCATCATCCGGGACGCGACGGCATGTCCCGACGCAATGTGCGTGTGGGATATCTCACTTTTGGGTGGTCACGCGAGTTATCCCCGCTATCCTCCCCCCTGAGCCGTGTGCGTGACACCCTGGCGTGGCGCCAGGGCGAAAAGCACCGGTCATTGCTTGGCTCGCGGGCGCAAGCGCTTCGTGAAGCGAGCCACTAGGGAGGGGCTACATGAGGGCCATCGGTGCTCCGACGGACCGCTTACATTCATTTCGCCGTACGACCCCCGCATATCTTTCGATGCTTCTGCTGCTCGGCGTCAGCGCCTGCGACACGCCGTCAGGGGAGGAGCCCACGCAGGAGGTCGAGGAGGCACTCGGCTTCAAACCCAACAAGCCGGAGCCGGTGATCAACATCGACCGCTCGTTGATGGTGGTGGATCTGCCGACACTCGAGGCAAAGGACTCGAAGGGCAACTTTCTCTTTTCGCTCCAGCGGGTGCTCGGCCAGCTCGTGGCCACGAGCGGCTCGAACCCGGGCCTCGACGCGGCGAAGCTCTACCAGCGCATCTACGATACGAACAACACGAAGGCCGGGGGCCTCGTGCCCGACGGGCAGCACTGCGACGACGAGAAGGACGCAAGTGGCAATCCGGTGCTGAACGGATTCCCGCTCGAATGTCCGCGGCAGGAGGGCGCGCTCGCGGATCTCTCGAAGCACAACCCGTTCTGCAGCGGTCCGAACTGCGATCCTTACACGCCGATCGCCATCGCCAACCGGTTCGATCTGGCCCCGAGCAATGGGCAAACCTGCGGCCAGTACCGCATCATCTTCGCCAAGGGCTCCCAGCAATCGCCGCTCGAGACGGCGGGCAATCAGCTCCTGACCAATCGTAACCTCCTCATTTTCGAGGCGGTCTTGCCGAATCCGAAGCCGGCATCGGGCCTCAAGGGCTGCGCCAAGGTGGCCGAGTTCTGGGCGGGGCTCACGAAGATCCACGATCCGGCGCAGCGGGCAGCAGAGCTCGAGCGCTTCTTCTTCAAGGGCGTCCAGGGCCTGCCTGCGGCCTTGCAGTGGGACCACTTCACGGGGGAGGTGGATCCAAAGACCGGCGAGCAGCTCAGCGGCCAGATCCGCAGCAACCAGTTCTTGAACGACGCCGCCGGCGGCGGGCTCGGGCAACCCTGGCAGCTCCGCGAATACAACCTCCGTCGTACCTGCTCCGGAAAGGCCAAAAAGCAGAATTGTAAGGCCGAGGTCCGGATGGTCCCGACCGGGGTCAACCCCGAGGCCAGCCTGTTCAACGACGACAACACGAGCCCCCGGGCGCTCAAGTTCCGCGACCCGAGCTACGCCGGCAGCTTCATCAACCAGGTCCCGGCGCTCGCGCTGGGCGACCCGAACCTTTTCAACATGAATCGATTGGGTCGGGAGTTCAACGGCGGGCAAAGCACGTCGCAGCCAGCGCTCGCGCCCGGAGGGCCGCCGGTGGAAAACGACTCGAACTACAACCTCGTGTTCAGTCCCACCGGGCCCTTCGCCCAGAAGATCAAGGCGAAGCTCAACGAGATCGGGAGCTCGCTCAAGCCCATGGAAATCGTGCGCCGCGCCCAATCCCAGGCCTGCGCAGGCTGCCACGAGCTCTCCACGTCGACGGCGCCGGTCTTCGGCGGAGCGATTGACGCAAACAAACTCGGCGAGAGCGTCGTCTGGCCCGACGTGGCGCAAGGGCCGGAGGTCGCGCCGGGCGTGCGTCCCCCCGCGTTCACGCAGGTCTCCGATTCGCTCCTCGTGCCGACGGCCACCGGGGTCACGTGCAATACGGCGTGCACCGCGGAGCCCTCCTCCTGCCAGTGCGCGTGGGCCGTCTCGTCGGCGCTGTCCACGATCTTCCTGCCGTTCCGGCGCGACAACATGGTCAATTACTTGAAGAGCCTGGGCAAAGGCAACCCGCACGCGATGGAGGACGAGGGCAGCTCCGAGTGAACACACGGCCCGTCCCGTCCGCCTGATTTTTTCGCGATTTTCCGCCCGTCTACGCTATCATGGGTTCGTCCATGAAGCGCCCCGCCCCGCCCTCGATCGCGACGATCGTGTTCACGCTCGTCCTCCTCCTCGCCGCGTCCCCCGCGTGGGCCAAGGGCAAGAAGAAGCCGCCTCCGCCGCCTCCGCTCGATGGCAAGACGATCGATTACGCGTGGGACGGCAAGGACATCGGACATCCCGAGCGCGCCTGGCTCGGACGTGCGTTCGTGCATCGCACGGCCCTCGCCGACGCCGGCGCCAAGCGGCCGCTCCTCGTCTTCATCCACGGCCTGAACACCGAGCGCATCAAGTATCGCTGGATGGGCGGCGGAAACGAGGGCGACGTGCGGCGCATCGTGGCCGGGCTCGTCGAGACAGGGAAAATCCCGCCGGTGATCGTGGCCGCGCCGAGTTCGATCGTCCCCTCGGCCGTGACGAACGCCGTGACGAGCTGGCCCGCTTTCGATCTCGATCGGTTCATCGAGGAGACGAACAAAGCGCTGGGCGGAACGGCCACCATCGACGCGAGCCGCATCCTCGTCGCGGCGCACTCGGGCGGCGGGTGCAATACACGCGGCGGTATCGGAAGCGCGATCGGCGGGAAAACCAAGGTGCACGCGGCGCTCGTGATCGACACGTGCATGCTGCCCGATATGGCGAAGGTGCTCGCGAGCGGTCGATCCGACATGCACGTGATCGTCTCGTGGCAGACGCTCTCCTGGGCGAAGCGGCCGTTCGGCGAATTTCGCTCGGTGTTCACGAAGGGCGTGGCCCAGAACCCCGCTGCGGCCGGGTTTCTGCGGGAGCTCGAGCACGTGCAGCCGCGCGAGCCGATGCCACACGACGCCATGGTGGGGTTGACGCTCGGCCGGTGGCTTCCGATTTTGCTCACTGCCCCCGGTGGAGGGGCTCCGATCGGCCCCTGATGGGGCCCCCAAGGATTCCGCGCATGGGAAGCATGCTACGCGCCGAGGAGCAGAAATCCTGATTTATTCGTCCTGAGCGCACGAGCCATGAGCAGTCGTTGGCGTCACCAGATCAGCGAATTGAAGCCGTCGCTGATAGGCAACTTCAAGCCCGAAGCGATGCAGGAAGAACTCAACAGGCAGGGCAACCTGGGCTGGGAACTGGTCCAGCTCATCGTTCCCGCGCCGATAGCGCCGGCGATGCTGGTGTTCAAGATAGCGCAATGATGGCCGCCACGACCACCCTGCCCGCTTCCACCGCCCCGTGGAAGCCCGACCTGAAGATCGCCGTGCTGCTCGGCGTGGTTTCGGCGCTGGCTGTGGCCGCGCTGGTCCCGTACCTGGTGCAGCTGATGCCGGACACGTTCGCGAAGCTGCCGGTGCCGATCCCGGTGTTGGTCGTCGCACAGTCGCTGCAGGCGCTGGTCCTGATGGGCCTGATGTCGCTGGCCGGCCTGCGCATGGGCCGTCGCGTCGGCCTCGGCGCGCCGCTGCTGCAACGCTGGATCAACCGCGAGCCGCTGGTCATCGCGCCGCGGCCGCTGCAGGCGATCCTGCTCGGCGTTGCCGCCGCGCTTGCGGTCGTCGCCCTGTCCGCGGTGATCGATCCGTTCCTGCCGCCGATGCTGCACCCGCCGGCGAAATCCGGTGCCGGAGAATCGGCGCTGAACGGTTTCCTCGCTTCGTTCTATGGCGGCATCGCCGAGGAACTGCAACTGCGCCTGTTCCTGATGACGCTGATGGTGTGGCTGGTCGCGGTGCTGCGCAAGGCCATGCCGTCGCCGCGCGTCTACTGGATTGCGATAGCCATTGCCGCGCTGCTGTTCGGCGTGGGCCACCTGGCCGCCGCGCACCACGTCTGGGGGCTCGATGCGGTTGTCGTCGTACGCACCGTGCTGCTCAACTCCATCGCCGGACTGGCGTTCGGTTGGCTGTACTGGAAGCGCGGGCTGGAGATGGCGATCCTCGCCCACTTCAGCGCCGACATCGTGTTGCACGTACTGGCTCCACTGATAGCGAAAGGAGCCTGACGTGGCGAAAGAAGATTTCCGGCTCGCGCCGCTGTCCCGCTCCGCCGCGGACTGCTCCACCCATGGGCCGAGATGGGACGCCGATGGTCCGTTTGTGGCTGCATTGCGTCGCGCCTGAGAGTCTTCGCCGATGGTTGGCGAGCTCGAGGGCGCGGAAGCACGAAGGAAACATTTCGTCGAGCGCGGTCACGGCCGCGGGACCTCGGGGAAGATTTCGGCGGGGAATTCCGGGCTCGCCGAGCACCTCGATGCCCGGGCCGCGGCATATCGATGAAGCGTACCTCGGCTCCGAGCCCGCGCCGAGGTGACTTCGAGGATGCAGCGAGGCGCTTGCCGGGTGGGGCCCGCCATGGCGGGGGTGGCGGCCGTCATCCTTCGGTGGATGAAATGAGCGATTGGGGGCGGCCGTTTCGCATGGCACGGCGCACGCAAATGCGGTGAGCGTGGGACTCGCCAGGCATTGAACATCCATCGCTGTTCGGGCAGATGGAGGCTCAGTCGGGTTTTGACGCGGGCAAGATGCGCCGCAAGCCGTAGGCGTGGCTCTTGCGGCATGTGTTTGCGATTGACGTGACGGTGTGTCCCGAATGCTCGGGCAAGACGCCCAAGACGGAGAGAACGGGGAGCTCCAGGGCAGGAAGCGGGGCTCCGAATGGTGTATAAGGATATCGTTGGCCGCCGCATGGCAAGAATGCTACGCGCCGAGGAGGCAGAAATCCTGGTTTGTTCGTCCTGAGCGCTCCAGGCATCGACCGCGCAGGTACAAACCAATGGACGCATTCGCATCGTCGAGTGGATGCTTGGAGCCCATTTACTGGAGATACATCATGGGTATTCACAAGACTCTCTTGACTTTGATGGCGGCCGGCGTCATTGCCACGCTCGGGCTCGTCGGATGCGGCAGCTCACATGCCGCCGAACCCAAGGGTGCAGCGCGCGGACTGCTGAAGTCGCAAGCGCCCGCTTTCTACCGCATGCAACTGGGCGACTATGAGCTCACGGCGCTGTCCGACGGCACCGTTTCACTGCCTCTGGATCAGATGATGTCCAACATCACCCCCGCCGAGGTGCGTGGCTTGCTCACGGCGGGGTTCGAAGCCTATCCGACCGAAACATCGATCAATGCGCTCCTGGTCAATACGGGCAGCAAGCTGTTGCTCATCGATGCCGGCGCGGGAACGCTCTTCGGCACCAGCGGCGGCCGGCTGGTCGACAACCTCAAAGCCGCCGGCTACGACCCGGATGAAATCGATGCGGTTCTGCTGACGCACCTGCATGGGGACCACTCCGGCGGCCTGACGGTCGATGGCAAACGCGTCTTTCCCAACGCCGTCGTCTACGTGGACAAGGCCGACCGCGACTACCGCTTCGATCCTCAGGCCGAGGCGGCCGCTCCCGCCAACCAGAAAGACATGTTCCCGCAATCGCGGGCTGCCCTGATGCCGTACGAGGCTGCGGGAAAGGTGGCCCTGTTCCAGGGGGCCGGTGAGCTGTTTCCAGGCATCAAGACCATTCCCGCGCACGGCCACACACCCGGGCATACCCTTTTTCAAGTCGAGAGCAAGGGAGAAAAGCTCGTGTTCTTTGGCGACCTGGTGCATGCGGCCGCCGTGCAGCTGCCCCAACCGCAAGCGACGATCAACTTCGACGCAAACGAAAGCGCTGCCGCTGCGGACCGATGGGAGATGCTCAAGAAATTCGCAGACGACCGCACGCTGGTGGCCGCTGCGCACATCTCGTTTCCGGGCTTGGGTTATGTCCGATCCGACAAGGCAGGAGGCTTCCAGTGGATCCCTCGCTACTACAGTCTTCAGGGCCTGACCCGCTGATTGGCTCTTTCAGCTGCGCTCCGCAAGACACGAGGGCCGACAAGCTTGCAGCGAACGAGCTGAAGGATTAAGCGAGGCGCCGATGCAGGTGCCGCTCCGCCCGTCCAGAGTCGAAGCGCGCAGGTCGATCCTCGCGGCTTGCGCATGGCTGCTCCTCGCCGGCTGCTCGCTCGCATGCAATCGAGGCGCGACGGCGCCCGCCCCACCGCGCACGCTCGACGTCGCAGCCCCTCCGCTACCTGCGCGGACGGTGACCAGACCAACCTGGACCGGTCCGATCACCGTCCCACAAGAAGCCACCTTTCGTGATCTCGTCGCGCGAGCCCGCGACGTTGCGCCGGCCAAGCGGGCCGGCGCCTGCCTCGTACGAGAGGACGAGACCCGCGCGCTCGTGCTCGAGACGCTCGACGTCAATGAGGGCGACCTCCCCGACCCTCCCGACGATCTCGATGCATTGCTCGACCGCAACGTCTACGTCGGTGGCGACCTCGCTTGGGGCACCCGACTCGTGCGTCCTTTCGTGACAGACGGCGGGAACTACCTCGATCTCGTTGCGCTCACGCCCGTCCCACGTCTCGTCTTGCGCGCGAACACAATGGTCCTGGTCGTCACGGACCGTTCGGTCTACCTCGGCATGCACGGTACCGTGGGGTTTCGGCATCTCGAGAAGGTGCCACCCAAGCTCGTGACCGCCGCTCTCGCGCAGGCGGCCGTGTGGATCGTCGCGGCCGAAGGCGCGGCTCCGCTCACGCGCGTTCAGGAGACGCTCGACACGCTCCGCGAGGCGACAGGCAGCGTCGTCCTCGCGACGCCGCTTCCGACGGCAGCGCCGGGCCCGACCGCGTTGACGAGGCCTCACTGGCCCGTGCCGACCGAAGCGCCCGAGCGCTGCCGACCGGGTGTGTACGAGAGCACGGCGATCCAGCCCCAAGGGGACTACAGCGACGAGAAGCACGCAGGTGTCATGAAGGCGTTCGAGCGCGCAGCGTCCTCGTGCGGGACGAAGCTTCCCGCAGGGGTCGGCGGGACGCTCGACGTCCGTGCTCTGATTCGCCCCGACGGGAACGTGGAGGACGCATGCATCGACAGCGACGACGCTCTCGATGGCACGCTTCGATCGTGTCTCGTCGACGCCGTGCGGCACACCCGCTTCCCCCCACCCGACAAGAGGTCCGGATGGGTGGCCTTTGGAACACGCCCCGCCGTGGCGGGGCCCCCGATCCGCGGCACCTGCGGCCCACACTCGGTCGCCCCCGCGCAATCGACGTCTGCTCCCGCGAAGTGAGCGGCTCACGCGAGCTACGGGGGGAGTCGCGACGCTCGCGACGCGATGATCGTTGCCATCGGCGTCCTCCTTCGTCGATGCTTTTGCGTTCAACCGAAGGCTTGCTCGCGACGCGGGAGGCAGGCCTCGAGCAGCTTCGGCGCCTCGCGCGTCAGGGCCGAGCGCGCGAGCAGCGCGGCCGACGTCGCGGCCGAGCTGTGGATGGGCTCTGGGACGAGGGGAGTACGGTGGACGATTTCGATCCAGCGCTCGTCGCTTGTTATGGTGTGGCAGCTCGTGCGTCCGCGCTTCGGATGTGTGGAGGGCGGTCGACCGCGCGACGGTGAGCGTGTTTCCGTGGTGATGGGCTTCGACATTCACGCGGACGTGGTGATCGATGGCCGCGATCGCCACCGTGTGGAGAGGCTGTGCCGGTATCGGCTAGGAGGTGGTCTGCGACAACTGCGGTGGGATCGCCTGGCTAGAGGTCCCCATCCATATTGCCCCAGCGCTGCTACACGACCAAAACCCGACCTACGCCGATGCGGCGCCCGCCGACGTCTCAACCGTAGGGGGGCAACGTTCGTGCGCGATGACGCGGGCCTCGGTTCGCCCGGGACGCGTGATCAGGGCACGCAGGGATCGACCGGCGGCGGGTCCGGCGGGGCCACGGCGCCGAGCTCGACCGCCTTCATCGTGAATCCGATTCCGATCGAGATCCCGTCGCACGTCTTCGTCGGGTCCTGCGTCCCGTCCTTCAGGATATCGGACGCCTGGCGGATCTGGTTGAGGATCGATTGCATCGTCGGCGAGTTCTGATCACAGAACGACGAATCGAACTTCGCTGCCGACTTCGCGATCTCCGCCACGAACGCCTCGGTATCGATGATGCCGCCGAGCTGGCCCTCGATGGCCCCGTCGTGGCCTGGAGAGAGCTTCATTTCGAGGCGCGCGTGGCGAATGGGGATCGCCGAGATGATCGCGCCGCTTCCATCACCGAGCACCAGGTCGAAGTTAGCCTCGGGGCCGGATCGGTACACGTCCTGATCGATCACGCTCTGCAGAAACACGTTCTTCGCCGAGGCCGGATTCATCGGGTCGAGCAGGAAATCCGGGCCGAGGGGCCAGGCGTCGGTCCCGTCCCATTGCGGCAGCGTCCCCAGGTTGTCGCCGCGATAGAGCTTGCTCGTCGCCGTGCACGACGTCGACGCGCCCAGCCCCTCGATGGCCAGCATGTAGGTGAAGTTGCCGGCCTGCACGTCCTGGTTCACGACGCTCGGGTACGCGGTGTAGAGCCCCAGGATGATGGGAAAGATGTTCTTGCCGAAGGAGTTGTCTTTGCCATCGTACCCGTCCGGGTACGCTGCGGCGGGGACGCCGCCGGCCGCCGGCTGGCACAAGCCGACGGAGTTCTTCGTCGAGGTCACGCCATCGAGGTTGAATCCATAGTGCTTCCAGGCCGTGGCGGGGTTCGGCGTGCCGTCGGGATCCGTCTCGCCCAGCAGGAACTTGTCGATGGCCAGGACCGTCGTCGTCCCGTCATTACAGGCCGGCAAGCTTCCGCCGCCGCCTCCCTGCCCGCCGCCGCCTCCCTGTCCGCCGCTGCCTCCCTGACCGCTGCTGCCTACCTGACCGCTGCTATCGCCCCCGGTGCTGCCTTCACCGAGCTCTTCTTTGCTGCCTCCCTGCCGCCCGCTGCCATCCAGGTCGTCACCTGCGCCGGCGCTCGTCACGATGGCATTGCAGCCGGCCGCGAATGCGAAGGCCGCCGCCGCCAGAACGACTCCACCCGCTCGAAACAACAATGAATGCCTCATGCCTCTCTCCTCTCCTTGGGAATTGCCTGGAGCAATTCGACACTCCAGGCCTGGAGCATGGCAACGTGCATGCCGCGGAAATTGCGGCGCTTTTTTCGGTCTGCGCCCTCGCGCCTTGGCAACCCTGGTTGGCGCCTGCCGGTTATCCTGCCAACGCGGCAAGAATCCGACGTTGCTGCGGCACCGGCGCCCGGAGGGGTGATTTTCTGCGCACGGTTGCCGGCGCCGCGCTGAAGAAGCGCGGACGAACTGTGGAGGGGCTCTGGGACGACGGGAATACGGTGGACGATTTCGATCCAGCGCTCGTCGCTTGTCATGGTGTGGCAGCTCGTGCGTCCGCGCTTCGGATGGTGGAGAGCGATCGAACGCGCGACGGTGATGCTGCGCCATGCGTTGAAGAAGGCGTGGCGCGATGGGATACGATTCGTCGTTTTCGAGCTGCACGAGCTTCTGGCGAGAGTATGCGCGATCCGTGAACGAGGTTCGGGAACCTCGATCACGGGCTCGCCGGCTTCGATATCGAAGGGGGAGGACTTCGATCACGGGCTCGCCGGCTTCGATGTCGAAGGGGGAGGACTTCGATCACGGGCTCGCCGCCTTCGATGTCGAAGGGGGAGGACTTCGATCACGGGCTCGCCGCCTTCGATGTCGAAGGGGGAGGACTTCGAGCACGGGCTCGCCGCCTTCGATGTCGAAGGGGGAGGACTTCGATCACGGGCTCGCCGCCTTCGATGTCGAAGGGGGAGGACTTCGATCACGGGCTCGCCGCCTTCGATATCAAAGACGCCATGCGCTGCAAGCCGTGGGCGAGGCTCCTGCGGCATGTGTTTGCGATTGACGTGACGGTGTCCCGAATGCTCGGGCAAAATGCGCTGGCGGGTGGTGGCGCTCACGCCTCACAGAACGTCGCCGCTGACCTGAACATCCAGCTGCTCTGGCTCCCCAAGCGCTGCTCCGAGCTGCCCACGAACGAGAGCGACAAGGCTGAGGCATATCCGGGCAAGGCTTAGCACGGGAGGCTACTTCAGCGCATGAGCGCACTTGAGCGTATTGGACAAGCAAGGTGGAGCAAGGTGGAGCGCTCGGCGGGGGCTGCTCTCGGCCCCATCATCCCATTGACGCGAGCCGCGCCGCCATTACGAGCCTAGATGGACGCCAGATTGTCAGCACGGAGAGATGGGAATGGATCCCTCCAGGCTGAGCTCGTCAGCCTCGTAAACTCCCGAAGGGGAAACCGACGAGCCTTGGCCAGAAAGAACGGGAAAATCATCATGAGCAAGAAAGTCATCATGAGCAATGGCTATCTGGAAAGCGACGAGCCTGTGTTCGAGATCGAGGTGCTCGGCGAGCACTCTTCCGGACAACAAGGCATCTACACCGCGGCACCTCCTCTTCCTTGTTGCTCCAGCAGCAGTAACAGCGCCAGAAGCTGTAACAGCACCTCCACCCCCGGCGGGAGCAGGCCGCGCATGGGAAGCGGATCCTAGCCGAGCAAGCATGTTCATGGGCATGGCCGCCGGTCACGGTGACTCGCTGCGGTCGTCCGTCCCTTCCTCCAGGCTCTCCCGGTCGCCGGTGGTTCCCCGGCTCCTCGCGGTGTGTTCATGAAGCCGAAGATCAAGCAACATTTGACGGTGTTTCCGATCTCTGACGAGGAGTGGGGCATCCGAGGAGGAGCTGAAGAGCTCGTTCGTATACGAGCGAAGGGGGACGACGCCGCACGGGTGCTGAGCGCAATGCTTCCTTATCTTGATGGGACCCACGAGACGTCCGAGATCTTCATGGAGCTCGACCGAAAAGGACTATCTGCTGCGACCGCCCGAGCCCTGCTCGAGCGGCTCGAGCGGACCGCGATCCTCGAGCATGCGCTGGACGCCCCGCTCGACGAGGACGAGCAGGACGATCCGGCCATCCGGCGTCAGCGGAGCTTCTTTTCGCGCTTCGCGGACGATGGGGGCCGCGCTTTGCAGAAAAGACTGCAGAGCTCGCGGGTTGGTCTCGTTTGCGACGCAGGGCTCGGCCCGGTCGTCCTCCGGCAGCTCACGCAATCGGGCATCGAAGATGTCCTCGTCTTTCCCGTGCGTCCCGAGCTCGCTCGATGCGAGCTCAGCGTAGCCAGCACGCGGCTATCGTCCGTCGCGCGGGTCGCGGTTCACAGTCTCGATCGTCGACGCATCTGGCCCGATGGCCTCGCGGCGCCCTTGCCGGACCTGTTCATCGTGGCCTTGGCGGCGGACGATCCGGAGCTGCTGGAATCGATGGAAGAATTCTCCTTCGAGAGGAACGTTCCTTGGTTGCTCCTCCAGGTCGATAGCTCGCGCGAGGCGAGCATCGGGCCGTTGTTCGTCCCGCGCGAGTCGGCTTGCTACTCCTGCATGGAAGGCCGGGTGCTCAGCAATCTACGGTTCCCCGGCGAGTACCTCGCTTTTCGCGAGCACCTCCGACGCCAGCAGCATGCGAGCGCCGAGATCGGCGGCCTCGCCGCATTCTATGAGCTCACCGCCGGCATCGCCGTCATGGAAGTGGTAAAATTCATCACCGGGTACAGCGCCCCCCAGCTCGTCGGCAGACTATTGACCGTCGACACGACCACGTGGTCCAGCGAATTTCATGATGTGTTACGGCTACCGCAGTGCCGCTGCCGCCTCGGTCAGGAGACGTTTTTCCCCTGGAAGGA
Organism: Polyangium jinanense; assembly: GCF_028435265.1. Taxonomy (GTDB): domain Bacteria; phylum Myxococcota_A; class Polyangia; order Polyangiales; family Polyangiaceae; genus Polyangium; species Polyangium jinanense. Next base: position 112,978 of record NZ_JAGTJK010000009.1, on the reverse strand, counting down.
GCCGTGTTATGTCTCACGCCAAGGCAGGTAATCGCAATCGACTGGAGCTACGGGACGTGCCTTGGAGCTCTCCGATGGAGACGGTGCAGAAAGGTGGCCGCCTCGTGTCCCCGCGTACAGGCATCCTCCAGATGATCTGCGCCGGCGTCCATCAACCCGGTGACCCGCACTGCGAATCTTTCGCAGCCGTCGCGAGTGACGCTGCCCGGTTCTCGACGGCGACCAACGCCAGCAAGACCAGCAAGAGCGGTGGAGCGGGGCTGACGATGGACGCGGCGCTGGCGGCCACCATCGGGGAAGCCGTCGAGCGCTACTGCATGAACTTCTACGATAAGCGGGACCTGGTCCTCGATTGCGCCCGGAACCTCAACGACCTCGCGGTGAATCCGACCCTCGTCAGCTTGTTGTCGCGTGAACAGATCGAGAGGAACCCGACGGACTGGGCCTTCTTTGATGAGGACAGCGTCATCCGATGGGCCTGGGGTTACTCGCTCACCCAGGACCGCTGGCGCCTTGTCCCGGCCTGCCAGGTATACCTGAACTACACATTCGACGCGGACGAAGCCGCCATCATGTCCAATGCGTCGAGCGGCCTGGCGGCCGGAAACACGCTCGAGGAGGCGATACTCTCAGGGGTGTACGAGGTGATCGAGCGCGATGCCTTCACGAACGCCTGGCTGCATCGATACGTCGCCCGGCGCGTTCGCGCCAACAGCCCCAGGCTCGAGGAGTTCCTGGCCACGTGCTGCCTCGCCGAGCACCCGTCGATCAACATTTCGCTATTCGATATCACCCTCGATATCCCGGTGTTCTGCTCCTTCGCCGTCATCCAGCGCCCCGCGGAGTTCGGCCCCGTGCTGCTGGTCGGAACAGCGGCTCGCCTGGACCCCGAACGAGCGATCGAGAAGTCGCTGCTCGAGGCCTGCCAGGAGATGGCCTACGTCCGCTATCTCCGAAACGAGATGCAAGATTGGTATCCCAGCGAGGACTTCACCAATGTCACTACATTCGACGAGCACTTTATGGTATACAACCACCGTCCCGAGCTGATCGAGGAGGCCTTCGCCTTCTGCAGGGAAGTCCCCGGGGTCGTCTGCTCTTCCGATCTGCCCAGCCGCTCCACCGGGCGTGTGCTTGGGGATGTGAACAGGGCTGTCAAATTCCTCGACGAGCGAGGGTACGAGGTCATCGTCGTGGATATCACCACGCCGGATATTCAGGACATCGGTTTGCATGTCGTGAGGGTGCTGGTCCCCGGACTCGTGCCGTTGCACGGAGATCACAATCTTCCCTTCCTGGGCGTTCCACGGCTCGACGCACTCCGAGGCTCGCTGGCCGGAGGGCAGCCTGGGCGAACCGGCAGCCATGGATACAACCCTTACCCTCACCCTTTCCCCTGAGGAGTGGCGTGATGAAGGATTTGAAGTTGCTCGCCAAGCTCGGCCAGAACGCGGCCTTCGGACCTCTGGCCTGCCGCACCTCCGGCTACCAGCTCTTTCATGAGAGCAGCAAGTACAACGCCGCCAGCAGCAGCAGGATGGCCATGCTCCAGATCGCCTCGATCCGTCGCGACGAGGAAGTCATGGAGATGCTCAGCAAGCCATGCAAGCTCTATAGCCTGGCCGAGGCGCGCCCGCTGCAGATCCCGGAGGCCCTCAACACGCTGGAGCAATCCATTCATGATCGCCGTTCCGTCCGCCGTTACACCGGCGGGGCGATCTCTTTGGGCGATCTGTCGCGACTGCTCTTCTTCATGTACGGACAGACGCAGAAGGACGGCTGCTTCCGGGCCGTCGCCTCGGGTGGAGCCTTGTACCCGCTGGAGGTCTACGTGTTCGCGTTCCGGGTCGAAGCGCTGGAGCCAGGGCTCTATCACTATGCGCCGCAGCGCCACGGCCTCGACTTCATCCGTCGAGGCGACTACAGAGAGCAGCTGGAGGCCTGCATAACCCTGGAGGGCGTCGAGCTGTCGTCGTCCTGCATGCTCGTCGTGATCTCTGGCGTATTCATTCGATCGACGCTCAAGTACGGTGACCGCGGCTATCGCATGGTGCTGATGGAGTGCGGCGAAGCCGGCCAGAACCTGAGCCTGATGGCGACATCCATGGGCCTAGGCTCCGTGTGGCTCGGTGGATTCATGGATGATCGTCTCAATCGGCTCCTGGAGATCGACGGCGTCGAGGAATCTGCGCTCGCCCCGATGGTCGTCGGCAGGCGCGCGTGACGCTGTCGTCGGAGGAGAGGACCGTGCTTGCGTCTTGGGATCTCCCATGGCTCGAGGGGATGCCCGCTATTTTCTCGCGCAGAGCTCGGCCCAGTTTGCCTGGTGAAGCGCGACCGGCCTCGGAACCGCTGTCCTCGTGGCGCGCGCCGGCGGAACGAGCACCTTGCCGGTCGGATCGAGGACGGCCACGTACACCTCATTCACGCAGTTGCTCGATGGAGCGCATTGGCGCTGATCGTCATCGCGGGAATCGGTCCAGGCGGCGAGGATCCGGCTCTTGTCCGCTGTCGCCCAGAGTCCGTGCGTCCCGCCGGCCGCTTGGCTCAGGAGGACCTGCGGCGCCTGCGCTCCAGGTTCCGACGCAAAGACCAATTTTCGATCCTCGCTCCAAACACGCGTGAGCCGGCTGTTGATCCACGCCGCGGCGCCGAAGCGCGCCGTATGCTGGTCCCAAGGACTGGCCGGCGCGTCGGAGAGCACGCGGAAGTCGGCGGCCGAAAGCTCGAGCGCGTGCAGACCCATGGTATCCCGCGCGATTGCATGATTCACGCCGTTATCGCCAACCACGATGCCCACCCGGTCGCCAAGCGTCCCGAGCGCGACGAGCGTCCCCGTGTCCGCGAGCTTGACCGTGCCGGCGCTCCCCAAAGGCGCACCATCGGCAGCAAGGCGCTGGAGCCGAAGCTCGGGACCACCTTGGTGCCAGGCCAGCAAATAATCGCCGCCGACGGGCTCGAATAACATCTCTCCGCCCGCGAGACCGGCGCTCGACGAAATCGATACCGCGCCCCCCGTGGGCTCGCCATTCAGCCCGAGCGGCCTGAACCTCAATACCTCGTCCCCGCCCACACGGCCTTGCCAAACGATACCCGCGCGGGCTCCGGCGCGCGCCAGCGCGAGAAAAACCGGCCGCCCGGGCTCCGTCGAGATCGTCTTGATCGACCCCGGCCTCGGCGCTCCCTGGCTCGTGTCCACGTACACCAGACGAACGTCGCGGTCCTCCTTGCCACGGGCCGTCGTGAAGGCCACGAGCAGCCCGCCCGGAACGTCCAGCGTCTCGACGAGCCCCAGCCAGTCGTTATCGCTCCGCGCGAGCTCGACGGGCGCCCCGACCGGCTCGCCCCGAGGCCCGAGCTGCTGGGCGAACACGGCCCCGATGGAGCTCGTGTCCCCAGGCCGCACGTGCGTCTCGGTCCGTCGATAGACGAGGAGGTAGCCGTTCTCGCGTGCGACGAGCCGAGAGGGCGTGTTCTCCGCATACACGTGCTGCCTGGCCCGCTCGACCTGCGCGTTGCGGCAGGCCCAGAGCGCCTCATTGCCGCCGCGAATGGTGAGCTCGACAGGGTTCGAGACGAGCGCGAGCGGCGTGGCCCCGGATAGGCCGTCCGCCCGGTAGCGCACGCGTAGCGACACCACGCCGGGCCGGGCGTGATCGAGGACGCGGAACGAAGGCGCCCAGGCGTGCGCGTCGTCGATCTCGAGCTTGCTACGCGCGCCGAGGACGCGTCGATCCTTCGGCTCGATCGGATTCGTGAGACCACACCGCGCGTTGGGCGTGAAGCCCAGCGCGTGCGGCAGCGGCTGGCCTTTGGCATCCGCGAAGACGAGCTCATAGGCGGGCTGTCGCATGCCGCCCCAGGAGCCGTCGAGGGGCGGGACGACGACAGCCGCGTCACCCGAGGCATTGCGGAACGCGAGGTGAAAGTGGAGCTCATCGCCGACGGCGAGGTCGGTGTCGTCCACCGTCAGGACGAGCGAGACGCCCCGCTGCACCTCTTGCGCGGCAACATTTGCAGGGGAAGCGGAGGTGGACTGGGCGAGCGCGTGGTCCGTGCCGCAAGAGCCGAGCGCGAGCAGGGAGAGGAGCACGAAGCGCCGGTGAGCGACGGGGCTTTTGCGTTGCACGAGCGTATGATGCGAGACCACGTGCGCCTTGGCAACGGCCGCATGCGGTCCGGATGGCGATATCCGCCTTCGAGGCGCTGGCCACCGCGGTCCAAGCAATCGAAAGCACGTGAAGATTTCGCCGCGAGGGGGGCGGCGGAAATGCCGCCCTTCCGCTCCCCGAGGGCGCCCCCACGTCCCACCGTCGAGCGGCGTCGAGCACGTGGTCCGGCGTGCGATTGTAGCGGAAATTTAAGGGCGCAGCGCGCCATGGCATCGAGTGACGGCCCGGAGATCGTGGCCCCGACAGACGGCCGGCGAGAACGGCCCCTTCACGGGGAAGCGCATTTCACGGGTAAACGTGTGCCCTGCACCCGTCCGGGAGAGGCAAGCTCGCCGATGTCGAGCGCGGTCAAGGGCTCGAAATCCCTGGGAAGATTGCCGCGCCGTGAAACCAGAGGTGGACGGAATGCCACGCGTGGCGCCGGGGGAGGTAGACTTTCGTGGAGGAGCCTCAGTCCATGCGGTAGCAGCAGACGCAGGGCTTCGTTTTTCGGGTCGACGCCGTCCGCCCTCGTCACCCTCGACGCGGCCCCGGCACTTCATTGCCCTCGACCTCGCCGGGATCGCCGGCCTCGACCTCGACCCCCGCGGCAGGTTGCCCGGTCTTTCTCGTTGATCGCGAATGTCACATCGCGCGGCGTTTTCTACTCCCAAGATCCCTCTTGCGGATCGAACTTGGCGAAAGTTTCCGATCCCAACGCCGTTTCCGAGGCCCATTGCGAAATCTCGAAGATGGCATCGCTCCCTGCCGGGCACGAAAGAAAGAGAGCATAGGGTGTAAAGAGCGCCTCGGCACCGAAGTCGGGCATCGAATACCGACGGCCTCGTTTGGTGTTCTTCTGTTCTTCCCACCCGAAGGCGAGCCGCTCGGTCAGCGCTTCAAGCTCCGCTTCCGTGAAGCGATCGAGGACGTGCTCACCGAGCGCCTCGCGTTCGAGCGCTTCAAGCAGCTGACGTGTCTTCGCTTTGAACTTCGTCTGGACCCGGCGCGGGAGGATGTAAACGGCGTAGCTCATGAGGGTGCATCCTAAAGGAAAATCGTCTTTCGGTTTGACCGGTGGCGGGCCTCTGTTCTTCGGGACACGTAAGAGATGGACTACACAAAGTTCGTCGCGCGCGCAACAAAACCTAGTCTCAGGCCGATGGCGCTTGGGCGAGCTCCGCGAGCCGGACCTTCATTTTGCCGCTCCGCCCCCCGGCATCCGGGAGCGGCGGAAACTGGCTCACGAGCACGGTCACGGCGGCGAGACCTCGGAGGAGATTTCGCCGCTCACCGCGCCGCTTCGATGCCCGGATGCCCGAACCCAGCAAGCACACGAGCAGGGACCGGCGTTCTCCGGAGGTTTCAATCCATCTTTCGGAGCCTTCTCGGCTCCACATTCGGAAGCACGCGAAACCGGCCATTCCCAGCAAAATCTACCACGCGGGGCCCGCCCGAAGCCTGCTGTAGGTGCATCAAACCGCTCGGCTGCCCTTCCGTGCTGACGACAAATCCGAGCGTTGACCAACGCTTTGTCTCGTCCTCGCTGGTATACGGCATCACGACAAGCTCGCAGCCAGCGGCAAAGGTCGTGCATAGCCGGCGGATCACGGCCAGGTCCACATTCCGCTTCCGATAGGCGTCATCGATCGACATCTCTGCGATGTACAACAGATCGCTACCGCGCCCCTGCGCATATTCGTCTTTGAACCAGTCGTCGTCAAAGTAAACCGAATAAATGGTCTCGAATTCCGCGTCCTCCGCATCGAGCGCGTCCAGGAGTGACACGTTCAGGCGCGAGGCTTCCTCAACGTGAATGAGGGCGATCAACACGCTACCAATGTCCTCCTCGTCGTCGTCCTCGCATTCGTCCTTATTGTGGCCGCTCGATTCGTAGACGACGCAATGTAGCCACGTAATGAGGCCCCTGTCTTCGTTCGGCTCGGCGACAGGCAGATTTCCTACGAGACGTAATCCGATCATGGCGCGTTTCTATCCGAAAACGCGCCCTCGTCAACCCGAGAAAAACCACGACGCATCACCCGCTCGACGCATGCACGCTCGCGTCGAGCGGCGCGTCACGTGCTCGCCCGCGTCCAGATTCGCGCCGAGCTGGCGCCCGTGTCATGATGTGACCGCCCGTACGCCGAGGAGCACCCGCCGAGGCACCTCGCGCGAGGGCGTTCCGGGGTTCGTTCATCCGTTCCGGAATCGTCCCGAACCCCCTCGGCGTCTGCATCGCCCTGATACGATGCGGAACGCTCGTCCGCGGGCCTCGTGCTTGCAAGCGCGGCTTCCATGGCGCGCGCCTGCCCGCAAGGACCCCTCCCCAGAAGCCGGTACGGTCTTGCCGGGGTGGTGCTCGGGCTGGTCCTCGGCGCGTTCGGGGGCGCGTGCTCGACGAACGGCGCGCCGCGCCTCGACAGCCGATGCACGCTCGTTCCCGGGCCAAGCTCGGGGCCGCCCGGCGGCGCGGCCCTGAAAGCGGAGACCGTCGCGGACGGGCTCGAAGTGCCGTGGGGAATCGCCTTCCTGCCGAACGGCGACCTGCTCGTGACCGAGCGTCCCGGCCGCGTCCGGCTGCTGCATCAAGGTGGGCTCACGCCGCCCATCCTCGTGCTTTCGGTGGTGCAGGAGGGCGAAGGCGGGCTGCTCGGCGTCGCCGTCGATCCGAAATTCACGCAAAATCGGTATTTTTACATTTACCTGACGGTGCGTGGGTCGGACGGACCCGAGAATCGGATCGAGAGATATCGACTTTCGGACGACAGCGCGAGCGCGACGCGCGACAAGGTGCTCGTCGAGGGGATCCCGGCGAATCGATTCCACAATGGCGGGCGGCTGCGTTTCGGGCCCGACGGGATGCTGTATGCGGGGACGGGGGACGCGCAGCACCCGGATCTCGCGCGGGATCCGAAGAGCCTCGCCGGCAAGCTCTTGCGAATGACGCGGGACGGGGAGGTGCCCGGGGACAATCCGTTCCGCAAGAGCCTCGTGTACCTGAGCGGCGTGCGCAACGTGCAGGCCTTCGCGCTCGCGCCGGGCGGCGAGGTGATCGTCGCGGATCACGGGCCGAGCGGAGAGATGGGCCGAGAAGGGCACGACGAGATCACGCGGGCGCGGGCGGGCGACGATCTCGGGTGGCCCACGTATTACGGTTGCGAGGTGGCGCTCGGCGTGACGGCGCCGTCGCTCGTGTTCGAGCAGGCGACGCCGCCGGGCGGGGCCTTGCTTTACCAGGGCGACGCGATTCGCGAGTGGAAAGGGAGCCTGCTCGTGGCGACGCTCGGCTCGCAGCACCTGCATCGCGTGACGTTCGACAGGGAGGACCCGAGGCGCGTGGAGCACCACGAGGTCTATTTCCAGGGCGAGGGGCCGACGGGGCTCGGGCGGCTCCGCGACATCGTGACGGGGCCCGACGGGGCGCTCTACGTGACGACGAGCAATTGCGACGGCCGCGGCGATTGTCCTCGCGATGGGGACAAGATTTACCGGATTACCCGCTGGTCCCCGCCGCCGGCCCCGCTTCCATCGCCCGAGGGGTGACGTCTTTTTCCTTCCGTGGTGGGAGCGGGCGGGCACTTTTGCTAGGGTCCCGGGGCCGCCGTGTGGATCGCTCGCCCGCCTTTTGCCGTGCTCCTCGCTGCTTCGCTTCTCGGCTGCGTGCAGAGCCCACCCGGCCCGCCGCTCTGCGCCGCGGACGTGCCCTGCGCCGCGGAAGGGGACGCCTGCGTGGTCGGTCGTTGCAGGCCCAAAAAAGACACGCTCGTGACCGCGATGGACGCGCGCCGGCTGTTGCTCTTCCCGGACGCCGTGGCGGTCGTGTCGTCGAAGGGGCCGAGCGGGGGCGGTGAGGCGCTGCCGGAGGCGGTTTCGCTCGGGCGAAGCGCGGCGGGGGATACGTCGCTCCTGCTCCACTTCGAGGTGCCGGTCGCCGAGGTGGGCGAGGTGTCGTCGGCGTTCCTCGTGCTCGAGACGGCGACCGCGTCCGAACCGCCGACGCAGCCGGTGTCGCTCTCGATCGCGCGGATCCTCGAGCCCTGGCGCGCGGATTTCGTCTCGTGGGGGCGGAGCCCGCGTCTCGACGTGGCCGAGAAGGCGGGCACGGTGGGCGTGACGTCGCCGAGCCCCATGCGCATCGACGTGACGCACGTGGTGCAGCGCTGGGCGAAACGGACGGGCGAGGAGCACGGTCTCGCGGTGCTCGCCGATCCGAACGATCCGCGTGGGATCACGTTCTCCCTCGGCGTGGTGGAGAAGCGGGGGCCACGCCTCGAGGTCTACGTACGGTGACGGCGAAGGAGCCGCTCCTCTCGGTCCGCGACCTCGCCGTCTCGTTTGCGACCGCCGAGGGAACGAGCGTGAAGGCGCTCGACGGCGTCTCGTTCGACGTGCCGCAAGGAAAGACCGTGGGGCTCGTGGGCGAGTCGGGCTGCGGGAAGACGGCGACGGCGCTGTCGATCCTGCGGCTCTTGCCCACGCCGAGCGCGCGGATCGATCGCGGCGCGATCCTGTTTCAAGGGGAGGACCTCTTGAAGCTGCCGGAGCGCGCGATGCGGCAGGTGCGCGGCGGCAAAATCGGGATGGTGTTCCAGGAGCCGCTGACGGCGCTCACGCCGGTCTACTCGGTGGGCACGCAGATCATGGAGGCGATCCGCCTTCACGAGCGCATGTCCCGCAAGGAGGCGCGGGCCCGCGCGAGCGCGTTGCTCCACCGTGTCGGTTTTCCCCGGCCCGACGAGCGCTTCGACAGCTACCCGCACGAGCTCAGCGGCGGCATGCGGCAGCGCGTCCTGCTCGCGATGGCGCTCGCCGCGCCGCCGCGGCTGCTCGTCGCCGACGAACCCACGAGCGCGCTCGACATGGCGCTGCGCGCGCAGATCATGGCGCTGCTCGCGGATCAAGCGCGCGAACTCGGGATGAGCTTGCTCGTGATCACGCACGACCTGCCGTTCGTCGCTGAGATCGCGCACGAGATCGTGGTGCTCTACGCGGGGAAGGTGGTGGAGTCGGGGCCTCCTTCGCGGGTGCTCTCGTCGCCGCGGCATCCGTACACGCGAGCCCTCGTGCGCAGCGTGCCGCCCGCGGGCTCGTTCCGGACGCGCGGAGAGAAGCGGAAGGCGCTGCCGACGATCGAAGGATCGCTGCCGGATCCGCGCGGCGTTTCGCGTGGATGTGCGTTCGCGCCGCGCTGCCCCGAGGTGATGGAACGGTGCCGCGAGGAGGCGCCGCCGCTCGTCACGGTGGGAAGCGAGCGCGACGCGGTCCGGTGTTTCCTGCATGGAGGCGCGGCATGAGCGGAGGCGGACCGGACAAACCTCGCTCGGGCAAACCGCTGCTCCAGGTCGAGAAGCTCTCGACGTTGTTCCCCGTGCGGCAGGGGTTCTTCAAGGCGCCGAAGTTCTTGCACGCGGTCGACGGGGTGAGCTTCTACATCCGGCCGGGCGAGACGCTGGGGCTCGTCGGCGAGTCGGGCTGCGGCAAGAGCACGCTCGGACGCACGGTGCTGCGCCTCGTCGAGCCCACGCTCGGGCGCATCGTGTTCGACGGGCAAGACATCACGCGCCTCTCCGAGCGCGCGATCCGGCCGCTGCGCCGGCGCATGCAGATCGTCTTTCAGGACCCGTACTCATCGCTCAACCCGCGCATGACGGTGCGTGAGATCGTCGGCGAAGGGATCGCGGCGCTCCGGCTCGCGAAGACGCCGCGCGAGGCCGACGAGACCGTGGAGGAGATGGTCGCGAAGGTGGGGCTCGGCCGCGAGGCGCTCGATCGTTACCCGAACGAGTTCTCGGGCGGGCAGCGGCAACGCATCGCGATCGCACGAGCGCTCGCGGTGCGTCCCGATTTCGTCGTCTGCGACGAGCCCACGAGCGCGCTCGACGTGTCGGTGCAGGCGCAGATCCTGAACCTGCTCGAACGGCTGCAGGACGAGCTCTCCGTGAGCTACCTGTTCATCTCGCACGATCTGCGCGTGGTGAGCTACATGAGCCACCGCATCGCGGTGATGTACCTCGGCCGCATCGTGGAGATGGGGCCGGCGCGCGAGGTGGCGGAGCGGCGGCTACACCCGTACACGCGCGCGCTCTTCGGGGCGCTGCCGCGCGAGGACGGCGATCCGCGGCCGCGTCGCGTGCTCTGGGGCGAACCGCCCGGCCCGCTCGAACCGCCGCGCGGATGTGTCTTCCAGTCGCGTTGCCAGAAAGCCGAGAAGGGGCGCTGCGACGTCGAGGCGCCGGATCTCACGGAGATCGTCCCCGGGAGCCACCACCGCGTGGCCTGCTTCCATCCCGAAGCGAGCGAGATGCCAGCGCCATGGCCGAGCGCGAGGCCCTCGATCCCGGCGGGGGGCCCGCCGAGCGAGGGCTAGACGCCGATGCGCTCCGACGACTCGGCGTCCTCGATGCGGATGTCGGGCGACGGCAGCTCGAGCTCTTCGCAGGCGAGGACGGCTTCGAGCTTGATCGGATTGGCGATCGTGGGGGTTTGTCCGACCGTGAGCGCCTCGACGACGGCGCCTAGGGTCCAGCGGCCGAGGGACGAGAGGCGCACCTCGTCGCCCGCGACCTGGAGTGTGTCGCGAAGGTCCTCGTGCTGGTGAAGGAGCTCGTCGGCGGCCGGACCGAGCACCATGCGGGCCGTGCGCACGACGCGGCGGAGCACGCTGTTCCAGGCGGTGATCGTCTCCTCGTCGGTGGCGTCGTCGAGGATGTCGAGGCCGACGGGCAGGCGCGCGAGGCGGTCGATGTAGCGATGGAGCAACGCGCCGCGCAGCAGGCGGCCGTGCTGCGGGGCGATGATCTCGACGGGCGGATCGAGGGCGCGGATCGCGTCCATCGCGCGGGTGAGGACGCGGTTCGTCGGCATGTACGTCTGGTGGAAGGCGCGGATGCCGGCCCAGTCGCTCTCGTCGGCCCAGAGCCCGCGCGCCTCGATCGGCGTGAGGCCGCCGAAGAGGTCACCCGTGAAGAGCACGCGCGTCTCGGGATCGTAGAGCATCACCGCGCCGCGGAAGTGGCAGAAGGGGCTCGGGACGGGGAGCATCATGTGGCCCGTGGGCACGTCGAAGCCGCGGGGAAAACGGGCCGTGTCGACGTAGCGCTCGGGCGGCAGGTTGAAGTGCACGATGAGGCGCCACGTGGCCTCGGAGCAGACGATCGCGGCGCCCGGCGCGTAGCGGGCCGAGATCACGGCGGCGCTCGAGCCGACGTCCGGATCCTGGTGGTTGATGAACAGCGCCGAGAGCTTGTTCATCCCGCCGATGAGCGTGCCGATCTTGGCCGAGACGACGGCGAAGTCGGAGCTCGATCCGGGGTCGACGAGCAGGTGGAAGGGGCCTGCCTGTTCGAAGCCGGGCTTGGGGCGGAAGACGCGCAGGTACGGGTTCGCGTGGAAGATGCTCTTCGGGTCACGCTTGCCGACCCAGAACGTGTCCTTGGCGATCTCGATGGGCGAGACCACCTCGGGCCGGTCTTGCTGCTGGGGCGGCGTGGGGCGCTGGCCCGGCGGGCTCGCGGCGGGCGAGAGGGGGCCGCTCGTGCCACGCGAGGGCGTGAGCTGGCCGAGCGGCGCGTGAGGCGCGAGGGGCACGTGCGGCGCGTGCGGCGCGTGCGGTGCGTACGGCGCGTGCGGTGCGAGGGACGACGCGGAGTCCGGCGGCGTAGGCAACGTGGGCGGCTGCGTGCGCGTGCCGGCCATCGCGATGGTGGCAGGCTCCGAGCTCGTGCCGATCCTCGGCTCCACGAGTGCTTTGCCGTGCAAGCGATGGGCGTCGGGTGTGTTTCCGGGCGAGACGCGCGTGGTCGGTTGCAGCGCGTCGGCGACGGCGGCGCGCATCGTGGCGGCGTCCTGAAAGCGGTTCGCCTTGTCGAACTGGAGGGCCCGATCGACGAGCTCGATCACGGCGCGGGGCAGGGAGGGCGCGACGAGCGCGACCGAGCCGACGGGCTTCGTGGCGGCCATGATCAGGCTGCCGGTGAGGTTCTGCGCGTCGTGCACGAGGCGGCCCGAGAGGAGCGTGTACAGCGTCGCGCCGACGGCCCAGAGGTCGCTCGTGGCGTCGACCTCGTTCCAGTCGCCGCGCGCCTGCTCGGGGGGCATGAAGCCCGGCGTGCCCATGGTCGTGCCGAAGCTCGTCACGATGCGGCCTTGCTGGACCGCGGGCTCGAGCGCGCGCGCGAGGCCGAAATCGAGGACCTTGATGGTGCCGGCCTGCGTGAGGAAGATGTTCTCGGGCTTGAGATCGCGGTGCAGAATGCGCTTTTCGTGGGCGGCGACGAGCACGTCGAGCACGGCGTGCGCGAGCGTGAGCACCTCGTGCGTGGGGAGCTTGCCGCCGCAGCGCTGGGCGATACGGTCGTAGGTCTCGCCTTCGAGCAGCTCCATCACGAGGAAGGCGACGCCGTCGTCGGTCTCGTCGTCGTCGAGGATGCGGACGACGCCGGGGTGGCCGACGGCGTTCGCGGCATAGCCCTCGTGGTGGAACCGGGCGCGGATCGCGGGCTCGGCGGCGAGGTCCGGGTGGAGGACCTTCACGGCCGCGCGGTTCTTGTTGCGGTGCGTGGCCGCGTAGACGGCCGCCATGCCGCCCACGCCGAGCAGCATCTCGAGCCGCCACTTTCCCTTCAGAAGCGTCCCGATGCGCGCCTCTGCGCGATCTCGATTCGCCCGTTCCATGGCGATCATGCGGTCGTTTTCCCCACGGGAACCTCCGCGACCGGCATTGCCGAAAGCACCGGAGTCGAGAGAAATCTAAGGTAGCACGGACACATGCGCCGGGCGAGACGATAGCGATCGCAATGGTGCGTCACACCATTGACGTTGGATCGTCAAAAGGAGCTCACGCATTGCGTCGATGGGGAGACGACCCGGGGCGCGTGTCGTCGGACCATGGAGGACAAACGCGCTCACCACGGGAAGGAGGTGAGCGCGTGAGGGGTCCGATCAGGCCTGGGCCACCGGCTCTTCTTCGTCGCTCTCGTCGGCGGCATCATCCGCGGCCGGAACGACGCCCGTCCCGAGCTGCGACAGGATCTGCGTGCGCCACGAGATCAACGTCTGCGCGCGGCGGCCCGCGGTCGAATCCGACAGCCCGCTGAGCTTCACGATGTTCTTCGTGATCGTGTCCTGCGTGGGGGGCTTGTCGGTGAGGATCCCGGGGGCGATCGCGCCGATGATTTCGCTGTCCTGGATCGACTTGCGGAACGACTCGCGCTCCTCGGCGCTCCCGGCCGGGTCATTGCGGAGTGCGTTGCCGAGCTCGGTGGTCCCGAACCCGCCGCCCTCTTCCTCCACGAGGAACCCGAGCACGCGGGCGGTGTGGAGTCCGTAGAGCACGTGGCGGGGGTTGATCCCGGTGCGGTCGGAGACGTCAGCCTTCGATTTCGAGCCATCGGCGACCGCATCGATGATGCGGCGGACGTTTTCGAGGCTGTCTGCTTGCGGAATGTCTTTGCTTTCGAGGCGACGACGAGCGGTCGGCATGTTGAGGGGACGGAGTCTACATGCAGACCGGCGACCTTTCCGCCAAAAATTTGCCCGAACGTGTCGAGCGCGCGCGGAAAGGCCCCCGAGCCGCTGGAACCACGTGACGAGGCTGCCTCCGCGGGGGCATGATCGAAGTTTTTTGGCGCAGTTGACGTGTTTTGGATTACCTGCCTCGCGGGGAAGCGAGGTCAGCGGAGGGCGCGCATGGCGCGGGGAGGGAGACGCGACCGTACGGACGAGCTGATGGAGGCTCGACGCGCCGCATGGTTCGTCCTGTTGCAACTACGGGCCACATGCGCCCGCGCGCGTGGCGAAGGAATTGTTTGGAGGACCAACCTTTTGCGCCGGCGAGCGCGACCGCTCGTCGACGATCTTCACAGCACGAGCGCAGGCCCGTTCATCCGCGTGATCGACTCGCCGCCCGAGAGGCGCAAGTCCCGCACGAACACCGTGTCCGTGTCCGCCGCGTCTTGCCCGAGCACCACCGTCGTGCCCGTCTCCGTCCGCACGACGACCTGATCGAGCGGCGCGAGGAAGCTCCGCCCCTCGCTCGCCGACACCACCCGCAACCAGGGCGCCGTGTCGGCCCCGCGCTTCGCGATCCACGCCGCGATCGGCGTCGCAGGGATCCCCGCCGGCAGGGCCGTGTAGACCCACGGCGCATCCGCGGGCACGTGGAAGGTCGTCTCGGTGGAGCCCGACACGATCCGCACGATCCCCTCCGAGGGCACGAGATGCAGCCGCACCGGGAGCTCGTTCGCCGTGCTGCTCGTCGTCGTGATCTCGGCGGACACGATGCGGCCGCTCACGTCGAGCGTCACGTCCTCGACCACCTGCCGCTCGGCCCCGCTCGCGAGCATGAGGCGCGTCTCGCCATGCAGCTTCTCGATGCCGTCCGGTCCGAGCGAACGCCAGGTTTGACCGGTCGAGCCGCGCTTGCCCGCGAAGGCGTGCGTCGACTCCGCCGTTCCCTTTGATGGTTCCTTCGAGTCCCCCGCGCCCGCGGGTGCATCGCACGCGCTCGTGAGCGAGGCGGCGGCGACGATCGATACGGCGGCAAACAGCATCTGCGAAGTGCGCATCAGGAAGGCCCTCCGTCGGTCCGTTCATGGGGATCGACGGAGAACCCCGGCGCGTGTGACGAAAAAAGTTCAGCGTGTACAGCCGAGCCGCGTCGACCGTTCGCGCGCCTCGTCCGCCGTCACGCTCCGCGGCCGCGCGCGCCCCCATCGATCGAGCACCGTCCGGTACGACGCACACGCGCCGCGTGTGTCCCCCGACGCTTCGAGCGCCTGTCCGAGCCACAGATGCGCGCGCGTGTGCGCGATCGGAAAACTCAGCGCCGAGCAGCTCCCGGCCGCCTGCGTGAGCCAGCGTTTCGCCTCGTCGAGCCGACCGCCGAGCATGAACGTGACGCCGGCCGACGCGCCCACCAGCGTGCCCGGTACGTACGGCGGCAGCGGGCCGTGCTCCGCGAGCGCCTCGAGCGCGTCGCGCGCGTCCTCTCCCTGGATCGTCGTGGCCGCCCAGCCGTGCAGCCACAGATAACTGCGCGCCGCCGGCGTCGCGCGGGACGACCACTCCGCGAGCCACGCGCGCCGCCGCGCCGCGAGCCCCTCACGCGTGATCACGCCCGCCTTCCGCGCCGTCACGAGCAGCGCGGGCGTCGCGTCGTTCGAAAGGGCCGAGTCCTCCGCGCTCGGATCCGGCTCCCACGCGCCCTGACGATCCAGATAGTCGAGCGCCACGGCCCCGGCCTCCGCGTGTTTCCCCGACTCGATCAGGAGCTCCGCGACCGCGCGCGCCGCGATCCCGTGATCGTTGCGCCGCGCGCTGCCCTCCGCTCGCTTTCCGAGCGCCCGCGCGTGTTCGAGCGCCGCCTCGAAGTCACCGTAGAGCGCGGCCTTGCGCATCGCGCCCACGACGAGCACGCGACTCTGCACGAGCTCCGCCGTTCCCTTCGGCAACTCGTTCACCTGTTTGCCCGCGTGACGCAGCGCCTCCTCCACCGTCGCGCTCGGCTCGCCGCGTGACGCGAGCGCGTCGGCGAGCAGCGGGTACGAGAGGTGCGCCTGCGCGCCGCGCGCGATCATCTGCCGCGCCGACGACTCCATCGCGGCGCAACGCCCCGCATACCCTTCGAGGCGCGCGCGGTACGACAGGCACGCCATCGCATCCGGCGCGACCTCGAGGCACCGATCGATGGCCTTCTGCGCCTCGTCGAATCGGCCGCGGTACGCCTCGAAGACGGCGAGCGAGCTGAGCGCCCGGGCGAACTGCGGGTCGAGCTCGATCGCGCGCTTGAGGTGCTGGATCGCCGCTTGAAAGTCGTCGAAGTTGCCGCGGCCGAGCGCCAGGAAGTACCAGAGCTGCGCGTCGCCCGGGTGGTCTTTGATCATCACGCCGAGCCTGCGGCTTGCCTCGGCCCAGTCCGCGGGCTCGCGCTGCACGACCGGCTCGATCGCGTCGAGCAGCGCGCGGTCCCGCGGCGAGAGCGCGTCACTCTTCGCCCGCGCTTGCCGGAAGCTCTCGCGGACGCCGTCGAGGTGCTGCGCCATTCCGATCGCCGCGTACTGCACGTGCGCCGAGGCGAGGGCCGGATCGAGCGTGATCGCCCGCTGGAAATCCGGCCCCCACGAGCCGCCCGCGCGGAACGATTCGAGCCCCGCGCGATAGGCTGCGCGCGCTTCCTCGCTTTGCGACGCCGAGCTCGGCAGATCCGTCGCGACCACCGGCACGAGCGCGTTCGCAGCGGCGACACGCGTGCTCGCCGAGGGCTCCTCCAGCGGCGCCGCGGCCCTCTCGCTCCGGATCTTCGACGCCCCGATCGCCGCGACGAGCATCAAGACGAGCACCACGAGCGCGGCCGGGGCCAAAAAGCGCGTCATCCCCGGCTTTCGTGCGTCGTGATCGAGTGCGAGCTCCTTCGCGATCGCTCCGGCGTTCTCGTACCGCGCGTACGGCTCTTTTTGCAGGCACCGGAGCGCCACGCGTTCGAGGTCTGGATCCACGCCCGCGCGGATCGTCGACGGCAGCGTCGGCTCCGATCCTTCGATCGACGCGAGCACCGTGGCCGCGTTTTTACCGACGAACGGCCGCTTCCCCGTCAGCATCTCGTAGAGCATCACGCCGAACGAGAAGACGTCGCTCCGCGCGTCGACCGGTTTTCCGCGCGCTTGCTCGGGCGACATGTAGCTCGGCGTGCCGATGATCGCGCCGTCGGCCGTCGCGACCGACACCGGATCGATCTCCATGTGCGTCGCTTTCGCCAGCCCGAAATCGAGCAGGATCACCCGGCCATCGGCCTCGATCATCACGTTCTCGGGCTTCATGTCCCGATGCACGAGGCCACGACCGTGCGCCTTCGCGAGCGCGCGGGCGAGGTCCCTCGCGACGCGTCGCGCCTCGTCGAGCGGCAGCGCCGGCGCGTCCTTCGGCCTCGCGTCGAGCCGCTCGCGCAGCGTCGATCCGCGCACCCGCTCCATCGCGATGAACGCCCGACCGCAATCCTCGCCGACGTCGTAGATCGCCACGACACCCGCGTGCCCAAGCGCTGCGGCTGCGCGCGCCTCGCGCAAGAGGCGACGCTTGCGCTCCTCGTCCTCCGACAGGAGCACCTTCAGCGCGACTTCGCGGCCGAGTGTCGGATCCGTCGCGGCGAACACCACGCCCATGCCGCCGCGACCGATCTCTTCGCGCACGACGAATCGCCCCACGCGCTCGCCCGGTCGTGGCAACGTCGCCGGTGCGCCCGGCGCGCTCCGTGAAGGGATCCGTGCGATTTTCGCCAGGAAAGGATCAGGCGTGATCGCCCCGTCGCCGTCTTCGGACGAGGACGACAGGGACGTGTCGTCTTCGTCGTCGTCGACGTCCCGCCGCACGTCACTCGTGCGTCCGGACAAGGGCTCGCCTGGCATGGACCGCCGCGAGCATACCATCCGCGAGCGCCGTTTCGCGCGGGAGAGCACTTCCCAAGCGCCGGCGGGGCGGGCAAGATGACCGTGCCCGCGCGCTGCCCCAAGGCTCGGGCCTCACGTCGCATGGACGCGGACAAAAGGCGCACAATCGATGCAGACATCCGCCGCCTCGCCGAGGGCGGGGACATCGGCGCCGCCACGTCCGTCGCCTTGCGCGCCTACGGCCCCGAGATCTTCGAGTTCGTCGCGGCGCTCCACCGCAACGAGACCGACGCCGCGGAGGTATTCTCCCTTTTCGCCGAGAAGCTCTGGAAAAGCCTGCCGAGTTTTCGCTGGGACGCCTCCTTCCGCACCTGGGCGTATGCCGTGGCGCGCACGTCGTCCCTCGATTTTCGCCGCGCCGAGAAGCGCCGCGCCGCGCGGGTCGTGCCCTTGCCGGAGGGCTCTCAGCTTTCGGCGATCGAGGCCGAGGTCCGCACCGTCACGCGCTCGTACCTCCGCACCGAGCGACGCGATCGTTTCGCCGAGCTCCGGGCGCGCCTGCCGCCCGAGGAGCAGGAACTCCTCATGCTGCGCGTCGATCGACAGCTCTCGTGGGACGACCTCGCCGTCGTGCTCCACGGCGAGGACGCGCCGCCGCTCGGGGCGGACGAACGCAAACGTGTCGCCGCGCGCCTGCGCAAGCGCTTCCAGCACCTCAAGGAAAAGCTCTACGAGATGGGGCGGCGCGAGGGGCTCGTCGGGGATGACAGCTAGCGAAGAAAGGTCTTTCGCGCCGCGCCCTCGCCTGCTATCGCACGCGGCGAGATGAGCCGCATCTACCGCACCCTTCCTCCGCCGGGCACTGCGCTCGGCATTGCATTCTCCGGGGGCCTCGACACGCGCACGGCCGTGGCCTGGCTCTCGCGCCAGGGCCTCCGCGTCCATTGTTATACCGCCGATCTCGGCCAGCCGGACGAGAAGACCCCGGCGGACATCCCGCCCGTCGCGCTCACGCACGGCGCCGCGGCGGCGCGGCTCGTCGATTGCCGCGAGTCCATGGCGCGGGAAGGCATCATCGCCATCCAGTGCGGCGCGTTCCACCTCTCGACCGCCGGCCGCAAATATTACAATACGACGCCCCTCGGCCGCGCCGTCACCTCGACGGCCATCGTCCGCGCGATGCGCGAGGAGGGCGTGCACGTCTTTGGCGACGGCAGCACGCACAAGGGCAACGACATCCAGCGGTTTTACCGTTATGGCGTGCTCGTCGATCCCGAGCTCAAGATCTACAAGCCCTGGCTCGACCAGAAGTTCGTCGACGCCTTCGGTGGCCGCACCGAGATGGCCCAGTATCTCGATTCGATCGGCATGCCGTACCCGATGGGCACCGAGAAGGCGTACAGCACCGACGCGAACGTCCTCGGCGCGACGCACGAGGCGAAGGACCTCGAGTTCCTCGACAAGGGCATGACGATCGTGAACCCCATCATGGGCGTGCCGTTCTGGCGCTCGGACGTCGCGATCGCCGAGGAGGAGGTCACGGTCGAATACGCCGAGGGCGTGCCCGTCGCGCTGAACGGCGCACGATTCTCGTCGCTGTTCTCCCTCATCGTCGCGGCGAACGAAATCGGCGGGCGGCATGGACTCGGGATGAGTGATCAGATCGAGAATCGCGTCATCGGCGCGAAGAGCCGCGGCATTTACGAGGCGCCCGGCATGGCGCTGCTCCACATCGCCTACGAGCGCCTGCTCTCCGCGACGCACAACGAGGACACGACCGACCTCTACGTCACGCTCGGCCGCCGCCTCGGCCGCCTCCTCTACGAGGGCAAGTGGTACGACCCCGAGGCGATGATGCTGAAGGAGTCGCTCGCCCGCTGGGTCGCGACGCCGATCAGCGGCATCGTGCGCCTCTCGCTCCGCCGCGGCGACGATTACACGATCCTCGAGACCCGCGCGGAGAAGAGCGCGTATGCGCCCGAGAAACTCTCCATGGAGAAGACCGAGGCCGCGTTCACGCCCGAGGATCGCATCGGCGCCCTGGAGATCCAGAACCTCGCCGTCTCGGACAACCGCACCCTCCTGCTCCATTATGCCGATCGTCTCGGCCGCCTCACCGGTCCTTCGGCGTCGTCCTTCGGCGACGTCCTCGGCGAGGGGGAGGGCGGGCCGAAGCGCCTCTCCTGAGGGGATACGGCGCCGCTTGTCGCCGCGCGGGCGTGTTGGTAGCTTCACCTGTCCTCGATGCTGCTGCCACGCCCCGAGCTCCTCGAACCCGAGACCCTCTTCCACGGCCGGTATCGGGTGATCCGGCCGATCAAGTCCGGCGGCATGGGCACGGTCTACGAGGTCGTCGACGAGAAGACCTCGAGCCGGCGCGCCCTCAAGGTCATGCTGCCGAATCTCGTGTCGAGCGAGGAGGGCCGCAAGCGCTTCGAGCTCGAAGCGCGGGCGACGGGCGCGATCGAGAGTGATCACATCGTCCGGATCGTCGACGTCGGCATCGATCCCGGCACCGAGCTGCCGTTCCTCGTGATGGAGCTGCTCCGCGGTCGCGACCTCGGGGCGATCCTCGATCAGGGCATCCGGCTCACCGTCGAGGACGTGCTCCGTTATCTCGCGCAGACCGCGCTCGCCCTGGACAAACTCCATGCCGCGGGTGTCGTCCACCGCGATCTCAAGCCCGAGAACGTCTTCGTCTCGTGGCGCGACGACGGCACGCCTTGCGTCAAGGTCCTCGATTTCGGGGTCGTGAAGACGGAGGATCCTGTCGTCGCCGGCATCACGACGCGCGGCATCCTCGGCACGCCGATCTACATGGCGCCCGAGCAGGTCGAGGCCTCGCGCGACATCGGGCCCGCGGCCGACATTTATGCCCTCGGCCAGCTCGCCTACGAATTGCTCGTCGGCGAGCCTTACTGGTCCGAGGAGCTCGAGCGCGACGGCTCGCCCATCCTGCTCGCAACCGACATTTCGGGTGGCCCGCGCGAATCGCCGGAGGCGCGGGCCAAGCGCCGCAAGCGCGTCGACCTCCCTGCTGGATTCGATTCCTGGTTCGCCAGCGCGACCGCGAAATCGGTGGAGGCCCGTTTTCCGCGGGCGACGTTGGCCATCGCGGCCCTCACGGATCTCGTGCGCGAGAGCGCGCGGCCGTCGGTGGAGCAGGTTCCATCGGCCAAGCCCAGGTCATCGGCTGCGCGCCCGGCGGCGGCTCCGCCTCCGGCGCGCGAGGTCGCGAAAAAGGGATTTCTGGTCACGGTGGATGGCGCGACGAACGTGGTCCGCGTCGACGTGTGGGGGTTCTGGGACCTCGGGGACGGGAAGGGATACTGGGAGGAATTCGAGCGCAAGACGAGGCCGCTCCTCGGCAAACCGTGGTACGTCCTGGCAAACATCTCGAATTTTCCCCCGCAGAAGCCCGAGGTGAGCGCGTTCGTCGAGAAGACGATGACCCACGCGCGCCAGCATGGCCTCGTGCGCGCGGCGAACCTCATCAGCAGCGCGCTCGGGCGCATGCAGATTCAGAGGCTTTCCGTCGAGACGGGGCTACCGGTGTATTCGTTCTTCACGACGGAGGGCGAGGCATTGCGGTGGCTGCTCACGGGGAAATGAGCGCCGGATCCTGACGTACGCGCGTGAAGGTCTCACGCGGCCTTCGCGCGCATCTCGTCGAACCACGCGCGCGCTTTCGCCTGCGTCTCGAAGAAGCGGTGAGCGATCTTCGCGCCCGTGAGGGAGCTCGTCGCGCGAATGATGAGATCGAGCACCACGCGGACGGGGGCAGGTGCGCCCACGTACGCGACGAAATGCGGGGGGAGGTTCCGGGACCGATCACGCAGCTCGTGCCGCGATCCGGGGCTGAATCCGCCCGCGTCGGAAATGTCGCACAGGACGAAGAGCCGGCCCCGCGCGAGCAATCGTTCGTCCGTCAAGCGCGCGAGCGCCGCCATCTCGCCGGGCAGGATCGGCCCGTGGAACTCCATCACGAGGAGATCGCCGGGCTCGAATCGTACATAGTGCCGGCCGACCCACGTCCCTCGACGCTCATCGGCCGATCGTGCCCGAACGCGCGCGTGGCGTCCAGTTTGGCTCACGTATCACGCGAAAGGGACGGGATCGGGGCGATGGACGCCGCATTGCCTCTCCCTGTGCGTGTAAAGCTGGACAGTCGGGTGCGTCACGCGGTAACATCCCTTTCGCCATGAAGAACCGGAATTCCTTCGTTGGCAGGGGGCTCGAGGGTACGCGGCGGCGCTTTCGCCGGGCATTCCGCGGCGTGACGCTGGTCGAGGTGCTCATCGTCATCGCGATCATGGCGATCATCTCGTCGGGCGCGACGTACCTCGTGTTTCCCGAGTACAAGAAGGCGCGCATCCGGAGCGCGCTCATCGGCGCGTCCGTGATCAAGACGGCGGCCCAGATGTACGTCGAGCTCGATTTGCAAGGCGCCACCGACGATTGCCCGACCATCGAGGAGCTCGTGGTCGCCGGGAAGATCGACGGAAAGAAAACGGACGATCCCTGGGGCGTCCCGTACAGAATCCTGTGCGCAGGGAAGGAGATCAACGTCATCTCCTGCGGCAACGATCGAAAGCCGGACACGGAGGACGACGTATGGGACGATTTCAAACCGGCTGAGCTGGATCGATTGAGCGCCCTTTGATGCGCTCGCCGATGGATCGCTACGCGCCGACGCAGGAACGGCCCAAGGCTCCGCCTTCGAACCTCGTCCCCACCTCAGCGGCCGCCCGCTCGCCCGATTCGAGCGCCCCCTCCATGTAGCCCGTCCATTCCGTCGCCGTCTCGGTGCCGGCCCAGTGGATTCGCCCCGCCGGCTCGCGCAGCGCGCGCCCGGCGCCGGTCATCACCCCGGGCCCCATCACCCCAACGGGACAGCCGCGCGTCCATGCCTCCGTCGACCAGTCGAATTCGACGTATTCGCTCGGTCGGAGCGCCCGCTCGCCGAACATACGCCCGAGGCTCCCGAGCACCACCGCGCGCCGCTCCTCCGGAGGCCTCTCCGAGAAGACACGCGCCTTCTGGCCCACGACAAACCCCAGCAGCGAATGCACCGCGCCGTCGTGCGAGCCATTGTCGAACACGACCGACATCGGCCCCGTGCTCGTCACGGCTTCCCCCGAGAGCCCCGCCTCGCGCCAGAAAGGCCGATCGTAGACCGCGATGCATTTCACCGTGGAGCCCATCGGCATGCGTTGCGTGAGCTGATCCCGCACGACGGGCAGGAGCGGCCTATATTCGATGCGGCCCGCGAGCGCCGGAGGGACCGCGACGATCACGTACTGCGCGCGCACCGCAATCTCGTCCGACGTCACGACCACGCCGCGCCCATCCTGCTCGATGCGCCGCGCCGGCGCGGAGAGCACGACCGCGTCATCGAGCCGCGCCGCGAGCCGGATCGAGAGCTGCTGCGCGCTGCCCACGAAGCGCCGCTCCTGCGCCCCGCCCTCGATTTCGACGAGGCGCATGAGCCCGCCGCCCGCGCGCAGGTACGCGAGGAAATACAGCATCGAGATCTCGCGCGGCTCCGCGCCGAACACCACGCGCACCGCCGCGTCGAAGAGCTCGCGCACGTCGCTGCGCGTGATGAGCTGCCTGGCTGCGGTTTCGAGCGTATCTTCGTCCCACGCCGATGCCTCCGCCGCCGCGAGCGGCCTCCCCTCGGGCAGCCGCGCCGCGAGCGCGTCGAGCTTGCGCAAAGCGAAGTGCAGCGCGACGAGCCCCGGCACCGGCAGCGAGGGAATGGTCCCCGAATACGTCGAGACCCGCCCGTCCCGCAGCAAGACTTTTTGCCCGGAATGGTACGTCGGAAACGTCGCGACCCCGAGCTCGGCGGCGAGGCGCCCCAGGCGGCGTTGCCCCGCGCCGAGCCATTGCCCTCCGAGATCGAGGACACGGCCCCCGATCTCCCGGCCCAGCGTGCGCCCGCCGACGCGATCCCGCGCTTCGAGCACCACG
Source organism: Polyangium jinanense (assembly GCF_028435265.1). Taxonomy (GTDB): domain Bacteria; phylum Myxococcota_A; class Polyangia; order Polyangiales; family Polyangiaceae; genus Polyangium; species Polyangium jinanense. The sequence continues at coordinate 89,466 of NZ_JAGTJK010000009.1, read as the reverse complement.
ACACGTTTTCCCATGCGGGTCAGCGCGTCCGCCGCCGAGAGGCCCGCGAGGCCGGCGCCGACGATGACGACGTCGGCCTCGTGTTCTTTCTGGAAAGGGGCCATGGCCTCGCCGCTCCGATCAGAGTCGCTCGAGGACGACCGCGATCCCCTGCCCGCCGCCGATGCAGGCGCTGCCCACCGCGATCTGCTTGCCCGTGCGGCGCAGCGTGTGGACGAGGTGCGCCGTGATGCGCGCGCCCGAGGCGCCGAGCGGGTGGCCGAGCGCAATGGCCCCGCCATTGACGTTCGCCTTCTCCAGCGGAATCCCGAGCTCCTTCTGCACCGCGAGCCATTGCGGCGCGAACGCCTCGTTCACGTCGAAGAGGTCGACTGCGTCGAAAGAAATCCCCGCGCGCTCGAGGGCCTTCGGAATGGCGGCCGCCGGGCCGATGCCCATGATCGAGGGATCCACGCCCGCCGACGCCCATTGCAGGAGCCTCGCGAGCGGCGTCCAGCCCTTCTCGCGCGCCTTTTCCGCCGTGGTCACGACGAGCATCGCCGCGCCGTCACAGATGCCGCTCGCATTGCCGGCCGTGACCGTGCCGTCCTTCTTGAAGACGGGCGCGAGCTTCGCCAGCGCCTCCGGCGTCGATTGCGGCCTCGGGTGCTCGTCCACCGCGAACGAGACCGGCGGCGCCCCGCGCTTGCCCGGCAGCTCGATCGGCGCGATCTCGTCCTTGAACGCGCCCGCCTCGTTCGCCGCGGCCCAGAGCTTCTGGCTGCGGAGCGCATATTCGTCACATTCGGCGCGCGAGATGTTGTATTTCGCCGCCAAATTTTCGGCCGTGATGGCCATCGGCGAATTCACGTAGCTATCGGTGAGCGCGCTCCAGAGCGAATCCTCGAGCGCCGGGGCCTTGCCGAACGCGAAGCCTTCGCGCCCGCCGCGGAGCACGTGCGGCGCCTGCGACATGTTCTCGGTGCCGCCCGCGAGCACCACGTCGGCGTCGCCGAGCAGGAGGAGCTGGGCCGCCTGCACGACCGCCTCGAACCCCGAGCCGCAAAGCCGGTTCACCGTGAGCGCCGGGACCTCGATGGGCACGCCCGCCTTGAGGCCGATGTGGCGCGCGCAGTAGATGGCGTCGGCGCTCGTCTGCATGACGTTGCCGACGACGACGTGTCCGACGTCGGTCGGCGCCGCGCCGGCCTGCGCGAGGGCAGCCTTGGCCGCGTGCGCCGCGAGATCGTTCGCCGTGACACCCTTGAGCGCGCCATTCATCGTCCCGAACGCGGTGCGCTTCGCGCCCACGATGACGATGTCCTTGCTGAGCTTGGCCATGTTTTCTCCGTGCATGTCCTGTGAGGGCCGGGAGCATGCGCCGGACTTTCGTGCCGGGCAAGTCCCCTAGAACATCGATCGGTTTGCAACCGCTCGCTCTCGTTCGAGCGCAAGAAATGCGCGAATCACGCGCCGCGGGAGCGTGAACCCTCACCTCGAAAACCGCATGCGGTACTCCATCGGCGACACGAAAAGATGCCGCTGGAACGTCACGCGCATCCGTTCCTCATTGCCGAATCCGCACTGCCGCGCGATCTCGTCCACGTTGCGCGTTGACGTTTCGAGCAGCCGCCGCGCCGCCTCCAGCCGGAACATCTCCACCGCCTTCGCCGGCGTTCGTCCCGTCGTCTGCCGGTAGACGCGCGAAAAGTTCCGCGGGCTCATCCTTGCTTTTTTCGCGAGCAGCTCGACCGTCAGATCCTCGCGGCCGAGATTTTCCGAGATCCAGTGGTGCAGATCGTCGAAGGCTCCGCCGTCTTCGACCTGCGATTGCAACACCTCGCTGAACTGCGACTGCCCGCCCGGCCGCTTGAGGAAAACCACGAGCTCGCGCGCCACCTTCATCGCGATGTCCCGCCCGCAGTCCGCTTCTACGAGCGCCAGGGAGAGATCGATTCCCGCCGTCACGCCCGCCGACGTCCAGACCGGCCCCTCCTGCACGAAGATCGCATCCCGATCGACCTCGACCGAGGGAAAACGTTTCTTCAAGAGGTCACACATCAACCAGTGCGTCGCGGCTCGTTTTCCCGTGAGGAGCCCTGCCTGGGCCAGGAAAAACGTTCCGGTGCACACGGAGGCCGTCCGCCGCGCCCTGCGGGACATTTCGGCGAGCCAGCACGCAAGCTCCGTGGCGCCGTCGAGCGCTTGCTCGATCTCCGGGGCGCCGGGCACGACGATTGTGTCCACCTCCTGGCCCGTGAACTCCGCGACCGGCGACGTATCGAGCTCCACGCCCTCCGCCGCGCGCACGAGCCCGCCTGTCAGGCTCACGGTTCGTCGCGCGTAGCCCGGCCGTCCGACCGCCTCCATGTAGCGCGACGCGGCCCAGAACACCGTCTGTGGCCCGGTCAGGTCAAGCAGCCCCATCCCGGGAAGCGCCACGAACAGCACGAGCCGCGGTTGGCTCACGCACGTTGGCCGAAAATCAGGGGTCAATGGCATTGGCGGCAGGCCCTCCTCGCCATACCAGAGGTAGCATGTCGAAGAAAGTATTGATCGTCGGAGGAGGCTTCGCCGGAGTCTGGGGCGCTCTGGCGGCCGCGCGGCTGCTCGACCAGCAAGGAAAAACCAGCGCGGACGTCGAGGTCACGCTCGTCTCTCCGCAGCCCGCCCTCCACATTCGCCCGCGGCTCTACGAGCCCTCTCCGGAGGACATGAGCGCGCCCCTTTTGCCACTCCTCGATGCGATCGGCGTCCGTTTCGTCGAGGGGTCCGTCGCGGAAATCCGGACCCGCGACACGCAGGTCGACGTGATTGCGACAAACGGCGCGAGGCGCAGCTTGCCTTATGATCGGCTGCTGCTCACCAGCGGCAGCAAGCTCTTCCGACCGCCCGTTCCCGGCCTCTCGGAGCATGCCTTCTCCGTCGATCAGCTGGGCGATGCCGTCGCGCTCGACAAGCACCTCGCGGCTCTCGCCGCCCTGCCCGAGACGCCCGCGCGAAATACGGTCGTCGTCGCAGGAGGCGGATTCACGGGGCTCGAGCTCGCCACGGAGCTGCCCCTGCGCTTGCGACAGGTGTTCGGCGCGAATGCGAAGATCTCGGTGATCATCGTCGAAAGGGGAGGGGAGGTCGGCGGCGGCCTCGGTGAGAACCCGCGTCCCGTCATCGTGGAGGCGCTCCAATCCCTCGGCGTGGAATATCGGAGCGGCATCGCCGTCGCGTCCATCGATGCCGGCGGCGTGGTGACCAATTCCGGCGAGCGCATCGAGGCCCACACCGTCGTCTGGACCGCCGGCATGCGCGCGAGCAGCCTCACGGCCCAGGTCTCTTCCTCGCTCGATCCCCTCGGCCGCGTCGAAGTCACCCCGGACCTGCGTGTCGTCGGCACACCGCACGTTTTCGCGGCGGGTGACGTCGCCCGCGCGCTCACCGACGAGCAGGGCCATTACGCCCTCATGTCGTGCCAGCACGCCATTGCGATGGGCCGTTTCGGGGGGCACAATGTCGTGGCCGACCTCCTCGGCGTTCCCACGCTCGAATACCGGCAGCGGTTTTACGCCACCTGCCTCGACCTCGGGGAATGGGGAGCTCTCTACGCGGAAGGCTGGGATCGCCAGATCAAGCTCACGGCCGCCGCGGGCAAGGAGCGCAAGCGCGCGATCAATACCATGTGGATTTATCCCCCCGCTCCGAACCGCGCTACAGCGCTCGCCGCGGGCGACCCCCTGATCACCTTCGGCTGAATTCAGCGCGGGGGGCGATCGGCTTTCCGGGCCGATCGGAGCCCCCCCCCGCGCTGCGAACGTCAGGGCCGCTCGACCTTGAACGACGGCGACGTCCAGGTCTCCCAGTGCGCCGGGTTGTTCGCGTCGCCGAGCGCCTTCAGCACGCTCATCTTCATCACGTAATTGCCGTTCGGCACGGTGACCACGTTCTTGCCGATCGTCGTGGTCCCATTCCAGGCGAACGAATACGTGCCCGTCGGATCCGCGTTCCGCCCGACGTACGTATACGTGTAGGCGGTGCCCCACGGCTTCTGAAGGCCCGCAGCCTCGACGATGTCGACCTTGATCGTCGTCACCTGGTGCTCGACGTGCAGGGTGACGTTCGGCACGTTGGTCGTCCCCGACATCGTGAAGACAGCGCCCGCGTTTTGCTTGTTGTAGGTCGGCGGATTGGTCGAATTGTTCTGTCGCGACAGCCAGGGGAAGCCCTGCGCCGTCGGGACGAGCGCCACGATCGATTGATAATCACCCTTGAAGCCGATGTACGGCACGCGCAGCGTCGTCGTGCCGCCCGTCTGCGCGAACTTGATGAAGCCGCCGTACACGCCTTGATCGGCGAGGTTCGGGTTCGGCGTGATCGTGACCTCCACCGTCGCCGTGCCGTTCGCCGGGACCGTCACGCTCTGCGCGCTGAAGTCCGCGGTCGGCGGCACGTCCGTCTTCGAGAGCGCCGCCGGCGTGCCGTACGTGCCCACCGACGAGGCGCCCGGCTGGTGCGAGACGTCGTACGTGATGGGCTCATTGCCGTCGTTCTTCAGGGTGATCGTCTGCGTCGTGGGGCCCGTCGTCTCGCCGAGGGCGATTCGGCTCGGCCACACGCTGGCCGTCGTGACCGCGGCCTTGTCGACGCGAATGAGGCCCGCGCCCTGCCGATGCGCGCTGTCGAGGATGCCCGTCGACGGATCGATGCCCCAGAGGAGCGGTTCCGCCGTGTTCTGGAGCCGCGCGCGAATCGCGTCGAAATCGGTCTCGCCCGTCGCCTGGATGAGCAACGCGATCGAGCCCGCCGTGTGCGGCGAGGCCATCGACGTGCCGCTCTGCGAGGTGTACCCGCCGAGCTCCAGCGGATACGTCGAATAGATCGACCCGCCCGGCGACGTGAGGTCCGGCTTGAACGAAAGATCCGGCCCTGCGCCCCACGAGCTGAACGTCGAAATGCGCCCGGCGACGCTGTTCGGCGAGGTGACCGTGTCGTCCGTCCATGTCAGGGACACCGCCCCCGCGCCCAGGCGCTGGACGATGAGATCACCTTCCGCCATCGTAATGCCGACGACCGGGATCCCCACGGGCGTCGTGCCCGCGGGCGAACCCGTGGGAATCGTGACGCCGGGGACCAGCGCGCCGGCCGCGTTGTTGTACACGACGACGGCCGAGGCGCCCGCGGCCTGCGCATTCTTCGATTTCTCGAAGAACGTGCAGCCGCCGCGCTTGATGAGCGCCACCTTGCCCGTGAGGCTCCCCGCCGCCGGCGGATTCACGTTGCACGCGTCCGTGGTAATCGTATTCGCCGTCGCCGTGGCCACGATCTCCAGCGTGCCCGTGAGCGGCGCGGGAGGCACGCCCGTGCCCACGTTGTACCCGAAGGACTTGGCGTCCGGCGTGATCGAAAACGAGAGCTGCGCGACGTGCGTGTTCTCGGCGGAGGCCGAGGCAAAAACGTTTGTCCCGACGCCCGGCGCGCCCGTGGCCCAGACGCCGCGGTCGCCGTTGTTGCCGCCCGAGCAGGAGACGATCGTACCGTTCTTCGAGAGGTTCGACGCCGCCACGGCCGTCGGATACTGCGGCCATTGATACCCGGAGCCGATGCTCATGTTGACGACACGCATGCCGTCCTGCTGCGCCCGCTCCATGGCCTGGATCATGATGTCCGTGCTCGTCGACCCGGCGCAGCCGAACACGCGATACGCGCCGAGCGTGACCTCGGGGGCGACGCCGACGACCGCGCCATTCGCGCCGACGATGCCGGCGACGTGCGTGCCGTGACCGCCGCAATCGTCCGGATCCGCGTCGGGAATGGCATACGCCCCCGCGACGCCCGACTGGAACCCGTCACCGACGAAATCGTAGCCGTACTGGACCCGGCACCCCGGACCAAAGCAGCCGCCGCCGAGATCGGGGTGATCATAATCGACGCCGCTGTCGATGATGCCGACGCGGACATTCGCGCCCGTGAGCCCGAGCTGGCTCCGCGCGATGTCGACGCCCGTCATCGCGATCGCCGTCGCCATGTCCATCTGCGGTCCGCCGTCCTCCGGCGTGTCCTCCTGCTGGATCGGGACCACCGGCCAGACCGACTTCACGCCGGGAATCCGTGCGAGCTCCGCGACGTGCTCGGGCGCGACCCGGATCGAAAGGCCGTTCCACAGCCGGTGGAACGAGAGCCGCTCGGTGTACGAGATGCCCCGCTTTTCGGCCTCGGCCTTGAACACGACCTTTTGCTGGAGGAGCAACGACTCCGACCCGCCGCGCAGGAGCGGCTTCTCTTCGAGCTCCACGAACCAGAACTCGGGGGTCTCGTTCTGCTCGCGCGTCACGACCGACGAGGGATCGTACGCGTCCCCGTTCCCATCCGCCTGTTCCCCGTCGGGCTCTCCGCCGCAAGCCGCGAGCAAGGAGGGCAATGCAAGTAGGTGAATCCAGCGAAAGCGCCTCATGTGTACCTCTTCGGCCGCCGCGTTTGGGGCCCTTTCCAGACCAGTGCCCCCGCCGCAACCGGGCGTCAAGAGGGTGGGAGGACTTGCCGTCGGGGAGGCGTGCCCCATTGCCTTCGAACATGCCCCCGAAAGGGCGGCCGGGGAGGGTGAAAATGCGAATTTCATCGCGGAAGACGCTCTTCGTTGTTTTCGGTTTGCTCGCCGCATCGTCCTTCCTCGCCCCGCGCGCCGCGGTGAGCGACGTTGCCGGCGAGATCACGAACCCATCCGCGGCGGCGCCGGTGCTCGAAGGGATGGGATCGCTCCACTTCCCCATCACCACCAGCGTCCCCTCCGCCCAGCGTTATTTCAACCAGGGCATGACGCTGGCTTATGCCTTCAACCACGCCGAGGCGGAGCGCTCGTTCCTCGAAGCCGCGCGCCTCGATCCCGGCTGCGCGATGTGTTTCTGGGGGGCCGCGCTCGTGCTCGGCCCGAACATCAACGCTCCCATGAGCGACGACGCCGTCCCGCGCGCGTATGCGCACATCCAGCGCGCCCGCGCGCTCGCGACCGCGAACAGCGTCACGCGCCGCGAGTGCGAGCTCATCGAGGCCCTCGCGATGCGATACGCGCCCGCCCCCGTGGCCGATCGCGCCCCGCTCGATGTCGCCTATGCCGGGGCCATGAAGAAGGTCGCCAAGCGCATCCCGGACGACGTGGACATTCTCGCGCTGTACGCCGAGGCGCTCATGGACCTGAGCCCCTGGAATTACTGGGAGCGCGGGAAGCCGCGGGCGAATACCGAGGAGGTGATGTCCGCGCTGGAGCGGGCGATGAAGCTCGATCCGAACCATCCCGGGGCAAACCATTACTACATTCATGTCGTCGAGTCCTCGTCGCACCCCGCGCGTGCGCTCGACGCGGCCGAGCGGCTCGCGGACCTCGTGCCTGGCGCCGGGCACCTCGTGCACATGCCGTCGCACATCTACCTTCGCCTGGGCCGCTATGATGACGCCGCGATCGCCAACAAGCGCGCCATCGTCGCCGACGACAGGTACGCGCCCCTCGCCGATCCCTCGAACATGTACCTCGTCATGTACCGGACGCACAACGTACACTTCCTGTGGGCCGTGTTGGCGCTCCAAGGGAAGTCCGAGGAGGCGCTTCGGGTTGCGCGCTCGATCCCGCGGCGTCTCGGACACGCCGCGCACGGCCACGGCGAACCCATGGCCACGATGGTCGAGCATTTCCTGGCCGCACCCCTCTATGCCCTGGTTCGTTTCGGCCGGTGGCAAGAGATCCTGCATGCGGAAGCGCCGCCCGAGGATCGCGCCTACTCGCGCGGCGTGTACCATTACGCCCGGGCCATTGCGTTCTCCCGGCTCGGCGACGTGAAAGCCGCGGATCGCGAGCTCGCCGCGCTGGAAAAGATTGCGGCGGAGCCCTCGCTCCTCAGGACCACGGTGTCCGGCGTGAACTCGCCGAGCGCCGTCCTGGGCGTCGCCCTCGCGGTCACGCGTGGCGAGCTCGCGGCGGATCGGGGCGATCTCGACACGGCCATCCGCGAGCTCCAATTCGCGGTCGTCCTCGAAGACGAGCTCCGTTACATGGAACCGCCGGACTGGCACCACCCGACGCGGCAGATCCTCGGCGCCGTCCTGCTCCGCGCGCGGAGGGCCACGGAGGCCGAGCGTGTCTATCGAGAGGACCTCGAAAACCTGCCGGAGAACGGGTTTTCGCTCTTCGGCCTCGCCCATGCGCTCGAGCTCCAGGGCAAGGCGTCCGAGGCGGCGAAGGTCCTTCGCCGATTCGAGGTCGCCTTCGCGCGCGCCGACATCCGGCTCGAAGCCTCCCGGTTCTGAAACCTCCTCGCCCCGAGGGGGACGCCTCGCGTCACGAACTTTTCGATGCTCCAAGCCGGTTCGGCTATCCTCGCCCGCGAGGAGGCCTTCGGTGACGAAAACACGCAAGAAGACGCTTGGATGGATCGCCCTCGGGTTGCTCGGGGCGACCTTTGCTGCCTGCGGGGGCGATGACAAACCGATAACGGAAAACCCCCCGACCGCGGTTGATCCGCTGGCCCATTGCCAGTTCGAAACCCCACCGGAGCGCCCGTCCAAACCGGCAAATGCTCCGACGGACGTCAAGGCCGGCTACGGCGCCGCCGTCCTGCCCATGCCCATCGGCACGCCCGTGGGCGGCTACGCCTCGCGCACCGTCGGCCTCGGCGGTGCCAAGCCCGTCGACGACCGCCCCCGGCGCTTCGGCAAGAGCCTCGTGCCCACCGTGGGCATCCACGACGCGCCACGCGCCGAGGCCCTCGCCCTCGAAGCCGGCGGCGAGCGCGTGGTCATCGTCCGCGTCGACGCGCCGCTCCTCAACGAGAACACACTCTTCGAGCTCGAATCAAAGGTCGCCCCCGACGGCTCCATGCGCGGCCGCATCATCATGACCGCCTCGCATAGCCACGCCGCCTGGGCCGGCTACCAGCCGAGCTTCATCCTCATGCCCGGCGTCGATCGCCCGAAATCCGCGCTCGCCGAGCGCGCCATCGCCGCCATGGCCGACGCCATCGAGCAGGCGCTCGGCGGGCTCGCCCCCGCGAAGATCGGCGTCACGGTCGAGAAGGACTTCGACCCGAACGACGAGGTCAACCGCGACCGGCGCGGCGAAAACAACATGCTCCCCGGGCCCGACGGCAACGACGCGGGCAAGCGAAAGGACCCGACGCTCTGGGTCCTGCGTGTCGACAAGGCCGACGGCACGCCCCTCGCGGCCCTCGTCGATTTCCCCATTCACGGCACGATCGGCGGCGGCGACAACCCGCTCGTCTCGACCGACGCCCCCGGCGCCATCGCGCGCGCGCTGAGCGCCGAGCTCGGATATCCCGTCATGCACGTGCAGGGCGCGGCCGGCGACGTCTCGCCCGCGGGCCACGACGGCCGCACCTCCTGTCCGGACTCGCTCCGGTGCCTCGACATTCCGCGCCTGGAGACGCTCGGCGCCCGCGCGACCGAGCTCATCGCGCCCATCATCGGCAGCGTTCAGACCGGCGACAAGGCTGCGTTCGAGATCGTCACGCGGAGCTACTACATCGGCCGCGACGGCGTCGTGAAGCGCCCCGACGGCACCGAGCTCCGCTACGCGCCGTACGATCCGAACGTCGAGGAGTACGTGCCCGACGGCGTCTTCCTCGACGAGAATGGCAAGGTCAAGAGCCCCATCGACGAGTTCAACACCTACGCCGGCGCGGGCCTGTGCGGCGAGCAGAGCGGCACGGGCGCGATCGCCGGTTTGCCCGGGGCGCTCAGCATGCCGGTCTACGGCTCGTGCCTCGAAATCGCCAAGGGCGGCGGCATCATCTTCGGCCTCTTCGACGTCGGCTCCGACATGCCCCTGCCGCTCTGCGACTCTGTCCGCACGACGGCCGCGGCGTTGCGTATTTCGGGCACGCCGACCGGCGATTACCTCGTCGTCACGGCGCCCGGCGAACCGGTCGCGCCCTGGGCAGCTTATCTTCGTGGCCTTTCGCCCGCGGGCCCCGATCGGACGCTGCTCATCGGGTATGCCGACGATCACGTCGGATACATTCTCACGGGCGAGGATTGGCTCGCGGGCGGCTACGAGCCGAGCATCAACGTCTGGGGCCCGCTCGAAGGCGAGCTGATCCTCGCCGGCGTGCTCGAAGCGGCGAAGCTCGCGTGGACGCCCGAAATCGAGGATCCCGAAGTCGGCAGCTCGCGCTTCACCGCCTGGAAATACCCCGACGAGGCGCCGATCACGAAGCTCGAGACCACCGATCATGGCACGGCGGCGTCCGTGTCCCCCGTGCTTTTCTGGCCGGACACGGTGGCCGCGGAGGTCTCCGTGCCGCAGGTTTCGCGGGCGGTCGGCGCCGCGCGGTTTGCCTGGTATGGCGGCGATCCGGCCATCGACATGCCCGAGGTATTCATCGAGCGGGAAGCGGCGCTCGGCATGTACCAGCCGCTCGCCGACGCGAAGGGCCGCCCGGCCACCTCGTACGAGGGTACGATTGTCACGACGTACTCGCCCGACCCGGTGCATGCGGAGGTGCCCGAGCACCACGTCTACACGGCGACGTGGCAGCCCGTCCCGTCGGACCTCTTCTCCGCGCAGAAACCGATGCTGCCATTCTCGCTCCCGCTCGGGAAATACCGCTTCCGCGTGAAGGGCAAAGCGCTCGCGGCATCCGGCGAGACGACCTACGAGATCACGAGCCCGTCGTTCGAGGTCGTCGCCGCGCCGCTTTCGTCTGCGTCGACCGCGACGCGTGGCGCCTCGTCGATCGACCTCGTGGCAAACCTCGGGACGGCGCCGGGGCTTCGTGCTTTGCGGGTGGGGCCGAGCGATTCGGGCGTGCCGCTGCTCGGCCCGTGGACGGTGACGGTGACGTTCGCGAACAACCAGACGAAGACGGTCGAGGTCAATCCCGACGCCGAGGGCAAGGCCAGCCTGCCGCTCACGATGCAGGAGGCGCTGGATGCGCAATCGGTCGAGATTCGCGACGTGGCGGGCAATGGCGGGACGCTGACCGTTCCTTGATTGTCCCGAGGGGGACGCCTCGCGTCCCCTTCTCGTCCGGGCAAAGCCCGGACGATTCACCCCGAGGCGAGTTCGCTTTGCGATCTCGCAGAGCGCCGAACAGTTCGGCGCTCTAACTCGCGCGCTTCTCGCGCCTCTCGCGCTTCTTCCCGTCGCGCCGCGCCTCCTTGCCGAACTTCTCGCGCGCGTTTTCCTTCAGCTCCTTCGCGAGCTTCTTCACGTCCTTCGCCTCGTCGCGCGTCACCTTGCCGTCTTTGCCGGCCTCCTTCGCGGCGGCGCGGATCGCGGCGGCGCCCGCCTCGAAATCCTTGCGGATCTGCGCCTTCATCGACTCCGGCAGCGGATGCGCGGCGAGGAGCGACTCCATTTGCTCGCGCGCGTGCTTGATCTTTTCCTCGACCTTCTCGTCGAAGCGGGCCGACTCCATGGGGAATTCGCCCTTGCCGTGCTTCTTCTTGTCGACCTTCTCGACCCTCGGCGCCTTGCCCTTCTCCTCGGCGGAGGCGGCGAGCGGGGCGGTCGCGAACACGAAGGCGAGGGCAAACGCGAGGGGGCGAACGAAAGTACGAAGGCTCGACATGGCGGGGCTCCTTTACGGGCGATGCCGTGGTTCGAGCGGAGGAAGAGCACGCGGCATGCCAGGCGTCCGGGCCTTGTGATCCGCGGATTTTGCGAGATCTCGGCCTGCGGAGCAAGCGCCGCACCTGCGGAATTCCGCGCCCGCTGCGGCGCATCGCGCGCACCGGGGCGGCTCGGGTACCGGCGCGACGGGCGCCGAGGGAGGCTGGTACGAGATCGATTACTGCTGTTCGAGTTGCTCGTAAGGCCAACCGGGCGGCGGCGGGGCCGTCGTCCAGCGGAAGTTTTCGGGCTCGAGGATCGATTCGAGATACTCTCGCCATAGCTCGAGGATCAATCGATATGTCGACGCCGTCACGAGGACCTGCATGGCCAGGCGACCCGTCCTCGTGGCCTGGTTCGGCCATTCGCTCGAAATTCGCGCCATCAGCGTGTATTCGAGCTCGATGATGCGGTCGACCGAATCCAGGCGCCGCTGGATCTCCTCGCATCGGACGGCGATGATCTTCTTGTACCAGTCGTGTCCCTCCCTGGTCATCGCGCCCTCCCTTCACGAGGTGATGGCGCGCCGCGGCCCCCCTCCTGGGCAGCCGCGGCGCGCGCATCGGGCTCGTTCACGGCTGTACGGGCGCCGGGGCCGGGGCCGGGGCCCCACCACCACTACCAGTACCGCCCGGCGTGGCCTCGAGGAAGCGGATCGCCCTCCCGGCCTTCATGAAGAGGAGGAGATTCTTGGCGACGACCTGCTCGAGCGTGTCCCGAACCGACTCGTTGACCTCGAGGATCTCGTCCACGGTCGCCGGCGTCACCGGCGTCGGCGTCTGGCCCGGGAGCGTACCGAGGACCCACTGAATCTTCTCACCCTCGGCGTTGAGGATGTGCGAGAGACCCATCTCCTCCATTGCGATCGAGATGAGGACGAGGGACGCGACGTCTTCGCGCTGAAAGTCGGGGAGGTTCGGGAAATTGGGGATATTGACCTGGCTCATGGTTTCTTCCTTCTTATTCGTAATGCCCCGCGGCGTCCGGCTCCCTATGAGCCGTTTCGTTTATCGCTGCGGGCACTAGCAATGACGAACGAGGCGTCGTTTTCGTGAGCAGAGAATCGACGCTCGCGCGTCGTTTTCCCGGACCGCTATCGGCATCCGACGCGGACGGACACGATCGCGTGTCTCGACGATTCCCGTGTCGATTGGCGAATCGATATTGACGGGGCCGCTCCTCCATCGAATCATCGGCAATATTCAACTTACCTGCACGCGCTCGACTGGCGCGTCGCGTCGATTGGGGAGGTTGCTCATGGGGGGGGAGAACCAGAGCTTCACGCGTGCCTCTTTTCAAGAGGCGTGGTCGCAATCCGAGCCACAGCTCCGGAAGCTCTGCTTTCGCTGGACAGGAAGGGATCCCGAGGCCGCGCGCGACGCGCTCGGCACGGTCGCCGTGCTCGCCATGGAGGAGCTCACGCAGCGCCCGGGCGAGATATCGAATGTGCGCGCCTGGCTGACCCGGCTCGCGCGGAACGCTTGTGTCGACATTCACCGGGAGCGCGCGATCAAAAGGCGCGCGATCGAGCGGCTCACGATCGAAGGGGGGATCGAATCGGCGCACGCCGAGTCTCCGGAGGCCGAGCAGATGCGGCGCGAGCTCGACGTGCTCGTAAGGAGGGCCATCGACGGCTTGCCGCCCGGACTCGCAGAGACCGCGAAGCTCCGTCTCGTCGAGGAAGAACCTTACGAGGACATCGCAGGCGAGCTCTCGCTCTCGCCCGAGACCGTACGAAAGCGTATCCAGGACGCGCGAACGCGTTTACGCAACGAGCTCGCGACGCACGTGGAGGAGACGAGGCCCCGCGGAATCACGCGCCGGGTGGAAAGCCGTCTCTCCACACGCTGATGCATACGGCCCGGGCCGGATATGTTTTATACGGCCCGGGCCGGATATGACATTGTCCGACCCATTTTACCTCGACTCCCGCGCGCAACGCGCCTCGGCTTGGTGATAGCTTGGTCGACACTTCTATACACTTGTACAATCGGGGGGCGTAATGACGACGACCGCGCCGGGTCCTGGGTTCCTGACGGCGAACGAGGCCGTAGCGTTCCTTTCCGTCAAGCGGGCAACACTCTACACCTACGTGAGCCGGGGCCTCTTGCGAAGCGTCCCGTGCCCCGGGGGGCGCGGCAGGTATTACCTGCGCGAGGACGTCGAGCGATTGAAAGCTCGGAGCGAGGCGCACGCCGGCAGGTCCGGGCCTGATTCCGATGTGGAGCGAAGCTCGTCCCGGACGTTCATCACGCAGATGTCCCCCGAGGGGCCACGTTATCGAGGGCACGCCGTGGCCGACCTCGTGCGCGAGGGCAACTCGTTCGAGGCCGTGGCCGAGCTCCTCATGGTCCGGGAGGCTCCCCTCGAAGGAGGATCGAGACTGGGCGTGGCCCTCGTCCGACGAGGAGCGGCGCGACGTCCTTTCAATCCTGCGCCGGGCCTGCGATGCGCTCGTGCTCCTCTCCTTGCCTTCGGCACCCCTCGACGTGGTGCGCCTGGGTATCCTCTTCTGGGCGCTACACCGGCACGGTAACCCCAGCCCGGACCCACAAGCGAACCTCGTCGAGGCGCGCGCGCTGCTCCGGCTCGTCGCCGCATTGCCCGCCACCTGCCGCGGCGTCACGCGCGCTCTATCGGCCGCCCGCGCCTCGACCCTCGCCGAGAGCCTCGCCATTGCGTGGCCCCCCTCGGAAGGGGATTCCAGCGCGCCGACGCGCGTGGCGCTGCTCGATCGCGCGCTCTCGCTCGTGGCCGATCATGCCGTTGATCCGCCCGCGCTCGCCGCGCGCGCCGCCGCGCATGCGGGCGGCAGCCTCGCGGCCTGCGTGCTCGCGGGCGTGGAGGCGCTCTCGGGGGACGAGCACGCCGGGGTATGCGCGGAGCTCGCCGATTGGATCGACGTCCTCGAGACGACGGCGAAGGTCAGGGAATTCGTGGCCGAGCGGCTCGACAGCGGGACCCCGATTCCTGGCTTCGGTCGTCTTGCCGGGGCGGACCCCCGCGCGGCGATTCTGCTCGAGGCCGCTGCATCCTTTGCGCCCGCGGATAGACGTCTCCAGCGCGCCCTGGATCTCGTCGGATTCGCGCGCGGTTGCGGGGAGCCCGGCCTCGAAGTGGGGCTCGTGGCCCTCGCCGCGGCGCTCGGATTGCCGCCGGGCGCGCCGCCATTCTAGCGGTCGGCCGCGTGGCCGGGCTCGTCGCGCACGTCCTCGAAGCCGAACATCGTTACTGACGTGCGAGCGCCTCGAACCACGGCCGGAGCGGGCGCGTTCCTCGCGCCTCGGCCACCGAATCCGTGGTCATGACGGCCGCGACGAACTCCAGCATATCGGACAGGCGCGGGTGCGGTAGGCGCAGGCCGGCGCTCCAGAACCGAAATACGCCGGGCGGCACGTGCATGATCCGCGGCTTTTTGCCCACGACGTCGAATGCGAGCCGCATGATCTCCTCGCGGGTCAGGACCTCCGGGCCGCCCACCGTGACGAACTCCGGGCCTTCCTCGACCACGGAGACCATGGCCTCGGCGACGCAGATAGGATGCACGGGATTGGCCTTTGCCGTCCCGTCGCCGGCGACGGAGCCGAATCCCATGCGGGCCATGTCGATCAGATCGCCGAGCGCCGAGTAAATCCCGGTTGGCCGGACGAACGAGCACGAGAGGCCCGAGGCGCGCAGCATGTCCTCCGTCTCGACGTGCGCCCGGATGTACCGCGTGTGATCGTATCCGGGCCCGGGGTGCGCGGAGAGATACACGAAACGTTTGGCGGAGGCGCGAAGCGAAGCTTCGAGGAGGTTTGCGTGGGCCGCGACGTCCACGTCGCGGAAGGAGCGACGCTCGCTCATCCCGAGCGCCACGTTCGCGCCGAGGCAGGACACGACGACGTCGATCCCCGCGAGCGCCTCGCCGAGCGAACCGGCCCGCGTCGCGTCCCCGAGGACGACCTCGCTCGCGAGCGGGCGGATCTTCTCGGCGTTTTTCGCGCTCCGGGAGAACGTTCGCACGAAATGGCCACGCTCGCGGAGGAGACGCAGCACCTCGGAGCCGACAGCGCCGGTCGCGCCGGCGAGGAGAATACGCGGTTGACTCATGGAAACCCCCCAGGGCCCGGAGTCTACCGCGCGTCTCACTCGCTCGTCGCGCGGATCCCGAACCGGGCCATCAATCGCTGCAAATGCCGCCGATCCACGCCCGCCTCGCGCGCCGCCCGCGACACGTTGCCGCCCGACTGCGCGAGGATCGCCTCCACGTAGGCCCGCTCGAAGCGCTCGACCCAGGCATCCTTCGCCTCGTGATACGGCAGCTTCAGGAGATTCGCCTCGACCCCGCTTGCGTGGGCCGTCTCCTTCGGCGTTTCGGGGCTCGGCGGGGCCTCGGCCTTGCGCTCCTCGGCCCGTGGGCTCACCGCGGGCTCGCCCGGCGCGGCGAAGGCGCCGAGCACGGCCCAGCGCTCCACGATGTTGCGCAGTTCCCGCACGTTGCCCGGGAAATCGTAGCGGGAGAGCATCGCGATCGCCGTCTCGTCGAGCCGCGCGCACGGCTGCAAACCCGACGCCGCGCGCCGCCGCGCGAGCTCGTCCTGGATGTGATCCACGAGCAGTCTGAGGTCCTCGATCCGCGTCCGCAAGGGCGGCACCCGCACGATCACCACCGCGAGCCGATAGTAGAGATCCTGCCGGAATCGCCCCGCCTGCACCTCGCGCGCGAGCGACCGGTTCGTCGCCGCCACGATACGCACGTCGACCGAGCGCGACCGATCCGAGCCCACGGCTTTGACCTCGCGTCGCTCGAGCGCGCGGAGCAGCTTCGCTTGCATGTCGAGCGGCAGCTCGCCGACCTCGTCGAGGAAGATCGTCCCCCGATCCGCCGCCACGAACGCGCCCGGCCGCTCCCGCACCGCGCCCGTGAATGCGCCCTTCTCGTGCCCGAAGAGCTCGCTCTCCAAAAGCTCCCGCGGGATCGCCCCGCAGTTCACCGCGACGAACGCGCCCGCGCGCCCGCTCGCCTCGTGCAGCCCCTCGGCCGCGAGCTCCTTGCCCGTGCCCGTCTCGCCTTCGAGCAGCACCGTCAGATCACTCGCGGCCACGCGCTCGAGCAGCGCGAACATCTCGCGCATCGCGGGGCTCGCGCCGAGCATGCGGCCGAAGCGCGCGCGCGGGCTGATCTCCTGCTCGACCGTCTCGGCGAGCGGTTCGAGGCGCAGCACGCTGTTGCCGAGGCGCACGAGCGTGTCGTCCGTGATGGCCACGCGCTCGATGCGCAGGTCGCCCACGAACGTGCCGTTCGTGGAGCCGAAGTCCGTGAGCGAGAAGCCGTGAGGCCCGAGGCGCACGGCGAGATGCTCGCGCGAGACGGCCGGGTCGCGCAGGGTCACGTCGACGTCGAGGCTCGAGCCGACGCGCACCTCGTCCTGCGCGAAGACGTGCGCGGCGCCCTGGTCACGCGCGTCGGGCGCGTCGACCACGACCACGCGCAGCTTGCGAATGCGGCGCACCGAGGGGCCGCTCGTCGCGTCGATCACCTCGGTCACGGGCCGCCGACCCCCCGACCCGCTCGGGGCGCTGCCGAGCAATTTCGTCCTGCTCTCGCCGTCGCTCATCGCTCGCGCTCCTCCGCCTCCTCGTCCTCGTTGCTGGCCGTGCCCTTTTGCGGGGCGACGAGCACCACGTGCTCGTTTGGGCGCACGCGGAACGTGTACTCGCGCCGCGCGCCCTTCGGTAGCACGACGGCGACCGTATGATCACCGCCCCTGAGCTCCAGCCTTCCATCTGCGGGCAAAGTCACCTTTTCCCCGTCGACCTCGACGTGCGCGCGTCGCGGCACGACGCCGGCGAGCGAGACGGAGCCGCGCGGGTTGCGCGGCGGGAGGCGTGCCGAGAACTGGCCCATCGCAAAGAGCAGCACCGCGCCGAGGGCCACGGCCAGATACACGGAGGCGGAGCGTCGGGGCGGCGGCGCGGGGCGGGCTGAAGGCGCGGGCGCAGGTTCGGGTGAAGGCTCGGGCAGAGGCTCGGCGAGCGCGGGTGGCGGGGTCTTTTCGGACAAACCACGCGCGTCGGCCGCGGGGAGCCGGGCGAGCGACGTTCGTTCCTCGGGGGCGCGCGCACGATGCGCCTCCACGCGCGCGGCGAGCGCTTCCCGATCGAGCGCCAGCGCTTCGAGGCCCGCCGCGATCGACACGCTCGTGGGCCTGCGCGAGGCTTCCCGCGCGAGCGCCGCCGAGAGCCCCGGAACGCGCGCCTCCCACGCCGCGAGCGCCCGCGGCGGATCCCCGCGCGCGCCCGCCGACGCGAGGTCGTCCTCGGGAAAGATGCGCCGCCCGAGCGCGCACTCCGCCACCACGACGGCCCACCCGTAGACGTCGCTCGCGGCGCTTGCCTCGCCGGGCAGCGCCGCCTCCGGGGCTAGATACCCCGGCGTCCCCGCGACCTCGGGGCGCGCCTCGCCCGCGCGCCTCGCGAGGCCGAGGTCGAGGAGCTTCGCCTCGCCGGTCTCGTCGATCATCACGTTCGAGGCGGCGAGGTCGCCGTGCACCCAGCCCTTCTCGTGCAGCGCTGCGAGCGCCCGTGCCACGTCGAGCCCGACCGCGCGCACCGCGCCTTCCGGCATCGGCTCCGCGCCCGCGACGAGCTCGTCGAGCGGCGCGCCGCGCACGTGCTCGAGGGCCACGTACGGCAGGCCTGCGAGGTCGCCACGTGCCTCGAGGGCGGGCAGCGCCGCGGCGCGCACCTCCGCGAGCACCTCGCCCTCGCGCTGGATGGCTTGCGCGGCGCGGCCCGAGGCGCGTTCGCCCAGCACGGGCCGCTTCAGCACGAACGTCTGGCCGCTCCGGTCGCCGAGCCGGACGGCGACGAGCACGTCCGACATCGCCCGCCGCGCGAGTCGTTGTACGAGGAGGAAGTCGCCGAAGAGCTCGGGCACGAACGGCGCGGGCACGGGCGGAGGGTAGCCGAGAACGGCCCCCGGCGGACACCTTCGCGCGGGATCCGGGAACCTTCCGTCTTCCGTGGCGTCCACACCCGGACAAAAGGGCCGCTCCGCAGGCGTGATCCGGCCCGAGGAAGGTCGTCATGCGTCGTCATCGTCCTCTCGTCGCGGCCCACACTCTCGTCCTCCTCGCGGGCCTCTCCGGATGCCTCGCTGCGCCTGGCGAGATCGACGACGAAAGGACCCCGCCGGCCGCGACCCGCGGCGCCCCCGCCATTCTCGAAACGGCCTCCGGCATCAGCGAAGACGACTTCCTTCAAGACGAGACGAAATCACCGACGCTCGCCGCGCCCCGCGGCTTCGGCACGATCACGGGGCGCCTGCCGGGCACGAGTACCGTCGTCCCCGGCGTGCGCCTGCGGGCGCATTCCGTGCGCGTGACCATTCGCGACGGATTCGCTCGCACCGAGATCGAGGAGGAGCTCGCGAACGACACGCCCACGGTCCTCGAAGGCCGATACGTCTTCCCGCTCCCGCCGGACGCGAGTTTGTCGCGGCTCGCGCTCTGGGTGGGCGACGAGCTCGTCGAGGGCGAAATGGTCGAGCGGAATCGCGCGGCCCGCATTTTCCAGGGCATCGTCGACGACACGGTGCGCCCGCGTGATCCGGCGCTGCTCGAATGGACGCAAAACAGCTCGTTCTCCTTGAAAATTTTCCCGATGCCGGCGCGCGGCAGCCGCAAGGTGATCCTCGCATACGACGAGGTCCTGCCCGTGACGAAGGGCGCCCTGCGGTACACGTATCCCCTTTCTCTCGGCGAGGATCGCGCGGTCCGGATGGATTCGTTCCGCGTGCACGTCACGGTCGAGGACGCGGGCGGCGCCGCGGCCGAGGCGAAGGTCCTCGGGCATGTGGCCTCTCTCCGCACCGAGGCGGGCCGCCTCGAAGCTGATTTTCAGGCCGAGTCGTTCGTCCCGAATGCCGATTTCGTCCTCGAATTCCCGCGTCCCCAGGCGGAGATCCTGCCCGTCGCGGTCGAGAGCGGCGGCGAGGGGCGCGGGTATTTCGCGGTCCGCGTCCCGGTCCCGACGGCGCCCGAGGCCAGCTCGATCGAGCCCCGCAATGAAAAGGTGCTCGTCCTCGACGCGAGCCACGGCGTCACGCGGGAGGGCCTCTCCGCCGAGGTGACGGTCGCCGAGACCATGCTGCGCCGATTGCAGGAAGGCGAGCGATTCGCCGTCCTTCTTTGCGACAGCGCCTGCGTTTCCTACCCCGAGCGTGGCCTCACCGCGAAGAGCGACACGTCTGTCGCCGAGGCATTTCGATTCTTGCACGAGCGCGCGCCGCAGGGCGCCTCGGATCTCGCCTCCGCCCTCGTCTCCGCGATTTCGCGCATCGAGACGCAGGGCCGAGGGCAGGTCGTTTATCTCGGCGATGGCGCGCCGTCCGCGGGAGAGTTGAAGGTCGATTCGATCGCCGCGCGGGTCCGGCCGGTTCTGTCGGACAAACAGGCCGAGCTTCGCCTGGTCGGCGCTGGTCCCTCCATTGACGAGCTCGTCCTCGGCGGGCTCGCGGAAGAGCTTTCTGCTTCCTATGAGCGGCTCGCGGCGGGCAGCGGTTCGCTCGCGCAACGCGCGCTCGTCCTAGCGAAGGGCCTCGACGTCCCGCTCCTCATGAATGCGCGCCTCACGTTGCCGGCGGGCTTCGTGGACGTGTTCCCGCGCAAGCTCCCGGCCGTGCGCGCCGGGGAAGAGATGGTCCTCGTGGGCCGGCTCTCCGGGGCGCCCTCGGCCGAGAGCGCGACCGTGGAGCTTTCGGGCGAATTCGATGGCATGCACGTGCTCGAAGCGCGGACGCTCTCGTTCTCGGCGGCGCCGGGCGCCGATCGAAAGGTCATTGCGCGGCGCTGGGCCACGGAGCGCATCAGCGAGCTCGGCCGGCGCGTGGACGACGACGCGGCCAAGGAGACCGTCGCGCTTTCGCAGCAATACCACGTGCAGAGCCGCCTGACCTCGCTGCTCGTCCTGGAGAACGACCGCATGTTCGCCGCTTTCGGCATTCCGCGAACGCAGGGAAAGAATGGCCTCTCCTCGGAGGTCGAAACCGGTCTCGGGCATTTGAGGGCGCCTTCCGATCCGATCGGCGAGGCATTCGGCACGGGCGGCCTCGGTTTGTCCGGGGTCGGCGAGGGTGGGGGCGGGACGGGGCAAGGGTTTGGCACGGGCCACGGCAGGCTCGGGTCCGTGCCCGACGGGATCGGAATGGGGAGCCACGCGAGCCGGTCGGTCCCGAGCGTCCGCATGGGCTCGACGACCGTGAGCGGTCGAATGCCCCCCGAGGTCATCCAGCGCATCGTGCGGCAGAATTTCGGGCGCTTCCGCCTCTGCTACGAGAATGGCCTCCGGTCGAACCCGACCCTCGCGGGCCGCGTCGCCGCCCGGTTCGTCATCGGTCGCGACGGCTCGGTCGTGTCCGTGGCCAATGGCGGCAGCGATCTCCCGAATGCGGACGTCGTCGCCTGCGTGATTCGCGCCTTCCAGGGCCTCTCGTTCCCCCAGCCGGAGGGCGGGACCATCACGGTGGTGTATCCGATCCTGTTTTCACCCGACGGCGGCGGCGCGCGCTCCTCACACCCGTGGCGCCTCTCGCGCCATTGGCGGGGTTCCTCCTGGATCGGCAAAGCGGACGAGGCCTGGCGCAGTGCCGGGAAGGACACGCTCGACAAGCTCGAAAAGTCTTCTCTGGAATCGCCCGAGAGTCGCCGGGCGCGTGAGGCGTGGGTCACGGGCCTGCTCGCGCGTGGTCGATTCGAGGAGGCGCTGCGCGAGGCCTCGAAATACGTCGAACTCGACCCGGACCGCGCCCGCGCACACGAGCTCCTTGCCGAGGCCGCGGCCGCGCTCGGCGAGGAAAACATCACGCTCGTCGCGCTCGATACCCAGGTGGAGCTCGACCCCTCGAATGCGTCTGCGCATAAGCGCGCGGCCCGGGCCTTCGAGGCGTCCGGCGACGAGCGCCTCGCCTGCGCGCATTTCCGCTCGTACGCCGAGCTGCGCCCGCTCGACCAGGATGGCGCCTACGAGGCGCTCCGCTGCCGCGCCCGCGTCCTCGGCGAGCGAGATGCCGTGCTCGCGACCATCGCTGCCCAGAAAAACCTGACCAAGTCCCTCATGTCCTTGCGCGATGCCCTGGAGAAGGGCGAGACGCCGGGCTACGTGGCGGGGGAGCCCGGTGGCGAACGAATCTCGGCGAAACTCACGTGCGGCGAGGGCGTGGAGGGTTGTCCGCGTGTCGTCTTGATCGATCCCGCGGGCCGCGTCACCACGCCGATCGTGCCGGGGACGGGCCGCTCGGGCACGTCGTGGATCGCGGCGTCCGCATCGAACGGGACGTACCGCGTGCTCGTGACCGGCGGCCTCCCGGCAACGAAGGGGGAGCTCGTGGTTCGTCTGGACGATACAATCAAGAAGTTCGAAGTGCGCGGCGGGGAAGGCGCGCGGACGGCGGCGGTGATTTCGAGCGGCGAGTGACAGATCGATGAAACGAAAAAGGCCGCGCCTCCCGAGGGAGCGCGGCCTTTTTTCATTCAAGCGGGGAATCGAATCAGATGACCTCCGCGCTCCGGTACGGATGCGAATCGGGAGCCATCGACTTGGCGCCCTTCTTCGCAGGGACCAGGCCCGCGGCCCGCGTCGCCACGAGGCTGCCGATCGCCACGAGCACCACGACCACCCGCACGATCCCGCCGATCACCGGCAGCGGGCCCGTCAGCACGAAGAGCGCGCAACCGAGTGCGAGGTGCGCATATTCGTTCTTCGTCTTGTGCCCGATGAGCGCGCGGCCCACGACCTCCAGCGTCGAGCACATCGCCGCGAAGACGCCGAAGGTCCCCGCAAGCAGCCCCACCACCGCGACCGGAATGCCCACCAGCGTGATGCAGAGCGCCACGAGCAGCGCTATCGCGCCGAGCGAACCCACGATACCGAGCGCGAACGAGCGCATCGGCCGGGCCGCAATCTCCACCTTGAGCGACTCCGCGCGCTTCGTGAAGAGCGCAATCAAGACCGCGCCGAGCGCAAAGAGCAGCGCACCGCCCGTCATCGCTTCGCTGAACTCACGCATGAAGTGCTGTGCGTTCGACGGTTCGTCGTGCTTTTCTTCCTCGACCCGCGTCGAGACGTCCCCCGCGACGACCGCGCCCTCTTCGCGGTCGAGCTTGCCGCCCACGATCCGCGCATCCCCGTCGAGGCGCGCCCCCTTCTTCACGTTGAGCGAGCCGCCCATCACCTGCGCGTCGCCCATCACGTGCGCGCCCGGCTCGATCGTCACCATCCCGCCCGCGACCTCCACGTCGCCCGTGACGACGCCCTTCACCGTGAGCGTGCCGCCGATCAAATGGACGTTCCTGACAACCTCGTCCTTCTCGATCACGAGGTTCTGCCCCACCACCTCGCGATCCTTGCCCTCGCCCTTGTTGGCATGCGCCCCGGGATGCTCGGGCCTGGCCGCGGGCGCGTCCCCCGCAACGTTTGGCGGGACAGGCGGCGCCGGAGGCACGGGCGGCACGGGCGGCGCCGCGGGCACCGGAGGCACGGGCGGCACCGCGGGCGCGGGCTCCGCGGCCTTCGCGGCGGGGGCGCGGGAAATCGAAATCAGCGTACCGTCGCGGCGGGCGACGTAATCCCCACCTTCGAGGAGAAGCGAAAGGACCTTGTCGGCAGGCTGGTCCTTGACGTGCAGCGAGGCCGGCTCCGTGGACGGGGCGTGAATCACCACGCTCCAGCCCGCCGCCTCGGCGAGGCGCTTGATGGCATCTTCCTGGGGCACGCGCTCGACGTCGAGGCTCACCTTTTTCTCGTCCGTCGGCCATTCACCTTGCTTCTCGACCGCCGCCAGCGAGGGCGCCGCGGTCGTCAGAGCAGAAAGCAAGAACGCGAGCCCAGTAAGCCTTCCAGCAGCCATTTCACACGCCTCCTTCTTGCGCCAAGTCGTTCGAGGACCCCGGACGCGACATGCGCGATACGACGAGGCCCGAAATCAAGAGCACTGCCGACGCCGCGAACGCGAGCGTCGGGAACCATTCACTCTTCGACACGAGCGCCGCGCTCCGCGTCAGCATGAGCGAGGCCCGCCAGATCGTCCCGAGCAAGCTCGGGACACCGGCGATTCGATCCAAAATGCCCGGCAGCGCGCCGAGCGTCGCGAGGAGCAGCGCGCCGAGCACCGCGCGCTTCGGCAAGGTCGCGAGCCCCCGCACGGACGCGGGCGCCTTCGCGATCGCCGCCGCGTCCGCCTTCACGGGCGCCTTTACGGGGGCGAACGACGGCTCCGCGAGCTCCGCGAGCAATTCGCTCGCGTGCGCCGAGAGCAGCGCCTCCGCGCCGAGGCGCTGCGCGCAATGGTCACAACCGTCGAGATGAGAGAGGGCATCCGCTGGGACGATCCCTGCTTCTCCGTCCGCTACACTCGAGAGCACGATATCCGTCACGTGTCCGTCGTGTTGCCAGGCCAGATCCGGCGGGAGTTTGTCGAGATCGTCCATCGTCGCCACCGTCGTTCCTCTCTCGTCATCTCTCGTCAGCGCTTGGGGCTTTGCTCCGCAAGCGGAGCTGCGCCCCAAACCCCATCATTCGCCGACCGTCTCCGCGAGCAGACGCCGGCCGCGCGCGAGCCACGTCGCCACGGTCCCGAGCGGGACCCCGAGGCGCTTGCAAATATCCTGGTATCCAAGCCCCTCGACGTGGAACATCACGAGCGCGCGCCGCTGCTCCTCGGGAAGCGAGCCGAGCGCCCGTTCGAGACGGGTCGCTCGCTCGGCGCTCGCCGTGCGTTCTTCCGGACCCGGCGAGGGGTCCGGCACCAGGTCGAGCCACGCCGTCGTGGTATCGTCGGACACGGACTCCATCCGTGCCTCCACCCGCCGCGTGCGCTTGCGGCTCCGCAGCGCATCGAGCGCCACGTGCCGCGCAATGCCGATCACCCACGGACGGAGCGGCTCTCCGTCACGCAAGCGGCTCCGGCCCTCGAGCGCGCGGGAGAGCGCCTCGTGCGTGCAATCCTCGACGTCCGGGTGATCCCGGCGCTCGCCGAGGACACACGCCACCACCGCCACGACGATCTGTCGCAGCGAAGCAGTTTCCTCCGGTGAGACGGCCGCCGTTTGGGGCGGCGCCTTCGGGCCGGGGACGTTGTGCGTCATGGGTGCGGGCTGCATCCTCGCCGCCCTGTTCGGCGGAGCGGGGGAAGAAATTTCGAGCCCCCGATTTTTTTCTGATCGGGGCCCGGATCTCGCCCACCTCTCGCGCTCCGAGGGCAGTCGTAGGGTCCTGCGTTGGTGAACGAGGTGACGACGTCGGCGACCGACCCGTTGAGCAAGGAGCCGGCGCTGAAGCGGTGCGCGGTGGTGGTGGAGCCGCTTCTGTAGAGGTCGGCTGGAACGAGGGGGGGGGAGCCGCGACGGGGTTCGCGCAAGACGAACCGTTTTGCGCGCCCTGGGCGGGGAAATCCGGCGTCGAGGTCGATGCGCCGCCGTTCGCGTCCGTGTGGTCTCGTTCCTGCGAGAAGCATTGCGCTGAGCTCCTGACCGCAAGCTGCGGTCGCCCTAGCGCGGGTTCAGGCGCGCCTGCCTGGCCTGCGCTCGTCGCGGCGAGCATAACGGGGGCATCCACGGCGCATTGCTCGACGGCGTGTCGGGGGTAGCGTCGAGGTGGTTGACGAGGAGATTACCATGAAGCGTAACATCGGACGTATCCTGGCCTCCATGCTCTTCCTTGGCGCGACGATCGGCGTTCTCTTCGGCGGCAGCGCACCGGCGGAGGCGCAGCAATCGGATCAGCCCTGCATCAACGTCTGCAGGCAACGGGAGAGGGATTGCCTCGACGACGCGAATAACCCCGGCCAGAGGAAGCAGTGTCGCCGGGACTTCGAGGATTGTGTCGAGGACCTTTGTCGGAGCTGAGACAGCCTGAACCGCACATCTCCGGCGCCCTCGGGAGACGTTCTCCCGGGGGGCGCCGGACGGCGCCGCATGTTCGCTCCGAGCGCCCTGATGAATCGAGGGGTTGCATCGCGGGGAAAACCGAGGCGAAATACGGGCCATGTGGTTCCCCACGACCCCTTCGGAGCTTTCGTACGTCGACAGCGCCCCGCAACGCATCGCGAACGTCGTGACGATCGACGCGACGCCCGAGCGCGTCTTCGATCTCTTCGCCACGGGTGAACGTCAAGAGGAGTGGTTTCAGGACTTCGTCGCCTGCCGGTGGACGAGCCCAGAGCCCCACACGGTGGGGACGACCCGCGAGGTCCAGCTGAAGACGTTGACCGTGAAGGAGCGTTTTCTCGCCTGGGATCGCGGCCAGCGGCTCGCGTTCTCCATCGACGGGATCACGCTGCCGATCGTGAAGCAAATGCTGGAGGACCTGCGGTTCGAGCCGCTCGACGGCGGCCGGCGGACGCGGCTCGTCTGGCACGTGTTCTACACGCCGGCGCTCGTCATGGTGCCCGTGCACGGGGCGGCGCGGGCGGTGTTTTCACACATGTTCCGGCGATCGGCGGAAAAACTCCAGCGGTTCGCCGAGCACAATCCGTAGCTTCGGATCACAGCGCCGTGATCACGACCGGCGTGGCCTTGCCATTGCCGTCGCCGGGACGGACACCGCCCCAGCCCTCGGGAAGGGCAGGCTCGGTCCATTGGAAGAGGAAATGGCCGTCTTCGGGGGAGACGTTCACGCACTCGGCGCTCTTCGGATTACCGAAATCTTCGTGCCAGTAAGCGACGTGCATCGCGAGCGGCGCGCGGAGGTACTGGATGTTCGGCACCTCCGAGATCCAGAGCATCTTCGGCGGCCATTCCTTGTCGGGTGACATCACGGCGACGCGGTCCTTCCACTCGATCGGGAAGATGCCGGTCTTCGTCATCGAATGGACGTACGGGTCATAGCCGGGGATGGGCGCGCCGCCCTTGCCCGGGGAGAACATGGTCGCGTAGACGGGTTTGTCGCCCTCGTAGGCCGTGAGCGTCCCGGGGTTGATCTTGGCCTCGATCCACTTTTCGCCGGGTTTGACCGAGCGCGGGAGTTTTTTGGCGGCCCGCGTGACCGTGACGCTGTCCGCGAGGACGAAGGCGCCGGGCTCGTTCCGGAGGGCGAGGTATGCCTTCTTGCCGACGACCACGCGCTCCGTGACCTGGACGTAGCTCTTCGGCGGAATGGTTTGTCCGGAAGGAACCATTTTCCCGTCCTCGCCGCGCGTATAACGCGGGATGGGCTCCTGCTTGCGGTTCCAGGCGAGCGGGAGGCGGACATCACTCCCGAGGTGCACGCCGTGGAAGGCGGTGCGGCGGAAGGGGCGCATGCGGTCGGCAGGGACGAGCATGAGGTCGGGCGTGACGAGCCAGGTGCGGCCCTCGGCCTCGAAGGCGCGCGCGTACGCGAGCATCGAGCCGTTCGGGATGACGCGCCAGACGAGCTTCGCCGGATCGTAGGCGCCATTGCCGCCGACGGCGCGCTGGCCATTCGCGAAGATGGAAAAGACCGGGTCGGTCGCGCGGATGTGGTCCTTCGGGTCGCCGCTGATGAGCTCCTCGTGGCCGCGTGACCACTCGGCGAGCTGCACGAACGTGCCCGGCGCGCCGAAGCTCCGTTCGGCTTTCTCCTGCTCGGCCTTCGTCGGAACGCGGCTGTACATGGGCGCGCCGTTCGAGAAGGCATATCGATACGGCATGACGGCGTCCTCGCGCGGGGCGAGCTCGGCGAGGGCGCGGTAATACGGGTCGTTCAGATCGAGCGTGGTCTTGCGGGGATCGAGACAGATGTAGCCGCGGGGAGCGACCTTGTAATAGCCGCGGGCGCAGTTTTTCCCCTCGACGGGTTCGTTCGAAAGGAGCGCGACGCTCGTGCCCATGCGGACGTACCCGAGCGGCAAACCCTTGGGCTCGGGGCGTTTGTAGATGTACGCCTGATCCGCGATGGCGCCGATGCGCGGCCGCTCCGTCTGCGCGGGTTTGGGCGCGGGATTGGGCTCGGTTTTGGCGGAAGCGAACTGGAACGTGCTCTCTTCGCCGAGGGGCGGTTCGACCTCGGCCTTGTTGAAGGGTGTGTTCCCGTCCTTCTTACGTTGGTTCCAGTCCTGCCACTCGCGCAGCTTGATGTCCTCTTGCCACTGTTCGATCTCGAGCTCGGTGGGCGGGACGACGCGCTCCTGCCTCGGGCGCTGGGAGCCTCCGTCGTATTTCGCCTCGGGTGCGGGCGCGCACGCGGGAATCAGGAAGAGGAAGAGCGGAAGGGCATGGCCTTCGAGCTTCATGGTTCGAAGGGTACCGTGCGCGTTTCGAAGGAGGCAAAGATCGATCGATCCTGCCTGGATCCGGGCCCAAAAGTGCGGCTGCTTCCCTTGCCGACCGGGGCGGGGTAGCCTGGAGGTTGGTTGGGCGACGCCGGGCAGGCCCGGCGCTCTCGGTCGCGAGCGGAGAATGCATGTTCAGGAAGTCGACGGCGCTTTCGTTTTTCACGGCCATCCTCCTCGGGGCCACGCATGTGTCCGGACAACCCTCCGCCGCGGACAAAGCCGTCGCGGACAAGCTCTTCGACGAGGGAAGGGCGCTGCTCGACCAGAACCGGGTGCCGGAAGCGT
Source organism: Polyangium jinanense (assembly GCF_028435265.1). Lineage (GTDB taxonomy): Bacteria > Myxococcota_A > Polyangia > Polyangiales > Polyangiaceae > Polyangium > Polyangium jinanense. Next base: position 61,321 of record NZ_JAGTJK010000009.1, on the reverse strand, counting down.
GCCTCAAGTTCGCGGAGAGTGATCGATACGATCCATCGGTCGGGACGCGGCTCAACCTGGGGGAATGTCACGAGCGGCAAGGAATGACGGCGAGCGCGTACGGTCACTTCGGGGACGCGGCGCGGCTCGCGCGGGAGCGGGGAGACAAGTCGCGGGAGGCGGTGGCGGAGGAGCGACGGCAGGCGCTGGAGAAGAAGCTGTCGCGGATCCGGATCACGGCGCCGTCGGGGATGGCGGGGCTCGAGGTGCTGCTCGACGGCAAGGTGCTGGGTGCGGCGGTGTTCGGGACGGCGCTGCCGGTGGATCCGGGGAGCCACGTGGTGGAAGCGCGGGCGCCGGGGAGGACTGGGTTTCACGCGGAGAAGGTGGTGTCAGCCGGGCCGGCGACGGTGGAGGTCGTGATCCCGGAGCTCGCGGCGGTCGCGCCGGCGGCGGGGAAGGACGTGGCGGAGGCGCCGAAGCCGCAGTGGTCGCAGCTGCGAGGGGTGGGGTTCGCGACGGGGATCGCGGGGGTCGTGGGGCTCGGGGTGGGGGTGGGGTTCGGGGCGGCTGCGCTGCAGAAGAACGTGGCGTCGAAGGAGAAGTGCGAGGCGGGGGATCCGACGCGGTGCACCACGGAGGGGTATTCGTTGCGGAACGCGGCGGGGTTTTCCGCGGATGTGGCGTCGGTGCTGATGGGGATCGGCGGGGGTGTGCTCGCGGCGGGGGTCGTGATGTTCGTGGTGGGCGGGAACGAGGAGCCCGCGGCGCAGGCGGAGCGCGCGTGGATCACGCCGGTGGTGGGTCGAGGGAGCTTCGGCGTGAGCGCCGGGATGGAGTTCTGAGATGCGAACGCGTGGAATGACGTGGATGCCGGGTCTTCTGGGCCTGGTGGTGGTGAGCGGGTACGGGTGCAAGCAGATCATCGGCTGGGAGCCGGCGACGATCTGGGAGCCGGATGCGGGAGGAGGAGGCGGCGGGGAAGGAGGGCTCGGCGGAGGCGGGAGCGGCGGTGCCGGTGGGAGTGGGGGCGTGGGCGGGAGTGGAGGTCTCGGCGGGAGTGGAGGCGTCGGTGGGGCGCCGCCGGAATGCATGGATGCGGGTGACTGTCAAGCGGAACCGAACCAGACGGCGGCCTGCGAGATGGGGACGTGCGTGTACACGTGCGAGACGGGGTGGGGGGACTGCACGGCGGCGCCAGGGTGCGAGACGGATCTGGGGACGACGAAGGCGCATTGCGGGGCTTGTGGGAATGCGTGCATCGCGTTTTGCAAGGCGGGGAGTTGTAATGACCCGGTCAGCGTGGCGGGGGGGTATTACCACCACTGCGCGGTGCTGAAGGATGGGGAGGTTTATTGTTGGGGGAGGAACGAAACGGGGGAGCTGGGAGACGGGTCGAAGGTGAGCAAAACCCAACCCGTGAAAATTGCTCTCCCGGGAGGGCTCACCGCCATTGACGTGTCCGCAAATGGTCGGTCTGCAGGCTCGTACAGCGCTCGCACATGCGCTGTCTTGAAGAACGGCACCGTTGCGTGCTGGGGAGAGAACGTACTCACGCCGACGCTCGTGGGGCAATTGGCGAACATAAAATCGATTTCAGTCGGCGGAGGTCACGTCTGCGCAGTCGATGTCGTTGGGGGGGCATTGTACTGTTGGGGGAGGAATCAGTCCGGACAGGTGGGAATTGGGGACACGTTCTTTGTGCAATTTCCAACAAAGATTGCATCCGTAAGCGACGTCGTGAAGGTGAGCGCCGGCAGTACACACACGTGTGCGCTCCAGATGGGGGGAAAGGTGTTCTGCTGGGGCAGAAACTTCAACGGTCAACTAGGCCTGGGAGACACCACCGATCGCCTGACTCCCACAGCGGTCTCGGCCCTTTCCGGTGTCACCAATATTCAGATCGGAGATTCCCACACTTGTAGTCTCGGCTCAACGGGACTTCATTGCTGGGGCTCCAATCAGGTTGGCTCGCTGGGGATCAACTCGTATATCGATGCATCGACACCCCAATTCGTGTCGTTGCTCGGTGCACAGCGAATTGATCTTGGTTACGGAAATACCGGAGCAACCGTGGACGGCGCTCTATGGATGTGGGGGAACAACGCCAGCGGACAGCTGGGCAACGGCAATCAAACGAATCAGCCGAAGCCCATTGTCAATAATCTCACGGGAGTCAGCTCGCTGGCATTCAGCGTGTCGACATCTTGTGCGCTGATGGACACAGGTGAGATCCTGTGCTGGGGCAATAATACGTATGGCCAGTTTGGGAATGGCACGACGGCGAGTAGCTTCACGCCGACGCCGCTCGTTTGGCCCTAGGGGCTCGGCGGCGCGCCGCTCCCGTCGCCGATATCGTACTTGAGCTCCACGTCCTCAATGTAGGTTCCGACGAACGGACTCGTCCTCGTGCAACTCGGGACCTTGTCGCCGCAGGCCGAGCCCGAGCAGGCGAAAGAGCGCTTCTCAATACCTTCTCCGGAGATTGCGTTCCCGTCGGTGATGACGTTGACCGTCGACGTGATCGTCGTCGTTCGCTTCGTCTCGGCTCCACTCGGGTCCTCAGAGTACTCGACGTCGACCACCTTGCCCGAGAACGTGAACCCTTCGTCCGACTCCGCGCCTTCGAGCGTAACGGCGCCCGTGTCGAGGTAGATCTTGTCCTCGATGCTGGCATAGATGATCCACGTCCCCGTGCCGCGCAGGGACGAACTGTCGTTCGCCAGGTTCTCCGGCGGTTCCGTCGCCGGATGCCAGCACCCGCTGCTCGAATCGGTCTCCCCGAACGAAACCCGGTAAATCCACGTATCCCCCGGGGACACGCCGCACCCCGTCAGACCGGCCAGCGCCGCAACGCACGGGAGCGCCCGGAGCAAGCTCTTTCCGAATTCCATCGCTCTTTCTCCTCAGTTCAAAGCTTCCGGGACGTCAGCCCCCCGCACCCCTCCTCCATCACGGCTGTGATCAACCCAACTGCCTCCAGTAGTGTGAGGACGCTTGGTGATCCGAAGCTGCGTGTGTCGAGAAGGCCGATCGTCCACAACTTTTTTCAGGTGAACGATACATCGCTCTCGCGGACAAACGGAATCTTTTCTGAAGTGAGGCGTCTCGCAGAAAGATCGACCGCCAGGTGACTTACGTCACCTCCCACGAACCGACGTCCCAGTTTGGCTGCCACAACGAGTGTGGTCCCGCTTCCACACATGAGGTCCGCCACCGTCGCGCCCTCCCGGCTCGACGCCCGGATGATGCGTTCCAGCAATCGCTCCGGCTTCTGCGTCGGATACCCCGTGCCTTCGACGCGCAGCGGCGTGTTCGCCACCATCGCCGGTACGTCGGTCCAAACACTGCCGAGCCGTCGTCCCTCATCCGCGTAGTAGCGGTACGTCCGGCCGTTCACGACACGCTCGCGGTACAGGCGGCCCGTCTCGTCGAGATGCCGGAAGTGCATCTCGAGGCTCGTCGCCGCGTACGGCTCGCGCAGGATCGGGTCGCTCGCGTTGTAGACGACCTCCCGGCGCTCCCGCGGATCCCGCACGTAAAGCAGGAGCGTCTGGTGCGTGACCGTGAACCCACGCGCGCCGCGGCTGCCGTTGCCAGGCGTCCAGATCACCTCGCCAAGGAACGCGCCCCGGCCGAAAAGGCGATCACACGCAACCTTCACCTCGTGCACGGTGCGATGATCGAGGTGCACGTAGATCGTGGCCCCCCGGCTCATCCGGCCGCGGATCACCTCGAGCCGCGGCAGGAGCATCGCCACGAGGCTCTCCGGATCGTAACGATCCTCGTACGCCACCGGGCCGCCCGACGCCTGCTTCTTGCCCCGGGTTTGTCCGGGCGCAGTGCGCGCCGTCATCGACGTGCCCACGCCGTACGGCGGGTCGAGGTAGACGAGGTCGAAGGAAACGTCCGGCGCGAGCGCGGCGCAGACGTCGGCCGCGTCGCCGTGCGCGAGGAGGTTCATCGGGTTCCCGTCGCCGCCTCGGGCTTGCCCGGGAGGAGATCGTCGAGGAGCGCCGCGAGCGCCTCCGCGTCGCTCCACGGTTCGAGCGCGAGCGGCTCCGGGAGCCACGGCCACGCAGGTCCGCGGCCCTCGCAGCCAGCCACCGCCTCGGCCGGCGTGCACGCCACGCGCAGGTGGAAGTGATCGTCGTGCGGCGCGGCGTCCTTCGGCTGCAAGAGGACGTTCTCCGCGCGCCAGACGAGCTCCGGATCCTCGCCCCGCGCCCGCGCATGTTCGATGAGCAGCGCTTCGAGCCAGCGCGCGAGGAAGAGCCACTCGACGTCGGCCTCGGGGGACGTGACGAGCGCCTTCACGAGCTGCCAGTTGCGCTCGGTGTCGAAGCGGACGAACGGGAGGCGTTTGTCCTCGGTCTCGGCGAGGCCGTCCGCGCCGAACCGGACGAACCCAGGGCTCGGGATCGAGCGGCCGTCCGGCGTCGTGCAGTAGAGGAGCAAGTCGACGTCGCGGCCCGTGCGATGCGAGCGGTGGCCGTTGCGAAAGCCGCCGTGGCGGTTCGAGAGATCGCCGACGAGCAGCGGCGCGCCGGGGCGAAGGGTCGCGACCTCGCGGGCGGCGCGCTTGACCGTTTCGACGAGGCGCGGCGTGCCGTACCGAGCGCTCGTGTTGCGCAAAAGCCGGTACCCGGTGCCCCGGTCGGGAAGCGCCGCCGCGCCCGTGAGCACACCCGCGTGGGGCAAACCCACGGACCCGGACAAACCCGGCGCGAGCGGCGTCGGCGTGCCCATGCACGCGACGAGGAGGAGCGCGAGTGCGGCACAAAACACGAGGAGCGAAGCGCGAGGACGCATGACGAGAGGAGAAGCCGCGCGCATGGAAGCATCGGACGAGCGTCGCGGGAAGGGGCCACGCGGCCTTGCCGCGCCCGACGCGCGAGGCCACCATCGAACCAGCATGGAAGAGCTGTTTCGCAGTGAGTTCGCGGTCGTCACGCGGGAGCCGGGGTTCATCCGCGTACGACGGACCACGACGCCGATGGCCGTGGCCGGCGTGACTGCGATCCTCGACAAGATCGCCAGCGAGTTTCGCATTCGCGTGCCGCTGCGCGAGCGCAAGGCCCTCGGCGTGCTGCTCGACACGCGGGAGGCTCCGATGATGACCGACGACGCGGCCATGGCGATCGTCCGCCCGCTCATGAACGAGGTCCTCACGGGCTTCCCGCGGAGCGCGATCCTCGTGAAGACCGCGGTCGGGAAGCTACAAGCCATGCGCAGGGCACGCGAGGAGACGAGCCTCGGCAGGGTCCAGCTCCCGGTGTTCGACGACGAGGCCGCGGCGATCGCGCACGTGCGCGGCGAAGAGCTCCCCGCGCCGCCGCCGCGCTCGTCACCGAGGCGCTAGCAAGCGGCGGCGCGCGGAGGCGCGTTCAGAAGCAGGGGCCGGCGCAGCTCTGCGCAACGCAGTTCGACCACTGGGTGCAAAGGTTGCCGGTGCAGCACTGCTGCTGGCAGCTCGCGGGCGTGCCGCCGCCGACGGTGCAGCGCTGGAAGCAGCTCATGCTCGACGCGCACTGCGGGTTCGAGAGGCAGCTCTCCGTCTGCTGGCAGCAGCTCCCGACGATGCACTGCGAGCACGGCGTGCCGCCCGGATCGAGGCTGCACGTGCCCGCGTCGACGGGCGGCACGCCGCAGTGCCCGCCGTTGCACACGAGGCCGACGCAGCACTGCGGATCACTCACGCAGTTCGATCCCGTGGGCAAACACGAGCCCGCGCCGCAGATGCCGTTCTGGCAGACGTTCGTGCAGCACTCGCCATTCTCGGCGCAGGGGAAGCCGTCGAGCTTGCATTGCGCGGCGCCGCAGACGCCGTTCGTGCAGTTGTTGGTGCAGCACTGGAAAGGCGCGTCGCAGGGGAAGCCGTCGGGCTGGCACTGGCCGAAGCCACACGTGAAGAAGTTCGGATCGCAGAAGGCCGAGCAGCAGTCGAAGCCGTTGTCGCAGAAGAAGCCGTCGGGCTGGCACTCGCTCATGGTGCAGAACCCGCCCGGATCGCAGACGCCGGAGCAGCACTCTTCGCCGAAGTTGCAGCCGAAGCCATTGGGCATGCACGCGCCGAGGCCGCAGGTGCTCGAGAGCGGGTCGCAGATGCCCGTGCAGCACTCGAAGTCGTTGACGCAGAAGAGGCCGTTGGGCGTGCAGCCGCCGGGGCTGCAGGCGAAGATCGAGAGGTCGCAGAAGCCCGAGCAGCACTGGAAGTCGGCTTCGCAGAAGAAGCCCTGGGGCTGGCACTGGCCGAAGCCGCAGATGAAGGTCTCCGGGTTGCAGAACTGCGCGCAGCACTCGAAGTCGTTCTGGCAGAAGCTGCCGTCGGGCTGGCACTGGCCGAAGCCGCAGCGCTGGCTCACCGGGTCGCAGAAGCCCGAGCAGCACTGGGCGTCGAGCTCGCAGAAGGTGTTGTCGGGCTGGCACTGGCCGAAGCCGCAGCGGTGCGTCTTCGGGTCGCAGAAGCCCGTGCAGCACTCGCCGGATGCGTTGCACGCGGCGCCGTCGACCTTGCAGATGCCGCCGCCGCAGATGCCGCTCTCGCAAAGGTTGGAGCAGCAATCATTCGGGGTGAAGCAGGCCGTGCCGTCGGGGCCGCACAACTCGAAGTTGCAGACGCCGCCAGGGCAGAAGCCGGAGCAGCACTCGGCGGCGACCTGGCAAGGCGCGCCGTTCGGGTTGCAGGAGCCGGGGCCGCAGACGCCCTCGGTGCAGAGGTTGGAGCAGCACTGCGAGGGGTTCGTACAGACGAACCCGTCCTGCTGGCAAGCGGAGCCGCAGACGTTCTGGTTGCAGGCGCCGCCGCAGCAGTCGCCGTTGTTGAAGCAGGCGGCGCCCTGGGGCTTGCAGGCGAGGGTGCCGCAGAAGCCGCTGGTACACTGGAAATCGCAGCACTCCTCTGGGCCATTGCACGCAAAGCCGTCGGGCTTGCACTCGATGCCGCCGCAGAAACCCTGCCAGCATTCGAGGCTGCAGCAGTCGCCGTGCTCGGTGCAGGCGAGGCCGTCGGGCGTGCACTGGACGCCACCGCAGAAGCCGTCCAGGCAGTCGAGGTCGCAGCAGTCGACGGTGGTCTCGCAGGCGCTGCCTTCGTGTTTGCAGAGCTGCTCGGGCTTGCAGACTTCGTCCTTGCAGGCGAGGCCGTTACAGCAGTCGCCGGGCAGGCCGCAGCTCTCGCCGAACGCGCCGCAGTTCGTGCCGCCGCCCGTGGCGTAGGCGTCGAAGTCCCCGGTCCGCGAGCCGCAGGAGGCGAACGTCAGGACCGACACGAGGACGAGGGCGAACGCGCATGCGACGCGCGCAGCAAGCGAAGGGCGCATGCGCGGATTTTAGGGGTCGAGGCGGCTCGGACGCGAGAAATTCGTGGTCTCCTCGGGAGAACCGGGAGCGAACGAGCTCTCGTTGCGCAGGTCGGAGGAGGGGCGCAAGATGGCGGGCATGGGATCTCCCGCGCGGAAGGTCAAGCCGGCGACGATCGAGGACTTGCTCGCGATCCCCGAGGAAGAGCGGCGGCACGAGATCATCGACGGCGAGCTCGTGCAGAAGGCGCAGCCGACCTTCACGCATGGACGTGGGCAAGGCCGTCTCTACGGCCGCGTCAGCGAGCCCTACGATCGCCGTCCGGGTCGTCGCGGTCCCGGTGGCTTTTGGCTGGCTCTCGATGTCGAGGTTGCGCTGGCCCCGAATCAGATTTACCGCCCCGATCTCGTCGGATGGCGACGCGAGCGTGTTCCCGAGCAACCCACCGAGTGGCCGGTTCGCATCCGCCCGGACTGGGTCTGCGAGGTCCTGTCGCCGAACAACCGTTCGAACGACAGGGTGAAGAAATATCGCAATTACCACCGATTCGAGGTGCCGCATTACTGGATCCTCGACCCGATGGACGAGACGCTGACCGTCTTTCGATGGACCGAGCCGGGGTACCTCGTGGCGCTCATCGCCGAGGGTGGCGAGCGCGTCCACGCCGAACCCTTCGAGGCCGTCGAGCTCGACATCAACGAGCTCTTCGGCGACGCCGACGAGGAAGAGCCCACCGAAGGCTAGTCGCTCGTCCTGAAAAACGTTTTTCCTGCCATCCCCCACCCCCATGCCCCCGATCTCCCCGAAAATCTCGTCGAAATCCTCCCCGAAAGACCCGACCGACCCCCGCGACACCGGCAGCGGCCTCGCGGGCGCGGCGCTCGCGGCGTTCGTGATCGCGGTGATCATCGTCGGCGTGCGGTACTGGGGCAGCCGCGGAGAGCCAGGCCCGGGGCCAGTCGATGCCGGGGACGCGGGGGACGCGGCCGTGGTCGAGGACAAACCCCCGCCGCCCCGGTGCACGGCCGTCTCCACCGAGGCGTTCGTCGTCGGGGAGCCTCAGGCCGCGAAGGCGCCCAAGGCTCCGGATGCCGGGGAAGGCGACGAGGAGGAAGAGTTCGACGAGCTCGCGCCATTCGCCGTGGAGCTCGGGCGTGGCACGACGTTCGAGGGCGGCTTCGCCGTGGGCGCGTTGCGCGACGGGGAGGGCGGGTCCGTGGCGATGGTCGTGACGCTCGGGCTCGACGGGCGTGGCGGGAAGCTCGTGCGGCTCGGGCGTAGCCGCGGGGACTTCGATGCGCCGACGGTGAGCGGGTACAAGGGGTCGGTGCTCGCGGCGATGCTCGAGCCGAACGCGGGTGGGCGATCGATCCGCCTCGCCCGGGTCAGCGGCGAGCAGGTCACGTGGGGGCCGGAGCTCAGCGAGGGGCGCGACGAGTCGCTCGCGGTGGATCTGGCCGCGTCGGGCGCGGGCGCGGTCGTGGTCTGGGACGACGTGAGCAAGGACGGCAAGCAGACGATGGTGATGCTCGCCCCGTTCGACCCGGAGACGATGAAGGCGAAGGGCGAGCCGCGCCCCGTGTCGCCGCCCAAGCAGGACGCGGAGACACCGAGGCTCGCGGCACGGCCCGGCGGGCTCTGGCTCGCGTACACGGTCGTCGGGGTGGCGAGGAAGCCGAAGGACGAGGATACGGGGCTCGTGGGGGAGGCGATCGCGCCGCGGTGGATCGAGGTCGTGCCGCTCGACGAGCAGGGCGCGGCGGTGGCGCTGCCGCGCGCGGTGACCCCGAAGGACGGGCACGCCCTCGCCTTCGACGTGGAGCCGAGCGAGGACGGGGGGATCATCGTGACGTACCGGGACGACGACACGCCGAGCGGGTCGAGCGGGGGGCGCGTCCTCGGTGTGTGGGTGCGTTTGTCCGGGATAGGGGAGGCGAGGCTGCTCACCGAGGAGCCGAGCTCGGCCGGCGTGCCGGACCTGATGCCGGGCTGGCTCGCGGTCTCGTCGCTCTCGGGGGCGACGCGGATCGGGACGATGACGGCGCGGGGCGAGCTCGTGGGGGAGCTCCGGCCGGAGCCGGTGCTTGGCAACGGGGAGGTGCTGGCCGCGACGCGGGCGGCGCTGCTCGTGGCGCGGCCGGCTGGCAAGGCGATGAAGCTCTCCGTGATGCAGTGCGTCCCCGAAGAACCCGGGGCGGCGGACGCGGGGTTGGAAGCCGGAACACCCTCGCCCTGAGGGGTCCCCAAACATTTTTTGGACGATCGGCCTTCTCAACACATTAGGGCGAGCGTGGGAGACTCTATCCAGCGCCCGCCGTCGCGCCCCAGACACAAACCCCGCGTCCAGGTTCTCTACGAGTTGTTCCTAGCGGAGGTGCGCGAGCGCCTCGAAAGCCTGGGGCTCTACGGAGACGACCTCGAGGAACTCGTCCAGATCGTCTTCGTCGTCGCCAACCGACGGGCCGCGGTGATCCCGCGGAACGACGAGGCCGCAAGACGCTGGCTCATGGAGGTGGCCCGAAAACAGGTATCGAACTACCGCAAGCTCTACCGGCACGCCTACGAGGTGCTCGACCCGGAGGCGATCGCCGACGCCGTCGCAGAGCCGCAGGACCCCGAGGCGTATCACGCCACGATCGCGCTCGTGCAGGCCGCCACGCGGCTCATGCCCGCCGAGGAGCGCGAGATCCTGCTCCGGCACGACGTGGAGGGCGAGACCCTGCACGAGATCGCGAAGTGGCTGGGGCTCAGGAAGAGCGGCGCCCACGTGCGGGTGCAGCAGGCCCGGGCGCGGTTCGTCGAGAAGCTCGCCCTGGTCGAGCAGCAGCGGAGGGGCCGGAGGCGCAAGCGCAGGTTCGTCCCGATGTGGCTCGCAGGGTGGCTCGTGGGCGTGTGGCGCTGGTTCGTGGAGAAGCGCCGGCGGCTCGCGCGGCTGGGCTAGAGCATCGATGTCCTAGCGCTCGCCGAGCGAGAAGAACGTGCCGCGCGGGCGGGTCGGGAGGTCGGGGGTGTAGTCCTTGCCGGAGAACACGCTCGGGCTCGTGACCCGCGTGAAAGCGCCTCGGCCCGCGCCGGCACGTGCGAGATCCTCGATGCGGACCACGATCGCCTCGACGGGGCTCGACGCACGGCTCCGTGGGCGGGAGGCGCGCCTTTGGCCCTGCGTGGGCTCGGGGGGCGGCCAGGGGATCTCCGGGAAGCGGAAGGAGTACACGGAGAATCCCGCGCCGACGTCCTGGGTGAGCGCAGGGACGAGGGGATCGCCGTGGTGGTCGAGCAGGGTGACCGCGACCGGGCCGAGGTCGCGGTCGCTCGCGAGGACGAGGCGCGCCTCGAGCTTGCCGTCGCGCGCGCAGGCGTGGACGTTGCCCGCGAGCCCGATCGAGGGGTCGGGGACGGGCGCGGTGGCGAAGCTCTCGCGCCAGGGCGCGCGTTTGTCCAGGTGTGTCCGGGCCGTCTGGTCGTCGAGGCGCTTCTCGAGCGGCGCGTGGATCTCGTAGCCCCGCGCGACGGGGCCGACCATGGCGCGTGGCTCGCCGCCCGTGTCGACGACGAAGACGCCGAGCCGCGGGCCGTCGGCGCCGAGGTAGGCGACCTGGTTCGCGCTCGTCAGGGTGAAATAGTCGGCGACGAGGTCGGCCGCGCGCGTGGCGCCGATCTCGCGGTCCTCGAACATGTCGAAGTACCAGCCGGTCCACTTGGGCGGCTCGCCGCTGTCGCCGCCGTAGCCGCCGAGGGGGATGTGCTCGGCGACCATCGCGAGCCAGGTGGCCTGGTCCGGGGTGGGCGCGCCGCGGGCGAGCTCGGTGCGGGCGATGGCGCGCAGCGTGCCGAGGACGCGGAGCAGGCCGTCGAAGCCGCCGCTTGCGACCTTGCGTAGGTTTTCGACGTGGGCGATGAGCGCGTCGTAGAAGGGCACGAGCGGCTCGACGTAGGCGTCGGGGATGGCGCAGCCGTAGGCGTCATAGCCCTGGCCCGCGATAAGCACGAACGTGTGGCGGAGCTGGGCATACCCGACGAGCGCGGAGCCCAAACGCAGGTCGGCGTAGGCGTCCTTGGCCATGAACGAAGGGCGTGCGCCCTCGGGATCCTTGCGCAAGGCGAGGATCGCGCGGAGGAAGCTCGCCTGGACGTCGCGGCCCTTCGCGGCGCCCGTGGCGAGCTCTGCGCGGGCCGTGTCGAGCGCGGGGCGGAGATCAGGAAAGCGGTCGAGGTCGTTTTTCAGGTACGTCGCGGCACGATCGTGGCCGAGGAGGTACGCGACGTCGGCCGCGCCGATCTCGGAGCGACCTTGGACGTCGTCGTGGACGAGGCGGCCGAGCGGCGCGATGTCCGGCACGATGCGCATGCCGAGGAGCGTGCTGATGACGGGCAGATTCGTCACGCCCTGCGGCATGAAGTGGACGCGCGCCGTGCGGCGGAAGCCGTCGCCGATCACGAGGCGGAGTTTTTCCGGGGCGGCCGGGTCCTTCGCGGTGAAACCGCCCTTCTGCATGAGGCGCAGCAGATCCGGGACGCCGACGTCTTCGCGCCGGCCGGCGAAGGCGCCGTAGATCTCCTCGAAGAGACCGATCTCGGCGAGCGCGCCGCTCTTCTGCGCGAGCTCGGCGAGGGCGAGGGCGGCGCGGGCTTCGCGCGGCGTTTCCCGCGGATCGGGGGTGGCGTCGGGGTGCGAGCTTCGCGAGTCGCGCGAGACGAGGTTCCACTCGAGGCGCGAGAGCCACATGATGGCGGCGAAGTACGCGTCCGACTGCCAGACCTCCATTTTGACCTGGTCGAAGAACGTGTTGTCGGCGTAGTGGCCCCGCGGCTCGAACTGGGTGAAGTCGATCATGCGGGTGCGGCCGAAGAGCTCGACGGGCGTGAGCTTTCTGTCCCGCTCCGCCGAGAGCAGCGCTTCGACTTGGTTGTCCTGTCCGAACAGCGAGAGCGGCGTGTTCGTCTTCTGCGGGACGTGCGCCGCGGCGAGCGCGAGGTAGAGGTCGAGGTCCTTCCGGGTCGTTTCGTCGATCGACGCGCCGCTCGCCGCGAGGGCCTTGCGTAGCTTCTTCAGCATCGACTCGAGCGCGGGCTGCAGGCGCGTGCGTTCGATGCGGGCGAGCGACAGCTCCGTGGCGCGGAAGACGGCGTGCAGGATCGGATCCGGCCCCACGTAGAGCGGCAGTTCCTCCTGGAAGACGTCGTGGAACGCGTTCGCGTAGTCCAGGTACGGGAGCCGATCGAGCGCGACGAACCCGTTCTCGCGTAACCGCGCATGCTCGACGTCGGTGAGGTGGACGTGCGCGTCGATGCGGTCGAGGAAGCGAGGCTTCTTCACGCCGTCCCACGGGGCGGAGGCGGGCTTCTGCGCGGCGCCGCCGGCGCGGGCTTTCGGTTCGACGCGGCGGATCGCCTCGTTCGAGATGAAGCAGGCGTCTTCGCCCTTGGGCGTCTTCTCGACGAAATCGCAGTCGAAGCCCCCGCAGCGGGGCTCCACCGGCGTGAAGAGCTTCAAGTCGGCGAGGGCGGTCGTGGGCGGGGTCGAGGTCGGCAGGGCGCATGCGGTCTCTGCTTTCAGCGACCGGATGAGCTCGCTCGGGGACGGGGCCTTTGGAGGAGCGGCCGAGGTCGCCGCGCTCGCGCTTGCGCTTGCTACGGCGGAGGAAGCGGGCGCGGTCGGTTGGGCCGGTACGCCGGTGTGATCCGTGGCCGCGGGGCTGCAGGCCGCGCCGAGGATCGTGGCGAGGGAAAGCGCGGCGAGGCGAGGGCGCATGGCCCGAGGGTATCAAGGTCTCGAGGCGACTCCTCTCTTCTTGGGGCCGCCACGCCGGGGCGCCGCCCCGGACCCCGCGGGGGCTGTTCGCCCCTCGACCCGAACCAGGGCAAGCCCTGGACTCGGGTTGGAAGAACTGCGCGGTGCGCAGTTCTTCCACAGGCCGGTGGCAAGACCAGAGACAGCGTTGCTGATCGAAAGGGCAGCGCGGCTGTCTTGGTTGGCAGGGGTCGTTCCTCGGCCTGTTCGATGAACTGCGCATCGCGCAGTTCATCGACCCTGGGTCCAGCGCTTGCGCTGGTCCGGGTGCAGGGGCGGACAGCCCCTGCTGGGGCCTGGGGCAACGCCCCAGCGCAGCGCCTCCCAGATGAGACCAATTAGACCCCGAGATCCCGCCCAGCCGCCTCGGCGCGCTCGTCGTCCCGCACGACCGCGCTCCGGGGCTCCGCCGCGCACGGGATCCACACGCGGAACGTCGTCCCTCGACCGAGGGTCGAGTCGCACGTGATGCGACCCTCGTGCGCGGTCACGATGCGCCGCACCGTTGCGAGGCCGATGCCCGTGCCCGGCGCGCGCACGCCGGGCACGCGGTAGAACGGCTCGAAGATGCGGTCCTTCGCGCCGTCGGGGATGCCCGGCCCGGTGTCCTCGACGGCGAGCTCGACGAAGCCTCCGTCGGCCCGCGCGGCGTGGATCGAGACGCGCCGCTCGTTGCTGCCCGCGATGTACTTGAGCGCGTTGCCGAGCAGGTTGAGCACCACCACGTGCAGGAGCTCGGGCGAGCAGGCGACGCGCGTGTCCTCCACGTGGACCGTGACCTCGGCGCGCACCTCGGTGGCCGTCTGCGCGAGCTCCTCCGCCACCTGCGCGACCACCTCGCGCACCGAGGCCTTCTGGCTCGTGTCGTCCGGGCGGCTCGACCGCGAGAACGCGAGCAGGCCTTCGAGCACCGCGTTCGCCCGCGTGACCGATCGTTCGAGCGAGGTCGCGATCCGCTCCGTGGCCTCCTTGCCCTCCGCGCGCCGGAGGCGGGCCGGCACGAGCGCGATCGGCGTGAGCAGGTTCCGGAGATCGTGGGCGATGCGGCCCGCGAACGCGTCGAGATCCGCGTTGACCTGCGAGAGCCGCTCGACGGTCTCCGCGAGATCCCGCCGCGCCGCTTCGGCCTCTGCGCGGGCGCGCTCCTCGCGCGTGAACAGCGCGAGCCGCTCCTCGGCCGCGCGGTAGAGCCGATGCATCGTGCGCGTGAGCAAGACGCCGAGGCCCGCCGCGAGCAGGACGGCGCCACACGCCACGATCACGACGAGCCTCGACGCGCGGGTTGCGGCGAGCCGGGCGCTGTCGCGGGCGACTTCGAGGCGCGAGTCCACGAAGAGCGCGTAGTCGCCGATCGCCACCTCGAGCGCCCCGAGCTTGGGGATCACCTCGGCCCCGACGACGCGCCCCACGTCCTCGTGCGTGCCGCCTGCGCGATGCAGCGCGAACGCCCGCGCGAGCGCCTCCTGGTGCGCCTTCTGCGCGGTCGTGATGCGCTCGAGCCGCGCGCGCTCGGCGGGATCCTCCGTGCGCGCGAAGAGCGCCTTGAGCCGGGCCTCGAAGGCTTGACGCGCGGCGTAGCTCTCCTCGAGCATCTCCGGATCGCCGGTGAGCAGGTACGCCCGGCCCTGCGACGATTTCTGCAGCGCGCCGGCGCGTAGACGCTCCACTTCGATGAACTCCGCGTCGTAGATCTGCTCGACGCGGTCCTGGCTCGCGATCACCGATTGCAGCGCGAAACTCGCGACGCCGCCGATGACGAGCGCGGCGAGGATGGCGACGAGGTACGCCGCGCCGATCGTCTGTTCGAGCTTGCGCCGCGCAATCGCGCGTTCGGCGTCGCCTTCACCGACGGCGGCGTTCGCGACGGAGAGCGTCCTTCGCATCGGATCGAGCTTCATGGCCCACCGCCGCGCGGGGCCCGAAAGGGCGTGGTGGACGAACCAAAAGCTTCTGGAAAATAAGATAAACGCAGCCCTTTGGCAGGGGGCCGCGCGAAGAGGCTGGCCGGCGGGAACACGAATCGCGCGAGAGCAGGGTCCGTACCACGCGCTTGTGCGCGGGCCGTGCCCACGTCGGCGCGTCCGGGGCGCGCGCGGCGCCGAGAAAGGCGCTTCGCGGGGGCGCTTTCGGCGCACATCGACGGGGGATTCGTCTATCGTGTTTTTGGCTTTTTATCGGAGAGGTTCTTCATGTCCGGACGAATGGGTGACGATCATGCGGCCGCGCGCCGGCGGGTGCTCCTCGGCCTCGGCGCCGCGCTCTCGGCGGCCGCCGTGGGTTGCGGCGGCGCGGGTTCGGCGACGGACGTCGCGGGCGCAGGCGCGGGCGTGGGCGCGTCGGGCGCGGGCGGCGCCGGGGGCGCGGGCGGCGCGGGCGGAATGGGCGGAATGGGCGGCGAAGGGGGCGCGGGCGGCGGCGATCCGGGCGAGAGCTGCACGGATTCGGGCGGCCTCTCCCCCGAGGAGCTGCTCGCGCCGATCGACACGTTCGTCATCCTGATGATGGAGAATCGTTCGTTCGACCATTACCTCGGGAGCTTGCGCTTGATCGAGGGCCGCGACGTGATCGGCCTCGACGGTACGGAAAAGAACCCGGCGCCGGACGGAACGTGGATCACGGTCTCGAAGCTCGACGATTACACGCCGGAGGATCCGCCGCACAACTGGGACGCCGCGCATGCGCAGTGGAACGGCGGCAAGAACGACGGGTTCGTCCTGGCCCACGCGGGATCGGCCCAGGCGGACGTGATGGGGTATCACGTCCGCGAGCAGATCCCGGTCCTGTATGCGCTCGCGGACGCGCACGCGGTTTGCGACCGGTGGTTTGCCTCGGTCATGGGACCGACGTGGCCGAACCGGTTTTACCTGCACGGCGGGACGAGCAAGGGGCAAAAGGGGAACCTCCCCGTCCTCGGCTTCGACAGCATCTTCAATTACCTGAACGAAGCCAAGGTCAGCCACAAGGTGTATTACCACGACATCGCGTGGTGCTCGGGCGCGTATTTGAAGACGACCGGGCTCGCGGGAATCGAGCAATTCTTTGCGGACGCGGAGGCGGGCACGCTGCCGAATGTGGTGTTCATCGACCCGCAGTTCTTCGGCGGGGGCGCGAACGACGACCATCCGGATCACGACATCCGGCTCGGGCAGGCGCTCATCGCGAGCGTGTACACGGCGCTCGCCAAGAGCCCGCAATGGGGCCGCTCGATGTTCGTCCTGACGTACGACGAACACGGCGGATTCTTCGACCACGTGGCGCCGCCGACGACGGAAGACGACGAGGCCGCATTCGAGCAGCTCGGCTTCCGTGTGCCGTCGATCGTGGCGGGGCCGTTCGCGCGGAAGGGGTGCGTGGTGGGCACGCAGTTCGAGCACGTCTCGGTGATCCGCACGTTGTGCCGGCGGTTCGGGTTGCCGGCGTGGAACACGCGTATCGCCGCGGCGAACGATCTCTCGTCGTGTCTTCAACCGGCCTATCTATCGGACCCGCGGCCGCCCGTGGAGCTGCCGCCGGTGGATGTCTCGATGGCCGAGCTCATGGCGCGAAGGGAGCACGCGGAGACGCATGCGGAGCTACGGGAGGCGCTGGATTCCGGGCTCATCCCGGAGCACCTGGATCGGCGCGGGGAGGGGATGGCGATTGCGAGGAGGGTGGTCGAGGCGGGAGCGCGGCTCGGGGCGGTGCGAATTCGGGATTGACCGATTCGTCAGCCGGGCGCGCTCGAGGGCTCTTCAGGCGCCTGGCTGCGCTCGCCGCGCGTGCCGTAGAGGTGCGTCAGCTCGAATGCGGCGGCGAGCGCGGGTTGTTTCGTCTCGCGGGCCGCCGCGCGTGCGGCTTTGCGCGCGGAGCGGGCGAGGGTGACGACGATTCCATCGATCAGGTCGAGGTGCTCGGTCGCGGCCATGGTGCCCTGTCCCTCGCGCTCCTTGGCAGCGGCGCGCAAGGCGTCGGCGGCGATCCCGAGGCGCGTGATGGCGTCCGGGCCGCCACGGTCGTGCACCACGGCGGTCACGTCTTCCCGCTTCAATACATCACGCAGGGTATCGAGCTGCACGGCGAGCTTTTCGGCGTCGTCCTGCGCGGCGCGTGTCTGATCGAGCGCGACGGCGATCACATCCGCGCTGGCCTCGTCGCCCTTCTCTTCGAGGTCGTTTCGCCCGGCGTGGAGGACGCTGCGGGCGGTCTCGCGGGCGCTTTTTCCTTCCTTCAGCGCCGTGACGAATCCCTTGTTCGTGAGCTTGCGCTGGCCTGCGACCCCGACGCGCCCGATACCGGCGGCGATGAGCGCGTCGCGCGCATCCGAGAGCCGCGCGCCGTCGGCGGTATTGAAGCCGTGCTTCTGGAGGGCGGGGGCGTACTTGTGGAGGGCTTCGAGGGTCTTGTTGGCCTGGTTCAGGGTATCGGTGGAGCCGAACTGCTTGCCGATGCGGAGGTACTCCTGGCGGGCTTTGGGGGCGATGGTGGCTGTGTCGAGGGGCATGATGGTTCCTTTCCGTGGACGGAAGGCGAGGTGGAATGATCGGTCGGGACGGTAACGCTCCAGGACGTCTCGGAAAGGGGCGGATTCGTGCTCTGGAACGCTGGGGAGTGTCTCGAAGCGGGAGGGGGGCGTCTCGAAACGGCTGGGAGGCGTCTCGAAACGGCTGGGGGGCGCGTCAAGGCAGAAGGGACGGGCGGCGAGGCAAGGGGGCCGCTGCGCGTTCCATTCGACGTTCCATGCACCGAGGCTGCGACGGGGGAGACGGAAACCGACATTCCCGTCGAGGTGAGGACCCGACACCGCAGATGAGGACGAGAGACCGCAGATGTCGACCTCGTCGGGAGGCGGCGTGGCGCACCGCAAAACCCTTCATGTTACCGCAAGAGCCTGCCCTTCCGATAGCTGGATCAAGATCCAGGTCGCGACCTTTGGACCTGCCTGCTTAGGGTGCCTCGCCTGCGGGCGACCCGTGGACATCCACCACGCGCCCCGCCCATGAAGGAGAAGAGTCATGACGCATTTCACCTCCCTTCGTCCTCTCCGTGCGATGGTCACCGTCCTCGGCCTGAGCAGCTTTGCGTTCCTCGGCGGCGCGTGCTCCAGCACGGACACGCAGGACGCCGAGCACCTCGGCGCGGCGGAAGAGCACCTCACCGACGCGCAGTGCTCGTTCTTCGACGTCAACGGCAAGAACCAGATCTGCCACTACACGGGCTCGGCGAACCACCCCTACACCATCATCAAGACCAGCGAGCAGGGCTGCATCAACGGTCACGCCATCCACGCCAACGACTACATCGCCGTGGGCGACCCGACCTGCCAGGGCGGCGGCTGCCTGCCGGCGACCGCGCCCTGCGACGCCACCCTGCCGTGTTGCGACGGGCTCACCTGCCAGAACGGTACGTGCGTCGACCTCTGCGCCGGCGTGACCTGCACCGCCTCCGACGCGTGTCACGTCGCCGGCACCTGCGACCCGGCCACCGGGGCCTGCTCGAACCCCGTCGCCGCCGACGGCACGGCCTGCGACGACGGCAACGGCTGCACCGTCACGGATAGCTGCGGCGCCGGTACCTGCACCGGCAGCGGCAATCCGTGCCAGAACGGCGGCACCTGCAACCCCGCGGAGCCCTACACCTGCACATGCCCCGCGGAGTTCACGGGGCCGAACTGCGAGACGCCCGCCTGCGTCCCCACCACCTGCGCCGCGCAGGGAGCGACCTGCGGCACCATCCCCGACGGCTGCGGCGGCACGCTCACCTGTGGCGGGCCGTGCGGCCCCGCCTGCCCCTGCGCCGCGAACCCGGCCTGGCAGGCCGCGCTGGCCGGGACGATCGTGAACGATGGGCGGTGCACGAATTACTCCTTCCCCGCCCCCTGCCATACTTCGGGCAACAACTCCTGGGCCGTCTCCGATCAGGGCACGTCGGTCGTGGAGCTCATGGCCGGAACGGACTCTGTGGACGGGGAGTCCTTCAGCTACTGCGGTGTGCAGGTGATGCAGGTGAGCGACCAATTCGCCGGCAACTGCAGCGGGGGTGCCTTCCCCGTCATGAATTTCTCCATCACCGCGGCGGAGGTCGCGACGTGCAGGGCCGAGATCGCGAACTTCGCGGCGGCCCAGAACACCACCTGCAACTGAGCCTCCATCTCCTACGCTCCAGGCGCGCCTACCCCCCGCCTGCCGCCGTGCCTCGATCGAGCCTGGTGAACAGGCTCGCGAGCTCGGCGGCCGACGCGACCTCGAGCTTCTCCATCCCCTCCGCCCGGTAGAGCCGCACGGCCGACGCGGAGATCGCGAGATCCGCCGCGATCTGCTTGTTCAGCATCCCCCGCGCCACCCGTTCGCACACCTCGCGCTGGCGCAGCGAGAGCGTCGCGAGCCGGGCGGCGAGTGCCTCCACCTGGGCCCGCGCCGCCCGTGCCGCCGCGTTGCGGGCAAGGGCGTGTTCCACGGCGGCGAGCAGCGCCTCCTCGTCGACCGGCTCGGGGAGGAAGTCCACGGCGCCCGCCTTCATCGCCTCCACGGCCAAACGCACGTCTCCATCGCCGCTGGTGAAGACCACGGGCAGCTCGCACCCGCTCTCGCGCAGAAGGGCCTTCACCTTCAGGCCGTTCGGATCGGGGAGCTGGGCGTCGATCACCATACAGCCCACCCCCGCCGCGCGCGCCGCCTCCAGGAAGGCGAGCGACGACGCGAACACCTGCACGGCGTGCCCCGCCTCCCGGAGCCGCGCGGCAGCGGTCCCGCGCCAGGAGGGGTCCCGGTGCACCAAGAAGACGGTGGCCGCCTCCGCTCCTCCCGGGGGTGGGCTCGTGGCTCCGCGCGCCCCCGCCTCGCCGAGGCTCGTCATCACCAGCGCCTTGCCCACCGGGTCGGACCACGTCCCGGTGAGGGAGAGCCTCTCCTCCGTGCACAAACTCTCGAGCGTCACGCGCGAATGCATCCTTCCCATGCCAGGTGTCCCCCCAGACATCGAGTGCGGAGCAGTGACATGCGAGGACCGGGCCGTGAAGGAATAGGAAAGAAAAAAAAAGGATGAGATGGGGTGGGAGGTCGAGTGACCACGCAGGCAGAGCAGGCCCCTCACACCAAAGCACGCGGGGGGCGCGCCAGCGGCACGGGCGATGCTTCCGACGCAGCCGCGTGGGGCCGTGAAGAACGCGATTCGGTTGACGATCCGCCCCCGGAGGGCGGCAGCAGCGACGCGCTGCCCGAGAGCGCGAGGTTACACGCCTGCGGGAAGCACCAACGAAAGGTACAGTGCGATCGCCATCGGCAGGTCGAGGCGCGGCTCGCACTGATAGAATACGTAATCGTCCGTATGGTCCCAGATGGGTCGGAAAATGCGCTGCCAGGGTGGACGCGAATGATTTTGGCCCGTAAATATCGCCGGGGAGCCGAGGGTGCTGACATTTCCATCGAAAGTGATGATGGGCGGATACGGCCCCCAGAGGGGCCATTTTGTCCATTTCCAGGCCATCGCTCGGTGACACGTTCAACAAGAACATCCGATGACGGATCCCCCGTGGGCTGCCCTCGGATGCGCGGCCCATCAGGTGGGTAACGAGCCTCATATCGTGGTCCGCGAAGACGATCCCTGTCTCGGTCGCTTCCTCGGGTGACCGCTCCACGACCTCGACAACGGCCCCGAGCGCGTCGGAGAGCTCCCGCGCGAATCTGTCATACTGGTGGAACTGCCGGGGGGGGTTGATTCAACGCCCGGCGGGAGACCCAGCGCGCTCAGCGGGCGAACCCAGAGACGAATCGGCGAATTCATTGCGTACCACCTGCTCCTTTGGCCGAACACCCTCGAAGGCACGATTTCCGTGGACGGAAGGCGAGGTGGGCCGATCGGTCGGGACGGTAACGTTTCAGGACGTCTCGGAAAGGGCGGATTCGTGCTCTGGAACGCTGGGGAACGTCTCGAAGCGGCTGGGAGGCGTCTCGAAGGAGGTTCGGGGCGTCGATGTACGGCGGAGGGGCGTCTCGAAGGAGGCTCGGGGCGTCGATGTACGGCGGAGGGGCGTCTCGAAGGAGGTTCGGGGCGTCGATGTACGGCGAGGGGGGCGTCTCGAAGGAGGTTCGGGGCGTCGATGTACGGCGAGGGGGCGTCTCGAAGGAGGTTCGGGGCGTCGATGTACGGCGAGGGGGCGTCTCGAAGGAGGTCGGGGGCGTCGATGTAGAGGTCGGGGGAGGGGAGGCGAGGCGAAAGCGGCGCAAGGTAGCGGTGGGGGGATGATCCGGGTAGGCTGGCGTCCACCATGACGACCAGCCCGCGGGTACGGCGGATCAAGGTGAAGGGTCTGTTCGGGATCTTCGACCATGAGATTCCGCTCAACATGGATGAGCGGATCACGATCCTGCATGGGCCGAATGGGTATGGGAAGACGATCGTTCTGCGGATGCTGGATGCGTTGTTCAGGGGGCAGTGGGAGACCATCGGCGCGGTCCCCTTCGATAGCTTTTCGGTCGAATTCGAAAACGGAATGGTCCTCGGCGTTAAACGTGAGCCCGAGGGCGACGTGCCGTCTCCATTCTTGGAAGCGCTCAAGGGCCTTGTGTTCTTTTGCCATGGTTCGCCGCTCCACGACCCCGCCGTTTTTTCGTGGGACTCACAGAGGGACCAGATAACATCGATCCTCTTTCACTTGGATGGGATCAAGGCGACGGTCACACAGCGGCTGATTGGCTGGTTGGCAGCGAGTTGCGGAGAATTGCAGCCACGGATGATCGAGACCCACCGGCTCGTTCATGAAGTTTCGCGTCACAGTCAGTTTTTGGGGAACCGGTCCGCCGTCTTGACATATTCGGATGAATTGGTGCAGGCAATCGAGGCGACGCTTGCGAGGTATGCCAGCCGCGCGCAGGAGCTTGATAGCACATTCCTTGATCGTCTCTTCCGGCAGACTCCGCAAACGGAGTTGCCCATCGAAGAGATCGAGGTGAGGCTGCGCGGGCTCGATGACAAGCGAGCAAGGCTCGTCCAGCTGGGCGTACTCGACCCAGAGCGCGAGTCGCACAAGAAAACCCCACGGCTCGAAGAATCAAAACGCGATGTGCTCACGGTGTACATCGAGGACACGGAAAGCAAGCTCGGTATGCTCGAGGACCTCGCGTGGCGCATCGAGCTCCTCACAGAGGCCGTCAACAGGCGCTTTGTCTACAAGCGGATGAGCGTATCTAGGGGAGAAGGGTTCGTCTTCCGTTCCTTGGTCGACGGTCGGAGCGTCCCCTCGGACCGGCTCTCCTCCGGCGAGCAACACGAGGTCGTCCTGCTTTATGAGCTTCTGTTCCATGTGAAGCCTGGCTCTCTGGTCCTCATCGACGAGCCCGAGATCTCCCTCCATTTAGCCTGGCAAAACCAGTTCCTTGGCGATCTTCTGCAAATGGTCGAGCTTGGAGGCTACGACGTGCTCGTCGCGACCCACTCACCATCCATCATCGATGATCGCTGGGACCTGACCGTCGAGCTGAAGGGCCCGGAGCTACCCGCAAAGGCCGCCGAATGAAAAACGCGATGCTCGATGCCATCAATGGCGCGCACATCGCCAACAAGATCCGGATGGAGCGCTCCCAGCACGCGGGCTCCTTCCTCGTCGTGGAGGGGGTAAGCGACAAGCGGTTCTTCGACTGGCTCATCGACAAGAACAAGTGCAAGATCGTCGTGGCATATGGCCGCGACAAGGCGCTCGACGCGTTTCATCGCTTGCAGGTTCCATCCTTCGATGGCGTCCTCTTCGTCATCGATGCCGATTTTGATGCCATAGAAGGTCGGAAGCCGCCCTCCATCAGCGTCATTTTCACGGACACGCACGACCTCGAGACCATGCTTCTCGCCTCGCCTGCATTCGAGAAAGTGCTGTTGCAGGTTGGGAGCGAGGAGAAGGTAGACAAGTTTCGTGGGCAGTATGGTGACCTTCGCGCATGTCTTCTCCGATGCGCAAAACATCTCGGTTACATGCTCTGGCTCTCGCGGAAGGACAGGCTCAATCTCAAGTTCGAAGAGCTCAAATTCGGCAAATTCGTCGATGAGAAGACGCTCCTCCTCGACCCGGCCGAGATGGTCAAGGTCGTCGCGAATCACTCGCAGCGTCCGGACCTCAAGAACGACGTTCTCCTCACCCGACTCGCGGCCCTGTACGACGACGGCCATGATCCCTTGCACGTCTGCTGCGGGCATCACCTGACCGAGATCCTCGCGTTCGCCCTGCGTAAGGCATGGGGAACGAACGACGCTGGCGCGTTCGACGGGCCGATGGTCGAGCGGATGCTGGTGCTCGCGTACGACGAGGGGCTTTTCGTGACGACACAGCTCTACGCTTCCATACGAGCCTGGGAGTCGCAGCACCCCCCGTTCATCGTACTTCGCGCCCTCGGCACCCCTGCCTGATCAAGGCACGATCGCCGCCGCCACATTCGTCACATTCGCCACCCCGGGCACAGTCGCCACCGTCGCCTGCGCCCCATTCACGCGCGCATGCTTCAGCGTCCCCCCCGTCGCATACACGATCTCCGCCTCGGCCCCTGACAATCCCGGAAGCGCGACCGGCGTCGACGACGTCGTTTGCGGGACCTCGACCGTCGTGGCCGCGCCCCACGCCCCGTCCTTCCCTCGCACGAAATAGATCCCCTCGTTCAGCACGCCTCGATACGCGACGACGAAATCCCCCGCCGCCGTCGCAGCCACCGACGGCGAAAGCCCCGTCGTCGCCGTGCCTACGGTTTCCTCCGCGGTCCACGAGTTCTGCGGCGTGATCAGCTTGACCGTGCAGATCCGATTGTCGGCTTGCCGCACGTAGAAAACACGCAAATCCTGATCCGCGTCGACGAGCGCAAACGGCCTGAGCCAGTTCGCGACGAGCGAGGTCGGCGCCTGTGCAGAAAGCGTCCACGCGCTCCCGGGTCCGCTCTTCGCGAGGTAATAGATGTGCGCATCATCGCCCGCGTACACCGCATACGCCCCCGCCGCGCCGTCCCTCGCGAGCGCCGTGGCACTCGGGCCGAACGCCTGGAACTGCGCCATGCCGGCGGGCATCGGGCTGAACGGGCTGAACGCGCCGGCCTCGTATTGCGAGAAATAATGCTTGTTGTCCGTGCCGAGGAACGTCATCAGCGTGGCCACGCCGAGCGGCGACGCGGTCGGGCCGTCCTTCGCGAATCCGAAGCTGCCGACCTTCTGCACGGCCCCAAAGCCCCCGGCCTTCGTCCACGTCGCCCAGAAGAGCTCGTTGTTCTCGGCTGCATTCGCGCTCTGGCGGCGCAAGACCGCGACCACGCCCTCCGGCTTCGGCGCGAGCCCGGCCGCGGAAAACTGGAGGTTGAGCGAGCCCGTGCCCCAGCCCGCAGCCGGATCGTAATGGGCTTCCCCTGCGTCCGGGCCCGCGAGCACGAGCAGCGTGCCCGTGGGATTGCCCCCGCCGGAGCCGCCCATTCCACCGGAACCGCCCATTCCACCCGCGCCGCCCATTCCGCCGGCGCCACCGCTTCCGCCCGTGCCTCCGCTTCCGCCGATGCCTCCGCTACCGCCCGCGCCACCGCTTCCGCCCATACCGCCGACGCCGCCCGTGCCGCCCGTGCCGCCCGTCCCGGAGCTGCTGCTCGCGGACGACGACGACGACGAGGACGAGCTGCTCGCGGCGAGCGAGGCGCCTGCCCCGGACGTGAAATCGGGCGGCTCGGTGCCTTGCGCGCAGCCGAAAAGCGGGACGAACGCGGAGAGCGCGACGAACCGGGGAAGCATGCCCCAGTTGTCACGTACTTCGTGATGGCGTCAAGCTTGGAGGAAGGAGAGAGGCGGGACGGATGGGGGCGGGCTGCCGCCCCCATCCCGGCGGCTCACCGGAGGGTGACCGCGTCTCACGCCCTGTCATTTTCACGCTACGAACAATCCCAGAATTCAAATTCGTAATCGTAGCAGTTTGGTGAGAAAGCGGCAGAAATCACGACCTTGGTCCGTAGTGCATGCTCGTCGCAGGATTCGACGCTTTCTTCCGGCATGAGGGCTTTGGAGTCGTAGAGGCTGTAATCGCCAGCCCAATCATGAAGCGAATAGTGCTCGATATGCAGCAGGTGGTGCTCGCGGTGCGATGAAAGACACGAGTTGTGCTTGTAACGTAGCTTGTATCCATTGACGAATCTGGCGGATTCACGACCCTCGCGGAATGCCTGCTCGACCTCGATTGTGTTTTCCGGACCTTCGGCTGAATCCACACCCGCTTCGTCTGCAGGGGCGCAGCCTTGGACCCCCATGAGGGTCGTGATCGCAACGGCGGCGAGAGTGGTGGATCGGTACATGGATCTTCGTCCTTCCTGCCTCGGGCCAATCGTCGATTGTGCCCACGACGCACACGTCCGTGACAGAGCAGGCGCAATGCCATGCGGCCATGACCACGCTCGACCCCCCCGCATGCGGGGGCGTGCAAGTGGCGGAAAGGAAGGACGCGCGTGAATCCGACGGGGAGGGAGTGGGGGGCCTTCGCCCCCCACCTGGGGAGACTATCGCACCGTCACCGCGAGCTTGTAATCGAAGACCGCGATGGGGTTGCCCGGCATCGCCGAGAACGGCGAGGCCTGCACGAGCAGGTAGTACGTGCCGCCCGCGAGGTTCTTTGCGAACGCGTGCGGCGCCGTCGCGCCGAGGCCGTCGATCGCCGAGCAATAACCACGGCCGCCGTCGTCGTCCGCGCCGAGCTCCACGCCCGCCGCGTCGTACAGCGTCAGGTAGCTATCGATGGGATCCGCCCCGTTCGCGCACGACTCCGCCGCCGTTCCCTCGATGATCTCGGCCCGCAGCGACTTGCCCGCCGGGACCGTGATCTCGAAGTAATCGTCATCGTCGTAGGACATGTGCAAGGCCGTGACGACCGTGTCCCAGCCCGCCGTCGGGTGGGCGTCGGCCACCAGGTTGTTCGGCTCGTTCTCCGGGCCGCTCTCCGTGAGCACCTTCGCCCGCAGCATGTACGAGGCGATGGTCCCGTCGTTGTTCGCCTCCTCGACGCCGACGTAATACGTGCCCGCGGCGAGGTTCATCGTCAGCGCCGAGCAAGAGCCCTCGCCGCTCACGTTGTCCGTTTCGAGGAGCTGCCCGGTCGAATCGAGCAGGCGCAGCGTGGACGTGAAGCCGCAGCCGATGCCCGTGGCGTTCAGCGTCTCGAGCACGAGCACCGCGTCCGACGCGAGGTCGAAGCGGAAGAGGTCGACGTCGCCCGCCGCGGCGATCGAGCCCGTCACGTTGGCGCTGCCCGTGAGCGTCACGCCGGCGGCGTCCGCCTCGGCCGTCGTGTTGTTCGGCTCGACCTCGGCGCCCGTCTCCAGCGCGCACACGTCGCTGCAGCCGTCGCCCGCGCTCGTGTTGCCGTCGTCGCAGGTCTCCGCGCCGTCGAGGAAGCCATCGCCGCAGACCGGGATGCGATCGCAGGTCGCCTCGCAGCCGGCGCCGCCGTCGCACTCCTCGCTGCCCTCGACCACGCCGTTGCCGCAGACGGCTTCGACGGCGATCTCGAGCAGATAGCCGGGGATGACGGTGTTGTTCTCGTAGTCCTCGACCTTGACGAAGTACGTGCCCGGGGCGAGGTGCCGCGCGCCCGCGTGCGTCTTGCCCGAGATGCGCGAGCAGATGTTGACGCCGCCGTCGTCCGCTTGCGCGAGCTCGGTCGTGCCGTCCGTGCCGTACAGCGTGATCACCGTGTCCAGCGGCAGCGCGCAGGTCCCGGGGCCGTTCGCGTCGTGCGTCTGGAGGCGGACGTCCGAGGTCGCGCTCAGCGTGAAGCTGTAGAAGTCGAGGTCGCTGCCCGGCGTGATCGCGCCGCTCACGATCGTGTACGGCGTGAAGGGGCCGCCCGCCGTCGCGCTCGTGTCGTTCGGCTCCGTCTCCGGCGTCGATTCCTTCGTGCACGTAGCATCGCAGCCGTCGCCCGGCGTCGTGTTGCCGTCGTCGCAGGTCTCGGGCGCGTCGATCTTGCCGTCGCCGCAGACCGCGTTGCGATCGCACGTCATCGAGCAGCCCGCGCCGCCGTCGCACTCCTCGGCACCCTCGACCTTGCCGTTGCCGCAGGTCGCGTCGAGCGTGATTTGCAGGCGATAGCCGGGGATCTCCGTGTTGTTGAGGAAGTCCTCGACGGAGACGTAATACGTGCCCGCCGGCAGGTGCCGGGCCGCGCCGTCGCCGGGCTTCTTCGCGTCGATCTTGCCGCAAGCGCCGAGGCCGCCGAGGTCACGCTCGAGCAGGAGCGTGGTGCCGTCGGTGCCGTAGAGGCGGAGCAACGTGTCGACGCCGACGCACGAGCCGGGGCCGTTCGCGTCGAACGACTCGACCGTGAGGTCGCTCGTCTGGTCGAGCTTGATCGCGTAGTAGTCGACGTCCGTGGCCGGGCTGATCGCGCCCTGGTAGAGCGCCGGCGGAGCGAAGCCACCCGAGGCCTGCGCGCTCGTCTCGTTCGGCTCCGTCTCCATGAGGATCGACGTCTCGCAGGTCGCGCTGCACGTGTCGCCGTCCATCGTGTTGCCGTCGTCGCACGTCTCGGGCGCGTCGACGTTGCCGTCGCCGCAGACCGGGATGCGATCGCAGGTGAAATCGCAGCCCGCGCCGCCGTCGCACTCCTCGGTGCCCTCGACCTTGCCGTCGCCGCAGACCGCGTCGTACGTCACGACGAGCTTGTAGCTCGGGATTGCTTTGTCGTTTCCGGCCTCCTCGACCTTCACGTAGTAGATGCCCGCCGCGAGGTGCCTGAGCGCCGCGTTCGTCGTGCCGTCGAGGCGCGAGCACGCGTTCGTGCCGCCATCGTCGTCGGAGCCGATCACCGTGGTGCCGTCGGGCGCGTAGAGCGTGACGAGCGTGTCGATGTTCAAGCAGCTCGACGGGCCGGAGCCGTCGTACGTCTCGATGTGCAGGTCGACCGTCTTGGGCACGACGATCTCGTACCAATCGGCGTCGCTACCGGGGTTGATCGAGCCGCTCACGAGGACGGGCGCCGTGTACGGGCCGTTCGCCGTGGCGGACCCGTTGTTCGGCTCGGTCTCCGAGAACGTGTCGACGACGCAGGTCGAGCTGCAGCCGTCGAGGTCCTTCGTGTTGCCGTCGTCGCACTGCTCCGTGCCGGCTTTGATGCCGTCGCCGCAGGTCGTCGCGCAGACGCTCGGCGCGCCCGTGCACGTGTAGCCGAGCTCCGGGGCGCAGGCGTCGCAGCCGTCGCCGGCCGTCGTGTTGCCGTCGTCGCAGGCCTCGGCGCCCGCGGGGATGCCGTCGCCGCAGGTCGTCGTGCACACGCTGGGCTCGCCGGTGCACATGAAGCCTGCTTCCTGCGCGCACGTGGCGTCGCAGCCGTCGCCAGCCGTCGTGTTGCCGTCGTCGCAGGCCTCGGCGCCGGTGATCGCGCCGTCGCCGCACACGTCCATCGAGCCGCCCGCGCCGCCCTGGCCGCCCGCGCCGCCCATGCCGCCTTGGCCGCCCATGCCGCCTTGGCCGCCCATGCCGCCTTGGCCGCCTTGGCCGCCTTGGCCGCCTTGGCCGCCTTGGCCGCCTTGGCCGCCTTGGCCGCCTTCGCCCCCCACGCCGCCCTGGCCGCCTACGCCGCCCTGGCCGCCTTGGCCTCCGGTGCCACCGGACCCGCCTTGTCCTTGCGGAATATCACTCCGATCGACCGCTGCGATCAGCTCGCAGCCCATGGATCCGAACGATCCCAGGCCGATCACGAGCGCCATACCAACGTGCCTCGTTAGCCTCGTCATGCGCGATTCTTCGCTCCCAATGGTTAGCGATGTCTCGCCCGACGCCTGCGCCGAGACGCGTACCCGAGGGCCTCTGCAAGCGAAGAGCGGGCATACCTCAATGAATCGACGGGCCGGCGTCAAGGAATAGGTGCCGCGCGCCTTCGATGAGGGATCTCCAGGGTGAAGGTGGCACCTTCCCCCGGTCGATTGTCCACGATCACCCGCCCGCCGTGCGCCTCCGCCACGCTCTTCACGATCGCGAGCCCGAGCCCCGTGCCGTCGCGATCCGCGTCGGTCGTGAAGAACCTGTCGAAGATGCGCGGCAAGATCGCGGGCGGCACGCCCGGACCTCGATCTTTCACGGCGATACGAATCACGGCCTCGGGCGGACCCCCCTCGACGCGGATCCGCACCGGCTCTCCCGGCGGCGAGAATCGAACGGCGTTGTCGAGCAAGTTGCCGAGCGCCGTCTCGACGTCCACGGGCCGGCAGAACACATCTCGTTCGCTCGCCAAGTATTCGAGGATCACCGGCTGATCCGGCGCCGAAGCGCGCTCCTTCGCCGCGAGCGCGAGCGCCGAAAGGTCACACACGCGCATCGGCTCGGCCGAGGCCTCGATGCGCGAAAGCTGGAGCAGGCGCGAGACCAGTCGATCGAGCCGCTCGACGTCGAGCTCGATGTTCCGCAAGAAACGAACGCGCGCCTCCGGATCGTCGTGCGCGCCTTCGCCGAGCAGCTCCGCCGCGCCGCGGATCGAGGTGAGCGGCGACTTGAACTCGTGCGCCACGTCCGCGGCGAACTCCGAGATGTACCGCATGCGCGCGTCGAGCCGCTCCTTCATCGACGCGAACGACTCGCCGAGCTCGCGGATCTCGCCGCCGCCGCCGATGGGCACGACCACGTCCCGCTCGCCCGCCGCGATGCGCTTGGCCGCGCGCGAGAGCCGTCCGAGGGGCCGCGAGATGCTCCACGCGAGCACGAGCGTCACGAGGCCCGTGCCGAGGAGCGCGACCGCGAGCACACGCCCGAGGCCCGAGCGGATGCGGTAGAGCTCGAAGAGGACGGGTTGCGTCGATCGCGCCACGTACACCACGCCCGTCACCACGCCGCCCGTGCGGATGGGCTCCGCGAGGAAGAGGATCACGCCCGGGTCGCGGTCGCGTACGCGCGTGCGTGTCGCCTTCGTGCCCGCGAGCGCCGAGCGCACCTCGAAGCGTTCCGCGAGCAAGGGCCACTTCTCCGCCGCGCGCATGTCGAGCGCCCACCGCACATCCCGCGCGCGCGGCAGCCGGAGCGGCGGCGGCGGCTCCGGCCCCTCGGGCGGCCCGTCCGCGTGCGAGTCGGCCACCACCTCGCCGGCCTTGTCCACGAGCCGGATCCGCGTCCGCGTCCGCTTGGCCGCCGTCGCGAGGATCTTCTCGTGCTCCGGATCCCCGAGCGCGCGGCCCGCGCCGAGGTTGTGCTCGACGAGCGAGCGCACGAGGATCGCCTGGTTCGACATGTCGCGTTCGAGCGCGTCGAGCAGCTCTCGCTCGTGGATCCGCGCGAATTCGAGCCCGATCGCGGGGACGAACAGCACGAGCAGGTTCACGACGAGCAGCCGCACGCGGATGCGGCCGAGCAGGACGAGCAGCCTACGCACCGGCGACCTTGTACCCGACGCCGTGCACCGTCGCGATCGGGTCCTCGCCGCCCGCGGCGCGGAACTTCGCGCGGATCCTGCGGACGTGCGTGTCGATCGTGCGCTCGGTGATGAGGTTGTCGTAGCGGTACGCGCGCGTCATGAGCTGGCTGCGCGAGAGCACGATGCCAGGTCGTTCGAGCAGCGCGCCGAGCAAGCCGAGCTCCGTCGCCGTGAGCGTCACGGGCGCGCCGTCGAGCCGCGCCTCGTGCCGCTCCACGTCGACCTCGATCCGCCCGTGCGTGAGTACCTTGCGCGCGGCCTCGCCCGGCGCTTCGAGCCTGCGGAAGAGGGCTTTTACGCGCGCCACGAGCTCGCGCACGGAAAACGGCTTCGTGAGGTAGTCGTCGCCGCCGAGGTCGAGGCCGAGCACACGATCGATCTCGTCGCTGCGCGCGGACAGGAAGAGGATCGGCACGCGGCTCTCGGTGCGGATGTGGCGGCACGCGGAGAGGCCGTCGACCTCGGGGAGCATCACGTCGAGGATGACGAGGTCGATGCCGCCCTTCGCGACGGCCTCGATGGCCTCGCGGCCGTCGGTCACCACGGAGACCTCGTAGCCCTCTTTGCGAAGCGCGTACTGCAGGACCTCGCGGATGCGCGCCTCGTCGTCGACGACCAGGATGTGCTTGCTCACGTCTCGATCGGCTCCTCGGCGCGGAGGCTCTCTTCGGCTTCGAGGGCAGCGCCGAGGCCCTCGACCCGCGCCTGCACCTCCGAGACGATACCACCGATGTCCGCCGCGGAGGATCCGCTGAAGCGCGCCACCGTGACCTGCGTGCGCAGCGCCTCGGCGAGCGCGCAGAGCTCCTCCAGGGCGCGCGCGTCCCGGTCGCGCAGCGACGACAGACGGCGGACGTTGTCGAGGTCGAGCCGCGCCGTCGCGAGGGCCCGGCTCGATCCCGAGGCGTGCTCGAGCTCGCGCACGCGCGCCTCGGCCCGCCCGAGATCAAACGCGTCCTTGCGGAGGAGCGCTTCGAGCTCTGCGTGCCGCTCGACGCGCCGCTCGACCTCCGCCTCGATCCGCGCCGCGGCCTCCGCCGGCAGCACACTCGCGAGCGGCGTCCCCCGCGACGCCGCGACCGCCTCCGCGAGCGCGGCTTTCACCCTCGCGAGCGCACTGCCCGCCGCGCCCTTCGGCGCCTCCGCAGCGCGCTTCGCGGTCAGCGCGATCGGCGCCCAGAGCGGCCAGAGCGGCACGGCCAGCGCGGCCGACATCGCCGCGCGCGAGCCTCCCGCGGGCGACGATCGGTAGATCGCCACCGCGCAGCAAATACCCGCGACGAGGTAGAGCACCGACAGATCCCGCAGGCTCATTGCCCGCCCTCCTCCTCGAAATCCTCCTCGACCTCGCGTGACCGCGTGCTCCTGCCGCGCTCCCACGCGTCGGACTCCGCGGGCGCATCGATCCGATACGGCCGATCGCTGTAAATCGCGGCCGACGTCAGGCTCGTCAGCACGGCCTCTGCAAAACTGCCCTCGCGGTCTCGCAGGAACGGCACGTTGATCGCGCGCGGACGCACCAGGTACGGACGCAGGATCCACGCGGTTTGTCCGCCGACCGCGATGAACACGCTGATGAACGCAATCGCCGTCGTGATCCGCCCTTTCCCTTCGCCGAGCCCCCGCACGAGCAAGGACAGCGCGGCGAACCCGGCCACGCCGTACGCGCCCGACGCGACGATCGCCGCCGTGTGATAGCCCATGCCGAGATCGAGCATCAGCCAGAGCGCGGGCGCGAATGCGAGCAGCACGAGCGACGATCGACCCGCCGACGCGAGCGCGAGCGCCACGATCGATCGCATCGGCCAGGGCCTGCCGAGCACCGCGGCGAGCGCGTGGAACGCCGGCGCCGCGAGCGCGAGCGTCGCGAGCACGGCAAGCGGCACCTTCGCGGCTCCGTAGAGGATCTGCATGCCGCCGCGGAAGCTCCCGAGCACGCCACCGAATGCGGCCGCGCCGAGCGCGATCGAGGCGAGCGAGGTCGCGCCGATGGCGCGCACCTCCGGATCGTCGTCGCGACAAGAGCGGGCGATCTCTCCGGGCGCGCGGAGCAAACGGGCGAGGACGGTGGCGCTCATTGGCCACCTCCGAAGATCGGCAGCGTGCTCCACCAGACCCGCGCCGACAGCGCCGTCGCGAAGATCGCGAAGCCGGCGAGCGCGAACCCGCTCATCGTCCGCACGCCCGCAGGCGCGCGCCCGAGCGGCGTCCCGATCGCCCCGAGAAACGCGCGCAGCCCGAAGGCCCCCGCGAGGATCAAACCGAGCCCCGCGGAAAACGCGGCGCCGATGCGCGAGCTCGACGTCGTCACGAAGAGCGCCATCGCGGGCGCGAGCCCGCCGAGCACGAGGCCTGTCGTCGCCGCTCCGCGCGCCGCGGCTTTCACCGCGGCCGGAGGATCGACCGGCGCATCGAACAGGGTGAGTACGATGAACAGCGCGGGCACGCCGAGCCCTGCCACGGCGAGCGGCGCGAGCGGCACCGCGGCCGCGTGCTTCAAAATCGAAAGCCCGCCGTCCCGCGTCCCGATCGAGAGTCCATACAGCGCCGACAGCGCGAGCGCCGTGGCGAACCTCCGCGCATCGTCGCGCAGCGCGCCCGCGGCGCCTTCCGGCCCGTCGCCGAGCAGCGATTTCGCGAATGACGGCGCGCCCTCGTCTGCGGGCATCTCCGGGGCGGCGTGGGACGAGGGCGGCGGGGGCGTGGTCCCTTGGGGTTCGGGCGGGGCGTCGCCCGCGAGGGCATCGACGTACGAGGCGTGGGCTTCCATCTTTCCTCCGGTGTGGCGGCCACGGGCCGCGCCAGACCTCCTTTCCGTATCGCGCCGGTTTGGCGCACCTCTGCCGTCGCCGCGGAGGAGTCGTGGAATGAATTCGACGAAATTGTGGCAGGGTGGATCACCGATGATCCACCTCTCGACCGCCGTTCCGTTGTCTCGTCTTCGGTTTCGCTGCTAGAAGGGGGGCCATGCACGTTCTCGTCATCGGCGGGACGCGGTTCGTCGGGCCGCTCCTCGTGCACCGCCTCCTCGCGGCGGGGCACCAGGTCACCTTGTTCAATCGCGGGACCCTGCCGGATCCCTTCGGCGCGCGGATCGAGCGGCTGCAGGGCGATCGAACGACAGCCGATCTGGCCCGGCTCATGCAAAACCGCACCTTCGACGCGGCCGTCGACTTCGCCGCCTATCGCTGGGAGGACACGCGCGGCGCGGTGGATGCGCTCGGCGGCCGCGTGGGGCACTACGTTTTCATCAGCACGGGCCAGGTCTACCTCGTGCGCGACGGCGCCCCGCGGCCTTCGCGGGAAATCGATTATGCCGGCCCGGTCATGCCCCGCCCCACGGACGAGGACGAGCTTGCGAACTGGGAATACGGCATGGGCAAACGCGACTGCGAGGACGCGCTCGTCGAAGCCTTCCAGAAATCGCGCTTCCCCTCCACGCGTGTTCGTATCCCCATCGTGAACGGCGAGCGCGACCATTATCGCCGCCTCGACCGTTATCTTCTCCGCCTCGTCGACGGCGGTCCGGTCATCGTCCCGGATGGCGGGACGCACCCGGTTCGTCACGTCTATGCGGGCGAGGTCGCGCGGTTCCTCGTGGAAATCCTCGGTCGCCAGCAAACATTTGGCGAAGCGTACAACGTCTGCCAGCGGGAGACGCCGTCCCTCGTGGAGCTTCTCGGGATCCTGCAAGGAATGCTCGGATCCCGGGCGAAGCTCGCACCCGTCCCGTCCGCGGACGTCATCGCCGCGGGGCTCAACCTCCGCGACGTCTCGCCGTTCAGCAGCAAATGGATGTCGATGCTCGATCCCTCGAAAGCCGAGGCCGAGCTCGGCTTCCGCCACGAGCCGCTCACCACCTCCCTCGGCAAGATCGTCGCGAGCTTCCTCGCGTACGGTTATGCGACGCCGCCGGACGGCTATGACCAGCGCGCGAAGGAGATCGAGCTCGCCGAACGCTGGCTCAAGGAGCGGGAGACCCTGCGCCCCGCGCCTTCGATGAACTTCGAGTAGCCCGCTTCCACGGGAGACGCAGCATCTGCGCCCGCCACGCAAGAGGCGCACGTCCCGAACCGCAGGCTCGGCCATCACCCCACGAAACCAGGCATTCGTGGGGATGGCATGGCCCTTGCCAAGATCATCGTTCCAAAGGCACCCGCACCTGGAGAGCGATGATGCAACGTACGATGAGGGCCGCGGTCGTTCGAGCGTTTGGACAGCCCCTTTCCATCGAAGAGGTCCCCGTCCCCGTGCCGAGCGCGGGCGAGGTCCTCGTCCGTGTCGTGGCGAGCGGGGTTT
Source organism: Polyangium jinanense (assembly GCF_028435265.1). Classification (GTDB taxonomy): domain Bacteria; phylum Myxococcota_A; class Polyangia; order Polyangiales; family Polyangiaceae; genus Polyangium; species Polyangium jinanense. The sequence continues at coordinate 26,576 of NZ_JAGTJK010000009.1, read as the reverse complement.
GTCATACCGATCTCCACGCGGCAAACGGCGATTGGCCGGTCAAACCCGCCTTGCCCTTCATCCCCGGCCACGAGGGCGTCGGTTACGTCGCCGCGCTCGGCGCCGGCGTCACCACGCTGAAGGAGGGCGACCGCGTCGGCGTCCCCTGGCTGCACAACGCGTGCGGCGCCTGCGACCCTTGCATCACCGGCTGGGAGACGCTCTGCCCGTCGCAGCAAAACACGGGGTATTCGGTCAACGGCGGGCATGCCGAATACGTCGTCGCGCCTGCGGCGTACGTGGGACGGATTCCGGACGCGCTCGGCTTCGTCGACGCCGCGCCGATCCTCTGCGCCGGCGTGACCAGCTACAAGGGCCTCAAGGAAACGGAGGCGCGCCCGGGGCAATGGGTCGTCGTCTCGGGCATTGGCGGCCTCGGGCATCTCGCGATTCCTTATGCGAAGGCGATGGGCCTGCGCGTCGTGGCCGTGGACGTGGGCGCTGACAAACTCGATCTGGCCCGCGAACTCGGCGCGGAGATCGCCATTGACGCGCTGCACGTCGACCCGGCGGCCGAGGTCCAAAAGCAGATCGGGGGCGCGCATGGGGCGCTCGTCACCGCGGTCTCGCCGGGCGCCTTCCGTCAGGCCCTCGGGACCCTTCGTTCCGGCGGGACGTGCGTGCTCGTCGGCCTGCCGCCCGGCGATTTCCCCACGCCGATCTTCGACGTCGTGCTCAAGCGCCTCACGCTGCGCGGATCGATCGTGGGCACGCGCATGGACCTGAAGGAAGCGCTGGAGATCGCCGCGCACGACAAGATCCGGCCCACCACCGAGGTGCAGCCGCTCGAGGCGATCAACAGCGTGTTCGCGCGCATGGCGGAAGGGACGATCCACGGCCGCGTGGTGCTCGCCCTTCGCGAGGAGGAAAAGGGGCCAGGCTGAACGTCTCCGTGCATCCGTGATGCCTCAGCGCGTCTTCGCGGTCGCGAGGGTGGCGCGACAGAAGACCACATTCTCGCCGTGCTTCGAGGGCGGGCAAAACCGCGTTTTGGGCGGCTCGCCCGCGGGGCTCGTGGCCGCCTCCTCCCCGCGCTCGCGACGCTGGGCCGGCGGCGCTGGATCGAGACGATTGCCGCGGTCGACCTTCACGTGGTCCCATTTCCCTCCCGTGCCGCCGCCGATTCCGCCGAACCAGCTCGACGGGGTGATCCCCGGAGTGTCCGCGTAGGGATCGTACATATCCGCCGGCAGATTGTCTCCGAACAGATCCGTTTTGACTGCCTCGGCGCGCTCCCCGGCGGACGCTGCGGGCGCAGCATCCTCCCGCACCGCCTCCATCGTGCCCTCGTCGCAAGGCCCGCTCACCTTGCGCTCGCCGCCTCGCTCCTCCGTTACCGTCTCCCCCGGCGCCGCGGTCACGAGCAGCATGCGCGTCTGCGGGACGTGCTCCTCGATCCGCGTCTCGGTGTACGAATTCCTCGGCCCGAAGAACGCCGCGCCGCCGAGCAGCAGCACGTGCGCGGCCAAGGAAAAGCCGTGGCAGAGCACGGGGACGAACGGCTTCACGGGGGGGAGGGGCGGCGGGGTGTCCATGCGTGGGCCTCGGGCGAGCGGCTCGATCGTGGACACCGCCGCGCGCGCCAGGTTCCCGCATTCTTGCGGCCCCCCCACGATCCAGGCATCCTGCAAGCCTTCCCCATGCGCGTGTCCCTCTTCGTCACAGTCGTCGCCGTGCCCGCCCTGCTCCTCGCCTGCGGCGCCCGCTCCGATCCCGCGGAGTTCGATCTCGGGAGCGGCGGCGGCGGCGGCACGGGCGGCGGCACGGGCGCCACGGGCGGCGGGCCTCCCGTCTGCACCGTGGAGCTCTGCAACGGCGTCGACGACGATTGCGACGGTCAGATCGACGAGGACAGCCAGAACGCGGGCGCCGATTGCATCACGGATCTGCCCGGCATCTGCAAGGACGGCACCGTCGTCTGCACCGGAGGCGCCCTCGCGTGCGCCTCGGACGTGGCCCCGCAACCCGAGATTTGCGGCAACGGCATCGACGAGGATTGCAATGGCATCATCGACGACGCCTGCGCCAAGCTGAACGGCTGCAGCGACGGCACGCGCGAGGGGTTCGTCGACGAGCAACAATTTCCGCAAATCGCGGGCTGCTCCGGCGGATGGGACCGCCCAGGCGTGATCTATACGTTCGACCCGGAGTGCAACCGCATCGCCGGGAACACGAGCGCGAACCCGGCCGGCAAGGGCTGCCGCGCGGAAGATCTCTGCGCGCCGGGCTTCCACGTCTGCAAGGGGGCGGACGACGCCGCCGCCCACGCGCCCGGGGGCTGCGCCGGCGTGGGCCTCGAACCGAACCTCTTCTTTGCGACACGGCAGGGCTCGACCGGCTGCGCGATATGCGCCCTCGGCACCGAGACCGATCCGAACATCTGCACGGCCGCAAGTTGCGTCGCGGACTGCGCGCCGAGCGACGTCACGGCGAACGACCTCTTCGGCTGCGGCACACTCGGCATTCCCAACGACGGCAACTGCGGGGTGCTCACCATGACCTCGGGCAACGTGTGCAGCGCGATCGGCGGTCCGTGGTGGTGCGGCGGACCCAATGACGGGTACGACGAGGCGCACGCCGTCGTCAAGCTCGGCCCCGAGGGCGGCGGCGTGCTCTGCTGCGCGGATTGAGCAGGGCGGGGGGCCTTGACGTCCGCCCGCCGCCCGCGTTTCATGGGCATCATGCCGTCGGGTGGGCCGAGGCTCTGCGTGCTCCACATCTCGGACCTGCATTTCTGCGCGCCCGAGGCGCGTGGACACTACTGGAACACCGAGGCCACCGAGCTCGCCGTCGCGCCCCACAACCGCCGCGGGCTCCTCGGCAGCCTGCTCTACGACCTGCGCAACGAAGGCCTCACGCCCGACCTCGTCGTCGTCTCGGGCGATCTCCTCGACCGCGGCAGCGAGACCGGCATCGAGCCCGTCGTCACGTTCCTGAAGACCCTCGCCGAGGGCCTCGGCCTCCCTGCCGCGCGAATCGTGATCGCCCCGGGAAACCACGACGTCCTGCGCGGCGGTGATCCCGCGGACCGTTACGCCCTGTACGATCGCATCCGCGGCGCCCTCTATGGCGATACGCGCCCGCCCTTCGCGGCAGGCACGCCGCCGCACAAGCGCGTCGATCACCACGTCTTCGAGGACCTCGACGTCGAGGTCGTCGCGTTCAACTCCTGCGAGGAGCTCGAAGCGAGCGCGCAGAAGGAGCACGGGTCCGTGGGCATTGGCCAGCGCGACCATGCGGACGGGCTCCTTCGGCGCACGCGGAGCAAGGGCCACTTTCGGATCGCGGTCGTCCATCACCACCTGGAGAGCCCCGCGGGCGTGGGACGCACCGATTACAGCGTCATGACCGACGCGGGCGGCATGCGGCGCTGGCTTGCGCGTGAGCGATTCCAGCTCGCGCTCCACGGCCACCAGCACGTCGATTGGCACGACGTACGCGAGCTCGACGGCTGGTTCCTCGCCATCGCCGCCTGCGCGAGCGCGGGCGTCGCCGAGTATGGCCGCAAGGAATGGGCGCTCCCCATTGCTTACCAGATCCTCGTCGTCGAGGGCCCGACCCGCGGGCGCCGCATTCGCCGTGAATACGACCCGCAAACCATGGAATGGGCCGACGCGGGCCGCGGCGAGGACACCCAGGCCCTTCGGTTCGGCCCTGCGGATGCGGCCGTCTCCTCGGGCGCGCGGCCCGAGCCCTTGCCGAAGACACCTCCGCCCGAGGAGCCCTCGCCGCCGAGCCTCACCCGCAAGGGCCGCATCGCCGTCAAGATCCAGCACCTCGAACGCGCGATCGACTCGCACCGCACCACGCTCCGCGTGCAGCTCGTGAGCGTCGGCGCCGCCGTCGTCCTCGGCATGGCCCTCGCGGCCTACCTCTACCGCACGCTGCCCCCGGTCCTCTCCGTATCGGGCGGCTTCGCGCTCCTCTTCGCGGGCTCGATCGGATTGCCGATGCGGCTCGCGTCGTATCGCGAGGCGATCGACAGGCTCCATTTTTTGAAAGACGGCTATCAGCGTTGCGCGTCGCACCGCGACGACGAGCTCGTGCGGGTGCTCGACGAGCGATTCCACCGGCTCATTTGAAGGGCGAGCCATGACCATGGATGAAAAAGAAAGGTTGGAAGCAGAGCTCTCGGCGCTCGAGGAGCGCGCGCGCTCGCAGCGTCAGAGGAGCATGCTCGTGACGCTCGTCCCGGTCCTCCTGACGGCGCTCATCGTCGTTTACTTCGCAATCGACATTTCTCGGAAGAACGTGGAGATCTACGACACGCGGAGGGCCAAGGACGAGCTCGATCAGAGGCTCAACGAGGGGCAGGCCAAGCTCGACGCGGTCGAGAAATCGCGGAAGAAGCTCGAAGACGAGACACGCCGCCTCGAGGATCGGAAAAAGGACCTCGAAGCATACCTGCGCAGCCAGCGGACAGCAGCGCCCCCCGCCACCGCCGGGGCGGCGGCAGGGGCGCCCCCCGCCGCCGAGGCCCCCGAGAGCGTCGTGCTGGCCGAAGAAGGCAAGGTCCCCGAGGGATTGCGCCCGACGCCGCGCGCGAAGGTCGTGCAGCGCCCGGACACGCACGGCGGCACGCTCTTCGACGTCCTGCTCTCGCTCGACGTCCCCGAAGCACAGAAGGACTCGATCAAGCGCGTGGTGTACGAGCTGAATCCGGTCTTCTACATCTCGAAGAGCGAGCTCATCGGGGGCGGCGCGCCCTCGTTCGAGGCCGCGGCCACGGTCAACACCTGCAAATCGACCGTCATTACCAAGATCGAGCTCAGCGACGGCTCTCGCATGGAGATCGACTACGACTGGTGCCGCGCCGACGGATGGCCTCAGAAACGACAAGACAAACAGGTCGTCCAGCCTGCCAGCCCGAAAGAGGTCATGAAAAACATCGAGCGCCTGAGCCCCTCGATCCCCAAGCCGCCCGTGGATATCGCGGACCAACCCCAAAGGCCTCCCCGGTAGATCCCGCCCGGCCGTTCTCCATCCTCTCCGCGTTTTCGATTCGGTCTCGTTTTTCCCGCCAGACGATCCGCGTGTCCACGTCGAAATCGTCCTGCCGAGCGTGAATCGTCCGCGCTGCGTCGCGTCGAAGAATCGCTGCCGACGTGATGGCTGCGTGGAGGTTCGAAATGAAGAAGTACGCGACGATCCTGGCTTTTTGCGCCCCTCTGCTCGGGCCTGTGATGGAGGCGCGAGCGGACGGCGGGATCGACGCGTCGCTCGATGCGTCGTTCTTCGGAAAGGTCCAGATGAGGACGCCTGCGCAGATGCAAGCGCAATGGCAGACGCCCGTCCAGATGCCGCCGCAAGTCCAGACGGCACCCCCGGCGGAGCGGCCTTACGGCCCTCGATCGATCCCGCGCCCGCAATATGGCCCCGCCCCCACCCCGCGGCGTTACGCGAACGTCTACCCCCGCTACACCGAGCTCCGCATCGCGCCGGCCTACGGCGGGATCGCCTGGATCTACGACGGCAACACCCTCATCGGCTCGATCGAGGGGCGCCCCGGCGTCATGTTCGTCCCCGAGGGGCGCGCCTACGGCGTCGTCATGACCCGCGGCGACCGGAGGGTTTGGCAGGGCCATGTCCAGGCCACGCCCGGCGTCGTGGCCCTCTCCCTCGACCGCCACGGCTCCCCGATCGTCGAGCGTGTCCCGCCGCCGCCCTCGCACAACGCGTATCCGCCGCCCGCGTTCGAGCTCGAACGGCCCCTCTCGGCCATCCAGTTCCGTACCACGATCGCCGACATGGAGGCCTTGCAAGACGAACGCAGCCGCCTCGCGTTCCTGGCCGAGGTCTTCGGGAATCGCGCCGTCACCGTCGGGCAAGCGCACGATCTGATCGCGCGCCTCGCATTCGATGATTCGCGCCTCAGGGCGCTCGAAATTCTCTCCCCCAACCTCATCGGCCGCGGCGATGCCTCGCGCCTGCTCGACGAATTCGTCACCTACGAGGCCCGCGTCCGCGCCGCCGCCATTCTCCGTATTCCTTGACTATCCACAACGCCCGCTCGACGTCCCGTCCGGCGGCACGCACGAGAGCCCGAGGGTCGCGCAATCGAGCGTGACCCTCGATCCAGCCACGCAGACCGAGATCGTCGTCCCATTGCATTCGTCGATCCCGGGATCGAGCGGCGAGCACGCCTCCCCGGACCGCGCGCACCGCGCGCCCCCGTCCTCCGCGATGCACGCGGCGCCCATCGCCGCGCAATCGAACTCCGAGGCGAGCGAGCCGTCGCAGACGCGCACCCGCGCCTCCTTTGGCGCGCATGACGTCGCGCCCGGCTCGTCGCACGGAAACACCCCGTCCTCGGTCGCGCATTGCGCGTCCGCGCCCTCGGCGCCTTCCGGGCAGGTGAGCCCCACCGTATTGCAATCCTTCGCGACCTTCAGGTTCGTCGCCGGATCACACCGCACGTAAACCCCCGACGTGCAGCGCGGCGGCGCCGCGGTCTCGGGCAGGCACCCGCTCAGCGCGCATCGCCCCTCGCTCCCGAGCCCGAGCCTGCACTCGCTTCCGGCGCCCCAGTGCGGCGTCACGCAACGCTCGGCGTACCGGCTCGTGCAATCGACGAGCATCCCCGCGGACGCGCACGCGTCGCCCGCCACGCCCACGCACCGCGTATCGTCCTCGCCCAGCGGCTCGACGAAGGCGCACGCGAGCGCCTCCTCGCATCCCCCGGCCTCGCTCACGCAGCCGAGCAGGCTCGCCTGCGCGGAGAGCCCGAATCGGCTCGGCGGAAGCGGGCCCGAAAGCCACCCGAGGCACGTCGAGAACCGCGTCGCGCTTGCAGGCACACCGATCGACCGCGCGATGGCCTCGGAGAGCCTCGGACAACGAAAGACCAGGCTACACGCCCGCGCGCCCTCCTCGATCGAGAGGTAACCGGGCAGCGCGTTCGCTTCCGGGGGCACCGTGAGCCCATCGAACACGGTACATCCGAGGAGCCCGAGGAGGAGCCAAGCGAAAAGTTTTCCACGCATCAACGGCGATTGTCGCCGATCTCCCCCGCCCGATACGGATTCGCGTGCAGATCCCATCGCGACGCGGGCGCCTTCGGCCGCGCCGAACCGGTCGCAGCGCCCGCCGCCGGCCTCGCCTCGGCCGAAGGCGCGGCCGCCGCCCCGCTCCCGCCCGGCGCCTCCGTGAGCGCCGTGTTCGTCGAGACAACCACGACCTCCCGCGCCCACGCCACGCGCGCCTCCACGCCCGCGTTCGCCCGCGTCGGGCTCGGCGCCGCCCGTCGCATCGCGGAAGCCGCGAGGAAACCGCCTCCCGCGAGTGCCGCCGCCGAAGCGAGCACCACGATCGCCCGCGACGACGATCGCCGCCGCGGCGCGTTCTCCATGGCCCCTTCGATCCTCGGTTGGTCCAGAAAAACCCGCACCGCCTCCCGCCGCCGTTCGATCTCCGCCGCTCCGAGCCGCGCGAGGATCGCCGCAACCTCGCGCGCGGGTGCCGGCGGGAGCGCGCGTTCGAGCGCCTCCGCGAACGCCGCGGCCGACGCGAAGCGCTCCTCGGGATCGCGGCAAAGCGCCGCTTCGAGCACCTCGTCGACCGCGGGCGAAAGGCCGAGCGCCGTCTCCGACAGCCGCGGAATCTCGTCCGCGAGCACGCCGATCAACACGTCCGCCTCGTCTCGCCCATCGAAGAGCCGCTCGCCCGTGATCGCCTCGTAGAGCACCACGCCTGCGGCGAACACGTCCGCGCGCCGATCGAGCTCGCGACGCCGGAGCTGCTCCGGCGCCATGTACGCGATCGTCCCCTTCATGATCCCGCTCTTCGTCTGCGTGATTCGCCGCGCCGCTTTGGCCACGCCGAAATCGATGAGCCGTGCTTGCCCATCCGTGCCGACGAGCACGTTTCGCGGGCTCACGTCGCGGTGCACGATCTCGAGTGGCTCGCCGCGCAGATCCTTCGCCTCGTGCGCCGCGTCGAGGCCGGCGAGCACGTCGAGCAGGATCCGGCTCGCCACCGCGGGCGGCAGCCGCTCGCCTCCGCGCCGGGCCGCGTCGAGCAGCGCGCCGAGCGAGAGCGACTCGACGTACGGCATCACCAGGCAAAGCTCGCCCGACGCGTCGACCACGTCCTCGACCGGCACCACGTTCGGATGCCGCATAGACGCCGCCACGCGCGCCTCGTCGGCCAGCATGTCCCTCAGGTTCGGCTCCTTCAGCAGATGCGGATGCACGCGCTTCAGCACGACGAGCCGCTCGAAGCCGACCTCGCCCGTCTTTCGCGCGAGGTACGTCGTCGCCATGCCGCCGGACGCGAGCTCGGCGATCCCCTCGTACGGACCGATCCGCTCGATCGATCGCGCCATTCAAAAACTCCCCGTGGCCCCGACGAACGCCGGGCCTCCGAGCACGGGCGGCGTGATCTTCAGTTCGACGCTTGGGGCTTCGGATCGCCTGACGGCGTCCTTCGCTCCAAACCCCACCTTCACATCCTTGCCGCGCTGGCCCGCGAGCCAGATCGATCCGAGTACGCCCGTGATCGCGCCGAGGCCGAGCGATACACCGATCAGCACGTTCGTGCGGAACTGTTTGTCCCGACCTTCGTCGAGTTTGTCCCAGGACGGCGCCGCGTCGAAATCCGATCGCGCGCTCAACGTATCGACCCCCGACCACACCATGAGCCCCGTGCTCACGAGCGTCGCGGCCCCGCTCGCGACGAGCGCCGGCACGAGCCAGGGTTTGCCTTCGCGCGGCGCCGTCGTGATCGTGGCCGGCGGGCGCGGCGCTTTCGCGATCGGACGCGGCGGCTCCTTCGGCGATTCCTTCGGCGCCGAACCGATATTCTCCGCGACGAGCGCCACGCTGCGCACGCCACCCGCTTCGAGCGCCTCCGTCCGCTGCACCGAGACCCCACGCACGCGACCTTTGATCACGTGCGTCCCGGGGTGCACGTACACGCTCGTCCCTTCGAGCGGCTGATCATCGACCCGCACCTCCTCGGCCTCGGGCGCGAACACCTCGATTCGCCCGAGCTTCGTCGCGAGCTCGGCGAGCGCCTTGCCTGCCGCGTCGCGATCCGGCGCGCGTTCCGGCGCCTCGCGCAGATACCGCGCGTATGCGTTCGCCGCGCGCGCGACCTCGCCGGCCTTGTCCCACGACCTCGCCGCGTTCCAGAGCGGCGCCGGGTGCGGGGCTTTTTGGTACGCCTCCTCGAAACGTTCGGCTGCTCTTGAAAAATCACCGGCTCGATACGCGCGTTCGCCCTCCTCGAATGCGCGCGTGGCGGCTGCGCGATCCTCCGTCGTGACCGCGCGCTCCTCGGCTTGCGCCGCCGCGATCCCCGCCTGTCCCGGCGCGACGACGAGCGCGAGCGTGGACACGACGAGGCCAGCACTTTTTCGAGAAACGAAGCGAGCGAGAAGGCGCATTCCGCGATAAGATACCACGCCTTCCGAGCGCGCCGAGACTCGCCCCGGCGCGGGGAGCAGGGGTATGACACATTCTGTCTTTCCCTCTCGAGCGACTCGTGTGTCCATCGCCTCCCTCCTCCTCGCGGCAGCCGCGTGTGGCCCTGCCGAGAGCGAGGACGAGAGCGTCGATGTCGAGCAGGCCCTCGACGCGCTCGACGTTTCGCAGCACGAAGCGGCGCTCGTCGTCGCCTCGATCGCGCGCCTCGATCCGAAGAGCGCCTATCCCGACCTCGCCGCGGTGAAAGCGGCGGCGACGGCGGGCCTCGTCTTCCGCCCCACGGATTGCGTCACGGCGACGCGCAAAGACAACACGGTGAAGTACCTGCTCTCGGGTTGCATCGGCCCGTTCAAGACGGCGAATCTCGACGGCACGTTCGACGTCGTGTTCTCGGTCGGCGCGAGTGGTCTGCACGCGCTCGCGTCCGCGCGGGATCTGCACGCTTCGCGGGCGATCCTCGACATCGATTCCGAGGGGTTTTACTCGCTCGACGCCGACGGCGAGACGCGGCGGCTCGTGGTCGAGGCGAGTGGCGAGGGCGTGGGCCCGCGCGGGCATCGAATCGAGCGCGCAGGCTCTTACACGGTCACCTGGAATGCCACGGAGAAATGCGTCACGTTCGACGGTGATTGGGAGACCATCGTCGGCGCGCGGGCTTTCCATACCGTGGTGAGCGGCCTGGCACGCTGCGCCGGCGAATGCCCCGCGGCCGGCGGCGAGATCGTCCACGAGAAGAAGGCTCTCGACATCCACATCCGCATCACGTTCGACGGCAGCGCCCGTGCGACCTGGTCGAGCTCGCGTGGCCAAAGCGGCACGATTCCGCTATTCTGCGGCGCGGGATCATGAACGAACAAGCGTCGTGGGGTTCGGGGCGAAGGGCGCCGTCAGGCGACCCGGAGCCCCGAGCGTCGAACAGGCGCGGAGGAGGACATCGATGAGCGACGCGGCAGAAGAGGGCGACGTTTCGCTCGTCGAGCGGGTCCTCGCGGGGGATCGGAGCGCGGCGGATACGCTCGTGAAGGCGCACCAACCCGGGATCCTGCGCCTCGTTCGCCGCTACGTCCGGCGCCCCGAGGACGCCGAGGACGTCGCGCAGCGGGCGTTCCTCAATGCGTTCGAAAAACTCGCTGACTTTCGCCGTGAATCGAGCTTCCGCACCTGGCTGTATCGGATCGCGGTCCACGTCGCGCTGAACCACGTCCGCGGCTCCTCGCGGGAAGGCCCGCTCGCCGACATGGACGATCTGCCCGCATTCACGAACTCCCTCGAAACGAGCCGGCTCGTCGCCGCCGAGGTCTGGGGCCGCGTCGCGCAACGGCTCGAAGAGCTCCCGCCGAAGCAGCGCCTCACCGTGGAGCTACGCCTCTTCCACGAGCTCAGCTTCCGCGAGATCGCGGTCCTCGCCGATTGCAGCGAGGACAGCGCGAAGGTGAACTTTCACCACGGCATCAAGCGTCTGCGCGGGCTGATTCCGGATCCGAACGGCTGAGCACACGAGCTTTTCGCCCCCGTTTCCATGCGGCGATCCCCGCGCCGAGCGCGCCGATCGCTGCGAAAAGGGCGAGGGCCCGCGGGATCGTCGGGACCAACCGTTCGTCCTTCTTTACCCATGAGGGAGCGGCATACGACGCGCAAATCCCCGCCACGTCATCCGGATCGAGTGCGCGCCTCGGCGCATGCCCCGGCTTGAGCCCCGCGCGCATCACGGCCGAGGTTTGCCCGCTGTGCGCGAGCCCCGCCGCGTGCCCGAGCTCGTGGAGCAGCACCGTCTCCAGATCGAGCGCATCCGCCGGAACATTCTCCGCGTCGCTCCACCGTCGCGTCGCGTCGAGCTCGATCACCACGCGCTGGATGTTCCCGGTGAACTTGTCACTCTCGACATCCGTATGTGCTCCAATCGCCGGGCCGTGACGCCACCCCGAAAGCACGGCCCGCACCTCGATCGGCGCATCCTCCCCCGCGTTCGCTTCGACAAACGAGAACCCGCTCGCCCCGCAAACCACGCGCGACCACGTCGCCATGGCCCGGAGCATCGCCCCCCGGCCCCCGTCGGACAAACCCGGCACGGGTGTGGCAAGACGCACCCGTGCCGGAAGCGAAGTCAAATGAAGGCGCGCGCCGTACTCGGATCGCCCGTGCTCGTAGCCCCAGGCTTCCGGCGTGAACGAAAGGGCCACGAACATCGCGAGGGATACCCGGACAAACACGAGCACGGCGCGCGCCCACATCATGCCGTCACTGGCCGATCGCGTCGGCCGCGTCCGCCTCGGCGACGTCGATGTCCATCGCGCCCGATTCCTCGAGCAGCGCATCGAGCTCCGGGTCCGTATCCTGCCCGTCCGCGCTCACGTTGCCCTGATCCGGCGGCGCTTCCTCCGCGAAACCGGCGCACATTGCGAGGTCGCCCTCGTCGGGGTTCATCGCGTTGTTGTTCGGGTTGTCATCCTTGTACGCCGTGCGGAGGCCGTCCTTGTCCCAGCACTCGTGCGCCGTGCCGAGCAGCTTCGGGTTCGGCCCGAGCGAGGCCACGGCCGCCGCGGCGCGCCCGCCTTCGCCGCCCTTCCACAGGATCCTGAGGCCGATCGCCTCCTGGCCCGGCAGATCCGCGCTCACGTCGCCCACGCCCACGGCCCGGAACCGGCCGCCCACGCCCACGAGCCGCACGAGGTCCGCGCCGTAATTGACCTTTTGCATCTGCGGGTCGTCCCGACGAACCACGTTCACGTAGGCGATACGCCGGCCGCGCTTGTCGCCCTTGTGATTCGCGAACCAGAAATGGACCGACCCGTCCGCGCCCGGGGCATTGTAGAGATCACTCACGTTCGTCAGGTTCACGTGGAACCGACCGCCGCCCGTCTTCGGGCCCTTCTTCACGAAGATGCCCGTGAGCAGCGGCTTCTTCGCGCCGTCCGTGGCCTTGCCCTGCACCAGGTACCGCAGCCGATCCTGCGTCATGCGCACGGCGGAGAACGTAATCTCCACGCCCTGGATCGTCTTCACCCATTGCGCATACGCCCGGCCGTCCGCCGTTACGCCCTTCCTGGCCGGCTCGCCCTGGGCCGCTTCCTTGATGAAGCTCATCACCGCGGCGACGTCGCTGCGCGCCTTGTCGCCCTGCTTCTTGCCCTCGGCGAGCAACGTCGCGGGATCGCCGATCACCTCCGCGGCCGCGGCCGCGTCCGGGTCCTGCGCGAGGAGATCACCGAGGTCGACGATCTCCTCGTCGACGATCGGATCGGTCGAGTTCACGGGCTCGGGCTCGGGATTGCCGCCGCAGCCGGCGAGCGCGAGGGCCGAAGAAAAGACGAGGCTCGAGAGCGTGTAACGAAGCCATTTCATGCCGAGATCTCTCCCTTCGATCCTCCACGCGGGGCGGAGGATCGTCATTCGAACGAGGGCGGGACGCGCGCCCCTCCGGCGCGTTCTCTCACCTCGTCCGCGCTTCTAGACACCCCGGCGGGCGAAAGGGAAAATCAGCGCTGCGCGCGGGCCTTCACGGCGAAGAGGCCCGGGCCGTCGCCCTCGCGGAGACCCTCGAAGTTCGCTTCGTACTGGAAGTAACGCGCCCTCGGCACGTCGAGCTGCATGTCCCCGGGCGGGCCCAGCGTGCCCGTTGGATCGACGAACCACCCGTCGCCGCCGCCCGGGCCCACGAACGAGGGATCGCCCTCCGCGCAGGCCGGGTCGCTGCACGTGCGCACCCGCAACGCGAGCCGCGCCCCGCCACGCCGATACATGGCCATGACCTCGTCCGGCTCGAGCGCGCGTTTCCACACGGCGACCTCGTCGTACGTCCCCTCGGCCTGATAGCCACCGTTGAGCAGAGCGCCGAGCGCGAAGTCGCTGCCGGTCAGGAAGATGGGCGTGTGGAACGTGGTCCCGAGCGTCGCCTCGGCGATCCCGTCGACGTAGAGAATGACCTGGCTCTGCGCGTGGCCCTTTTTGACGGCCGCGAGGTGGTGCCAGTTCCCGTCGTTGATCTGGGTCGTGCCGCAGAATGGCACGCCGTCGGACGCGTCGTCGCTGTTCGACTTGAAGGTGCCCGCCGCGCGGCCCTCGGCCGAGCCCGAGCCACAGGCGTTGAATGCGTCCCCGTCCGCGCAGCCGAGCCAGAGGTGCGGGCCGCCGAACCCGGTGTCGACGCCGAGGAAGACCCGGTTGACCACGCAGCTGGAGGAGGTCTTGACCCAGAGCGCCCAGGTGAAATCGCCCTCGTCGAAATCGAAATCGTAATCACCCATGATCGTATCGATCGCGACGTGCGTATTGAGTTTGTCCGCGAGGCCCTGCCCGATCGGACCCTCCTCGAACGAGAGCGTCGTACCCGAGGGCGCGCTCACGACGGCGTTGCTTTTCCCGCCGGACGTATCCATCGCCTCGGCCCCCGAGGTCAGCGCGCCCGTGCCGTCGAGGTGGAGCAAGAGGACGTTCGCGGACATGTCGCTCGACCCCTCCGCATACCCCGTCTCCTTGCCCCGGGAATCCGGCAATGCTTTCAGGTACGGCCCCGCCGGGGTCCACGCGAACGTGGTCCAGTCGACGGCCTCGCCCGCGTCGAAGACACGCGAACGGAACACGCCGTCATACGCCTCCGACTCGAGCCGCAATCGCCCCCCGGCCCACTCCATGTCGGTGAACGACCCGAGCTCGAATTCGCCTTCGAACGCGTCGTCCACGAATTCATACGTTCCGTCCGGCAGCTCGATCGGCCCGCTTCCGCTTCCGCCACCCGACGAGAGCGCGTCGAGATCGACGAGCGCCGAGCAGCCCAGCGTGAGGGAGGCGAGGGGGAAGAACGCCGCGAAAAGGTGCGTCTTCATCAGAAGGCTCCTCGAAGGCTCAAGAATCCGCCGCCGATCGTCGGGGCAAACTCGATCCGGGGCATCGCGCTCTTCTGCTCGTCGCGTGACCCCGACGTGAAATACACGACCGCCGCCGTTCCCAGGAGGACGACCGACGCGGCCGCCGTGATGTCCGCGGCCAGGAATTTCGTGCGAATGGGATCCACCGCCGCGTCCGTGCAGCGCGGCGCGCACGACGCTTCGAGATCCGATTTCGCCGAGAGCCCGAGCAGGCCGATCACGCCTGCCGCGCCGAGCCCGAGGATCCCCACGCCGCCGATCACGATCGGTGCGATCGGCACGCCGCTCCCCTTTTCGGCGGGCTTCTCTTCCGGGGCTTTCGGCTCCTTCTTGAACGACGCCTCGATCCGCACGAGCTTATCGCCCTCGTGCACGATCACCTTGCGGGTCACGGGCTCCGCGCCGTCTCGCTCGAACCGGAGCACGTGCTCGCCGGGATCCATCGGCATGGCCTTGCCGTCGAGCCGCTCGCGCACGAGTTTGTCACCCTCGAACACACGCACGTCGGCCGTCTCGTCGCCCTTCTCGTCGCGCGCCACGAGCACCACGGTCGGCAGGCTCTTCTCGATCTCGGCGAGCCACTCGGTGCAGTCCTTGCGCACGACGCGCGGGCAGTCGTTGTGCGAGCAGACGAGCGCCGCCTCCTGCGCCGACGCGAGCTTGCCTTCCTTGCGCAGCGACTGCGTTTGCTCGTACGAGGCCACGCACTCTTTTTTCGTCGTGGCGGAGGCGGGGGCCGCGAGCGGGATCGTCGCCGCGGCCAGGAAAACAAGGGCTCGGGTCTTCACAAACACTCCGGCTTGATGCGGCGGATGCCCTTCGCGTCGATGGTGTACGGAGGGCTGCAGCCGTCCGCGCGGGGCGCCGTTTTACCGCTCGTCGTCGTCGCGGTCGCCGCGCCCTTCGCCGTCGGGCGTGGCGTCGCCGCCGTCGTCGTCGTCGTCGCGACGGGCGTGCTCGTGGTCGCCGCGCTCGTCTCCGGCGGCGTGGGCGCGACCGTGGGCTCGGGCGGCTTTGCAGGCGTGTTCGCCGTCGTCGCCGTGACCGTCGGCGTGACCGGCTGGATCCCCGTCGCCTGCTCCTCGCGGCCTCGATCGAGCCAGAGCAGGGCCGCGCCTCCGAGCGCGGCGACGAGCACAGCGGCCGCGATCACCACGACCGATCGGGGCAGCGCCACCGCTTGCGGCCGATGGGACACGGCGATCCCCGAGACCTGCGAGGATCGCATCGCCGCCGCCACGCTCCCCGCTTCCACGCTCCCGTCGAGCGAAGACAGCGGCGGCACGTCCGCGTCCGACATCGACGCGTTCTCGATCGCTTGCACCTCGCGCGCGCGCCGCGTGATCCCGTCGGGCGCCACCTGCGCGAGCCACTCGCCGACCTCCCACGCGGGCGCCGGCGGCACGGCGGTTTCGAGCGCCATCGCCATCTCCCGCGCGGTCTGGAAGCGATGGGCTGGATCACGCGACAGCCCTCGCATCACCACCGCTTCGAGCTCGGGCGGCACCTCCACGCCGATCTGCTTCAGCGGCGGGATCTCGTTCATCGTCACCTGCGCGATGATCGCGAGCTCGCTGTCGCCGTTGAACAGCCTGCGCACGGCGAGCATCTCCCAGAGCACGATGGCCGCGGCGAACACGTCGACGCGCCGATCCACGGTGCTCCCGGAGCGGATCTGCTCCGGCGCCATGTACGCGTATTTTCCTTTGAGCTCGCCCTCGCGCGTCACCTGGGCGCGGCCCATCGCCTTCGCCACGCCGAAGTCGAGCACGCGTGTCGTCCCGTCTGCGCCGACGAGCACGTTCTGCGGCGACACGTCGCGGTGCACGATCCCGAGCGGCGCGCCGCGTTCGTCCACGGCCTCGTGCGCGGCGTGCAGCCCGTGCAGCGCGCTCGCCACCACGCCCGACACGATCCGGAGCGGCGGCCGCGATCGTTCGCGCTCCAAGTTTTTGAGCACGCGCGCGAGGCTCTCGCCGTGCACGTAGTCCATCACGAGGAGCAGCTCGCCGCCTTCGAAGATCACGTCGAGGATCGGCACCACGTTCGGGTGCTTGATCCGCGCGGCGAGGCGGGCCTCGTCGAGGAACATCGTCGAGAACTCGGGGTCCTTGGCAAACTGCGGGTGCAGCCGCTTGATCGCGACGGTCCGGGCGAACCCCGACGGCCCGAGCAGGCGCCCGAAATAGACCGTGGCCATGCCTCCCGACGCGATCTCGCCGTAGAGGGCGTACCGACCGACCTTGCGCGCGCCCGCGTGCCCTCCTGTCATGAGGTCGGTGTCACTCTAACAGACCGCGCCCTTTGGCGGCCACATCCTTACCCACCCTTTTTCTGTCGCGCCTTCCAGGCCCAAAACGCCTTCGAGCTCCCGCGGCTCTTCCCCTTCGCCTTCCCGCGCGCCTTCTTCTTCGGCTCCTCGTCGAGCGTGACGAACCGCGTGGGCGCCTCGCCGCCGTGCGTTTGTCCCTCCTCGGTCAGCGACACCCGCTGGAACTCGATCCACTCCCCGCCCTTCTGGAACGAGTCCGACCGCACCTCGCAGAGCCCCGCGCGCACGAGCCCGTTCACGAGGTGCTCGAACGACCGCCTATCGAGCGCGTCGCCGAACGTCTCGCGATGCAGCCGCCCCATCGGCTGCCCGTCCTCCTCGGCGAGCGCGTCCAAAATCTTCTGGATCGCCGCCGTCTCGGCGCGGCTCGGCTCGCGGAACTTCCTCCCGACGCACGCATCGGGCGCGCACACGTCGCACACCCCGCAGGGCCGCCCGTCGTCCTCCTGGTCACCGAAATGCCGCACCAGGTGCAGCATCCTGCACCCGTGCCCTTCGGCGTACCGGGCCATTTTGGCGAGGTCCTCCTGCTTGTGCTTGCGCTGCGCCACGTACTCGCCGAGGAAATCTTCGCGCCCCCGCCGGATCCCCCCATCCGCGTCGATGATCGCGCCGCCGCTGATCCAGAGCTTCTCCAGCACCTTCTCGAACTTCTCGGGATCGGACTCCACCCGCGGCGAGAGCGCCTCCTTCGTCTGCGGCCGCGACCCGAGCGCCCCGAACAGCGCCGAGAGCAGCGCCGGATCGGGATAATCGCGCTCGAAGAAAAACTCGTGCGTCCGCCGGTCCGTGAACGAATGCATCATGATCGCCCGCGAAGGCAAACCATCCCGCCCGGCGCGCCCGATCTCCTGGTAATACGCTTCCACGCTCCCGGGCAGCGCCATATGAACGACGGTCCGCACGTTCGGTTTGTCCACCCCCATTCCGAACGCGATTGTCGCCACCACCACCTCGAGCTCCCCGCCCAGGAACGCCGACTGGATCCGATCCCGCGTCCCCGTCTCCATCCCCGCGTGGTACGCCGCCGCCCCGAGCTCCGAAAGCTCCTTTGCCGTCTCCTCCGCGTGTTTCCGCGTCGGCGCATACACGATCGCCGGCCGCCGCTCCTTCGGCTCCAAAAGCTTCCGCACCGCCTCCACCCTCGCCGCGGGCGAAAGCTCCACCACCTCGATCCCGATATTGGTCCGCCGGAACCCATGAATGAACCGCGACGCCTCCGAGAGCCCGAGCTCCCGCGCGATATCGTCCTGCACCATCGGCGTCGCCGTCGCCGTCAGCGCCACCACCGGCGCCGGCCGGAGCGAAGGCAGCCGCTGCCCCAGCATCCGGTACTCTGGCCTGAAATCATGCCCCCAGTGCGAAATGCAATGCGCCTCGTCCACGGCGACCAGCGTCGGCTTCCGCTTCGCCAGCATCTCGGGAAACCCCGGCACCCTGAGCCGTTCCGGCGCGATAAATAGAAAATCCAGCCGCCCCGCCAAATACTCCGCGCAAGCCGCCCGTGAGCTCAGCCGATCCCGCCCCGAATGAATTCGTTCCGCGGCAAACCCTTGCGCCCGGAGCTTCCCCACCTGATCTTCCATCAAAGCAATGAGGGGACTCACCACGAGCGTCGTCCCCCTTCGTGCAATCCCCGGCAACTGATAACAAAGCGACTTCCCGGCCCCCGTCGGCATCACGAGCAGCACATCCTGCCCCTCGGTCACGGCCCGACAAACCGCCTCTTGATAAGGTCGAAACCCAGAAAAACCAAATCGCTCCCGCAAAATCTCTCCGAGCGTCGCCCCTGCTCGCACCTCTCGCCGCTCCGCCAGCGGTAACTCCGCCTGCCCCTGCAACACCCTCGCTTGTCCTGCCATACCCTTCACCACCCCCGCCGAGGCGAACGCTGCCGCCCCTTTCGGCTCGACCTTCCCCGTCTTCCCCCCCTCCTTCTCCTTCCGAGCCCCCTTGGCCCGAGACGCCCGTGATTCGAGGCCTGCGGGCGGCGTGGCTTTGGAGGGCCGGGGTGGGGGGTCCTGTTGTTTGAGGGCCCGCTTTGCGGGCCCGAGTTCGGGGGGACCGCCCCTTTCACCACGGCATCAAGCGTCTGCGCGGGCTGATTCCGGATCCGAACGGCTGAGCACACGAGCTTTTCGCCCCCGTTTCCATGCGGCGATCCCCGCGCCGAGCGCGCCGATCGCTGCGAAAAGGGCGAGGGCCCGCGGGATCGTCGGGACCAACCGTTCGTCCTTCTTTACCCATGAGGGAGCGGCATACGACGCGCAAATCCCCGCCACGTCATCCGGATCGAGTGCGCGCCTCGGCGCATGCCCCGGCTTGAGCCCCGCGCGCATCACGGCCGAGGTTTGCCCGCTGTGCGCGAGCCCCGCCGCGTGCCCGAGCTCGTGGAGCAGCACCGTCTCCAGATCGAGCGCATCCGCCGGAACATTCTCCGCGTCGCTCCACCGTCGCGTCGCGTCGAGCTCGATCACCACGCGCTGGATGTTCCCGGTGAACTTGTCACTCTCGACATCCGTATGTGCTCCAATCGCCGGGCCGTGACGCCACCCCGAAAGCACGGCCCGCACCTCGATCGGCGCATCCTCCCCCGCGTTCGCTTCGACAAACGAGAACCCGCTCGCCCCGCAAACCACGCGCGACCACGTCGCCATGGCCCGGAGCATCGCCCCCCGGCCCCCGTCGGACAAACCCGGCACGGGTGTGGCAAGACGCACCCGTGCCGGAAGCGAAGTCAAATGAAGGCGCGCGCCGTACTCGGATCGCCCGTGCTCGTAGCCCCAGGCTTCCGGCGTGAACGAAAGGGCCACGAACATCGCGAGGGATACCCGGACAAACACGAGCACGGCGCGCGCCCACATCATGCCGTCACTGGCCGATCGCGTCGGCCGCGTCCGCCTCGGCGACGTCGATGTCCATCGCGCCCGATTCCTCGAGCAGCGCATCGAGCTCCGGGTCCGTATCCTGCCCGTCCGCGCTCACGTTGCCCTGATCCGGCGGCGCTTCCTCCGCGAAACCGGCGCACATTGCGAGGTCGCCCTCGTCGGGGTTCATCGCGTTGTTGTTCGGGTTGTCATCCTTGTACGCCGTGCGGAGGCCGTCCTTGTCCCAGCACTCGTGCGCCGTGCCGAGCAGCTTCGGGTTCGGCCCGAGCGAGGCCACGGCCGCCGCGGCGCGCCCGCCTTCGCCGCCCTTCCACAGGATCCTGAGGCCGATCGCCTCCTGGCCCGGCAGATCCGCGCTCACGTCGCCCACGCCCACGGCCCGGAACCGGCCGCCCACGCCCACGAGCCGCACGAGGTCCGCGCCGTAATTGACCTTTTGCATCTGCGGGTCGTCCCGACGAACCACGTTCACGTAGGCGATACGCCGGCCGCGCTTGTCGCCCTTGTGATTCGCGAACCAGAAATGGACCGACCCGTCCGCGCCCGGGGCATTGTAGAGATCACTCACGTTCGTCAGGTTCACGTGGAACCGACCGCCGCCCGTCTTCGGGCCCTTCTTCACGAAGATGCCCGTGAGCAGCGGCTTCTTCGCGCCGTCCGTGGCCTTGCCCTGCACCAGGTACCGCAGCCGATCCTGCGTCATGCGCACGGCGGAGAACGTAATCTCCACGCCCTGGATCGTCTTCACCCATTGCGCATACGCCCGGCCGTCCGCCGTTACGCCCTTCCTGGCCGGCTCGCCCTGGGCCGCTTCCTTGATGAAGCTCATCACCGCGGCGACGTCGCTGCGCGCCTTGTCGCCCTGCTTCTTGCCCTCGGCGAGCAACGTCGCGGGATCGCCGATCACCTCCGCGGCCGCGGCCGCGTCCGGGTCCTGCGCGAGGAGATCACCGAGGTCGACGATCTCCTCGTCGACGATCGGATCGGTCGAGTTCACGGGCTCGGGCTCGGGATTGCCGCCGCAGCCGGCGAGCGCGAGGGCCGAAGAAAAGACGAGGCTCGAGAGCGTGTAACGAAGCCATTTCATGCCGAGATCTCTCCCTTCGATCCTCCACGCGGGGCGGAGGATCGTCATTCGAACGAGGGCGGGACGCGCGCCCCTCCGGCGCGTTCTCTCACCTCGTCCGCGCTTCTAGACACCCCGGCGGGCGAAAGGGAAAATCAGCGCTGCGCGCGGGCCTTCACGGCGAAGAGGCCCGGGCCGTCGCCCTCGCGGAGACCCTCGAAGTTCGCTTCGTACTGGAAGTAACGCGCCCTCGGCACGTCGAGCTGCATGTCCCCGGGCGGGCCCAGCGTGCCCGTTGGATCGACGAACCACCCGTCGCCGCCGCCCGGGCCCACGAACGAGGGATCGCCCTCCGCGCAGGCCGGGTCGCTGCACGTGCGCACCCGCAACGCGAGCCGCGCCCCGCCACGCCGATACATGGCCATGACCTCGTCCGGCTCGAGCGCGCGTTTCCACACGGCGACCTCGTCGTACGTCCCCTCGGCCTGATAGCCACCGTTGAGCAGAGCGCCGAGCGCGAAGTCGCTGCCGGTCAGGAAGATGGGCGTGTGGAACGTGGTCCCGAGCGTCGCCTCGGCGATCCCGTCGACGTAGAGAATGACCTGGCTCTGCGCGTGGCCCTTTTTGACGGCCGCGAGGTGGTGCCAGTTCCCGTCGTTGATCTGGGTCGTGCCGCAGAATGGCACGCCGTCGGACGCGTCGTCGCTGTTCGACTTGAAGGTGCCCGCCGCGCGGCCCTCGGCCGAGCCCGAGCCACAGGCGTTGAATGCGTCCCCGTCCGCGCAGCCGAGCCAGAGGTGCGGGCCGCCGAACCCGGTGTCGACGCCGAGGAAGACCCGGTTGACCACGCAGCTGGAGGAGGTCTTGACCCAGAGCGCCCAGGTGAAATCGCCCTCGTCGAAATCGAAATCGTAATCACCCATGATCGTATCGATCGCGACGTGCGTATTGAGTTTGTCCGCGAGGCCCTGCCCGATCGGACCCTCCTCGAACGAGAGCGTCGTACCCGAGGGCGCGCTCACGACGGCGTTGCTTTTCCCGCCGGACGTATCCATCGCCTCGGCCCCCGAGGTCAGCGCGCCCGTGCCGTCGAGGTGGAGCAAGAGGACGTTCGCGGACATGTCGCTCGACCCCTCCGCATACCCCGTCTCCTTGCCCCGGGAATCCGGCAATGCTTTCAGGTACGGCCCCGCCGGGGTCCACGCGAACGTGGTCCAGTCGACGGCCTCGCCCGCGTCGAAGACACGCGAACGGAACACGCCGTCATACGCCTCCGACTCGAGCCGCAATCGCCCCCCGGCCCACTCCATGTCGGTGAACGACCCGAGCTCGAATTCGCCTTCGAACGCGTCGTCCACGAATTCATACGTTCCGTCCGGCAGCTCGATCGGCCCGCTTCCGCTTCCGCCACCCGACGAGAGCGCGTCGAGATCGACGAGCGCCGAGCAGCCCAGCGTGAGGGAGGCGAGGGGGAAGAACGCCGCGAAAAGGTGCGTCTTCATCAGAAGGCTCCTCGAAGGCTCAAGAATCCGCCGCCGATCGTCGGGGCAAACTCGATCCGGGGCATCGCGCTCTTCTGCTCGTCGCGTGACCCCGACGTGAAATACACGACCGCCGCCGTTCCCAGGAGGACGACCGACGCGGCCGCCGTGATGTCCGCGGCCAGGAATTTCGTGCGAATGGGATCCACCGCCGCGTCCGTGCAGCGCGGCGCGCACGACGCTTCGAGATCCGATTTCGCCGAGAGCCCGAGCAGGCCGATCACGCCTGCCGCGCCGAGCCCGAGGATCCCCACGCCGCCGATCACGATCGGTGCGATCGGCACGCCGCTCCCCTTTTCGGCGGGCTTCTCTTCCGGGGCTTTCGGCTCCTTCTTGAACGACGCCTCGATCCGCACGAGCTTATCGCCCTCGTGCACGATCACCTTGCGGGTCACGGGCTCCGCGCCGTCTCGCTCGAACCGGAGCACGTGCTCGCCGGGATCCATCGGCATGGCCTTGCCGTCGAGCCGCTCGCGCACGAGTTTGTCACCCTCGAACACACGCACGTCGGCCGTCTCGTCGCCCTTCTCGTCGCGCGCCACGAGCACCACGGTCGGCAGGCTCTTCTCGATCTCGGCGAGCCACTCGGTGCAGTCCTTGCGCACGACGCGCGGGCAGTCGTTGTGCGAGCAGACGAGCGCCGCCTCCTGCGCCGACGCGAGCTTGCCTTCCTTGCGCAGCGACTGCGTTTGCTCGTACGAGGCCACGCACTCTTTTTTCGTCGTGGCGGAGGCGGGGGCCGCGAGCGGGATCGTCGCCGCGGCCAGGAAAACAAGGGCTCGGGTCTTCACAAACACTCCGGCTTGATGCGGCGGATGCCCTTCGCGTCGATGGTGTACGGAGGGCTGCAGCCGTCCGCGCGGGGCGCCGTTTTACCGCTCGTCGTCGTCGCGGTCGCCGCGCCCTTCGCCGTCGGGCGTGGCGTCGCCGCCGTCGTCGTCGTCGTCGCGACGGGCGTGCTCGTGGTCGCCGCGCTCGTCTCCGGCGGCGTGGGCGCGACCGTGGGCTCGGGCGGCTTTGCAGGCGTGTTCGCCGTCGTCGCCGTGACCGTCGGCGTGACCGGCTGGATCCCCGTCGCCTGCTCCTCGCGGCCTCGATCGAGCCAGAGCAGGGCCGCGCCTCCGAGCGCGGCGACGAGCACAGCGGCCGCGATCACCACGACCGATCGGGGCAGCGCCACCGCTTGCGGCCGATGGGACACGGCGATCCCCGAGACCTGCGAGGATCGCATCGCCGCCGCCACGCTCCCCGCTTCCACGCTCCCGTCGAGCGAAGACAGCGGCGGCACGTCCGCGTCCGACATCGACGCGTTCTCGATCGCTTGCACCTCGCGCGCGCGCCGCGTGATCCCGTCGGGCGCCACCTGCGCGAGCCACTCGCCGACCTCCCACGCGGGCGCCGGCGGCACGGCGGTTTCGAGCGCCATCGCCATCTCCCGCGCGGTCTGGAAGCGATGGGCTGGATCACGCGACAGCCCTCGCATCACCACCGCTTCGAGCTCGGGCGGCACCTCCACGCCGATCTGCTTCAGCGGCGGGATCTCGTTCATCGTCACCTGCGCGATGATCGCGAGCTCGCTGTCGCCGTTGAACAGCCTGCGCACGGCGAGCATCTCCCAGAGCACGATGGCCGCGGCGAACACGTCGACGCGCCGATCCACGGTGCTCCCGGAGCGGATCTGCTCCGGCGCCATGTACGCGTATTTTCCTTTGAGCTCGCCCTCGCGCGTCACCTGGGCGCGGCCCATCGCCTTCGCCACGCCGAAGTCGAGCACGCGTGTCGTCCCGTCTGCGCCGACGAGCACGTTCTGCGGCGACACGTCGCGGTGCACGATCCCGAGCGGCGCGCCGCGTTCGTCCACGGCCTCGTGCGCGGCGTGCAGCCCGTGCAGCGCGCTCGCCACCACGCCCGACACGATCCGGAGCGGCGGCCGCGATCGTTCGCGCTCCAAGTTTTTGAGCACGCGCGCGAGGCTCTCGCCGTGCACGTAGTCCATCACGAGGAGCAGCTCGCCGCCTTCGAAGATCACGTCGAGGATCGGCACCACGTTCGGGTGCTTGATCCGCGCGGCGAGGCGGGCCTCGTCGAGGAACATCGTCGAGAACTCGGGGTCCTTGGCAAACTGCGGGTGCAGCCGCTTGATCGCGACGGTCCGGGCGAACCCCGACGGCCCGAGCAGGCGCCCGAAATAGACCGTGGCCATGCCTCCCGACGCGATCTCGCCGTAGAGGGCGTACCGACCGACCTTGCGCGCGCCCGCGTGCCCTCCTGTCATGAGGTCGGTGTCACTCTAACAGACCGCGCCCTTTGGCGGCCACATCCTTACCCACCCTTTTTCTGTCGCGCCTTCCAGGCCCAAAACGCCTTCGAGCTCCCGCGGCTCTTCCCCTTCGCCTTCCCGCGCGCCTTCTTCTTCGGCTCCTCGTCGAGCGTGACGAACCGCGTGGGCGCCTCGCCGCCGTGCGTTTGTCCCTCCTCGGTCAGCGACACCCGCTGGAACTCGATCCACTCCCCGCCCTTCTGGAACGAGTCCGACCGCACCTCGCAGAGCCCCGCGCGCACGAGCCCGTTCACGAGGTGCTCGAACGACCGCCTATCGAGCGCGTCGCCGAACGTCTCGCGATGCAGCCGCCCCATCGGCTGCCCGTCCTCCTCGGCGAGCGCGTCCAAAATCTTCTGGATCGCCGCCGTCTCGGCGCGGCTCGGCTCGCGGAACTTCCTCCCGACGCACGCATCGGGCGCGCACACGTCGCACACCCCGCAGGGCCGCCCGTCGTCCTCCTGGTCACCGAAATGCCGCACCAGGTGCAGCATCCTGCACCCGTGCCCTTCGGCGTACCGGGCCATTTTGGCGAGGTCCTCCTGCTTGTGCTTGCGCTGCGCCACGTACTCGCCGAGGAAATCTTCGCGCCCCCGCCGGATCCCCCCATCCGCGTCGATGATCGCGCCGCCGCTGATCCAGAGCTTCTCCAGCACCTTCTCGAACTTCTCGGGATCGGACTCCACCCGCGGCGAGAGCGCCTCCTTCGTCTGCGGCCGCGACCCGAGCGCCCCGAACAGCGCCGAGAGCAGCGCCGGATCGGGATAATCGCGCTCGAAGAAAAACTCGTGCGTCCGCCGGTCCGTGAACGAATGCATCATGATCGCCCGCGAAGGCAAACCATCCCGCCCGGCGCGCCCGATCTCCTGGTAATACGCTTCCACGCTCCCGGGCAGCGCCATATGAACGACGGTCCGCACGTTCGGTTTGTCCACCCCCATTCCGAACGCGATTGTCGCCACCACCACCTCGAGCTCCCCGCCCAGGAACGCCGACTGGATCCGATCCCGCGTCCCCGTCTCCATCCCCGCGTGGTACGCCGCCGCCCCGAGCTCCGAAAGCTCCTTTGCCGTCTCCTCCGCGTGTTTCCGCGTCGGCGCATACACGATCGCCGGCCGCCGCTCCTTCGGCTCCAAAAGCTTCCGCACCGCCTCCACCCTCGCCGCGGGCGAAAGCTCCACCACCTCGATCCCGATATTGGTCCGCCGGAACCCATGAATGAACCGCGACGCCTCCGAGAGCCCGAGCTCCCGCGCGATATCGTCCTGCACCATCGGCGTCGCCGTCGCCGTCAGCGCCACCACCGGCGCCGGCCGGAGCGAAGGCAGCCGCTGCCCCAGCATCCGGTACTCTGGCCTGAAATCATGCCCCCAGTGCGAAATGCAATGCGCCTCGTCCACGGCGACCAGCGTCGGCTTCCGCTTCGCCAGCATCTCGGGAAACCCCGGCACCCTGAGCCGTTCCGGCGCGATAAATAGAAAATCCAGCCGCCCCGCCAAATACTCCGCGCAAGCCGCCCGTGAGCTCAGCCGATCCCGCCCCGAATGAATTCGTTCCGCGGCAAACCCTTGCGCCCGGAGCTTCCCCACCTGATCTTCCATCAAAGCAATGAGGGGACTCACCACGAGCGTCGTCCCCCTTCGTGCAATCCCCGGCAACTGATAACAAAGCGACTTCCCGGCCCCCGTCGGCATCACGAGCAGCACATCCTGCCCCTCGGTCACGGCCCGACAAACCGCCTCTTGATAAGGTCGAAACCCAGAAAAACCAAATCGCTCCCGCAAAATCTCTCCGAGCGTCGCCCCTGCTCGCACCTCTCGCCGCTCCGCCAGCGGTAACTCCGCCTGCCCCTGCAACACCCTC
This sequence comes from Polyangium jinanense, assembly GCF_028435265.1. Classification (GTDB taxonomy): domain Bacteria; phylum Myxococcota_A; class Polyangia; order Polyangiales; family Polyangiaceae; genus Polyangium; species Polyangium jinanense. The sequence continues at coordinate 237 of NZ_JAGTJK010000009.1, read as the reverse complement.
GCTTGTCCTGCCATACCCTTCACCACCCCCGCCGAGGCGAACGCTGCCGCCCCTTTCGGCTCGACCTTCCCCGTCTTCCCCCCCTCCTTCTCCTTCCGAGCCCCCTTGGCCCGAGACGCCCGTGATTCGAGGCCTGCGGGCGGCGTGGCTTTGGAGGGCCGGGGTGGGGGGTCCTGTTGTTTGAGGGCCCGCTTTGCGGGCCCGAGTTCGGGGGGACCGCCCCGGCCCTCCAAAGCC
>NZ_JAGTJK010000089.1:0-27730 GCF_028435265.1 Polyangium jinanense | reverse complement strand
GCACTCCAGCACGCTCGGGTCGCGATGGGCCGACCTTTCGCGTGCCCTTCGCTTTGCTCTTCTCCTTCGTCGTACTGGCCATTCCGGTGCCAGGTGCACTCGGAGCTGCCTCATCCCATCTAGCACGGCTTGGCCTTGCGCCACCCGAGCACGCGGGCATGCTCGAGCCCCCCCGGACGAGGCCTTTGCATGCGCGTCCTATCCGGAGCGGAAGCGAAAGCGGAAGCCGAAGCGGAAGCGGGAATAGCTCATAAGCTCTGCTTGCTCGGTCGTGACGCCACGAAGACGATTGACCGCGTGCGGTGTCCGCGATACCAGCACGCCATGCGAACCCTCCAAACCTTCGTCCTCGCCCCGCTCTTCGTTTTGGCTGTCGCTTGCGGCGGCCCGCCCCCGGCGGCGCCTACGCGGTCGAGCGAGTGTGACGTGATCAACTCGAAGTTGAAGGCCTTGGACGCTGCAAAGCAGAGCGACCCAAGCCACTCGGTGTCACAGAACACGACGGCGCTCGTGGCGGCGTTGGAGAAGCTCTCGGCAGACCTGGAAGCGGACATTGAAAAGGGGAACATCGTGACGCCCGAGCTGAAAACTGCAGCCGCTGGTCTCGCGGCCGCATCGAGGGACGTCGCCGCGATGACGAAGGGGATGACCGCCACGTTCGACGAGATCGACAAGGTCTCGCAGAGCATTGAATCCTGGCAAAAAAAGGTCGCGGCCGCCGCGGCCGAATTCGACAAAGCATGCGCGAATGGGCCGAAAGAGGAGTGTGAGAAGCTCGGCGCGGAGCTCAAGAAGAGCCCCCGCCTCGATGGCGCCAAATTCGACAAATATGCGACGGCGCTCGAGGCGTTCACGACGACCGTCGACGGTTTGAAGGCCGAGGATGCGAAGGTGCAGTCGAGCCTTGCGGCCTTGAACGCCACGCTCAAGGAGGGGATCCGCCCGTCCCGCAGGATGAACGAGTTGTTGAACGAGCTGAAAAAGCTCGACCCCGTGAGCCAAAAGCTCGAAGCCCAGAGGCAGCCGATCCTCGACGAATGCGGTTCGGTCGCGCAGTAGTGCCCGCCCGCCCCCGCCGCGGCCCCAGCTACGGCATGACGACACCACAGGTGGGCCTGGCGCCGAAAGTCGAGCTCGTCATCGGAGGCACGGAAGCGGAAGCGGGAGCGGAGGGGGGGCGGGAGCGGGAGCGGCAAGCGGAATCTCGTTGTGTACCTCGAGGGCCGTGTTGACTTGATTCTGGGCGCAGCCTAATCTCGCGCGCGCATCATGGCGAACCGAGCCTATCTTCGGTGCCTTCAGGGGCGGTCGGATCACGAGGTCAGCGCGAGCTACAGCCTTCCGGACGCGTGGTGCGACCTTTTCGGGCCCTCGGACTTCCATACCGGCAACGACTGTCCGGTGCCGGACGCCTGCAAGCCCACCACGACGTCCTATCTCCTCGCGGAAGCACCCGCCGCGCTCGCGCGGTTCGCAGAGCGGATGAATCGCGCGAAAATCAGGCTCGAGGGAGACGGCCTGACGGCCCGGGTCTACGCGTGGCTGACAACCCACTTCGCTGAGGGTTGGCTCTTCGCAGACACGACCGAGCTGGAATGGATGAGGGACGACTTCGTCCCCCTCACCCGGAAACAACTCAAGAGCGCGGAGAAACGAGTGCGGCGCGGGGAACTGACCGCCAAGACGCTGCTGGTCGACTTCGGCTGGGGCACCGGGCTCTCTGCGACGGAAGTGGAAGAGGAGCATCGAAGAGCCAGACAGAATCCCCACGACGTCGCGACGCTCGAAGGTCGTCCCTATCGGATCGAGGACACCTACACCGTGGGGGAAGTCGTCGCGCATCGCGTGTTCGGCTCGGGAACTGTGCGCACGGTCAAAGAGTCGACCGTCACCATTGCGTTCGCCATCGGCACGAAGACGCTCGCTCACCGCAAGGGCTGAGCGCCCGGAGGCGGAAGCGGAGGCGGGAGCGGAGGCGGAGGCGGAGGCGGAGGCGGGGGCGGAGGCGGGGGCGGAGGCGGAGGCGGAGGCGCGTGCGCTTGCGCGTGCGCTTGCGCGTGCGCTTGCGCGTGTGCGTGCGCTTGGGGAACGGTATGCAGGGGTTCCGCTCGGGGACGGCGAGCGTACCGTCGTGCTCGGCCTCTTCAAGGCCAAGCCGTGCTCCCCGTCCTCGCGCTTCGCGCTGCGGGCGGGTCCGCGCGGTGCTGCGCAGCCTTGAAGAGGCCTGCGCGCGACGGTGCGGGACGGGGGTCCCGGCGATTGGGCCGTCGGGCGGAGGAATCATCATGCTGAAGATCTACGAAGTCGTTTTGGCCATGGCGGGGGACGCGGCAAGCATTGCAGAACGGATTGAGCGAAAGGATTCGGATCTGGCGCGGCAGATGCGCAGGGCCATGCACAGCGTCGCGTTGAACGCGGCAGAAGGCATGGGCAACCACGCCGGAAACAAGCGGCAGCGCTACTCCTCCGCCCTCGGGTCGGCAAGGGAAGTGCTGGCCTGCGTCCAGGTCGCCCAAGCCATGCGCTATATCGGCACCGTCGATGCAAAGGTCCTCGACCGAATGGACCACGTCATCGCCACCCTCACCCGCCTCGTCTACCGCCGCGCCTCGTAGGAGAAGCCTCCCTCGCCCCTCTCCCGGGACGGGAGAGGGGCGAGGGGTGAGGTACGTTCAGCGTGGGTTCTCCCACGACTCCCCCGACGAACCAATCCGCTCTTTTCCAATTGCCTCGGGCCGCAATCCATGAGACAAAGCAAGCGACGCCAGCCGGTGCTACCAACACCGACCGGCGTCTCCCCACAACCCCGACAGACCCGGAGTCATGAGTATGGCTACGATACAGCTCCATCCGCCGCCGGCAAACTTTACGGCGGCGCACGCCCTGCTGGGGCGCCTTTACCTGGAACACCGCGATTTCCTGCGCCGCCTTCTTCTCGGACAGGCCATCCCTCCCAGCGACGTGGACGATGTTGTGCAGGAGGTCTTCCTCACGGCCTGGCGACGCCTCGAATGTCTTGTTACGCCGGAGCAGGCGCGCCCGTGGCTGCTGATGATTGGGCTCAACCGTGCGCGCAATCATCGAAAGCTGGCGCGTTGCGAACGGGAGGTACTCGCGGGCCTTTCGGATGACTTTCCCGAGCGGGAAGACGAAGCGGAGTCGACGGAGGCGCTCGTGCTGGCGACGTACGGGTTCTTCCGGCTCAAGCGACTCCTCTTGAAGATCGGCCCGCGCGCCCGTGCGGTCGTGGTGCCTTACCTGGAAGGCCGTTCGATCCGGGAGATCGCCGAAGCGCTCGGCATCAAGACGAAGACCGCCTACGCCCGCATCTCCCTCGCCCGACGGCACCTGCAAACGCTCGCGCTCGCCTGATCCGCAAGCGCACGCGCACGCGCAAGCGCAAGCGCACGCGCCTCCGCCTCCGCTCCCGCTTCCGTGTCCGCTTTCTCCGGTCGATGCCGCTCGTACGGTCGCCGTCGCTATGCACTGCGGAACGCGCGGCTTATGTTGTTCGAATGATGGGCCGTCTCTGTTGGTGCTGCCTGCTCTTGGCGCTCCCGTCGTGCGGTCCATCCTCCACCCCGCCCGCCCCCGATGACGAGCCGCCGGACGCCCTCGTCGAGAGCGTCGCTGCGCCGCCGCCCGCCGTCCGCGACGACACTGCCGAGGCGCGCACCCTGCGCGAGGACCTCGTCCGCGAGATCCGCCGCAGCCCGCCCTGGAGCGGCGCCACGTGGGACGGGCGCGTCCTCGGCGCCCTGCAAGCGACCCCCCGCCACCTCTTCGTGCCGGACGCCCCCATCGCCCTTGCGTACGAGGACCGCCCGCAGCCCATTGGCCATGGCCAGACGATCTCCCAGCCGACCGTCGTCGCGATCATGACGAACGCCCTCGAGCTCCGGGGTACGGAGCGCGTGCTGGAAATCGGCACGGGTTCGGGATACCAGGCGGCCGTGCTCGCGCTCCTGTCGCGGCGGGTCTTCACGATCGAGCTCGTCGCGCCCCTCGGCGAGGTCGCGCGAGAGCGTCTCGAAAAGCTCGGTTACTCCAATGTCGAGGTCCGCATCGGCGATGGATACGCAGGCTGGCCCGAGCAAGCGCCGTTCGATCGGATCCTGATCACGGCCGCGCCACCGGAGATCCCGCGCGCCCTCCTCGATCAGCTCGCAGAGGGCGGGATCCTGGTGGCGCCGGTGGGCGGGGAGGACGAGCCGCAGGAGCTCGTGCGGTTGACGAAGCGCAGCGGGCGAATCGCGAAGGAAAACCTGGCGCTGGTGAGGTTCGTGCCGATGGTGCCGGGCAACGCGAAGCCGAACCCCTGAGCTGCCCGGACCGAGGAGAGGCGAAGGAAAGGGCATCACGCTCGCGGCTCCGCTCCCGCTCCCGCCTCCGCTCCCGCCTCCGCTTCCGCTCCCCAATGACACCAGAATCACCTTGACCTTTTCCCCTCCCTCCGGTTTTCCTTCGAGCCGCACCTTTCTGGAAAGGATCCTCTCGATGGCAACCACCCCCGCATGGAAGCTCCGCCGCCTCGCGACTCGTGCCAAGCGCGTGCAGGCGCGCAGGGCTTCCGAGTCGCCCGTCATTGCCGCGTATGCGACCACCTTGCCCGGCAAGGCCACCGCATTCATCGCCGCATACGACGCCGCCGCGAAGTACGAAAACACCTGGCGACGTGAAATGCGCGAGGGCAAAGGGGCGGTCGCCGCCCTGCTCCGGCGCATTCAGAGCTGGTTGCCCCTGCTCGTGCGCGACGTCCCGGAGTTCGATGCTTCGACCTTCGGCGACAAGCCCGACGTGCCCGATGACGTGATCGAGGACGGGGGCCGGCTCGCCGAGGTATTGGAGGAATCCACCACGGCAGACGGCAAGCCGCTCACCTACAAGGTCGACGCGCTCAAAGAGCTGATTCCTTCTCTCGAAGCGGCGAACAAGGAATGGTCGGAGGCGGAAGCCGCGGACACGACGTACCAGAAGCTCCTGAAGGAGAGCCGCGCCACGGCCGTCGTGTTCGACAAGGAGCTCCAGACGTTCCGCCGGAGCCTCGCGCATGCCGTGGGTCGAAACGACAAAGATTTTCAAAAGTTGCGCGTCGAGCGGGCCTCCCAGAAGGACGACGACGACGACCCGGCGGCGCCCGCGACGCCCGCGCCCGTCACGCCCGCGGCCGAGGGCGCGGCGCTTCCGACGGGTCGGTAGGCTCGGGGCGATCGGGGGGGCCATCCGGAGACCGGGGTGCGGGGTCCGGAAACCGGGGTGCGGGGTCCTTCGGTCGGTCGGCGGGGTCCTTTGCGCGGGGGGTGCGGCCCTTGGGTCGGGGTGGCCTTCGCGGAGGAAGGTCGGTGGGGGCGGTTCGAGAGGGAGGCGCGCCGCTGGCGAAGGGGCGCGGGGTGCTTGCGATCGGGAGGCGGCATCCGTCGCGGCGAGCCTGGGGTGCTTCGCGAGGGCGGGGGGGTCGGGCGTCGCCGCGTAGGGCTCCGGTGGCGGATCGGGCTTTTCGCAGCGGAGACGCTAGCGGCAGCAGCAGCGACTCCTCCGCGCCTTTCCGGTAAACTCCCCACCCATGCCTCCGCCCATCACCTTCCGCCCCCTCACCGAGGCCGACTTTCCCTTGATGCACACCTGGCTCACGCGCCCCCACGTCGCCGAATGGTGGCAGCCCACGCCGACCCTCGACGAGCTCCGCGACGAGTACCTCCCGTGCCTCGCGGACGCCGGCACCTTGCCGCTCGACGCTCCGGGCGGCGCCATTCCGTACCTCGCATGCGAGGACGGAAAGCCTTTCGCCTACATCCAGGCCTATCGGGTCATGGCGAGCCAGGCCGACGGCTGGTGGCTCGACGAGACGGACCCGTGCGCGCTTGGCATCGACCAGTTCATCGCCGACGCCGATCGTATCGGCAAAGGCCTCGGTACCCGCATGATCCGGGCGTTTCTACATTTTCTGTTCGCCGATCCGCGCGTGACCAAGGTGCAGACCGATCCGGATCCGACGAATGGCCGCGCAGTGGCTTGTTATCGCAAGGCGGGCTTTCGCGACGTTGCGGTGGTCGAGACGCCGGATGGTCCGTTGCTCTTGATGACCATCCACCGCGGCGCCTGAAATCTCTCAATCGATCGACGTCTCGCCGCGCAGATACGCAAGGGGCCCGAACAGCGTGTAAAGCCGCGAGGTCTCCTCGACGCGCGTGAACCCCGCGGCGCGCATCAGCTCGGGCAGGCGCCCGTCGAGGTTGTCGCGGAGGTGCCCGACACGTCGCAGGGCGCCCGCGGCGAGCTGGCCTGCCAAAGAGCGCGGCGGGCCGAGGTCCGCCACGTGAAGCTCGCCGCCCGGCGCGAGGACACGCGCCATTTCGCGAAAGGCCGCCGTCTTGTCGGCCAGGGAGAGGTGGTGGAGCACGAGGCTCGTGACCACACGATCGAACGAGGCGTCGGGGAAGGGGAGGCGCTGGGCGAATCCCTCGCGGAGCTCGACGTCCACGCCCGCGGCCGCGGCCTTCTGGCGGGCCATGGCGAGAATCTTCGGGTCGCCGTCGAGGCCGACCACCACGGCCTGGGGGATCCGCTGCTTGAGCAAGAGCACGAGCGTGCCCGTGCCGGCGCCGACGTCGAGGACGCGGTGGCCGGGCCGGACGTCGGAAAGGTCGATCAGGCGCTCCTTGAAGGCGCGCTCGCGCGTCACGGCGCGGATGAACGGGTCGTAGAAGCGCGTGAGCGCGCCGTGTCCGAGGGCGTGAATGTAGGGCTGTTCCGTGTGCATCGGCGTGGCTCCTCCTGAGGGTACGCCCTGCCGACGCACGGTGGGCGCGCTTATTACAGCTCTTTTCCGGCCGCCCCGTCGGCGCGCTGCCCGGCGCTCGCGTGGGGGCCAGGGCGGGCGCGGCGTTCGGCCTCGATCCACGCGCGCGCCTCGCGCTCGTCCGCGAGGAAGACGAACGGCACGTGGGTCTTGTGGCGCCAGAAGAGCCGCACGGCCTTGATGGCCAGCGTGGCGAGGACGCGCTGCGAGAATCCGCCGCCGATGAGTACGATCCCCCGCAAAAACGCGCGGGCGTCGCGCTCGGAGAGCAGGCGCCGGGCCTCCGGCGCGATGCCGTCGAGGTGCGTGAGGTCGACGAGCCAGAAGATCGGGCCCTGCTTTGCGTGGAGCTCGATCACGTCGAGCGCGGTCGCGAACTCGTCGCGGGAGATGGGGCCGACGGCGCGGGTGTGGAGCAGATCGGGCGCCTCGAAACGGTTCCAGTGCGTGCCGACGCGTTCCCAGGTATCGTCCATGCGCTCCCACGTCCATCCATCGTTCCCGGCACGACGCAAGTCCATCCGGGACGAGCTTCAAACAATGCCACATTCAGCCTTTGTTTTCGCGCGCCACCTCGTCCCCATCGCCGCCGCGCTCGCCTCCGTGCCCCCGACGCGGGCCTCGTGGCTCCTCGCCGGCGCCGCGCTCGTGAGCGCCTGGATTCCCGGCAACGCCGGTCAGGTCGTGAGCGCCGTTTCGGGAAACAAGCCCGTCGATCGAGGCGCCCTCTACCGCTTGCTCGGCGCCTCCGCCGTGACGCTCGTGCTCGGCGCCGCGGGCTTTTTCAAGGTGCCCGACGCTTCGGCCGTGGCCCTTCCCACGGCGGTCTTGGGGCTCGTCGCGCTCAGCGCCTCCGTGCTCGGGTGAGCAGCGGGCCGTCGCTCGCCGAGACGGCCGCGGAGGCGGCGGCCACGCCGGAAGAGCAGGCGGTCCTGTACCCGCACGGCGGGGTCCCCATCGGCGAGCCGACGAACCTCACCGCGGGCCAGCAATGGGAGCGGGACCGCGTCGCCGAGCAGGTGAACACGCGCGGCCAGATGGCCGCCGCCGGGTACGTCGTAGGGCTCGTGATCGAGTCGTCCGCCGCGCTCTTCGCGGCGATGGTGTTCGCCGCGATTATGGTCGCCTCCGAGGCGCCGTCGTTTTGGGCCTGGGAAGGGGCCGGCGCGTTTGCGCTCGCGTTCGGCGCCGCGGGCGCCGCCGTCGCGCGGGTTTCTTCTTCCGACGAGGGGGAGCCTTTGACGGCCTTCGGTGGCGTCCTGCTCATCGCCTTCGTGGCGATCGCAATCGCGGTGGCGAACGGGTGGACCGTCATGCTCGCGGGCGCACCGATGGTCGTGCTCTCGATGCTCGTCACCATCATCCGGCCCGCGCGCCATCGCCGCGCCGTGGACATGATCCTCTGCCTCGTCGCGATTGCGACGGGCGTGGGGGTCGCCTTCTTCTGAGACATCCGGTCCGGGCTTCCTGAGCCCCGCGCCCCCTGCGATTTTAGGCCCGAATTTCCCCGAGCCGCTCGGCGACCCAGGCCGCCTCGTCGTCGAGCCCCGCACCTTCGTAGAATCGCTCGAGCGCCTCGTACCGCCGGATCACGTCGAACCCGATCGCGTGCTGAAGCTTCCGCAGGCACACGGGGCAGACGTGTTGCGGGCGCGCGTCGGCCTCCTCGATGTGGTTCGACCCATTCATGAGGCACGAGAAATAAATGCAGTGACGCAGGCCGAACATGTGCCCGACCTCGTGGACGAGCACCTTGATCATGCGGCGCAGCACGAGCTTTTCGTCGCCGGGGTGGAAGGGCTCGTCGTCGAAGGCCGGGTCGTACCGCGCGAAGCTGAAGACGCCGACGCGGTGGCGCGGCGTGGCTATGCCGAATACGAAGTTCCAGGACTCGTCGGGATAGAGATCCTCGCCGGTGATGGCCGCGAGCGCAAACACGTCCGGGGGCAATCGTTGCTTCAGGAAGGCGAGGATGTGCGGCGTGTAGAGCTGGACCTTCCCCGTGTGCGGGTTGATGCGCGTCCGCATGCCGACCTCCGCGAGCGGGACGCGCGGGAGCAGGCGCGCCGGCAGAGCATAAAAAGCCTCGAGGGCGTCGCGGAGGAGCCCGGGCCGCGGAATGCCCGGTCGCGCCGGCACGCCGAGCGGGAGGAGCGCGAGCGTGCGGCGAGTTTCGTCGGGGACGAGCGGCTTTTCCGCGACGAATTCGGCATATTTCTGGCCGCGTTCGGGGTGGCACGCGAGCCAGTCGCCCTCGGCCGGCTGCGGCATGGGCTCGAATCCCGCGCCCGAGAGCGCGCGGCGGAGCTCGGGCGAGACGCTTCCGAGGGGGCCGAGCGCGACGATCTGGGCGGGCGTGAGGCGAGGAGGTGCGGTCATCGAGCGCCGACAGGATGCTACACGAGGCACGGCTATCGACAACCCCTCGGGCGTGCGCTGCTTCGAGCTTGCTTTTCAGTTCCCCGACGCGAGTGACATCCGGTAGGCCGTCCCGTATCCTGCCCAGGATGCCTCCGCGCCAAACCCGCTCCTCCTCCCTCGTCCCCACGTTGGCCGCGGCGCTCCTCCTCGCGGGGTGCGCCGCCTCCGGTCCCTCCTCGCCGGCCGAACGTTGCCCCGAGGCACCCGCACAGCCCGCGCCCGCCGCCGCCGCGCCCGCGGCACCCGCGGCCGATGGGCCCATGGAATTCGAGAAGTATGAGCTCGTTTTGCTTCGCCGGGGCCCGCGGGCGAACGAGATTCCGGAGGCCGAGCTCGCGGCGATCCAGAAGGCCCACATCGCGCACCTCGACAAGATGGCCGAGGAGGGGGCGATCGTCGCGGCCGGGCCGTTCGATGACCAATCCGACGACTCGTTCCGCGGCCTCGCCCTCTATCGCGTGGGCTCCGTGGAGGAGGCGCGGGCGCTCGCCGAGCAGGATCCCGCAGTGAAGGCCGGTCGATTGCGCGTCGAGGTCATGACCTGGATGACGGCCAAAGGATACGTGACGTTCCCCAAGGCGAAGCCGCGGAAACCCTGACATGAGCGCGGGACGAGCAAAAAAAACGGCCCTCGCCGGGCTCGTGGCGGCCTCCGCGCTCGTGAGCGTTTCGGCCTCGGCGCAGGAGGAAGAGCTCCCCGGCGTCGAGGATCGCCGGTATGGCCTCGCCAGCGTGAACATGTTCCTCCGGTACACGCAGGTCCGCGATCCCGAGGCCATGCACAATCTGTCGAGCCTCCTCATGGGCGGGCTCTCCGCGCGTGCCCTGTATGGGAAGCGGATCGCCTATGCGTTTGGCCTGGGGCTCGAATTCGGCGCCGGCGGGGCGCCGGGATTCGGGTTCGGGTTCGAGCTGTATCCGGCCGGCGTCGCGGTCGCGATCGGGCCGTCGGGGTACTTCGGTGTCTTCGGCGGGATCGGCGTGAATGGCGTGACGGCGCGCGTGCCCATGACACTCGTGCTGCCGGCCGAAGTTCGGCTGGAGCTCGACGTGACGAAGCGCGCGCGGGTCGGAGCACTCTTCGCGGTGGGATGGACGCCGGCGGACGACGTGCGGCAAACCCGCGCGGGGCTTTTCCCGTTCGTCGACGAGAACACGATGGCCCTCACGGCGCGGTTCGGGAAAACGTTCGAGAAATACGGCAACTTGATGGGCCGCGGCTATTTCTTTCGCCTCGAGCGGCGCGAGCAGATGCGGACGGTTTCTCTCGGGCTCGTGTTCGGCTGGGAGCTCGAGGTGGCGAATTGATCATCGATCGTCGAAGCCGAGCCGGCCCGGGTTGACGGGCAGGATGAGCGCCGGCGGCCACCAATCCACGCCGATCGTCAAGCCGAGAACATGCAGCTCCACGCCCTCCGTCAGGCCGAGCTTCACGCCCGCGATCCACGTGTCGAATTGCACGCCCGTGCCGCCGCTCGTCAGCGATACGCCGATCGGCCCGCGATAATCCTTGCCGATGGCCGTCGACGGTAGATCGACCGGGATGTTGCAGCGCCGGAGCATCTGATCGACGTAGGTATTGCTGTTCGGGCCGGGCATCGGAAAGTAATCGGGGTGCTCCTCGTTGTACCGCGGCGTCTCCTCGTCGAGGCATTCGACGATCTTCCGGATCGAGCCCCGATCCTTCTCGACGAGGCCATGGAGCGCCACGTCCCCCTCGCCGAAATAGTCGAGCGGCCGCGACGTCGTCTCCTTGAATGCACGCGAGAGCAGCTCGTACCGGAGCAGCGAGCGGCCCTGATCCGCGACGTTCACGATGATCCAGGCGTGCCGCGCCACCATCGTGATCGGCTCGGGCATCTCGCCGCTGAGGACGGCGACGTAAGGTTTGTCCGCGGGCGGCAAGGTGGTCGGGCGTCGCAGGACGACACAACCAGCGCTCGACGTGAGCGCGGCCGCGGCGAGCGCGACGTGGGCGAGGAGGCGGGCTTGGTTCACACGAACCTCACGCGCGCGAGGGTGGCTTCGTCGAGCTGGTAGAGGGCGTCGAGCAGGTTCATTTGCAGGCTGCCAGGGCCTTGGCTGCGCTCCGCGGCGATCTCGCCCGCGACGCCGAGCACGGCCATGGCGTGCGCGGCGGCGACGAGCGGATCGGGCTCCACACCGAGGAAGGCCCCGACGAGCGCGCTCGCCGTGCATCCGAGGCCCGTCACCCGCGTCATCATGGGGTGGCCGTTGCGGATGCCGAGCAGCTTGTCGCCGTCGGTCACGTAATCGATGGCGCCGCTCACCACGACCACGCATTTGTAGGTCTGCGCGAGCTGCCGCGCCGGCTCGATCGCGGCTTGCGACGGCTCGGTGCTGTCGACGCCGCGCGTGGCCTTCGCGTTCACGGCCGCGAGGGCGAGGACCTCGGAGGCGTTCGCCCGGATGACCGTGGGCCCGATCTGGGCGAGCTGATCCGAAACGCGCGTCCGGAGCGGCGTCGCGCCGACCCCGACCGGATCGAGCACCCAGGGTTTGTCGAGCTCGTTCGCGCGGCTGGCGCAGAGCCGCATCGCCGTGATCCACGGCGACGAGAGCGTTCCAATGTTGATCACGAGCGACGAGGCGATGGCCACGAAATCCTCGACCTCCTCGGCCGCGTGCACCATCGCCGGCGCGGCGCCGAGCGAAAGGAGGGCGTTCGCCGTGGTGTTCATCACGACGTAATTCGTGATGTTGTGCACGAGCGGTTTGCCCGCCCGGACCTTCTGCACCGATTCCCAGACTGCGCGCGCGTGATTTCCCATGGCCTGCCGCCTGCTCGAAGGGCCGATAGTTTGGACAACCGGGTGCGTCTGTCAACCTAGCATTCGGGAATGCCGACGCTCACGTCGATGCTCGTGTCGACGGGTGCTTCGAGGACGTGGACGGCGAGGCCGCCGCGCGCGGTCTCCTTGTACTTTTCCTTCATGTCGGCGCCCGTGTCCCGCATCGTCTTGATGACCTTGTCGAGAGCCACGAAATGGCGGCCGTCGCCGCGGAGCGAGAGGCGCGCGGCCTGGATGGCCTTGATCGCGGCCATCGCGTTGCGCTCGATGCACGGCACCTGCACGAGTCCGCCGATCGGATCGCAGGTGAGGCCGAGGTTGTGCTCCATCGCGATCTCGGCCGCGTTCTCCACATGGGCGGGGCTGCCGCCGAGGACCTCGCAGAGCGCGCCCGCCGCCATCGAGCAGGCCGAGCCCACCTCGCCCTGACAACCCACGTCCGCGCCGCTGATCGAGGCGTTCTCTTTGTAAAGCACCCCGATCGCCCCGGCCGTGAGCAAAAATCGGACGACGCCGTCGTCCGTCGAGTGGGGGATGAACCGCCGATAATAATGGAGCACGGCCGGGATGATGCCCGCCGCGCCGTTCGTCGGGGCCGTGACCACGCGCCCGCCGGCGGCGTTCTCCTCGCTCACCGCGAGCGCGTAGAGGCTCACCCAATCCATCGCCGTCAAGGGATCTCGCAGGCCCGCCTCGGGGTTTTCGAGCAGATTCCGGTAAAGCCCCGGCGCGCGCCTTTGCACGTGCAGGCCCCCGGGCAACGTGCCCTCCGTGCGCAGGCCGCGCTGCACGCAGGCCTGCATGACCTGCCAGATGCGCAAGAGCCCCGCCCGCGTCTCCGCCTCGGGCCGGAAGATCGACTCGTTCGCGAGCATCAAGTCGCTGATCGAGAGTCCGCGCGCGGCGCAGGCGGCGAGCAGGTCCGCGGCCGTGCGGAACGGGTAGGGAAACCCAGCCTTCGGGGCCTCTGTCGGCGTGTCCGCGCCCGCCTCGGGGTCGTCGACCACGAAGCCACCGCCGACCGAATAATAGACGCGCGTGTCGAGGACCTCGCCGTCCGCGTTCGTCGCGGTGAATCGCATGCCGTTCGGATGGAACGGCAAGGTTTTTCGGGAGAAGAGGATCTGGGAGGGCAGCGCGAAATCGATCTCTTTGCGGCCGAGCAGAGCGAGCCGGCCCGTGGACTTCACCGCGCCCACGTACGCCTCGACGCGCTCGACATCGACCCCGTCCGGCGTTTCGCCGCGGAGGCCGAGGATCACGGCCTTGTCGCTGCCGTGGCCCTTGCCCGTGGCGCCGAGCGAGCCGAAGAGCTCGGCCTTCACCTTGGCCGTTCGTTCGAAGAGCCCTCGCTGCTCGAGTCCCAGGGCAAACGTGCGCGCGGCCCGCATCGGCCCCACGGTGTGCGAGCTCGACGGTCCGATGCCGATCTTGAACAGATCGAAGGTGCTGATGGTCATCGCGGGCGGAGTGTACTCCCGTTCAGGACGCGAGGTGGGGCGAAGCGCGGGGAGGCGTCACCTTCGCCGCGCCCAGGCAGGCTGTTCGTCCGGGCCCCCCATCCGAGGAGCGCTGGCAGGAGGGCCCGGTCGAGGCGCTGTATATCCGCGCCAAACCCTTGTTTGTCGCGTGGGGAGGCGTGCATGTGCCCAAAACGGCGGCGGCGAACAATGGCGAGAACGTGAAGAACAAGGCAGGCGAGATCGACCCGGACGTGACTTTCCGATTCCTGGCAAAAATCGAGAAATCGTCCTGAACAGCTCGTTTTTCCGCCCTAGCATGATGAGCGGACGTCCATTAAAGCTGGATTCATGGCTCGGGTTGGGGTCCAGGGGTCAGCGGTCGAGGGCTGCCTCACCGGCGGCGGGGAGATGGGCGCTCTGATGCGCTCGTTCGACTGGTCGCGGACGTCGCTCGGCCCGGTCGCGGGCTGGCCGACGAGCCTCAAGACGATGGCGGGCGTGGTGCTCAACACGCGCTTTCCGATGCTGATCTGGTGGGGGCCCGATCTCATCCACGCGGTCTACAACGACAGCTACCGGCCCTTCCTGTGCAACAAGCACCCCGCGTCGCTCGGCACGCCCGCGAACGAGGTGTGGGCCGAGATCTGGGACGTCGTCGGTCCCATGGCGCGCGGCGTGCTCGAAGGCGGGCCCGCGACGTGGAGCGAGCATCTGCTGCTCTGGATGCAGCGGCGCGGGTTCGTCGAGGAGACGTACTTCAGTTTCTCGTACAGCCCGGTCCCGCGCGATGACGGTCGCGTGGGTGGCGTGCTCGTGACCGTGCACGAGACGACCGAGCAGATCCAGGACGACCGGCAGCTCCGCATGTTGCGTGATCTCGCGGCGCGCGCCGCGGATGCAAAATCGGCCGAGGATGCATGCCGCACAGCCGCCGAGATCTTCGCGACGAACGAGGCGGATCTGCCGTTCACGTTGCTCTACCTCGCCGACGGGCGCGAAGGCGAAGCGCGGCTCGTCGGCGAGAGCGGGCTCGCCCGATACGATGGCCCGGCCAAACCCGCGAGCGTGCCGATCCGGGGCGATACCTCGCAGGCCGCGTGGCCGCTCGCCGAGGCGGCGCGCACGGGGCGCGAGGTGCTCGTGGACGACCTCGCCGGAAGGTTCGGCGCGCTTCCTGTAAGCCGCTGGGGCAGCCCGCCGGAGCGCGCATTCGTCCTGCCCCTCGTGCGCACCGGGCAACCCGAGCCGTACGGCTTCCTCGTGGCCGGCATGAGCCCGCATCGTTTGCTCGACGACCGGTACTGCGGGCTCTTCCGGCTCTCGGCCGATCAGGTCGTCACGACGATCGGCAACGCGCGCGCCCACGAGGAGGCGCGCGCGCACGCCGAGGCGCTCGCCATGATCGACCGCGCGAAGACGGCTTTTTTCAGCAATGCGAGCCACGAGCTGCGCACGCCGCTCACGTTGATCCTCGGGCCGGTCGAGGACGCGCTCGCCTCGGGCACGGGGACGCTCGGCGGCGAGGCCCTGCGGTGGGTGCATCGGAGCACGATGCGGCTCGCGAAGCTCGTGAACGCGCTGCTCGACTTCTCGCGGATCGAGGCCGGCCGCATTCAAGCCGCGTACGAGCCGATCGATCTCGCGGCGCTGACGATCGATCTCGCGAGCGCGTTTCGTTCGGCCTTCGAACGGGCCGGGCTCGCGTTCGACGTCGACTGCACGACGCTCGAGGAGCCGGTCTTCGTCGACCGCGACATGTGGGAGAAGATCGTGCTGAACCTGCTCTCGAACGCGCTCAAGTTCACGTTCGAGGGGAAGGTGCGCGTGGCCCTGCAGGCGGTGGGGAACCACGTGGAGCTCACGGTCGAGGACACGGGCACGGGCATCGCCGAGGACGAATTGCCGCGGCTTTTCGATCGGTTCCATCGCATCCAGGGCGCGCGGTCGCGCACGCACGAAGGCTCGGGCATCGGGCTCGCGCTGGTGCAAGAGCTCGTGCGGTTGCACGGAGGGCGCATCCAGGTCGCGAGCGAGCTCGGCAAGGGGACGAGGTTTTCCGTGGTGATTCCGCTCGGCGCGGCGCACCTGCCCGCCGATCGCGTTCGCGCCGAGCCAGCGCCGGCCTCGAGTCGGTCCGGCGTGGTGGCGCCGTACGTGGAAGAGGCGTTGCGGTGGCTGCCCGGCGCGGACGCGGATGGCGACGAGGCGCCGATCTCGGAGCGTTTCCTGCCGGAGTCTTCGATCGGCGCACTCGCCCCGAACCCGAACGCGCGCATCCTGCTCGTGGACGACAACGCCGACATGCGCGCGTACGTCGGGCGCATTCTCGGCGAGCATTGGAAGGTGGAGGCGGTCGCGGACGGCGCGGCGGCGCTCGAAGCCGCGCGCGCGTCGCGACCGGACCTCGTGCTCACGGACGTGATGATGCCGAACCTCGACGGCTTCGGCCTCTTGCGCGCGCTGCGCGACGACGCGTCGCTCTGCGACGTGCCGGTGATCATGCTTTCGGCGCGCGCGGGCGAGGAATCACGCGTCGAAGGTCTCCAGGCGGGCGCGGACGACTACCTGCCCAAGCCGTTCTCGGCGCGCGAGCTCGTGGCGCGGATCACGGTCCACCTGCAGATCGCGGAGCTGCGGATGAGCGCGGTGCGGGAGCGGACGAAGATGCACGCGCTCTTCATGCAAGCGCCGGTGGCGATCGCGTCGCTGCGCGGGCCGCGGTACGTCTTCGAGCTGGCGAATCCGCGCTACGAGGTGATGGTGGGCAAGGAGCACCTGGTGGGGCGTGCGTACGCCGAGGTGTTCCCCGAGCTCGCGAATCACCCGATCATCGGCATCATCGACCGGGTGTACACGACCGGCACGCCGTACGTGACCGACGAGGAGCGGCTCGACATCGATCGCGGCAGCGGCCACGTGGAGGAATCGTACTTCAGCTTCAACCTGTGCGCGGTGCGCGGTGAGTCCGGGAAGCCGGAGGGGCTCTTGTGCGTGGCCATCGACGTGACGGATCGGGTGCGAGCCCGCAAGCGCCTGGAGGACGCGATGAAGGAGCGGGGGGAGCTGCTCGTGCGGGAGCAGGAGGCGCGGCGGCAGGCGGAGTCGGCGAACCGTTCGAAGGACGAGTTTTTGGCAATGCTGGGGCACGAGCTGCGCAATCCGCTCGCGCCGATCACGACGGCGCTGCACTTGATGCGGATGCGCATCGGCGACGCGGGCGCGCGGGAGCGAGCGGTGATCGAGCGGCAGGTGAAACACCTGACGCAGCTCGTGGACGATCTCCTGGACGTCTCGCGCATCACGCGGGGCAAGGTGGAGCTGAAGAAGGAGCGAATCGAGATCGCGGAGGTGGTGGCGAAGGCGATCGAAATGGCGAGTCCGCTCCTGGAGCAGAGGCGGCACCATCTGACGGTCGAGGTGCCGTCGCGGGGGCTCTTGGTGGACGGGGACGGGACGCGCCTCGCGCAGGTGATGTCGAATTTGCTGACGAACTCCGCGAAGTATACGGAGTCGGGCGGGCAGATCGCGGTGGAAGCGGAGCGGCGGGAGCGCGACATCGAGATTCGGGTACGCGACAATGGAATCGGGATCGCCCCGGACGTGCTGCCGACGGTGTTCGAGTTTTTCGTGCAGGATCGGCAGGCGCTCGATCGAGCGCAGGGAGGGCTCGGGCTCGGTCTGGCGATTGTGCGGAATCTGGTGACGATGCACGGGGGGACGGTATCGGCGCGGAGCGAAGGGAAGGGGAGGGGGAGCGAATTCACGGTGCGGCTCCCGGCGGCGGCGGGGCTCGCGGAGGTGGAGGCGGCGCGGGCGCGGGTGAGGGCGCCGATGAAGGCTCAGGGCGGGGGCGGGCACCGAGTTCTGGTGGTGGACGACAACGAAGATGCGGCGGCATTGCTGGCGGAGTCGCTGGGGAGCTTGGGGTATCAGACGCGGGTGGCTTCGGATGGTCCGTCGGCCTTGCGGGTGGCGGAGAAGTTTCGGCCGGACATTGCGCTGCTCGATATCGGTTTGCCGGTGATGGATGGGTACGAGCTGGCGCATCGATTGCGGGAGCGGCCGGAGCTCACGAGGTTGCGGTTGATCGCGGTGACGGGGTATGGGCAGGAGTCGGATCGGTCGCTCTCGCGCGAGGCAGGGTTCGACGCGCATCTGGTGAAGCCGGTGCAGTTCGACCGGCTGGCGGGGCTTTTCGAGGAGATGTTCGGGCAGGAGGGGGAGGCGGAGTAGCCGCAGCGGCAGCTAAAACGCCGTGAAGAACCGGCTTCGCTTCGTCCGCGCGCTCTGTCGCGAGCCCTCCCCTTCCTTCTTGTCCGACCCGAGCGCGACGCCGAGGACGAACGAGCCGCGGAAGAAGTATTCATCCTCTTCCAGCCGCTGTCCCGTCGAGATGTGCTGCCAGGTGACCCCGTGGGGTGTGAAATCGACCTGCAAGCCAATCACGAAGAAATCGAGGATGAATGCGGTGCGGAGCCCGGTGGTGAACGCGACGTCGTGGTTGTCGACGATCTTGTAATCGGGCACGTTGACGGTCTGGAGATCGAGCGGGAAACGCGCGCCGAAGAAAGGCCGGAGCTCGAAGATGTCCGCGAACTTGATGGACCAGCTCCCGTGCACCGCCGGTCCGAGGTACCGATACGTGCCGAAGGTGCCTGCGTAGTTGACGCCGTAATCGAACGTGCCGCCCAGGCAGATGGCGTCGAGGACCCGGAGTTCCAGCGTGCCGCCGACCCCGGCCTCGGTCCCGGCGCCGCCGTGGACCGTCGCGACGAACCGATGGCCCTTGTCACGAGCCGAAGCCGCGGGCAAGAGCGCGAAGAAGCCGAGCAGCGCGGACGCGATTTGCGCAAATCGAAGTCGAGTCATGGGAACACCTCCATCGGGCCATTCGTTCCGGGATGTGGAAAGGAAGCTCGTCCCAAGAATGGAGGTGGGCGCGACCCCAGCGACGCTCATCCGACGAGCCGTGGAATCCGGCCGACGAGAGGCGCTCTGGGGACGACGAGGCGAGGGTGGTGCGGCGGCCGAGATACCGGCCGGGGAGATCATTTCATCACGTCACCTCGACGTAGGTCGCGGGCCGGGGCTGCTTTTCCGCCAGAAAACACGGGAGCTCGACGATGGATCGGGTCCCCTCGGGGGAGGATTCGAGCCGCAGGGCGGCGCCCTCGTATTTGAGCTCGAGGCGCCTCCGGACCGAGCGCAGGCCGAACGCGCCGGAGCGTGGGGGCGCCTGGGGGATTCCGGGGCCGTTGTCCTCGATCGTGCAGACGAGGCGCGCGGCGGCTTCGTTTTTGGCGGGGGTCACGACGGCGCGAACGAGCACGGTTCCGCCGCCGCCGCGCCTCCGCAGGGCTCCATGCTTGACGGCATTCTCGACGAGCGGCTGGAGGAGGAGTCGCGGGAGGAGGGCGTTCTCGGCGGGGCTCTCGATCTCCCACTGGAAGCGGAGGGATCCGGCGTGGCGCGATTCGAGGATGTCGGCATAACGGCGGAGCCACGCGATCTCCTCGTCGAGCGTCTGCATCTCGTCGGCGTCGTGGAGTGCGTCGCGGAGGAGATCCCCGAGGCAAGCGAGGAGGCGGCGAGCTTCGCGGGGATCCTGCGTGACGAGGCCGGCGATGGCGTTGAGGGTGTTCAGGAGGAAATGGGGCTCGAGCTGGGCGCGGAGATGCGCGAGCTCGGCGGCCGCGCGGAGCTTTTCGGCTTCGAGCTTGAGCTTTTCGGTTTCGAGGGCACGGAGGCGCGCATCCTCGGCCGCGAAGGGATACACGAACGCGAGGGCCCAGACGGCGCACATGATGAGGCCATAGACAACACCAAAGGCCGCGAGGATGCTGTAGGGGGCCCTGCGCTCGGGCTGCATGCCGAGGCTCGGGAAGCTCAGGGCCACGTAGACGATGGCCAAGGTGGACGTCGCGCCGACGACGGCAGCGACGAGGAGGCTGACGAGGAGGGTTCGCCCCGAGGCAAGTCGTCTCCGCGTGGCCCAATGGAAGCTGGCGGAGAGGGCAAACATGAGGAGAGGGATGGTGACGAGGAGGAATGTAATGCGGAGGGCGATGTCGCTTTCGGGCTGGCGGCTGACGGCGGAGGGGAGGATCTGGAGGACCATGACGCCGAAGACGACGGCGGTGCCGACGGCCCAGCGTCTCCAGCCGAAGAATTGGGTGTAGAGCGGGGAGGTGCTCACCACGTTGTCGGGCTCGCGCATGACGGGAGAGTAGACTGGCGGGGCCCCGGTTCAAGCGCTGGCGCTCCATCTTGCAGACTCGGCCGTCGGCACGGTGAAATGGAACGCGCTGCCATGTCCAGGTTTGCTCTCGACCCAGATCCTCCCGCCATGCGCCTCGACGATCCCCTTGGCGATCGCCAGACCCAACCCTGACCCGAGCCTCGCGGTCTCCTTGGCCTGCCAGTAACGCTCGAAGAGGTGGGGCATCTGCGCCTCGGGGATGCCAGGGCCGGTATCCGAGACGCAGACTTCGATGTTGCGCCCCGAATGACGGGCGTGGACCGTGACGATCCCCCCTTCCGGCGTGAACTTGATCGCATTGCCCAAGAGATTCGAGAGGACCTGCATGATCCGATCGTGATCCGCGAGGATTCGCGGGAGGTCGGGCTCGAGCTCCTGCACGACGTGAATCGACCTCGCCGCGCTGAGGGCCTCGATGGATTCGCAACAGATGTCGATGATCGCCCGAACATCATGGACGTCGGGCTCGACGGTGAAGGTCCCCGACTGGATCTTGGCAAAATCCAGAATGCTCATGATCAACCGTTGCATGACCATGGCCGAGCGGTCGACGCTGTCCGCTATCTTCGACAACCGAGCCTTTACCTCCGGATCGATGGTGCGAAGTTTCTTCAGCAAACGCGCGTTCATGAGGATGGCCGCGAGCGGGTTTTTCAGATCGTGCGACACGATGGCCACGACGTCTTCCCGCGTTCGAATCGCCTCACGGAGCTGTGTTTCGATGTTCTTTCGCGCCGTGACGTCGCGGATGATCGCGGTGACCTGCAGCTCGCCGTCGACGATCCCCGGGCTCAGGGAAACGTCGATGGGAAACTCGCTCCCGTCTCTTCGTGCCGCGTAAAGATCGAGGCCCGCGCCCATCGGACGAGCGTGAGGATCCGTGACGTATTCGGTCCTGTGACCGACGTGCCGTCCCCTGCACCGCTCGGGGAGCAACATCTCCACCGGCTGCTCGATCACCTCTTCAGGCTCGTAGCCGAACAGAGATTCGATTTGCTTGTTCACGAGCTTGATGCGCCCCCGGGCATCGACCACCACGATCCCGTCGTGCGCGCTCTCCACGAGGCTTCGATAGCGCCTCTCGGCGACCTCACGCGCGCGCTCCGCCCGTTTTCGCGCGCTGATGTCGCGAACGAAGCTCAAGAGCCTCCCGTCCGGGCAGAATTTGGCGCTGATCTCGACCGGCAGGTAATGACCGTCCTTCTTCCGCAGGTCCCATTCGGCGACGTCGACGGTTCCAGGCTCGGAGAGGCGCCTCGTGGCCGCCTCGAAACGCGACGTGGCGTCGGGTGGAATCATGTCGAGGAGCGCTGTCCCGACGAGCTCGTCCCTGGAAAAACCAAGCATCCCGCATCCTGCGCCATTCACGTCGATGCAGCGCCCCTCCGTGTCGGTGACGAAGATCCCGTCGGCCGCGAGCTCGACGAGATCGCGATACCTCTGCTCGCTGCGCCGGAGAGCCTCCTCGCTCGTTCTCTTTGCAGTGATGTCCTCGTACACCGCGACGAGGACGAGCCCGTGCTCGGGGTGGCAGAACTGCGACGCCGTGGCCCGACACCAGAACGGCGTTCCGTCCTTCCGAACGTTCTGGATCTCGTAGGTCCCGACGTTTTGCGCGAGAATGGTCGACACGAGCCGGCGCGCGACCTCCTGCGAGCCTCCGGGGACGTCTTCGGAATTCAGGATCGAGACGTGCCTCCCGATGAGCTCTCCGGGGGCATATCCGAACATGGCTTCGAACTTAGGATTGGCGTGAACGATCGACCCATCGGAGGCCTTCACGAGGCACGCTCCTTCGGCCATGTTGTGCAGGATCTCCGCTTGAAGAGCCACCTGCTGTGTGCGCTGCTCGACCCGCCTCTCGAGCTCCGCGTTGGCCTCTTTCAGCGCCTCTTCCGCGAGCTTTCTCTGCGTGATGTCCTCGACGAACATCAGAATTCCGCCGATCGCGTCGCCGTCCTCGTGCCAGGGACGAACCTCCCACCGAATCCATGTGATGGTGCCATTGGCTCGCTCGAAACGATCCTCTTCGCAGCGCTCGACCGCGCCGGCGAGACAGCGACGGTGCACCTCTTTCCAGCGTTCTGGTACCTCGGGGAAGACCTCGTAATGAGTCTTGCCGACGCATTCCACCTTCTCCAGGCGAAAGTCGGAGATCCATCGACGGCTCACCCAGAGGTACTTCATGTCGCGATCGAACATCGCGACGGCTCCGGAGGCGTGGTCGATCATGAGCTTCAGGTGATAGGCGGCCTTCTCCCGCGCATCGTCCAGTCGATTGAGCTTCTCCGAGGTCCGCCATATGATGGCGGACAGGATCGTCGTTCCGAATGCGACGACGACCGCGAGCGAGAAGCTCAGATCGAAGAACTGGCGGGTCCCCCCGAGCTGAACGAGGAGGCCCAGCATCACCAGCGTCAGGATGGACGCTGGCAAAAGTCGTTTTGCCAAGAGGCCACCGGACTTGTCGCTCACGAAAACGGACATGACACCGACGTGAGGTCGAGCGAAAAGCAGGCCGAGCGAGAGCAGCGTGAACGCAACTTCGGTGTGGATCGCCACGCTGGAGTGGTAGAAAACCGCGGCCATGACGCGGGCGTCGTAAAGAAATCTCAAGAGACCCAGCATGGAGAGGAACAGGCAGAGGAGAATGGGGACTTGCCACATCCAACTCCGGCGCTTGGAGAGCTGCATGGCGATGAGCGAAAGGCCCAGCGACATGAATTTCAGAGCCGTGATCGGCGCCATTCGCCCCGGCGGGGTCTGAAATGAGGTGGATTCCCGATCGGCGACGAGCGCCTCGTCGATACGAAGATCGAGCCCCCCCAGGTACTCGGCGAGCGTCGCGGCGCCCAGGCACGTCACGAGGCCTCCGCAGAGCAAGAGGAGAATGTATCTCTCTTTCGAGCGAACCTTGGCCGTTTCCTCGGCGTGAAGCACGAGGAGGGCGAGCCCCATCGACGCGAAGGAAGCTGCCGTGTTCACCTTCATCGCCGGGTAGCGCATCACCATGCGCTTCAGCACCTCCACATCGAAGGCCCAGCCCATCATCACGAGCACCGCGATCACGAGCACGACCCCCCCGAGTGCCATCGACGCTCTCTGGTAGGATGAGACGAGCCGGCTGCAAGATTCGGTGTCGCCCTTCGTGCCCATCCCCTCTCCCCCTCGCAATGAACTGCTGCTCCAGCTATCCAGGAACACGGTTGTCGTCCGCGCGACAGCGAAAGGACGATCGCTGCCGTGCGAAGAACACGGTCAGCCCGCCCGTTTCCTCGCCGGGACCCATCCGGACCACCGGAGACCAGCGCTCGAGCGCCGCAGGCCGCTCGGGTCTCGTACGGAGGTTTTGGGGTCGCTTCG
Organism: Polyangium jinanense; assembly: GCF_028435265.1. Taxonomy (GTDB): domain Bacteria; phylum Myxococcota_A; class Polyangia; order Polyangiales; family Polyangiaceae; genus Polyangium; species Polyangium jinanense. The sequence continues at coordinate 4,612 of NZ_JAGTJK010000089.1, read as the reverse complement.
ACATGACCGGTACGGTATGTCGTAGCACGTCGGTCGTTGTCGTATCGCCGATTTGCCCGCTTCTGGGGCGCGGATGCGCTTGCTGGCGATAGCGGGACGGTTCAGGTCGCTGCTCTGCGCGACGTTGGGGAGGACGATTCCGCTCGCTTGGCAGGCATCGGAGCAGACGAGGCGACTGCGGGAGAACGAGGACGCCGAAGGGCCGACGTCAGTTCGGCGTTGGAATGGTCACTTGACAGTTCTTCGCGGGCGTCAACCACTTGATCGCATTCAGCCAGAACAGCTCGAGTTGGTATTCCGGGTGCTCCGTCCATTCACTGTCGTACGTGATCCATTCGTCGCCCCACATGAGCACGTGACCGCTGCCCACTTCCTGGGCCTTGAGCAGGTCGTACCCTTGTTCCGTGGCGAGCGTCTGCCCCGTCCCCTCGACCGGATACCCATTGTCGACGCCGATCCTCGTCACGCCGTTCGTCACGGGATGGGTCACCCAGTTCGTGACGGGGATGGTCGCTCCCCCGTTCTTCGGGAGAATTTGCTGCGCGCCATAGCTCATGCCGAAGGCTCCGAGCAACGTATTCACGTTCGTCCGCTCGGTGGGGTCGGCATACCCGATGAGCGTCATGAAGCCGCCCCCCGCCTTGACCCACTCGCTCAAGGCCTCGACCTCGGCGGCCGAATACGTCCGGCCGAGCTCGCTCAGATTCTGCGCCACGATGACCTGATATTTGTCGAGCAGGTCTTTCGTGAGCACCTGGTCGTTCAGGGAGACGGCCCCGTTGTCGCTTCGGGCATCGAGCCACGAGGCGAACACGTCCCCATTGCCCCAGACGCCGGCCAGCCCGAGCGTCGCGATGCGCAGACAATCGCAGATGCCGTCGTTGCCCACGTCGACGTTGTCGATCGTCCCGTCGTTGTCGTTGTCGATGCCGTCGCAAACCTCGGTCCCGCCGCCGCCACCCCCCGTGCCATTCCCCGCGCCCCCACTTCCGACGAAAGCTCCCCCGACGTTGTCGCCGCCTTGTCCGGCGCCGCCTTGTCCGGCACCACCTTGTCCCGTACCGGTCGCGCTCGAGCTTGCGCCCGATCCGCCGGTCGATGTCCCGCTGCCTTGTCCGCAGCCAGAGGCGAGCACGAAAATGACGGTGGCGAGCTGAAGGGCATAAGAACGTTGCATTCCCGTAGTATAATCGGTCGTGCGTCCGGCGCGCAATCCCGATTCGGGGCAAGGGTCGTGCTGTCCTCCGAAGCAGCAGCATGCTCGGGCCTCCTGCTCTCTTGCCCCCGCGCGAAAGCTCGGCGAGCATGCCTTCCATGCGCAGGCAGAGCGCCCTCCTCGGCACCGTCCTCCTCTCATCGCTCGTCCTGGCGATTTCCTGCGCTCCTTCCAGCGGCACTCCCGATCCGCCCCCGAAGACCGCAGCTCCCGCGGACGATCCCACCCGCGCCCGCATCTTCGCCACCTTGCCTCAATCCAAGCTCGAGCTCGCCCCGGCCGAGACCGTCCTGAAAGGAAAACACCGCGGCAAGGAGATGGCGGATGGCAGCGAGTGCGAGGGGTGCCACGCCGACGTCGCCGCTGCCTTCCGCGGCAGCGCGCATGCGTTCGCTTCGTTCAACAACCCGGTTTACCGGGCCGCCGTCGATCGGTTCCGCGCCGACGTCGACCACGCGAAGAGCAAGTTCTGCGGCGGTTGTCACGACATCTCCCTCCTCGTCGACGGCGGCATGGACAAGGCCATCGAGCCCTCGGATACCCGCGCCCACGCCGGGATCGGGTGCCGCACGTGCCACGGCATCGAGGAGGCGCGCATCGATGGAAACGGGAGTTATACGCTCACCGCCGAGCCGTTCCCCCTGCCCACGAAGGGCGACCCGAGGAGCATCGCCGCGCATAAAGCCCGCGCCGCGAGCCCCGCGCTCCGGACGACCGCGATCTGCGCGAGCTGCCATCGCGCCTTCTTGAACGAGGGGACCGGGAACGCGCATCACCTCATCGGGCAGGACGACATGACGCCGTGGCAACAATCGGTGTTTGCCGGCTCGCGCGTGCACGCCCTCGACGAGGAAGTGCCCGAGCAGGATTGCCGGGGCTGCCATATGCCGCGGATCCGTGCCGACCGGGGAGATCCCGCGGCGAAGGACGGGAAGATCGCATCGCACGCATTTCTCGGCGGGCATACGTGGCTCGCGGCGATCCGGAAGGATCCGGACGTTCTCGCGAAGACGCGCGCTTTCCTCGAAGGATCCGTCTCCATCGATATCGCCGCCGTCATTGGCGCGGATGGGCATCGGACGCTGCCCGCGGACGGGGCGCCCATGACGGCGGGCGAGCGGGTCGTGCTCGCCGTGGCGCTGCGCAATGAGCGCGTGGGGCACAGGTTCCCCGGCGGGACGATGGACGCGGCGGATGCGTGGGTCGAGGTCGAGGTGCGGGACGCGAACGGCGCGCTCGTGGCCGAGGCGGGGCTCGAGCACGAGGCGACGGGCGACGATCCGACGGCGCATCGGCTGCGCGCATTGCAGGTCGGCGACGATGGAAAACCGCGGCTCGAACGGCAGACGGAGCAATTTCGGGCGCCGGTATTCAATCACACGATCCCGCCGCGGGGCGCACAGGTCGTCGAATACGGGCTCGAAACGCCCGTCGGCGTGGCGTTCCCGCTCCGGGTGATTGCGCGATTGCGGCACCGGACGCGGAGCCTGCCGGTGTTTCACGCGGCGTGCGAGGCGTCGAAGAGCGAGCGCGGGAAGGCGTTCCGCGCCGCGGGATTCGATCTCGACGGCTGCACGCCCGAGCCCGTGACGAAGGTGGCCGAGACCGAGGTATGGATCGGTCCGGGATCGGCCGGGCGGAAGCCGGAGAAACCGGGCAAGCCGACGTGGCGAAGGCTCTACGATCACGGGCTTGGGATGATCGGGGCGCTCCAGGAGCGGCGCGACGAGGCCGGGCCGAGCCTGGTCGCGGCGCTTGCGGAGGCCGAGGCCACGGGGGAGGCGCGGCCAAAGGCGGTGGTGATGGCGGCGCTCGCCTTGCTCGCGAGTCGGCAAGGGCGCGTGGACGAGGCCATGGGTTGGCTCGACAAGCTCGCGCCACTCGCGCCGGATCACCCGGCGATTCCGTATCTGCGCGGCGAGGCGCTCTCGCAGGTATGGCGATTCGAGAAGGCGGCGCCGCCGCTCGCCGAGGCGGCCGAGCGCGCGCCGGGCGATGACGCGGCATGGGTGATGCTCGCCGTCGCGCGGGGGAGCGCGGCCGATGCGCGGGGCGCGCTTTGGGCGGCGCGGCGAGGGCTCGTGGTGCAGCCGCGGGATCACGATCTTTTGCGCGTGCAGGCGCTCTCGCTCGCGGCGCTGTCGGCGCCCGAGGCCGAGGTTTCGGCGGCGTGGGAGGCGTGGCAGAAGGTGCGGCCCGCGGACGTGATCCCGCGGGTGAAGGCGAAATGCAGCCGCGACGTGCCCGGATGCGCGCTCGAGCGGAGCCCGGTGCACGTGCATCCGCTTCGAATGCGGCGTTAGAATATCACCTCGAGCGAGAAATTCCGAGATTCCGCCGCCCACGCAGAGGATGCGGCCGTACTCGTTCGCGCGGCTCGGGCGTTGCATGCCTTCGCCTTGGAGGTGGAGAATGCCGATCTGGATGCAACGCAAGCTCGTGGGTGGGTTGGCTCTTCTCGCAGGGCTCGGTGCCTCGGGGCTTTGGCTTCGTTCGGCGATCGCGCAGCCGGAGGGATTCTCTTGGGTCTTCGGGATGAACGGTTACGTGCCTGCGGGTGCGATTCCCGGCGGCTCGGAGCCTGGGCGCGTTTTGTACATCTGCCACGGGTGGTACGAGGGAGGGCTGCACCCGGGAAAGATCGTGGGACAGAACTGCAACATCGGCTGGGGAGGGCGAGAAGTTCTCCTCAATGCGTACGAGGTCCTCGTGGGCGATCCGGGGCGCGTGCAGTGGGTCGACGCGAGCAACGGGTGGATCCCGCCAGGGGCTGTGTCGGGCGGTTACGAGTCCGGTCGTCCCAGTTTGTACATTTGCCGGGCGCAATACCGCGGCTGGCAACCCGGAAAGGTCGTGGGAGAAAACTGCAACTTCGGATATGGCGGAGACGAGAAGCTGTCCCCCTCCTACCAGGTCCTCACCGCACACTAGGACATCGATCGGTTTGCAACCGCTCGATGTCCTAGCTCTTTTGTCCCGAGGGGGACGCCTCGCGTCCCCCTCTCGTCCGGGCAAAGCCCGGCCGATTCACCCCCCGAGGGAAGATCGCTTCGCGATCTTCCGAGCATCGAACCGGTCGATGCTCTAGGGGCTTGCTGCCATCGGTCGCCTCCAGCGCGTGGCGCGCGGCGCGCATCGCTACGCGAGGCGCGTCCACGTCGTGGCGGAGGGCGCGGAAACGTGACGCGAGGCACGTCCACGTCGTGGCGGAGGGCGCGGAAACGTGGCGCGAGGCGCGTCCACGTCGTGGCGGAGGGCGCGGAAACGTGACGCGAGGCGCGTCCACGTCGTGGCGGAGGGTGCGGAAACGTGACGCGAGGCACGTCCACGTCGTGGCGGAGGGCGCGGAAACGTGGCGTGACGCGTGTCCGCGCCATGGCCGCGCGACGGGCAACG
>NZ_JAGTJK010000088.1:0-28661 GCF_028435265.1 Polyangium jinanense | reverse complement strand
AACCTCACTCACCTTCCCCGAGGGAAACAGCGCCGCCTGCGCGGCCATGCGCGTCAGTCGCCGGGTCCGGCGCTTGTCTCCAAGGTCCGCATGCCCGAACTCCTCCTCCGCCCACGCTTCCGCCGACGAGGCCGCCCCTGCATCCAACATCTCACTCGGTAAATGTCGTCAGAGGGGGGGAATGTACCGATCGGAGATGGGACCAATGCTCAGGCCCTGGTTCGGGTCGAGGGGCGAACAGCCCCCGCGGGGCCCGGGGCAGCGCCCCGGCGCAGCGGCTCGCGATGAGACCAATGCTCAGCGTGGTCCGCACGGGGGGCTGGCCACGGGACGTCGACAGCTACGGCAATCCGATCGTGCAATCGACGTTCGAATTCTGAGGCGCCTCCCCTCACCGCTTCGCCTTGCGCCGCGCCTCCCCCGCGCCTCGCCGGAGCACGACGATCCGCCCCGTCGGCGTCGCGACCGTCTTCTCGTGGGTCGTCCCTTGCTCCGCGAGCACGCGCTTGGCCTCCGCGAGCTCCTCCTCGGCGCGCTGACCCTTCACCAAAAGCACGAGCCCGCCCGGCTTCGCGAGCGGCGCGGTGAGCGGCACGAGCAGGTTCAATCGCGCCACCGCGCGCGCGGTCACGACGTCGAACACGCCACGAAGCTCCCCGGCCCCGAGCTGCTCGGCCCGCTCGGCGCGCACCGTCACGTTCGCGAGGCCCAGCGCGTCGACGACGGCCGAGAGAAACGCCGCTTTTTTCTGCGTCGCCTCGACCAGCGTGACCCCGAGATCGGGCCGCGCGATCGCGATCGGAATGCCGGGCAAACCGCCGCCCGAGCCGACGTCGACGAGCCGCGATCCTGCGGAGACGTCCCCGAGCAAGGGCACGAGCGTGAGCGCGTCGAGCGCGTGTTTTTCCCACGCGTCGCTCGGATCTTTGATGGCGGTGAGGTTCATCTGCTCGTTCATCGCGAGCAGCCGCGCGAGGTAGTCGCCGAGCGTTGCGAGCACGGGCGCGTCGAGGCGAACGCCGATCTCCGCGAGGCGCGTATCGAAGCCGTCGGGAGGCGCGAGAGGCGTGGTGCTCGGCAGCGGGAGGGGAGGACGGGCGGCCTTGGTCACGGAGGCGGGGTAGCACAGCGCGGAGGCATCCGTCGACCCGAGCGGAATCACCGGACGTCGCTCATCCCCGCCGCGAAGGATTTCCTCGCGCTCGCGCAGGTGGACGGGGCGGAGTCGACACGAGCACGCTCGGCACAACCCGGCACAACCCCGGGACCACGTCCCCGCGAGAAACACGGGCGCGGCCCTCGGCACGCGAATTGCCAAATGGCGCCGCATGCGCGAATACCTGCATCGCCTTCTCGTCGCTTCTCAATGGGGCGCAAGCCTCCTCCTGGCCTCGGGGTGCGGGGCCGACGTCGAGAGCGCTCCCGGCGCCCCCGGCCCGGCCACTTCTGTCGAGATCCTCGAGTCCTCCCCGGCGCCCGCCTGCTACGGGCCCGTGTACAACGACAGTTTCGGATATCACGGCCAGTGCTGCGACATCACGCTTTGCACCACGCCCGTGAACGGCGTGTGTCCCGGCGCGAACGAGGTCGTCCTCAATGGTCGGCCGCCGGGCTCCGGCGAATGCGAATGCGAGCCGCTCCGCGGGCCGTATGCCAATGAAAACGAAGGCAGCGCCGAGAGCTGCTGTTATCTCGTCGGCTCGATCGGCTGCGATGGCCGGCCCCTCCTCGTGCAAGGAAAACCCCGGCTCGCCGACGTGCGCGAAGGGCCGAGCGCATGGTCGAGCCCGCCGGATGTGCCCGCGGATCGCGCGCAGGCGCTCCGCGATTTCAATGCCGCGCTCCGCGATCTCGATACGGCTGCTCTCCCGACCGAGGTACGCGCAATCCTCGCGCGGCGCTGGGCCGAGCGAGGTCGCAACGAGCACGCATCCGTGGCCTCGTTTGCCCGGTTCTCGATGGCGCTCATGGCGCTCGGCGCGCCGCCGGCGCTCGTCGAGGCGGCCCATCAAGCGGCGCTCGACGAGGTGCGGCACGCGCGCCTCGCCATGTCGCTCGCATCCGCATATGGAGGCGAGCCGCTCGGCTTCGGGCCGCTCGCGGTGGACGGCGCGTTCGAGGATCTCGGCTCGCTCACGGCGGCCACGCTCGCCACGGTGGTCGAGGGCTGCGTGGGCGAGACGCTCGCGGCCCTCGAGGCGGCCGCGGCGGCAAAGGAGGCGGGCCCGCGCGCGGTGCGCCTTGCATTGCTGGAGATCGCCGAGGACGAGATGCGCCACGCCGAGCTCGGATGGGCCTTCGTGCGCTGGGCGATCGGCACGGGCGGCGCGGCGCTCGCGGCCGAGGTCGCGACGACCCTGGAGAAGGCGCTCCGAATGGCCTGCAAGGAAGCGACGGTCCCGGGCGACGAGCCGCCCCGCGAACACGGCTTCTTGCCCGCCGAGGAGGTCTCCGCGCTGCGGCGGCAAGCGGCGGCGCAGGTCCTCCGCCCGGCCGGCGAGGCGCTCGTCGAGCAGGGGCGTGGCCAGGCGGTGCGGTCGCCTCGCCTTTCGACCCAGCCCGCCGCATCGTGAAAACGAACGCGCTCGCTCCGCCAAACCTCCGCGCGTGCCGCTGAAACGCGGGCCACTGTCATATCACTGACACAGCGGCCAATTCCAACAATCACGTAACCAAGCGTACTCCCAGCGGATAAGGGTGCTTTCCGTGCGGCGGCACTTTTGCTACACGGAGTTGGATGGTTATTCACGAACGTACTGCGTCAGCTTATTTCGAGGATCCGAAGCTGCTGCGCGCGCTCGCGCACGAGGCGCCGATCGGCATCGTGGGCCTCGACGCGAGCGGCGCCATCGTCGCGTGGAACCCGGGCGCCGAGCGTGTGTTCGGCTACGGCGCGACCGAGGTCATCGGAAAAACGATACGTGACCTCCTCGGCCCCGACGCGGAGGTCGATCCGGGCGTGCTGCTCGCCGATCTCGACTCGCAAAACCCGCCATCCTTTTCGGCCCCGTGCGCCCGGAAGGACGGGGCGCGATTCCATTGCGAATGGCAACTGCGCGCCCTGCGCGACGAAAACGGAGATCTCCTCGGCCGCGCCGCTTTCGTTCGTGACACGACCGAGGCGACCGAGGCGCGCGAAACGCTGGCCGCCGAGCGCAAATTCATCCGGCGCATGCTCGACAATACCCCGCTCGTGCTCTGGTCCACCGACGAGAAGGGCGTCTTCACGCTGTCCGACGGCGCCGGGCTGCGCGCGCTCGGCTTTGCGCCCGGCGAAGTGGTCGGCATGAGCGCTTTTGATCTCTACCGCGACGTCCCCGAAATCCTCAGCGCGATCCGCGCCGCCCTCGGCGGCACCCACCAGGTCACCCTCGCCAACGCAGGCGGCGCCTCCTGGGAATGCCGGTACATTCCCATCACGCGCGAGGAAGGCGGCCCCGTCGAGGGCGTGCTCGGCGTCGCGATGGACGTCACCGAGCGCATCGAAGCGGAACGCACGCTCCGCCAGCAGATCGACCTCATCGCGCAGCAAGAGGGCGCAATTCGCACGCTCTCCACGCCGATCGTGCGGGTATGGGACGGCGTGCTCGCGCTGCCGCTCGTCGGGACGATCGACGCGGCGCGCGCCGAGCGCATCCTCGCCACCTTGCTCGACGCGGTCGTGAGCGAGCAAGCGCATTACGTGATCCTCGACATGACGGGTATCGACGAGGTCGATGCGACGACGGCCGATTACCTCTTCAAGGTACTGCGCGCGCTCGGGCTGCTCGGCACGACGGCGCTCGTGACGGGCGTCAATCCCGGCGTGGCCACTGCGCTGGTGGGCCTCGGCGTCGATCTCGGGAGCGTCATGACGCTCGGCAACCTGGAGGAGGCGCTCCGGTTCGTCATGAAGCGCCGCGCCGTGAAGCCGCGCCGCGCCCCTGCCCCATCCACATGAACGGTTTGACGCCCGTCCTGGTCGTTTTCCATACCAGGCGCCGGTTGTCGTCCTCTACACTCGACGGGGTAACAAGGAGCTTCCCCATGTCGATGAAGATGGCCTATCGGGTTTTTCTGGGTCTTTTAGCGCTCGGCGCCGCCGCGTGTTCGGACGCGGGGTCGCAAGGGAGCGGCGGTGATGGCGGAGCGGGCGGCGACGGGAGCGGCGGCGCGGCCGGGCAAGGAGGGACGCCGAGCAGCAGCGCATCGAGCGGCAGCGGCGGCAGCGGCCAGGGCGGCGCCGGCGGCGGCACGACGAGCAGCAGCAGCGGCGGGTCCGATCCGTACGAGGCGGCCCGGCAAGCGTGCGTCGACACGATCAACGCGCACCGCGCCACGATGGGGCTCCCGCCCTACGCGCGCTGGAAGGAAGCGGAGCCCTGCGTGGATCAGCAGGCAACGTGGGATCAGCAGAACGATAAGCCGCACGGTTCGTGGGGCATGGGCCTCTATCCGACCTGCAATGGCAGCGGCCAGAACGAGTGCCTGGGCCACGGGGCCGAGAACGTCTCGGGCTGCCTCGATGGCATGTGGGCCGAGCGGGATCAGACCGGCTGCTCCGGCTGTGATGCTTGCAATGAAGGGTACAACCCGAACTGCCCGAATTGCGATTTCTACGGGCAATCCACGGGCGACGTCTGCGGGCATTACGTGAACATGAGCGCGAAGTACTTCTCGAAGGTCGCTTGCGGATTCAGCGCCGCCGGCGGCTGGATCGCGGTAAACTTCCAGTAGCGCTCATTTCGGCGGCTCGACCGGCGCGCAGGTGGAGACGCCCGCGCCGACGATGTTCGTGCCGAGCCCCGTCTTCACCACGGTCGTCGTCCCGGTCGAGGGTCGATACTGCTGGATCTGCGAGTCGCCCGTGGGGCTCGTGAACAGCCAGAAATCGCCGCCCCAGAACGCGAACGCCCAGCCGCTCCCGATCGACACCGAGGGCTGCGGAGCCTGGCTCAGGATCTTGCCCGAGGTTTTGTCGATCTCGGCGATGATGATCGGGCTGTAATTGAAGAAGCCGAAGAGCCGCGCATCGCCCGTGCCCGTGAGCTCGGCCGCGCCGGAGAGTTGGTCCCAGGGGCCGACGAAGGAGAGCGTGAGCGATTGGGTGTCGATCCGCGCGAGGCCCTTGCCGTTGTAGTCGGCGACGTAGAGCGTCTCCTCCGCGCTGCCCGGCGTATTGGAGACGAAGCCCATTCCGAACGTGGAAAAACCCTGCTGTCCCGACGTGTAGCTCGTCGCCGTGCAGGCCGCGGTCTTCACGTCGACGTGGTAGATGCGGCCGTCGCTGAAGAGGATCCACGCCGTCCCTTTGCGGTCGACGGCCATCGAAAACGGCGTGCCGAGGCCGCCGGTGGGGCAGTCGATCACGCCGATGAGCTTCACGTCGAGCGTGGGCGGGTTGAAGCTGTAGAGCTCGTTGTCCTGGCCGATGATGTAGACGAGCTTCGCCTCGTCCGCGCAGCCGTCGTCGCCGGATCCGCCGCCCGCGCCCATGAGTCCGCCGTCGCCGAAAAGATCTCCGCCCTCGCCGCCCGAGCCGGCGTTCCCGCTGCCCATCCCGCCGGTCCCGGCGCTTCCACCTTGCTCGCCGCTCGATTCGCTCCCGTCGCCGCCATTTCCGGAAGAACGTCCGCCGCTGGGCGTGACGGCGCAGGCGGAAAGGACGAGCACCGTGGGGACTACGAATTGCAAGGAACGGTGAAGAAAATGCATGGCAAACCTCCGGCCCCGAGGATAGGAGGGAACCCGAGCCACGTCACGCCTGCCGTGAGACGAGGCTCACCGAAGGTCGATGATGAAGTCGACGACGAGTCCGGCGACGAACGAGCGCGTGTCCAGGGCGCCGGTCGCGGTCGAATAGAAGCGCGTCCAGGTCACGTACGGGGTGAGCGCCAGGAAGTCGAGCTCGGGGCCCGCGCTGTAGCCGCCGGTGAAACCGAACGGAACGGACGTGGTCCCATGGGGATCGCGGAGGTCCGAGACGACGAGGGCGCTCGCCCCGCCGACATGGAAGCGGTCCACGATCTGGACGTACACGTTCAGCGGGACACGAAGGCCGAGATGGGAATCCGTGGTGGGATACCAGGGCACAAAAACGCCTGAATCGATACGGAGGCGCTTGTTCGGACGGATGAGGGCAGGCAGACCCGGCTGGACGTAGCTGACGAACGGGTGCCTGGGGTTCGGATCGAATACCGCCATAAACGAGGCGCCGAGGTCGAGCGGCCGGGTTTTGAGGTAACGGCCCGTGAAGGTGATGCGGTTCGTGCCCGGAGGCGGCTCCTGACCGATGTAATAGGGGCCGATCTGGATATCGACGTGCATCTCGGGGACGATGCCCCACAGGGTGCCGAAGCTCGTCCCCATGCGGTAATAGTCTTTCCCGATGGGGTGCTCGACGAGGGGGCTCACGTAGGGATCGAGCAGCCCCGTGGGCAAAATGAGCCCGCGCTGCACCATGGGCGTGGGTCCGCTCGGTTTGCTGCGATCGACCCGGGCCGTGCCCGCCCGCGCCGAGACGGGCGGCGGCGTGATGGCCGAGGCCCGAGCGCCGGAGGAGAGGACGAGCACGAGTGCGGCAAATGCCGGCAAGGGTCGGTAGGAGCTCACGGAATCTGGGATCGTCATGGAGCCCCGACCCCATGGACGTCATCCCCGGCGAGCGGTGGTTCAGGCTTCGAGGCTCGAGAGCACGCTGAGGCCCTCGGGTCCGCCGAAGACCGTGGCAGGGACGCCGAGGATTCCCATTTCGAGCAGCGCGTCGAACGACCTCGACGAGATGGCGAAGTAGCCGATGCACGAGGAAGCGAGAAGCTCGGGTCTCGCGCTCGTCAGCTCGTCCAGCTTGCGCGCGCGCTCACGCAACGCGGCCGAGACCTCCCGGGGACGCGCGGCATGCTCGGTGAGCGCCGCGTATCCGATGCGGAGCCGCTGCTCGTCCTTCGGCAGCTCGGCGAACGCGTCCCGCGTCTCCTTTCGAAAACGCTCGGGCACGATGCAGATCCCCGCGTGATCCGGGACGAGCCAGCCCTTCGACAGCGACGTGAGGAGAAGGGCGCTCTCGTCTTCGAGCAATGCCCGTGAGGCCCCCGTCGGCGGCGTCGCATAGACCGAATCGAGGATCAGCATGCGCCGCTCGTCCGCGCGTGCCCAGCGCCGGAGCTCTTCCACTTCGAGCGGCGTCAGCGACGAACCCCAGGGTTTCAGCGGCTCGCAGACGAGGAGCGCGTCGAGCGCATAGAGATCGGGAAGCCCGACACGCGCCTCCCACGGGACGACCGTCGCTCCGGCCTCCGCCGCAAGCTGCAGATAGACGGGGTACACGTCGGCAGGCACGCCGACGCGCGCATTCTGCTTCGCGAGGAGCCCCAAAAGCGCGCGGAGCGAACGACGAACACCGTGGCTGACCTGCGTGCGCGGCTTCAACGTCTGCGGGAGATCGAGGTGCGCGAGGAATCGCTCCGCGAGGTGACAACGATAAGGCGCTTCCGGGTGCGTCGAGGGCAAAATGATGGGAAAGGCGCGCCCGAGGCTCCGGTAGACGTTGAGCTCCGCGAGATCGACGAGCGCGGGGTGCGTGGCCCGAAGCTCCGCGCGGCGCGCGAGAAACGTTTCGTGGTTCATAACGTCGAGCTCGGATCTTCCAGCGAGGCGAGGCAGGTTCCATCGGCCATCACGTTCCACGAGCGCACGATGCCATGCGTCCGCTCCCAGCCGACCGAGGGCTCCGTGTACGCGGCCACGCGGAGCACGCGGCCGCCGATTTCACCTTCGAACACCGGGCTCCCCCAGGGCAACGCCGCGCGCTTCTCGAAGCCGAGCTCGGCGAGCGTTCGGAGCACGAGCGCGAGAGGCACCTGGTTTGTCTCACAGAACTGGTTCGCGGCGCTCGGCGCCCACGGATTCTCCGAGAGGCTCGATACGTAGAGTTCTTTGAAACAAACCTCCTGAAACCCCTCGGCGGCGCTCCGTTCGAGGTACGCGTGCACCTTCGCCGCGTCGTCGACCCCGCCCCGCTGGAGCACACAAATGGCCCGCGTGCGCAGGCCCGGCGCGCGCCCGAACGCCCCGGAGTCGACCGCGATCCCCATGATCCGCGCATCGGCCTCGCGCGTCACGCCGTGCCGACTCACCGCGACCGTGGTGAGCCCTGCGTCCCGAAGGCATTCGAGCGCGGTGAGGTCGAGGCGCGCGCCGTTCGTGATGAGCAGGGTTTTTGGGAACAACCCCGCGAGGCCATGCACGAGCGCGCGGAGCTTTCCGGGTTCGAGCAGCGTCGGCTCGCCGCCGCCGGTGATGACGGCGCGCTCGGCGCCGCGCTCCTTCGCGAGCTTCGCCCAGGCGAGGTATTGGTCGAGCGTGCCGCTCCGTTGGCGCGCGAGATCGGAGACGCTCGCCTTCGAGAAGCAGAATGCACAACGCGCCTGACAAGCCTTCGCGACCGGCAGGACCGACACGCTGCGCGGCCGGCATCTCGCCCATTCGACGAGCCCGTCGTCGCCCAGGCGAAAAGCCTCCGCGGTGATTTCCTCGTGCCTCGTGGGGACGAGCGTGTCCTTTTCGTCGACCCACGCCACGCCGGTCAAGGGGATCTCGCTCGCGGGCCAGCGCCAGCCGATGCCCGTGCCGGTCACGTCGTTCGGGCGCATGCCTTCGGGCCCGACCGGGAGCCGCGCGCGCAGCGCCACCACGCGATCCTTCGGCCGCCCGAGCTTCGCCACGAGCCGCCGCGCCTTCTCGAGCCCCGGCGCCCAGCGCTCGCCTTCCTTGAGCATGTAGAACGCGTCGGAAAACCTCGATTCACCGATCAACGCCTTCGAATACCGCATCCCGTAGCGATCGAAGCCGCGCAGCCAGTTCGAGAGCGGGATGAAGGCGATGAAGGATTCCATACGGTACATGATTCTCGAAGCACAGGTTCAAGTCAACCGGACTTCTTTGGCTTTCGCCGCGGATCCACCCGCTGGAGGAGCGCCGCGACCTCCGCCGGGAAGGCGGAAGCGTGGCCTTCGAGGCTCCTCTCGATCTCGGCCGCAAAGTCGATGTTCTTCGCCTTCTCGGCCTTCTTGCCGGCGAAGGCGAGGTACCAGCGCGCCGCCCCGAACCGACGAAAGTACGCGACGAAGTCCGAGAACGAGAGGTCGAGGGGGAAGAAATCACAACCATCCTCGGCGATACCGATCCGATAGGGGGCGCCCTTCGGATCGAAGTAGTCGACCGTGAGTGATACGGATTCGCCGGGGACGGAGATGAGGAGCTTCGACCGCTTGAGCGTGTTCAGGCGATCGAGGTCGCGCTTCGACTCCACCTCGAATCCGTCGCTCCAGAGCTCCTCGCGGAACGGCTGGGCGTAAAGGTCACCCGTCTCCACGTCGTTCTCGTAGTCCCGCAGGCTTCGATATTGCCGGTGCGGACGAAACCCCGCGAACGACGCTTCGAGCCCGCAGATCATGGCTTCCTCGCCGAGGGGCACGCCGCCGCGGGAGGCGCGGACCGCGAGGCCGTCGCTCCTTTCATAAAATGCTGCGACGTCGTCGGGGAGATCTTTCCCGAGCACCTCGCGAACCCGGCCCGCGAGCTCCGCGAGCCTGCTTTTGGGTCGCCGGAGGGTGATCGTGACATCCCCCATGGTTTCGATCTCGGTCGTCTCGTCCATCGGCCCAGCAAATCGTACGCTCGCGCTCGTGTCAACGATCCGACACGTCGTTTCTTCCCGGAACGATCACCTGGTCCGCCCGCGATCCAACTGGATCCTTGAAGCTTCACCCTCGCGCGGATAAGGGGCTCGATTTCCCGCGGAAAGGCCCCGCGCGGGATGGCCGTGCACGCTGGCACGGGCATTGCGCAAGGCCCCGTGCCGATGAGTTCGACCATGCATACCTTGTCCAGCCTCCGTCTGTTCCGCGCTTCTCTCTTGTCCCTCGCCGCGCTCGTGCTGCCCGCGTGTGGCGCGGGTGAATTGGATTCGTCCGAGGGTCCGCTCGGCGAAACCGAGCAGGCCTTCACCGTCTGCGCCGACGACGACACGGTCGAGGGAATCGACGTCTCGGTATGGCAAGGGGAAGTGAACTGGGACCAGGTGAAAGGCGCGGGCATCGAGTTCGCCATCGCCCGCGTCAGCTACGGGACCAGCAAGGATACCTGGTTCGACACGAACTGGAGCGGCATCAAGTCCGCGGGGCTCGTGCGCGGCGCGTATCAGTTTTTCCTGCCGCACCAGGACGCCATCGCCCAAGCCGATCTCATGATCGACGCGATGGGCGCGCTCGGCCCCGGGGATCTGCCGCCGGTCCTCGACGTCGAGGACATGGCCGGGCAGAGCAAGTCCACGGTCGTGAGCAAGATGAAGCAATGGCTCGCCCACGTCGAGGCCGCCACGGGCGCGAAGCCGATCATCTACACGGGCAAGTATTTCTGGCAGGACAACGTCGCGAGCTACGATTTCGGCGACTACCCGCTCTGGATCCCGAACTACAGCTTCGATTGCCCGAACCTGCCGGATAACTACTGGGACAAATGGTTCCTCTTCCAGTACACCGACAGCGGCTCGGTGACTGGCGTCGCGGGCAACGTGGATCGGAACAAGTTCAACGGCAGCCTGGCCGATCTGATGGCCTTCGCGAACAGCGGGCCCGAATATGCCGCGAAGTTCGTGAGCCAGTCGTTCCCATATGCGAGCGAAGGCCCCGTGCAGGTGGAAGCGGGTGGGACGCTCGAAGCGTACATCGAAATGCTGAACGTCGGCACGAAGGCGTGGGATAGCAATACGCTGCTCGCCACCACGGAGCCGCGCGATCGAACGAGCCCGTTTGCCGGGCCCGAATGGCCGGGGCCGAATCGTTATGCACGCGTCGAGGGCACGGTGCCGCCGGGCGGGACGTACAAGTTCACCTTCACCTTGCACGCGCCCCTGGAGACGGGCGAGTACGACGAGCATTTTGGTCTCGTGCAAGAGGGCGTCGCCTGGTTCAGTGATCCGGGCCAGGGCGGCCCGCCGGACGCGCAGCTCGAAGGTCTTTTCGAAGTGGTGCCCGGCATGGGCGCGGGCGCGGGCGGCGCCGGTGTGGGCGGCGCGGGCGGCGCAGGCGGGGGCGACGCGGGCGGCGCGGGCGGAAATGGCGGCAGCCTTGGCGGGAGCGACCCGGGCAGCGAGAGCGGGTGCGCCATGGCGACGGGCGGGCCGCGGGGCGCAGGGGCCTTCGGGCTCGCGCTGTTCCTCGGGCTCGGGGCGGTGATGCGACGGCGACGGCGCGCGTCCGCTTGACGGCATTCTCGCCTGCTCGATGTATCCTCCTTCTGGAGGAACCACGAACATGTCGGATCTCGGTCTCACGCACGTCGCCCTGCCCGTTCGTTCCCTCGACGCGAGCATCGCCTTCTACGAGCGATTCGCCCAGATGCGCGTGGTGCACCGCCGCCCCGGCGTGGCGTGGATCAGTGATCGCACGCGTCCTTTTGCCATCGTGCTCATCGAGACATCTTCCGAATTCACGCCGCTCTTGCCCTTCGCGCACCTCGGGGTCGGCGTCGCTTCCCGCGATGAAGTCGACAGGCTTTGCGTGATGGCGCGTGCGGAGGGGTGTCTCGCCAGGGAGCCCGAAGACAGCGGCCCGCCGGTCGGGTACTGGGCGTTCCTCCGCGATCCGGATGGGCACACGCTGGAACTCGCCCATGGCCAGGAGCTCGCGCTCGCCGTAGGGGAAGAGGACGAAGCCTGACCCGATCGGGCACGCGTTCGTGGTCCGAAGCCCTCGTCCCTTCACGCATTCCGTCCACAGCATACACACCCATGGTCTGACATAGTCGCCGTGTATATGCCTTGACAGGCATATACATTGATGGGCATATAAACGCCCATGCTGAGCGCGTTCGAAGTCGTGGCGGAGCCGAACCGCCGCCGCATCCTGGACCTCCTTCGCGAGGGGCGCCGTCCTGTCGGGGAGCTCTCGGACCGGCTCGGGCTGACGCAGCCCACCGTGTCCAAGCACCTGCGCGTGCTCAAGGAGGCGCGTCTCGTGGATGTGGAGCAGGACGCTCAGCGTCGGCTGTACGGCCTGCGCCCGGAGCCCCTCGTGGAGCTCGACGCGTGGCTCGCGCCGTATCGCGCGCTCTGGTCGCGGCGGCTCGACGCGCTCGAGCGCCACCTGGACACGATGGCGGACGAACCCCCCGAAAGCTCCCGCCGGAACCCGGCATCGAGGAGAAAACGATGAAAAACGGGACTCTGATCACGAAAGGCAATCACGTCGAGCTCCGGTTCGAGCGGCGCCTCGCCCACCGCCCCGAAAAGGTTTGGCGCGCGCTCACGGAGAGCCAGGAGCTCGCCCACTGGTTTCCCGCCCGCATCGAGGGCGCGCGCGAGGTCGGCGCCGAACTACACTTCTTCTTCGCGGAAGGCGAGCCCGGCAAGGGAAAGATCTCCGTCTTCGACCCGCCGCGCGTGCTCGAATACACGTGGGAAGGAGACGTCCTGCGGTGGGAGCTCGAGCCCGAGGGCACGGGTTGTCTCTTGATTTTCACGACGATCCCGGCGGACCGCGCGAACGTCGCGCGCGACGCCACGGGCTGGCATTTCTGCCTCGACAACCTGGAGGCAGCGGTCGACGGAAAGCCCGCCGCAGGGTTCGACAAGGAGCGGTTCTCGGCGCTCAATGCGGAGTACGCCGCGCGCTTCGGGCTCGGCAGCTTCCCGGCCTTCATGACGAGCGCGGCAAACCGCGTGGCGGAAGGCGCCCTGCGCATCCCCGGCGTCGAGGCGTATGCGTTCACCGGCGCGGATGGCACGGAGCTCTTGATTTGCCACGCGAAAACGGATGCGAATACGGACGAGCAGTGGCGCGACTACGACGAGTACCTCGCGGTGCTGGAAGGTAGCTACGTGCTGCGCATCAATGGCATGGACATGGAGCTCCGTGCCGGGCGGGAGTTCGTCGTCCCGAGGGGCGCTCGTGTGTCGGGGCGATTTTCCGCGGGAACGCGGACGATTCATGCGGTTTCAGGACGGAGCCTCGGGCGGGGCGGGGCGTAGGACGTCTGGCATGGCTTTGCGGTTCTTGATATGCTCGCGCCCTGAAAGGAATTTTCGACCATGAGCGAACCCACGCGTGCCCCGCGCAACCCGATGACCCTGAAGCCGGTCGTCCTCGAGCTTCCCGGCATGCACGAGGTGACGGTCCAGTCCGACCTCGACGCCGGTGGTCCGACCCTCGATGTGTATGCCCCGCCGGGCAGTGGCGGGCTGCGGCCCGCGGTCGTGTTCGTCTCGGGATACCCGGACCCGGCATTCGAAATGATGCTCGGATGCAAGCTCAAGGAGATGGCGTCGTACGTGTCCTGGGCACGGCTCGTGGCGGCGTCGGGGATGGTCGCGGTCACCTACGCGAACCGGCAGCCCGAGGACGTGGCCCTCGTGATGCGGCATCTTCGCGCGCATGGCGCGACGCTCGGGATCGATCCGGATCGGATCGGGGTGTGGGCGTCCTCGGGCAACGTCCCCAATGCGTTATCGCTGCTCTTGCGCGACGCCGAGGTGCGGGTCGCGTGTGCCGTGCTCGCGTACGGTCATACGCTCGATCTCGACGGCGCGACGCACGTGGCCGACGCCGCGAAGCAATACTATTTCGCGACGCCGGCCGCCGGCAAGTCGATGGACGATCTCCGCGCCGACGTGCCACTCTTCCTCGTGCGCGCCGGCCGCGACGACGCCGGCCTCAACACCGCGCTCGATCGTTTCGCCGCGGCGGCGCTTTCGCGCAATCTGCCCATCACCGTGACCAACTCCCCCGGCGCGCCGCATGCGTTCGACATCGTCGACGATAACGATGCGTCGCGGGAGCTGATCCGGCAGATGCTCGGCTTCCTGCGTTTTCATTTGGCCGGTTGAGGAGCTCGGCGCCGCCGCCGCATCGCCGCGAGCCCCATCATCCCGAGCGCCGCCCACGCGGCCCCCGTCGCATCGTCCTTGCCCACCACCCGGCACCCGCACGAGCCCTCGCTCCCGGCATTGCCACTGCCGGCACCGCCGCTCCCGCTGTTCCCGCCGCTCGCCGCGGCGCCGCCCATCCCGCCGCTCCCGGCCGCGCCGCCCTCGCCGCCGCTGCCGAAGATCCCCGACGAGCTGCTGCTCGCGTCCGAGCTGCTCGGCGCCTCCACGCATTGCCCCGCCATGCACACCTGGCCCGTCGGGCACGTGGCGCCCATGCAGTTGTCCACGCACGTCCCGCCGGCGCAATGCGACCCCGCGGCACACGTCACGCCAATGCAGGTCGGCTCGATGCACAGGCCGCTCGATGTTTCGCACGCCTCGCCGCCGGCACAGGGCAAGCAATCGCAGCGCGTGACGCACACGCCGCCGTCGCATACTTGGCCGCTCTCGCACGTCACGCCGGCGCACGGATCGACGCACGCGCCCACGCGACAGACCTGCGGGAACGGGCAAGTGACGTCGTCGCACGGGCCTTTGCAGGTGCCGCCGACGCAAACCTTGCCGACCTCGCAGGTCACGTCCTTGCACGCCGCGTCCACGCAGTAGCCGTTGCTATTGCAGGCCTGGTCGGGCAGACAGTCGAATTCGCCACCCTTGCAGCTCTGCACGCACGTGCCCTTGTCGCAAACGTACCCACTCGGGCAGATCTCCCCCTCGTCGACCGTCCCGTTGCAATCGTCGTCGATCCCGTTGCAATTCTCGCCCTTCGGCTGCGAGAGGTCCTGGCAGACGACGCCGTTCGACGTGCATTGCGTCAAGCCTGCTGCGCAGACGCCTGGCTTGCCCGTGTCGCAGGGCTGGCCGCCGCCGGAGCACGTGATGCCGGTCAGGAAGTAGACGTCGTCGTTGAAATCGCCGTCGTTGTTCCAGCCCGAGGCCGTCGTCGCGCCGTCCTCGAAGGCGATGTAATAAGCGTTCGCCGTGGTCTTCGAGGCATAAATCATCGCCGTGACCCACGGCGCCGCGGGGTTGCAGGCCGAGCAGACGTTGTTGTACGCCGGGTTCGAGTAGTGCGTCTCGCCGCCCACGAGCGCGAAGCCGACGAGCCCGCCCGCGTAGGCCGGGTCGTTCTTGATCGACGTGCCGTTGAACATGGTTCCGACCGGCGAGTTCGCCGGCACGAGGACGTGCAGATCCGCAGGTTGCGGCTTCTGCCCCGTCTCGTTGTACCAGGCGAGGCCGAAGTGCGAGCCGGCCTCGTTCAGCACGAAGGTCGCGGTGAAGCCGCAGAGCGGCGAGAACGCGTTCGGCGTGGTGTGCGCGTCGGCCTGCCAGTCGACGGGGTCGTTCTGGTTCTGAAAGAAGGTGTAGAGCTGCACCTCGGCGTTGGCCGAATCGAGCGGCACGACGAGGCCATTGGGCTCGGTGACGACCGCGGCGGCGGTGCCGGAGGCGAGGACGAGGGCGAGGGTGGAAGCAAAAAGCGGTACGCGGCGCATGCCCCAGCGTACCGCACCGCCGCGCGTTCGTGGGAGCTTTCCTGGGGAAGAATTCGTGCGACGCGCGCGGCGTCCGCCTCAAGCGAGGCGCGCGATCACGGCCGCCACCCGCGTGAGCTCCTCTTTGCTGGATTCCGGGCCCAGAAGATCGGCCGCAATCCGTCGTGCTGTCGGCACGGCATCCGCGACGAGCTGACGCCCGGCTTCGGTGAGCACCGCGAACGTGACGCGACCATCCTCCTCGCTCGGCTGGCTCGTGATGAGGCCGCGCTGCGTCAGCGGGCGGAGCATCCAGGTCACGCCCGAGGCCGTCACGCCGAGCTGCTGGGCCAGATCGGTTCGCCTGAGCTTGCGACCGGGCGCCTGGTCGAGCACCTGGAGCAGGTGCAGGTCGTTGAGGCCGATGCCGTGCACCTGGCCGAGCGAGGCGTCGAAGCGGCGGATCGTGGTCGCGTGCGCCCGGTTCAGGTCGAACATGAACGTCAGGTGGTAGGCAGACATGCTCCTCTCTCTTGTTGAGTTCTCAAATAAATCTCTTGCAGAGGTCGGGCACGGATGATAGTTGAGGACTCAACCAACTGCCAGGGGAGAAACACATGTCTACCCATGAAGAGAGCGCTCGTTCTCCTGCGCAGCCGTTCTGGCTGCGCGGTCCCTTCGCCCCGGTCACAGCCGAGGCGACCACGCACGATCTGCCCGTGGTGGGCGAGGTGCCGCGCGAGCTCAGCGGAACCTATTTGCGCAACGGCCCCAATCCGAAGGATGGCCCCTCCGGCCATTGGTGGTTCGGCGACGGGATGGTGCACGGTGTCCACCTCGAAGGCGGACAGGCACGCTGGTACCGGAATCGCTACGTACGGACTGCAAGGTTTTACGGGACGGACCTCACGCCCAAGGAAGGCGAGGACGCGCGTGTGGCCCGGGCGAGGCGTCTCCGCGGCGGCGGCACGTCGAATACCCACGTCATCGAGCACGCGGGCCGCATCCTCTCGATGGTCGAGGCCGCGCTGCCGATGCAGCTCGATCAGGAGCTCTCGACGGTCGGGCCCTTCGATTTCGACGGGGCCGTGGACACGCCGATGACGGCGCACCCGAAACGTTGTCCCCGGACGGGCGAGCTCCACTTCATCAGCTACCAGCCAATGCCGCCCTTCTTGACGTATTACATCGCCGACGCGGCGGGCCGGGTGATCACGAAGCGGGAGATCGAGGTCGACGGTCCCTCCTTCATGCACGACTTCGCCATCACGGAGCAATACGCGGTGTTCTTCGATTCTCCCCTCCGGATGACGCGGGACTGGGGCGATGGAATGCCCTTCGCTTGGAGCGATACCCACACGGCGCGTATCGGCGTGGTGCCGCGCGCGGGCGGTGCGGTGCGCTGGTTCGAGTTCGAGCCCGGGTACCTCAGTCACACCGCCAATGCATTCGAGCGCGACGGAACGCTCGTCCTCACGGGCGCCCGCTCCACGCGCTTCGAAGTCCCGCCGTTTCTCTATCGCTGGGAGATCCACCTCGATTCCGGCCGCACCCGCGAAGGGGCGATCGACGAGCGCGTGGTCGATTTTCCTCGCATCGACGACCGCCGCACGGGAGAACCACATCGCTACACGTATGTCGTCGAAATGCGGGATTTCGTGGGCGGCGTCCCGACGGGCACGGTCTTGCGCCGGTACGACGCGGCGACGGGCGGCTCGGTCGCGCAAGAGCTCGGGCCGCGGCAAGTGCCCGGCGAGTGCGTCTTCGCCCCCCGGAGCGGCGATCCGTCCGAAGACGCGGGCTTTTTGCTCAGCATCGTCTACGACGGCGAGCGCGACGGCAGCGATCTCGTCGTTTTGGACGCCAAGAACTTCGGCGCGGCCCCGGTGGCGCGCGTCCGATTGCCCCAACGCGTCCCCTTCGGATTCCACGGGTCGTGGGTCTTGCTGTAAGCACGTTTACAACGCCCAGCGCACATTTACAACGAGAGAGGAGCACGACTAGCCTCCGAGTCGTGTAGTCTGGCTCGCGTACCACGCGCGTTCAGACGGCACGCTTGGTTTTCTCGAGGGCGCGCGTGTGCCCTCGGGGCTCGTTTCCTGGAGGCTCCTTATGAAACATTCATTTCTCGGCCTGACCGGCGCGCTCCTGCTCCTGCCCTGCATGCTCGGGACGGCATCCTGCGGCATGGGCGGGGAGGGGACCGGCGATTCCTCGGTGGCGCCGGAACCCAGCGGCAGCGGCGGTGCCGGCGGCAGCGGCGGTGCCGGCGGCAGCGGCGGCAGCGGCGGCAGCGGCGGCAGCGGCGCCGCCGGCAATTGGTGCAACGAAGGCGTTCAGAGCCCAGGGGCCGCGCCCTTGCAGATGAGCTGGGACATCGCGGTCGACCACGCGAACAACGTGGCCGTCACCGGAAGTTTTTCGGGCGTCCTCAACCTCGGCGACGTTCCGCCCGTCCACGCGTACGACACGGGGCCGGACGTCTTCGTCGCGAAGCTCGACGCGGAAAGCAAGCCGCTCTGGATCAGGCAGCTCCACGTGAGGAACGGCGAAGGGTACGGGGTCGCGTTCGACCCGAACGGCAATGTCATCGTGGCCGGTTATGTCTTCGGCGGCGTCCTCTGCGACGGCCTGCCCCCCGGCTCCCCGGTCGACCACGACCTCCTCATCACGAAGCTGGATCCGAACGGAAACGTTCTCTGGACGCGCGTCTTCTCTACCCCGTCCGATCAGAGGGGTTTCGACGTGGTCACGAACAGCGACGGGGATATCTTCGTCACGGGTTCCATGCAGCCCGGCTCTCCCGAAGGGAGTGACATGACCTTCGACGAGATCGGCACGACGCTCCACGTCGAGGGCGAGATCAGCGCCTTCTTCATGAAACTGAGCCCGAACGGCAATGTCGTCTGGGCCAAGAGCTTCGGAAACACGCTGAGCACGGCACTCTCCGTCGACAGCGCGGACAACGTCGTCCTCACCGGCAGCTTCCAGGGGGCGACCCATTTCGGCGGACCGCAGCTCACGTCGGAAGGCGATCACGATACCTTCCTCGCGAAATTCGACGGTTCGGGCAACCACCTCTGGAGCCGGAGCTTCGGGGGTCCCGGCAGGGGCTTGGCGTACGACGTCGCCGTGGACAGCGCCGACAACATCATCCTCTCGGCGGAGTTCGCCCTGCACGTGGATGCAGGGGGGGGTCCGATCGTCGCCGACGGCAATGCCGACGCGTTCATTGCCAAATACGATCCTTCGGGCAATCACCTCTGGAGCCGAGGCCTCATCGGCTTGACCGAGAGCACGTTGATACGGAACGCGTTGGTCGACGTGGACAGCGCCGACAACATCATCGTCGGGGGGACGTATGCCGGGAGCGTCGACCTCGGCGG
Organism: Polyangium jinanense; assembly: GCF_028435265.1. Taxonomy (GTDB): domain Bacteria; phylum Myxococcota_A; class Polyangia; order Polyangiales; family Polyangiaceae; genus Polyangium; species Polyangium jinanense. The sequence continues at coordinate 9,891 of NZ_JAGTJK010000088.1, read as the reverse complement.
CGGTCCGCTCGTGACCGACGCGTACGACGTTTTCCTCGCGAAGTACGATCCCTCCGGCGGCTGGCTCGCGAATCAGCACTTCGGCACGCAGATCGATGACGAGGCCATGGCGCTTCGTATGGACCAAACCGGGCGTGTCGTCCTCACGGGGAGCAACGCCGCCATTGATTTCAACGGGGCGCCGAAGGTGCACAACGACATCCTCCCCCCCGGACCAAGCAGCTTCTTCGTCACCTGGCTCGCCCCCTGAGCACGCTTCCCGCTCGACACCTCATTCAAGCGTCACGCCACGGTCGAGCTTTCCGCCTCGTCGGCCGTCTGCGCGGAGCCCGCCGCCCCCACGGGCGCGAGTAGCAGCCGGCCGAGGACGAGGCCGACGATTGCCGCGCCTCCGCTCGCCGCGAGCACGCCAAGCTTCGCCGCGGCGAGCAGCGACGCGTCCGAGAACGCGAGCTGCGCAATAAAAAGCGCCATCGTGAACCCGACGCCCGCGACGACCCCCAGCACGACGAGGTGACGCAAGCGCATTCCCAAAGGCAGCGTCGCGAGCCGCAGGCGCAGCGCAATCGAGCTCGCGAGCAGCACGCCGATCGGCTTGCCCACGATGAGCCCCACCATGACGGCGGCAAGGACACGCCACGAGGCGGGATCGAGCGATCCTCCCGTCACGCGCACCCCTGCATTCGCGAGCGCGAATACAGGCATGATGCCAAAGGCCACCCAGGGATGCAGAGTCGCGATCAGGCTCTCGACGGGCGACATCGCTTCACGGCGCGCGACGTCCACGTGCCGCAAGGTCTCCGCGAGCGCGTGGGACGAGAGCGCATCCGGCGTTTTTTTTCCGAGGTGCTCGAGCTCTTCGCGGACGGAGGCGACGAACCCGTCCGGCCCGAGCCACGCGCGCACCGGGGTCATGAGCCCGACGAGCACGCCAGCGATCGTCGGATGAATGCCAGCCGCATAAATGCCGGCCCACACGACGATGCCCGGCAGGACATACGCTAGCTTCGCGCGCACGCCGAACCGCTGCATCAGGAACACCCCGCCAAACCCTGCCGCGGCGACGAGCAGCCCCGAGACGGCGATTCCCGACGAATAAAAGAGCGCAATGACGACGATGGCCCCGAGGTCGTCGATGACGGCGAGCGCGAGCAGAAGCACACGCAGCGCCGCCGGAACACGCTTGCCGAGCAGCGTGAGAATCCCGACGGCGAAAGCGATGTCCGTCGCCATCGGGACGCCCCAGCCCGAACGGGTCGCGGGGGCCCCGGCCATGGCCAGGTAAAGCGCCGCCGGCGCGAGCATGCCGCCGAGCGCCGCCGCGGCGGGCAAGGCCGCGCGTCGCCATTCGGAGAGCTCGCCGTGGTGCATCTCGCGGCGGATCTCCATCCCCACGACGAAAAAGAAGATCACCATCAGGCCGTCATTGACGAACCACTCGAGCGTCCGCTCGAACGTGAATCCGCCGATGCGGATCCCAAGCGGGGTATGCCAGAGCTGGAAATAACTCTCGGCCCACCGCGAGTTTGCCCAGACGAGCGCGACGGCCGCCGCGACGAGCAGCAGGATGCCGCTCGCGGCCTCGATCCGCAGAAAACGCTCGAGCGGTCGGCCCGCGAGCCGCGTGAGGCGCAAGAGCGGCTCCCAAGCCTCGGGAGGCGACGAAGGCAGGGAGCGCGGCCCCGATGAGCTCTTGATCGACATGCACTATCCCTCACCGGCGGAATCACCGGCTGGGATGGCGGCCCGACCATCCTCGGTCCTGCAGCGCCCATCGCTGCACCCTTGCGAACGCGCGGACAACATTGCACGTCTCCGGGTCCCCGTCGAGGGGGATCGAGCATTGGTCTCTTCTTGGGGCCGCCGTGCCGGGGCGCTGCCCCGGACCCCGCGGGGGCTATTCGCCCCTCGACCCGAACCAGGGCAAGCCCTGGACCTCAGGGGGAAGAACTGCGCGATGCGCAGTTCTTCCCACAGGCCGGTGAGACAGCGTTGCCGATTGAAATGGCAGCGCGGCTGTCTTGGCTAGCAGGGCCTTCGCCAGTCTTGCCTCGGCCTGTTCGATGACCTGCGCATCGCGCAGGTCATCGACCCCGAGTCCAGCGCTTGCGCTGGTCCGGGTCCAGGGGCGGATAGCCCCTGGTGGGGCCTGGGGCAACGCCCCAGCGAAGCGCCTCCCAGATGAGACCCATGCTCAGCACCCCCGCCGGGCTCATCCCCACGCGGCCTCGCTCTCCGCGCCCGGCACCGTGAATCGGAACGTCGTCCCCGCGTCGTCGCTCTCGACCCAGATCCGGCCGCCATGCGCCTCGATGATGCCCCGACAAACATAAAGGCCGAGGCCCACCCCGAGGACGGGCCCCTTGTGCAGCCGCCGAAATCGCTGAAAGAGGCGCGGGATGTCCTCCGCGGGGATACACGCGCCCTGGTTGTGCACCGAGATCCGGGCCCCCTCCTCCGCTCCCTCGACCCAGACGTGGATCGGCGCATCGGGCGCGCCATATTTCACCGCATTCGAGAGGAGATTCCCGAGCACTTGCTCGATACGCGTGGGATCTGCGAGGGCACGCGGGACATCACCCACGACCTCGACGACGCCTCGGCCTCCGAGGGAGGCGCGCTCGACGGCGCCCCGCACGAGCGAAGGCAAATCCGTGGGCTCCAGCGCGAGCTCGAGCTGCTTCGCGTCGATGCGCGTGGTGTCGAGCAGATCGCCGACCAGCCGGTTGAGGCGCGCGGCGCTCTGGGAAATGTTCTCCGCGCGCCGCTTCTGGGTGGGCTCTTCGGTGCGGGCGAGCAGCGCCGCGTGGCTGGCGATGGCCGTGAGGGGCTGGCGTAATTCGTGGGCCACGATGGAGCTCCACTCGTCGCGTAGCTGCTCCAGCCGCTTGAGGCGCGTGATGTCCTCGTACGTCGCAATGGCGCCGAGCACATGGCCATGCGCGTCGCGAATGGGGCCCGCGCTCTCGAGCACCGGCAGCCCTTGCTCGTACGGGCGGCATACGACGAGCTCGCGGCCGCGCGTCTCCTCGCCGCGCAGCGCGCGCGCCATGGCATGCTCTTCCGGGGGGAGGGTTTTTCCGGACGGATCGCAGAGCGGCGCGAGATACGACGACGAAACCTCGTCCGGGCGCGGCGGTCGGCCCAGGATCTCCGCGGCCCTTCGGTTCGCCATGGTGCGCTCCCCCTTCGGTCCGACGGCCAGCACGATCCCCACGGGCGAGTGCTCGATCACGCTGAGCAGCCGGCTCCGATCCGCCTCCATTTGCGCGAGCAGCCGCTCGCGCTCCTCTTCGGCCCGCTTTCGCTCGGTGATGTCACGCGCGACGGCGATGAGCCCGATCGGAGCGCCGAGCTCGTCCCGGATGGTCGTGCCCTTGCTCTCCGCCCACGCGAGATCACCATTTTTCCGATAAAACCTCATGATGAGCGATTCGGCGTTCGGGTCCTTCCGGAACCGAGCATAGGTCTCCCGATCGTCCTCATGCGCGATCTTCGCGCCGAGATCGGGGTCGGCGTACCATTGCTCGACAGGATAGCCGGTCATCGCGAGCACGGAAGGGCTCACGTATTCGAACCGGCGGTAGGGCTTGAAGGAGACTTGATACACGACGTCCGACGCATTCTCGGCGAGGAACCGGAATCGTGCCTCGCTCAGGCGCAGCGCCGCCTCGGTGCGCTTTCGGTGCGAGACGTCGCGCAGCGTGAGGAGGTGAAACCCCGGGACGAAATGCGCCCTCGCGCCGAGCTCGACGGGAATCATGCTGCCGTCGTGCAGGTGCAAGGTGATCTCGAGGTCGAGCTCGCCCTGCACGGAAAGGCGCTGCCAGGGCGCCTCGAGCATCGCCGCCGTGGTGGGCGTGACGAGGGAGGTCATCCGCCGCCCGATCAGCGCCTCGCGTGTCTCGTGGAAGAGCGCGCACGCGGCCGGGTTCGCGTCGACGAAGCGCATGTGCTCGTCGAGCAGGACGATCGCCTCGCGGGCGCTGTGGAAGATCGCGTGGTACTTGCGCTCGCTCTGCCGCAGCCGGTCCTCGATCCGACGCTTTTCGGTGATGTCCTCGATCTGGGAGATGTAATGCAGCGGGATGCCGCGGGCGTCGCGGACCATCGAGGCGCTCAGCATCACGTCGACGACCTCGCCCGTCTTGCGAACGTAGCGCTTGGCGAGCTGATACCGCTCGACGTCTCCGCGGATCAGCCGGGCGGCTTGCTCCAGGTCGACCTCGCGATCCTCAGGGTGCGTGATGTCCTGGAAACGCAGGCGTTCGAGCTCCTCGCGTGCATAACCGACGATGTCGCAGAGCACGCGGTTGACGCGCAAGAAGCGGCCGTCGAGGCCCACCACGGCCATTCCGATGGGCGCGTCGTCGATCGTGCGGTTCAAGCGCTCCTCTGCGTTGCGGAGCACCTCCTGGGCGCGCGCGAGATCGTCGATGTGCTCGAGCAATCGCTCCTGCGAGCGGGCCCCGTCGAGGGCCCACGCAAAGACGGCAGCAAGCGCCACGAGGACAGCCTGCGCTTCGCCGAGGTCCGCGAGCGCGTGCCCGATGCCACACGTGACCACGCCGAGGATCTGTCCTGCAGCGACGAGCGGCGTCGAGATCACGCCGATGACGTCGCAATACGAGACAATCGCGCGGGCATCGACGAGCACGTCGACCTCCGGCGCCGCGACCTCGACACCGCGAGACCTCCGCATGGCGACCGCTTCGAGTGCGAGGGCCGGGCCGTGTACGGGATCGAGCACCGAGAGCCCGGAGAGGCCATTGCTCGGCCCCCCGCGGTGCTCGACGAGCCGAAGCGAGCGCCCGTCCCCGGGTCGGTACAGGCAGGCCATCCGCGCGTCGAGGTGGCGTTCGAGCTGCAAAAAGAGCGTATCGATCACGAATCCGGCCGTGCAGGCCCCGGCCGCGAGCGCGGCCACGGACTCGCCGACGGCGAGCGCGACCCGCCCCTCCGGCCGTTCGGCTCCTTGTCCAGGCTTCGAGGCGCCGAGCCCGAGCGGCCTCGCGCGGTCCGAACTGGATCCCGATGCCTCGGGCTCTCGCTTCGCGGCCAGGCTCATGCGGCAGGCTCGTCCTCCGAGTAGACGTATAGGCTATCTATAGGACCCTCGAGGGTCATGGGCCACTCGCCCCCTCGCGGAGGTATGGGCGCAGGACGCCGAGGGCACATTTCGTGCGTGGTTCTTCCGGGGCCCTGCGTGTGTGCCCGGGGGGATCGATGCAAGAGCCACGGGCGGGGAGCCGGTCACGACCCATCGCGGTCCTCTTGCTCGCCGTCATTTACGCGGCCAGCGCCTCGGTCGGTCAGCACGTCGCCATTCCTCCGGGGAACGTGACGGCTTTTTTTCCCGCGTCGGGCATCGCGCTCGCGGGCCTTCTGCTCGGGGGGCAAAAGCTCTGGCCGGGCGTCTGGCTGGGCTCGTTCCTGGTGAATACCTGGGCCATCTTCGACACGACGAGCTTCGCCCGGACCGCCACGACGACGCTCGTCGGGGCCACGATCGGCATGGGCGCCACGATCGAAGCGCTCGCCGCGGCGCGCGTGTTTCCGCCGTGGGACCGCGACGGCGGGCCGCCGCTCGCCCGGGTCCTCGACGTCGCGCGTTTCACGGCGCTGAGCGGGCTCGGTTGCTCGATCACGAGCGCCACGCTGGGCACCACGAGCCTGTTCGCCGGCTCGTTGATCACGACGACCGATTACGCCGAGACCTGGCTCACGTGGTGGCTCGGGGACGCCGTGGGCATTCTGGTGATCACGCCGCTCGTGCTCACGTGCGTCCGGCCTCGATGGTGGGCCTTCCAGGGTCGCGGCGTTGAAATCGCGCTCCACCAGGTCGCGCTGTTCGCCTTCCAGATGTTCCTCGTCACGGGAACGCTCGCGGAGCGCGGCGCGCATTGCCCGCTCGGGCATTTCATCACGCCCTTTCTCGTCTGGGCCGGCGTGCGTCTCGGCCCGCTCGGCGCGGCCCTCGCCGTCTTCAACGTCTCGGTGTTCGCGACCCTGGGAACGGAGCACGGCACGACCCCTTTCGTGCAGGGGACACGCAACGAATCGCTCCTCTTCGTGCAGGCATTCGTCGGCGACATGGCGCTCACGACGCTGGTGCTCGCGGCCGTGATCACCGAGCGCCGCCGCGCCGAATGGGCCCTCTCCCGTTCCCGCGACGAGCTCGATCGCCACGTCGAGGAGAGGACGGCGGCCCTCACGGAGTCCGAGGAACGTTATCGTATCCTCGTCGAGGTCTCTCCGGACGCGATTCTCCTCGAGAGGTTCGACGCGGACGGCGTGCTTCGCATCGCGTATGCGAATGCGGCGGCGGCGCGCCTGTTCGGCGTGACGAGCGCCGCGGAGCTCATTGGCAGATCTGTCTTCGATTTCGTCCTCGCGGAGCGCGAGGCCATCGCGCACCGCGGGGTCATGGCCGCGCTGGAGCACGGCAGCCTGGGCCCGGTCGATGGCTGGGTGGCGCGCGCGGATGGCACCGCGGTGGAAGTGGAGGTCATGCTGGCCCGCGTGCCCCGAGGTGGAAAACGCGCGGTGCTCGCCATTTATCGGGACATCACGCGGCGCAAGCAGATCGAGGAGGAGCGCGCGGCGCTTTATCGCGAGGCCGAGGAGTCGATCCGCGCCCGCGACGAGTTCCTCTCCATTGCTTCCCACGAGCTGAAGACGCCGCTCACCGCGCTCTCGCTGAAGCTCCAGGCGCTCGCCCGGAGCCTCCCCGCGGATCCGGACATCGCCGCGAAGATCGCGCCCGCCCTCGACGTGGCCCTGCGCCAGACGACGCGGCTCAGTACGCTCGTCGACGAGCTGCTCGACGTCTCGCGCATCACCCAGGGCCGGATGGAGCTCTGCCTCGACGAGGACATCGATCTTGCCGCCGTGGTCGAGGACGTCGTCCAGCGAATGCAGGACACAGCCGTGCGGGCCGGTTGCGAGCTCCGGCTCGAGAGCGACGCGGCCGTCGTGGGGTGCTGGGATCGCTCGCGGGTCGAGCAGGTCCTCATCAACCTCCTGTCGAATGCCATCAAATATGGCGCGAAGGCGCCGATCGACGTCCGCGTCCGCGACGAGGGCGCCTCCGTGCGTCTTTCGGTGACGGACCGGGGCATCGGCATTCCCGCCGAGGATCAGGCGCGGATCTTCGATCGATTCGAGCGTGCGGTATCGGTGCGCCATTTCGGCGGCTTTGGCCTCGGCCTGTGGATCGCGCGCCGCATCGTCGAGGCGCTCGGCGGGACGATCCTCGTGGAGAGCACGCCCGGCGAAGGCGCGACGTTCACGGTCACGCTGCCGCGCGCGCGAACGTGAGCTTCGCAAGTCGCCGCGCCGGGGCGCTGCCCCGGACCCCGCGGGGGGCTGTCCGCCCCTCGACCCGGACCAGGGCAAGCCCTGGACCTTTGGTGGAAAAACTGCGCTACGCGCAGTTTTTCCATCGGGCCCGTGACAAGACCACGAGGGCGTTACCGGTCGAAGCCGTCTCGATTGGCAAGGTCGTCGCCGGTCTTGAATCGGCCTGTTCGATGAACTGCGCATCGCGCAGTTCATCGACCCTGGGTCCAGCGCTTGCGCTGGTCCGGGTGCAGGGGCGGATAGCCCCTGCTGGGGCCTGGGGCAACGCCCCAGCGCGACGCCTCCGAGAAAAAACCCGTGCTCAGCCTGCTGCCGGCGTCTCCAGCTTCCCATTCTCCTTCCGCGTCGCGCGTGCTGCTGATTCTGCGCGCAGCTTCGCCATGGCATCGAGCAGCGGGGCGAGCAGCTTCTTCCCTTCCTGAATGCGCGACGCATCGGATCGCTTCGCGCGGCTCGCCACGTAGCGCCGCAGCCGCACCATGAGCTCCACCCATTCCGTCTCGGCGTCGCGGCCTGCGTCGACGTGCGCGCGCTTGTCCGTGCGCGCCTTTTCGACCTCGGCGAGCAAGGCATCGCTCTTGTCGATGGCCGTCTCCCATCGCTCGAGCCAGATGGCCGGCAGTTCGATCACCTGCAGTGTGGCCACGTGCTCGGGCGCGCGGAGCACGAGCAGGGCGTCGCGGCAAATTCGATTCTCGTCTGCGATGGGATCGTCGACGTGCGCGAGGCCATCGGGGAAGGCCGCCTGGTGCAGGGCGAGGGCGCCGAGGATGTTCGGGCTGACGCGGCGCCGCGACTCGACGCCGATGTAACCCTCGATATGGCGATACCAGGTATCGACCGCGTCGTCGGCGGCTTCGAGCTGCGCGAGCCGGGCGGCGCGCTCTGCATGGGCGAGCACGTTCCCCGTGACGTGCGCGTCGAGCGCGTCGGCGATGTCCGTGCATTCGCTGATGTAGATATCCAGCGCGGGCTCGGGGGGGCCGTTTTCGGCGCGCTCCTCGAGGTTTTCCTTGATCTTTTTGACGATGTCGCGCTTTTGCGCGCGCGGGATCTGGTTCAAGCTGGCACCCATGGCTCCTCGTGTTTCCCCCCCAAGTCAGCCGGCGAACGTAGCAGAAGTTTCCGTCCGGAGGATGGAAGCGCACGGATCCGACGCAAGCGAGGGGGAAACGTTCCCGGCTGCGTCATCGCGACGCTGGGAAGGTGCGGGGAACGTTCCGCGGTGCGTCATCGGGAGGCTAGAAGCGAGGGGGGAACGTTCCGGGGTGCGTCATAGGCGGGCTGGGAGGACGGGAGGAACGTTTCTGGCTGCGTCATAGGCGGGCTGGGAGGACAGAGGGAACGTTCCGCGGTGCGTCATCGCGACGCTAGAAGTGCGGGGGGAACGTTTCCCCCTGCGTCATAGGCAAGCTGGGAGGACGGGGGGAACGTTCCAGGCTGCGTCATAGGCGGGCTGGGAGGACGGGGGGAACGTGGGGGGCGCTGTCCTCGCCGGGCGAAGTGCGCGACGGGAGGATTCCCCGGTGGCTTGTAGGCCGGCGGAGGCGGGAGCGGAGGCGGAGGCGGAGGCGGAGGCGGAGGCGGAGGCGGAGGCGCGTGCGCTTGCGCGTGCGCTTGCGCTTGCGCGTGTGCGTGCGCTTGGGGAACGGTATGCAGGGGTTCCGCTCGGGGACGGTGATCGTACCGTCGTGCTCGGCCTCTTCAAGGCCAAGCCGTGCTCCCCGTCCTCGCGCTTCGCGCTGCGGGCGGGTCCGCGCGGTGCTGCGCAGCCTTGAAGAGGCCTGCGCGCGACGGTGCGGGACGGGGGTCCCGGCGATTGGGCCGTCGGGCGGAGGAATCATCATGCTGAGGATCTACGAAGTCGTTTTGGTCATGGCGGGGGACGCGGCAAGCATTGCAGAACGGATTGAGCGAAAGGATTCGGATCTGGCGCGGCAAATGCGCAGGGCCATGCATAGCGTCGCGTTGAACGCGGCAGAAGGCATGGGCAATCACGCCGGAAACAAGCGACAGCGCTACTCCTCCGCCCTCGGGTCGGCAAGGGAGGTGCTGGCCTGCGTCCAGGTCGCCCAGGCCATGCGCTATATCGGCACCGTCGATGCAAAGGTCCTCGACCGAATGGACCACGTCATCGCCACCCTCACCCGCCTCGTCTACCGCCGCGCTTCGTAGGAGACCCCTCCCTCGCCCCTCTCCCGGGACGGGAGAGGGGTTGGGAGTGAGGGACTTTCAGCGTGGGTTCTCCCGCGACTCCCGCGACGAACCAATCCGCTCTTTTCCAATTGCCTCGGGCCGCAATCCATGAGACAAAGCAAGCGACGCCAGCCGGTGCAGTGAACCACCGACCGGCGTCTCCCCACAACCCCGAACGTCCCGGAGTCATGAGTTATGACAACGATACCGTGCGCCAGGAAAGGATGATAGGGGTTATCATCCAAAGCTGACAATGGCCCCGTGGGAAGAATGATCCCACCCCTCACGCGGTGCAGCGCGGGAGGCGAAGCAGAGCGGTGAGACGAATCGAGT
>NZ_JAGTJK010000087.1:0-28962 GCF_028435265.1 Polyangium jinanense | reverse complement strand
CCCGTCCGAGAAACCGCGCATCGCGCGGTTTCTCGGCCTTCGGTCCAGGCCGTGCCTGGTCCGGGGTGCAGGGGGCGGACAGCCCCCTGCTGGGGTGCGGGGCAACGCCCCGCGCATCTCAGATCTCTGCCGTGCGCCGGACCTGTTCGTCCGTTCGACCGAAGCGGCGCTGCCTTCGCGCGTAGAACGCGAGCGCCTCGTCGAGCGTGCCCTCCGAGAAGTCCGGCCAGAGGGTGTCCGTGAAGAACAGCTCCGCGAACGCGGCCTCGAACGGCAGGAAATCACTCAGCCGCTGCTCCCCGCCCGTCCGGATCACGAGATCCGCGTCCGGCAGCTCGCTCGTGCTCAAGAACCGCCGGATCGTTTGCGAGTCGATGTCCTCTGGCAGGAGCAGACCCGCCCGCGCCTGCGCCGCCACCGCCCGCATCGCGCTCACCATGTCGCGACGGCCGCCGTAGTTCAGCGCGAGCGCCAGCGTCATCGACGTCCCATCCGCCGTGTCCGCGATCAGCTTCTCCGTCGCCTTCCGCGTCGCCGTCGGCACCTCGTCGTCGATGTCGCCCACCACGACCACGCGCACGCCGCGCGCCACGAGATCGTCGTGCGCTTCATCGGCGAACTCGCGGCAGATGCGCATCAGGTTCCCCACCTCCTCGCCCGGGCGGTTCCAGTTTGCCGCGCTGAACGCGTAGAGCGTCAGCACCGGGATCTTCCGCTCGTGGCAGGCGCGCACCGCGAGCCGCACCTTTTGCGACCCGGCCTCGTGTCCCTTCGTCCGAGGAAGCCCGCGCGACGTGGCCCAGCGGCCGTTGCCGTCGAGGATGAGCGCGATGTGACGAGGAAGCGACGATCGTTCGTTCATGGGGATACCTTCGAGCCGTGCGGCCTGAGGATGCATCATGCAACCACCCACGTCCACGGAACCGCCGTGGTGCATTCGTGGAGCCTCTGTGGAGAACGCCCACGAAGAGATCGGTAGATTGTGTGGATTTTGTTACAGAATCTTCGCGGCGGGCAGCGTGATCCGGAAGGAGACCTCGGGCGGGCCGCTCTCGGCGCACTCCGCGGAGCCGCTGTGGGCCTCGGCGATGGCGCGCACGATCGCGAGGCCGAGGCCCGTGCCGCCGTTCTCCACGCGGGTCGTGACGAACCGACGGAACAGGCGGCCGGCGACGTGAGGATGGATGCGGCCGCGGCTCCGGACGGTGAAGCGCACTTCGTCGCCTTCGCGCACGAGCGAAACATGGATGGCTTCGCCGGGTTCGCCGTGCGTGACGGCGTTGTCGAGCAGGTTCTCGATGGCCCGCGAGAGCCAGAGCGCGCTGCCGCGGACGGTGACGGCGCCGGTGGTGGAGACATGGACGGTGGCGCCGCGCTCGCGGGCCTGCGCTGCGGCGTCCCGAGAGAGTTTGTCGAGGTCGACGACGGCGGCGTCCTCGACGCCACGCGCCTCGATGCGCGCGAGGTTCAAGAGGTCGCCGAGCAGCGCTTCGATGCGCTCCGTCGCTTGCTGGATGCGGCCCACGAAGCGCGCGGCCTCCTCCGGCTCTTCGAGCGCGCCGTCGGCGAGGACCTCGGCGCTCGCGCGGATCGCCGCGACCGGGTTCTTGAGCTCGTGCGAGAGATCGGCGGCAAACGTCTCGACGAACGGGCGGCCCTCGAGCTGGCGGCGCATGGAGTCGATGGCGCGCGAGAGCCGCTGCACCTCGCGGCCGAACGCCGGGGGCGGCGGCGCACGTCGCTCGCCCTCGCTGACACGGACGGCGAAGTCGGTGAGGGCCTCGATCGGCCGGGCGATGGAGCGGCCAATGAGGACGGCCGCCGCCGCGGCCGCCGCGCCGAGGACGAGGCTGATCGCGAGGACCGTGGGCGCGAAGTCGGTGAGGGTGCGGGTGATGACGAGGGTCGGCTTGACGACCTCGACCTGGCCGACGACGTGGCTCTGCACGAGGATCGGCGCCGTGACGAAGACGGTGCCGGCCTCGCCGCGCGCCGGGCCCGCGCGGAAGACGGGGCGGCCCGCGGGATCGAGGAGCGAGAAGTGCAGGGCGTCGGGATCGGCGGATCGAGCGATGCGGCCGCCGACGTCGCCGAGGGAGGCGCCGCGGGCGTCGAGTTCCCCGCCCACGACGGCGGCGATCGCAGCGGCTTCGTCACGCGCGGCATCCTCGGCGAGGAGCGTGGCGCGGGCCTCGATGCGATCGAGGACGAGGATGCCGAGGCCAAACGCGAAGGCGCCGACGATGCCCGCGAGGGTGAGGAAGACCTGGAGGCGAATGCTCGTGCCGCGGGTGCGGGCGCGGACGAGGCGCGAGGCGACGTAGGCGACGAGGAGGATGAGGCCGACGGCCGAGGCGGAGGCGACGAGGAGGCGAATCACGGGGTATCCGGGGTGCCCGGCGGAGGCGCCGCGGGCTTGTCGGTGACGCGGTACCCGACGCCACGCACGGTTTCGATGAAGCCGGGGTCTCCGCCGGCAGACTCGACCTTGCGGCGAAGGCCTTTTACGTGGGAGTCGATGGTGCGGTCGGTGATTGCGAAGCCGTCGCCCCAGACGCGATCGATGAGCTGCGCGCGGGTGAAGACGCGGCCAGGCGCCGCGAGCAGGCAAGCGAGGAGGTCGAACTCGACACGGGTGAGCTCGACCTCGCGGTCGTGGACGTAGGCCCTGCGGGTGGCCTCGTCGACGGAGAGGGGCGGGGGAGCGGAGGCGGCGGCGGGCGCGGCTGCGGGAGCAGGCGCGGAAGCGGCCGCAGCAGCGGGCGCGGGCGGGGGCGCCGTGCCGAGGGGAGCGGGCGGGGCGACGCGGCGGAGGACGGCGCGGACGCGGGCAACGATCTCGCGGGTGGAGAAGGGTTTTGTGACGTAGTCGTCGGCGCCGGTCTCGAGGGCGGCGACGCGGTCGGCTTCGTCGTCGCGGCTCGTGAGGACGATGATGGGCGTGCCGAGGCCACTCCTGCGGACCTTGCCGATGAGGTCGAAGCCGCTGCCGTCCGGGAGCATGAGGTCGAGCAGGACGAGGGAGGCGACGTCGAGGGAGCGCTCGGCGCCGGCGAGGGTGCCGGCGATGGTGACGCCGAAGCCGTCGCGGCGAAGGGCGTACGCGAGGGACTCGGCGATCGCGGGCTCGTCCTCGACGATCAGGATGTGCGGCATGTGGGGAGGTATCGCGCCGCTCGGGGAAGGGTTCAACTGGGAAGGGGCGCGCGCTGTACGGCGCCCCTCAGCGGGGGGCTTGATCGGTCAGGGAGCAGTACCAGTCGCGCGTGAATTCGCTCCTGGAGCAGGCGTAGATGGCCGAGCGGCCGCACCCGCTCACGAGGACGTCCTGGCGATCCGCGTCGACCTCTCCGTCTGCGGGCATGGGCGTCAGGCCCGGCGTCACGTCGAAGGTGTCGCAGGTGAAGTCGATCCGCGCGGCGCGTATCGCGGCTTCTTCGACGGATGTGGAGTCCCCCAAGAAGCAGCCGGCCAGGGTCGTGGAGAGGGCGAGGGTGGTAAGAGGAAGAAGAATCGAATTCGTCATCGCGCGAGTATGCCAGCACCGCGCGCCGGGCGCCGCTCAGGGCCCAATCAGCTCGGCGCTCCGGCAGCCTTTCTCCGACCCCATTTCGCGGCCGCGTTTGAACCTCCCAGCGCCGCGGCCGGGTCCTTCGTGAGGCCGCCATTGCCGTGGTACGTCAGATGGCCGAGCTTCACGCAGCTATCGGCGTGGCCGTTTCACGATGCTCATCGTGTTGTCGAACTTCCGCAGGGGCGGAAATCCAGCGTGTTCGTTCCAGACGGCAGTGCTGCGGTTTTGATTGGCAAGGTCGTTGCCAGTCTTGACGCGACCCGTTGCAAAAGCCGCGCATCGCGCGGTTTTTGCACCCTCGGTCCAGGCCGTGCCTGGTCCGGGTGCAGGGGCGGATAGCCCCTGCTCGGGTCCGGGGTGAAACCCCGGCGCTACGCACCCTCCGCGCTCCCGTGCGGGCATCGAGCGCCGAGGTGTGGGATGGATCGGCTCCCTCGAAGGAGGCAGCCATCGTCACCGAGCTCCTCGTCATTCTCGCGCTCGTGCTGGTGAACGGCATCCTCGCCGGCGCCGAGATCGCCGTCGTGGCCTTGCGAGGCTCCCGGCTCGATCAGCTCGTCGCCGAGAAGAGCACGCGCGCCCGCGCTGTAAAAGCTCTTCGTGATGATCCCGAGCGGTTCCTCGCCACTGTGCAGATTGGCATCACCGTCATCGGCGCGCTCGCGGGCGCGTTCGGCGGCGCGACGTTCGCGGAGGATCTCGCGCCTCTCTTTCGGCGCGTCCCGATTCTGGCGGACCACGCGGACGCAATCGCGCTTGGCCTCGTGGTCGCGTTGATCTCGTACCTCTCGCTCGTCCTCGGCGAGCTCGTGCCGAAGTCGCTCGCGCTGCGATACGCGGAGACGTATGCGCTGTTCATCGGGCGTCCGCTGCTCGGGCTCGCGTGGGCCGCGCGCCCGCTCGTTTGGTTCTTGACCGCGAGCTCGAACGTCGTGCTTCGGTTGTTCGGGGACAAGACCACCTTCACCGAGGCGCGGCTCTCGCCGGACGAGTTGCAGCAGCTCGTCGGAGAAGCCGCCAAGGCCGGCTCCCTCGACCCGAGCGCGGGCGAGATCGCGGCACGCGCGCTCGACTTGCCGGAGCTGTCCGCCGTGCAGGTCATGGTCCCGCGCACGCGCGTGGTGAGCCTGCCGCACGATGCGACGCTCGAGGATGTGCGCCGTGTCGTCGCCGCGCACGGACACACGCGGATGCCGGTGTACGAGGGGGATCTCGATCACGTCATCGGGTACGTGAACGTGAAAGACGTCTTCATCCGGGCGACCGGGGACGTTTCGTTTCGCGTGAAGGAGGTCCTGCGACCTCCCTCCTTCGTCGGCGAGAGCATGGGCGCGGTCTCCTTGCTCGACGCCATGAAAAACCGCCGCACGCAGATTGCCATCGTGGTGGACGAGCTTGGCGCGACGAGCGGCATCGTCACGCTGGAAGACCTCGTCGAGGAGCTCGTGGGCGACGTTTTCAGCGAACACGAAGCGCCTGCGCCGGAGCTCGTGCGGCGCGAGCCCGACGGGACGTTCCTCGTCCTGGGGAGCGCGCCCGTGCACGACGTGAATCGCGAGCTCGGGCTCGATTTGCCCGTCGGCGACGGCTATTCGACGATCGCGGGGCTCGTCCTGGACCTGGCTCGCAGCATTCCAGCAGCCGGGACACAGCTCACGGCACCGGACGGGACGATGATCGAGGTCGTCGAGGCCACGCCCAGGCACGTGAAAAAGGTGCGGATCAAGCCGCCCGCGCCCCCTCACGAGGATCGCTGACGGAACTCCGGCGCCTCCCGGCGAGGGACGCCACGACATGGCGCAGCCGGCGCGAGAGCTTGGCGGACGCGAACCGAAGCGCGGCGCGCATCACGCCGCCGAGCGAGAGCGGCACGAGCATCAGCAGACCATGACCGTCCACGAAGCCGGGATTCTGCCGGACATAAAAATGGGCTGCATCGCCCGCGTGGCCCAGCCAGTACGACCGATCGGCGGCGGTATCGCGCGTCCGCCAGCCGACGTGGCGCACGAAGGGTCTTGCCTCGTCGACCGCTCGAAGCCCGAACGAGCGCGCGAGCTCGATCATGAGATCGTGCACGTCCGCCGGGGTTTCCTCCGTGCCGTTCGGCCAAACCCGGTCGGCATACCGGGCGGTCTGCGAATAACACGAAGGGTGCACCGGCGAGGCGAACAGGTACAGACGCCGATCCGGGTTTTTCACGAGGTACCGCAGGAGCCGGTCGATCGCGAAGCGCGCATTGACGTTGCAGCCGCGGAACTCGCTGACCATGCCGAGCTCGCCACGCATGACGGAGAGTTTCTCGCCGCCCATCACCTTCTCGAAGATGTGCAAGGCGAAGTACCCGACGGCCCGTCCCGACGCGTCCTCGTAGACCTGGATATGGGTATGCTCCGCCCTGGAGTCGATCACGTACGCGACGAACGCCTCACGCTCGACGTCGAAGATGCGTGTATGCAGCTCGTAGAGCCTCTCGATGAACGCCTCTTTGGCACGAGGATCGAGCTGGTTGGGATCGACGACGATGGACGTGGCAATGCGCGGCATGACGCGTCTCCTCTCGGAGGGGGCCGCCTCGTCGAGCGAGCAACGCACATGCCAGGGCCGGCAGCGCCTTCCATTGCGGTTTCCGCGTCGAATCGGTGGGCTCGTGACCGGCTCCGATGGAGGCTCGAGCCTCCAGCCTTGGAGGCGCAAGCCTACATCCGGAAGCCTACCGCAACACCTCCGCCCGGACGGCCCGATACGACATCGCCAGGCGCCCGGTGCCGAGCTGCCCGCCTTTGTCGTGCCCCCAGCACCACAGATGCTCGTCGTCCATCTCCGTGGCCTTCGGCCTCGGCGCTTGCTGGGCGAAATCCTGATCTTCGTCGAAGCGATGATCATGGAAACAGGTGACGTGGCGGTCCGGGCCCTGGAACACGCACATCGAATCGGCAGAGGCCTCGATGGCGACCGCGCCCGAAATGCTCGGCACCTTTTTTTCCCGGTTGCAACGGCTGACCTTGTTGAAGAACCCGCAACGCACGTCGCCGCCCTCGAGGAGCCCGCATACGGTGATTTGGCCGAGATCCATGCCCACGAGCCGGTCCGGAAAGCTCGGCTCCTGCGGCTACGGTCCGGGGTCGTGGACGCCGCCCCAGCAGGAAACGTCGCCGCCGGCGAGGACACACGTCTCGTCCGGCCCGCCCTGGATGTCCGTCGCGCCTTTGAAGAGCCCGATGTCCACGGGCGTTTCCCGATGGAGGGGGTTGCCGTCGCCGAGTTGGCCCTCTCGATTGTGGCCCCAGCAAAACACGTCGCCGTCCGATTCGCAGGTATGGTGGTCCGAGAGCGCGAGATCGACGGCGTCGCTCACGCCCACGACGGGCACGACGTTGCCCACGAGCGGCGTGTCCGGATCGATGCCGGTTTCCCCGTAATAGGCATGTCCCCAGCAGGCCACGCGTCCGCTCGCGTCGATCGCGCAAATGCGACCGGCCCCCGCCTGGACCCGCCGCGCGGGCGGGGTTGACACGATTCCAGATCCTTGCCGCTCTCGAGGGGGCCACGCACGTACACGCCCGCGACGGCGAGCGGCTGGAAGTTATCGACATACGTCGCGGACCCATACGCGTCAGGAAAAGCTCAAGGGTAGCACGGTGTTTTCCTGAACGACCCTGGACGAGCGACCGGTTTGATTGCCTCAGGCGCTTCAGGAAATGCGTTCTCGACAATCGAGCCATCACACAGACGCCGAGGGCTGAGCTTGCGCGGCAGCGAAGAAGGTTGCGAAATATCACAATAAAGTCCTCTTGTCGTGCTACCCTCCCGGGGGGGCTGCGATGATATGAGGCGCATCTGATGCGCCCGATGTTTTGCCAGGACAACAGGTACCCGAGCGTCATGGCATTTGAAATGAAAAAGAGGAGGATTGCAAGATGGCACGAGCAGTAGAGGTCGCGTCGGTCATATGCACAGCCGTTTTCGCTGGCGGCAGCCTGCTGGTCTCGACCACCGTCGTTCCCAGCTTCAGCGCCATGGACCCTGCCGAGTTCCTGGATTGGTTCAAAACGTATGGCCCCCGTATGGGTATGACGCTGTTCCCCTTCGATGTAGGAGGCGTGGTGTTCTGTGGATGGAGTTTCCTGTCTGCCTTGAAGGCGGGGCAGAATCAGCTGCCATGGGCGCTGGCCAGCGCTTGCATGGCCGGTACGCTCGTCTTGCTGCCTCTCTACTTCGGGCGGGCGAATGCGGCGTTCATCGAGAAGACGATCGATGTCGGCCAGGTCCACGCCGAGATCGCGTCGTGGTCAAGCTGGCAATGGGTCCGAACGGGCCTCAGTGTAGCTGCTGTGGTAGCTGCAGGTTGGGGGGTGCTCGACCGGCCATCGAAGTAGGGACTTCGGACGGCACCGGCGCACGGCTCGCTGCTAACGCATCACGGCTCCGCCGTTGACGTGAATGACTTGCCCCGTGATCCAGCGAGCATCGTCCGATGCAATGAACGCCACGACCCCTACGATGTCGGACACCTCGCCGACCCGCCCGAGGGGGATCCCCTCGGGTATGCGCGCGCGCGCCTCCGCAGGCAGACCGGCGCGCAGGGCGTCGGTGTCGATGGCCCCGGGCGCGATCGCATTCACGGTGATCTGCCGGGGGGCGAACTCGAGTGCATGTACCCGGGTGAACGCCTCGATGGCGGCCTTTGCGCCGGCATAGACCGACGTCCCTGGAGCGGGCACGATGGATAGGCTCGAAGAAATGTTGATCACTCGGCCACCGGAGCCCAGCCGCGAGGCCGCCTCTCGGGTCGCGAAGAACGCGGCGCGCATGTTCAATGCCATGATCCCATCGAACATGTCCTCGTCGACCGCGTGGAGCGGCGCCATCATATAGTTGGCCGCATTGTTGACGAGGATATCGAGCCGGCCACAGGCAGCGTCGACGGTGTCGAACAGACGCTTCCGCCCCTCTGCCGTGGAGACGTCTGCCTGAACGATGTATGCTCTGCGTCCCAGCGACTCTACCGCTGCCTTGACCTGCTCCGCGGCCTCCACGTTCGTGTGATAGTTGATCACCACGTCGGCGCCGTCGCCGGCCAGCCTTCGCGCGATCCCAGCCCCGATCCCCCGGGCGCCACCGGTCACCAACGCTACTTTTCCAGCGAGTCTCTGCTGTATCATTGATGTACCTTGTCCTTCTCGTTCTCTTTCTCGATGGCTTGTAGGTGTGTGTTTCTGCTGCGCGGCCCGAGACTAGGAGCCGGTGAAAATCGCCTCGGTGCTCATGCCCAGGTCTCGCATGAGGACCATGGCCGCCGCCCTCCCGCTCCCGGCGGTGAGCCCTCCCCCTGGATGTGTGCTCGCCCCCGTCATATAGAGTCGAGACACGGGTGTTCGATGGTGGCCGTAACCTGGCATCGGCCGCATACCCATGCTCTGGAAGATGTAGTTTCCGATATGATTGGCTTCGCCCTCGATGAAGGACGTGTTCCACCGCTCGAACCCGAGCGGCGTCATCACGGAGCGCGCGATGATGCTCTCATCGGCCATGTTCGACGTGCGTCTGCGAAGGTGAGCGATGAGCTCGTCGGCGAAGCTCTCTCCGATATGGTCCCACTGGCTTGCTCCTTGCGCGAGGTGGTAGGGCGCGTAATGAAGGAGATAACCGACGTGCTTTCCTGGAGGCGCGCGCGTCGGGTCGAACAGGCTCGGCGTGATCATGAGCGGGCCGTCGGACCTCAGGTGACCGTAGGAGAAGGCGTCGAAGTGCTGCCTGAACTCTGCCATGGTATCGGCGGCGAACTCGACGCAACACGCCCGGTCCACGTCCGCCCCCGCCTTGTAACGAGGGGCCTCGTTCAGCGCGAGAGATTGAAGAAAAGTCTGAAAGCTGCTGACCTTGAGCCTGCCCGCCTTCACCGAGAGCTCATCCGGCAGATTGTCCGAAGCGAGCATCCGCTGGAAGAGCTGCTTCACGTTCACGGCTGAGACGACGGCCTTGCGCGCTCCAAGCCTGGCCCCCGAATCCAAGACGACGCCTCTTGCTTCCCCGCCGATGACCTCGATGCGCGACACGCCGGCGCTCGTATGGATGGTCGCTCCGTGATCCACGAGGCATTGCTGGAGCGATTGCGTGAGGGCGCCGCTCCCGCCCACGGGAATGCCAATACCGAAGCGGTGGATGAAGGGCACCATCATGTACAGGAGCATCCCTGTGCCCACGTCTTGGGGAGCGGCGATGACTTCGGTTGTAAATCGTGCCATCGCGATCTTGACGGGATCATTCACGAACCAGTCGTCGAGGAGCTGGAGGCTGCTCATCATGAGCGCGCGCATCACATCCTGGCCCCTCGCTGTCGCCCCGAGCGCAGAGAAGAGCTCTCCCGTGCTCGGACCGGGGCTGTACATGGTCGGGAGCAGGAGCTCGAGCCCCGCCGCGGCCCACTGGTAAAACTTCAGGTAGGCATCCGCGTCGCGCGGCGAGAAGCGCTCTTCGATCATCGCGCACGTGCGCTCCACGTCGCGATGGCAAACGTAGGCGCGATCGTCAGGAAAAACGACGGCGTAAGGTGCGTCGGGGTAGGTATACTTCAGCCCGTAACGGGACTTGAGCCCCAGCTCGTCATTGCGTAAGAGCGGGTTCGCTTGTATGAAAATATGGCATATCGCTGCCAGATCGCTCTTGTAGCCGTCGCCGCAGACCTCTTGCGTCACGCACCCGCCCCCGAGCCAGGCATTTTTTTCGACGATACATACGTCGAGCCCGGCCTTCGCCAGGTAGGCGCCCATGACAAGCCCATTGTGTCCGCCGCCGATGATGACGACGTCATGTGTATCACGCATACCGTTCGTCTCTGGGCCGCTCGGACAAGCGCTCGCCGTCCACGCGAGTCGTCATGGCCTTTTGAATTCCTTCATGGAGAGCCGCCTCGAACTCGGCGCGCGTGGCGAGCGGGCGCAAGATACCACCCCGCCCGAGCTTCAGGAGCGACGCTCCCGCCGCCACGAGCTTCGAGCGCACCAGCACTGTCACGCCGCCGAACCGACGGTGATTGTCGACGATCAGGTGGGTCATCTCGACGCGATATTTCCGATCGAATTCGCCGAGATGTTCCGCGTCGATGAAGATCATGGGGCACGAGCATGTGGCGAGCATCCTCTCGAACTGCGAGATGATCGGTTCGACGAACGATTCTTCGCCATAGCCTTCAACCCGCATGACGAGGACGCCCGGCGCGGGGAATCGCAGCCAAACTCGGCCGCGATCACTGGCCAGCACGAGATTCTCCGAGTTGCTCATGGCGGTCATCTCTGACCCCTCTTTCTGGATGCATGGATGCGTCCTCCGACGAAGGCTCACGCGCGACGGCGGAGGAGTGCATCGCTGTTGTTTCTTGCTTTTACCCGGCGTCGCTCCACCCGCGCTAACCCGCCTTGGCCAGCGGGACGGGGAGCGTGGATGACGACAGGAGGTCATAGATATCGCCTACCGTCTTCAGCTCGCGCTCGACGCCGCGATGGAAGGTCCTCTTGAACCGCTTCTCGAGCAGGACGACGACATCCACCATCTCCGCCGAGTCCATCCCGAGCTCGCCTTGCAGCTCCGTCTCTCGCGTGAAGCCGGCGGTGTTCACGCCGAGCATGTCAGAGAGGATCTCTTTTACTAGGTTCTCGTGATTATCCATTGAAACAACCCTTCCTTCCTGTTGCCGCATACCTGTACGATCGGATCAGCACGCTTGCTCTGGAGCAGCGATGACCACCGCTGCGTTCGTCCCGCCTGAACCCCGGCCAGCGATGAGCACGTAATCCATCGCCTCCGCCTTCCTCGGCGTCGTGACGACGTCGAGACGGCAATCGGACGCGAGGGTCGTCAGGCTGGCCGTGGGTGGAATCACGCGATGCTGCAAGGACAGTGCAGAGAGCGCGACATCCACGGCGCCGGCTGCGCCGTAGAGGTGCCCGAACATCGATTTCGGGGCGGTCACCGGCACGGACGCGGCGCGCTCGCCGAAGACCTTGTGAATTGCCTGCGCCTCCTGGTAGTCGCCTTCTTTTGTCGCCATACCGTCGGCCATCACGAAGGAGACCGCCTCGGGCGCGACCGCCGCGTCGCGCAGCGCCTCGCGCATGGCCACCGAGAGTCCGCGCTCCTCTGCCGGCAATGGCGCGGGGTGGCACGCGTCGCTCGTCATGGCGAAGCCGTGCAGTTCGGCGTAGATTTTCGCATTTCGGCGCAACGCATGCTCGCGCTCTTCGAGCAGCAAGAACGCGGAGCCCTCGCCGAGGACCAATCCCTCATGTTTCTCATCGAATGGCAGGTAAGATTCACCTGCGCCACGGCGCCTTTTCGCGAGCACACCGTCGGTCGAGCACGCCGAGAAGATGAGCGGCGTGATGGGCGCCTCGGTCCCTCCGGCGAGGATCAGATCGCTCTTTCCCTGTGCGATGTTGCGCGCGGCGTAGCCAATGCTGGCGAGGCCGCTCGCGCGGTCGCAGACGATCGTCTTGCTGTGTCCGCGCAGTTCCAGCAGAATCGAGATCTGGCCCTGCGGAGCTGCAGGGAACCAAGCGGTCGCCTGGAAGGCGCTCAGCTCGCGCGGACCCTGATTGTGGAGCTTCCTGAGCTCACGGTCCGTGAAGGCCCACCCGCCGAAGCAGTTCCCGACGTACACCCCGAAGGCGAGCTTATCTACCCTCGCCAGGTCGAGCTCCGCGTCCTTGAGCGCCAGCTGGGAGGCCGCGATGGCATATTGGGTGAACGGATCCAGCTTGCGCGAAAGCCGCACGTTCATGAAGTCGAGCGGATCGAAGCCCCGCAGCTCTCCCGCCACGTCCGAGGAGAATCCCTCGGTATCGAACCTGGTGATGCCGGAGAGCGCGACTCTCGACTCATTCACGCTCGTCCACACGGCGTCCTTGCCGATGCCGTTGGGAGCGATGATTCCAATACCTGTGATAACGACTCGCCTGCTCATTGTGAATCTCCAGCGTAGTCAGGGCTGGTGAAGATCAACGCGCTGTGTATCCCGGAGAAGCCACTCGCGTCTTTCACGACGACCTTCACGTCCCTTTGAATGGCCTCATTGGGGACGTAGAACAGATCGCACGTCGGATCTTCGACCTCGTAGTTGATCGTGGGAAAGAGCATCCCCGTGTGGATGCTCAGCACCGAAGCGACGGCCTCGAGCGCGTTTGCTGCGGCCAGCGGGTGGCCCACCATGCCCTTCAGGGAATTCACCGCGAGCTTGTAGGCATGGTCCCCGAATACAATCTTGAGAGCGGCGGTCTCGTTCGTATCGTTTTGCCGCGTCGAGCTTCCGTGACCGCAGACGTAGTCGACCTCCTGCGGCGTGATGCGCGCGTCTGCGAGGGCCAGCCGCAGCGCGCGAGCGAGATCCTTGCCGTCGGGAGGGAGATCGGTCATGTGAAATGCATTGTTGCAAGAACCGAAGCCGCGGAGCTCCGCGTAAATGCGGGCGTTCCGCCGGAGCGCGTGCTCTCGCTCCTCGAGAATCAGGATGCCTGCGCCCTCCCCCAGGACGAATCCATCACGCGTCCCGTCGAAGGGCCTCGAAGCCCGGGAGGGCGTATCGTTGCGCTTGCTGGACAGGGCGCCGACGACGTCGAACGCTCCCATGGCGACCGGGGTGATCGGCGCCTCCGAGGCGCCGCAGATCATCAGGTCGACGTCGCCATCCCTGATCGCGTCGAGAGCGGCGCCGATCGCGTCCAGGCCGCCCGTGCAACCGGTGCTCATCGTGAAACAATTGCCGCGCATCCCGTAGAGCGATGCCACCTCCGAGGAGGCGGCGTTGAAGGTCGAATTCTGGTAAAGGCATGAATTGACCAGTTCCGGGCGCAGCTCTGCCCGACCGCGCTCCGTGACAGCCAGGAACTCTTGCTCCATGTACGCCGTGCCGCAGATCGCGTTGCCGATGCAAACCCCACATTTTTCGGGGACGAGCGCGGCGACGTCAATGCCGGCGTCCTTGATCGCCATGATGGAGGCCGCGACGGCGAACTGCGCATAACGATCGAGGCGCCGTGCCTGATCTTCGCGGAGCCCGCATGCCATTGGATCGAAATCGCGGACCTGCCCAGCGATCTTTGATTTGAAGCCTTCCGTCGGGAAGGTGTCGATCGCGTAGATACCCGAGCGGCCTGCGAGCGCGTTCTCCCAGAATCGCTGCACTCCGATGCCGTTGGGCGCAATGATTCCAAGCCCAGTCACGACCACTCGCCGCGCTGCTGCGTAGCTTTTTGTCTTCATCCTTGATGTCTCCGTGTCACGCCTCGTGATTGTGGTCGTGACGTTCGAAAATGCAATGGCTGTCGTCGTATTTGTTTTGAAATGATTCGTGTGTGAAGTGAATGGAGCTTGGGTGCTATTTCAAAACAGATAAATTGAAAGTCCTGCGCCGCGGAGCGATGGGTCAATTGCCGCGCACGGCGCAGGACCGGTCGATCATAAAACGCTAGTAGTTGCCGAGCCCCCCACAGATGTTGATGGCCTGCGCCGTGATCCCTCTCGCCCGATCGGAAGCCAGGTAGGCGACCATATCTGCGACCTCCTCAGGTTCGATATAACGCCCGATCGGCACTCGTTGCTCGATTCGCCGCTTGGCCTCGTCGGTGCTGACGCCCCAGATCCCGGCGTACCCGCTCCGCGCCTTCGCGGCGAGGTCCGTCTCGACGAAGCCGGGGCATACCGCGTTCACGGTGATTCCCTTCGGTGCGAGCTCGAGCCCGAGCGACTTCGTGAAGCCGATGATGCCATGTTTCGACGCGCTGTAGGCCGCCGCGTACACGACACCCTGCTTACCCCCGGTCGACGAGATGCTGAGGATCGTCTTGAGAGTATCAGGCGGGTTATGGTTGAGCACCGCCTTGGTCGTGTAAAAAACGCTGTCGAGGTTCGTCTCGATGATCTCTCGCCATAGCTCATCGCTCGTCGAGGCCGTCGGACCGCCTCCTCCCCGCCCAGCGTTGTTGACGAGCAGAGAAATCCCGTTCCAGCGCTCGATTGCGTTGCGTACCGCCGTGACGATGGCTTCCGGCGACCTCACATCGCACACGTGAATGGAGGCAGATCCACCGGCGCGTCGGACTTCCTCTGCCGTCGCCGCGAGCTGCTCCTCCGACCGAGCGACGAGGGCGAGCTCATAGCCTTCCTCCGCCAGCCGAAGAGCGACGGCCTTGCCAATTCCACGGCCTGCGCCGGTGATACATGCTGTCTTCTTGATTTTCTTCTCGTTGTTCATCGGTTTTCCTCGGAAGCCGTTATGTTCTGGCCGGCCTGAACCTCCCTGAGAGCCTGAAGCCGTCCCGTATCATGCGCGAGAGAAGGAAGACATTCGTCGCGCCTGCCGCGAGCTCGATGATCTGAATGACGACGAACGTCACGCCGAAGGAGCCGGCGCTGGCGAGGCGATAAAGCACCAGTGCCGAAGGAACCAGGATCAAGAGGCCGTTCGCAGCAATGAACTTCATCCGCCTTCGTTTTGCATCGATCAGCCTCCCCTTCCGATTGGCGCTCAGCGAGTTTCCCGTGCCTCCAGCGATAGCCATTGCAGGAATGAGCACGCCGAGGCCAAACAGGATGAACCGCTTGACCGCCACGATGAGGCTGTGGTTCCCCGTCAGCTCTGCGACCAAGGTCGAGGTCATGAATGACGCCACCGTCGTGATTGCAACCCCACCGGCGACGGCGTGAACTGTACGTTTCATTTGTTGAATTTAGCACGGGTTGATGTGTTGATCCAATGCCGACGGTCCGTCGCGTACGCTTCCTTCAAGCGGGTTTACGGCCGATCACGAGCAGATCGACGAGCGCGGCAGGAGATAGAGAGAGGACGAACTCGATGGCCCGGCGTATGTCTGCAGTCGTTATCATCTGTTCCGGCCGGAGGCCTGAACCAACCGCCATATCTGTGTCGACAGCGTCCGGACATAGCGTCGTGACCTTGATGCCTCTGGGCAACAGCTCCCGCGCCAGGGACCGGCTGTAGCCGACCAGCGCGTGCTTGCTGGTCGCATAACCGCCGACGGCCGCGAACGGCTCCACGCCGGTGATGGATGCGATGTTGAAGACGTGGGCCGAGCCCGCCGCGGCCAGCGCGTCCAGACAGGCGATACACACATTGTGGACCGCCTTGACGTTGGTCGTCAGCAAAGCCTCGAGGTCGCCGACGCTGATGCTGCTGGTGCCAAAGCGGAATATGCCGGCCGAGTTGACCAGGACGTCCAGACGCCCGTATCGCCGGAGCTCCACCTGAAGGGCGGCGCGCGCCGCGTCGAAATCGCACAGATCGACGGCGACGACGCTCGCCGCGACCCCGAGCTCCCGGCGCAACGCTTCCGCGTTTTCGGCCAGCTTCGCCGCGTCGCGGGCCACGAGGATGAGATCGAACCCGCGTTCGGCGAACCAGCGCCCGATGTCTCGTCCGATTCCGCGGCTCGCGCCGGTCACGAGCGCCACCTTGGACATGTTGGATCCTTTGCTTCTCACTGGAACTCGAGGCTGTGCGTTCGCGCGCATAGCGATGGGTGAAGCCGGTATTGCATCGATCTTTCCCGGTGGCGGTCGTACGCCTTGTCGCCCAGCGACTGCTTGAAGTCTCCAGCGCTGCGCCACTGCGATACGTTGAACAGCCCGTACTTGGTCGACGGGGCGGCGGAACGAAACAGCCGGGCATTCAAGAAGCCGGCATGGGCTGTCATGTGGTTCTTGGCTTTGTCCCACATATTCAGTACGTCCGGGATCTGGTCCTCGTTGATCTCGAATGGGTTGATCAGCCACACATGGCCGGGCAGCGCGGGGGTCAGCTCGGACAACGTGATCCTCACGCGGCACTTCGTGCCTTCGACAGCAAATGCCGCGTCGTCGCTCGAGGACCCCTCGCGCAGCGCCGCGTCGTCGACGTCGTCGCTGTCGAATCCATAAACGGAGAGGAGCGCGTAATCCACGTCGCGGATCGGCTCGATGACTTCGAACAGCTCGGCCGTCCGCAGGTTACGCGGCGCCCGCAGGGCGAGCGCGCGCTCCTGCCAGCGTGCGGCATAGCTGGGCGCGGCGGCGGCGGCGACGACGTCGATCCAGTAGATCATACCTGACCTCAGCGCTCCCGTGCCGTATGCAGTGCGATACGGCGATTCAGATACAACGAGAAGTCGGCCTTGAACGGCTCGACGACCTTCGTGAAGCGATTGCTGCGGACCGCGTCGAAGAACGCCTCACTGCTCTTCCACTCGGCGATGTTCATGAACTTGACCTCGCCAGCGAGGTTCCGGCTCCGGAACAGGCTGGAATTCACGTACCCGGGGAGCCGGCTCATATGGCGCGCGGCCTCGGCCCACATGGCGGCATAAGCCGCCATGCGGTCCTCGGGCAGGTATACGACGTCGACCAGAACCATATTGTCGGAGGGCGGGTTGAAGAGGTACTGGGAGCCATCGACCAGATCCATCTTGAACCCTGTGAACTTGGTGCCCGCCGCGCTCAAGACGGCGACCAGCGCCTGATCTCGCCTGACAGCCGAGCGGGCGCGCTCCCAGTCCTCGTCCGAGCGCCACCGGCAGATGCTCGCCATCTCGCAGCTCGCGCGTGGCGTGATCGTCTGGAAGCTCTCGAGGAGCTGCCCCCCCTGGAAGCCTGGTTGTTCGGACAGGAACGTGCATACGGCGTTCCATGCGCTCGTCGACGCCGAGCGATTGGATGTTTGAAGGAGATCGATGACCGTGACCATGACAGAACCCTTTCGCGGCAGGCGGGCGTCGGCCCGAGCGGATCACCCGGTTTTCGTGATTTCCTCGGCGACTCGCGAGAAGCAAATCTGGAACATCCCTTCGAATGGGGCGACGAGCTGCCTGTAGTCCTTGCCCTCGAGTTGCCTCGAAAATGCGTCCTCGTCTTCCCATTCGGCGCGGCTCACGAAGTAGTAGGTATCGTTCTCCGGGTGATAGCTCTCGAAGAGCTCCGCGGAGATGAACCCGTCGCGCTTGGCCATCAGATCCCTCGTCGCGCCCCACATCCGCGCGATCTCCGCGGCCTTGGGCTGCAGGATGCGATAGGCATTGGTGATGACGAGGTGCGACGCCCGAGCCGGTTGCTCGACGAACTCGCTGCGCTCGACGAGCCCGTAGAGGGCCACCCCGCGATTCGCCGCCAAGGGCAGCCTCTGGCCCGACGCCTGGGCCTCGTAATAGGCATTGATGTCGTTCCATCGGACGATGCTGACCAGGTCGTATCCGAAGGCATTGATGCGTTTGTAGACGACGTGGAGACGGGCGTTCAAGAACCCTCGGCGCGCGACCAGCTCGCGAGCTGCCGCGGTCCAGGAGCGCTGAAGGCCCGCGACGTCGTCTGTCTCCACGATATCGATTCGCGCGATCATCTGGACATCACCTGGGCCTCGAGGACCGGACGTTGTCCCTGTGAGCTTCCGACGCGGGCGAGCATGATCTGGCTTTTCGGCTTGAAGCCGCCGCTGATGATGCCTTTGAAGGCGGGGCGCGCGAACGCAGCCTCGAACGCCGGGACGCTGGTCCAGCGCGCGACATTGATGAACCAGCCGGCGCGATCGCCGGACACAGCCTCGAACAGGCGGCTCCAGACAAACCCGGATTGGGTCTCCATGAAGCCCGCCGCGCGCTTGAACTGATCGAGGAACCGTTCTCGATCCTGCGGCGCGAGCGCGCACAACGTGATGAGCAGGATGCCGGTCGGGCGCGCCGTCGAGTCGACCGCGACCTCCTCACGATGCTGGCCGCGAGCGCGAAACGCGCCGCGCGTGGCGAGCCTGAGCGAAGGATACGGCGAGGGGGTGTCGACATACCCATTCTCGAGATGCCGCTCCGGGCCCGTCGAGACCATCATGAGATCGTAGGGGGACCTCCGATAACCATCGCGATCGAGATTGTCTTGCTCGATGGCGACGGAGAGGCGCGCGCGCCCGCGCCCCCGACGCTGGAACGGCGCGCTCGCCATGGCGCTTTGAAACTCCTCTGAGGACATCGCGTAGAAGTCGAACTGGGTGAGCATGCTGTGCATCCTTTTCTGGTCTGCCGAGAGGGGGTCATGCTCGCGTCGTCGCCGCGAGCTTGCCTTGGATCGCCTTCATGGTGCCGAGGCTGTTGCGGTTGATGGCGGCCTCGACCTGCTGCTTGGCCACGTCGATATCCTTGTCGGCCCAGTACGACGGGTTCAGCACGACCTCGTGCCAGGACACGACCTCGACGCCCTCGGGCGACTCTACGACCGTCCAGCGACCGCGATGCTCCCGGAGGGCCGGGGGCGGCTGTGGCTGGAAATACTCGATTCGATCCTTCGATAGAACGCGGATGCTGCGGATGCGCTCCTCGCGCTCGCCGACGCGTACTACCATGACGAACTCCTGAAACGACCCATCGTTGTAGAGCATATCGACGCCGTCGCAATGCTCCAGGAGCCAGGGCCAGCTCGCGGCGTCGCCCAGGAGCCGCATGATCAGCCCAGGGGGCTGCTTGATGACCAGAGCCTCCTGGAACTCGTGGCGCCATTTCTCACGTTCCACGCGCGCACCAATGGCGGCGAGCTCCTTCATGCTATTGGTCTCCACGGTCTTCATCATGAACCGAGCTGCCTCCTCGTGCGTATTCACCCCCTCGACGACGCCGCTGACATCCTCGGCGATCTCGAAATCGTGGGTGAGCGTGACCCTGCAGCCGGTCGCGGTTTTCTCGAAGCTCCACATGCCGTGCATGGAGCGCACGAGCGGCGACGGCTTGCTCTGCGCGAAGGAGATCAGGCGGTGCTGGCGATCGATGCTGCGCACCGATTCCCAGGAGAAGACGCCGTTGTTCGCGCGGGCGGTGAGGGCGATCTTCTGGCGGGTGTCGGTCTCTTCGAGGACCTTCGCGCACAGGCAGGGCGGAAAGATTTCAGGCCAACGACTTACATCGAGGCCAATGCGGAAGGCCAGCTCAGGGGGGCACGCCATGTCGATCGAATGCTTCGTCTTCATATCAATATCTGTTCGATATGCGCTCGGAGAGCGCCTGGTTTCGGAGGAATCGTCATGCCCGGCCGTGCCGGGTCAGCGCTTGTGCGGGTGAGCGGCGCGAGGGCTCCCGCTCGGCTGAGGCGAGCGCCCCGTGGCGCGCTGCATCTCCACCGTGACGGCCTCGATCAGCTCGGTGATGAGGGAGAGAAGGATGGCCACCTCGTACCCCTGCGACTGCAGGTTGCGGACGAGCGATTTGGCCAGGATTCTCATGGCGCGTTCGCTGGTCTCGTGGTGCGATGGCGTCCTTGCGAGCGCGAGCGGTTCCGCTCCTTGGAGAGGAAGGGTCGTATTCATTGGGTCTCGCCTGTTGGTGGATCGGCGTATGGCGCCGGCAGAGGCCGGAGCGTCGTCCACACGCATCCGCAACCCCTGTGCCAGGCGTGCCCGCGAGGAGCGGCAGCGCATGTTTACTGCCTTTTACGAGGGCGCCGATGCGTGCCCAGGAGCGGCCTCGAGCGCACCACCTCACGGCTGCTTGCGTGATTGCGCAAGGCACCGGCGCCCGACGATCGCCGGGCAAGCAGGTCCATGCTCCCCCCGCTCGGGCGGCTCGGTCCTGACCCGAGGGCCGAGCTCGCCCCCGAGGCGGGCGCGGAAGCGGAGGCAAAATGCGGAGGCAAAAGTGGAGGCAAAAGCGGAGAGGGCTTCCTCAGGCGCCTGCGTTGCCTTGCCGCAATCCCGCGGAGGCAGACTCGGGCGCATGAGCCGCGCTCTGCGAAGACGCAACCCGTCCCCTCAGCCGCCCGCGTGGCCTCCCGCATCCCCGCGGAAGGCTCCTCAACCGGGTGAGGCGTACGCCGGCCTCCTCGCGGAGGCCTACGCAGCCGTCTGAGTACGCCTCCGCGGCATCACGAACGGGCACTCGGACGCCTGACGAGGCCTCCGCGTCATCGCCGGCAAGCCAGTCGGACGTCAGACCCCCGATCCGCACATCGGCCGCCCGTCACGGCGCAACCGGCTCCTCGGCCGCCTCCTCGGGCGTCGCCTCCTCG
Source organism: Polyangium jinanense (assembly GCF_028435265.1). GTDB lineage: Bacteria > Myxococcota_A > Polyangia > Polyangiales > Polyangiaceae > Polyangium > Polyangium jinanense. Next base: position 8,369 of record NZ_JAGTJK010000087.1, on the reverse strand, counting down.
GCGCTCCGGGCCGGCTTGCGCCAGGGAAGCGTGAACAGCGCGGTCTTCTCCCGATCCTTGAGGATGCTGTGAATCATGCCGAGCTGCGCCTCCCGGGCCTGCGAGAGCTCGGACTTGTAGAGCGTCAATGCCATCCGCCCGCTCTGAAGCGCCACGCGCGTCAGATCCTCGGCCTTGTCGGCGCTGCGGAACTCGGCGAGCTCCTTTTCGAGCCTCCCGAGGAACGCCACGCGGATCGGATCGTTTTCGGGCAGCACCCGCAGGTTGGAGACGGCCTCGTTCGCGCGGTCCGTGAAATTGCTCGTGCCCAGGCGGCGCAAGGTGGAGGGCGCGTCGGGCAGGAGCTTGGCGACGTCGTAGCTCTTGGCCGACATCGTGCGGCGCAACTCGGTATACACATCGACGACGTCGAGCTTTTCGATGTCCTCCATCGCCCGCGCCCGGACCTGATCATCCTCGGCGCTTTGCAGCGCCGTACGGCGCGCATCGATCTGCAAGACGATCGCATTCGCCTCGGCGCCGACGTCCGCGAGCCCCGGATGACGCGTCGCGAGAGCCGCGCACATCGCCCCGCGGCGCAAGAAGTCGGCCCGGTAGATGTCGACGGGAGTTTCCTGTATATACGTCTGGTAGGTATTCTTCGCCATGGCTGTAAGCGAGCACGCTACCGAGGGACCGTCGCAGGTGTCAAGGGGGCGATCGAGCTACGCGTTGGGGTCGACGATGATGGTGGTCGTGTTGTCGATGTCCCCGTCGCCATCGAAGTCGATCATGATCTCGTGCTCTCCGGGGGGCAGGGGATGCAAGAGCGTGGCGAAGCCGAGGGCCACGAATTGTCCCGATAGCAGGGCCGGATCCGTTTCACCGAGGATGTTGTCCGCGGGCAAGACATACTCCACGGGTCCCGTCTCGATCGCACGCAATGACACAAACTCCCCGTCGACGGTGACCACCGGCGTTCCGAATCCAAGCTGGGCAGCCATCTCCTCGGCACACGCCCGCAGCTCCTCTTCCGTCGCTTCGGGGTCGCCTAGTTCGGTCGCGCTGCACTCGACCGTAACCCCGAGGACGAATATCTTCGTGCCGGGCTTCACCGTGCACGTGATCTCTTGAGTTCCCAGGGACGCGAATGGCGCGGTTACGCCCCCAAGGTCGAGGCAGGGATCGCCCCCTGCGAGTGGGTTCTCGGGGGTCGGCGTCTCGAGCACCGTGCGCCACAGAGCTCCGAGCAGAGCTTCGAGCGTTTTGTCCGGGAGGGCAGAGGCCGAGGGTGTCGCGACGCCAAGTGCAACCACGGCGGCCAGCAGGCCACGACAAAGAATTGACGTGGCGACCCATTTGGATGACGCGACGCCCGCAACGGCGGCGCGAAAGCATGACAAGCGCATGACTCCCCCCTTTGCACGCAGCAAAGCACTGCAGCGGGCCGGATCATGGACTTCGAATGGGGAAAGTCAAACCAGAGATACGATGGGGCCGGACGTGCGGAGCGGACCCGCGCCCCGCGAACCCGGCCCCGAAAAAAAATCGTTCACATCTGCCGAGGCGCGCAACTGTCCTCTCGAAGGTCGCGGAGAGCGGCGCATGTGGCGCCTCGCTCCGCTGAACGACGACCCCCGATGGAGGACGATCCCCATGCACACGCACCATGCCAAGAGCCGCACGATGAAGACCCTTTCGATGCTTGCCACCCTCGCCGGCGCCTTCGCCATTTCGGGCTGCGTCGCGGAGAGCATCGAGGAGAGCGACGCGCTCGACGAGCGGGTCGACGTCGCCGAGCAGGAGATCGTGAATGGTAGCCCCGGGTTCGCCAAGAAAGCTTCTTTCTCGGTGGTGTTCGATCAGGGCCCCGGCACGCAGGAGAGTGGCTGCTCCGCCGTCGCGCTGACCACGAAATGGCTGCTCACGGCCGCGCATTGCGTGTACGACGCGAACGGGAAGCTGTACGCGAACGCCTTCGCCCCGTTCGCAGGATCCATCGATCGGATCGTCCCGCATCCGGCTTTTGCGCCTTACGCCGCCTCGACGAGCGCGCCGCCCCTCGGTGTCCCCGACGTGGCCCTGCTCCGGCTCGTGGTGCCCCTCAATCTGTACAGCGACGACTGCTCGTATGCGCCGAACGATTGCTGGAAGTCGCCGGCGGGTGTCCCGATCCCGGTCAACGCGACGAGCTCCGGGTACGCCGTCACGAGCTATTACCCCACGTTCGCCATCGCGCCCTCGAGCATCGTCTGCGATGGATCCGGCGGCGGCGCGAGCGGATTCACGCCGAGCCATGGCGTGTTCCCTACGGCCGACACCTACTTCGAGGGCGGGTATTACCAGGCGATCCTCCCGAACGCGGCCGGCCAGACCATGACGAGCGGTGACTCGGGTGGACCGTGTTACTTCAACACGGGCGCGCGGAACGCGAGCACCCTGCTCGCCCTCACCAGCTCGATCACCACGGTCGGCGGTCAGACCGTGAGGACGAACGCCGTCATCACGGGATACGTGGCGAGCTTCATCGACTCCGTCATCCCGCAGAACGACCGGGTCCTCGTGGTCCCGAACGATCCGGGCGCCGGGTTGTAGGCGCCAAGCCGCCGCGCCGGGGCGCTGCCCCGGACCCCGCGGGGGCTGTTCGCCCCTCGACCCGAACCAGGGCAAGCCCTGGACCTCAGGGGGAAGAACTGCGCGATGCGCAGTTCTTCCCACAGAGACAGCGTTGCCAATCGAAATGCAGCGCGGCTGTCTTGGTTGGCAGACCCGCTCGCCGGTCTTGACCTGGCTTGTTCGATGAACTGCGCATTGCGCAGTTCATCGACCCCGAGTCCAGCGCTTGCGCAGGCCCCGGGTCCAGGGGCGGACAGCCCCGGTGGGGCCTGGGGCAAAGCCCCAGCGAGGCTGTTCCCAGATAAAACCTGCGATCAATTGCCTTTGCAGACGTCGGCGCAGGTGTCCGTCGCATCGATACACGCCGAGGACGCGCAGTCCGAGTCGGTGAAGCAGGGCGCGCCGGCGGCGCCGAGCGGCGCGCACATGGCGCCTTTGCACGTCGTGCCAGACGCGCAGTCGTCGTCCGACGTGCATGGACCGCCCGCCTGCTCGCGCGTCTGACACGTGCCGTCGTCGGCGCAGCGAAGCTCCGCCTCGCAGTCGCTGCTCCCCTTGCACGACCCGCCCATGGCGAGCCGCGGCGCGCATGTTCCCGGGTCGGGCGACGAGGGCTGGTCACACCGGAGCGCCTCTTCGCAGTCGAACGGCGACGTGCATGGCTCTCCGGCCACTGCCCTCGCTTTGCACGCCGACGAACTCTGCCCGCTCGAGTCGATGTTGCGCAGGCAGCGGTCCCGGACGCAGTCCCAGTTCGTGCCGCAGGCCTCGCCCTCGGGTGCGGAACCGTCCCACGCATCGGGGCAGGACGGCGTGGACTTCTCGTCCACCCCTAAAAGCGCGCCGAAGAATTCAATTCCGGCGCAGGGGGAGGCGTCGATCTCGGCGAGGCACGCCTCCGCCTTTTCCGGGACGAAGGTGCCGTTCACCTCTTCTCCTCCGCCGTTGAAGGCAACAAAAATCGCTTTGAGGTTCGAGGCGCACGCGTCGGCGGAGCTCGCGTCCAAGCCGCGCGCGGCTCGGGCCGCTGCGTCGCAGCACGCGAACGTGCGGTCGCAGACGGCCTTCACATACCTGGAGAGAAAATCGCTGCCTGTCGGATCCGGCCCTCCGCTGCTCCCCGGCGTCTTGTCCTCCTTGCATCCGGGCGCGGCCAACATCGCGACGGCGACGGCCGAAAGGAACGTCACGAGCATGACAGGTCGATGTGTGCGCATACGAACCTCCTGGAGCCGATCTTATATGGAAACAAGCCTAGGATCATTCTCCCTGAAGCAGTGGACGGGGAGTCCACAACCGAAGCTGGAGTGAACTCCCCGTCCACAGCTACGTGTCGGTGGTGGCGTCGGAGGCAGCGGCGGAGGCGGTGCATCGGGGCTCTTCGGGCTGGCACGATGGCTGCTGGGGGCGCGTGCACGGTTCATCGAAACGTTTGCCGGAGAAGACATGGCATGCTCAGACAACGAGCCCTCGGGCGCGAAGTGCTCGTGACAATGCGGTTTCACGTTCTCGTCCTCGTGGTTTGCGCCGCGTTCGTCGGCTGCGGGCCTCCCCCGCCGCGCTTGGCCGCGGAGAACTGCCCGGTCGCCATGGTGAAGGGGCAGCCCTCGCAGATCACGCTCGTCTCGAGCGCCGAAGGGGTCTCGTTCGAGCCACCGAAGACCTGTAGGGGCTCGTATCCGGACGCCCCAGAGTATTACATCCGCGTGCACGGCCACGGGACGCGCCGGATCGATTACAGCATTCGCGACCCAAATGAATGCGACACCCACGACGCTGACCCCGTCGCGTGCCCGAAGGTGCACTTCATGGCGATCGGCATGTCGGTGCTCGGGGCGATGACAAAGACGCTCGGGGAGAGGAACGCCGATACCTTGGGGCTCGGGGCCTGCGCCGACTCGAACGCGCCGCTCGAACAGTGGAACATGTCGAGCCGCATCCACGACTTCCGCCACGCCAACGAGGCGCTCCGCATCATCGACGCCGAGCTCCGCCTCTGGGACATCGGGGACGACTGGGGGCTGTCGGTGAGCGGGATCCCATGCGCGGTGCTCTTGTAGGCGCGCGGTAGGACGTCGTCCTGTCGCATCATGTCGGCCACCTGCCGCGCTCGGACTGCTAACGTTGCACGTCGATGAGCACGAAGAACCGAAGGACGACAGTCATACTCCGCGCACTCTGCTGCTGCCTCGCGCTCGCGTCGTTCGCGTGTGCCTCGCGTCCGCGCGCGAGCCCCACACCGGCGCGCGCGGAGGGCACGCTCGCGGGTTATCACTACCTGACGTTCGTGACCGGCGGCGCGAGGTCGACCGATGCGCTGCCGCTGATCGTCGGGCTGCACTATTCCAGCGCGACGCCCGAGACCATCCGCGCCGATTTCGATCAGATCGACATTCCCGCGCGAATCGTCCTGCCTCGCGGCAAGTACCCGCGGCGCAGCGGCTATTCATGGTTCCCGTCGAGTTATGGCGAGCTCGCGGCGGACAAGCAGGCCAAGCTGACGTTCGAGGTCAAGGATGAGGTGCTCGCGTTTGTCGAGGCGGCGGCCCATCACGACCCGACCACCGGGAAGCCGGTCCTCGTCGGCACGTCGTACGGAGGCGATCTCAGTTACCTGATCGCGATCCATCACCCGGACCGGGTCGCCGCGGTATTCCCAATCGCAGCGCGGTTCCCGGCGGAATGGTTGCCCGCGACCAGCACCTGCCGGCCGAGTTGCCCGCTCGTCTACGCGATGCATGGCGAAAAGGACGCGGTCGTGCCGATCGACGGCGCTCGGCGCGCCGCCCAGCAGCTCACCGAGCTGGGCCATCGCGTCGAGCTACACGAGTACGCCGGCATCGCCCATGACTTCAGCGCTCAGATGAAGTCCGACTTCACAGCGCAACTCCGCGCCGTGCTCTCGGCCGCGCGCTGACCAGACAGCAGTCTGCAAAAAGCGCTGCCGCGAGGGACCACGGAGCGGGTTTCATGTGGAATGAAGCTGCGAATGCTGGCCGCCGGCGCGGATTGCGCAGTAGCAGCCGACCCCACGAGGGGTGGTGGCCCGGGCAGGGCGCGCGCGTGTTCGGGATACGCACGCACGTTGGCTGGACGTTCTATGCCACGACGCGCGCCGCTCAGAATACGGCGACGGCGCAGATCTGGCCCTGAGCTCGACTCCGTCATCCCGCAAAACGACCGGGCCCTCGTGATCCCGAACAACCCGGGCACCGGATACCAACGTTATTCGAGCTCGACCCGCAAAATCTCCACCGCCCGCTTCAGCGCCCGCGCCACGAGCTCCGTGTCCTCGTGCCGCAGCATCACGAATCCCACGCCGTCGTAGGCATTGCCTTGCTGCTGCCCCGGCGTGGGCAGGCGCGCCTCGACCACGAGCGAGCCGATCTCCGCGTTCGCCTCGGCGATCCCGTGCACCGCCTTTACCCGGCCCGTCCCCGCGCCGCGCAGGTATGCCGCGCCCACCGCGTATTTCCGCTCGGGCACCTCGAACGTGTCGTCCACCATGAGCTTCGCCCAGGCATGGTGGAAATCCACGTCGTGCGCGTGCGAGAGCAGCGTCATGAAATGCGCGCCGGGCGGGCGCGCGCCGATCTCCGAGACCGCCACGCTGCCGTCCGGCCGCTGGAACCATTCCATGTGCGTGAGGCCCGTCGTGAGCCCGAGCGCGCGGACCGCGTTTTCGCCCGTCTCCCGGATGAGCTGGTACGCCGGTACGTCCACGTGCCGCGGGGAGAGGACACACCATTGCATCCACGGGTTTTCCATCACCGTGAGCGGCGACGGCCAGTACTTCGAGATCGAATACCAGACCATGCGGCCGCCCACCGTCACCGCGTCGAGCGAATGTTCCTCGCCCCGCAAGAACTCCTCGAACAGGACGGGGTCCGCTTCCATCCGTGCGAGGTATGCATCGAGGTCGCCCTGCGTCTCCAGGCGGAACGTGTCGACCGAGCAAGCGCCGGCCGGAGGCTTCACGACGACCGGGAGGCCGACCTCGGCGATGAAGTCGAGGGCCTCTTCGCGGCGGTGGGCGAGGCGGTGGCGCGCGCAAGGGACGCCTTTGCTCTCGAAGATGGTCTTCATCACGGCCTTGTCGCGGAAGTTCCGCGCGACCTCGGGCGACATGCCCGGCAGGCCCAGGTCGGCGCGGACCTCGGCGAGCGGCTCCTGGAGCGGTTCGAGCGAGCCGATGAGGCGATCGATGGGCCCCATCTGCCCGGCGATCCCCTGGACGCCTTCGGCGATCTGGCGCGGATCGAAGGCGTTTTGCACCTGCCAGTGACCCGAGATGCGGTCCTTGATCGAAGGCGGGAGCTTGTCGGCGGGATCTTGGGCGAGGATGCCGAGGCGAACGCCGGGCACGTTCGCGGTCCCGGAGACGAACCTGAGAGCGCCCTCCGTGACGAACGGCAGGACGAAGACCACGTTGCGCATGGCCGGCAGACTACAGGCGAGAGGCCGGTCCGGAAATCCTTTTGACACCCCGATCGCGCAAGCATAACCGAGGGGGGCGATGACCCGCTCCGACGTGGTCCCTTCTCCCGGCTCTCGCGTGGCGCCCGACGGCTCGGTGACCTTCGCCTACCGCGACGAACGCGCGTCGAGCGTGCTCGTGGCCGGCGACTTCACCGGCTGGGGCAAGGACCCGATCCCGCTCGTGAAGCGCGAAGGCACGGATCTCTGGGTGCTGACGACGCGGCCGCTGCCCCGCGGCGTACACGCGTACAAGCTCGTCGTGGATGGTCTTTGGACCGCGGACCCGGCAAACCCGCTCGATGTCGACGACGGGCTCGGGGGCCGGAACTCGGCGTTCGTCGTGGGAGGGCGGAATCTCGGGGATCCCGGGGCGATCCGCGTGCTCTCGTTGAACCTGCACACCTACCAGGAGCGGGGGCTCAGGGAGGGCGTGGTGGTGAACGATTCGATCGCGAAGATCGAGCGGATCGCGTTCGGCGTGGCGACGATGGGGCTCGACGTGTTGCTCTTGCAGGAGGTCGGCGAGCACGTGTCGAACCCGGCCGAGCCGAACGCGGGGCGACTCTTGCAGGAGCACCTCGAGCGCTTCACGCGGCGGCGCTGGGAGCACGTGTGGAGAGAGGCTCACATCGGGTTCGACGTGTACCGCGAGGGGTTGTCGATCCTGTCGTCGGGGCCGATCGAGGACGTGACGGTCTTGCAGCTCAGCGAAGGCCCGCTCGCCCGCATCGCGCTGCTTGGTCGGACGACCGTGAAAGGGACGAAGATCCGGGTGGGGACGACGCACGTGTCGTGGGGATCGGATGGCGGGACGCAGGTCGCGCGGCTGCTCGCCGACGTCGCCCGGCTGCCAGCGGGGGATCACGTGGCGACGCTTTTTGCGGGGGATCTCAATGGTAGCCCCGAGGATCGGCAGGTCGCGTCGTTCGTGGAGCGAGGGTATACCGACATCGGAATGGCCACGCGGAACGTGTGGCCCACGTTCGGGGAGAAGACGCTGACGAGCCGGATCGATTATCAGATGCTGCGGGCCTCGGCGGGCCGGCGCGCGGCGCGAATCGAGGCGTTCGTCCGGGTGTTCGACGGCGAAGGGCCCGAGGACGGGCTGCATCCGCGGGTGAGTGATCACGCGGGGATTGTCGGCGCGTATCGCTGGGATTGAGGGATCTCATCGGGGAGGCGCTGCGCTGGGGCGTTGCCCCAGGCCCCACCAGGGGCTATCCGCCCCTGGACCCGGACCAGCGCAAGCGCTGGACCCGGGGTCGATGAACTGCGCGATGCGCAGTTCATCGAAC
>NZ_JAGTJK010000086.1:0-29420 GCF_028435265.1 Polyangium jinanense | reverse complement strand
GTGGAAGAACTGCGCATCGCGCAGTTCTTCCAACACGAGTCCAGGGCTTGCCCTGGTTCGGGTCGAGGGGCGAACAGCCCCCGCGGGGTCCGGGGCAGCGCCCCGGCGCGGCGGCGCCAAGAAGAGACCAATGCTCCGTCTCAGGCCCCGGTGCGGCGACGCTGATCGCGAAAGGCCCGGGGGGTCATCCCCTGGGCGCGCCGGAAGGTGCGGATGAAATGGGTGACGTCGGCATAGCCCACCTGGTCTGCGATGCTCTCGATGCTCGCGTCCGTCTCCAGGAGCCGCCGCCGGGCCTCGGCCATTCGATGTTCGCGCAGCCAGTCCCCCACCGTCAGCCCTGTCTCCCGGCGGATGGCGTTGGCCAGGTGGGAAGGCGTGCGCCCGACCGCCGACGCGACGTCCTGCAGCGAGAGGGACTCCAGACAGTGCGCCTCGATGAAACTGAGCGCGTCGTGCACGAGCCCGCTGAGCATGGGCGGAGCCAGAGGCGCGTGCTCTGAAAGCTCGCGCATGAGCTCCGTGATCAGGATGGTAAACCATGCGAGCGCGGCGTTGTCCGCGCCCCACTGGGCCTCTCGCAGCTCGGTATCCATTTCGGCCACCAGGCGCTCGATTCGCTGCCGCCGGGGCTCTCCGGGTCGCAGCCGGAGCAGTCCCCGGAGAAAGAGACTGCGCACCGGCGCGTCCTTCGCATCGCCCCGGATTCGTGGTCGTCCCGGCAGCCGCTCCGGAGCGCTCAGCAGCGTCGGATCAAAGCCCACGATCCATCCCTCCAGGTCGCCGACATCGAGGGGCTGATGCTCCACGCCCGCGGGGACGAGGTGGATATCCCCGGCATGGAGATCGACCTGCTCCAGATGACGGCCTCGCCCCCTTCCCGCAGTCAGCACGAAAACCATGAAGAAGGTCGAGACGAGCGGCCCGGGCGGCAGCGTGGACCGCTTTTGCCCTGGGATGCGAACGACACGCAAAGGCAAGCCCCCGGCGCCGAACCCGTCCAGCGTGAGAACGTGGGGAGGGGGGTGCTGAGGCGTGCGGCGCATGTCCTTTAGCATCGCATACTCCGGCGTGCGCGCGTTCCCGGGAAGCGCTGACTCAGAACCGAAACGTGATCCCCGCGCGGAACTTCGTGCTCTCGTGTGACGCGCGGAACGAGCCCATCCGACCCCACCGATCGAGGTGCTCGACCTCGACCCACGCGAGCCGCTGCTTTTCGCTCGGCAGCATATACGACAGCCAGACGCGCTCACCCGAGCGTTGATCCCGCAGGTGCACGTCGTTCGTGACTCGCTCCTGGAATCGATCGAGCCCCTCGATCGATTCGAAGAAATCGTACGTGAGCTGCGCACCGAGCTCGAAGCGCTGGTACGAAAGCGAGAGCGTCGGGCGAACGGTCGCGCCGAGCGCGAAGTAGTAGCGTTTGTCCGCGACCACGGTCTTTAACCCCTTGTCGCCGCGCGTACCGATGTACGCGGACGCGGCCATCGAATGCACGGCTCCGAAGTCGCCGTAGGCGTCCACGCTGGCGCGGGCGCGGGCCTTTCCGTGGTGGAGCGTGAGATCGACGGTCAGGCCGAGCGCGTTGGCGACGCCCAGTTTGTCCTCCTCCATGCCGTCCTGACGGTGCTTTGCGTAGTTGAAGGCCGTCGAGGGGCCGGCGAAGATTGCGTATCCGCGCCGGCCGCCGTAACCGTCGGGCACGATCTTCTGATCGTAGACGCCGCCGAGCAAAACCCGCGTGATGAAATCGAGCTGCTCGACGCCTTGATCGTCGACGGATCCCACGAGCCGGATGCTCGTCACGTCGCCGGGATCGAGGCTCTTCGTGACCTCGCCGAAATGATCGAACTCCGGGATATCGATGATCTCGGTGCTCACGCCGATACGGCGCTGCGACAGGCGCAGGCCGTCCTTCCCGGTCTCCGCGCTCACGCCGACGAGCACGTCGAAGCGATGCCAGGCGTCCGCGGGCAAGCCGAGATCGTCGAGCGCCTTCGCCCGCGTGACGTGCCCATGATCGAGGCGCCGACGGAGGTAATGGAACGGCGAGAAGACGAGGGAGAGAACGTTGTTCGCCGTGTTGTCCTCGCCGCGCTCGAAGAACAAACCGAGCTGGTGCAGCGCCTCGCCGACGGCGAAGCCGCCTTGCGGCGTGAGGACGATGTCGTTCAGGCTGACTTTTTCGCGGTACTCGCCGAGGTACTCCCACAAGAGCGAGCCCCCGAACGAGAACAGGAACGACTCGCCCGCGCCGAGCCCGGCGCCACGTGCGGCGAGGTACGTCATCGTGCCGGCGGCGGGGTGCGAGTACGTGTTCGTCTCGAACTTGTTCGTGTCGAACCGCACGGCTTCGAGGGTCCAGACTTTTTTGTAAAAGCTCGGCGCCGACCACGAGAGCTCCCAGTCGACGCTGTTGTCGTTCATGTGGACCCAGTAGTCCGCGAGGCCGTAGCTCATCAGGCCGACGATCGTGGCGCCCGCTGCCAGGCGATAGCGGAAGCGGGGCTCGCGGAGCACGCGCCACGGGTGCGGATCGAGGTCCCAGGAAAAACCCGCGCCCGCGAGCACGAGCGGCGGCGCGTTCCCCGGGCCCGGAAACACCCGCGCGCCGATCGGAGCGTCCGGCGAGAGCCAGAGCCGCAGCGGCGGAAGGCCGAGCGCAGGCGCTCCGTCGACCTCGACGGCATTCGCGAAGGGATCGAGCACGGGATCCGGGATCGGATCGAGCGGGACCGGCGGCGGAGGCTCGGGGTCGGCCGCCTGCGCGATCGACGCGGGCAAGAGCCCGACCGAACAGACGAGCACGCGCGCGAAGGCGCGGCGAATGCGCCTCGTGCTCGTCTGTTTGCTCTCGTGCGTCGCTCGCGCGTCGGTCGCCAAGACGCCTCGCACGGGAGGCAAGCAAGACGCGCGCCCGTCAGCGGAGTCCGCTCGTCAGGGGATCCAGGGGGCGATCTCGCGGTAGGCGTCGAGCGTGCGCTTGGCGGTGTCTTCCCAGCGGAAACGAGCCGCGCGCGTGAGACCACGGGCCCGGAGGTCCTGCCGGAGGGCCTCGTCCTTGGCGACGGCGCGGAGCGCATCGGCGAGCGCGGACAGGTCACGCGGATCGCGGACGAGCGCGGCGTCGCCGGCGACCTCGGGCACGGAGGTGAGGCTCGAACAAACGACGGGGCAGCCGCACGCCATGGCTTCGAGCACGGGCAAACCGAAGCCCTCGTAGAGCGAAGGGAAGATCAGCGCCTCGGCGCGGGCGTAGAGCCCGACGAGGGCCGCGAGGCCGACGCGGCTCTGGACGTGCACGCGCGAGAGCAGGCCCGTCTCGCGCAGGGCGGACTCGAGCTCCTTCGGGAAGGTGCGCTCGCGCTGGATGATGACGAGGTGCAGATCGTCGGCCGTGGTGAAGGCGCGGGCGAACGCGAGGACCGCGGCGGCGTGGTTCTTGTTGGGGTAGCCGCCGCCGAGGACCAGGAAAAACCGGCGGCCTTCGGGGACGAGATCTTTCGTGCGGGAGAGCGCTTCCGATGCGTCGAGCGGCGCGAAGACGGGATCGACGCCGAGGGGCGTGACGCGGACGCGCGGCGCGGTGGAAGGATCGATGCGGATGGTGTCGTCGGCGCTGTGCTGGCTGACGGCGAGGATGAGGCCGGCGCGGCGGATCGAGGAGCGGATCGTGGTGGACCAGTACGGCGCGAGGATCCTGCGAAGGACGGGGTTCGGGAAGACGAGCTCGGGACACGCGATCTGCATGATGTCGTGCATCGTGAGCACGCTCTTCGCAGGCGCGCCGAACGGCAGGACACGGTACGGCGCGTGGAAGAGGTCGTCCGGTCCCAGGCGCTTGCGCAGCCACACGCCGAGGCGGAGTAGCGAGTCCGGGTGGTTCGGGTCGCCGGAGACGAGCCACTCGGTGACGTTGGGGGCGCGCGAGAGCGGGCCACGCGCGTCGGGATGGCGGAGCAGGACGAACGGGACGTCGGGCGCGAGCGCGGGAAGGTGAGTGACGAGCGCGGCAACGACGGTCGCGACGCCGCCGGGCGCGCCGCGCAGGACGCGGGCGTCGAGGACGATGCGGGGAGGCGCCTTTCGGTTCATGGCGATTTCATCCGGCCGAGAGCAGCTCGCCGACGGTGACAGAGCGGAGCCCGCGGGCTTCGAGGGCGTCGAGGATGCGTGGCAAAGCGCGAACGGTGGGCTCGCGGGAGCCCGCGTACACGGAGCCGGGCGCGCAGCCGTCGTGGAGCAGGAGGATCGCGCCGGGCTCGAGCGCGTCCTCGATGTTGCGGACGATGGCCTCCGTGTCGGAGCGTTCGTCGAAACCGCCGCCGGACCAGTGGACGCAGACCATGCCGAAGCGGCGCTCGACATCGCGCGGGGCGATGCGGCCGGGGTTTCCCCAGGGAAAACGGTAGTGGCGGGGGCGCGCGCGGACGGTGCGATCGAAGAGGTCGAGAGCTTTTTCCGTGTCGACACGGAACGCCTCGGGATCGTTCACGGCCGAACGATCGTGGGCATACGAGTGGCAGCCGATCTCCTGCTCGGCGTGGACGCGGCGGGTGAGCTCGGGCGATCGCTCGACGGAGCTGCCGAGCAAGAAAAACGTGGCGCGGGCGTGGCGCGAGGCGAGGATGTCGAGGATCGCCGGGGTGTGCTCGGGGCTCGGGCCGTCGTCGAACGTGAGGGCGACCTCGGGCCGCGCGGGGCCGTGCATGACGAGGCCGCTCACGGCGGCGCGGGCGGCGCGGACGCCGCGCCGAAAGGCGCGCAAGGGGCGATGCGTGAACGAGAAGGGGCGCACGTCAGCGAGCCCGGGCGATGACGACGAGCGTGGCGCGGCGTCCCTCCTTGGGAACCACGGCGCCGAGGTCGTAGGTGATGTACCCGTCCACGAGGACCTCGAGCGTCTGGAGGAACCGACGAGACGGGACCTCGTTCGGCACGACGAACGGCTCGGCCATTTCCCGCTTGGTAGATGCGGGTTTGCCGTTCGTCTGGAAGAACGACTGCAAGCGGAGCAGGGCCGCGCGTGGGGCGGGCTCGTGCAGGAGCAGGGCGTAACGCTGCACGTCGAGGATCTCGAAGCCGGTGCGCTCGGCGAGCAAGCGGAGCTGCTTCTCGCCGAAGTGGTAGAGGTGATCGGGCAGATCGAGCTCGTTCGTGCCGGCCCAGCGTTCGCCCGGGAGCTCGGCAACGTTGCCAGTCTGGAAGACCATGCAGCCGCCCGGCCGGAGGAGCCCGTGCATCTGGCGGAACGCGTCGAGCGGGTAGGCGAGGTGCGAGAGGACGTTCCGGTGGTAGACGACGTCGAAGCTCCGCGGCGCGAGCTCGACCGACGCGAGCGTGCCCTCGCGCGCGTCGACGCCGAGGACCTCGGTCGCATACCGGACGAACGGCCCGGTGATGTCGATGCCGGTGGGCGAAAAGCCGCGGAGGCTCGCCTCGCGGAGGAAGTAACCGGCGGCGCAGCCGATCTCGAGGAGGCGGCCTTTGGAGACGTGGCGGCCGATGAGGTCGAGGGCGCGGCGGGCCTCGTAGACGGCGCGCTCGACGTTGCGGATCTGGAGGCCGAGGTTGACCTTCGTCTCCTGGCCCTCGTAGAGGCGCTTCATCTCGCCTTCGGTGGGCCGCGGGGTGACGAAGACGAGGCCGCAGTCGTTACACGCGACGGCCTGATGACCGTTCTCGGCGTGGTACGGGCGCGTCCCTCGGTCACCGCAGAAGATGCAGGAAACGGCCTCCATGCGGGCGGGCACGTATCACCCGCGCGGAGGCGCGTCAAAGACCTCAGGCGAAGAAGTTCTGGGGCGTGGTGTTGGCGGTCTGCGAGAACGACCAAGAGAGGGAAGGGGCGTCGCCGTCCGTCTTCTCGACGACGGCAAAACCCAGGAAATACTTGGGCTGGAGGCCGTGATCCCGGACGAAGTCGAGGTAGCCCACGTCGGCCCCCACCCACGACGTGTTGGCCTTGCAATCATCGACCAGGATGACCCCGCCTTTGGCGAGCTTGGGCGTGAGCTTCTTCAGCCCGACGTAGATCGGGTCGCGCAGGTCCACGTCCAGCAGCGCGACGGAGATGTTCTCGGGGATCTCGGCGTCGTCGATCTTGCAGATATCCCCCTTCACGAAATGAATGTTCCGACGAATGCTCCACCGCGCCAGGTTGGCCCGCACCCGCTCCAGGGAAAGCCCCCGGAAACTGTGGTCGTGCCTCGGCGTGAGGCCAAGCTTGTGATCGGTGTCGAGATGCTCCTCGACGAAGCCGTCGAAGGTATCGAAGCAGTAATACTCCTTTTTGCATCCGATCCGTGAAAGCAGGTCGCACGCGTACGCGGTCGTCCCGCCGCTGGCGACGCCGATCTCGACGACAGGGCCTTCGACGTTCCGCTTCTGGTAGAGGGCGTCCAGATAAGCATAGAGGTTGTCGGCGCTCATGGCCGGACGCGGGGGGAAGCGGAGCAGGCTCTTGACCCGCTCCCTGGCCCGTACCAGCTCGCTCACGACTCGTGCCTTCATGTGCTCGGATCTACCCCCTCGAGCACCGGGGCCTGACGCCATGCCACAGCGGGTGCTCTCGTCTCGCGCGCGAGCCTAGCATCCCTCCCGGAGCGCCTGGAAGCTTTCGCCGGTTGTCCGAAAGGACCGGCGAGGTAGGATGCTCGGCCATGGATCCCGCCGCCCTGCTCGCCGAGCTCATCCGACACCGCACCGACAACCCCGGGGGCGACGAGCCGTCGATCTGCCGCATGCTCTCGCGCGCGCTCGCCGAGCTCGGCGCGGACGAGGTCAGCGTCGTGGAAGTGCCGCGCGCCGAAGGAACGGGCGCCTACGTGGCCGCGCGCTGGGGCGAGCCTCGCACGATCATCAACGCGCACGTCGACACGGTGCCCGCGAACAGCGGGTGGACCGTGGATCCGTGGGAAGGCGTGGTCACCGCAGATCGGGTGATCGGGCTCGGCGCGGCGGACACGAAGGGCGCGATCGCCGCGACGCTCGTCGCGCTCGAAGGCAAGAAGCCGCGCAACGTGGGCGTGGTCTTCTCCGGCGACGAGGAAAGGACGGGCACGTGCATCCGGCATTTCCTGGCGAGCCCGTGGGCCCAGGTCGTGCGGCGCGCCGTGGTCTGCGAGCCGACGGGACGCACGGTGGGCGTACGGCATCGCGGCTGCGTGGCGCTGTCGGCCGAGGTGATGGGCCGCGGCGGGCACTCGTCGGGCGCCGATCACATGCCGAAGCCGATCGTCACGATGGCGCGGCTCGCGGTCGGGCTCGACGAGATCGGCCGGCGCTGGCTCGATCGCGGGCCCGCCGACATGAAGGGGCTTTGCCTGAACGTCGCGGCGATCGAGGGCGGCGTCGCGTTCAACGTGGTGCCGAACCGGGCCGCGCTCTCGTTCTCGGTGCGCCCGCCGCCCGGGTTCGACGCGGCCGCCTTCGAGGCCGAGGTCGAGGCGAGCGCACGCGCGGCGGGCGAGGGGATCGTGACGCGGACGGAGCTCTCGATGTCGCCGTTCGAAACCCGCGACGTCGAGCCGTTCCGCGCGCTGCTCGGCTCGCTCCCGCGCGCCGAAGCGACGCTGCCGTTCTGGACCGAAGCCGCGCTCTTCTCGGTCGCGGGCATCGACGCGGTGGTGATCGGCCCCGGCGACATCGCGCAGGCGCATGCCCCGGACGAATTCGTGATGAAGAGTGACCTCGATTGGGCCGTCGAGGTATTCAGTCAGGTGATCGCGCGGGCCTCCGCAGCGTAGCGCCGGGGTTTCACCCCGGACCCCAGCAGGGGCTATCCGCCCCTGCACCCGGACCAGCGCAAGCGCTGGACCCGGGGTCGATGAACTGCGCGATGCGCAGTTCATCGAACAGGCCGAATCAAGACCAGCTACGATCCTGCCGACCAAAACAGCCGCGCTGCCCTTTCGATCGACAACGCTGTTCCTGGTCTTCCAACGGGCCCGATGGAAGAACTGCGCACCGCGCAGTTCTTCCATCACGAGTCCAGCGCTTGCGCTGGTTCGGGTCGAGGGGCGAACAGCCCCCGCGGGGCCCGGGGCAGCGCCCCGGCGCGGCGGCCCCAAGAAGAGACCAGTGCCCCCTCTCAACCGCCTTGCCGAACATCGACGCGCCGCACGCGCGCGCCCTGCTTGACGCGGATTCCGCTCTCGGGGACGGGCTCCTCGACGTCCTCGTCCCGGCCGCGCGCGTTCGCCGCGGGAGAAACCCCGTCTCCCCGGCGCGAGCTCCGCAGGCTCGTCGCTTCCTCGGGCGTCTCCCCACCTGCGCGACCCGCGAGCCATAACATCCCCGCGATACCCGCGAGGACCACGGTGCCGAGGACAACGAATTCGCCGTGCGGGAAGCCCATGGAAACACTCCTCCCGTCGCGCGGGGAGAGCACACGCGCGTCAAGAATAGGACTCCGCCCAACCCGATCAGAGGTGATCAGGGGCATTGTGCGGGGAATGTCCACTCTACGAGATTCCGCCGCTCTTTGCTACACATTTCTTGACGATTCGATCGCGTCACGATGCGTCACGAAATGAGCATCATCGGCGCGCGGACTTCGTCGCGGGTGGTAACACCCGAGAGCATCTCGACGAGGGTGAGGGCGAACAAAAAGGTCGTCCCCGGGCCCTGGCTCGTCACGAGAGACCCGTCGATCACCACGGGTTCGGTCTCGTGTTTGCCGTGACGCGCGACGACCTCGCGCACGGAGGGATGGCACGTCATGCGGCGTCCCGCGAAGACGCCGTGCGCCGCGAGCGCGATCGGCGCCGCGCAGATCGCCGCGACCAGGCGGCCCGCTTCGGCCTGCGCGCGGAGGAGCGCGCCCACGGCGGGCGAAGCAGCGAGCCGCTCGGCGCCGCCCTTGCCGCCCGGCAAAACGATGACGTCAAACGAGCCCGTCACCTCGGCGAGGGCCACGTCGGGCACGATACGGACGCCGCGGCTGCAACGGACCGGCGACGCACCGTCGACGCCGGCCAGGACGACCTCGACCGAGGCGCGGCGAAGGACGTCGACGCTGATGGTGGCTTCCATTTCCTCAGCCCCTTCGGCGAGGAGGACGAGGGCGCGGGGAGGGGTTGTGGTCATGGTGTGAGAATGGTGCCGCGAGGCGCCTCGCGTCAGCGGATCCGGCTGATCTGCACGGTGGGTTTCAGGTCCGTGTAATTGGGCAGATCGGCGTTGATCTCGCGGCCGTGCTGGGCCATGCCGCGCTGAAAATCCTCGATGGCGTCGAACGTCATGCTCGCCATGACGACGAACAGAGGAGGCGCGCCATTGCGAGGCAGGCCCTCGGCGACCTCGGCGCTCTTCAAGCCGAACGGCCCGAGCAAGGACTTCACCAGCGGCATGTGCTTTTGCACGTAGTAGTCGAGGTCGAAGCGCTTGCCCTCTTCATGCGGGTACAGGATCGTGACGCGATACATACGGCGGCCTCCTCGGGTGGTCAGAATTCATACCACGGACGAGGGCGGCGCGCGGCTGTCGCGATGCGTTGACATGAGTCCGTCCGGCCGGATACGTTCCGGACTTCCCTGTGAGGGCACTCTCAGCGGAAGGAGCAAATAGAATGAATCTTCATCTGCGACGAATTTCGATGGTGGCCCCGATGCTCGTGATGCTCGCGTGCTTTGGGGGTTGCAGCGACGACACCGGGGGTTCCGGCGGCAACGGCGGGACCGCTGGCAGCGGCGGCAGTGGCGCGGCCGGTGGCATGGGCGGCACCGGCGGCACCGGCGGCACCGGCGGCACCGGCGGCACCGGTGGCACCGGTGGCACCGGTGGCACGGGCGGTACGGGCGGACAGGGCGGCACCGGCGGGCAGGGCGGGCAGGGCGGCGGCAGCATGGCGCTCTGCAACGACGGCGAGGTCGTCGACGAGGTGGACGACACGAAGCGTTGCGTCAACGTGACCAATCTCGTGAACGAGATCCAGGCCCCGGCCAGCGTGGTGTGGGCCGACATGGAGGTCGCCGTCTCGACCGAATACTCTCCCGCGGGAGGGTATTCGGCGGAGCAGGCTCTCGGCGCGCCGAATGTCTATCCCGATGCAGCCGACGAGTCCAAGGCTTGGGCCACGTTGACCGAAGACGCTGACGGCGAGTTCTTGACCGTTGGGTTCTCGACTGCCATGACGGGCGAAGCGGTCTGGATCTACGAGACGTACAACCCGGGCGCCGTGAAGAAAGTCACGATCACCACCACCGACGGTGACAAGGTGATTTACGACAATCCGGCGCCCAAGTCGATTGGGGCCTGCGCGCACATCCTCTCGGTGCCGACCCTGACCTGCGCAAAGATCTCCGCCGTGCGCATCGACCTCGACTCCAAGGCCGTGCCCGGCTACAACGAGATCGACGCCGTCGGCATCCTGCCGCCGCCTTCCATGCCCTGACCGAAGCCGCTACGGCTTCCCCGCGAGGGCCTTCTCCGTCGCTCGGAGCAACGGTCCCGCGCTGATCGGCTCCCCCGTCGCGTGTTTCATCCACAGGTCCGGCAGGACCGACCCGTATTTCGCCATTCGCTCGAACGCGGGACCGAGCTTGCCTTGCTTCCGGACAGCCTCCTCGATCTGGAATGCAATGAGGTGGCCGAGCGGATAATCCGGCAAGTAGAGCGGCGTCGAGATCGCGTGCGAATAAATCGCAAGCAGCGTCGAATCCGGCGACCCGAGCAGCGGCGCATAATACTGGTTCCAGTACTTCTTCGCGATCGTGACCGTGGCCTTCCCGAGCTCCTCGGCCGTCGCCTCCGGGTGCTCGTAGAGCCAGTGCCAGACGTCCGTCTCGACGAGCGCGACGCCCGCGATCTCCCACGCCGACCAGAGCTCGCCGAGCACCCGATCCCGATCGGACTCGCCCGTCGTCTTCTGCAAGCCCAAGAGCTCGAGATCCCGCGCCTGGAACGTGAACGCGAGCGCCTCCGTGAAGGCATTGTTCGGCACGCCCGCGAGCAGCGTGTGGTCGACGTCGTACAGCGACAGGACCTGCTCGACGTTGTGCCCGAGCTCGTGGACGGCGATGTTGTATCCCTTGTAGTTCATCCCGTCCTTCTCGATACGCGTCCGGAGCCGCGCCTTGTCCCCGCGGCGCCGTGGCTCCATCGCGTGCCCGGCGCCGCGCGAAGGATCCACCGCGATTCGCTCGGCGATCGTCTTCGCGCGATCCTTGGGAAAACCGAGATCCACGAGGATCCGCGGGATGTCGGCCGCGAACGCCTTCGCGTCGGGATACTTTTTGCGCGTGATCGCGTCGAGCTCGGCCTCCGTCTTGCCGCCGCGCGCCTTGAAGCCCGCATACCAGAGATCCTGCGGCCCGAGCTTGCGGCCGAGCCGACGCTCGATCTCGGCGGCGACCTTCGGGATCGTGCTCGATCCGAGGATCTCCAGGAACAGCGCGCGCACGCGATCCTCGCCGATCTCGCGGCCGAGCTCGAAGCGACGTTTGATGGCGGTATTCGCGATCGGCGAATACGGATCGGCCCGCCGCGAGGCCCGGAACGAGGCGAGGAGTTTTCCATATCGCACGAAGGGCTCGGGGCTCGCCGACGCCGTCGTGATCGGGGCGCGTTTCGGCGCGGAAGGCTCGATCTCCGCGGCCGGCGCGAGGCGAACCTCGTTCGTGAACGGATTCCAGTCGACCCGCGGATCGTCGATCACCGCGGCCGGGATCGTCTGCGTGACGATCCGCTCCATCACCTGCACGATCATCCTCTGTTTTTCGAGACCGCGCGGATCGCCGTAATTGGCCTTGAGCTCGTCGCGCAGGTTCCAGTGGCTGATGAGCCGGAGCCCCGCGGGGAAGGGGCGCTCGCCCTTCTCGTTCACGAGGTGATGCATCCAGATGTTGTAATCGGAGATGTAAAGGTCGCCCTCGGTGTTCGCGCGCGCGATGTCCTGGGCGATCTCACCGGGGATGCGGATCGCGAAGCGCCCCGTGAGCCGGTCCTCGGCCCAGCGGCGCCGGCTCCAGCGTTCGCCCTCGGCGTTTTTCGTGGCGAGGTCCGAGAGCGGGAAATTCAGCAATGCGACGAACGCGATCCGCGCCTTGAAGAGATCCTCGTAGAGGTGCGCCGCGGGCTCGTAGCCGGCGAGCAGCGGATCGAGCGGGAAGAGCGGCCCAGTGTCCGTGTCCGTGGAGAAACGCAGCGCGCGCCCCATTTCGTGCAGGTGGCCTTCGAGCTGCTCCATCAAGCCCTCGAGGCGGGCGAACGAGGCGTCGATCGCCGCCGGATCCGAGAGGAACTGCTCGCGCGCGAACGCGGCGAGATCCCCGTCCTCCGCCCGCCAGAGCGACGCGATCTGCGCGAGCCCCCGCTTGATCCGAGGCCGCGCTGCCTCGCCATGCTTGCCGACGAGCTCCGCTTCGAGGGCCGCGAGGTCCACGGGGACGGGCGCCGGCAGGGCAGCGGCGGGGGCCAAAGGCTCGGCGGAGGGGCGCGCCACCGCGGCGGGCGGCTCGGGGGCACACTGCGGCGGCGGCTCGGCCGGCATCGGGGGTTCTCCGGCGCAACCGGCAAGAAGGGCGAGCGGGACGAGGTGGGCGAGAGCGGAGCGCATGCGTACGCTCCAGACCAGAGGTCGACGGCGGCGTCAACCGGCGTTCGTCGTCGGTCGGATCAATTCAGGGAATGCAGGCCGAGCTGCCGCCCGGGTCGAAGACGGGACAGTACGTATCCGTCGTTTCGCAGACCCCCGCGCAGGTCTTGCAATGAATGCAATTGTCGAGCGCCCGGAAACGCGTGATCCCCTCCATGTCGAGGCCCATCTCCTGGCAAAACCACGTGCAACAGGCCCCGGCCTGGGTGGTGTCGCAAGGGCCAGGGCCGTTCGGGGTGGCGGTATGCTGGCAGTGGTAGATGCTGACACACGTCTTCCAGGCCATGCAGGCGTCGAACTCGGCCTGGCACTCGTTCGCGGGTGCGCCCGTGTCGGCCGTGCATTCTTCACAGCTCGCATAATTGCCGCCGCCCGCGCCGCCCATTCCCCCGCCGGCGCCTCCCGAGCCCGCCATCATGCCGCCGCCCGCGCCGCCGGAGCCGCCCGCGCCGCCCATTCCTCCGCCCGTGCCGCCCGTGCCCCCGGAGCCGCCGCTCGACGCGGTGCTGCCCGCGCCGGAGCCGCCGGAGCCGCCACCGCCGCCGCCGTTGACCTCACTGCCGCAGCCGGCGATCCCGACCGACACGCTCAAAACGACGAACCCCCCCAAAGACCACGACGATTTCATCCGAATGCCTCCCTTCACCTTCGCATGGTTGGTACGCAAACGAAGCGCACGGGGAGGAGCGTACACGGTTTTTCGCGCGGAGAGCCGGCATGGCCCCGCCCGGGGAATGGCGAATCGGCTCGAGGTCAGCCGCCGAGAGAGGCCCCCGCGGGCTCGCGGGCTTCGTCGGCGCGCAGGAAGGGCAGGACGGTCTCGACCATCCGATCGGGCGAGTCGACGTGGGAGAAATGCGACGTGCCGTCGAGGTAACGAAGCTCGGAGCCCCGCGCGAGGCGGTGGAGGGCTTCCCCGACGCGCGGCGGCACCACCGGATCCTTGCGGGCATAAACGAAGAGCAGCGGCACGGGGAAGGGCTCGCGGCCGAGTTCGTCGACGAAGGCGTGGAAGCCCGCGGGCGCGAGGGTCTCGTGCAGCGATTTCGTGAAGCAGGCGAGCCCCGCGTCCGTGGCGAGCGGCGCGCCGTACTCGTCGAGCTCCTCGCGCGATTTGAGCCGTTCGTCGTGGTAATGGACGTTCCGGTACACCCAGCGGCGCGGGTCGCGTTGTACGAGGTAACGCAGGAGCGCGCGTCCCGCGGCGGTCGAGAGCAGGGCCCTGAGCGCCACGTAGCGCCGATCCGGCGTGCCCGGCGCGTGGTTCACGACGAGGCGCGAGACGGCGGCCGGATCCTGGAGCGCGAGGTGCATCGCGACGTACCCGCCGAGGGAGTTGCCCATGATGGCCGAGCCGCGGATGCCGAGCGCTTGCTGCAGCTCGGCGAGGAACGTCCCGAAGCTCCGCGGCGAAAAATCCGCGCGGGTCGGCTTGTCCGAGCGGCCAGAGCCGGGCAGATCGGGCGCGAAGACACGGAAGTGCCGGCCGAGTGGCTCGAGCACGTACCGGAACGAGTAGCTCGACGTCATGAGCCCGTGCACGAGCAGGAGCGGCGGTCCCTGTCCCACGACGCGGACATGCACGCCGACGTCGCCGAAGATACGCGACGAGACCAGCACGCGGCGCGCCTCGGCGCGGTGGTAGCCGTGCGGGATGCGCGGCAGCGCGGGGAGCTCTTCGTACGGCAGCCGTTCGAAAGGACGAAGCGCCATCAGCCCTTCAGCGCTTCCTCGACGAAGTGGAGCCGATCGTTGCCCCAGAAGAGCTCGTCCCCGACGAAGATCGCGGGCGCGCCGAACGCGCCGCGCGCGATCGCCTCGTCGGTGCCCGTCCGGAGGCGATCCTTGATCGCGGGCGTCTCGATCGCGGCGAGCGCGGCCTCGGGATCGAGGCCCGCGCCGCGCGCGAGATCGGCGAGCGTCTCGGGGCTCGCGATGTCCCGATCCTCGGCCCACATCGCGCGGAAGGCGGCCTGCGCGAAAGCCTCGGCCTTGCCTTGATCCGCGGCGACGTGGACCAAACGCATGGCCTTGATCGTGTTCGAGGGAAAGTGGCTGGAGAAGCGGAAGGGCACGCCGTAGTGCCGCGCCCAGCGCTCGAGGTCCTTGAAGAGGTACGCGCCCTTCGTGGGGATCTTGGCGGGCATGTCGTTCCCCGCAGCCTTGAAGACGGCGAAGAGCACGAAGGGGCGATACACGAGCGTCGCGCCGGTGCGCGCCGCGATCGCCGGGAGCTGCGTGGCGGCGAGGTAGCTGTACGGGGACGAGAAGTCGAAAAAGAACTCGACGGTCTTCAAGGGGCGGCCTCCGGAGGGAACGAGTGTAGGGGCGATGGAGCGCGCGGAGAAGGGCCGTTCAAGGCCCCGCGTCGTGCTCGAGCTCGACGTCTTCGTCGAGAGGGAACTCCGCCGCGCGTGCACGGAGACGCTCGGTTTCCTCGAGGATCCGCCGGATCCCACCGTCCTCGGGCGCGAGCGCGACGGCCTGCGTATAAGCGCGCGCTGCGTCGTCGAGCTCGCCCTTTCGCCCGTGCGCGAGGCCGAGATTGTACCAGGCGATCTCACTCTTCGGGCTCAGCTCGACCGCCCTTCGGTACCGGGCGATGGCCTCGTCGTAGTTCTCCGCGTCGAAGGCCTCGTTGCCGAGGCGCACGCTCTCCGCACCTGCGTCCTTCGAGAAGTTGACGCGCGGCCGGAGCACGGTCGCGCCCGCGCCCGATGCCGCGAGGACGAGCAAGATCGCGACCCCCGCCGATGCGCGCACCGGAGCGCTGCGTTGCGCGACGCGCAAGCCCCCCGTGATCACGAGCCCCGTGAGCACGCCGAGCAGTGCGCCCACGCCGTGCGCCACGTTCGCGACGCGCCAGACGTCGAAGACGGTCGTTGCAATACAAAGGAAAAACCAGCCAACGAAGAGCTGCGTCGCGCGCGCGTTCACGGTGCCACGCATGCGCGCGTCCGCGCGATCGAGCACCCACGCGAGGCCAAAGAGCCCGTACACCACGCCGGACAGGCCGATCCCGCCGATGAACGTCGCGTACTCGGCCGCCGCGGATCCCGCGGCGAAGAGCAGCACGAGGCCGAGCAGGCGGAACGATCCGAAGCGCTCCTCCAGCATCGTCCCGAGCGTCCAGAGCCAGGCGACGTTGAAGATGAGGTGCAGCGCGTCGGCATGCGGCAAGGCGCTCGTGACGAGCCGCCACGGCTCGCCCTCGAACGCGCGCACGCTCATCACGAGCTGCTGGATCGATCGACCCGCCGCGTCGAGGACCGTGACGAACATGGCGAGCATCGCCACGCCGGCGGTGATGGGAAATCGCACGAACTCGGTGACGGGCGGCGGCTTCTTCAACGCGCGGCTTTCGGCTCAGGGCTCGAGCTTCAGCTCGGCCGCGTGGATCAAGGCCTCGAGATCATCGAGCGAGGGCAGGGGCACGTGATCGAGCGTGATGGTGAGCGAGCCAGGACCACGCTCGACCTGGACGTCCCCCTCGCCCGCGCCCGGCGCGATCTCCGCGACCCACTCGCGATCGGCCGCGGCGACCCGGCGCGCCTCCGCGCTCAGGCGATCGCGAATCCAGCGCGAGAGGCGCGCGAGGCTCGACGAGGGCGGGGGATCTTGATCGGGCTCGTCCGCGGTGACGCTCACGAGGATACGATACCGCTCCTCGTTCGTCCGGATCTGCACGTACGCATATCCGCCG
This sequence comes from Polyangium jinanense, assembly GCF_028435265.1. Taxonomy (GTDB): domain Bacteria; phylum Myxococcota_A; class Polyangia; order Polyangiales; family Polyangiaceae; genus Polyangium; species Polyangium jinanense. The sequence continues at coordinate 13,119 of NZ_JAGTJK010000086.1, read as the reverse complement.
CGCAGCGGCAGGCGCACGCCGAGGCCATCGGCATCACGCGCGAGCAGGTGCGCCGCCGTGCGGTAACTCGACTCGACCCAGCCCGTCGACAGCCGCGCGAGGAGCGCCGCCGCCGCGCTCGACGCCGCGACCTCCGCGCCGCTCTGCGCCGAGGGCACGACCCGCAGCGTCTGCGGGGGCGTCGGGATCCGACCCTCGAACTCGCGGCTGCGCAGCGTCACCGTGCGGCTCACCGGACCACCGTTCGTGGGCGTGTCGTCGCCGGCGTCGTCGGCCGTGGACACGCGCAGATCACCGCTCTCGGCGTCACGCAGCCACACGGCGCCGCACCACCACGCGGCCACGGTTTTGCCGTTCGGCAAAAACGCCATCGGGCCCGGGCTCGCCGTCCAGAGCGGGCGCGCGAGCGGCACGCTGAAGACCTGCGTGGCGCGCGTTCGACCGAGCGCGGTGACGAGCGCGCCGTCCGGCGAGAACTCGAGCGCCGCGACGCCGCGCAGCAAGTTGAGGCCATTCTTCACCGAGAGCACCGCGCGCGGCTCGCCCTCGTGGCCCGGCTCGAACAGGCGAATCCGGCTGTCCGGCCCCGCCACCGCGACGAGCTTTCCATCGGGCGAGAACGCCACCGCCGCGTCGTTCTCACGCACGCCCTCGGGCCGCACTTCCTGAAAATCATCCACCGACCAGTGCACGACCGGCGTCACGCCCGTGGCCGCCGTGAGCAGGCGACCGTCGGGGCTCCACGCGAGGCTGCGCAGCCTGCGCCGATGCGGATACGCGAGCTCGTACAGAAGCGCGCCGTCGGCGAGGCGGTAGACGAGCACCGCGCTCGTGAGGCGATCGGCCGTGACCGCGAGCAGCTTGCCGTCTGGCGAGAGTGCGATCGGCGCTTCGCCGCGCCACGGCTCGGGCGTCAACCGTCGACCGGAGACGAGCTCGAAGACCTGCACCGTGTGCGCCGGCTCGTCGGCCTCCACGCGCGCGTCGAGGGCGGAACGGGCTGCGCTCGGCGGCACGCGCGCGTCGTCCGACCACGCCGTGACGAGGCGCCCGCCGTCGGGCGAGAGAGCGAGCCCCGTCGCGCCCACGCCGAACCGGAAGAGCGCTCGGCCGACACGCAGATCGTAGACGACCGTGCGTCCGTTGCCGATCGCCGACGCCGCGAGTCGCTTGCCGTCGGCGGAGACGGCGAGGGCCGTGGCCTCGTGCGAGAGGGGGAGTTGACTTGCCTGCACGCGGCACGAGTCTAGCGCCCCCGCGCCCGCGAGACGATGCCCGGACAGAGGCCCCGAGGTCCTTTTTGGACGATCGTTTGCCCGAGGCTCCGGTCCCGCGCCCTACGCCCCGTAGCCTAAAACTGTAAACGACGTCACAAGCTCCGCCGCGACGCCCCCTACCGTGACTTCGTCCGGGCACGCCGAAGGCGCCCACCCCTTGCATCGACCGCACCGCGGCCTTTGCACCCTAGGTCCAGGGCTGCGCCCTGGTTCGGGTCCAGGGGCGAAGAGCCCCTGGTCGGGCCCGGGGTGAAACCCCGGCGCGACGCTGTGGCAGCACCCCCTCAGCGCGCGCGTCGTTCGTCGCGGCTGCCCGCGAAGTAGGCTTCGAGCAGATCACGGCCGACGACGTTCGCCTTGGTACGCCAGGTGATGTCGTTCGCCAGCATGACGGCCACGGCGATCTCGGGTTTGTCGGCGGGCGCGAAGGAGGCGAACCACGAGAACATGCGCGCAGGCTTCTTGCCGACGAGCGTGCCGGTCTTCGCGGCCACGGCCATGCCGGGCAAAGCGCGCGTCCCATCGGCGTGACGGAACGCCTTTACGCACGTGCCGCGCTTCGTGGTGACCTGGAGCATGCGATTGAGCGTGCGCGCGACGCGCGGATCGAGGGCGCGGCGCTCGACGACGCGGGCGACGGGCACGCCGGGATCCTTGAGCACGAGCCGCACGCGCTCGCCGCCGTTGGCGATGGTCTGCATCGCGAAGAGGGCGCCGAGCGGCGAGAGTTTTCCATTCCAGAACCCGGCCGCGGCGCGGGCCATGCCAAACGGATCGGCGGGGATGTCGACGCGCCCGGTTTGGGCGGGGACGTCGATCGGCACGTCGCCGGCAAACCCGAGCGCAGAGGCCATGCGACGCAGATCGTCCGGGTCGAGGTGCCGCTTCGCCATACGCGCGAAGACCATGTTGATGCTCTTGCCGAGGGCCTCGCCGAACGGCGTACAAGCGCTGCCACCGCGCCGATCGAGGTCGGCCGCCGTGATGTCGTGCTCGCCGCCCGACCAGCACGCCTCCGTGCCTTCGTTCGCGTGGCCGCCGTCGAGTAGCGCGGCCGCCGTGACGATCTTGAAGAGGCTCGCGCTCGGAGCGTACGGCTCGGCCACGAAGTCGCGGTCGCCGCGGCTCGCCCATACGAGGATGCGCCCGGTGCGCACGTCCGAGGCGACGATCGCGGCCTCGGGGGCGCCCGAGCGCGCGAGCAGCCGCTCGGCCTCGCGTTGCAGGCGTGGATCGAGCGTCAGGCGCACGGGTTTGGCCTGACCACCCACGGCGCCGTAGGCGGCCTCGGGCGTGACACGGATGCGGTGGAGGCCGAGCGACGCGGCCTCGGCGTCGGGCGAGCCGACGAGGAGGACGGACGCGAGCGCGGCCGGGGCGAGGAGTGCGCGGATCGGAAACACCACGGGTGGCTATCGATCGAGCGGCGCCCTTCGGCCAAGATTTTTGGCATCGGCCCCTGGGCCTGCTACTCGCAAGGCGGATGGCGGGAGGAGAGAAAGGTCGATGACGAACGCCGGACGCGGTGGCTTGCTCGATCTCGTCGAGCGGGACAGGGTCCACGAGTGCGACGGCTACGGCCCTGCGGGGGTCTGCGTGCGGGTAGTGGGCGTCGCGGATCTGCCGACGCGGGTCGGTCGCTTCAAGATCGTGGCCTTCTGGAACAACCGCGACGCCAAGGAGCACGTGGCCATGGTGCACGGCGACGTGATGGGCGGCGAGGAGGTGCCCACGCGCCTGCACTCGGAGTGCCTGACGGGCGACGTGCTCGGCTCGCTCCGTTGTGATTGTCGTGATCAGCTCCTCGAAGGCCTGCGGCGCATCCAGTCGATGGAGCGCGGCATCTTGCTGTACCTGCGCCAGGAGGGACGCGGGATCGGGCTCATCAACAAGATCCGGGCGTACGGCCTGCAGGATCAGGGCCTCGACACGGTGGAGGCGAACATCGCGCTCGGCTTCCGCGACGACGAGCGCGACTACGCGGTGGCGGCGCACATGCTGCGGAGCCTCACGGTGAAGTCGGTCCGGCTCATCACGAACAACCCGAACAAGATAAGCCAGCTCGAGCAGTACGGCGTGAAGGTGGCAGGTAGGATCCCGCACGTGATTCCGCCGAACGAGTACAACAAGTTTTACCTCGAAACGAAGGCGAAGCGCAGCGGCCACTACATCGACATGGAGGGCAAGCCGCACCTCGCCGAGCAGAGCGATCCGGTGATGGTCGACGGAATGGCAGGGCCGGCCGAGGAGGACCCGGCCGAGACGGACGCGAGGGGAAAACCTACAGCGTCCGCATGAACGCGACGAGATCGCTCTTCTTCTTCTGGGCGGCGACGATATCGGCATCGAAATACGCAGCGCGCTGCCAGGGCGTGTGAATGCGCGGCGTCGTCTCCTCTGGGCGGCGTTTCGCTGGGGCGTTGCCCCAGGCCCCAGCAGGGGCTATCCGCCCCTGCACCCGGGGCCTGCGCAAGCGCTGGACCCGGGTTCGATGAACTGCGCGATGCGCAGTTCATCGAACAGGCCGAGGAACGCCCTCGCCAACCAAAACAGCCGCGCTGCCATTTCGATGGTCAACGCCGGCCATGGTCTTGCCACCGGCCCGTGGAAGAACTGCGCACCGCGCAGTTCTTCCCTGAAGGTCCAGCGCTTGCGCTGGTTCGGGTCGAGGGGCGAACAGCCCCCGCGGGGTCCGGGGCAGCGCCCCGGCGCGGCGCCAATGCTCAGCCGAGATGAGCGTTCGGTTCCTCCACGAGAACCCAGCAGAGCAGGCGCTCTTGGGGTGCGTCGGCGGCGGGGAGGCAGGTTCGTCACGCCACGCTGGTTTCACCGGATAGGGATGACCGTCAACGATGGATCGTGGCCTCGGCCCTGTGGCATAAACGGATCGCTCGCGCCCGCGCCTGGCAGTCGAGCGAGGTTTTCCATGATGGCCGATACAGGCTACGCGCTCGCCGAGAAGACCGAGGAAACCGACTACTTCACCCTCTATCGCGCGCGGCGCGAAGGCGACACGGCCGTCCTGCTCAAGGTCCTGCGCCCCGAGGGTGCGCGCACGGTCGAAATCGCGCGTTTCAAGCAGCAGTACGAGCGCCTCGCCCGCATCACCTCGTCGCGCCTCGTCGCGATCCGAGGCGTCGAGGAGCGCGCCGGCGCGCTGATCGTCGTGCTCGAAGACGTCCCGGGCCGCGACCTCGCCCAGACCCTCGCCGCGCGCCCCTCGCGCAAAATGCCCGTGGGCGAGGCGCTCGATCTCGCGGTCGCGCTCGCCGAAGGCCTCGCCGCGATGCACGCCGCGGGGCTCGTCCACCGCGATCTCCGCCCGCGGAACGTGCTCGTCGGCGAGGGCTGTGCGGTCAAGATCACCGGTCTCGGCGCCGACGCCGAGATCACCCGCGCGCACGAGCTTCTCTACGCACCCGTGGTGCTCGTCGAGGTGCTGCCCTACGTCTCCCCCGAGCAGACGGGCCGGATGAACCGAGGCGTCGATTACCGGACCGACCTCTATGCGCTCGGGACCATTCTCTATCAGGCGCTCACCGGTCGCCCGCCCTTCGAAGGCGTCGATCCGATGCAGATCATCCACGCGCACCTCGCCGTCGCGCCCGCGCCGCCCTCGGTCCTCGATCCGGCCATCCCCGAGGCGGTCTCCGGTGTCGTGCTCAAGCTGCTCGAGAAAAACGCCGAGGACCGCTACCAGAGCGCCGAAGGCTTGCTCTTCGACCTCCATCACTGCCGCGAGGCTCTGCAGAGCGGCGGCGAGCTCGCGCCTTTCGTGCCAGGGCAACACGACCGCGCCGACCTCCTCCGGATCCACCAGAAGCTCTACGGCCGCGAGCACGACATCCAGGCGCTCACCTCCGCATTCGAACGCGCGCTCGCGGGGAGCCGGGAAATCGTGCTCGTGTCCGGCTACTCCGGGATCGGCAAGTCCTCGCTCGTGCAGGAGATCCTGAAACCGCTCGCGCGGAAGAAGGGCTACTTCACGAGCGGCAAACACGACCCGTTCCACCGCGCAACGCCCTATAGCGGGTTCATCCAGGCATTCGACGCCCTCGTGCGGCAGATCCTCGTCGAAAGCGAGGCGCGCATCCGGACGTGGCGGACCGCGCTGCTCGATGCGCTCGGACAGAACGGGCAGGTCATCTGCGACGTCATCCCTTCCTTGTCCCATGTGATCGGCCCGCAGCCCGAGGTCCCGACGCTCGGCCCCCTCGAAGCGCAGAACCGCCTGAACCGGTGTTTTTCGTTGTTCGTGTCGGTGTTCGCGCGGCACGAGCACCCGCTCGTTCTTTTCCTCGACGACCTGCAGTGGATCGATGGCGCGAGCCTCGGCCTGCTCCGCACGCTCCTCGCCGACGACTCGCTCGAGGCGCTCTTCTTCTGCGGCGCCTATCGCGACAACGAGATATCGCCCGCGCACCCGTTCATGATGGAGCTCGGGGAGCTCGAGCGCGGAGGGCTCTCGGTGCAGCGCATCGTCCTCGCCCCGCTCGGGCGGCGCCATCTGCTCGCCATGCTGGGCGATTGCCTCGGGCGCGAGGACACCGGCCCGCTCGCCGACGTGGTGCTCAAGAAAACCGGAGGCAACCCGTTCTTCGTCAAACGTTTGGTTCAATCCCTCCACGACCACGGCGTGCTCACGTACACGTTCGACGCGGGCTGGCGGTGGGATCTCGCGAAGATCGAAGCGCTCGCGTACTCGGAAAACGTCGTCGACCTCATGGTGCGCACCATCGAGCGGCTGCCGGCGCGGACCCAGGAGGCGCTGCGAATCGCCGCGGCGATTGGGAGTCGCTTCGACCTCGACGTGCTCGCCTCCTTGCTCGCTTGCTCGCCGGAGGAGGCGGTTTTCCGCCTCGAATGCGCGGTCGAGGAAGGGTTGCTCCTCGCCGATCGGAGCGGCTACCGCTTCGCCCACGACAAGATCCAGGAGAGCGCGTACGCGATGATCCCCGAGGGGGATCGGGCTGCTTACCGCCTCCGCATCGGCCGGCATCTCGCGGGGCACATCGATCTCGCGGACAGCCAGAACCTCTTCGACGTCGTCGGCCACTTGAACGCCGCGGGCGACCTCCTCACGGACGGCGCCGAACGCCTGCGCCTCGCGCGCATGAACCTCGACGCCGCGATCCGCGCCGAGGAATCGGCCGCGTTCTGCTCGGCCCTGCATTACCTCGAGCAGGGCCTCCCGCGCCTGCCGCCCGACGCTTGGACGTCAAACCATGCCCTGCGCCTCGCGTACGCGAAAAAGCGGGGCCTCATGCTCGCGCTTTGCGGCCGGCACGACGAGGGCCTCGCCGAGCTGGAGCGTTGCGTCGAGCACACGGAGGGGAGGCTCGATCGCACCGAGGTGCTCAGGCTCAAGATGAACGTGCAGGTGCTGAAAAACGACCTGCCGGCCGTGCTCACGGAGGGGCTCTCGGCCCTTCGTGGCTTCGGGATCGACCTGCCTCCATTCCCCGACGACGCGACGCTCGACGCGCAGCTCCGCACGACCATGGCCCTCGTCCGGGAGCGCTCGCTGGAGGCGCTGCCCGACCTCCCGCCGCTCGTGGATCCCGAGATCCGCGCGCTGCAGGACGTGCTCCAGGAGCTCTTCGCGCCGTGCTGGTTCTTGAGCCTCAACCAGCTCGGCATCACCGTCGCCAAGAGCCTCGAGACCACCTTTCGCCACGGCTTGTCGTCACACGCGATCTACGGCTGCATCAACTTGGGGGCGTTTCTCTGCGGCCGCGGCGACATCGAGCTCGGCTACCGCTTCGGCCGCGTCGCCCGCGACCTCGTCCGGCGCTCCCGCGACAAACAGAGCGAGGCCATGTTCTGCAACATGTGGGGCGCGTGCGTCCAGCACTGGCGCGAGAGCTACGTGGCCTGCCGGGAGACGCTCCTCGCGGGGATCCATGCGGGGCTTGAGACCGGCCATTACATCTGGTCGTTCTACAACACGATCGACCTCCTCACGAACAGCTTCCTCCGAGGCCTCCCGCTCCCCGATCTCCTCGCCGAGGTGGACAGCTTCCATCGGGTGCGCAAGCTCGATCAGTTCAACGCCATCACGTGGATCGGCGGAGCGGTGGGGCAACTCGCGCACAACCTCTCGGTCGAGACCGAGCGACCCACGACGCTCGTGGGCCCCTTCGTGGACATCGACGAGGTCATCTCGGAGGCGCGCCGCATCGGCAACCAGGCCTCGCTCTACATCGCCCATTTTTACGCTGTGGTCCTTTGCGTCTTTCAGGGCGCGTTCGAGGAGGCCGCGCGCATCGCGCTTCGGACGAACCCCGCGCTCTCGGGCGTCGAGAGCTGGCACGGCAACCCGGCCTTGCATTTTTATGGTGGCCTCGCGCTCGCGCGAGCGTCGGATGTCGTCTCCAGCGACGAGCGCGCGCACTTCCTCGCAACCGCCGAGGCCTACGCGAGCAAGCTCTCCCGCTGGGCCGACCTATGCCCGGAGAACCTCGCGCATCGGTGCGTCCTCCTGCTCGCCGAGCTCACGCGCGCCCGCGGCGACGCGCGCGGCGCCGGCGATCGATACGACGAGGCCATCGCCCTCGCGCAGCGCGGCGGCTACCTCCAGGACGAGGCGCTCGCCAACGAGCTCGCGGGCTTCTCGTTCCATGCGCTCGGCAAGACCACCATCGCCCGCGCCTACTTTACCGAGGCGCACAGGGTCTACGGCCAATGGGGCGCGACCGAGGTGATGCGGCGCCTCGAACGTTCCTACCCGGACCTCGTCCCTGGCGAGATCCTCCGCGGTGCGAGGGGCCCGGGGGCCGCCGTACCTGCAGGCGCCGTGCTCGACATCGCCTCGGTGCTCAAGGCTTCCCAGGCCATTTCGGGCGAGATCGTCCTCGACCGACTGCTCGACGCGCTCATGCGCATCCTGATCGAGAACACCGGCGCGCGGCGCTGCGTCCTTTTGCTCCTGCGCGACGGACGGCTCGTCGTCGAGGCCGAGCACCGCATCGGGGAGGCGCCCGTCCACGCGCTCGGCGCGACGCCCCTCGAGGGCCGCGCGGACCTGCCCGCCGGCGTCGTGACGTACGTGGCGCGCACGGGGGAGACCATCGTTCTCGACGACCGCCCGAGCGACGGGCCGTTCGCGCGTGAGCCTTGGCTCACGAGTGGACGGCCTCGCTCCTTGCTCGCCGCGCCCATTGTCTACAAGGGCCGCCTCGCCGGCGTGATCTACCTCGAGAACGATCTCACCCGCTCGGCGTTCACCCCCGCGCGCGTCGAGGTGATCCGGCTGCTCTCGGCCCAGGCGGCCATTTCCATCGAAAATGCGCGCCTCTATGCGGATCTGCAGCAGGAGAACGCGGTGCGACGGCGCGCGGAGGAATCCGTTCGAGAGAGCCAGGAGCTCCTCCAGTCCATCGTGGACAATACGAGCGCCCTCATCTTCGCCAAGGACCTGGAGGGCCGCTTCGTATTCGCCAACCGCTGCCTCGAGGAGCTCCTCCACATGCGCCACGAGGACATCCTCGGCAAGACCAACCACGAGCTCTTCCCGCGCGAGTTCGCCGATCAGTATCGCGCCCATGATCTCCTCGTCGTGCGGGAGAACCGGGCCATCGAGTTCGACGAGTCGGCGCTGGACCAAGGCGAGATGCGCACCTATATGTGCATCAAGTTCCCGCTCCGCGATCTCGCCGGGAAAACGTACGGCATTTGCGGCATCGCGACCGATGTCACCTCCCGCAAGCGCGCCGAGGAGGGGCTGCGCCATTCTTACTCGCTCCTCGAGGCCACGCTCGAATCGACGGCGGACGGCATCCTCGTCGTCGACTGCGGGCGGCACGTCGTGCGCCACAACCGCAGGTTCGTGGAAATGTGGCGCCTCCCCGACGACGTCCTCGCCAGCGGGTCGGACGACGTGTTCCGTTCGTTCGTCCGCCATGAGCTCCTCGAACCCGGACCGTTCGAGCAAAAGGTCCACGCCCTCTATTCCTCGCCCGAGGAGAGCAGCGTCGATGTGCTTCCTTTCGCGGACGGTCGGGTCTTCGAGCGTTATTCGCAGCCGCAGCGCCTCGGCGAGCGCGTGGTCGGGCGTGTCTGGAGCTTCCGCGACGTCACCGCGCGCGTGCACGCCGAATTGCAGCGTGATCGCCTCCTGCTCGACGAGCGGGGCGCGCGCGCCGCGGCGGAGGAGGCGGTCCGCGTGCGGGACGAATTCCTTTCCATCGCCTCCCACGAGCTCCGCACCCCGCTCACCAGCCTGCAGCTCGCCATTCAATCGCTGGAGCAACGGCTCTCGCGGGGCATGGACGTCGAGCGCGTGCGCTCCGCGGTCACCCTCTCCGGGCGCCAGATCAAGCGCCTCGCCAGCCTCGTCGATGCGCTGCTCGACGTCACTCGGATCCAGGCGGGAAGGCTCGAGCTAAACCCGACGCTCGTCGATCTGCGCGCGCTCGTGCAGGAGGTCGCCGCCCACCTTGGCGATCAGATCGCGCAATCCGGCAGCACGCTCACCGTGCGCGCGGATCAGCCGGTCGTCGGCCCATGGGACCCGTACCGGCTGGAGCAGGTCGTGACGAACCTGCTCACGAATGCCATCAAGTTCGGGAAAGAAAAACCCATCGAAATCACGATCGGCATCGATGGGCAGCTCGCGCGACTCTCGGTGACGGACCACGGGATCGGGATTCCGGACGAGGTGCAGGCGCACCTCTTCCAGCGATTTCACCGCGGCGTATCTTCGCGCCACTACGGGGGGCTCGGGCTCGGCCTCTACATCACCCGCACCATCGTCGAGGCGCACGGCGGGCGAATTTCCGTGTCGAGCGAGGTCGGCCAGGGCTCGACGTTCCAGGTCGAGCTGCCGCTCTTGCCCACCGCCTGACCGTATCGTCTGCTGGACATTCGCCATCGCAGCCCCAGGCCCATCTCGGGTACCGCGCGAATGGAGGAATGAATGGAGCGGGCGAACCACCCCTACCGCATCGGGATCTCCGGCTCGTACGGAGGCATGAACCTCGGCGACGAAGCCATCCTCGATGGTATCATCACGCAATTACGAGCGTCGGTTCCCGCGGAGATCACCGTATTCTCCCTCAATCCCCAGGACACGGAACGGAGGCACGATGTCGACCGCGCCGTACCCGTCCGCAGCCTCACGCGCAAGGAATCCGCTGCCGAGGTCGGACGGCTCGACCTCTTCATCCTCGGCGGCGGCGGCATTCTCTACGATCGTGATGCCGCGACGTACCTGAGAGAGGTGCTCATCGCGAAAGAGCTCGGCGTCCCCGTCGTCGTTTATGCCGTGAGCGCCGGACCGCTCGTGGATCCGAGCGCACGACAAGCCGTGCGGACGGCCCTGAACGCGGCGACGGTCGTCACCGTCCGTGACAAGCAAGCGCGCCGCCTGCTCGAGGACGTCGGCGTGGATCGCGAGATTCACCTCACCGCCGATCCAGCGCTGCTCCTGCGCGAGGAGCCCTTGCCCATCGAGGCCATCAAGGCGGAGGGCGTCGAGTTCGAACGGCACCTGGTCGGCTTCTCCGTCCGGGAGCCGGGGCCCGCGGCGCCCGACATCGACCCCGACGAATATTATTCGCTGCTCGCGAACGCGGCCGACTTCGTCATCGAGCGGCTCGACGCGGACGTCGTGTTCGTGTCGATGGAAAGGACGGACGTGCAGCACAGCCACGCCGTCGTCGCCCACATGAAAAACGCCGAGCGCGCCGAGGTCCTGCGGCGCTCGTACACGCCGCAGCAGATCCTCAATTTCGTCGGCCACCTCGAGTTCACGGTGGGGATGCGCCTCCACTTCTTGATCTTCTCGGCGCTCCGCGAGATCCCTTTCGTCGCGCTGCCTTATGCCTCCAAGGTGAAGGGGTTCATCGAGGACCTCGAAATGGAGACCCCGCCGCTCGGCAGCATCAGCGCCGGCCAGCTCATCGCGAGGCTCGACCGTTCGTGGGATACGCGTAACGAGACGCGCGCCAAGATCCGCCGCTTGCTCCCGGCCCTCAAGGATCGCGCGAGGGAGACGAATCGGATGGTCGTCGACATCCTCACGGCGCAACGCGAACGCGAGGCGGCGTGACATGGACGTGATCCGGACCGACGTGGCCATCATCGGCGGAGGACTCGGCGCCTGCGCCGCGGCGCTCGCGGCGGCTCGAATGGGCCTCCGTGTCGTGCTGACCGAGGAGACGCGCTGGCTCGGCGGTCAATTGACGAACCAGGCCGTTCCTCCCGACGAACACCCGTGGATCGAGGAACATGGGGCAAACCGGAGCTACCGCGCGCTGCGCGACGGGATCCGGCAATATTATCGCAGGAATGTACCACTCTCCGCGGCGGCCAAGGCCCTTCCCACCCTGAACCCGGGGAATGGATGGGTCAGCCGCCTCTGCCACGATCCGCGCATCGCGGTCGCCGTGCTGCACGAGATGATCGCGCCGTACCGGCTCAACGGCAGCCTCTTCGAGCTTCGCCTCCACCGGCCGATCTCGGCGTGGACGCATGGCGACCGGGTGACCGGCGTCGTGGTCCGAGGGCGAGAGTCGGGGCGCGACGTCCTCCTCGAGGCCGATTACTTCATCGACGCCACGCCCCACGGCGAGCTCTTGGCCCTCGCGGGCGTGGAGCACGTCCTCGGGCAAGAATCCCGCGCGGAGACGGGAGAGCCGCACGCCGCCGAGGCGGCGGACCCGAGGGCCCAGCAAGCGATCACGGTGTGCTTCGCAATGGAGCACCTCCCCGGGGAAGACCATACCATCGACAAACCCCGTCAATACGAATTCTGGCGCGCGTACGAGCCACAGGGCTGGCCAGGCCGCCTGCTCGATTGGACGACCGTTCGCCCCGAGACCCTCGAGCCGCTGAGGCGGGGCCTGTTCGCCGCGGACGACGGCCACCCGTGGTGGACCTTCCGGCGTATCCTCGACAAGGACGTCTTCGAGCCGGGTTTCGCGCGGAGCGACGTCACCATCGTGAACTGGCCCCAGAACGATTACTGGCTCGGGCCCGTCTGCGGCGTCGACGCGGCGGAAGCCGCGCGGAACGAGGACGCCGCGCGGCAGCTCAGCTTGAGCCTCCTCTACTGGCTACAGACCGAGGCCCCCCGACCCGATGGCGGCGTCGGATACCGCGGGTTGCGCCTCCGCGCGGACGTGGTCGGCGGCACCGCGGACGGCCTCGCGCCGGCGCCGTACATTCGCGAATCCCGCCGGATCCGCGCGGAGTTCACGGTGCTCGAGCAGCACATCGCGTATCCGCTTCGCCCCGATGGCCCCGCGATCTTCGACGACAGCGTCGGGATTGGTTGCTACCGCATCGATTTGCACCCGCGCGTCGGAGGCGCGGGTTACCTCGACCTTGGCTGCTGGCCGTTTCAGATTCCGCTGGGCGCGCTCATTCCGGTGCGTATGGAAAACTTGTTGCCAGGAGGCAAGAACCTGGGGACGACCCATATCACCAACGGTGCCTTCCGTGTCCACCCGGTCGAGTGGAGCGTGGGCGAGGCAGCGGGGCTCCTCGCGACGTTTTGCCTCGAGCGCCGCGTGCTCCCGCGAGAGGTGCACGCCCGGAAATCGCTGCGCGAGGAGCTCCAGACATTGCTGCTCCGAAATGGCGTCGAGCTCGCCTGGCCGAAGGTGAGCCCGTTATGAGTGCCGCGGCGGTGCACCTTATGGCGCTGAGCATGGGTCTCTTCTTGGGGCCGCCGCGCCGGGGCGCTGCCCCGGGCCCCGCGGGGGCTGTTCGCCCCTCGACCCGAACCAGGGCAAGCCCTGGACCGTTCGTGGAAGAACTGCGCGATGCGCAGTTCTTCCCACAGGCCGTCGCCAGTCTTGACCTGGCCTGTTCGATGAACTGCGCCTCGCGCAGTTCA
>NZ_JAGTJK010000085.1:0-29428 GCF_028435265.1 Polyangium jinanense | reverse complement strand
GCTTGCGCTGGTCCGGGTCCAGGGGCGGATAGCCCCGGTGGGGCCTGGGGCAAAGCCCCAGCGCAGCGCCTCCCAAGATGAGACCAATGCACAGAACCAGGGCAAGCCCTGGACCGTTCGTGGAAGAACTGCGCGATGCGCAGTTCTTCCAACAGGCCTGTGGCAAGACCATGGAGGCGTGTCCACGCTGGCGACGGGCACGTTGCCAGTTGAATCCTCAGCGCGCGGTCTTGACGGGCAAGTTCGTCGTTAATCTTGACCTGGCCTGTTCGATGAACTGCGCGTTGCGCAGTTCATCGACCCCGAGTCCAGCGCTTGCGCTGGTCCGGGTCCAGGGGCGGACAGCCCCGGTGGGGTCTGGGGCAAAGCCCCAGCGCAGCGCCTGCCGAGATGCTACCTGTCCTGCCTGGCGCGTGTCATGATCCGGACATGAGCAAGTCTCGGAAAGAGGTCCTCGAGGAGTCCAAGAAGAACGCCGTCAAGGCGGGCGTGGTGACGGCTGGCACGGTGGCGCTGGCTGTAGCGGGCATGCCCATCCTCGCGACCGCCGCTGCGGTCCCGGCGGCCGTGCTCGGCTGGAAGTGGTGGAAGCACCGGGCGGAGAACGGAATTCGTTTCTGAGCGAGCAGTCGCGCGCGACGTCTCCTCAGCGCCCCTTGGGGAGCCGCGCCGTGCTCGTATCGATTCGCTCCCCGTCTTTCGCGCCGCCCGGCGCGTAACGATACAGCTCGGTCACCAAGACCGACGAATCCCCGACGTAAGCCCAGAGCGCCGCGCCATCGGACGCGACGGTGAACCGGGCGCTTCCGAATTCGAGCCGCCAGGGCGCCCATTCTTCGCCGCGAAGGGCGAAGTTTTCGTCGCCGCGCGCGACGATTGTACCGTCGGGCGCGCGGAGCAGGTCCCACGTTCGTTTCGGCAGGTAGGCCGCGATTCGACGGAAGGCCCCGTTTTCGAAGACGGAGACGCCGGCCGCGCCCTTCCAGACGATTCCGAGCTGTGTGTGCATGAGCTCGTCGGAAGGCTCGATGGGGATCATCTGCGATTTGTCCTGAAAAAGGACCTGAATCTTGGGTTTGCCGTCGCAGGACGTCCCGATGAAGAAACGCGCCCCCTCGTGCTTCGGCCAGCCGTAGAGATCACGCATCGGCGCGAGCTTCGAGGCCGGCGGGGGCGAGGCTTCGCACGAGGGGGGCATGTGCGGGCCCGTCGGCTCCTCCCATTCGTTGTCGTACCCCGGGAGCCGCTTCCCCCCGGCGAGCGGCTCGTAATAGTGTGCCTCGCCCCGCGCGCTCGGGTCCCGCACCACGAGATGAAGCTTTCCGTTTTTCTCGACCACCTGTTCGGCGAGGAGGTGGCCTTCGATCCGGTGCTTTTTGAGGGGCTGGAACTTCGTTCCGCGCAGTTCGAAGACGTGAATCCAGTACGGAGAGGGGGGACCCTCGTCATTGCCTTTCTTGGGGCTCCCCTCCACGAGAAGGGCAAACACCTTTCCGCCCGCGAACGAGACCGCCGTCGGCTCCGCGAACGCCCCCGAAAGGACGAACGGCCGCTCGGCTGCGGCGAGCTTCGGTTCGGGCGTCGCAGGCGGCGGGGGCGCGACGCTCGGCGGCGCGTTCGCGACCGGGACCACGGGCGGCTCGGGATCCTCGTACAGCTTGCGCCGGGCGATCCGTGGGGGTTTGGCGTCGAGCTCGAGCCAGTACACGTACGAGCCCGCCACCGCCACCCAATCCGGCTTTTCGCGGTCCGTCGCAATGGCGTACGGCGGACAGGCTCCGTCCTTGGGGACCCGAAAGATCGCGCCGCGGAGGGGAGACGCCCAATACACGAACTGCGCGTCGGTGACGAGCGGCCCTGCGGGAAGCGTCGCGCCGCTCGGATGGGCCGGGACCGCGGGGCCGAGGAGCTGCGCGTCCTTGCCGTCCTTCCCGAGCCGCGCCATCTGCATGCCGCCGAGGTTCGGGTGCCCGTGCAACGCAAAAATCTCGTCCCCGTCCACCGTGAAGCGGCTCCCATCGATCCCGCCGAAGGCATTGCCAATCTTCCCGTTCGACACCTCCACGGCCTCGCCGCCGCCGATCGGCATGCGATGGAGCCCGTCGTAACCCCCCGGGAAATAAACGAACGCTCCGTCCGCTGCGACGCCGCGGTATCCACCGAGCGGGCGCAAGAGCGTTTTTGCGGGCCCTCCTTTTCGTGGCGCCGCGTAAAGACCGCTCGAAATGCCAGTGATGGTCGGGACCGACTCTTCCCGCGTGAACACGACCCGATCGGGCGTCAGGGCAAACCCCGAGATGCACCCTTCCAGCCCCACCGAGGTGACCGGCCCGCCGTTTCGTCCGACGAATCCGACGAGCCCCGCGCAGCCCTGATCGTATCGATTCTCCGCCCGGAACCAAACTTCTCCATTCGATAGGCGGAGCCCCCGGACCGCCGCGTTTTTCGTGACATCCGCGATGAGCGTCTTGCGATCGCCACCATTCAGCGAGGCGCGCACGATGGCGCGCCCGTCGGACCAGACGAGATACGCGCCGTCGGTCGTGAACACCTCGGCGCCCTCGGCCGTGGTGAGCTCCTCGATCGGCGCCGTCGGCGGCGCACACGTATTCGCGACGGGCTTCGGCCGCTTCGGCGGCTTTCGCTCCTCGGGCGGCGGGGCCTTGGCCGTCGCCGCGGCGCGCTCCGTCGGCGGGGCGCTTGGCGGCGCGGGTTCGGCGCCCCCACACGAAACGATCGACGCGGAGGCGAGGAGGAAAGCCGTGGGCCCGAGCGTTCGCATTCCCTTTCGCTACGTGGGCGGCCGCGCACCGTCAAGCCCATTCGGCGCGATCCGCCCGACGAAGGCCTGCACCGCGTCGACGACCGCCTGCGGCTGATCCTTGTGGGGAGAATGGCGACAGGCTTCGAGCTCGACGAGCGTGACGTCCTTCGCTTGCGCGGCGATGCGGTGGATCTGGTCCATCGTCCCGTATTCGTCGTCCACGCCCTGGATCGCCAGGATCGGGCAACGAATGCGGGGCAGGTATTCCTCGATGTTCCACGCGCGGAAATCCGGGTGCAGCCAGATGTCGTTCCAGCCCCAGAAGGCCGCGTCCACGTCTTCGTGATACTTCCCGAGCCGCGCCGGCAGATCCGTGGTCGTATACGCGACCTTCGCCTTTTTGATGCTCCGGATCGAGATATCCTCCACCAGCACGTGCGGCGCCATCACGACGAGGCCCGCGAGCGGGGTCTCGGTGCCGCCGGCGCAGATCAGCGCGATCGAGCCGCCGTCGGAATGCCCGAGCAGGATCGGCCGCTCGATTCCGAGCGTCTCGAGCAGCTCGGGCAGGACGAGCAGCCCCTCGTCGTGCATGTAGCGCGGCAGGCGCGGCAGCCTCGCCGGATCGGACCCGCCATACCCGGCGCGCGAGTACACCACGGCCTCGCATCCGGTGGCATCGGCCACCTTTTGCGGAAACTCGCGCCACATCGCGACCGAGCCAATCCCTTCGTGCAGGAAGACGAGGGAAGGCGCCCCCGCGCGGGGCGCGGCCGAGGGCAAGCGGACGTATTCGAGGCGGGCGCCGTGCAGGGGGATGGTTTTTGATGCAGACATCCGAGGCCGTGAGGATATCCGAGGTCCCCCGGTTGTCGAGGCGTCGAGGGGCGCGCAGAGGTCGTTGGAGGTCAAATCGTGCCTTTGTGATCTTTGGGCTTGAGTTTCTGGACGATCCGAGGGACAAGAAGCGACCCGCGAGCTTCCATGACGCGCCCCTCGATGGCATACGACCCGACAGGGCGCCGTGATCGGAGCCCGCCCGAAGGTCGCGCGCTTCCGCGCGGCGTCGTCGCGGTCCTGCTCGTCCTCGTCTCGCTGGTGGTGAGCTCGCTCGGCCTGGCGCCGGCGCGCACCGGCAGCGCGAGCGCGTCTTCCGCGCTGCGGACCGTGGGCGCGGTCGTCGAGGTCCTGCAGCAGGTCGCGACGCCCGTCCCCGCGCAGACCCGGGTTCGCCCCGTGCCCGAGGGCCCGGGCGATCAAGCCGATCGTCCCTCCCGACCCTCGTCGTCCTCGTGGGCGCGGTTTCGTGGCCCGATTCGCTGGGATACGTCGCTGGATCCCGCCTCGATTGGATGGCCCGCGGGGGTCGTTCGCGCCGAGGCTGCGCGTGTGCTCGCGGGTTCGCCGATCGAGCGGCGCAAATCCTTGGAGCTCCCCGAACGGGCGCTCCGTTCTTCCGATTATCTGGCCGTCAACCCGGCCCGAGGTCCTCCCCACGCCTGAAGGCCGGAGCGAAACGGCGCATTCACGCATCCCCTCGCGTCGCCGCGGCTCCGCCTTCTTCGTTCATCGCCACGGAAACCAAGGCATTTCGCGTCCATCCGCAACGCGGATGGGGCGGCGTTTGTCCTTTCGTCCTCCGATGACGCACGCCCTCGGGACGCGTGTGCTCGGGCGTGTTTTGGCCTTCGTGTGCCCAAAGGGCTTGGGTTCGAGGAAAAGATGTCGACGTTGGTTGCGGTCGTTTTGCGTTCGGAGCTTTTGCTCCTTCTGTTTGCGTCGGTCCCCATGTTTCTGGGTGTGGGGATCCGGCTCGTGGCTGACCGTCTCGGCCGCGCGCTCATCGCGCATCGCGGGGCCGAGCCCCCGACGGGGGCGTGAACCATGGAGTTCATCAAACCCGGACGTCAGTTCGATTTCATGAGCAAGCGCCGGTACTTCATCGGCGGAAGTGTCCTCTTGCTCCTCCTCTCCATCTTCACTTATTTCCGCCCGGGCCTCCGGCTCGGCACGGATTTCCGTGGAGGCACCGAGATCGAGGTCGCGCTCCTGCAGAGCGTCTCCACGACCGAGATCCGGGCCGCCGTGGAGCACGCGGGATTCGAGTCCCCCGAAGTGATCGAAGTGACGAGCCCCGGAACAGCGAACCGGGTGATGATTCGTGTCCTCGAGGTCAACTCGATCTCGGAGGAGCAGAAGCACGCCGTGCGGCAGCACTTCTGCCTCGTGGAGGAGGGCGAGGCGAAGGCGGATCCGCATTGCGCGAGCGCGCTCGTCCCCACCGAGATCCGCTTCAGCCCCGGCGGCGACAAGATCTCGCTCCGCTACGAGAGCGCTCCCGACCTCGCCGCGATCCAAAAGCAGATCGAAGGCATCGAGGGCATCACGCTGCAATCCCCCGAGCGGGGCGTCGTCCTCGCGAACGAGCGCGATCACAAGGTCGAGATCCACCTTCGATCGAAGGGCGATCTGCTCCTCGACGGCCTCCGCCAAGAGCTCGGCACCGACAAGGTCCCCGCGCAGGCGCTCCGTGTCGAGTGGATCGGCCCGAAGGCGGGCGCGCAGCTCCGGGACGCGGCCATCAAGAGCGTCCTCATCGCCATCATCTTCATCATGGCCTACATCGCGTTCCGCTTCGATTTGCGTTTCGCGCCGGGCGGCATCGTCGCGCTCGTCCACGACGTCGGCATCGCGCTCGGGGCCATGGCGATCACCCAGCGCGAGATCACGATCTCCACGGTCGCCGCGATGCTCACGATCGTCGGCTACTCCATCAACGACACGGTGATCGTCTACGACCGCATCCGCGAGAACCTCCCGCGGCACCGCGGCCTCTCGTTCTCGGCGATCATCAACCTCTCCATTTCGGAGATGCTCGGCCGCACGATCATCACGTCGGGCGTGACGGCCCTCTCGATGCTCGCGTTCCTCTGGTGGGGCACGGGCATGATCAAGGACTTCGCTTTCGCGCTGCTCGTCGGCATCGGGGTCGGCACGTATTCGTCGATTTACGTCGCCGCCCCGCTCACGGAGTGGATCGACAAGCGGTTCTTCGGCGGAAGCGCTGTCCAGCAGCGCCGCGTGGTTTCTCGCGCGAAGGTGCAGAAGCGCCCGGACGCGGTCGTATGAAATGGAGACGGGCCCATGGAACAGATTCCCCTCCTCGATGAAATTGCCGTCATTGCCGCGCTCGGGGTGCTCGTCACGGTCATCCTCTCGCGCCTGCGCCTGCCGACCGTGGCGGGCCTGCTCTTCTCGGGCGCCCTCGTCGGGCCGTTCGGCTTCAAGCTCGTCCATTCGATCCACTCGATCGAGATCCTCGCCGAGGTGGGCGTCGTCCTCTTGCTTTTCACGATTGGCCTCGAGTTCTCGCTCGCGCGCCTGAAGAGCATTTTCAAGCAGGTCGCGCTCGGCGGTATTCTGCAGGTGGGTTTGACCACGGGCGTCGTGGCCGGCGTGGCCGCGGCGCTCGGGCAAACCCCGGGGCGGAGCGTCTTTTATGGGTTCGTCTTCGCGCTCTCCAGCACCGCGATCGTGCTCCGCGCCCTCGCGGAGCGGCGCGAGCTCGACGCGCCGCATGGGCGGTTCATCGTCGGCACGTTGATCTTCCAGGACCTCTGCGTCGTGCCGATGGTCCTCATCGTGCCCATGCTCGGGACGGCCGCGCCGGGCGGCGACATGGCCCGCGCGATCGGCGTGGCGCTCGGCAAAGCCGCGGCCCTCGTCATTGCGACCGTCCTCATCGCGCGCCTCGTCGTTCCGCGCGCGCTCCGGTGGGTCGCCGCGGCGCGCAGCCGCGAGGTCTTTCTGCTCGCCGTCCTGGCCCTCTGCGTGGGCACGGCGTGGCTCACGGCGAAAGCGGGTCTCTCGCTCGCGCTCGGCGCCTTCCTCGGCGGCATGGTCGTCGCCGACACCGAATACGGGCACCGCGCCATGGGAGACATGCTGCCGCTGCGAGACGCTTTCGTGAGCGTCTTTTTCGTCTCGCTCGGCATGCTCTTCGACGCGCGGGTGGTGCTGGAGCAGCCGCTCCTCGTGCTGCTCTTGCTCGGCGGGTTCCTCGTGGCGAAGGGGTTTCTCGCGACGATCGCGGCGTTCGCCATGCGTTTCCCGGCGCGGGTCGCGTGGCTCGCGGGCGTCGGACTCGCGCAGTTCGGCGAGTTCGGATTCGTGCTCGCGCGGCTCGGCGAGAGCGCGGGCGTCGTCGACGCGGGTGCGACGCGTCCGCTGCTCGCGGCCGGCATCACGAGCATGTTCCTCACGCCCGTCGTCGTGCGCGTGGCCCCGCATTTGACGGCCGGTGAGCGCCTGCTCTTGCCGCTCGAACGCCTCATCGGCGTGCGCAGCATCGATGAGGCCGACGGGGGCGACGAGCATTCCCTCGCGGGACACGTGGTGATCGTGGGGTACGGCGTCGCGGGCAAGCTCGTCGCGCGCGCGCTCGCCGCGTGCGGGGCGAGGTACGTGGTGCTGGAGCTCAACGCGGAGACGGTGCGCGTCGCGCGCGCGGCCGGCGAGCCGGTTTATTATGGTGACGCGACGAGCGAGGAGGCGCTTGGCCACGCGCACCTCGAAAAAGCCCGCGCGCTCCTGCTCCTCATGAACGACCCGCAAGCCGCCCAGCGCGTCGTGGACACGGCCAAACGCGTCGCGAAGGACGTGCCGATCCTGATGCGGGCGCGATACATGCTCGAAAAGGAGCCGCTCCTCGCCATGGGCGCAACCGACGTGGTCGCCGAGGAGATCGAGGGCGGCGTGGAGATCCTCGCGCGGCTTTTGCGCTGGCTCGAGGTCCCGCGCAACGTCATCGAGGAGCGGATCGACGAGGTGCGCGCTTCCACGCAGACGACCGAGCGAGCCAAGACGATTCCGCGGCGCGCGCTCGGCGAGCATGCGGATCTGGCCGAGTTGAAAATCGAGAGCGCGCTTTTGACCGAGGCGAGCGCCGCCGTCGGGCGATCCGCGGCCGCGCTCGGGGTGCGAGGGCACACGGGCGCGCTCATCGTGGCCCTGCGGCGCGGGGGAAAGCTCCTCGAACAGACGGACCCGAACGAGCCTTTCCTGGCCGGCGACGTCGTGTATCTCGCCGGGGCGGTCGGCTCGGTGAAGAAAGCGCTCGACATGCTGACGCGGCCGCCCTCTCCCTCGGCGCAGCCGGCGGCCGGAGGCGAGCTCTCGCCCTGAACGGTCGATACGAACTCTCGGCGCGCCGGGGATGCCCTCCCAAGGGGGCTACTCGCCACATGGTTTAGCTGGTAAGTTCTGGGGCCCCGCGGGCTTCGTGCGGGCGTGCCCGAGGGGCCTCGCGGGACGGGGGGGCCTTGCCACGATCCATCGAACACCTGTCTTCCCTGGGGGTCGCGCTCGCGCCCATCGCCGATGGGGTGCTGGTGGTCGATACCGATCTCCGTGTCGTGTTCGCGAGCGGCCCCATGCGACCGCTCACCGAGCGCCCGCTCGCGAGCCGTAAGAACATCCGGCAGGTGGTCGATAGAGTGACCGTGCGCCGGAAGGACGGGCGAATCATGGCCTGGGGCGAGACGCCCCTCGCGCGGGCGCTCGGCGGCGCGTCCGTGGTCGACGAGGTCCTCTCGTTCACCGTCCCGGGCGCCGCCGAGCGTCTGGTCGCCGTGACGGCGAGCCCCATCCGGGACGAAGCAGGCGAGCTCTCGGGCGCCTATGTGCTCCTCCGCGACGTCACGCGCCGCCTGCGCGCCGAGGAGGCGCTGCGCGAGAGCGAAGCGCGATTCCGCCACCTCGTCGAGGCGCTGCCGGACGTCGTTTTTTATCAGGACCTCGAGCTCCGTTATACCGAGGTCTACAATCCTTGTCCGCCCATTCGTCGGGAGGACGTGATCGGTCGGACCGATTTCGACATATTTCCGAAGGGGTCGGCCGAGGAGCTCACGGCGGTCAAGAAGGCGGTCCTCGCGACGGGGAAGAGCACGCGGATCGAATCCTGGCTCCCCATCGGCGGCGAACGCCGCTGCTTCGACACCTTCTTCGAGCCGCAACGCGACGCAGACGGGCGGATCATCGGGGTCGCGGCGTTTGCCCGGGAGGTCACGCAGCGCAAGAAGGTCGAGGAAGAGCTCCGGCGGAAGACGCACGAGCTCGAGGCGGTTTTTTCGGCATTGCCCGATCTTTATTTCCGGTTCGATGCCAACGGCACCTACCTCGATTGCAGGGCGGGGCGCCTGGCCGACCTGTACCTCGGCGCCGAAGAGATCGTCGGCAAACGAATGGGCGACGTCCTGCCGCCCGAGATCGCCCGCCGCTGGCAGGTCGTGAGCACCGAGGTGCTCGCTACCCGGAGGCCCGCCACGCTGGAATACGAGCTCACGTGGTCCGGGCGCACGCGCTGCTTCGAGGCGCGTATGTTGCCCCTCGTCGAGGACCAGGTCATCGCGGTCGTCCGCAACGTCACCGCCGAACGGCACGCCGCGTCGGAGCGCGAGCGGCTGCTCCAGCGCATCGAGACCGAGCGCGGGCTTCTCGAGGCGGTGCTGCGCCAGATGCCCTCCGGCGTGAACATCGTCGACGCGGAGGGCAGGTTCCTCCTCACGAATGAACAGAGCACGCGCATCGCCGGTTTTTCGCAGCAGGCCTTGGACCTCGCCGAATGCGAGGGCGCCGCTTTTTTTCACCAGGGGAAGCTGTGTCACGTCGAGGAGTTTCCGCTCACGCGCGCGCTCCGGGGAGAGACCGTGCAGGACGAAGAATACGTTTTCGTCCGCCCGAGCGGCGACAGGATCGAGCTCAGCATGAGCGTGGCGCCGGTGCTGGATCGCGAAGGACGCATCGCCGCGGCCGTGTGCGTGTTCTCCGACATCACGGAGCGAAAACGGATGGAGCACGCGCTCGCGACCGCGCGCGCGGAGGCGGAGCGCAAGGCGGCCGAGCTCCGCGCGCTCCTTCGGAGCATGGCCGAATCCGTGATCGTCATCGACGGCGAGGGCAACGTGATCCTGCAAAGCCAGACGAGTCGCATGATCGGCGGCCAGGTCCAGTCCCACGTCCGCGAGGTTCAGCAGCACATGCGCATGCTCTCACTCGGCGGCGTGCCCTTGCACTGGGAGGAATACCCTTCCCAGAGGCTCCTCCGGGGCGATCCCGTCACGGACGCCGAATACATCATCGAATGCCGTGATGGCTCCCGCCGCCACGTCCTCGTGAGCACGAGCGCGGTCCAGGACGGCGACGGTCCGATTGTCCTGGGCGTCGTGATCGGGCGCGACATCACCGAGCTCCGGCGGGTGGAGAAGGCGAAGGAGGACGTGCTGCACGCCGTTTCGCACGACTTGCGCCAGCCCATCACGGTGATGATGTCGGCCGCGCAGATGCTCCGGCGCATGCTCGCGCGCGCGCGGATGGATCACGAGGTGTCCGTGGTCGACCGCGTCGTCGGCAGCGCGAAGCGAATGGCCTCGATGATCGACGACCTCGTCGATTCGGCGCGGCTCGACTCGGGCCAGCTCCTTTTGCGCACCGAGCCCTGCGATTTCTTGCCCATGATCCAGGACATCGTCTCGCGCGCGTGGACCACGCAGGACCAGGCGCGCCTGCAGATCGAGCGCCCGCCCGAGGCGCTGCCGCCCGTGCTCCTCGACGCCACGCGCTTCGAGCGGATCTTCGTCAACCTCGTCGGCAATGCCCTCAAATACTCGCCCCCCGAGGAGCTCGTGACGATCGGCATCGAGGCGCGCGAGGCGGAGCTCGTCGTCGCCGTGCGGGATCGCGGTTACGGCGTGCCGCCCGAGGAGCTTCCGCATCTCTTCGAACGGTATTACCGCGCGCGGACGGGCAAGAAGGTCGAGGGCCTCGGGCTCGGGCTCTTCATCGCCCGCCAGCTCGTCGAGGCGCACGGGGGACGTATCTGGGTCGAGAGCGAGATGGGCAGGGGCAGCATGTTCGCATTCACGCTGCCTCTTCTGCGGGAGGGCTGAAGCTAGAGCGCCGAACCGCTCTGGGGGCGCTTCGCTGGGGCGTTGCCCCAGGCCCCACCCGGGGCTATCCGCCCCGGGACCCGGACCAGCGCAAGCGCTGGACCCAGGGTCGATGAACTGCGCGATGCGCAGTTCATCGAAAAGGCCGAGTCAACCCGCCAATCGAGACAGCCGCGCTGCCATTTCGACTGGCAACGCCGTCCCTGGTCTTGCCACCGGCCCGTGGAAGGACTGCGCACCGCGCAGTTCTTCCAACAGGAGTCCAGGGCTTGCCCTGGTTCGGGTCGAGGGGCGAACAGCCCCCGCGGGGTCCGGGGCAGCGCCCCGGCGCGGCGGCCCCAAGAAGAGACCAATGCTCAGCGTCAGCCCGGGTCCGCGCAGCCGCAAACGCCCTTGTGGTGCGAGCAGCAGCCACGACGCGGCCCGTCACAGGTACAGGTCGGCGAAAGCGTGCCGTCACAACAAAGCAGCGGGCGATCCGGAGCGGGCGTCGGGGCTGGGGCAGGATCGGCCATGGCCGACGATGCGATGCCGAAGAGAAAACCGACGAAGAGGATCGAGGCGCCGAGTTTTGCGAACATACGATTAGGATCGCAAGATGCGCGGCGGAAGGGAAGCCCGTCGTGGGGCGGATTCGTCAGGACGCGTAGCCCGTCTCGCCGTGCTCCGTCGCGTCGAGGCCCTCGCGCTCCTCGTCCGCGGCGACGCGCAGGCCGATCACCTTGTCGATTCCCTTGAGTAGGAGCCACGTGACGACCGCCGCATAAAGGCCGACGACCACGATGCCGGCGAGCTGCGGCCAGAGCTGTGCGACGTTGCCCGCGAGCGCGCCGTCCCGGCCGGATTCGTTCAAGGCCTTCTGCGCGAAGACGCCCGTGAGGAGCGCGCCGATCGCGCCGCCCACGCCGTGCACGCCGAAGGCGTCGAGGGCATCGTCGTACCCGAGCCGCTCTTTTCCTACGACCGCGAAATAACACGCCGCGCCCGCGGCCACGCCGATGACGGCCGCTGCGGCCGGCGAGACGAACCCCGCCGCCGGCGTGATCCCGACGAGCCCCGCGACGAGGCCGGAGGCGACGCCGAGCGCCGTGGGTTTGCCGCGTTGCCACCATTCCACCGCGAGCCAGCCGAGCGCGCCCGCGGCCGCGCCGACGTGCGTCGTGACGAGCGAGAGCGCGGCGAGCGCGCCGGATCCGAGGGCGCTGCCGGCATTGAAGCCGAACCAGCCGAACCAGAGAATGCCGGCGCCCGTGAGGGTCATCGTGAGGTTGTGCGGCTGGTGGCGCTCGTGTGGATATCCCACGCGTTTGCCGAGGACCACCGCGCAGACGAGCGCCGAGGCGCCGGCCGAGAGATGCACGACGGTGCCGCCCGCGAAATCGAGCGCGCCCATCTTGAAGAGCCAGCCGCTCTCGCTCCAGACCCAGTGCGCGACGGGATCGTAGACGAGCGTCGACCAGAGGAGGACGAACACGGCATACGCGGGAAACCGCATTCGCTCGGCGAAGGCGCCCGCGACGAGGGCCGGGGTGATCACGGCGAACATCATCTGGAACGCGCAAAACGCGAGGTGCGGCACGGTCCCGCGCGCCTCGGTCGCGAGCGGCGTGAGCCCGGCATACCCGAGGCCACCCACGAGCCCGCCGATCGACGGCCCGAACGCGAGCGAGTACCCGAAGAGGACCCACTGGAGCGTCACGAGCGGAAGCGCGGCGAAGGCGTGCATCAGCGTGGACAGCACGTTCTTGCGCCGCACCATCCCGCCGTAAAAGAGGGCGAGGCCCGGCGTCATGAAAAGCACGAGGGCCGTGGAGACGAGGAGCCAGGCGGTGTCGCCCGTATCGACCTTCATGCTCGATCGATACACTCCTCCATGTTTCGCGAATGTTTCCGCGGTGCGTCATGACGCGCGCTTCGCGGAGGAGGGTGACGGAGGTGAGAGGTGTCACATCCGTCGGAGACGGCAGGCTTCCGTCAGCCCTGGCAGGGGTGCGCGTGCTTCTATTTCGCGGCCGCCTTCGCCGCCTGCTTCCGCCAGGCCTCTTCGAGGCCGACATCCAGGAAAACATCGTAATCGAGCCCCGGATACGCTTTCATCATGCGGTCCTTGACCCGATCGATTGCTCCCGCCGGCGGCGGCATCGTGGGTTTTTCCTTCGCGACCTCCTCGAGCAGCCGCCGCAGATACCCCGTCTCCCATTCGAGCAGATCCGCCCCGCCCGTCTTGCCCCGGCCCGGGTGCACGAACTTGGGCTTTACCGCCGCGATCTCCGAGAGCCGCTCGATCCACGCCTCGATCTCGCCGAGCTCGACCCAGGCGTGTGTCCCTTGCCCGACGAGATCCCCGACGAATACGTGCCCGTCGTATTCGACGACCACGTGCGCCTCGGAGCAACCCGCGCCGAGGACGTGCGCCTTCACCGTCACCCCGCCGGCCGAGAGTTCCTGCGTGGCGTCGCCGAAGCTCTCCGGTTTGGGTTGCTCCGTCGGATAATCGGGCGCGTATCGCTCCGCGAACGAGCGCGTGCGGATCTCGTGGACGTGCGGGATCTTGGCGATCACCTGCGCTGACGTGACGACCTTGATGCCCCGCTTCTGGAAGACGGAGATACCATTGAATTTGTCCGGATTGGGGTGCAGGACGATCGCGAGCTCGACCTTCTTGCCCGTGATGGATTCGGCCCGCTCGACGAGCTCCGCCGCGGCGGAGGGCAAAAACTGGGTGTCAATGACGATGAGCCCCTTCGGGCCCTCGATCCAGAACGAGTTCGTCTCGAAACCCCACGGAACGGACGTGTAGACGCCGATGCGCGGATCGGCCTCGAGCCGCGTCGTCTTGCTGGTCGGCTTGGCGCGGCCCGACGCGGCCGTCTCCGACGTGGAGGCGGCGCCGCCGCAGGCCGATAGGGACACGCCGAGGAAGAGCACGCAGAGCAGGTTCGAAGCGGAACGGGAAAGACGCATGCGCGGATGTATCCGATATCGGGAGATGCCGTGCAAGACGGAATGTTCTTCCGTGTGATCCCGCAATCGCATTCCCGTCACCGCCGCGCGAAGATCATGCCTTGAAATCGGCGCCCGAGAGGCCGTGCTTACGGAGCAAGTCGTGGAAGTCGGTGCGATTGCGCCCTGCGAGCTTGGCCGCGGCGCTGACGTTGCCGCCGGCGCGGCGCAGCGCCTCGACGAGATACGCGCGCTCGAACGAGTCCCGCGCGGCGCGCAGCGGCGGCAGCGGGGCCTCGGGATCGCCGCCGAGCACCGCGAGCCCGAGCGGCGGCTCCTCCTCGGCCGACTCGGCCGGCGCCTCGCTCGTAATCGGCGTGGGCGGCCGGGCGGGCGTCGCCAGCGTCGCGAGAATGTGCTGCGGGCGAATGCGTTCGTCCTGACAAAGCAAAATGGCGCCTTCCATGACGTTCGCGAGCTCGCGGACGTTGCCCGGCCACGAATGGGCGAGCAGCACGCGCATCGCCTCGGGCGAGAGATACGGCTCGGCGAGGCCGTACCGCGCGGCCGCTCGGCGCAGGAAGAGCTCGGCGAGCAGCGGGATGTCGTCCTTGCGCTCGCGGAGCGGCGGCATGACGATCGGCACCACGTGCAGCCGGTAAAAAAGGTCCTCGCGGAAGCGCCCCGCGGCGACCTCGGCGCGTAGATCGCGGTTCGTCGCGGCCACGATGCGCACGTCCGCGTCTTCCTCGGTCGCCGATCCGACCTTCGAAAAACGCTTCTCCTGGAGCACGCGGAGCAGTTTTACCTGGACCGGCGCCGGGGCCTCGCCGATCTCGTCGAGCAGGAGCGTGCCCCCGCGCGCCGCCGCGAAGAGGCCGTCCTTGTCGCGGCTCGCGCCCGTGAACGCGCCGCGCACGTGCCCGAAGAGCTCGCTCTCCAGGAGCTCCGCCGGCAGCGCCCCGCAGTTCACGGCGACGAACGGACGCCCCTTGCGCGCCGAGAGCGCGTGCAGCGACCGCGCCGCGAGCTCCTTGCCCGTGCCGGACTCGCCGAGCAGGAGGATGGTCGCGTCCGCGGGCGCAACGCGCGCGATCCGCTCGCGCACGGCCGCGATGCTCTCGCTCGTCCCGAGCAGACGGATGTCGCTCGACGCGTCCCCCACGATGCGCCGGAGGCCCGCCACTTCGCGCTTGAGCCGCCCGCTCTCGATCGCGTGCGCGAGCTTCTGGAGCAGCTCGTAATCCTGGAACGGCTTCGTCAGAAATCCGTACGCGCCCCGCTGGATCGCGAGCACCGCCGTCTCGATCGTGCCGTGGGCCGTCAGGATGATGACCGGCAGATCGGGCGAGCGTTTCTGCACCTCGCCGAGCACCTCCATGCCGTCGCCGTCTTCGAGGCGCAGGTCGAGGATAATCGCGTCGATGTTGCCTTGCTCCAGCGCCTCCATTCCGCCGCGGACCGAGAGCTCCGCGCTCACGCGGTAGCCGTGGTGCTCCAGCCGGTAGGCGAGCAGCTCGCAGAGGTGGGGCTCGTCGTCGATGACGAGGATGTGCGGCCGCGGGGTGGTGTCGGGCTCGTCCTTCCGCATGTGTTCGTCGGGTTTTATCACACGTGCGCGGGCAGGGCGTGGGGCGACGGCGCGGCTTCGTCGAGGGGAAGCCACATGCGGAATACCGCCCCGCCCGCCGGGTCGTCCGAGGCCTCGATGTCGCCCCCGTGCGCCCGCACGATTTCGCGAGCGAGCGCGAGGCCGAGCCCGATGCCCACGCGCTTCGGCGAACTGTCCACGCTGTGCGTCACGAACGCGTCGAAGATGACCGAGCGGATCTCCGGCGGGATGCCCGGACCCTGGTCGGCGACGCTGATCTGGGCCCACGTTCCGGCGAGCCCGCTGGGGCCTTCGGGCACGAGATCGCGGCGGACCCGCACGTGCTGGCCCTTCTTGGAGACGGCGACGGCGTTGCGCACGATGTTCGCGATGGCCCGCTCGACGAGCACCGTGTCGAGGTAGGCCTTGGCCGCCTCGCCGGGCGTCTCGACGTCCACCGTGACGCCGCGCTCGCGTGCCTCGATGTCCTCGTCGCGGACCGCGCTCCAGACGACCTCGTCGACGGAGGCGCCGGGCTTGCGTTGCAGGGGCACGCCGGCGCGCAGGCGCGAGAGATCGAGGAGCGTGGTCACGGTGCGGATCTCGCGCTCGCAGGCGAGCTGCGCGATCTGCACGATACGCCCCTGACGCTCGTTCAGCTTGCCGCCCGCGCCGTCGGCCAGGAGCGAGAGCGCCTCGCGGATCTTCGTGAGCGGCGTGCGCATCTCGTGCGAGACCGACGCTAGAAATCCCTGCTTGAGCGATTCGAGCTCGGCGAGGCGGCGGCGCATCACCTCCATCTCCTCGGCGAGCTCGTACACCTCGCGCGGGCCTTGCGCCTCGATCGTGACCGTGAAGTCACCGCGTCCCACGCTGCGCACGCTCGACGAGAGCGACGCGAGCGGCTGCGTCACCGTGCGTGCGATCCGCTGCGCGAGCAGGACCGCCACGACGCACGCCACGAGCGCGAGCACGATGCCGCTCGACAGCGCCGATCCGGCGGCGCGGCCCGACTCCTCGTCCTTGCGGAGGAGCGCGGAGTGGAGCTCGAACATGCGCGAGATCCAGGCGTCCGTGAGCTTCTCGTCGAGCCGCTCGCGCTCGAGCCGCGTGGTGGTCGTGAGGAGGTGGGCGCACGTGTCGCCCGAGGAGACGCGGGTCGCGAGCGCCTGGTAGTCGCGGACCGGCTCCAGCATGATCTCGCGCACGGGTTTTTCCGCGGACTCGAGCACGGCGTTGAGATCCCGCAGGCGCTGCTGGATGACCCGCGCGGCGTCCTCGGAGGAGCGACCGTGCTCGCAGTCCACGGCGCCGTGCCGCACGGCGATCTCGACGGCCCAGGCGGCGCGGTGGACGGCCTCTTCCGTGTTCAGCGAGCCGAGCTCTGCGTCACGCACTTCCTTGAGCGACGAGCTGATCTGCGCGAGCGAGCCGAGCATGACGACGAGCGCGCAGACCATGAGGCCGACGGGAAGCGCGTGCGAGAGAACGAGCCGCGAGACGAGCCGCATCGAGGAGCTCCGGATATGAAAAAAGGGCGAGAGCTGGGAATTCGTGGATCGTGATGGATCGTGCCGGGCATGAGCTGACACGGCGCGCGACGCCGCGCCATTGTCGCCGATCCCCGACACTGTCGGTGAGGGCCGTCGATCCTGCGTCGGTGCGGCCCGACGAGAGACTGCGATCACGCCCGGAGCTCCCCGTGTTTCGCGGGTGATCCGCTGCTGGCACGCTCCGTGAACATCCGCTCCGGGTCCGAGGAGTCACCACCGAGGAAACTCGCAACGAAGGGATGTTGATGTCGGTCGCGCTTCACACACCTCCCACGATTTTCTCGATGCGCCACGCGCCGAGCTGGGTCTTGCTCGCGCTCGCCGCGGGGAGCGTCAATGCAGGCGCTTTTCTCGCCTGCCAGCGATTCGTCACGCATGTCACGGGCCTGACGACCCAGCTCGGCATCGACGCGGGGCTCTGGGGCCTGATGGCCGAATATGGGCTCGTGGTGCTCTGCTTCATCGCAGGCGCCATGTCGTCGGTGATCGTGCTGCAGCGGCGCCACCAGCGCGGCAAGCCGCCGCTGCACGCCGCGCCGCTGATCTTCGTGTCGACCATGCTCGCGGGCGTCGCGATCTCGGGCCATGCGGGGCTCTTCGGGCAGTTTGGCACGTCCGTCGAGCAGCCCAGGGACTTCTTGCTCCTGTCGCTCCTGAGTTTCGCCATGGGGCTGCAGAATGCGACGGTCTCCACGGCCACGGGCGGCGCCGTTCGCACGACGCACATGACGGGCCCGGCGACGGAGCTCGGCGTGCAGCTCGCGAGCTCCTTTGCCATGGACGGCGAGGCCCGGCGCACGGCGCTCCAGGGCGCGATGCTGCGCGGGTCGAAGATCATCGCATTCGCGTCGGGCGCGGCCCTGATGGTGCCCGCCGTGCGCGCCGGCGGTTATCTCGCGTTCCTGATCCCGGGGGCGTTCATCATGACGGCGACCGTGCTGAGCTTCATCCCGGGCATGAGCGTCGATACGCCCTCCACACGGGAGCCGGCGCTGAGCCGCGGTCACCGCATTGCATAGAAATCATCCATTGAGAAGAACTGTCACGATAGCACGAGCGAGGAATTCATGACGTCGTTGCCGAATTACCAGACGCGAGAGGAATTGGCATTCGCGCGCCCGGAGCGAGCCGCGAAGAGCGAGAAGGCCGCGCTCGTGAATGCCGAGCTCGTGGTGGCGCGCGCCCAGGGCATCCACGCCCAGATGATCCAGCAATCGCGCCTGCTCTCGGCCGTTTGCTTCTTCGCGGCGACCGCGCTCGCCGTCTGGCAGATCTCGACGACCTTCATGATCGTCTTCCTCGCGCTCGCCGTGCTCGTGTCCGTGACGAGCCGGATCCTGGCGCTGCGCGCGTTCCGCCAGGAAATCGAACGAACGGCGCTCGCGCAGGGTTTGGCGGAGGACGCCGCGCGGCGCGTGGCGGCCACGAAGACCGCGGCATTCCGGGCGAAGCGCGCGAGCGGAGACGACGCGCTCGAGGTCGAGGCGTAAAGAGCCCCGCCCGCCCGCGCGCTCCTTTCCCGCCACGCGTCCTGACCGTCCACGCCGCTCCGCATTACATGCAGGGCGGGGCTTCGTGACCGAACCCGAGCGAGCGGACAGGAGGGCGTGGGAAGGCGAGATGTTCCGGCTCCTCGCCGAGAACGTCGTCGATTACGCCGTTTTCATCACCGATCCGCACGGCATCGTCCTGAGTTGGAGCAAGGGTGCCGAGCGGCTCCTCGGCTATCGCGAGGACGAGGTCCTCGGCCAATCATCCGACATTTTCTTTACGCCGGAGGACGTCCGGACCGGCACGCCCGAGCTCGAGCGCGACCAGGCCTCGAGGAGCGGCCGCGGGGGCGACGACCGCTGGCACGTCCGCAAGGATGGCACGCGGTTCTGGTCGGCCGGCGTCGAAACGCCGCTCTGGGACGAGAGCGGAAACCTCCGCGGCTTCGCCAAGATCATGCGGGACCGCACCGACGTGAAGCGGCTCGAGGAGGCGGACCGCGAACGGGAGCGGCAGCTCGAGCTCCTGACCAACCACGTCCCCGTCTTGATCGCCCACTGCGACGCGGATCGCCGTTACAAGTACGTCAACAGGCCTTACGCGGCCCGCTTGCATCGCACGCCGAGCGAGGTCGCTGGCCAAACCATCCGCGACGTCCTCGGCGAAGCTGCATACGCCTCCATCGAGCCGCACGTGGAGGCCGTCCTCCGCGGCGAGCGGGTCGAGTTCGAGGTCGAGGTCACGTACGAGGGCGCCCAGGGCACGCAGATCATGCGGTGCGCGTACGACCCGGAGTTCGACGACGAAGGCCGGGTCACGGGGTTCGTCGCGGCCATCGTCAATGTCACCGAGTCCCAGCTGGCGCGGAATGCCCTGCGCGAGACCGAGGAGCGGCTGCGGACCCTCAGCGACAACCTGCCGCGGGGAGCGATCTACCAGCTCCTGGCCGAACCCACGGGGCACAGGCGATTTCTTTATATCAGCGCGGGCATCGAGCCGCTCATCGGCGTCACGCCCGCCGAGATCCTGGCGGACGCCTCAGCCCTTTATGACCAGATTCACGCGGACGACCGCCCCCGCATCCTCGAGCTGGAGGACGCCGCTCTCCGTGGCCTCGCCACGCTCGATTGCGAGAGTCGATTGTGGACGCGCTGGGGCAGCATCGTCTGGGTTCATTGCCGCTCGGCTCCCCGCCGCTTGTCGACGGGTCAGATCATGTGGGAGGGCATTTTCATGGACGTGACGGCCCGCAAGGAGGCCGAGCAGGCGCTCCGCGAGGCCGATCGCCGCAAGGACGAATTTTTGGCCATGCTCGCCCACGAGCTGCGCAATCCCCTCGCGCCGATCCGGAATGCCGCCCAGATCCTCCGGCTCGTCGGCATGGCCGATCCGAGGATCGAGCGATCCACGGCGATCATCGAGCGCCAGGTCCAGCACATGAGCCGGCTCGTCGACGATCTGCTCGACGTCAGTCGCATCACGAGCGGCAAAATCAAGCTGCAGAAGGGGCGGGTGGACGTCGCGCCGATCGTCTGGCGCGCCCTCGAGACGGCGAGGCCGCTGCTCGACGCGCGCAAGCACGAGATTGCGATCGAATTGCCGACCGAGCCGGTCTGGGTTTACGCCGATCCGACGCGGCTCACGCAGATGATCGAAAACCTCCTGACGAACGCGGCCAAGTACACGGAAGAGCGGGGGCACATCACGATTGCCGTCGAACGGGCGGGGGATACGGTTTCCATTCGGGTGCGGGACACGGGCATTGGCATTCCCCAGGAAATGCTCACGCGGGTCTTCGATCTCTTCACGCAGGTGGATCGCTCGCTAGCCCGGTCGGAGGGTGGCCTCGGCATCGGGTTGACGCTGGTGAAGAACATCGCCGAGATGCACGGCGGCACGGTCGAAGCCCGCAGCGAGGGGCGAGGGAAGGGGAGCGAGTTCATCGTCCGCCTGCCGATCTTGCCGGAGGCGAAGCCGCAAGCGGGCGCGGGGGCATCGGCCGCGAGCCACCCCACGGCGTCCCGCCGCATTCTGCTCGTGGACGACAATCCCGACGTCGCGGAGAGTCTTTCAATGCTGCTGCGCATCGCGGGGCACGAGGTCCACACGGTGCACGACGGCCCTGCGGCGCTGGAAGCGGCGCGGACGTTTCGGCCGGAGGTCGTCTTGCTCGATATCGGTTTGCCTGGAATGAACGGGTACGAGGTCGCCCGAAGGCTTCGCCAGGACCCCGACCAGGGCCAGGCGATTCTCGTCGCGCTGACGGGGTACGGCCACGACGAGGACCGCCGACGAACGAAGGAGGCGGGTTTTTCCGCTCACCTGGTGAAGCCCGTCGATCTCGTCAAGCTGGACGCGATCCTCGCGTCGGTCGGGGCGAGCACCAGCGCGCACAGCCTTCCAAAGAGCTAGGCGGGACGGATCTTTCGGGGTACCCTGGTTTCGCCCACGATGAAGCTCGACTTCGACGCGATGAGCCTGACGGAAATCATCCGGCTCCAGACCCAGCTCTCGCAGGTCCTCACGCGGCGGTTCGAGAAGCCGCTCGCCCTCGGTTTCACCGACATTGTCGGGTCGACGGCGTATTTCGCGCGTTTCGGCGACGAGGCAGGAAGGGCGCTGCAGCAGCTCCACCACGATCTCCTGGCGGAATCGATCCAGCCGTTCGGGGGGCGGATCGTCGACGTCGCGGGCGACGGCGCGTTCACCTGTTTTCCCGACGTCGAAAACGCCGTGGGCGGGCTCGTCGTGTTCCTCGAGCGCGCGTCGCGGGAGAACGAGACGCGGGCGCGGGATCATCGGCTCGTCGTGCGGCTCGGCGTGCACTTCGGGCCGGTCTTGACCGACGGCGTGATCGTGTCGGGCGACGCGGTGAACCTGTGCGCGCGCATCGCCTCGACGGCGGAGCCAGGCGAGCTGCGCCTCTCGGCGGCGGCCCTGCGCGAGTCTCCGCCCGGTATGCGCGTGCGCGCCTGGCCCGTTCCGCCGGTGGTCGTCCGGGGGCATGCGGAACCGCTCGTGCTCTTCCGCTTCGATTGGCGCGACGAACACCGCCTACCCGGGAGCGTGATCGTGCGCGAGACCGGCGACACCTTCGTTTTGCCGCGGCAAGACCTCATCAGCTTCGGCCGGCTGCGCGGGGAGGAAGGGATGCGTGCGAACGACGTGGTCCTCGCACTCTCCGACAAGAAGCTCGAGCAGCTCGTGAGCCGGTTTCATTTCGAGCTTCGGCGCAAGCCGAAGGAGGGGTACGTGCTGCGGCCCGTCTCGCGCCAGCCGACGGAGGTGGACGGGCGGTTGGTCGAGACGAACCAGGAAGCACCGATCCTACCCGGCTCGATCGTGCGGCTTTCGAAGGCCGTGACGCTCGAATTCAAGGCCCGGCCGGAGGCGAGCCTGGGGAATGCTTCCCCGACGATCGAACCGAAATCAGGCTGAGCGTAGCGCCGGGGTTTCACCCCGGACCCCGACCAGGGGTTGTCCACCCCTGGACCCGGACCAGGCACGGCCTGGACCGGGGGTTCAAAAACTGCGCGATGCGCGGTTTTTGAAACGGGCCGAGTCAAGACCGGCAACGACCTTGCCCATCCAAACCGCAGCGCTGACGTGTCTGCTCGAGGCTGAGGCAGCGCTGCCGCCTCGGCTGGCAACGCCGCTCGTGGTCTTGCCACAGGGCCCGTCCGAGAAACCGCGCATCGCGCGGTTTCTCGGCCCTCGGTCCAGGCCGTGCCTGGTCCGGGGTGCAGGGGGCGGACAGCCCCCTGCTGGGGTGCGGGGCAACGCCCCGCGCCCGCGCCCGCGCCCACCTGTGGAACACCTTCTCAGGCCTGACGCGTCGCCGCGGCGCGCGAAAGCCACTGCTCCAGCCGCTCCGCGGCCTTCAGCTCCTCGGACAGGCGGTCGCGTTCTTCCTCGGACAGGGGGAGCGCCTGGAGTTGCTCGTGGAGGGCCTGGCCTGACGCGGCGTCGTTCAGCGCAATCGAAAGCTCGATCCGGGCTGCCATGGCTCGCACCCGGTCCTCCACCTGGGCTTCTGCCCCGTATTTCGCGAGCGCGACGTCGAGCACGCGGGCGGCGGCTTTGTCGTCGTTCTTGAAATCACGCAGGATGCGGGCATTGTCGAGCGCCTTCGCCAGGCCCGAGAGCGCCTTCGATCCGCCGTATTCGAGGTCCGGCTCGCCCCGCTGGATGAAGATGATGTTGTTGCCGGAGGGGTCGATCAGCGAGAAGCGGCTCTGCCCGGGCCGAAAGCGTGTGATCCGGGGCCTGCCGCGGGCCAGCACCTTGCCGTACTTCGCGCGCAGGGCCTCGGTGAACGTGCGGTGATAGGGCTCCACGGCGTCCACGAGGACCAGACAGCCGCCCGAGTTCTCCTCCTTCGGATCCAGTCCCTTGGGGCCTTTGCCGAAGTGCAGCTCGAATCCACGGAAGCGCAGCGCCAGATACAGATACGGCTTCGTCATCTCGTAGGTGGTTTCGAAGCCGAGCGCCCGATAAAACGTGAGCGTCTCGTCGGGCGAAACGCAGGGCAGGAGCGGAATCGTCGTCTCCTTCCCTTCGATGGCGGGACGATGGGTAGCCTCTTTCGTCATGGCTCGCCGATCCGACCTTTCCGATGGCAATGGCGATGGCACAACGTCAGCGCGCTTCGGGCGTGAACAGCGGCTCCCCGCTGGCCTTCACGCCGAACGCGCCGATGAGCGCCCGTCCCTCGGCCGAAAGGAGATACTCCGCGAACGCTCGCGCCCCCTCGGCATTGGCCCCTCCGCCGGCCTTCGGTTCGATCACGGAATACGTGTTCCGCAGCGCCGCGTCGCCCTGGAACACGATCGAGAGCTTCAGATCCTTCTGCTTGGTTACGAACGTCGCGCGATCACTCAACGCGAACGCGCCGTCGTCCGACGCGCGCTCCAGCGTCTCGCCCATCCCTGCGTTCGCCCGCACGATGAATGCGCTGTTCGCGCCGATCCCCGCGGCCTTCCACAGCGCCATTTCGCGCTGGTTCGTCCCCGAGTCGTCCCCGCGTGACACGAACGTTCGCCCCGACGAAGCGATCCGTCGCAGCGCCTCCTCGACGTCTCCCGCGCCGGCCACGACGCCCACCTGATCGGCGGGCCCGACGATCACGAACTCGTTGTGCATGAACGGGCTCCGCCGCCCCACCTCGCCTGCGGCGACCGCGGCTTGCTCCTCGGCAGGCGCGTGCGTGATGGCCACGTCGACCGTGCCGTCGCGCAGCGCGCGGAGCGACTTGCCGGAGCCGAGCGCATTCACCTCGACGCGGTAGCCCGTCTTCGCCTCGAACGCGGGGAGCAGCTCGTCGAGCAGCCCCGCGTCCTTCAAGCTCGTCGTCGTCGCGAGCCGCAGCGCACGCCCTCCCGCAGGCTGCTTTCCGCACGAAAGGCAGAACAGCGCGAGCAAGAAGAGCCCCCAGAGCGACCCGAACGAGCGGCGTGACAGCGCGTGCATGACGCGGCGACTCTACCACTTCGTGTTTGCCCGGTCTGCCCTCGTGTTCGCCCGCGGGGGCAAGCTCCGCAAGACGCTTGTTTTCCGATCGCTCTCCGGCGCATGATCCCGTCCGGAACATGGCCAGCGATTCGAACCTCTCGCGTCGAGGATTCCTCAAGCTGTCGGCTGCGACGAGCGCCGCGGCGGGCTTCGTGGCCGGCTGCGAGGCCACCACGCCTCCGCCTCCGGCCGAGCCTGCGCGCGCAGCGCTCGATCTCACCCGGAACTCCGGGGCGCTTCAGCCCGATCAGATCGTTCGCGCCGCTTGCCAGTTCTGCAACTCCCTTTGTGGGATCCAGGTCCACAAGAAGGGCGGGCGCATCATCGACATCAAGGGCGAGACGGCCGATCCGGTCCAAGACGGCAACCTCTGCGTCAAGGGCCCGATGATGGCGCAGATCGCCTACAACCCGCACCGCATTCGTACGCCGCTCCGGCGCGTCTCCGGCGCGAAAGGCTCCCCCGATTCGCGCTTCGAGCCCATCAGCTGGGATCAGGCCCTCGCCGAGATCGCCAAAAAGCTCGTCGAGATCCGCGATACCACCGGCGCCGCCGGCGTCGCCAGCAAGACCTCGGGGCGGCTCGTGCGCGGGGTCGGCTCCATCATCGGCCGGTTTTTCGATCTCTATGGCTCGCCCAATGCGACCGATGTCGGCCCCGTCTGCAACGACGCGGGCGGCGACGCCCTCGCCTGGACCTTCGGCCTCGGCAATTTTACCAATGGCTACGGCAAGGACGGCATCACGGGGCAGGAGGACCTCGGCAGCTCGAAGTTTTTCCTTTTCTTCGGCACGAACCAGGCCGAGACGCACCCCGTCACGTTCGAGCACCTCCTGCGGGCGCGCGCGCACACCGGCGCGAAGCTCGTCGTCGTCGACCCGCGGCAAACGCCGACCTCGGCCTTCGCGGACCAGCACATCGCCATTCGCCCGCACACCGACATGGCGCTCGTGTACGCCATGCTCGCGCACATCCTCCGGCAGAAGCTCTACGATGCGGCGTTCGTCGAGCGGTGGGTCGTCGGGTTCGACGCGCTCGTCAAGCACGTCGAGGCGCAAGGGTTTTCCCCGGAGTGGGGCGAGCGGATGACGACCATCCCCGCGAGCACGATCCGCGCCCTCGCCGAGGCGTATGCAACGGCCCGCCCTGCGGCGATCTTCTGCAATGCGGGGATCTCGCATCAGATGAACGCGTTCCACACCTACCGGGCGATGGCGTTCCTCGCGGCGATCACCGGCAACATCGGCAAACCCGGTGGCGGCTGCAATTTCATGCACAACACCTGGCCGGGGGATCTCCGTTTGCCGAAGATCCGCGGAGAGGTCCCGGAGAAGAAGGGGCCCGCACTGCTCGGGCCCGACACGTTCCCGCGGGCGATCCTCGACGAGGATCCGTATCGTCTGCGCGCCGTGTTCCTGATGGGAAACCCGCTCGTCGACGGCGCGAACGCGGCGCGGGTGCGCGCGGCGTACGAAAAGCTCGAGCTTCTCGTGTATCCGGGCCTCTTCCTGGAGGAGCCCGCGCTCTTCGCCGATTACGTGCTCCCGATCCCGAGCGTGCTCGAACAGGAGTGCGTCTACATGCGCCGCGACGATCGCGCCATTCGCTGGTCGGACAAGGCGATCGACCCCATCGGTGAGGCGCGGCCCGACATTCACGTCTGGATCGATCTCGCCCACGCGATGGCCGAGGTCGACAAGAAGAATCCGCCTTCGTACTGGAAAGACAATCTTCCGGCGGCGTGGAAGGATTATCGCACGCTCTGGGACGAGGTCTTCGTCAAGAACACGCCGGGCATGGCGGGGATGACCTCGAAGCGGCTGCGCGAGAGAACCGAGCCGCTCCGTTGGCCTTGCCCTTCCGAGGATCATCCGGGCACGAGCACGCTTTACCTCGACCATCCCTCCTGGGCGTCCGTGGCGAGCGCTCTCGGGCACGCGGGGAAACGTTTCTTCACGCCGAGCGGAAAGGTCGAGATTTTCACGTCGGCGATTCACGAAAAACTCGCGCGCGCCGGGCACGCCGCGCTCCCGCCGTTTTATTCGCACCCGGAGGTCGGCGCCGGGGTCCCGACGATCGAGCACCTCGCCGAGAAGGTTCCGAATCCGCTCCATCCCGGCTCCTCCACGCCGCGGGTCAAGCTCGGCGTGCCGCCGAACGAAGGCGTGCGCGCGGGGTTTCCGCTCCTCGGGATGATCGGCCGGCCGAGCGTGGTCCATTTCGCGACGATGACGCAATGGACGCAGACCGGGAAGCTGATGAACGGGATCCGGCTCGTGCAGATTCACCCGCGCGCGGCAGCGCGGGCGGGCATCCGCGACGGAGACGCGATCCGGGTGGAGAGCCCGCGGGGCGGGATCACGGCGACGGCGCTGCTCTTCGATGGCATTCGCGAGGACACGATCTTCGTGCCGAATTTTTTCGGTCCCGCGCAAAAGGTCGGCGACGATCTCGGCCTGCCGCGGTACGAGCCCGCGAACGTGCTCATCGATGACCGGCATTTCGACGCGCTGTCCGGACAGCAGGCGTACAAGTGTTGTGCTTGTCGGGTGGTCCGGGCCTGAGCCTCTTGCCCTTCGTTCAGCGCACGAGCTTTTCCACCGGCACGTGGAACGTCGCGCGGAGAATGCCGAGCCACGACCGCGTCGTTTCGGGCTCCTCGATCGGCGCCGTATCGTACGCCGTGAAGTAACCTGCGGCCGACACCGCGCAGAACGGCGTCGCCCACCATCGAATCGCCGCCGAGACGCTCGTGGCCCCGCCGGGCTCGACGTCACGCGCGCCTTGCCCGAGCGAGAGCCGCTCGAATCGCCCCGCGAGCTCCAGCGCGCCGATTCCCCAGGATCGCCCCGGCCGCTCCGTCGGCCATATCCCAGGCGCGCGACGTTGCCCCGTCAGCATCCACGCGGCCTCGACGAATCCGCCGAGCGAGCGGATGGAATCTTGCGACACGCGGGGCGTCGCCGGATTGCCGTCCGTATCCTTGGCGCGGCTCTCCTTGGCGACCCCGATTTCCCCGAGGATTCGCACCGGCCCGAGATACGCGGCCGCGTGCGCCTCGGCGACGTACCGCGGGCCATAGACCGTGGCGACGCGATAAAAGATGAACCCGTCCGCGGTCGTGCCCCGGACGCCGAGCCGATCCTCGGCGCTTTCCGCGTGGATCCCGGCGCCGAGGCGCAGGCCGAGGAGCGGCGTGCCTTTCGCCTGTGGATTCGCGCGCCCGAGCGCCACGTCGAGCCGCGCATCCACAGCGAAATCGCTGTTGTCATTGCCGAGCACGCTGCCCGACCCATTGCCCACGCGCAGCCATGCTTCGAGCGGGAGCGACGGCGTGGGCAGCCTGTGCACTTCGAGCCCCACGTCGCGACCGGGCCAGAGCGCGCGGACGATCATCGGACGCTCGGGGACGGGGAGCATCCACACGGGCTCGTCGCGCGCCGATGAGAAAAGCGGCGTCTTGCGCGCCCCGAGGGAGAGCTCCCACGACGCCGACGGCCGAAAGGACACGTAAGCGTCGAGCTGCGCCGGTTTTTCCTGGGCCCATTCGGCCTGCGCGGCGGCGTGAAACCAGGGCGTGAAATCGGCGCGCGCGCCGAGGCGGAGGCGGGTGACCGCGAAGCCGTCCTCGCCCTCCACGCGATCGGCGGAGTGGAGGCGCGCGTCGATGTCCCCCTGGAAAAGAGCCTGCACCCGCGGCCCTTCGGCGCGGGCGACGGCCGGCGACAGGAGCAGCGCCACGAGGGCGATTCCGCGGCGCATCATCAATCGACCGGCAGGATCCGAAGGAAATGCGTCACGCCGTCCTCCTCGATGCCATCGTGATCGGCGAGGAAGAGGCGACGGTTTTCCGCGTCGTACGCGACGCCGCGGACCTCCTGGAACCCGCTCGCGAATTCGCTCCACTCGCCGCCGCTACGATCTGGCGGACACTGCCGTCCTTGCCGCCGGTGAAAAACGTTCCATTGGCCCGTCGGTCAGCAGATCGGGCCCGACGAGCTGCGCGATCACGACGATCTGATCCGGCGAAGCGATCGGCGCCCGGAGCACGTTGCCGGTCTCCTGCTCGGTGACGATGAAGTCGCCCTTCGCGGCAAGAACGCCGACGGGCTTTTTGAGGCCGGTGATGACTTCGGTCTCGGCGCCGGCGAGATCGAGCTTGGCGACGCTGCCGAGCTTGATGCCGTTCATCGCGACGAAGAACGTATCGTACAACGTGCCGTCCTCGGACACGGTGAGGCCGATGCGGCGGCGGAGGGGATCGAGGTTCGGGACCACGCCGTTCGTGCCGTCGGGCTTGGCATACACGACGTCGCCCGCGGTGCCGCCGCCGAACCTGGGCACGACGAGCGTGCCGTCCTTCAGCTTGACGACTTGGCCGAGGCCCGCGCTATCGGGCGGCGCGGGAGGCAGCTCGGCGGCGAGGCCGAGCCCTTGGGTATCGGTCCACGAGAGGATCCGATTGCCATTGTCGTCGGCGATGAAGAGTGTGGCAGTATCGGCATCCCAGAAGAGTCCGTTGGGATCGCCGTCGAGCGAGATGCTCGTGGGCCCGCGATCGACGACGACGCCATTCCCGCCGCCGGTGCTCGCGCCGGAGCCGGAGCCGGAGCCCGAGGACGAAGGCGAGGTGCCGCCTCCGCACGCGGAGAGCATGCCGAGCAGGGCGACGGCTGCGAGGGTCGTGAATGTCGAGTGATGCATGAATGGTTCTTCTCCCTGGCACCATGGAACACCACAACTCGGGGATGCGGGGCAAGGAGCTTGTCGGGAGCGGAGGCGAAGGCGGAGGCGGAGGCGCGTGCGCGTGCGCGTGCGCTTGCGTAGGCGGATCTGGCGAGCGCGAGCGTTTGCAGGTGCCGTCGGGCGAGGGAGAGGCGGGCGTACGCGGTCTTCGTCTTGATGCCGAGTCCTGCGGCGATCTCCCGGATCGAACGGCCTTCCAGGTAAAGCACCACGAGTGCGGATTGGTTCGTCGCGGGAGAACCCACGATCGGACGTGAATGCGGCGAGGGACGTTGGAATGGGAGCGCTCCCGCGCAGTTCATCGAACAGGCCAGGTCAAGACCAACGACGACCCTGCCCATAAGAACCGCGGCGCTGAGGATTCAACTGACAACCTGCCCGCCGCCAGCGCGCAACGCACCTCCATGGTCTTGCCACTGGCCTGTGGGAAGAACTGCGCATCGCGCAGTTCTTCCCCAAATGGTCCAGGGCTTGCCCTGGTTCGGGTCGAGGGGCGAACAGCCCCCGCGGGGCCCGGGGCAGCGCCCCGGCGCGGCGGTTTGACGAGCCGCACGAGCTCGTGCGTGGGCCAAACTCCGCCGGTGCCAAGTCACCCCCTTTGGGATATAAAAGTAGCTGGTCGTAATGCGTCGCCTCGACGGGCGAGCGAGCAAGGTTTTCGATGATCGTCGGGAGAGGCTACGCGCTCCGCGGGAAGATCGAGGAAACGGCCGATTTTTCCCTGTACCGCGCATGCCGCGAGGGCGACGGCGTCCAGGTCTTGCTGAAAATCCTGCGCGCGGAAAGAGCGACTGGCGCCGAGGTCGCGCGCTTCAAGCACCAGTACGAGCGCATCGCGCGCCTCGCCTCGCCCCGCCTCGTCGCGCTGTGCGGCGTCGAGGCG
>NZ_JAGTJK010000084.1:0-30344 GCF_028435265.1 Polyangium jinanense | reverse complement strand
GGTTACCTACGTGTTACTCACCCGTGCGCCGCTTTACCGGGGCCGAAGCCCTTTCTCGCACGACTTGCATGTGTTAGGCGCGCCGCTAACGTTCGTTCTGAGCCAGGATCAAACTCTCCAGTTAAACTTGCTGGAGGTCACCTCGGTCCGACTAAAGACCGGGTGACGACTCATGCCTTATTGGCATGACGTGTTGCCTCGACCGTGCTTGCGCACGGCCTGAGGCGAGGGCCACGTCACCACACGTTATTGCGTGTTGCGTACAATCCAGTTTTCAAGGACCGAGCCGAAGGCTTTCGGCAGATACTCCTGCCATTCCTTCGTTCTGTCGTCTCGCCGTCCGTCCGGGCCGCTTTCGCGGCGCCGTTCCTTGCGGCGAGGTCGGTTGTTTTAGAGCGTCTCGTTCGCCCTGTCAACCTTTTTTTGCTTCCGCTCCGCTGGATCTTCCATCCAGCTTTGCTTCGGCAACCCCTCTCGCTTTGGTCTCGCTCGCCTTTCGGCTCGCGTTTCCCTCGCGATCCAACGCCTTCAGGGTTTGCCCTTCAGCGCGTCGGGGAGGCGGACTTTACTCACTCCGTTCCGCCTGTCAAGCACCCCGTTTCTTTTTTTCGTCCCGCCGCTCTCTCTACTGAGGAAGCTGCTGGGACGCTTGGCCCGGGGGGCCTGCCCCGTCTTGCCCTGGATCCGTCGTCCCGGGCGCGTCGGGGAGGCGGAACATACTCCCCCCCTCGGGCCTGTCAAGGAAATCGTCCGGAGGCCTTTCGATCTCTGCTGCTCGGTTGCCCGGCACACCCCCGAGAGCCAGGATCTCGGCCTCTCGCTCACCTCGATCGCTTCCGCGAAAGCCGCATGAAAACCGCATCCAAAGCCCTCGGAATTCTGCTCCTCGTCGCCTTTGTCTTCGGCCTGGGTTTCTTCGTCGGGCGCTCGCGCCAGAGCCCGCCCCCTCCTCATGAGCTCGCGCCGCCCGCCGAGCCCGCGCCTCCACAACTGCCCATCCCCGAGGAGCTCACCAGCGACGAGCGCCGCGACATCGATGTCTTCCGCCGCGCTTCCTCGTCCGTCGTGTTCATCACGAGCATCGCGGTCCAGCGCAACCTCTTCTCCTTCGACGTCATGCAAATCCCGCAGGGCACCGGCTCGGGCTTCCTGTGGGACGACGCCGGGCACGTCGTCACAAACTTCCACGTGATCCAGCAGGGCGACCGCTTCGCCGTGACGCTCGCCGATCAGTCGGAGTGGGACGCGAAGGTCGTCGGCACGGCGCCCGAAAAAGACCTCGCCGTTCTCCAGATCGAAGCGCCCAAGCAGAAGCTCGTTCCCCTGCCCGTCGGCAAGTCACGCGATCTACTCGTCGGCCAGCGCGTCCTCGCCGTCGGCAACCCCTTCGGCCTCGATCACTCGCTCACCGTCGGCGTCGTCAGCGCGCTCGGCCGCGAGCTCACCTCGCCGATCGGTCGGAAGATCCGCGACGTCATCCAGACGGACGCAGCCATCAACCCCGGCAACTCCGGCGGCCCGCTGCTCGACTCGAGCGGCCGCCTCATCGGCGTGAACACCGCGATCTACAGCCCGAGCGGCGCATCGTCGGGCA
The DNA here is from genome assembly GCF_028435265.1 of Polyangium jinanense. GTDB lineage: Bacteria > Myxococcota_A > Polyangia > Polyangiales > Polyangiaceae > Polyangium > Polyangium jinanense. Next base: position 28,750 of record NZ_JAGTJK010000084.1, on the reverse strand, counting down.
TCGGCTTCGCGATCCCGGTCGACACGGTCGCCCGGCTCATCCCCCAGCTCATCGAGAAGGGTCGCGCTTCGGTCGCCGGGATCGGCGTGCAGGTGAGCCCGACCTTGGATCGCGCGGCGCGGCGTTCCGGGATCGAGGGCGTCGTCATCTATGACGTGGTCGAGGGCTCGCCCGCGGAGAAGGCCGGGCTCGAGGGCGTGCGCGTGACACGCGGCAAGCGCGTGGTGCTCGGCGACGTGATCGTGGCGATCGACGGCAAGCGCGTGCGAACGAACGAGGAGTTGCTCGACGCGTTCGATCACGTCGGGCCGGGTCGCCAGGTGAAGCTCTCCGTGGTTCGCGAAGGAAAGGAGCGGGACGTGTCCGTGGAGGTCGTCGCGATGTGACGGGTGATCAGGCCGAGGCGCGACGACGGCGGCCGAGGATCAAGAGGAGGCCGACCAGCGCGGATGCCAGAGGCCCCGCCGGATCGTTCGTGCCCCAACGGCATCCGCAGCCCCCGGTGTCTCCCGCATCTCCGCTCGCGCCTGCACCTGCGCCTGCGCTCCCGCCTCCGCCTCCGCTCCCGCTCCCGCTCGCGCTTCCGCCTCCGCTCCCGCCCGCGCCTCCGCTTCCGCCTCCGCAGACGACCGCCGGCTTGATGGTCTCGGCCGGCTTCCATCCGGGGTTCGTGCCTGCGCCCGCGTACGCGCCGCGGAACGCGAAGTCCTTGCGGGGGCTGCCGTTGAAGTCACACGCATGCTCGGGATCGTCGACGAGCTCGGTCGTATCGAGCGGGCTCGTCTCGGCCTTGCCGGGCAGCGGGTAGAAGTCCATGTCGCCGAGGGCAGTCGACGGCTTCTGCACGTAGCTTCCCGCGTTCGCCGCGACGTCGACGAGGTTCGACCCCGTGCCCGTGCTCGGTCCGGAGACGGCTTCGTCCGCGAACACGAGGTTCCCCGCGACGAGATCTCCGTCGGTCGCCTCGCTGCCGAAGACGACGGCGCGCTTCGCGGCGTAGAAAGTGTTGTCGTAGACGCGGGCGTAGAGGAGCGGGAAGCCCTCGTGCTGCGTGAGTTGGAGGGCCGTGTCGGCGACGTCGACGAAGAGGTTGTCGTGCACGGAGACGCGGCCGGTCGCCTGCACGAGCGACTCGCTCATGTTGTGCACGAAGACGTTCCCGTAGACCTCCGTGCGTGCGCCGGCGCCAGGTCCGCTCGGGGGCGGGCCGCCGACGAGCAGGTTCGGCCGCGGGCCGTCCGGGCTCGGCTGGTCATCCTTGAGGAAGACGTTGTGCCGGATGATCGTGCGCGGCGCGTCGACGTTCGGAAGCGCAGCGTGCACAGGCCAGGCATCCTGGTTCTTGATCTGCATGCCGTAGCCGATCGTGCGCTTGACGAGGTTGTACTCGATGATCGCGCCCACGAAGGGATCGGCGTGGCTCGAGTTGCCGAAGTACATGCCCGTGCCGGCGCCGTCGATGACGTTGCGGCGCACGATCCAGCCGTAGGTCGGGGTCTTCGTGGAGATGGCCACGGTCTGCTGCGAACCGTTCTGGCCGACGAAGGTGCAGCCCTCGATGCGCACGTGGTGCACGACGTTGTTCGTGCCGTTCTTGGCGCTGACGCCGAACACGGCGGCGATGCCCTTGCCGTCGACGGTGATGTTCTCGACGGCGATGTACGAGGAATTCACGAGCTCGACGGTGTTGCAGCAGGCGTTGCCTTCGAAAATCGCAGGCGCGCCGGAGGCCGGGCCGCGGACCGTGATCCACGCGGCCTCGGTGCCGTTCAGGTTCGTGATCGGCAGCCCCTGCGTGTACGTGCCCGAGGCGAGAACGAGCGTGTCGCCGGGCTTCAACGTGTCGAGGAGGTCGCGGTAGTTCGCCGGGTCCGCCTCGATGTCGGCTGCGTTCGCGGCGGCGGCGAAGAAGAAGATGGAGAGGAAAGCGAGTGAAGCGTGGAGCTTGCGCATGGCCGCGCATGGTAGCGAAGCCCCGCCGAGCGAAAGCTAACGCCGCTGTTCGATGCGTACCTTCACGTCGACCGTCTCACGCGCGGCGTCGAGCTCGACCGAGGGGTTCACATCGACGACGCTGCCGCGGGCTTCGTGGAAGGCGCGGATGCGCTCGATGTCCGCCGCGGCGATCGTGCGCGAGAAGATCGCGCCGGGCTTGAGGGTCCAGAAGTCGCGCTCGTAGGTCTTCACCGGGCCGATGAGATCTCCCTCGAAGGTGACCTTACGGATCCGAAAGATGGGGCCCTCGGTCACGCGGAGGACGATCTCCACGGCGGCGCCGCCCTCCGACTCGATGATCTCGGGCGCCGCGACGGTCGTCGTGATCCGGCCCTTGTCGTAGCCATCGGCCTGGATCACGAGCACGTCGCGCTCGAGCGTCGGGCGATCGAGCGGGTTTCCCACGGTCGTTCGCATCGCGGCGGAGAGCTCGCGCGCGCGATCGGACGAAGGTCCTTCGAAGCGCACGGCGCGTACGATCGCGCGGGGTCCGGGCGTGGCGCGGATGACGAGGGCCACGCCGCCATCGCGCGGCGTCATCTCGAAGTCGACCTTGGCGTGCGGGTAGCCGGCGTCCTGCAACTGGCGGGTCGCATCGGACGTCATCGTGTGGATGATCCCGGGATCGGCGACCTCGGGTCGTTCGAGGACCACGCCCGCAGGCAAGGCGCCCGAGGGATCCGCGCCCTGGATCTCGAAGCTGACAAGCGGAGGCCGCATCCGCACCGCGTAGACGAGCACCGTGCGGGGGCCCTCTTCGCGGTGGACGATGATGTCCTCGATCCGGCCATCCGCGTAGAGCGCGCGGACATCGTCGTCGACACGTTGCTCGTCCAAGGACCTGCCGATCCCGTGCTTCACGCGCGCGCAGAGCTCCGGAGGCACGCGAGCGCCCTGGATCTCGATGCGAGCGATCTGATCGGCGGGTACGCTCTCGCGCGTGTCTGCGCAAACGAGCACGGGATCCTGCGCGCGAGGAGGTTCGTTCTTCGGGCTCGCATCCTTGGCCGGCGTCGTCGCGCGCGCCCCCTGCCCCGCGCTCCCGCATGCCGACGTGCTCAGGGCGACGATCACCGCGAGGACCAGGCCGGCGCGCGTGCTCACAGCCGCACCTCGATGTGCACGTCGCGCTTGCTCTCCTCGATCATCGCGCGTGACGCCTCCTGCATCTGCGCGTCGTTCAGCTCCGCGAACCCCTTCTTCTTCCCCGCGAGGTACACGCGCAAGCACTTGAACGAGAGGATCTGCCTGTAGATCTCGTCCCGGTAGTCGGCCTCGGAGAGGCCGGTCGTACGGGCCTCGGCGAGCAAGGCTTCCCGCGAGAGCTTGTTCGTCTGCGCAATCGAGTCGATCGCGGTATCGATCTCGCTCGCCGTCACCGTAATCGAGGCCATCCGCGCGCGCCGCGCGATCAGCCGCTCCTCGACGATGCGATCCACGAGATCGCGATACATGCGGACCTCGGCCACGGTCCGAGCCGCCTCGTCGAGCGAGGCGAGCGTGCGGAGGAACGGCTCGGCCCGGCGGCGTACCTCGACGAGCGTGATCACCTCGCGATCCACGACGGCGACGATCCGATCGACCACGACACGACGAACGGGCTCGGCTCGGACGGGCGTGGACGCCGCGAGCATCACGCCGAACGCGAAGAGGAACGCCGTGGTGATCCGGAAGGGCGACATCACCTGTCATGCTACGCTCCGCGCAGGCACGATGACCACGTTTGCACGCATCGATCGAGGCGAGGGGCGCGCGGCTTTCGCGCGCCTCGACGGGGATAGGCTCCGCTTGCTCACGGGCGCGCCCTGGGAGCGACCTTCCGAGACCGGGGAGGACGTGCCGTTCGCCGGCGCGCGCCTGCTCGCGCCTGTCACGCCCACCAAGATCGTGTGCGTGGGTCGGAACTACCGCGCGCACGCCGCCGAGCTCGGCAACGACGTCCCGGCCGAGCCCCTCCTCTTCTTCAAGCCGCCCTCGTCGATCGTCGCCGCGGGCGATGGGATCGAGCTGCCCGAGGAGAGCAGTCGCGTCGATCACGAGGCCGAGCTCGGCGTGGTGATCGGCGCGCGTTGCCGTCGCGTCTCGGAGGAGCGCGCGCTCGACTTCGTCTTCGGCTACACGTGCGTCGACGACGTCACGGCGCGTGATCTGCAGAAGAAGGACGGCCAATGGACGCGCGCGAAGGGGTTCGACACCTTCTGCCCCACGGGCCCGCTCCTCGTCACCGGGATCGATCCGAGCGCGCTCGCCGTGCGTTGCCGCGTGAACGGGGAGATCCGGCAGGACGGGAATACGCGCGACATGATCTTCTCGATCGCGCAGCTCATCGCGTACATCAGCGGCGTCATGACGCTCGAACCCGGGGACCTGATCGCGACCGGGACGCCGCATGGCGTGGGTCCCATCGCCGCGGGCGACGTCGTCGAGGTCGAGGTCGACGGCGTGGGGACCTTGCGCAACCCGGTCCGCGCGTGCGGCTAGGTCGCCGCTCTCTTGGCCACGCCGGGGAGGCGTGGACACAATGAGCGCGCGATCGTGACGTCCCTCGATCCTCCCCGCCCCGACTCCGTGCCGCCGCTCGCCTCGACGCTCGTCGAGGTGCCGAAGGCGACGCGCCCCGGACGGCGCGCCCTGGCCGAGACAGCGCTCGTGATCCTCGCGGTCGGGACCGCCGCGACGCTCGTCCTCTCGGTCACCCTTCCTCCGCAGCGGCGCCTCGAAGCGCGACGGCTCGCATCGCTCGTCCCCGAGCCTCCGCCGCCCCGCGCGCTCGCCCCGGACGATCTCGACCAGGAGCCCGAAACGCTCGACGCGCAGCGCGCGCGCCTGCTCGATCAGATGCGCGCCGGCCTTGGTTTGTCGCAAACGCAGATAGACGCGGTCCGCGCCGTCTTCGACGCCTCGCCCGTGCTCGGCCAGGGCAACCCTGCGATCTCGCGCCACCCGATGTCGCGCTCGGAGTGCCGGCGTGTCCGCCTCGAGGCCGGGGTCACGGAGGCGAACGTGCCCGCCTGCGGCGCTCCTTCCATGGTGCCGCTCTACGATCCTTCGTCCAGCCAAACCGAGGCCGACGCGCGGACCTGCATCGACCAGCTCGAATTCCCGAACCTGCCCTGCGAATACCCGGTCGTGCACGTGCGCGCGAGCGAGGCGGCTCTGCTCTGCCGCGCGATCGGCAAGCGCATCTGCGACACGCACGAATGGGAGGGCGCCTGCGCGGGCGCGGTCCGCGCGCCGGAAGCCGAGTACGAATGGGCGCGCCCGCGCGCCGAGGCGACCTGGTACCACAACTACAAACGCGAAAAGGTCTGGGCCTACGGCGCCGCGAAGAACCACGCCCTCTGCGGCACATCGAGCAGCCGCACCCCCGGTTGTCCGGGCGGCGGCTACGACCAGTGCGGCTCGAACACCTATCCCGCCGGCGCCTTCCCGGCTTGCCGGAGCCCGCTCGGCGTCTTCGACATGCACGGCAATGCCGCCGAGCACATGAACCTGCCCACGCTGCCCGCGGAGCTCGCCGCGAGCGGCGGGCTCGGCTTCACGGAAATGAAGGGGAGCTGGTTCGTCTTCTCGACGATCGAGGCCCACGAGGACGATTGCCGCTGGCGCGCACCGAGCTGGCACGAAACGCGCCTCGCGAGCGAGAACAGCCACGCGAATTACCACCTCGGTTTCCGCTGCTGCAAGGACATCTGAAAGCCGAAAACCAGCGAAATCGCGAATCTCCTGCATGACGGCAATACGCTCCGGTCCGCCTCGGCCTCCGGGAGCGTCGACGTGGCGCAGCGCCTGCCTCGCAGTACACTCGACGGCACAGGGAACGGGACCGTACCGAGGTGGAATCCTCGGCGCCGCCTGATCGGTTCAATTGTCGTCTCACCGGAAATTCGCCCTCGCAGCCGAGACGCCCGAGCACGCGCGGGCCGAGCACACGCATCTGCGTATCCTGGCGAAAGCGGCGAGTCGGCTGGTCCTTTGCGACGAGCCGTCGGAGGTGCTCGGGTCGCTCTTCGAGGAGCTGGCGAACGACCTCGGCGTCGAGCTTTACTTCAATTACATGGTCGGCGAAGTGCCGGGCACCCTCGTCCTCGAATCGGCCTCGGGGTTCTCGGCCGAGGACAAGCTCCGATACCGGCAGATCACGTTCGGCCAGTACATGTGCGGGACCGTCGCCGCGACCCGGAAACCCCTCATCGCCTTCGATCTCCAGCAATCGAACCTCTGCATCGGCACGGAATTGAAAAAGTCGGGCGTCCAGGCATATGCAGGATATCCACTGATGTCGCACGGCCGCTTGCTCGGCACCCTGGCGTTCGCCAGCACCAAGCGACCACGCCTCCACGCCGACGAGCTCCAGCTCATGCAGCTCCTCAGCGATCAAATTGCGGCGGTGCTCGAACGCAATCGCCTGGTCCATAGCCTGCAGGCGAGCGAACAGACGGCACAGCGCCACCTCACGCTCCTCCAAAACGTCTATTCCACCGCCCCGGTGGGCCTCTGCTTTCTCGACCGGGAGCTCCGGTACGTGCACGTCAACGAGACGCTCGCGCGCATCACCGGCCGGTCCGTCTCCGAGCATCTCGGCCGCACGCTCGGCGAGTTCATCCCCGAAGCCACGCCGTTCAAGGAGTTATGCCAGCGGGTCCTCGACACGGGGCAGGCGGTCACGAATTGCGAGCTCCGTCATGAGCGGCCCGAGGGGGATCGGCATTGGCTGGTCAGCGTCCACCCCGTGCACGGCGAGGCCTCCACGCTCCTCGGCATCAACGTGGTCGTGCAGGAGGTCACGGAAAGAAAGCGCGCCGAACAGGCTCTACGCGAGAGCGAGCAGGCGCTCCGAGAGGCCGACCGCCGCAAGGACGAGTTCCTCGTGATGCTCGCCCACGAATTGCGCAATCCCCTCGCCCCCATTCGTACGGCCATTCAGGTTCTCGACATCACGGGCGGCACCGCCCCGGACGTGGTCCGCACGCGCGAGATGATCCAGCGCCAGGTGACGCACATGGCCCGGATGATCGACGACCTGCTCGACGTGTCGCGTGTCGCCCGCGGCAAGATCGAGCTGCGCAAGGAGCCGTGCAACCTCGCGCGGATCGTCCGCCAGGTGGCCGACGATTATGGGCCTGCGTTCCGGGGCAATGGCATCGAGCTTCTGGTCTCGCTGCCGGACGAACCCGTCTGGACCCTCGGGGATCACACGCGCCTGGCGCAGGTCATCGGCAACCTCCTGCACAATGCGCTCAAATTCACGGACGCGGGCGGACAGGTGCTCGCTTGCCTCGTGACGGATCCAGCGACGAACAGCGCGACGATCGTGGTGCAGGATTCGGGGATCGGCATGGAGCCCTCGATGATCCCGCGCGTCTTCGAGACCTTCAGCCAGGCCGACAGCAGCCTCGATCGAAAGCGCGGCGGCCTCGGGCTCGGGCTCTCGCTCGTGCGGAGCCTGATCACGCTGCACGGCGGCTCCGTCGAAGCCCACAGCGAGGGTCCGGGATGCGGCTCGACCTTCCGCGTGCGGCTGCCGCTCTCGTCCGCGCCGACGCGTTCCATCGGACAACCGGAGCCCGCCCGGCCCGTCTCTCCTTCGCGGGAAGAGACTTTGCGGGTGCTCGTGGTCGAGGACAACCGCGACACCGCGGACATCCTCAAGGAATTGCTCGTCCTCCTCGGGTATCGCGCCGAGGTTGCATATACCGGGCCTTCGGGGCTCGACGTGGGGCGCAGGCTCGCGCCGGACGTGGTGCTCTGTGACCTCGGTTTGCCGGGAATGGACGGCTATGCGCTGGCGCGGGCGCTGCGGGCCGATCCGGCGACGGCGAGGGCCTATCTCATCGCGCAGACCGGGTACGGTCACGCGGAGGATCGCCGCCGGGCGCGGGAAGCGGGCTTCGATCTGCACATGACGAAGCCGATCGATCCGACCGAGCTCGAGCGTGTCTTGTCCTCGGTCGCGGCGCGCGCTTAAAACATCCGCAGGCCAATCGTGAGGCCGGGCCAGCCGAGAATGGGGTTCGCGTTCGTCGGGTTGAGCCCGGAACTGTCGTAAGGCGCGAGCAGGGCGTCTTCCACCGAACGCGCATTCACGACGGTATAACTCGGGCCCGCGAAGACGCCGAGCCGCGCGCCGATTTCCAGGGCGGCGACCGCGCGCACCTGCGCGAGGTACGCGGTGGGCGCGAGGCTCGGCGTTTCGTGGAGCGAATACCCGAGGAGGTCGAGGTCGACGGAAAACCGCTTCGAGATCTGCACGTGCCCGCCGAGGCCCAAGGTGAGCGCGAGGCGCCGCTCCGTGCCCACGAGGCGCGTGCCGATGCCGTAGATGTTGTGCATGTAATCGCCGCCGTGCTCGATGCCGGCCATCACGATGCCCGTCTCCTGCCCCCAGAGATCGATGTGCAGGCGGCCGCGGCGGATGATGTTGAGCAGGCCAAACGACAACGTGGAGCGGTCCGCGTAGTTGACGAGCCCGAGCTGCACGCCCTTCACGGGGCCCGCGGCCACATTGACGGCGCCCATCTGCACGCCCGATACGGCTCCCCCCGCGATGTTCAACGCGCCGATCTGCGCGCCGACCACGTCGCCCGCGATGCCGAGGGCGCCCATCTGCATGCCGAAGACCGGCCCCGCGGCGATATCGATGGCGCCGAGCTGTACGCCGCGGAGCGAGGATGCGAAATTGAATCCGCTTGCGGCTTGCACACCGCGCACGGGGCCGGCCACGATGTTCGCGACGGCGGTGAGCTGCACGCCGCAGGCGAATTCGCGCTCGATGTTCAATCCCAAGCCGACTTCGAGGCCATCGAGGCCCGTGGCATACCCGGCGAGGAAGTTCGCCGAGACGTTGTGCACGACGTTCGACCCCCGGCTCGTCGACATGCCGACCCGCGGAAGCACGTTGGCGCCGGCAAAGAACTGTGTGGCGTCATGACGCCAGCAAGGCGCGAGCTCTTCGAGCGAGGGCGTCCGTGTGGGCGTGGCGGGGGGCCCGGCTGCGGGCGCGGAAACCGGTGCAGGCGCAGCCTTTCGAGGCGCGTGGGGGTTTTCTGGCGGAGCCGCCTTTGCAGGTGGTTCCTGCGCCGGAGGCTCATTTGTTTCTGCAACGGGCGGAGGCTCGACGGGCGCGTCGCTCGGCGCCTCCCTCGGCGCTTCCGCTTCACTCGGAGCGGCTGCGGGGTTGTCCTCGGGCCGTTTGCCGAGCAACGCCGCGAGCTCGGCGGCCTCGTCGCGCGCCAGGTTTCCAGCGAGCAAGGCCAACGTCTCCGCCGTGCGATCGGGGTCGTCCGGAAGATCGATCGTGCGACCGACGCTCGCTCCCTCGCCGCCTGCGCGATACGTCAGCGTCACGCGCCGCCCGCCCTCGCCGCGCAGAACGAAGGAAGCCTTCCCCGCGGGCGCCGCGCCCGAAAGGACAACCGGCTTGCCAATCTCGCGACCGATCGCCGCGCGCACCGCTTCCGGATCCACGTCCCAGGGCAACCCCTCGACGACGAGGACGACGGCGCTGCCCGCCGGCTCCTCGGCGTGCGCCGCGCCGGCATACGTGGAAATGGCGAGCGGGCCCGCGGCGAGCAAGGAGACGCGGAGCGCGAGGAGAATGGCGCGCGAGGCCCTCGTGGCGGCGTCGTTTCGGTTCATCGCGGACTTCGTGCCCGGAGGCTGCCCATTCGTTCTTTCAGCGCGCACGATTCGAAAGGAATCACGGCGTGGGGCCGCGCATCGCGTCGAGCAGTGCTTTTGCCTCGGCCTTGCGATAACCACCGAACGAGCCCGAGGCGAAGAGCTCGAGCGTCCGCTCCGCCTCGGCCGTTCGTCCGAGCCGCACGAGGCAAAGCGCGCGGTTGTAATGCGCCTCGGGCGCGAAACGACCCCGCGGCGCCGCCCGCAAATAGGCGTCCCACGCGGCCAGCGCGGCGCCCGGATCCCGCGTGACGAAATGGGCCTGGTGGGCTGCGCGGTACAATGCGTCGTCCGTGTCGACCCGAGGCGCAGGCGCGGCGGCGGCAGGTGCTTCAGCAACGTCGGCAGCCTTCTCGCTCGACTTCGGAGGCTCTGCTGCGGCAATCTTTGGAGCCGAAACAATTTGAGCACCAACGGTATCGACGGACGCAACCTGGGGCTCGCTCGGCGGCGGAACCTCGGGCTCGGCCGCCTTCTCCGCGGGCACCTCCGCCGGGGCCGCTCCCTTCACGTTTTTCGCGACAGGCACCGCCGCCGGCGCATTCGGCATCGCCTCCGCGGGCGCCTCTTCTTCATCTCTTCCGAACCCGAGATCGTGCTTGAGCTCGTACCAGACGTCCGGCAATCGGTGTGTCGCCTCGGCCCACGCGACCGAGCCCACGAGCACGGCGGCGAGCGGGACCATCACGCGGATCGCCGCGAGCTTGCGCGCGCGACGCGCCTTCAGCGTGGCGAGCACGCGGGCGCGCGTCTCGGCTTCGCGGCCCTTCGATGCGTCGGCATCGTCGCGGAGCGCGCGGGTCGCGGCGCGGAGCACGTCGTCGTTCATCGGCTCTCCTCCTCTTCGAGCAGGGCCCTGAGCTTCTGCTTCGCGTGGAACACGCGCGTGCGCGCCGTGGCCTCGGGCACGCCCATGATCTCGGCGGCCTCGCGCGCGCTGCGATCCTCGACCTCGCAGAGCACGAACGCCACACGTTGCGGTACGGGAAGCTGATCGAGGGCGCGGTCGAGCGCGCGGGCCAGCGCGGCGCGGCTCACGTCCCGCTCCGGGTTCGGCGTGTCCGGCAAGGGCTCGCGGCCGAGCCTCTCGAGGACCGCGCGACGCCGCGCAGCCGAGCGCAGGTGATGGCGAGCGTGGTTCACGGCGATCGACACGAGGAACGTCTTGAGCGACGACTCGCCGCGGAACCGCTGCGCCGCGCTGGGCAGGCTGACGAACACGTCGTGGACGAGATCCTCGGCGGCCGCGTCGTCGCCGGTCAGGCGGCGGGCGAAGGCGCGCACGGTGGCGTAGTGCTCGTCGTACACCTCGGCGATCGCGGAGCTTTCACCGCGACGCAGCCGCTCCACGAGCTCTTCCTCGGCCCGGGCGGCGCTGGCCGTGGGGCGCGAGAAGAAGAGAGGCGCAAGCAGATCGAGGGCCCTCATCGCCCCCCTTCGTGCCCGGAAAGATGCGCTTCGTTCAAGGCCCAACGTCGATTTCGTGCCCCCGGGGCGAACCGGTCCGGGAGGACGTTCCGGGGGGTTCTTCATTTGGTGCTGTCTCGTACAAACGGAAAAAGGTTTGAACGAACGGCGGGGGATGGGGCACCGAGGGGCGAATCGACGGAAGGCGCGCGGGTGGCGAGCCTTCGTCGGGACAAACTTACCACCGTTCGAGGTGACGAATGATGACGCGTCGCGCGGCCCATGCTTGGGCTTTCGGGTTGTTTCTGTCCATGGTGACGGTGACGGGCGGGTGCTACATCGAGCACGGGAACGGCTCGTGGGACGATGACTGGTCCGACGGATCGGGCGAGTACGGGCCGGCCGGGATCTGCTTCGACATGTGTGATCACCTCGCCGGATGCGGGGCCATCGACGGGAGCGCGCACGTCGCGTGCATCGATGGCTGCAATGCCAAGCACGCGTCGACGCCGTATCTGGTGGAGACGGGCTGCCTCTGCGTGATCGAGGCGGGGTGCGTGGATCTCGGCGCCTACGATTGTCCGGGCGCACCGCTGCCCACCCCTTCCGGCAACGACGGGGCCGGCGGCTACGGCAGCGTCGGCGTCGGCGCCGGCGGGTACAGCACCGGCGGCAATGGCGCCGGCGGGTCCAGCACCGGCGGCAATGGCGCCGGCGGCGAAGGTGGCTGGGAGGCGGTCGAATGCGTGGCCGATTGTGATTGTCCGAGCGGCTCGTCCTGCATCGACGGCGCGTGCAAGGTCGCCTGCGCGGCGTCGTGCGAATGCCCGACGGGCCAGAGCTGCGTCGGCGGCTCTTGCGAGGCGCCGCCCGCGCCGCAGCTCCCCTGCCAGGTGGATTGCGATTGCCCGAGCGGCCAGGTGTGCAGCGCGGGTGTGTGCGCAGGCGATTGAGCTTACTTCTCTTCGCCCTCGTCGTCCCGGGGAATCCAGTCGGGCGGCCGGACAAACGCGGGGGGCCCCGGCGGGCCGAATCGGTACTCCGACGGCGCAGGCGCGTTGGCCGGCAGCGGCGGCGCGCCATACCCCGGGACCGGCGGCGGCGCGCCGCTCGATGGATCCCACGGAGGAGGGACCGAAGGCGGCTCCGGCCAAGATTCAGGAGGGGGCGGGCGGTTCTCCTCCGTGTATCCGAGAAACCAGTTACACGACACGCAATGAACGTCCTTGAGCGAATTCAAGGCCCGGCACATCGTACACGGTCGGGTCGCAGGGGACATGGTCGGAGCCTCCTTGCTTCAATCCGTCCCCGCGTCCTGACCGCCGCCCGCGCCTCCCGCGCCGCTCTCGCCTCCCGCGCCGCCCTCGCCTCCCTTCCCTCCCCCGCCCGATCCGTCAATCGGCGGACCGCCATAGGCCGCGGTCATCACGCAGCCCTCGGCCGCCGCCGCCGCGAGGGTCAGCCCGAGTAGAAGCGCCGCCGCGCTGCGGAGCGGCGTGCCGCCCTCGCCGCGCAGGCGAGCGCCGCAATGAGGGCACTCGCTCTCGGTCGATCGCGCATGACACCCACAGGCCGAGCAGAGGACGAGGCTGGGAGGCATGTCGTGATGGTCGCAACGACCCGGCAGCCTCGTCAAGCGCTCTCGCGCCCCGCGACACGAAAGCACGAAACGGTTAAGCTCGACGCCCATGGCCGAGCCTGCGATCCCCGAGACGACCCCCGCCCCCCGCGCGCGCAGGCCCGAGGACGGCGACGCGCCCATCCCGCTCTTCGCCGTCTGGGAGCTGACGATGAAATGCGATCAGCCCTGCCAGCATTGCGGGTCCCGCGCCGGCCACGCCCGGAATGCCGAGCTCTCCACGACCGAGGTCCTCGACGTCGCCGACAGCCTCGCTCGCCTCGGCTGCCGCGAGGTCGTGCTCATTGGCGGCGAGGCGTATCTGCGCGAGGACATCCACGCGGTCGTCGGGCGCCTCGCCGGGCATGGGCTGCGCGTCGTCATGCAGACGGGCGGCCGCGCGATGACAGTCGAGCGGGCGCGAAAGCTACGCGACGCCGGCCTCACGGTGCTCGGCGTCTCCGTCGACGGGACGGCCCCGATTCACGACGAGCTCCGCGGCAATCGAGGCAGCCACGCCGCCGCGATGCGCGCGCTCGACGCCGGCGCCGCCTCGGGGCTCCTTCTCACCGCGAATACGCAGATCAATCGGCTGAACATGGGCGTCCTGCGCGAGATCGCCGCAGAGATTCGCGCCCGGGGCGCGCTCGCGTGGCAGGTGCAGCTCACGGTGCCGATGGGACGCGCGGCGGATCGGCCCGAATGGATCGTCGAGCCGTGGCACGTGGTTCCGATCATCGACACGCTCGCGGCCATCCAGCGCGAGGCGGCGATCGAGGCCCAGGGCAAGGGATGGATCTTCGACGTCGTGGCGGGCAACAACCTCGGTTATTACGGCCCGCACGAGGCCCTGCTCCGCTCGCGACCGGGCGGCCAGGAGGCTTACTGGAGCGGCTGCCGTGCCGGAATTTCCGGCATCGGCATCGAATCCGACGGAACGGTAAAGGGCTGCCCTTCGCTGCCCACGGCGCCTTACGCGGGCGGCAACGTGCGCGCGCTCTCGCTCGACGCCATCTGGGAGCACGGGGAAGCCCTACGATTTGCCCGCGAGCGGACGGAGGACGAGCTCTGGGGATTCTGCCGGACCTGTTATTTCGCCCCGTATTGCCGCGCAGGCTGCTCGTGGACCACCCATTGCACGCTCGGTCGGCGCGGAAACAATCCCTTCTGTTATCACCGGGTGAAGGAGCTCGAAAAACGCGGCGTACGCGAGCGCATCGAGAAGCGGAAAGACGCGCCGCAAATGCCCTACGACTTCGGCCTCTTTGAGCTCGTCGAGGAGCCGCTCGGGGCGGAAACGGCGAGCCTGACGACCGGCGACGCGCCGCGGCGCAGGTTGCCGATCGCTTCCGATTGACAAGGACCGCCCGCTGCGTTGTCCTTTCACGAGGAGCCCTCGCCATGCCCTCGATGGTCCTCTGCCCGTCTTGCAAGCGGCACGTCTTCCCCCGCGAAACCTCGTGCCCCTTCTGCGGCCTCGCCATTTCCGCCGAGCCGGGCGCGCCTGCGCCCGCCCTCGCGCCGGAGCTCTCGCGCGCCCAGCGTTACCTCGTCGGCGCCGCGATCGCTGCGACCGTGGCCGTCGCGGGATGTAACAACCAGCCCGCGCGCGGCCCGAACGACGTCCAGACCGAAGAGGAGCTCGAAAGGGAGCGCCAGAAAGCAATCGACGAGAGCCGGGATCGCCACCCCGGCGGCGGCCCGTGCGTGAACAACGTCTGTCCGCCGTATGGCTGCGTCTTCCCGGACGAGGCCTGCGACATCCTGCGCGTTTGACCGTGGAAGATCGCCCGAACGATCCGCTCGATCCCGAGAAACGCCGCGACGTCATGCAAGCGACACGGCCCCGAGGCCTACCGCTCTTGCCACGCGCCGGGCAAATGGCGAGTGAAGCGCGGGGCAAGCATCTCCCGCTCGCGCGCAAGGTCCGTGATATCGATCTCGAATGTCGCCCCATTTACGCGGTCTGGGAGCTGACGCTCGCCTGTGACCTCGCCTGCCGCCATTGCGGATCGCGCGCGGGCACGGCGCGTCCGGACGAGCTCACGACCGCGGAGGCCACGTCGCTCGTCCGGCAGATGGCGGCGCTCGGCGTGCGCGAGGTCGCGCTCATCGGCGGCGAAGTGTACCTGCACGAGGGCTGGACCGAGGTTGTCCTGGAAATACGCCGTGCGGGCATGCAAAGCACGCTCGTCACGGGCGGCCGCGGCATGACCCCGGAGCGCGCGCGTTTGGCCAAGGAGGCCGGCGTGCAGAGCGTCGCGGTCTCCATCGACGGCACCGAGCCCACGCACGATCGGTTGCGCGGGCTGTCGGGCTCGTACGCGGCGGCCGTGCAGGCGCTCCGCAATTGCCGTGAGGCAGGGATCCCGGTCGCCGTCAATACGCAGGTGAACCGCCTGAACCTCTGCGAGCTGCCGCATATCTTCGATGTGATCCTCGACGTCTCCGCGCACGGCTGGCAAGTGCAGCTCACGGTCCCGGTCGGCCGCGCCGCCGACGAGCCGGACGTCCTTTTGCAGCCGTACGATCTCCTGGAGCTCTTCCCGCTCCTCGCCTCGCTCAAGGCCCGCGCCGACGCCGCGCGTGTCAAGATGCTCGCCGGCAACAACATCGGCTATTACGGGCCCTTCGAGCACCTCTTGCGCAGCTACACCACCGAAAAACATGCCGATTCGTGCAGCGCCGGCCGCTCCACGCTGGGCATCGAGTCGAACGGCGACGTCAAGGGCTGCCCCTCGCTGCCCACGGAGTCCTGGGTCGGTGGCAACGTGCGGCAGGCTTCCCTGCGCGACATCTGGGAGCGCTCGTCCGCCCTCCGCCACATGCGGGATCGCACGGAGGAGGAGCGCTGGGGATATTGCCGCACGTGTTATTACGGTGAGGTTTGTCGCGGCGGGTGCACCTGGATGGCCACGGCCCTCTTCGGCAAACCGGGAAACAACCCATATTGCCATCACCGCGCCCTCGACATGCAGCGCCTCGGCAAACGTGAGCGCGTCGTGCGGGTCGCGCCGGCCGAGGGGCTGCCGTTCGATCGCGCCTCGTGGGCGCTCGTCGACGAGGATCTTCGCTGATCAGGCAGCGGGCCCGAGCCCCTCGTGGGAGAGCCATTCGAGCATCGCGCGGAGGAGCCCATCGTCCCACACGCCGGCGCGGGGGTTCTTGAAGCTCTGCGCGTAACTCTCGTGCCGGCGCATGTCGTGCCCCACCTTGTCGAGGAGCACGAAGTGCGACCGCCCCGGCGACGCAGCCGCGATCTCGTCCGCGATCATGCGCCCCTCGTCCGGCGCCGCAGCATAATCGTAACTCCCGTGCAGCACGAGCACGGGCACGTTCGTCGTCCTCCACAACGCGGGCAGATCGAGGCGCTCGATCTCCTGGAACAACGAGACGTGACGGCCGAACATCGTCTCGCCGTGGCACGACGTCCCTTCGAGCCACGCGAGCTCGGGGCGCTTCGCGAAGACGTCCCGCGGGAACATGCCTTCCCGACAAACGCTCGCATGCATCTCGCTCCACGCGGCGACATACTTCTCGAGCTCCTCCCCTTCCATCCCGGCGAGGATGCGCTGCCGCCGCGTCGCCCGCACCATGCAATCGACCCATTTGAGCTGGGACGTGCCGAAGACGACCACGCCGCGCGTCTGCGTTCCCTCGCCTGCGAGGATCGGCGCGATCATGCCCCCGAGGCTATGGCCGAAGATCACGATCCGCCCCACGAGCGGGTCCTGCGCGAGTGATTCGATCGCGGCCCGGTAGCCCTCCACCTCGTCGAAGAACCCCGTGGTTTGGCAGGGCGGCCCCTCGCTGTCGCCCACGCCGCTCCGCTCGACGCGCATCGTGGCGATGCCCGCGTCCGCGAGGCCCGAGAGAAACGCGCGCATCGGATCCTCCGGGTCCTGCGGGAGCTCGCACGAAGCTGTGCCAAGGCCCGAAAGAAAAAGGACGGTCGTGAAAGGAGGACCGCCCGCCGTGGGAATCGCAAAGAGCGTCCTTTGCCGCCACGAATCCCGCACGGTCACGTGTCCCAGACGAACCTCCGCGCCCGCGATACGCTCGACCGGCAGCGGCGTGGCCTTGCCGGGGAGCGTCACGCGCGCGCCGTCGCGCACGATCTCGAAATGGAGCGGCGCGCCGGGCACGAGGCCTCGCACGAGCGCGACAAGCGCGCGCGGCTCGGACACCGTCACATCTCCGAGCGCCACCAAGCGATCGCCCGCCCGCACGCCCGCGAGCGCGGCGGCCCCGCCTTCGGCCACCCGCACGACCTCGAGGCCCTCCGAGGCGCCCTCCGCGGGGCGCGCGCGTAACTCGAGGCCGAGGAAGGGTCTTCGGGGGAGCGCTTGGTCTTGGTACATTCCAAACCACGATGCCACGGCACGCCCTCGGGATCCACGCCCTCACCTTGCTCCTTGCGCCCGCGATCGCGCACGCGGAGGCGCCCGCCCCCGCGCTCGCGCCCGTGCCCCTGCCTGCGCCGAAAGGGCCGGATCCCGCGGCCATCGCCGCGCGCGAGGCGCACCTCGAAACGCAGACGCGCGCGATGACCGTGCTCACGAGCTGGGCCGTCGCCAGCATCGCCACGGGCGCCGCGCTCTGGGCCACGGGTGGCGACGACTACACACGCTCGATCGGCATCCAGAACGTCGCCTGGGGCGCGGTCGACGGCGTCATTGCCGGGTTCGGCTACCGCGGTCTCGCGAAGCAGCGCGGCCTCGACAAACCTCTTTCCTACTGGCAGGCCGAAGACAGCAAGGCGCGCACGATCTTCCTCGTGAATGCGGGGCTCGACGTCCTTTACGTGACGGCCGGTGCGTTGATGATCGGGTTTGGCAAGAACGACTGGGTCCGCGGCGCCGGCGCGGGCGTCGCCCTGCAGGGAAGCTTCCTTTTCGCCTTCGACACGGCCATGGGCCTCGGCGCCCGCTGACACGCCCGGCGACGCTTCGACAACGGCCTTCGCCGTGAGTTCCCGCTCCACATGCGCTCGAAAATCGGCGAAGATCAGCCACGCCGCCGTAGATCATCCGCGGCCCTGCTTCGTCGAACCGCACCGGACACGACGTCTCGAGCCTGAGGGGATATGACCATGTCGCGCATGTCGAAGAGCGGTACCTCGATGATCCTCGGAAGCCTCTGCCTGGCGAGCGCCCTCGGCGGCAGCGGCTGCACGAAGGCGGCCCCGAGCAACGAGGAAGCGACCGCGCAGGCGCCCGCAGAGCCGGAGCCGAATACCCGGGCCAAGGGCGAGCAAGGCTACATGGGCATCCCCGACCACGCCGCCGAGGCGCCCCGGGCGTTCGCCATCCGCGGCGGCGACGACGCGACGCGCGGGCCGGGCGAGGCCGCCAAAGTCGGCGGCGGCGCCCCGCCACCGGCCCCGACCCAGGCGCTCATCCCACCCTCCGCGAACGACGCCCCCACGATCGACCCGAACGGACGGTTTGCCACGACATACCGCCCCGGCGGCGGCCACCTCGCCGCATTCGAATCCGCGGTCGCGCGCGGCATCATCCCGCCGGGCGAGCGCGAGCTCGTCTCGGACGTCGGCGCCCGTTACGTCACGGGCTTCGAGGTCCCGAAGGGCAAGGCCCTCGGCATCCAGGCCGGCCTCGAGCGCGGAAAGCTCCCGCCGTCCGGCAGCCCGTTCCACCTCCGCCTCACGCTGAAATCGAGCCCCGACAAACCCGCCGAGCGTCCGCACCTCTCCGTGCACCTCGTCCTCGACGTGAGCGGCTCGATGCAAGGTGAATCGATCAAGCAGGCCCGCGAGGCCGCCAGCGCGCTCGTCGACAAACTCGCCCCGACCGACGACTTTTCCCTCGTGACGTTCTCGACCGACGCCGAGGTGAAAATCCCCGACGGCCCCGTCGGCGCGCGCCGCGAGGCCATCAAGAAGGTGATCGCAGAGATCAAGGAGGGCGGCGGCACCAACATTTCGAGTGGCCTCGAGCTTGGGTATGCGCAGGCCGAGACGAAGACCATCCCGCAGGATGCGGTGAAGGTCGTCCTCTTGCTCTCCGACGGCCGCGCGAACAGCGGGATCAAGTCGGCGAGCGGCATCTCGAAGCTCGCGCTCGACGCCTTCCAGAAGGGCATTCAAACGAGCACCTTCGGCCTTGGCGCCGATTACGACGGCGCGCTCATGAGCGCGATCGCCGAGGACGGCGCGGGCGGGTATTACTACCTGCGCGACGCGGCGCAGATCGCCCCGGCGCTCGGCACCGAGCTCGACAAGCGCCTCGACCCGGCGGCGACGGCCGTCGAGGTCCGCGTGCGCCTGAAAAAGGGCTTCGATCTGCTCAAGGTCTACGGCTCGCGCCGCCTCTCCGAGGCCGAGGCGCAGCGCGTGCGGGCGCAGGAGGTCGCGGCGGACGAGCAGGCGGCGAAGCGCGACAACATCAAGCAGGACCGCAAGGACGACAGCGAGGGCGGCATGCGGTTCTTCATTCCCGCCTTCGCCGCGGGCGACAGCCACGCGCTGCTCTTCCAGCTCCGCGCGGGCGCTGGCGTGGGCAAATCGCAGCTCGCGCTGGTCGAGCTCAAGTACAAGGACCGCATTTCCAAGAAAAACGTGACCGAGGAGTTCCCGATCGACATCGAGTGGGCCGACTCCGACGCGGCGAGCGGAGCGACGATCGACGGCTCCGTGGCCCGCACGATCCAGGGTTTTGCGGCGGGTGAGACGCTGGCGCGCGCGGCCCAGAACGTCGCGGGGGGTGACAAGAATTACGCGATCAGCCTGCTCACCGAACGCGAGACGATCCTGCGCGAGGCGGCGAAGACCCTCGAAGAGCCGCTCTTCCTGAAGGACGCCGATCGCCTCGCCCGCATGCGCGAGCACGCGGCGCAAAGCACGGGCATGGGCGATCCGCTCCTCTTCGCCATGCTGCTCGAGACCGCGAGCCGCTCGCATCTGCGATAGGCTGAGACGCACATGCCCGATCCGATCGTCCTCAAGGTCCCGCTCGACAAACCCGCCGTGCACGTGGATGTCACGGCGGGACAAACCATCACTCTGCGCGGGTTCTATACGTCGAAACACGACGGCTCGATCCTCGACGCGGCCACGACGACCTGGCCCAAGGAGGCGCCCGGGGGCGCGTCGGTCGATCCGGTGGGGCTCGTCGAGGTGGAATCGGGCGGGTTTCACCTGACGAAACGAAATGTCGACACGCACGAAGTGGAGCTCGTCGCGACGGGCTCGGGCGCGGAGGCGTGCGCGGCGGCGGGCGTCGAGGCGCCGTGCCTCGTGGTGAACAAGCGAATCGCCCTGCAAAAGCGGCTGATGGGCTGGGAGGAGTTCAAGGGATCACTCGTCGGCCAAGGCGTCGAGGCGGTGCTTCCGCCGCCGCCCGTGGTGGAGGTCGCGCCGGGCGTGATGCCGTATTTGCAGGCAGGCGCGGGCGTGGCAATCGCCGCGGTGGTCGGGTTCGCCGCATGGACTTGGAAAAAGAAGCGGGACGCCTCGCCCGCGGGGCAGATGCTTTCGCTCGCGCGTGGCGTGAAGGAGCAGCTCCGGCGCGCCGATCCGGTGCTGGCGGCGCCGCTCGCGCCCGCGGTGGACGCGGCGATCCGGTCGTTACGCGAGCGGCGCGTGGATCCGGCGTCGGCGGAAGGAAAGCGGGTCGCCGAGGCGCTGCGGAAGACCTCGGCGCGGCTCGATGCCTCGATGCGGGAGGCGCAGGCCGCGAAGGAGCAGGAAGCCGCCGACGAGCTCGTGCAGGAAATGGAAGCGGCGCTCGAAGCGGCCGACGAGGTGAAGCGCGCGCATCGGGCGGTCTAACCGCGGCTGCGGTAGATCGTCTCGATACGTTTTCGCGCGAGCCCGAGCGGTTTGTCGAAGCGGCTCAACGTTTTGCCACGAAGCTCGGGGCTCTTGTCCGCGAGTTTGCCGAGGAGCGTGACGTCGCGCCGGAGCTCCATCACCACGAAGGCGCGCGTCAGGAGATACGCGAAGGCATTGAGGCCATAACGGTCCCACGGCGCCGCGAGCGCGTACGAGAGCGCGAAAATGTCCGTCTGCCCGGCCGTGACGGGCACGAAAAAGATCGCGATCCGCAAGGCATTCGGCCGCCGCTCCCCTGTCGCCGGATCGAGCCAGTATTGATCGTAGACGGTGGAGACCGGCGAGAACCACGTGGTCCAGTCGTCGACGAAGGAATCACCGGGCTCGATCTGGAGCAGCGTATACAGCGGCCGTGGGAGCGCCTTCTGCGGGCCCTCGTTGTAGACGCGTACGCTCGTTTCCGTGCTCGTCACCTCGCACGTGACCTCCGCCATGCGCTCGCGTGGATACCCGAGCAGCGCGTGGACCTCGGGCGTGTGCTCGACCTCGATGAAATTGTCGAGCGTGACCTCGAGCGGCGCCTCCGCCCGTTGCCGCGTCTTGCCAATGAGGTGATACCCGCTCACGTCGAGCGTGGGGAAAGCGGCTTGCGCGCCGCGGCGCTTGATCCAGACGAGGCCGTATCGCTCGACCACGTCGAAGGCGTCCGCGGAAGGACGCGCCGCGGGCGTGGCGGGGCATTTGCCTTCGCCGTCCGGCGCGAACGACCAGCCATGGTAAGGACAAACCAGCCGGCCGCCCTCCACGCGCCCCTCGCTGAGGCGCATGCCCCGGTGCGGGCACACGTCGGCGAGCGCACCGAGCGTCGCCTTTCCATCCGAAGCGCGAAACAGGACGAGCTCGCGATCACAGACGCGGACGGGCGCGGGCTTTTTGCCTAGCTCGTCCGCGAAGAGCACCGGGTGCCAGTGATCGAGCTCGGCCATTTCAATGTTTCTCCCCCGCGAGGTGATCCGCGACGCGCTGGGCCTCGATCGCGATGTCGTGGAGCGCGCCCGTGAGCGGGTTCCGGAAGCCGATGAAAAAGAGCCCCGGCGCCCCCGGCACCGGCTCGCCGAAATAACGCGGATACCCCCGTTCGTCGAGCCAACCCTCCGCGTCCTCGAAGTAGTCGGAAATCCCGGTCCGATACCCCGTCGCGAGCACGACCGCGTCGAAGGGGCGCGCCGTCCCATCGACGAATTGCACCTCGCCGGGGCCGAAGGAGCGCACGTCCTTCACCACGTCGATCTGCCCTTGCTTGACGAGCTCCAGCGTCCCCACGTCGATGAGCGGAATACGCTTCTCGACGAGCACCTGCGAGATCGGTCCAAGCTTCGGCCGCGTAAAACCGTACGGCGTGAGGTCCCCGAGCATCCGATCGAGGGCGAAGAGCGAGATCGCGTCGGCCACCTTGGGCGGCAGGCGCGAGAACAAGAAGAGCGAGCTTATCTGCGAGGGGACGCCCGTCAAATCACGCGGAATGACGTGCACGGGGCCGCGGACCGAGAGCGCGGGCTTGGCGCCGTGCTCCCAGAGGTCGAGCGCGATCTCCGCGCCGGAGTTGCCCGCGCCCACGACGAGGACCCGCTTGCCCCGCCAAGGATCGCCGTTCTTGTAGCGCGAGCTGTGCAGGATCGGGCCGCCAAAGGAGGCCTCGCCCGGCCAGGTCGGGATGTTGGGGACGCGGTTGTACCCCGTGGCGACGACAAGTCCGCGCGTGTGGAACTCGTTTTCCGACGTGCGAAGGACGAACCCGCCGTCGACGCGCCGTGCCGAGCGGACGTCCTCGCCGAACCGCGGGCTCAAATCGAAGGCGCTGGCGTACGCGTCGAGATAGCTGACCATCTGCGCCCGCGACGGGTAGGTCGGCGTGCCGGCGGGCCAGGGCATGCCGGGCAATGCGGAGAAGCGCTGCATGGTGTGCAGGTGCAGCCGCTCGTAATGGTTCCGCCACGACGACCCCACCTCGGCCGATCGCTCTAGAATTTCGAACGAGATGCCTCGGGACCGCAAGCACGCCCCGACGGAGAGCCCCGACGGACCGGCGCCCACGACGATGACTTCCGCCTCTTCGCGCATGCGGCGCATCCTAGGCGATCCGTCGCGGCGCTCAACCTTTCGCGACAGACGCGACGACGATCTCGATCGCCCGCGCGAAGACCTCCGGACGCGGCAGCAGGCTGACCACGAGAAATCCCTCGCGCTCCATGTCGAAAAAATAGCCCGGATGCACGACGATTCCGTGCTCGCGCACGAGCGTTTCAACCCAGGTGTCTTCGTCGCGTGTCCGCGGAACTTCGAGGATCGCGTACCAGCCGCCGTCCGTGGGCAAG
Source organism: Polyangium jinanense (assembly GCF_028435265.1). GTDB lineage: Bacteria > Myxococcota_A > Polyangia > Polyangiales > Polyangiaceae > Polyangium > Polyangium jinanense. Next base: position 5,883 of record NZ_JAGTJK010000084.1, on the reverse strand, counting down.
CGCCGGACCGCAACATCCTCGCCCGCCGCCGCGAGCGCGCGATCAAGCGCCGCGAGGTTTTCCGCCGCGCGCGCGCGAACGGGCTCCTGCACCGAGGCGCGCACGGCGAGCAGCTCCGGGAGCGCGAGCTGCACCGGGGTCGAGGCCGAGAGGTAGGTGTCCGCGATGAGCTCGAGCCGCGCGATCGCCTCGTCGCAAAGCGCGTCGGGGCCGCAGACGAGCGTCCAGCCGAGCTTGCATTGCGGTAGGAGCAGGCTCTTCGAGAGGCCGCCGAGCACGAACGTGAGCGCCTCGCGCTCGCCCGCGAAGCTCGGCAGCCGATCCGCGGGCAAGACGCCGTGCGGATACTCGGCGAAGACCTCGTCCACGATGAGCGCCATGCCGTGACGCGCGGCGATACGCGCGACCTCGGCCGCTTCGTCGCGACGCACGTAGGTGCCCGTGGGGTTGTTCGGGTGCACGAGCACGATCGCGCGCGCATGCCCGCGGGCCTCTTCGGCGGCGCGATCGAGCGCGCCGAGATCGATGCGAAATCCCTCTTCGCGCATGAGCGGGTACGTGGCGAGCTCGACGTCTTCGAGCCGGGCGAGGAACTCGAAGAGCGGATACGAAGGCGCTGGGATGAGGACCCGATCGCCGCGCTCGCAGAGCAGCTTGAAGAGCCACGTGTAGGCCTCGCTCGTGCTCGCGCTGAGGACGACGCGGTCCTCGCGGGCGGGCAAGCCGCGCTCGTGGAACGAGGCGGTGACGGCGGCGCGGGCCTTCGGGTGGCCGAGCGGAAGCGGCGCGTACGTCGTGCCGCGGGGATGGCCGAGCAGGGCGACGAGCGGCGTGGTGTCGACGATCCCGGCGCGCGTGGGGTTCGACTCCGTGAGGTCCGTGAGCTCGCGGCCTGAGCGCTGCGCGGCGGCGAGCAAGGTGGTCAGCGGATTTTCGGTGCGATCCCAGTCGGTTCGCCGGGTGAAGAGGGCACGGGCCATGCGAGGCGCGGAGCTTGTCGCCGAGGGCCCTGGCGAGCAAGGACGCCGGGAAAAACGAAGGCCGGCGTCGTCTCCTTGTCTCCAAGGTTGACGAGCAGCCGGCCTATGCGCGGAGCATCGAGCGCCGCGGTTCGTTCACAGCTTGCTGATGAGCGCGTCGCCGAGCTTCGGCTGATCGATCTTGCCAAACCAGATGGCCCAGACGCCCTTCATGAAGTCGACGCCGTCGACCGTCGCGCTGCCGCCGCCGCCCACGTTCACCGTGGTGGCCTTCTTCGCGGCGTCGTACGCGATCGTTACCTTGGAGTTTTCCTTGAGCTCGCGGGAGAACGCGCCGAGGAACTTGTCGATCTTGCCCTTGTCCGCGTAGCCGTTCATCGCGAACGCGTCGCGCAGCGTCTGCACGACCTTCTCGTGGTCGACGTCGCGCTTCATCGTCCACTCGAACTTCTTGTCGATGTCGGCGTCGATCACGGCCTTCTTCGACTTCTCGACCGCGCCCTTGATGAAGTGCGAGATCTGGTAGACGTTCACGTCGACGAGGACCACGGTCTTGACGCGGGTCCCGGTGCCCGTGAGTTTCCAGTCCTCGGCGAAGGCGCCCGCGCCGAACAGGAAGAGAGCCGCGAGGATCGAGAGGAAGAGGGGAAGCTGTCGCCTACGAAGTTGCATCGCGCTGACCTCCGCCGATGGGGGTGGTGGCTTTCATGACCGCCCCGGCCCGCGAAAACGCGTGCGCGGGCTGCCGGAATGACCCACGGCCTTCGTTTGACGTGAAACCATGAGAAGCCACGCAACGTCAAGCGACGAATTTCCAAGGATGTTCGTGACGGGATGCGTCAAAGAGCCACGCGAGGAAAAACCTCGCGTGCGTCGAAGGCGCGCGTTGCGGTGTGCTGGTAGGTTTGCCGCGTGGTGACCATCGAGCTCTACGGCGTGGCCCGGCTGCGCGCCCGTCGCGAGACGATCGAGGTCGCCGCGCGCTCGCTCGGCGAGGCGCTTTCTGCCCTCGGCGTCGCGTGCCCGGCGCTCGAGCCGCTCATCGTTGCGGGCGGACGACTCGCGCCGGGCTGGCTCGTGGCCCTCAACGGCGCGCAGATCACGGCCGATCTGGAGACGCCGCTCGGCGACGGGGACGTCGTGGTGCTGGTGTCCGCGGACGCAGGCGGTTAGAAACCGTGCATGGGGCGCGGCGGTTATTTCGAGCGATACCTGCGTGTCGACCTCGGCCGTCCGAGCGCCGAGCACGTGCCTCTCGATGAAGCGACGCGGCGCGCCGTCGTCGGTGGGGTTGGGCTCGGCGCGTTGCTCCTCACGCGCGAGACGCCGCCATGCTTCGATCCGCTCGGTCCCGAGGCCGCGCTCGTGCTCGCGTTCGGGCCGCTCGTGGGCACGCCGCTCACGACCTCGGCGAAGCTCGCGTTCGTGGCGAAATCGCCGCTCACGGGGCGCATCTCGGACGGGCTGTCGTCGTCGTCGTTCGCCATCGCGGGCAAACGCGCGGGGCTCGATGCGATCGTGATCGTCGGGGAGGCCGCGGAGCCGTCGATCGTGCTCGTCGACGAGGAGGGCGCGGAGGTCGTGCCTTGTCCCGAGCTGTGGGGGCGTGATTTTTCAATTTCAGAGGCGAGCGAGCGCCTCGGGAAGGCGTATCCATCGCATCGATTCGCGGTGATCGGGGTCGCGGGCGAGCGGCTCGTGCGGTACGCGGGCATCGCGAACGAGGGGCGTCATGCGGGGCGCGGCGGGCTCGGCGCGGTGCTCGGCGCGAAACGCGTGAAGGCGATCGGCGTGCGCGGGAGCCGGCCCGTGCCGCTCGCGGATGCGGAGACGACACTGCGCATCGCGAAGGATCTCGCGCGTCGATCGCTTGGACCTGCAACGGAAAAATATCGATCGCTCGGGACGGTGGCGAACCTCTCGACGTTCAACCGGCTCGCGGCGCTGCCGACGCGCAATTTCCAGGCGAGCACGTTCGAGGAGGCGCGGAAGATCGAGGGCGAAGTGCTGCACGAGACGCGCGAGCGAGGCCGGGGCTCGTGCAAGAGCTGCACGATCGGCTGCGAGCATTTCTTCGAGGTTCGTCCGGGCGAACGTCCCGTCAAAATGGAGTACGAGAACCTGTTCGCGCTCGGGCCGCTCTGCGGGATCGGCGATCCGGAGGTGGTACTGCGGGCGTCGTCGGCCTGTGATGAGCTCGGGATCGACACGATCTCGGCGGGCGGGACGATCGCGTTCGCCATGGAGTGCGCCGAGCGAGGCCTCTTCCCCGAGGGTATGCTCGCCGAGGAGGCGCGGGATCTGCGGTTCGGCGCGGGCGAGCGGATGCTCGTTTTGCTCGAGGACATCGCGCGGCGGCGCACGCCGCTCGGGGATCTGCTCGCGGAGGGGAGCCGGCGCGCGGCGGAGATCGTGGGCGGCGAGGCGCCGTCGTTCGCGCCCCACGTGAAGGGTCTGGAGATCCCGGGCTACGAGCCGCGGGCGCTGCAGACGATGGCGCTCGGCTTCGCCGTCGGGACGCGCGGCGCCGACCACAATCGGAGCGGGGCGTACGAGGCGGATTTTTCGGGGAAGGTGAATCGGTTCGAGGCGAGCGAGGAATCGGCGGCGCATGCCGTGGCGGCGGAGGATCGGGCGGCGGTGATGGATGCGCTGATCCTGTGCAAGTTCCTGCGCCGGGCGATGGAGGATTTTTTCGGGGAATCGGCGGAGATGCTGCGGGCCGTGACGGGCCTGCCGTTCGAGGCGGAGGATCTCGTGCGCGCGGCCGGGCGGATCACGCTCGTGCGACGGCTGTTCAACGAGCGCGAGGGGTGGACGCCCGCGGAGGACACGCTCCCCGCGCGGTTCTTCGAGGAGAAATTGCCCGGCGGCGCCGCGAAGGGCGCGGGGATCGATCGCGAGGGGTTCGCCCGGTCGATAAAGGCGTATCATGCGCGGCGCGGCCTCGACGAACGCGGGTTCGTCCCGGCGGAGGTCGCGCGGGACATGGCGTCCCTGATCGGGGGGAAGAACCGATGATCCTTGGTGATACGAGCGTCCACAGCCCGGCCCTGTACGAGATCTTCGCACGCATGTGGCTCTTCGACCTCGGGCGCGCGGCGGGCGCGCGCGTCACGCTCGCGGACGTGCCCGACGAGGAGCTCGATCGGCTGGCCCGGCTCGGCTTCGATTACGTGTACCTGATGGGCGTGTGGACACTCGGCGCGGTGGGGCCGAAGATCGCGCGGGAAACGCCGGGGTTGCGTGCCGAGTACGAGCGGGCGCTGTCCGATCTGGGGCCTTCGGACGTGATCGGGTCTCCGTTCGCGGTGGCGCGGTATGCAGTCGAGCCCTCGCTCGGCGGGGACGAGGCGCTCGCCGTGCTGCGCGAGAGGCTCAGGGCGCGGGGGATCGGGCTCTTGCTCGATTTCGTGCCGAACCACCTGGCGCGGGATCACCACTGGATCACGGAGCGGCCGGAGCTCTTCGTGCGGGAGGCGAACGGGAAGATTGCCTGCGGCAAGGATCCGTATTTCCCGCCGTGGACCGATACCGCGCAGCTCGATTTCCGCGCGAAGGAGACACGGCAGGCTTCGATCGAGGCGCTCCTCGACGTCGCTTCGCGTTGCGACGGCGTGCGGTGCGACATGGCGATGCTCGTGCTCTCGGACGTGTTTCGGCGGACGTGGGCGCATGCACGGCGGGCCGAGGGGACGCGGGAGGCCGAGGGCGAGTTCTGGGCCGAGGCGATCGACGCGGTGCGGGAGCGATATCCGAATTTCGTGCTGCTCGCCGAGGCGTACTGGGATCTCGAATGGCGGCTGCAGACGCTCGGGTTCGATTACACGTACGACAAGAGCATGTACGACCGGCTGATGCACGGATCGGCGCACGCGGTGCGCGGGCATCTGAGTGGGTCGTTTGATTACCAGGCGCGCTCGGCGCGATTCTTGGAAAACCACGACGAGCCGCGGGTCGCGTCCGCGCTGCCGCCAGATCGGCGCAAGGCGGCCACGGTGCTGCTCGGGACCGCGCCGGGAATGCGGTTTTTCCACGACGGGCAGCTCGAAGGGCGAAAGATCCGGGCGCCGGTGCAACTCGCGCGGCGCGCGGACGAGCGCGTGGACGAGGCAAGCGTCGCGTTTCACCGAGCGCTGCTCGAGGCGATGAAGCTCGACGTCCTGCGGCGCGGGCGTTTCGCGATGTTGCCGCCGCGTGCGGTGGGGCCGGGGAGCACGAGCTTCGAATCGTTCGTCGCGTATCGCTGGGATTCGCGGACGAGCGCCGTGATCGTCGTGGTGAACTTCGGCCCGTCGCGGGGGCAATGCAAGCTGACGCTGGATCTCGCGGGGATCGCGGGGAGGAACGTGCTGCTCGTCGACCGCATCGGCGGCGAGGAATACCGACGCAGCGGGGACGAGCTGCTCGATGATCGGCGCGGGCTCTACGTGGAGCTCTCGGCGTACGGCACGCATCTGTTCGAGGTCAAAAAGAGGTAACGATGGGCGCGTTCGTCCCGCCGCCCGATGCGCCCCCGGGGCAAGAGCCGATACGAACGCGGCGTATTTTGCGGTGCGAGGCGTGCTGGCTGCCGCCGTCGCTCTGCATTTGCGACAAGCTCGCGCCTACGACGGTGCGGACGCAGCTAGTGTCCTGAGTTAGAAGAACGCGAACATTTTTTGGACGATCCCCTCCCTCAACACATGGAGGTGAGTGGGAAGATGCGATGTCGAACTGGCCGCCCACTCGAACCTCTGGTCCTGACCGCTGAAGAACGCGAGACCCTGGAGCGCTGGCGCGCCGACCTAAGTCTCCGCAGGCGTTGGCGGACCGTGCGCGCATCGTGCTGGACTGTGCGGAGGGCAAGAGCAACGGTGAGATTGCCGCGTCGAATGGCGTCTCCCGACAAACGGTGAGCAAG
>NZ_JAGTJK010000083.1:0-32694 GCF_028435265.1 Polyangium jinanense | reverse complement strand
GAACCGATGCCCCTTGGATCGACCGCATCGCGGTCGATCCACCACCGGTCCAGCGCTTGCGCTGGTCCGGGTCCAGGGGTGGACAACCCCTGGTCGGGCCCGGGGTGAAACCCCGGCGCAACGCCGTGAAAACCCCTAACTCGCCTCGCGCAGCCCTGCGAGCAACGACACCAGCTCGGAGGGCTCGAACGGCTTCGCGAGGTGCGCGCGGTAGCCTGCGGCGAGTGCGCGTTCTCGGTCCTCTGGCCGCGCGAATGCGGTCACTGCGACGGCGACGACCTCCTTTCCGTGCCCGTTCCGGCGCGCCCGGAGCTCCCGCAGGAGCGCGTATCCATCCATGTCTGGCATGCCGATGTCGCTCACGATGAGATCGATCGTCTGCGATGCCGACACGTCGAGCGCCTCCGCGGCCGAGGAGGCTGTGCACACGACTGCCTCGTGCTCCTCCAGCACGCGCTTCACGAGCTCCCGTGAATCGGCCTCGTCGTCGACCACGAGCACCGCCACGCCTTGCAGGTTTCGCGGATCGTTTGCGCGCACGCTTGGGGGCAGCCGCGAGGGGGGACGGCTGCGCTCGCTGGCCTCGCAGGGCAGCTCGACCTTGAACGTTGCGCCTTTGCCGTGGCCCTCGCTCTCGGCGCACACCACGCCCCCGTGCAGCTCGACGAGACGCTTCACGATGGAAAGCCCCAGGCCGAGACCGCCGTGCCGCCGCGCCATCGAGGAGTCGGCCTGGCGGAATCGTTCGAACAGAAACGGAAGGAACTCGGGCGCGATGCCCTGACCCGTGTCCCGCACGGTGATCACTGCGCCCTCGCCCTCTTGCTTCAGGTTGACCTCGACGCGCCCGCCCTTCGGCGTGAACTTGATTGCGTTCGAGACCAGGTTCCACACGATCTGCTGCAGGCGCGCCGGGTCGCCGCGCACCGCGACGCGCGCTGGATCCGGGGGCCCGCGCAGTGCGACGCCCTTGGCTTCCGCGGAGGCGCGACAGGCCTCGATGGCGGCTTCCACCACGGGCGAGAGCTGCGTTGGCTCGAGCTCCACGTGGATCTTGCCTGCGACGATGCGGCTCACGTCGAGCAGATCGTTGATGAGCTGCGCCTGGAGGTGCGTGTTCCGCTCGATCACGGCGAGCCCCTTGGCGAGCTGCTCCGGCCGGATCCCGGGCCGTTGCACGAGCTGCGCCCAGCCGAGGATCGCGTTCAGCGGTGTGCGCAGCTCGTGCGACAGCGTCGCGAGGAACTCGTCCTTCATGCGGCTCGCCCGCTCGGCCTCGGCTCGCGCTGCGCGCTCGCTCTCCAGCAGGAACAGACGCTCGATGGCGGCCTTCTTCTCCTCGGTCACGTCGCGGCTGATCCCCACGATCCGGGCCAGCTTGCCTTCCTCGTCGTAGGTGATGCGCCCGAGCGAATGGATCCAGCGCTCGCCTTTCTCCGGGTGCAGGATGCGGAACTCGTGCGTGAAGTCTGGCCTCCGCTCCGCCGTGCGACGAGCCATGTCGGCGTCGGCCTCCGGCAGGTCGGCCGGATGCACCCGGCTGCGCCAGTCGGCGAGGCGGAGCGGGCGGTTCTTCAGGTCGTGCCCGTAGAGCTCGTACTGGGTGTCGGACCACGTGTAGAGGTCGCTCGCGACGTCGTACTCCCACCACCCGGCCTTCGCCCCGTCGAGCGCCATGCGCAGCCGATCCGCGCTCTCGGCGAGGGCGGCTGCGGCCTCCCTTTGCTCGGTGACCTCCTCGCAGACCACGTTGATGCCGACGATGGTCCCGCTCGCATCCCGCAGCGGGAAAAAGCTCTCCATCCAGACCCGCTTCTTGCCGGGCTGGGCGGGCGTCTCGCCGACGAGCTCCACGTCCTTTTGTGGCACGCCCGTCTCCAGGATTTGGCGCAGCATCGGCTCGGCCACGTCCGCGATGTTCGGCAGAAGCTCGCGCACCGAGCGGCCGATGTGCGCGGCGGAGGAAATGCCGTTGATCTCGGCGAGCCGCTGGTTGATTCGTACCCAGCGGAGCTCCCGATCGAGCACGCAGAGCCCGATCGGCGCGGCGGCATACGTCGCTTCGAGCTCGGCGAGCTGGCGGCGCGCGACGGCCTCGCTCTCCCGCAGCGCCTCCTCGGCCCTTCGCGCGACCCGGAGGGAAGCCATGACCTCGCGCTCGCTCGCTTCCAGCGCGGCCGCGCGTTCGGCGATGCTCCGTTCGAGCTCCGCATTGCGACGACGAACCTCGGCCTCGGCTCGAATACGCGCTTCGAGATCACGCGAAACGGCGGCCTCTCGCGCGCGCCGCGCTCGCTCGTTGAGCACGCTGATGCCGAGCCCCGTGATCACGAACAGGGCGAGGCGCGCCTGATCCGCGAGCGAATCGACGTGCAGACTGCCGAGCGGGCTCAGGAAGAGCACGAGCCCGAGGAACCCGCAGAGACACGTGGTGAAGATGCCCGCCCAGAGCCCGCCGTACGCGGCGGCGATGGCTACGGGCAGGAGCAGGGCGAGGAGGGGAGCATTGCCGTCCAACCACGGTTCCAGGGAGAACCGGACGAGGACGATGACGAGCATGACTGCGATCGAGAGGCCGTAGGCGTGCGGCCACGTCTTCCCGGGCCCCGGCCCGACATGATCGCTCCGGGGGGCCTCGAGCCGCGCTGCGCGGCATTCGTCGGCTGTTTGCATCGACCCTCGCTCGGAACGGCGGAACCGAGGCGCTTCCGTCTCGCTCGACAAGGCTAACGAGAACGCAACACGTTGGCAACGTGGACTGCATTCTCGTCTCGCTCGCCTACGCCCGGTCGATATCCCTGAAAAAGATACCGACCGAGCGGAGCGTTCGTGCGCCCTAGCCCGCCCGATCGGCCAGGATTCGTACCTTGAAGCCGAGCTCGCGCGACAGCGCGACCATCTCGTCGAACACGTCCCCGTAGGCCACGGCCACGTGGTTCGAGAGGTAATGCGCCATCAGCGTATCGCGGCCGATGCCCATATCCGCGGCCATGAACGGCCATTCCCGCGTCGTGCCCTCCCACCAGGCATCACGCACCGCGGGCGGGAGTTTTACCACTTCACCCTTGCCGATATCCATCCAGAGCGCGCCTTCCTTGATGTACGTGCGCGCCCAGGTCATGGCCCCGGGCAAACTCTCGCCCGCGAGCGTGCCGCCCGGCGTCGGGAAATACATCGCCGGCTGCCTGTAGCTATGCGCGCCGCGCAGCGTGTCCTTGTCGTGGTTGAACGCGTATGCGCCGCACGATCCCGAGTTCAGGAGCACCCACAAGAATCGCCCCTCGTGCTCGGCTCCCCAGCGCACGTCGTGGAACATCACGGCCTCGTGCAGGCCTTTTTCCCGCAGGAGACGCTTCATCAGCTCCATCGGGATGGCGTTGCCCTGATCGGCCTCGGTCGCACACGCGATCGTCGTGCCGTTCGATTCGGGCCGGCAGGCCGAGTTGAACAGGCCCTCGGCGAGGTCCGAGGGCGGGCGCAGCGGGATCAGCCCGAGCTGGTATTGCCAGCCCAGACAATCGGCCTTGTATTCGTTCACCATGTCGAGCACCACGAGGTAATCGCGGAGCTGCTCGCGCGTGGCGCGCTCGTCGAAATCGGCCGCGCCGTTCTCGCCCCAGTGGAACGTGAGCCCCCGATCCTTCACGAACCGGAGCGCGTCGTCGATCCGTTTTTCCGAGATTCCGCGGCCCCGATCGATGATCCAGGCCTGATCGATCTTGTGCTCCGTGAACCCGTGCTTGTTCAGGAGCCGCGGCCCGAAATACCCGTTGATCATGCCCATCGAGGTGTCGCCGAGCATGAGCAGGAGCACCCGCCGCTTGTGGATCTCCGCGGCCACCTTCCGGGCGATCGCCTCCGCCGCCGGCGCGACCGGGCCGGGCTCGCGGATCGCGTCCTCGGGCCAGGTGAGGCGGCCCGTCCGACACCATGTATCGAGCCGATCCATGAATGCCTTGTCTGCGGTCCAGTCCTCCGCGTCCGTCCAGATCCGCGAGAACGGCCGATCCAGGCTCTCCAGGCAGGCGCCCGTGTTCAGGAGGCCCACGAGACCCGGCCAGCGGCCCGAGAAATTCGAGGCCAGGAGCAAGGGGTTTTCCTTGCCGACCACGCCGTCCGTCGTGTGTGGCCCGTAAAACCAGTGCACGCACACGCCGATCATCGGATCGTCGATCGGCCCGAGCTTCTCGATGGACTCGTGGGGTTTGGACAGGAACCCTTCGACCCGGTAGGGCGAATGGCCGAGCTTCTGGAGCGCGCGCTCCATCTGGATCGTCGCGGCCGTGATGCTGGGGACAGCGACCTCGTTGGGCTTGGCCCGCGCGTCGCCGGGCCAGAACAGGGCGATCTTCTTCATCGCCCTGCAATCGACCACACGGCGGCCGGCGTCAAGCGCGCTCGAAGAGCCTCTCGTGCAGCACCGCGGCCGCCGCGCCTACGTCCTTGTCGGCCACGAGCATCGTCAGGCTGATGCTCTTCATGCCGTAACTCACCATTTCCACGTTCACGCCTGCGTCCGCGACGGCCTGCAAGATCGCCGCGCCAAGCCCCGCCTGCTCCGCGAGCTTCCGGCCCACCACGACCATCAGCGTCTTTCCCGCCTCGACCCGCACCTCGCCGAGCCGCTCGAGGTCCGAAAGCGCGCGCTCCAGAGGCTCGCGCCGGTCCGTCGTGAACGACACGCTCACCTCCGAGGTCGCGATCATGTCGACCACGACCTCGTGCCGCCCGAGCGCCTGGAACGCCTCGCCGAGGAAACCCGCCGCCCCGAACATGCGCGTCGACAGCATCGTCACGGCGAGCTGCCCTTCCTTGTAGGCGATGCTCGTCGCGGGCAGCTCGCTCGCGGGCGCGGACTCGCGGATGACCGTGCCGGGGTGCTCGGGCCGGTTCGTGTTGAGCACGCGGACCGGGATGTTCTTCTGCATCGCCGGAACGAGCGTCGACGGGTGCAGGACGCGGCTGCCGAAGTAGGCGAGCTCCGCGGCCTCGTCGAAGCGCATCTCGGAGATCGAGCGGGCCTTCTTCACGACGCTCGGATCCGCGGTCATCACGCCGTCGGTGTCGCTCCAGATCTCGACCTCCTCGGCGGCGATCGCGGCGCCGACGAGCGTCGCCGTGAGATCACTGCCGTTGCGGCCGACGGTCGTGATGTCGCCGGCCTCGGTTTTCCCGACGAAGCCCGTCACGATCGGCACGACGCCGGCCGGCACGCGCTCGCGCACCGCGCGCTGCATCGCGGCCTCGTAGCCGGGCAGGGGACGCGCCGAGCCGAACGCCGCGTCCGTGAGGAAGCCGAGATCCCAGACGTCGAAGGCCTGCGCCGGAAAACCTTGTCGCGTGAAGAAGTCGGCGATGACCCGCACGGCCATGCGCTCGCCGAAGCTCGCGGCGTAGTCGAGGCTGCGCAAGCTGAGCTCCCGCACGAGCGACAGGCCCCGGTAGAGGGCCGAGATCTCCTCGAAAAAGGGCGCGAGCAGGGCGTCGTCGCAGCCGAGCTCGCGGGCGATCGCGGTCTGGCGCTCGATCACGCGCTCGGGGGCGTAGACGCCGCGGGCGGCCTCGCGCGCGCCCGAGAGCAGCGCGTCGGTCATGCCTTTGTGGGCCGAGCTCACGACGAGCGGCGTACGCGCCGCGCGCCCGCGGACGATCGCGAGCACCTTCTCGATCTGCTTGCGGTTGGCGACGGAGCTGCCGCCGAACTTCATGACGATCATGGCGGCCGGACGGTAGCGCAGTGCGTCGAAACGTGCAGCCGGTTTCTCTTGATTTGCCCGTGAAGTCGGGCGAACGAGATTCCGGTTTTACGGCGAATGTCCGAGCACGGCGCGAACGGCAAGACCGGCGAGCGCGCCGCCGATGACGATCCACGTCGCATTGATCTTTGGCTGCATCGCGACGGGCAAGGCGGCGGCGAGGATCAGCCATGCGGGCAGATCGACGAGCGCGCCGCGGCCGAGGGCGATCGTGGCGGCGACGAGCAGGCCGAGCGAGGCGGCGGCGGCGCCGTCGAGCAGGCCTGCGAGGCGGGGCGCGGCGCGCATCTTCGGCAGGATCGGCGCGCTCGCGCGAACGAACACGAAGCTTGGGAGGAAGATGGCGAGTGTGGCGACGGCTGCGCCGGCGGGGCCTTCGATCAGGTAGCCGATGAATGTCGCGGTGGAGAGCACGGGCCCCGGCGTGAACTGGCCGATCGCGACCGCGTCGAGTAGCTCCGCCTCGGTGAGCCAGCCCCGCTCGGTCACGAGCCCTGCGCGGAGCAGCGCGATCAGCACGTATCCGCTGCCGTAGAGGATGCTTCCGACTTTGAGGAAAAACAGCCCGAGCGGCAGGAGCTTTCCCCCGCCCGCGGCCGCGGAAGCGGCAAGGGGAAAGGCGAGCACGGCGGGCGACGACCCCGCCTTTTTCGTCTCCGCGGCCGGCTTTTCGGGCGGCTTCTTCGAGCCCGGGACGATTGCGCCGAGCGCCGCGCCTCCGAAGAGCACGCCGATCTCGTTCACGCCGAGCACGCTCGCCGCGGCCGCGGCGAGGCCGAGCGAAAGGAAGAAATAATCCTTCTTTCGAGGCAGGACGAGCCGCGCCATGGCCGCGAGCACGATCGAGAGCATCGCGGGCTTCAGGCCATAAAGCAGCCCTTCGAGGGCGGGGAGCGTGCGCAGACGCTCGTAGGCCATTGCGAACCCGGCCGTGATCAGCGCGGCCGGCAGAATGAAGCAGGCTCCGGCAGCCACGAGCCCCGGCGTTCCGGCGCGGCGATAGCCGAGATGAATCGCCATTTCGGTCGAGTTCGGCCCGGGGATCAGGTTCGTCGCGGCGAAGAGATCCAGAAACTCTTCGCGCGTCACCCATTTCCGGCGGACGACGACCTCGGCCTCCATGAGCGCGACGTGCGCGGCGGGGCCGCCGAACGAGGTGAATCCGAGGCGTAAAAACAAGAGCGCCACCTCGCGCAGCCGGCCCGGATCGGCTGCGGCGGGTGGCGCCGGGGGAGGCGTTGCCTCCTCGCTCAGATGTGGACTCCGAAGGTGAGCATGGCGTCGATCTCGCGCTCGGCGACGAGCCAGTCCTCGACGGGATTGGTCTTCCCGAATCCGAGCGTCTCGGCCCGGCGATACGCGGCGAGCGCGATCATCCGGCGGCGTTCTTCGATCGAGATGGGCCTGCGCTCGGAGGCGGCGGGCGCTTTGGAATCCTCGTCGGTCGCGGCCGGCTCTGCTGCGGGCGTGGGCGCGACGGCGACGGGCGGCGGCGCGATCGACTCCGCGATGGCGGCGGCTGCGGCGGTTTTCGCGCCCTTCTTGCCTGCTTCGCTCTTCTTTTGCGCTGCCTTCTTGCCTTTCGTCTTCATCGATCTCTCCTCGGTGGGTTCTTCCGGGCGAGGCGGCTCCTAACGTGGCCGCGGGCGAGGGGGCAAGTTCGTGGCGGCCGGGCGCACCCAGGAGCGGTACGGACGTTGCGATACGTCCGGGCATGAAGCGCCAGGCGTTCATGCGCAGGGTTCTGGTGGGAATGGGCCTCGTGGCCCTCGTGGCCTCCTCCGCGAGCGCGGACGAGCTCACCTATCCAGAGGAGGCGACGGGCGAGGGGACATCGGCGCTCGTGGCGCAGGGGCAGATGTGCCGCGCGCGTTGTTGCAATGGGCATAGGTCCGACCGGTTTTGGCAGGCCCCTATGCTGTGTCGCCTATGGGCCCAGGGTTTCTGCAAGGCCCGCGGGAGCCTGCTGACGGAGGCGCGATTCGGTCTCGTCCGGGTCTGGAACCAGTATTGCCCCGTGCCATGACGTGCGAGAGACGAGGGCGGATCGTCGCCTCGGGCGTGATCCTCTTCCACTCGCCTGCATGGGCGATTCCACCTCTGCCATGAGCCTGAGCATTGGTCTCTTCTTGGGCCCGCCGCGCCGGGGCGCTGCCCCGGGCCCCGCGGGGGCTGTTCGCCCCTCGACCCGAACCAGGGCAAGCCCTGGACCGTTCGTGGAAGAACTGCGCATCGCGCAGTTCTTCCAACAGGCCGGTGGCAAGACCATGAAGGTGCGTTTCACGCTGGCGACGGGCAAGTTGCCTGTTGAATCGTCAGCGCCGCGGTCTTGATGGGCGGGGTCGTCGCTGGTCTTGACCTGGCCTGTTCGATGAACTGCGCATCGCGCAGTTCATCGACCCCGGGTCCAGCGCTTGCGCTGGTCCGGGTCCAGGGGCGGATAGCCCCGGTGGGGCCTGGGGCAAAGCCCCAGCGAAGCGCCTCCCAGACGAGACCAATGCTCAGGCCATGAACGGCTTCACCCGTCCGGCTTCCAGTACCGCTCGGGGCGCTCCAGGATCCCTCGCGTGATCTGGTAATGCCTCGTCTCCTGCAGTGCGACGTGAGGCAATGCGGGGTCGTCGAAGTCGATGATGACGGCGCCTGGGAACGTGAGCAGGATTGGTGAGTGCGTGGCGATGATGAACTGCGCCCGGCCGCGCTCGACGCGATCACGGAGCAGATAGAGCAGCGTGAGCTGGCGTTGCGGTGACAGCGCCGCCTCCGGCTCGTCGATGAGGAAGAGCCCCTCGTGCACGCGCTCTTGGAACACGGTGAGGAACGCCTCGCCGTGGGACCGGAGGTGCAGCGATTTGCCGCCGTAGTGCATGTAGGGATCGCCGAGAAAATCCGGATCGCGTTTTCGTTCCTCGAGGAGCGTCGCGAAGTTCACGAGCGTCTCGGCGCGGAAGAAGAAGCCGTCCCTGGGGCGATGACGGAAGCGCGGGCGCAGCACGCGGGCGAGCTCGGAGCCGCTCTCGTGATAGCTGGCGAGCACGTCGGTGTTCGCTCCGCCGCCCACGTGCAGGCCGCAGAGGTCCGCGATCGCTTCGAGCAGCGTCGATTTCCCGGAGCCGTTCTCGCCCACGAAGAAGGTGACCGGCTGATCGAGCCCGAGGTCGAGGCCGCGGACGAACGGCAAATTGTACGGGAAACGTGGCTCGTCGGGGATACGCTCGGCGACGGCGTACACGCTCCGGAGGTACATCTGGCCTGCGAAGGGCGTCGGTGCAGTTCTCTTCGACGTCATGCCGTTCCCCGGTCACTCTCGCGGTCCATCATGATTTATTCCGGCTCTGCCATGAGCAACGTCACCCTTGCGCGGCACAAGGCGACCGAGATTTGATGAAACCCCTGACTGTACATGGCGACTTCCAGGGGATCCGAAAGCTTCGACAAGCGGCCGGCGGCTGATTGAACCTTCTCATACGCGGTCTCGAATGCGGTGAGCAGCGCTTGTCGAGCCTCCGGCGGTAACTTCAAGTTCTTGCCCTGCGGCCTTCCCAGTGGCGACCCCTCGCGGTACCAGTCCGGGGCGAGGTCTGGATGCGCGTCATAAATGGGTGCCATCACGGTGTCGAACATGTCGGACATCACAGTCCCCAAGAGCAAGGCGCAAGCGTGGAAGGGCTCCTCTGGGCACGCACCCTTCAGCTCGCCGAGGGTCTTGTCGACGACGTAAGAGGACTCGTGGAGCGCCGTTAGAATCTCGTTTGCGATGCTTTTTTCCATTCGGTGTCAGTCTCCCTCCTCAATACAGCTTTACTCCCCAACAATTCTCCGCTTGCAGGCATTGTCTACGACACTTGAAAAATGGGTCCCCGCTCGGCGAGCCCGATGGGATGGCTTCCCTTGTACATTTCTCGATGCACTTCTCGAGCACCTTCTTGCACCGCTCCTTCTCCGCCTCCTCGTCGGTCGCGTCGTCCCTCGTTGCCAGCCCGCTGATGGCGTGTACGGTGACGGCCACGACGATCGTCACCCCGGCAGCGACGAGCACGATCGGCACCAGGTTCACGGCGACGGGAAGGACCAGGACGTTGCCCATCGGGACGCGGGCGTCCGGGGACATCGTGCCGCGGGAGACGGTCGCCGAGGGGCGCAGCGGGGTGACGACCCCAGGCAACGACATGGCCAGGAGCGCTTGCGTCATGCACGACTCGATCTCCCGATCGCCGATCAGCGACTCCCGGATCTTGGCTTCGTGGATCTCGCCGTCCTCCTTCACGGCGACGTCGAACATGATGGCGTAGTGCGTATCCGTCAGGCGCCCCGCGCCCTGCTCGGCGCACTCCGTGAGCCGGGCGACCGTGGACGCCGGGACGCTTGGACCGTCCGAAGAGCGATGGCTCGGCCCCATCCTCGTCCCTTGCGGGCCGCTCGCGCAGCCGAGCGGCGTGAACACGCATCCCAAGCCGAGGGCGAGCCCCAAGGACGCCGTGAACTTCATCGCCATCGCCCCCATGTTTGGCAGTCTAACCGCCCCGCAAGAGCGGCGCGACCCGAGCGCGTGGACGGCGGATCCGTCGCCCAGACGCGATCCTCCTCCACTCTCCGGCTTCGCCGAGCCAGACGAACCCGTCTCTCTCCTGCTCCACGAAAATCACCCAGGAACAACGTCCCTGATCCTCGCCCGCGCGCGGCCCGCGCTCGCCAAGACGAGACGTGATCCTCCCGAGGTCACGGCCTGTTCGCCGGCAGATCACGCGTCTCCTCTTCGCCCGCTCGACGTGCACGGCGCCAAGCGACGCGTGTTTCGGGTCCCTCCACGAAGCGCACGGGGGTAGGCGAGGCGCGTCGGCTCCTTTCGCTTGACGTGGCGGGGCCTGGTCCGGTAGCACACTCGCCATGCGTCAGATTCCGATCACCTATGGTCTGCTTTATTTCCTCGACGAGCTCGAATTCACCGAGTCGGGACTCGCCGCCGACGAGGACGCCGCCGTGCTCGCCCCGCCCTTCGCCGAGGCCATCGGCGAGTGGGAGAGCCTCTTCGCGCAGGAGCGCGCGGCGCGCCGGGGGGTGACCCGGGCCGAGGCGGTGGTCGCGGTCCGCAACGAGCGGCTCGATTCGCTCACGAAGCGCTTCGCCGCCGCCGTGCGCGCATTCGTGCCGGAGCTCCTCGCGAAGTTCTTCGGCGGCGCGGCCCCGGGGCAATTCGTGCGCAAGGGGCTGCGCGACCAATGCGAGAAGACGCGCGAAGTGCTGCTGCCCGAGGCCAAAAAGCTCGGCCCGAATCACGAGCTTTCCCCCTTCGCGACGCCGATCGACACGGTCAGCAAAGCCGCGCTCGAAGCGCTCGAGGTGCGCACCAAGGCCAAAGGGAATCGGCAACTCGTCTCGAACGAGACCGACGAATGGAAGGAGGGCATCAACGCCCTGCGGACGACGACCTACGCGGAGCTGCTCAAGATCGCGACGGCGAAGAAATTGCCGAAGTCGTGGGTCGAGTCCTTCTTCCGGAAGCCCGACGCGGCCAGGGGCGAAGACGTCGATACGGGCGAAGGCGCCGAGGTGGAAGGCGAAGGGCCCTGAGAGGGTGCTGCCGCAGCGGAGCCGCAGCACCCTCTCCCAGGGGGATCAGGCGGGCATCACGGGTTGTACGACACCGTGAACGCCATCGCCTGGATCGTGGCGATGACCTGGGTCGGAGCGCCGACCGGCGCGAGATCGATCGGTTGCTGGAGATGGTAGACCGAGCCCTGCGGAGGGAAAGTCGTCAGGTTGTCGTTGACCAGCGCGGCTGTCTTCGTGTTCCTCAACACGAGGGGGGGGCCACCACCCGGCGGCTTCTCGATGGTGAACGTGAAGTCGTGGAAGATCGTGTTGCGGAACTTGGGCGGCAAAGCGCTGACGAGCTCGAGCAGGCTCAACGGGGTCGTGTCGATGTCGGCCTGGGAGAGGGTGACCCTCCCGAGCACGGGGGAGTCCGCCGACACCTCGTGGCCGATGATCTTCAACTTGACGCCGCCCAATCCGGCACTGAGGTTCTCCTCGACCCGGACCCTGATCCCGCCCTTGAAGTCCAGGGTAACGATGCCGAGGACATTCACCTGCAAGGGGACGCTGACCGCATACATGGTCATGGGGATCTCTAGTCCGATCGGGGGTATCAAACCTTGTAACGACATAATCTCCTCATGGCTCGTGGGATGAGAGGCGTGTCGCCCCGCACTGCAAAGGCGACCCGCCCCGGGTCTACGTCGCCGCGGATAGCCTCGGAAGGCTCCACGACGCTCGCGTGTCTCCCCTTCTAGAGCGCGTCCGGCCCTGGGCGCTATGGGACCAAAGTCCTACACGAGAGCGTGGGCCGGCGTTCACCCATGAACCGCCGGGATGACGGTGTATCCTTCCGCGCCATGGCCGATCCCTTCCGTGAACGACAGCTCTCTCCCGCCGAGGTGCGCCGCATCCTGCGCCGGGCCTTGGAGCTTGCCGAGCGCGACGCCGAGACGCAGGCCGTCGAGACCTCGATGACCGAGGCCGAGCTCGTGCGCCACGCGGGCGAGCTCGGCATTCCGCGCACGGCCATTCGAGGCGCGGCGGCCGAGCATGCGCCGCCCGAGGAGCCGAAGGCCCAAGGCGGGTGGCTCGGCGCGCCGCTGCGGACGCTGTTCGAGGAGGAACTCGACGGCGAAATCACGTCGGATTCGCACGAGGATCTCGTCGACGTGATTCGCAGCGTGACGGGCGACGCGGGGCAGGTGCAGATCGTGGGAAAAACCCTGACCTGGACGCCCACGGTGAACCCGCAATCGCAGCCGAGGCAATTGACGGTCACGGTGCGGTCGCGCAATGGGAAGACGCTCGTCCGCGTGGAGGAGCGATACACGAATTTCGCCGCGGCCTTGTTCCTGGGCATCGGGCTCGGCTTCGGGCTCGGCGGAGGATTGCCCACCGCGGTGGCCATTGCGACCACCACGAAAGATGGATTCGCCGCGGCGCTGGCCGGGGTCGCCGTCTTGATGTTCGCGTTCCTCATCCCGCGGCTTTTGTTCCCCTGGCTCGTGCGGCGGCGGTCGAGGAAGCACCGCGAGCTCCTGTCGCGCCTCTCGGGCGTGGCGCACGCGGCGTCGCCGGGCGCGCGGGCCGTGGAGGAAGCGGCCGCGCCGCGGAAGCGGAAGCGGAAGCGGATCGCGGAAGCGAGCGCGGAAGCGGAGGCCGAAGCGGGCGCGGAAGCGGAAGCGGAGGCGGAGGCGGAAGCGGAAGCAAACGCGGGGCGCGGGGCGCGGGCGCGCCGCTGACCTCCCCTCGACCTCCCTCGTCCGGTCTGTTCAGTGGTCCTCGGCTGATCCGTCGTCCAGGACACGAACCAGGGCTCCGCCTGCCGGTTTCGGTCTTCACCGGACAAGTTCACCCGTGATCGGACAGCCTATGTCCGTCACGGGCGCCCGGTTCGTGTCATCTTTCTTGGCCCGCGTTCAGGTACCTGGTAGGGTGTTCAGTATGCACCGCGCCGCTGCCACGGTCCTCGCCCCGGACGCCGACGCCCGCCACAAGGAGCTCTTCCAGAGCGCCCTCGTCCGCCCCGCGATCGAAGGCCTTTCCGGTCGCGCCAAGGCCCTGCCCCTCGGCCTCCGCACCGTCGACGCGTCCTTGCCCGAGGGAGGCCTGCCGCGAGGTGCCATCGTCGAGCTCACGGCGCCCCAGGGCCTCGCCCGCTCGACGACGCTCGCCTTGTCCCTCTGCGCCTCCGCACAAGCCGAGGCCCGCCTCCGCGGCGAGAGCGACACGCGCGGCGCCTGGTGCGCCTGGCTCGACCCCACACAATCTCTCTTCGCGCCCGCCCTCGGCCGCGCCGGCGTTGATCCCGACCGGCTGCTCGTCGTCCGGCCGAACCTCGACGACCTCGCCCGCGTCGCCGTCCGCGTCGCCGGCTGCCACGCCTTCTCCGTGGTCGTGGTCGACACGGCCGGCGTGCCCGGTTGCCGCGGCGAGGCCCGGCTCGACCGGTGGGTCACGATCGTCCGCCGCCTCGCCCTCGCTGTCGAGGGCAGCGACACGACCGTCCTCTTGCTCACGGACGCGGCCGCCTCCCGCGCGATGCCGCTGCCGGCCGCGATGCGCATCGAGCTCGAGCGGCTCGGCGAGGATCGGCTCGGCCTGCGGGTCGCCAAGGACAGGCGCGGTCGCGTGACGGGAGCGCAGTCGATCGAGCTTGGAAAGAGCGCATGATGGGCGCATGAGGATCGGGTGATGGGCCGGCGAATCGTGGCGGTGGTCTTGCCCCAGCTCGGCTGCGAGCTCGTGCGGCAACGCGCCGTTCCAACGCTTGGGGCTTCGGATCGCCTTCGGCGCCCTTCGCCCCAAACCCCCGAGGAGAGCCACGCGGACGCCCCGCTCGCCGTGCTGTTTTCCCGGGGCAAACCGGACGGGGGAGGGGAGGCCGAGGACCGGGCCACGGCCACGCTCGACCTCGTCGACGAGGTCGCCTTTCGGTACGGGATCCGCCCCGGCCAGCGCGTGGCCGAGGCGCAAGCGACGCTCGCCGAGCTCACGATCCAGAACGTCTCGTTCACGGAGGTCGACGCGGCGCTCGGTCGCGTGGCGGAGATTTGTCTGGACCTCGGAACGACGGCCGCGATCCGCCTCGCCCCCGAGCACCCCGACGAGGACAAACGCCGCGGCCCGGCAGGCGACGCGCCGTTCGACACGGTCTTCCTCGACGTCACGGGCGCGGCGCACCTCGTGGGCGGCGAGGAAGCCCTGCTCGACGAGCTCTGCGAGCGCATCCACGCGCTCGGTCATAAGGTCTTTGCCGCGATCGCCGACGGACCGCGCATCGCCCGCGCCCTCGCCCGGTTCGCCGCGAGCCCGGTTCTCGCCAGCGGATCGGCCCTCGTGGTGCGAAAAGTCCCGCACCCGACGGTCGTCGCCAAGCCCGGCGCGCGTGTCCTCGGCCCGCTGCCGCTCACGGCGTTGCCGCTCGATGCCGACACGGCGGCCTTTTTCGGCCGGCTCGGCATCTTCACGGTCGAGGCCCTGACGAAACTCCCGCGCGGCGAGCTCACGCCGAGGCTCGGCCTGCGCGCCGCCGAGGTGCTCGATCTCGCCTCCGGCCGCGACGATCTCCCGCTCGTCCCGTACGCGCCCCCGCGCACGATCGTCGAGGAGACGAGTTTCGACGACCCGATCGGAAGCGTCGAGCCGATCCTCTTCGTCCTCCGCGGCATGACCTCGCGCTTCGCGGCCCGTCTCGGCGCCCGCGGCGAGGCTTGCCTCTCGCTCGTGATCACGATCCCGCTCGATCGATCCATCGCGAACCTGCGGGATCCAGGCAAGGAGCCGGTCCTCTCGCTCTCGATCGAGCTGCCCTCGCCGCTCTCCGACGCGAACGACCTCCACCGCGCGCTCCGGGCCAAGCTCGAACGCGCCGAGCTCTTCGCGCCGGCCGTCGGCGTTCACCTCGAGGTCTCGCAGATCGTCGAGGCGCGGCGCATCCAGATCGATCTCTCGCGCGACAAGGCCGTTCGTCCGGACGCCCTGCCGGCCCTGCTCGCCGAGCTCTCCGCCGAGATCGGCCAGGATCGCGTGGGCGTGCTCGAAGCGACGCATGCCCACAAGCCCGAGGCGCGCTCGAAGCTCGTCCCCGTCCGGGATCTCGACCAGAAGCGCGCCCCCGCCCAGGCGGGCGACCTCGAAGCCGCCGAGGATCGCGACGTACCGCTCCCCACGCGGCTCTTCCCGACCCCTGTCCCGATCGGCCGCATCACGAAGGGCGCGGTCGTCGCCGTGGACAACCGCCTCTACGCCATCGAGTCCTTGCGGTTCGTGATGCGGCTCGACGGGGTCGAGTGGTGGACGAGCTCGGCGGCCTCGCGAGATTACGGGGTCGCCTGGCTCGTCCCGGGCGCCACGAGCGGGAAGGGCCCGGCGGGGCCGAAGGCCGAGGGGGCGTCGCGGGCGGCCGGCCTCGCGTGGGTCTTCGTGGACCGGACGACCGGGGAAGGGTACCTCCAGGGCTGGTGCGAATGAACCGACGAAGGCCGGCCCTCTCCGTCGTCTCCGGTGGCTCGCCCGAGCCTCCGCCCGAAGGGCCCGCGGAAAAACCCGCGTTCGCCGAGCTCTGCGCGCGCTCGGCGTTCTCGTTCCTCGAAGGCGCCTCGCAGCCCGAGGAGATGGTGCGGCGGGCGCACGAGCTCGGTTTGTCCGCGATTGCCATTGCGGATCGGGACGGCCTCTACGGTTCGGCGCGGGCGCACGCGGAGGCGAAGAAGCTCGAACAGCCGTACATCGTCGGGTCCGAGCTGACCGTGGAGAGGGACGGCGTCCGGTGCGGCAGCGTCGTCCTCCTGGCCCAGGATCACGAGGGCTATTCGAACCTCTGCCGCCTGCTCACCCTCGCCCACGCGACCCACGAGAAGGGCACGGCGGGCATCACGGTCGAGGAGGTCGCACAGGCGCACCGCGGCCTCTTCGCCCTCGTCCCGCTCGCGACCCCCGCGCTCGCGACCGACGCGCTCCTCGGGCCGCTCCGCGACGCCTTCGCCGAGCGCGCTTTCCTCGCCGCCTGGCGGCACCTCGACCGCGGCGATGCGGCCCGCCTCGAAGCCGCCACGAAGGCCTCCGCCCGCTACGACCTCGCCGTCCTCGCCACCGCGCGCCCGCTCTTCCACCACGGCGGCCGCAAGCCCCTCGCCGACGTCCTCACCTGCATCCGTCACAAGACCACGCTCGATCAGGCTGGCGCCCTGCTCGCCCCGAACGCCGAGGCCACCCTGCGCGGCGCCGCCTCGATGCTGAACCTGTTCCGCGACGAACCCGCCTGGGTCGCGCGCACCGTCGAGGTCGCCGAGAGCTGCCGCTTCTCGCTCGCCGAGATCCGCTACCACTTCCCGAGCGAGGGCCTCTGTTTGCCCGGCGAAACCCCGGACGACGCGCTCCGCCGCCTCACCTACGCGGGTTGCAAGGGCCGCTACCCCGAGGGCACGCCGCCGAGGGTCGCGGCGCAGATCGAGAAGGAGCTCGATCTCATCAAGCTGCTCGACGTCGCCGCGTACTTCCTGAGCGTCCACCAGATCGTCGCGATCGCCCGGGAAAAGCGCATCCTCTGCCAGGGCCGCGGCAGCGCGGCGAACAGCGCGGTCTGCTTCGTCCTCGGCGTTACGGCCGTCGATCCGGCGCGATCGAGCCTGCTTTTCGAGCGTTTCCTCTCGCCCGAGCGGCGCGAGCCTCCGGACATCGACGTCGACTTCGAGCACGAGCGCCGCGAGGAGGTCATCCAGGCCATCTACGAGATGTACGGCCGCGACCGCTCCGCCATGGTCTCCGAGGTCATCTGCTACCGCGGCAAGAGCTCGCTCCGCGAGGTCGGCAAGGTCTTCGGTTTGACCACGGATCAGCTCGATCGGCTGAGCGGGCTCGCGCTCTACCACGAGGCCGACACGAGCGAGAAGAAGCTCGCCGAGCTCGGCTTCGATCCGAACGACGCGCGCCTCCGGCAGGTGATTTTCCTGGCGAACGCGCTTGAAGGCATGCCGCGGCACCTGTCGATCCACGTGGGCGGCTTCGTGCTCTCGGCCGCGCCGCTCCACCACGTCGCCCCGATCGAACCCGCGCGTATGCCCGGCCGATCCGTCATCCCCTGGGACAAGGACGACCTCGACGAGCTCGGCTTCTTCAAGGTCGACATCCTCGCCCTCGGCATGCTCACCGCGATCCGCAAGACGCTCGCGATGATCCACGAGCGCGCGCGCCCGGACGAACCCTTCGACCCGATCGACGCGCTCGCCCGCATCCCGGCCGAGGATCCGGCCGTCTACCAGGCGATCCAGCGCGCCGACACCGTGGGCGTCTTCCAGATCGAGAGCCGCGCGCAGATGTCGATGCTGCCGCGCCTCAAGCCGAAGGTGTTTTACGACCTCGTGATCGAGGTCGCGCTCGTGCGTCCGGGCCCGATCCAGGGCGGCATGGTGCACCCGTACCTGCGCCGCCGCACCGGGCAGGAGGCGCCGATCTCGCCGCACCCTTGCCTCGACGAGATCCTCTCGCGCACGCTCGGCGTCCCGCTCTTCCAGGAGCAGGTCATGCAGATCGCGATGGTCGGCGCGGGCTACACGCCCGGCGAGGCCGATCAGCTGAGGCGCGACATGGCCGCGTGGAAGAAGCACGGCCGCCTCGCGCGGCACCGCGAGCGGCTCCTGCGCGGCTTCTCCGAAAAGGGCATTTCCGCGCGCTTCGCCGAGCAGCTCTACCAGCAGATCCACGGCTTCGGCGAGTACGGTTTTCCCGAGTCCCACGCGGCGAGTTTTGCCCTGCTCGTCTACGCCTCCGCGTGGATCAAGGTGCACCACCAGGCCGCGTTCACCTGCGCGATCCTGAACTCCCAGCCGATGGGGTTTTACAGCCCGTCCTCCCTCGTCCAGGACGCGCAGCGGCACGGCGTCATCGTGCGGCCCGTGTGTGTCGTGTCGAGCGGCTGGGATCACTTCCTCGAAGACGCCGGCGTGATCCGGCTCGGGATGCGTCTCGTAAAAGGGTTCGGCTGGAGCGGGGCCGAAGGCGTGCTCCGGGCGCGCGCGGAGGCGCCGTTCACGGGCGTCGCGGATCTCGTGCGGCGCGCGGGCCTGCAGAAGAACGAGGTCGAGGCCCTCGCGGAGGCGGGCGCGCTCGAAGCGCTCGTCCCGAGCCGGCGCGAGGCGCTCTGGCGGGCCCGCGCGCCGCGGCTGCCGGACGGGCTCTTCGCGAAGGTGCCGCTCGAAGAAGAGAAGGACGTGGGCCTGCCGAAGATGCGCCCCGCCGAGCAGCTCGTGCTCGACTACGGGCGGGTGGGTTTGTCCCTGCACGACCACCCCTTGCGGCACTTGCGTCCGCGGCTCGAACAGGAGGGCACGGTGACGGCGGCCTCGATCAAGGAGCGGCGCACCGGCGAGTCCGTGCGTGTCGCGGGCCTCGTGGTGGGCCGACAGCGCCCGGCCACGGCGAGCGGCGTCACGTTCGTCACGCTCGAAGACGAGACCGGCGTGATCAACGTCATCGTGCGCAAGGACCTGTTCGAGGCGAGTTACGCGGCCGCGCGGTACGCGAAGATCATGGCCGTGCGAGGCCGGGTCGAGCGGCAGGGGGAGGTCGTTCACCTCCTCGCCGAGGCCCTCGATCGCCTCGATGCGCCCGGCAAACGCGGCGTTCCCACGCGATCACGCGACTTTCACTGAGGCGCGCGCCAGGAATCGTTTGTCCTCCAATCGACCGTTTCACGCGCCTCCCCGGTCGCTTTTTGCTCGCCAGACCGGCCGCGACACGGCAAAGATCGCGGCTGATGTTCGGCCTCGAACGACCCCTGGCCCGCGGCCTGCTCGCCGCGGCCCTGCTCGCCGCGTGCAGCAGCGGGTCGTCCACGACCACCGAGGCCGCGCCTTCCGCGAACGGATCGCCTGATCCGCCGCCGCTCGGCTCGTTCATCGCGCCGAGCCCCACGCAGCCCCCGCAGCCCAAGTCGCCGCAGCCGAACCCGCTCGGCCTGCCGCCGCGCAAGATCAAGCTCGACCCGGGGCGCCGCGTCTTCACCTTCTCCGAGCCCATGCTGGCGAACGCGCGCATCGGCTCGACGCTCGTGCTCTACGCGGCCACGGCGGTCGGCTTCGACGGCGACGACCTCGTCATCGAGGGCCAGTCCGGCGGCCCGTCGTACAAGGTCCACCCGGGCTACGTGATCCCGGTGCCGGACAACGTGAAGCCGAGGCTCAACGACGTCGTGCTGACCGAGTGGAACGGCGTGATGAAGCACGCCATCGTGCGGCGGTACGTGAAGGATCGGATCGCGGTCCGCTACACGGACATGGAGGCGCGCGCGCCCGAGGGGCTTTTGAAGGGGGTGCGCTGGGTCAAGCAGGTCGACGGGCTCCAGCCCGGCAACTATGCGGCGCACCGGCAGGAGGGCGAGTACCGGCACGTGCTGCTCGTTTCGCCGTTCGAGGCGGGCGGGGTGAAGCGCTGGTTCTGCCTGGGATTCGGCGGCGCGGCGCTCATCGCCGACGAGGCCGATTTGCAGCCGATCCCGATCAAATGGAAAGGCAAGCCCGGCGCCGTTGTATGGGCCGAGTGGGCGGGCACGATGCGCCGCGCCGTCGTGCAGAGCGAGAGCGAGCCCGGTATCTTCACCGTGAAGTTCGAGCGAGCGGGCAAGCCAGAGGTCGTGGGTTATGGCCTCATCATGGACCCACTCTGAGCTGCCATACCGCGTATCATTTTGCGCAGTTTGCAGGCCTGGAATTGCTTCCTGTGTGGTGTTAGGAAGCCTGATCCATGCAGCTCCGAGAAGCCATTCGCGCCGCGCGTCAGTGGATTCCTTTCACCGCTCGCACCGTCGGGTATGGGACGATCTCGCTCACGCTCGGCCCGGTCACGAACGATCACCGCGCCAGCACCTGGGCAATGAAGCGCTGGTGCAAGGCGAGCGCGCGGGGGCTGCACATCGACGTCGACGCCACGGGGCTCGAGAACGTGCCCACCGACGGCGCGTACGTCTATGCCTCGAATCACCAGAGCCTGCTCGACATCCTCGTGCTCGGCGCGGTTCTGCCGGGGGACTACAAGTGGGCCGCGAAGCGCGAGCTCATGAACATTCCTTTCCTCGGCTGGCACCTCAAGCTCGCGGGGCACGTCCCGGTCGAGCGTGGAGGCGGGCCGCGTGTCGCCGCCGAGGTCATCAAGCGCTTCCAGGAGGTCCTCGGGCGCGGAAAACCCCTGCTCATCTTCCCCGAGGGCACGCGCAGCGAGGACGGCATCCTCAAGGACTTCAAGATGGGCGGCTTTTACGCTGCCGTGCGCGCCGGCGTCCCCGTCGTGCCCGTCGCGCTGGAGGGTGCGGGCAACCTCATGCAGAAGGGCGCCATCGACACGGGCGACGGCTCCATGCGCCTCGTGCGCGTGCGCGTGGGCAAGCCGATCCACCCCATCACCACGGGCAAGGAGTCGGCGCGCGTCGTCGACCTGCGCGACCGCACGCATGCCGCCGTCGCCGAGATGCTCATCTCCCTCGGCGGTCGCGTCGCCGACGCTTCGTCCCAGCCGAACGAGAGCTCGACCGCAGCCTCGTCGGCCGAGTCCTGACGCTCGCTCCCTCTTGACCCCGACGTGGGGCCCGATACCCTCGAAAGATTCCTCGTTACTTTCCAGGGTGGAGGGACTCATGGCTTTCAAGCTTTCGCGCTTAGGTGTTCGGCCATTGGCGGTGGCAGCGGTCCTCGGCTTCCTCGTAGGCTGCGGGGGGCAGAGCGAGGGAGGAGGGATCGTGCCGAGCAGCTCGGGCGAGCAACCCGACTTGCCCATCCCCGATCCTCCGGACGAGCCCCCGGTCGACTACCCCGACGTCCCCGTTTGCAATGCGGACATCTCCATCGCCGCGGACAGCCGCGCGCTCATGGTGCGGGATCCGGCCGTGCTCGCGCGCTTCAGCCTCGACCGCGTCCTGAATCAGATCATCACGCTCGCGGTCGTACAGACCACGCCCGAGGACCTCGTGAAGCGCCTCTTCGACGCGCAGAACCCCGCGGCCGAGGGGGTTTTTTCGGACAACCCGCATTGCGACGATCCGGACAACGCCGCGTTCAAGAACGGCGCGGCCCTCTTCTGCCCGCGCGCCGAGGGGGCGCTCGCGTCGAGTCCGGGCCTCTTCGAGGCGGGCCACCCCGACTCCTTCGAGCCCGTGGCGATCATCAACCGCTTCGACCTCACGCCCACGTCCGGATCGAACTGCGGCGAGCACCGCATCGTCTACGCGAAGACCTCAGGCCGCACGGACCCGGCGAACCGTGTCTTTTTGATCTTCGAGGCGGCGCTGCCGAACCCGTCGGGCTTCGACGTCATCACGGCCTGTCGTCCCGTGGCCGAGGCGTGGGGGAGCCTCGCGACCGAGACGGACGTCGAGACGGTCGCCGACAAACTCGAAGAGCTCTTCTTCACGGGCGTGCAGGGCTTCCTGCCCGTCGTTCACCCCAACAATTATGGCGCCATCTCCAACGAGAACGATGCTTACGGCTCCTCGCACGGTCAGGTGCGCGTGAGCCAGCAGATGCAGGTGCCCTGGGAGATGCGCGAGTATCACCTGAAGCGCCTGCCGGACGGGTCGACGGCGTTCAAGCTCACGTTCCAGCCCGTCACCGTCAAGAACAACCCCCTGCCGGAGCTCTTCGATCGGGCGAACGAGTCGGAGACCGCCGTGAGCTTCCGGAGCGAGTTCGTCGATCTGAGCCTCTGGGAGCTCGCGCAGAAGGAGCTCCCCAGGGTCCGCATGCAGACCGGCAAGCATTTCAACATGGGCGAGAGCGTCGTCTCCGGAGAGGCCTCCGTCGATTACGCGTCGCGCGCGATCGGCGTCGCAGGCTCCGATTTCGCGACCGAGATCCAGGATGCAATCGCGTACCACGGCCTGGGCAAGGATTGCCCCCCGGGTGATCCGCTCACGCCCGAGGCGGTCCTGCACCGCGCGACCTCGCTCACGTGCGCCGGTTGCCACGCGCCGCAGCGTTTCCTCGGCCCGGAAAGGTCGCTCGGCTGCGGGCTCACGTTCCCGTCCACGCTCGGCGAGGTGCACATCGACGAAAACGGCACGCTCTCGGAGGCGCTCACGGACGTGTTTTTGCCGCGGCGCGCGGAGGTCCTCTCGACGTACCTACAGGCGTGCGACGTCGGGGCCATCATGAACAACCTGGAGCCCGGCAACAGCGCCATTCCGAAGTGAAGGGGTAGGCCTGGGGCCGCCGCGCCGGGGCGCCGCCCCGGGCCCCGCGGGGGCTGTTCGCCCCTCGACCCGAACCAGGGCAAGCCCTGGACCATTTGGGGAAGAACTGCGCGATGCGCAGTTCTTCCCACAGGCACGGCGTTGCCGGTCGAAATGGCAGCGCGGCTGTCTTGCTTTGGCAGGGTCGTTCTTGGTCTTGACTCAGCCTGTTCGATGAACTGCGCATCGCGCAGTTCATCGACCCCGGGTCCAGCGCTTGCGCTGGTCCAGGTCCAGGGGCGGATAGCCCCGGTGGGGTCTGGGGCAACGCCCCAGCGCGGCGCCTCCGGGGGAAGTGAGGCTCAATTCGAGCCGCACGGCCCGACGTTCCCTGCTCCGAAATAATACTTCGTGATTCCCTCGCCGCACGGGCACTTCACCGCGCCCATCTCCGCGACGAGACAAGCGACCACCTCGTCGTTCGGCTCCTCCATTCCGAGCGCCTCGACGCATCCGTCGGGGCCCATCTGCACCTCGAGCCAACCGTTCGTCTTGCAGCCTGAGGCCTCCTGGCATGCCTTCGCCATCGCGGGGACCCAGTCCTCGAAGGCGCACGGAAAATCGTTCGAGCCGACGCATTTGCCCGTGGGGCGATCCGCGCAGAGGGGGTAGGCGTCGCTGCCGAGGCCGCTGTCGAGCTCGGGGATGCCGCCGGCGTCGAAGTCGGGGGGACGGTCGAGGATCGAGCTATCCGGTTCGTCACGGATGTCGGCGTGCCGGATGCAGGCGAGCGGCGTGGCGAGGGCGCCGAGGCCGGCGGCGATGAGTGCGACGAGGGTGAGGTGTTGCGATTTCACGGCACGCGCTCCTGCTCTTTGGCTGTGAGCGTCCGGAACCAGACGATACGATGGGGCGATTGCGTGACCACCGTGTCCGGCTCGATGCGGATGAGCTCGCGGATCGGGAGATCGTGGTCCTTGGCGAGCTCGCGCGCCTCCTCGTAGGTCTCGGGTCGGACGTCGTGGACCGTCATGAACAGGAGCCGCGCATCCTCGAATTGCAGGCGATCGAGGATGCGGACGAGCGTGAGCTCTCCCGGTTCATAGTACCCCTCCACGGCCACGAAGGCGCCGGGCGTGTCGATGTGGGCCTCGGGCGGGGTCAATGCGTCCGACGCGCAACCGGCCACGAGGGCGGCGCTCGCCCACCCGAGACAGAGGTTCCGGAGCAACACTTGCAACAATCCGAGCCTCCCTTCAGAAGCCGAGTGTAATCCCTGCGCTCGGCGCGAGCACGAACGCGCCGAACGGGAACACGGCATGCGCCGCGATCTCCAGGAAGGCCGCCCGGCGGCTCTCCCACGCGAATGCGAGGCCCGTCCCGGCGCCGACGAAGCCGTCGCCTGCGCGTTTCCAGACCGTGACCTCTTGCTCCAGGTCATTGCCGCCCTGGTACGGCGGAGCGAGCGGGTTTTCCCGGACGACCGTGCTTCCCTTCATGTCGACCATCGCGTATCCGCCGGTGAGGAACGCATACGGCCGGAACCCCGAGCGGGCGAAGAGATCGTCGCCGAACCAGTGCGTCGCGCGGGCGGCGACGGAGAACGGCACGAACGCCGTGCCGTCGCGTGGCGTCGGTCCCTCGCCGAAGAAGGCCCAGCCGAGCCGCAGGCCGAGCGTCGTGTCGTAATGGATCAGCCGCTCGTAGCCGAGGACGATCCGCGTCGGCCCGAGGCCCCCGGAGAGCTTTGCGTTCGTCTGGACCGGCGTGCCCGTGTATTGCGCGTCGTCCGCGCGGAAACAGGCGTACCCCTCGTTTTCCTGCGAATACAGGCTGCATGCGCCCGCCGTGGCAAAGGCGGCCACGTCTTGCTGCACGCCGAGGGTGACCCAGTTCTTGCGTCGATCGACCCGCTCGCAGAACCCGCGCCAGCTGCACGTCGTGCCGCCCTCGCAATCGGCGTCCGACTGGCAGGCGATCTCCACGACGCGCTCGCTCGGGCAGCCGAGCAGGCCCGCGGGGCAATCGGCCGGATCGGGGCATTTCGCGCCGCTGCTCTGGCCGGGCCCCAGCACCGTGTCGTGCTTGATGGTCACGAGGTACGGCCGCGCGCGGGATGCGCCTGTCGCGATCACGCGGCCCTCGGCGTCGTGGACGCGGATGTAGTAGCGGAGATCCCCGGTGACGGTGCTGATCTCGAGGCACGGGATCGCGCCCTCGTATTTCGCGCCGTTTCGCCTGAGCTCGAGCGCCGTCCAGTCCGGATCCCCCCAGAGCCGGTAATGCACGAGCACGCGGCGGGCGCGGAGCGCGATGTCGAGGGGGAGCTCGATCGAAATGGGAACGGCGCGGAGAATGCCTTGCTCGGCCGTTCGCTCCAGCGTCGGGTTGTGCAGCACCTCGGGGCCCATCGTGGCCCGGTCCTCGGCCGGCTCCTCGGCCCGGCCCGGGCCCGAGACCGAGGCGACAGCGAGCGCGGCGATCGCGAACATCCCCTTCGCGCCGCTCATTTCGCGCCTCCCTTCGCGGGCTTGGCCTCGTCCTTCGCCGCCGGCTTCTTTTCGAGGATCCGGAACTCGACGCGCCGGTTCTTGCTGCGGCCCTCCTCCGTCGTATTGTCCGCGATCGGCTTGTCCGAGCCGTATCCCTTTGGCACGAGCCGCGCGCGAGTGATGCCACGCCGGACGAGCCATTCGACCACGCTCTCGGCGCGGTCTTGCCCGAGCTTGCGGTTCACGTCGGGCGTGCCCGTGTCGTCCGTGTGGCCTTGCACCTCGACCCGCGTGACCTCCGGATGATCCGTGAGCACCCGCGCGACCTCGCCGAGCACGCCGTCGCTCTCCGGACGCAGCACGGCCGTGCCCGTCTCGAATTGCACCTGCTGCGAGATCACGATTTCCTGCTCGGCGAGCGACGCGACGGGCGGAGGCTCCGGCTCCTTCGGCTTCGGACAACCATTGCCCTCGGGCGGCTTCGGACCGGGCTCCGTGGGGCAGGTGTCTTTCTTGTCGGGCACGCCGTCCGCGTCCGTGTCTTTCGGGCAGCCGTGCGTCTTGCGCACGAACGTGGCCTCGCCCGCGGCGCGTGGGCATGCGTCGTTCTCGTCGGGAATGGCGTCGCCGTCGTAATCGGGCGGAGGCTCGGGACAGCCGTGCAGCAGCGGATCCCCCGATTCCACGCCGACGAGATCGAGACAAGCGTCGCTCTTGTCCGGAATGCCGTCCTCGTCCCGATCCGGCGGGGGTTTGGCCTTCTCCGGCGCATACCCGAACAGCGCGAGCACCCGCACGTCCGCGCTCCCCGCGCCATGCCCGAGGCCGGGTCCCATGGCGAGCCCGACTTCGAGCGGTCCGCCGGTGATGCGGTAGTGCCCCGTGACGAGCGCATGTGCGACGGTCGCGCGGGGATCGAAGAGGCGCGCGCCGCCGAGGAACGGCAGCTCGGCCGAGAGCTCGCCGCCGAGGGTGAGCGTGCGCGCGCCATCCACGAAAAACCCGCCCGCGAGGCCGAACGTGAGGGAGGTGGCGACACGCGTCGGCAAGACGCCCGGCAATGCGACGGCCGGGCGGGTGCGCAGGCCGCCGGAAAACGCGCCGTGGAGCCGCTTGCCCGTGGCCTCCGCGACGAGGGCGAAGCGCCCGCGAACGGCGCCGTCGCCGGCGTATCCGTCGGTGGCCGTCGGGAGCCAGAGGGACGCGGAGAGGCCGAGGGCGGCGCCCTGTCCGGCTTCGTCGAGGCCGCCTGCGAGGCGGACGCGGGCGCCGATTCGTATGTCCCCAAATGATGCCCCGACGCCGGCACGGGGGAAGGCGTCGCCCGAGGGCGGGGTGCTCCCAGCCTGGGTGATGGAGAAGGGGATGTCGAGGGAGACGGTGGCCCGATAGAAGAGCGAGAGGGACGCGAGGGCGTGGAAGTAGGTTTGATCTGAAATGATGGGGTCGAGCTCGTCGTGATCGTTGCGGAGGACCAGCGGGCGGCGTGCGTAATCGAGGACGAGGCGCGCCGAGGGGAGGAGGTGGCCGCGGACGTCGGCGTGCTCGACGAGGAAGGCGCGATCGCCGGCCGGGGCGGGTTCGACGGCGAGGGAAGGGGTCTCGTCGGCGGCGGCGAGGCGCGGTGAGGCGACGAACGCGAGGGCCGGGAAGAGGAACGGCAGGAAGCGCGGCCCGGGCGTCACGGCCCGGGACGGTAGGCGGGGGTGGGGGAGGGGGTCAAGGGGCAGCTTTGTGACGTGTAGGGTTGGGGCCCCTGTTTGCGTTCTCGTGGGCATGCGAGTCTCCACCCTCCTTTCCGCATCCCTCCTCATCACAACCGCGCTTCTCGGCGCCTGCAGTTCCTCCGGGACCGGGAGCCCCCCCGCGACCGGAGCCGAGAGCACGAACACCTGTGCCGAGCGCTCGAATCGAGCCATTCAAGCGGTTCAGGCCGTCGTCGAAGCCAACCGCGCCTGCACGACCGACACGGACTGTACGCTCGTGGGCATCGCCGGCGCCTGCTTCGATGCGTGCTCGTCGGCGGTGAGCGTCACCGGGGTCGATGCCGTCAAGGCAGCCATCGCAGAGGCCGAAAGCCGCGAGTGTCCAGCATTTGCGGCCGCAGAGTGCCGCCATATCGTGCCCCCGTGTGTCCCGCCGTTGCCTCCCGTATGCCACGCAGGGAAGTGCCAGTAGCTGACAAATTTCTGGCGCTTTACCGCCGCTGGGCATCCGCCCCACACCCGGACATCCTTTTCGCCGGCCTGGCAAAACAGGCCCATGCGCTTTCCCCGTGATGTCTGCCGCCATCCGAGCGAATCGCGAGGGCGCTTCCTTCTTGACAGACTTCGATCGGATTGGTCTACCCGAGGACGGGATCCCTATGCCGTCGGTGCCCGCTCGTCGCGTGGGGGGCACGAGCAACCACGGCCACGATTGCAGGGGTTCGGTCAAGGATGCCATGCGTTCGAGTCTTCCCAACTACGTCCTGTCGGATATCCTTCACGAGACCGAGACCACCATCATCCATCGGGGGCACAGAATTTCGGATCACGCCCCGGTCGCGGTGAAGCTCCTCAAGCACGAGCACCCGACCCCGCGGGACATCACGAAGCTCCGGCACGAGTACGCCATCCTGAAGCGCCTGCACATCCCGGGCATCCTCACGGCCTACGCCCTGGAGCGGCTCAGCAACGGCCTCGCGCTCGTCATGGAAGATCGTGGCGGCCAGCCGCTCGACAGGATCCTCGAAGAGCAGCGGCTCGACGTCGGCACCACGCTCCACATCGCCTCCGCGCTCGCGGGAATCCTGGATTCCCTGCACCGCGCCCACGTGATCCACAAGGACATCAAACCTTCCAATCTCCTCTACAATCCCCGAACGCGCGAGGTCATGCTCATCGATTTCGGCATCGCCGCGCGCATCTCGCAGGAGATGCAGCGCGCTGCGACCCCGGAGCTCATCGAGGGCACGCACGCGTACATGTCGCCCGAGCAGACCGGGCGCATGAATCGGCAGATCGACCACCGCACGGATTTTTATTCGCTCGGCGTCACCCTCTACGAGATGCTCACCGGCGTTCTGCCTTTCCGCTCGAACGACGCGATGGAGCTCTTGCACAGCCATATCGCGCGGCAGGCCACGCCCCCGCACGAGCTCGCGCCGGAGATCCCGAGGGCCATCTCGGACATCACCATGAAGCTCATGGCCAAGGCCGCGGAGGACCGTTATCAGCAGGCCTATGGGCTGAAGGCGGATCTCGACGAGTGCCTGCGGCAATGGGAGGCGAACGGGTGGATCGGGCCCATGGCGCTCGGCCGACTCGACCTCGGCGGCGAGCTACGCGTGCCCCAGAAGCTTTATGGCAGGGAGGACGACGAGCGGGCGCTCCTCGCCGCGTGGGATCGCGCGCGGGAAGGCAAAGCCGAGGGGCTGCTCGTCGCCGGTTATGCGGGCGTGGGCAAATCGGTCCTCGTGGGCGAGATGCACAAGGCCATCGCGCGCCGCCCCGGAGCGTATTTCGTCGCGGGCAAGTTCGACAAGCTCAATCGGAGCGTGCCTTATGCCCCCTTCGTCCACGCCTTCCGGGAGCTCATCCGGCGCATCTTGACCGAGCCCACCGAGGCCCTCGCGCGCTGGCAGAGCAAGCTCCGGAGGGCCCTCGGGCCCAATGGCCAGCTCATCGCCGACCTCATTCCCGAGCTCTCGCTCCTGCTCGGGCCGCAGCCGAGCCTCCCGGAGCTCGCGCCGGCAGAAGCCCAGAACCGGTTCGCCCTCGTCTTCGAGAGTTTTGCGCGCGCGTTCACCGCCGAAGAGCACCCGCTCTGCATCTTCCTCGACGATCTGCAATGGGCCGATCCCGCGTCGCTCAGGCTTCTCCGGATCCTCCTCTCCGGCCCGCAGAGCCGCTATCTGCTCGTGATCGGCGCCTATCGCGACAACGAGGTCGAGCCCGGGCACCCGCTCCTTTTGGCCCTGGACGAGCTCCGCAAGGAGGGCGTCGCGCTCCGGTCGATCACGCTCCAGCCGCTCTCGCCCCGGGCCGTCGGGGAAATGATTGGCGACATGCTCGGGTGCGACGCCGAGGCGTGCGCGCCCTTCGCGGAACTCGTCTTCGCGAAGACCCACGGAAACCCGTTTTTCATCCATCAGCTCCTGCGCGACCTCCACAAGCAAGACCTGATCGCGTTCGACGCGCGCGCTCGCGCCTGGGTATGGGACCTCGAGCGGATCCAGCGGGCGAACATCACGGACAACGTCGTCGATTTCATGATGCACAAGCTGCGGGAGCTCAGGCCCGCCACGCAGCGCGCCTTGAAGCTCGCCGCGTGCGTCGGGCACAAGTTCACCCTGCGCACGCTCGCGACGCTCAGTGAGCAATCGATGACCGAGGCCGTCGCGGCCCTCTGGGAGGCGCTCGAGGAGGGCCTCGTCCTGCAAATCGACGAAGGCGAGCGGTTCCTCGACGCCGCCGATATCTCGGCGACCGAGTCCTTCGACGTCTCCTACAGGTTCCTCCACGATCGCGTGCAGCACGCGGCCTACGCGCTTCTGGAGGACGGCCGCGAGCGGGAGACGCACCTCCGCATCGGCCGGCTCCTGCTCGCGGGCCGCGCCGCGAATGCGGTCGGCGAGGAGCTCTTCGATATCGCGAATCACCTCAACATCGGCGCCGAGCTGATCACCGATCCGGCCGAACGATGGACGCTCGCCCGATTGAACCTCGCGGCCGGGCGAAGGGCCAAAGCGGCGGCCGCTCATCAGACCGCGGCCGGTTATCTCGGGGCAGGGGTCGCGCTCCTCGCCGCGTCGAGCTGGGATGAGGACCATGATCTCGCGTTCTGGCTCCACGTGGAGCAAGCCGAATGCGAGGCCATCAACGGTCGCATGGACGTGTCGGATGCGCTCTTCGAAGTGCTCCTCGCCCGCGCCCGGACGAAGCTCGAGCTCGCGCACGTCGATTGCCTGCGCATGAACCTTTGCACCACGGCCGGCCGGCTGCCCGAGGCCATCCAGGCCGGGCTCCGAGGCCTCGCGCTCTTCGGGGTCGAAATCCCCGAAGGCGAGGAGGCGCGAAAAGCGCTGCTTGCCCGGGGAATGGCGGAGGTAGACGCGATCAGGGGCGAGCGACGCATCGAGGATCTCGTGGACGCCCCGGAGATGACCGATCCGGAACGCAGGGCGGTCCAGAAGCTTTTGATCTTCCTCACCTCACCGGCCTACTACGAGGGGCCGACGTTCATTGCCCTCGTCGCGCTGAAGCAGGTCGAGATCTCCCTTCGATACGGCCATTCGGACGGATCCGCCTATGGCTACGTCCTTTATGGCTTCATCCTGGCCGGGGGGATGGACCGGTACGCGGAGGCCCATCGTTATGGCCGGCTCGCGCTCGCCTTGCAGGAGAAGTTCGGCAGCGCCGAGCTCACGGCCAAGGTGAACATGGTGTTCGGCGTGTTCCTGCATTTCTCGCGGCCGGTCCGGGAGGCCATCGAGTATTACAGGCGCGCCTACGAGTCCGACCTCGTCTCGGGCGATTTCGTGTACACGTCGCACGCCTGCTTCTACACGATGATCGTCCGGCTGAGCCTCGGCGAGGATCTTTCCGTGGTGCGCGAGGAGCTCGACCGGTTCCTCGCGCTCACGCAGCGGACCAAGGAAGCGATGGCCATCGGCTTCCTGACGATCGCGAAGCACACGCTCGCGGCCCTCACGGGGCGCACGGAGAGTCGCACTTCCCTTGCCAGCGAATCGTTCGACGAAGCCGCCTTCGTCGCCGCGCAGGAGGCGGCCGGGGCGTACTTCATCACGTGCTGGTATTACACGGTGAAGGCCCAGCTCTTTTATCTGCACGGCGATCCTCGTGCCGCGCTCGAAATGGCCAAACGCGCGGAGGAGAGGCTCGGCAGCAGCGCGGGCCAATACTTCGCGACCGAGCTCGCGTTCTACCTCTGCATGGCGAGTCATGCGCTCTCTCTGGGCGCCTCGCCCGAAGAGCGGGCGCAGTACGCGGCGGCGGCCGCGCCTCATCAGGAAAAGCTCGCGCGGCTCGCGGAGAGCTCTCCCGAGAACTTCCGGCCGAAGCTCCTGCTCGTGCGCGCCGAAGAAGCCCGCGCTGCGGGGCGGGACGCCGAGGCGATCGATCTCTGCGACGCGGCCATCGAGGCCGCCCGCGAGAATGGCTTTACCTCGCTGGAAGCCCTCGCGAACGAGCTCTGCGCGCGGCTTTACCTTGCCAAGGGCAAAACCCGGGTCGCGCACATCTACATGTCCGACGCGCATTACGCCTATCTGCGCTGGGGCGCCACGGCGAAGGCAGACGACATCGCCGATCGATATGCGCACCTGCTCCCCCCGGCCGCGGCGCTGCCCGTGACGAACGTCGCCACCAAGACCGCCGCGAACCTTCGGTCCTTCACGACGACGACCACGACGAGGGCCCTCGCCGCCGAGCTCTTCGAGGCCGCGGCCGTCGTCCGGTCGGCCCAGGCCATTGCAGCGGAGCTCGTACTCGACAAGGTGGTCGAGCAGGTCTTGAAGCTCGTCATCGAGATTGGCGGCGCGCAACGGGCGGTGCTGCTCCTCGGGCGCGACACGCAGCTCGTGATCGCGGCCTCGATCACGGTCGAGCCGGACCGGGTGGAGCTCGGCCTTTCGACGCCGCTCGAAGAGAGCACGGGCCTGCCTCGGACCATCGTGCAATACGTCGCGAGGACGAAAGAGCCCATCGTGCTCGGCGACGCAGGCGCGGAGAGCCGATTCTCGGCGGACCCCTACATCGCGGAAACAAAACCAAAATCGGTCCTCTGCCTGGGGATGGTGCAGAAGGGCGAGCTCGGGGGGATCCTCTACATGGAAAACAACTGTGTGAAGGAGGCCTTCACGCCGCGCCAGACGGAGCACTGCACGCTCCTCGCGTCGCAGGCGGCCATCGCCGTGGCAAATGCGCTCCTCTATCAGCAGCTCCAGGGGCTGACCGCCGAGCTCAAGCGCTCGAACGAGGCGCTGGAGAGCGAGGTCGAGCGGCGCACCGCGGAGCTCTACGACGCGAACGAGCGTCTCTCGAACGAGCTCTCCGAGCGGGCGCGAGGCGAAGAGGAGCGCGCCCGATTGCAGGAGGAGATCATCCGCGCGCAGAGCGCCCGCCTCTTGGAGCTGTCCACGCCCATGATCCCGATCACGGACCGAATCATGGTCATGCCGCTCATCGGCGCGATCGACGAGCAGCGGGCCGAGCAGGTGCTCACAACGGCACTCGAAGGCGCGCAGACGTATCGGGCCGAGGTCGTGATCATCGACATCACGGGCGTGAAGGTGATGGACACGGCCGTCGCCAGCACGCTGCTCCGCACGGCAGGGGCGCTCAAATTGCTCGGCGCCGAGGCAATGCTGACGGGGCTCAGCCGCGAGGTGGCGCAGACGCTCATCTGTCTGGGCCTCGACCTCGGGAGCATCGTCACGATGGGCACGCTCCGCAGCGGCATCGCACGCGCGCTCAAGCTCCGCGGGGCGGCGTCGCTCCGAGCACAGGGATAAGTCTCATCTGGGAGGCGCTGCGCTGGGGCGTTGCCCCAGGCCCCACCAGGGGCTATCCGCCCCTGGACCCGGACCAGCGCAAGCGCTGGACCCAGGGTCGATGAACTGCGCAATGCGCAGTTCATCGAACAGGCCAGGTCAAGACCAGCGACGACCCTGCCAACCAAGACCGCCGTGACTGGCAACGTTGTCCCTGGTCTTGCCACCGGCCGTGGGGAGAAAAGCGCAGCCCGC
>NZ_JAGTJK010000082.1:0-32990 GCF_028435265.1 Polyangium jinanense | reverse complement strand
TGGCAACGTTGTCCCTGGTCTTGCCACCGGCCCGTGGAAGAACTGCGCAGCGCGCAGTTCTTCCAACCCGAGTCCAGGGCTTGCCCTGGTCCGGGTCGAGGGGCGGATAGCCCCCGCGGGGCCCGGGGCAGCGCCCCGGCGCGGCGTCCCCAATCTGGGTCTTCGCCCGCGCGTCAACCGGAGAGCCCGACCCGCGCGAGGATCTGTCCGAGATCGTCGCCGTGGCTCGCGCGCGCGCCGAGCGATTCGAACAGCGCGACCTCGTGCGCCGCGGGCGCGCGCGGGCCCGTGACCATGTGCACCTGCATGCCGAGCGCGAGCGGAAGCGCGAGGTCGAGCTCGTAGATGTCGCCGCAGACGAGCACCTCCTCGGGCGCAACCCGCGTCTTTTGCAGGATACGCGCGATCGTCTCCCAGTAACGGCCGCGCCGCGGATACACGGGCCGTTCGAGGCCCGGCAAGCGAATCTCCGCGGGCACGGTGGAGAACCGCGCGTCCTCGGTCTCGGGCTCGGCCACCACGTATTTGCGCGCGTCGCCGTGCACCTCGATCTTCGAGAGCCCTTCGGGCGCGAGCGTCCGGAGCTTCTTCAGCGCCGCCTCCGTGCGCGCATTCGTCACGACGAACGTCGGCAGACCCGACGCCGCGAGCGCCTCGAGGACCTCCTTCGCGCGCGGCCGAAACGCGGTCAACGTGTGCTCGTAGGCGAGGTGATACAGGACCGTCAACACGGCCGCGCGGGTCGCTTCGCCGCGCAGCACGCCGTGCTTCTCGAAGAGGAGCTGCGCGATGGTGGTCGAGCGGATGTACGGATCGGCCCCGGCGGGCGCGACGATACGCCCGTCGTGGACCCAGCCGTAACGGCCGGGATTTCGCGCGATCTCGGCGGCGCGTTCTTCCCAGACAGCAACGTCCTCTCGACCGAGGAGATCAAAGACCGCATCCCGGTACACGTCCACGAACGGGGCGGCTTCTCGCTCGACGTCGGTGAACGTGCCGTCGAAATCGAGGATGATGCATTTCGTTGTCACGACGCTACCTCTGCTCAGAGACTGGTCTTCTCGCTCGTGAAATTGTCCCGGATCCACGTGGAGAAGCCGGGGATCTGGAGCCGCGCGAGCAGCGGCAGGAACGCTCGCTCCACGCGGTCTTCCCGCGCGACGAGGTGGAACGGGCGCACGCCGACGTCGTTCGACGCGAGCACGAAGGGCATGACCTCCGTCCGGCCCTCCTCGAACGCATCGAAGAGGAGCGACGCCTTGACGTAGGCCGCCGAGATCTCGAGGAACGCAGGCCGCACGCCGCGCAAATACCGGCTGAACGGCTCGGCGATCACGCGCTTCTGCGCCGAATCGGCGAGCCCCGCCGCCTCGAGCTGCCGTCGCAAGAACTCGCTCGCGCTCGCGCCAGGCATCTCCCGCGCCCGCCGCTCGCGCTCGTAGCCCTCGGCCACCACGACGAGCGCGTAGTCGGCCCGCGACAGCGCCGCCGCGGTCTCGCGCAGCACGGCATCCGGGAACTGGAAGAACGGCAGCACGATGAGGTGCGCGCGCGCCGCCACGCCGCAGTGCAGCGCATGCCGGCCGCTCCGGTTGCCCATCATCTCGAGCAGGTAGATCCGCTTGTGCGTGTAGGCGTCCTCGTAGAGCCCGCGCGCGATCGTCGCGCCCGCCTCGACGCCCGTGAGGAAGCCGATCGCCCGATCCCCAGCGAGGTCGTTGTCGATCGAGACGTTCATGAACCCCGTGGGCAGGCGCGGGTTCATCTCGCCGAGCAGCGCGCGCAGGCCCTCGAACGTGCCATTGCCGCCCACGCCGACGAGGTGGGAAAACCCCTGCGTTCGTAGGGTGTCCGCAGCCGCGCGGCGGTTTTGCCCGTCGTGGAAGCCGAGGTAGCGCTCGCTGCGGAAGTCGCTGCCCGCGTCGAGGACGCGGCGGCCCATGCTGCGCGCAGGGATGCCCTTGGCAAGCAGAGCGTAACGTTCCCGACGGCTCACGATGAGCCGCTCGAAGCGAGGCTCGCTCGTCGCGTCGTGCGTGAGCGAGCGGAAGCCCTCGGTCGCAGCCCAGACTTCGTAGCCACGCCGCGAAGCCTCCTCCGTGAGCGCGACAGCGACCGACGCGTACCCCGGCGCGTTGCCGCCATCAAACACGAGGAGCAGGCGCCGCTCCGACGGCGGCATCGCAGCAGGCGTCCCGAACTCCACGAGGTTCGTCATGCGGAGGCGCGTACCACGAACGGGGTGTGTGTTGGAAGATCGACCGGCACGGACGAGCCGGGGGTTCCCGCGGCGTAGCGCCGGGGTTTCACCCCGGACCCGAGCAGGGGCTATCCGCCCCTGCACCCGGACCAGGGCAAGCCCTGGACGCGGGGCGACAGCGCGCGATGCGCGCTGTCGACAGGGAGAAGGTTCCTAGCAGGCAAGGCAGCGCTGCTGTTTCAGCTGGCAAGGTCTTGATACCGATGCGTCGAGGACGGCAAGCGATCCTGGTCAATGAAGTTATCGCCCGAATTTGAAAAGATTATACACGTTTTCGAGGCGGGGCGTGTATTCTGCCCCTGGAGGTGACGACCTTGAAACGACGCATGTTCTTGCCGCTTTTCGCCCTCGTCCTCGGGCTCGCCGGCTGTGGCGACGACGTGGCCTCCGAGGAGGACGCGCGCCGCGCCTACGAAAGCCTCGACAAATCGATCGACAAGGCCATGCAGCTCGGCTTCCAGGGCTTCAACGCCGCGTCGAGCGCGAACATCGACCCGCAGATGGCCAATGGTGACAGGACGGGCACCATCACCATCAGCGGCAAGGTGGATCAAGGCGACTCGCCCAACAAGACCATGACCCTGAACGAGGCCTTGAAGGATTACTCCGACGACGGCGAGGTCACGTATAACACCTCGGGCACGGCGCCGGTCCTCGACCTGAAGCTTGCCGGCATTCCCGATGGCACGCTCAACGGCACGCTCAAGGGCTCGTTCACCATGTCGGGCGCTCTCGAAGGAAGCGTGACGCTGGACCTCACGCTCAGCGGCGAGCTTCAGCCCACGATGGCCGACCCGATGAAGATCGAGCGCAAGCCGGGGACGACGAAGATCACCGGGACCGCGACGTCCGAATACGGCACATACACCGTGAACCTCACCCGCTGACGATTTTCCTTCCCCGTCCCACCCTCCAAAGCGCATCGTTCCCTTCGTGCGCTCGCCTCGTTTTCTCGCCCTGCCCCTCGTCCTCACCGCGCTCGGACCCGGGTGCGGCGCGACGAACCCGTCGCCCGAGCCGCCGCCCGTGGTCCTCACGGACACCCCGAAGGCGCCGCCGCCTGCGCCCTCCGCGGCGTTCGCGGCCGAGGATCCGCCCGCGCCCGACCCCGAGCCCAAACCGGAGCCGCCGCCCGCGCCGAGCAATCCCGCAGAAAACCCCGCAACCTCGCCATGGCTCGCCGGGCCCACGAGCCCCGGCTCGTTCGCGCTCGAAGGCGGCCGGCTCGTCGTCAAGGAGCCCATCGAATTCGACACGGGCAAAGACAGCCTCAAGCCCACGAGCGGGCCAGCCCTCGATTTCGTGACCGCATTCCTCCAAGCCAAACCCGACCTCACGCTCCTCCGCATCGAAGGCCATTCCGACAGCCTCGGAAGCTCGGCCATGAACCTCGAGCTCTCGAGCCGCCGCGCACTCTCCCTCGCCCGGGCGCTCGTGTCGCGCGGCGTCGATTGCAAACGGCTCATCGCCGTGGGCTTCGGCGAGGTAAAGCCCATCGCCGACAACCGCACCGAGGAGGGGCGCAAGCAAAACCGGCGCATGGAATTCGTCGTGGCCGCGATCAAAGGCCGGCCCGTCATGAACATGCCGGTCGACGGCGGCGGACGCGTCGCCGGGGATACCTGCCAGTAGATCGCCGCCGCGCCGGGGCGCTGCCCCGGACCCCGCGGGGGCTGTTCGCCCCTCGACCCGAACCAGCGCAAGCGCTGGACTCGTGGTGGAAGAACTGCGCGGTGCGCAGTTCTTCCAACGGGCCGGTGGCAAGACCAGGGACAACGTTGCCAGTTGAAATGGCAGCGCGGCTGTCTCG
Source organism: Polyangium jinanense (assembly GCF_028435265.1). Taxonomy (GTDB): domain Bacteria; phylum Myxococcota_A; class Polyangia; order Polyangiales; family Polyangiaceae; genus Polyangium; species Polyangium jinanense. The sequence goes on along the minus strand of NZ_JAGTJK010000082.1, from coordinate 28,920 downwards.
ATTGGCAGCGTCGCTCGCCAGTCTTGACTCGGCCTGTTCGATGAACTGCGCGTTGCGCAGTGCATCGACCCCGGGTCCAGCGCTTGCGCTGGTCCGGGTCCAGGGGCGGATAGCCCCGGTGGGGCCTGGGGCAACGCCCCAGCGACACGGCTCCCAGAGGATACGTCTGGCAGGACAACCGAGCGTCAATCCCCCCGCGCCAGCACCACGACGGAGTACCCGACGGCCGGGATGCGGCCTGGGTTGTGGTACGAGTGCCGCTGATCGCCGCGGAAGACCACGACGTCGCCTTCGGCGACCTGGAACTTCTCGCCTGCGACCCAGAGCTGGATCTCGCCTGCCTCGACCGTGAGGTATTCACGCGTCCCCGGCGTGTGCGGGACGCCCGTCATTCGGCCGGACGGGGCGACTTCGATGCGATCGATCTCCATCCCGGGAATGGCGTCCGGCAGGAGCTTCCGCACCAGGGCTTGCCCCGGCGTGCGCACGGGCAAGGTCTCGCGGGCATAGTGACGCGCGACGCTCCGTGGGGCGCTCAAGAGCTCCTCGATTGACACCTGGAGCGCGGATGCGGCGCGGTTCAGCACCGCGAGTGTTGGGTTCGCCTCGCCGGACTCGAGGTGCGCCCATGTCGCGCGCGGCACCCCGCCGAGCTTGGCCATCTGCTGTTGCGTGAGCCCCCGCGCCTCCCGGAGCTGCTTGACGTTCTTGGCGAGCCGGCCCGCGAGATCCCGATCCCCATCCATGGGCCCGAAGCAGAGCAGATTCCAACCCCTTGGCGCAAGCTCCAACGACTCGGCGCACGCTGAGGACAGGTCTCCTCACCTCGGGCCGCGACGTGATGCCTTGCCTCCTCGGATCGAGACCCCTCGCGCATCCCGATCGAGCCCTTGTAACGGAAGATCGTCCCGGATACGTTCCCGGCACAGGGATTGCTGGCGGGGAACATCATCATGAACGAGACGATTCAAAAATACATCGACGTGGCCGTGCAGCTCGGCATGAACGTGGGATTGAAGATCCTTGGGGCAATCGTCCTCTGGATCGTCGGCCGCCTCGTGATTCGCGCGGTGCGCGGCATTCTCGATCGCAACCTCCGGGCGCGGAAGATCGACGACACGGTCAGCAAGTATCTGAGCTCGGTCGCGGGCGTCTTGCTCAACATCCTGCTCCTCCTCTCGGTGCTCAGCATCTTCGGCATCGAGACGACGACGTTCGCGGGCCTGCTCGCGGCGGCGGGCGTGGCGATTGGCGTCGCGTGGTCGGGCTTGCTCGCGAACCTCGCGGCGGGTGTCTTCATGATCGTGCTCCGGCCCTTCAAGGTCGGCGATGACGTCATCGCGGGCGGCGTCGAGGGCACGGTGCACTCGATTGGCCTCTTCGTCACGACGATCGACACGCCCGACAACGTCCGGACCTTCGTGGGCAACGGCAAGATCTTCGGCGACACGATCAAGAACTTCTCCGAGAACTCCTACCGCCGCGTGGATCTCACCGTGCAGCTCTCGGGCCAGGCCGACGTGAACAAGGCCATCGCGGTGCTCAAGGAGAAGATCGCGACGATCCCGAACATCGCGAAGACGCCGACGCCGGTCGTCGAGCTGCAAACCTTCACGCTCGCCGGCCCTGTGATCGTCGTGCGGCCCTTCGCCCACCAGAGTCATTACGGGGCCGTGTATTCCGCGGCGATCCAGATCATCAACGAGGAGATCGGCAAGCTCGGCTTCCCGGCCCCGGCGAACCCGATCGTCATCACCGAGCACAAGAAGGCGGCCGCCGCCTGATTTCCGCTTCGTTTATCTCGCCCCCACGCGCGCCCGCGACAACCAGAATGTGACGTTCGGCCCATCGCGGCGACCGGGCGGCGTGTTTTGCCGGTCGTACATCACGAGCGGCACCTCCCCCTGCATCACGACCTCCGCGTCGAGCGTTTGCCGAAGCTCGCTGCACATCCCCGCGTACGCCTCGTCCGCGTTTTTCTGGGACCAACACGGCAAGCCCTCGTAGAGGTACAGGCAGGCCGGCGGGTCACGGAGCAGCTCTTCGAGCGGCTTTTCGATCTTCACCTCGGGGCTCACCCCCGGGGCGAACGCGGGGACGACACGATAACGATCGCTGCCGCGATCACGCCGCGCGCGCGCGCCGATCCGGGCGAAGCGAAGCTCTTTCGCCTGGGCATCCGCGCCGGCGTACTCGATCACGGTGCAGCCCTCGGGCACGATCTCGCGGGCTTTCTGCACGAATGCGTGCTCGCGCATCTCGGTATACCCGATGTCCTGGATCCACCCCCGATGCAGCAAGGGCGCCACGAGAAGCGCCCCGCACGCGACGTAGACACCCATGCGCCTCCGCTGCCAGAGCCACGACACCGCGATCGCGCCGAGGAAGAGGAAGGGCACGACGAGGTGCAGGTGATACCGCGGGCGCATCGTCTCCTCCATGACGAAGGCGTGCGCGATCGTGAAGATCGCGATCCAGCCGAGGAGAAACACGACGAGCCTGCGTTCCCCCGCGCGATACCCGAGGATCGCGCCGGCCACCGCCAGCACCACGAGCACGGGCGGCGTCACGGCGGGATCGGTGAGCACGAAGAGCTTCGGCACGAGAAACGCGCGCCCCGTGTCGAACAGCCAGCCCGGGGAAAAGAGGGCTGTCTTCACGGCCGCCTCGTTCGTCGAGAGAAACACCGGAAACACGAGCATGCCCATTCCGGCGACGACGAGCAGGCCGAGCACGCGACGCACCGGAGGCGCCGTCTCCGGGTGGAGCGAGACGACGGCGGCCATGTAGACGACGATGAACAGGATGTTCAGCGGCCGGAGCAGATACCCCGTGTAAAGCGCGGCCGGCAGGCAGGCAATCGCGACGATGCGGAAGACACGCGAGGGATCCCGCAGCCACGCGTGGATCAGCGCGAACGAGAGGGAGGTGATCACGAGCGAGGGGACGAACGCGTCCTCGCAGCGCGAGAAACGAATGTGCTGCGGCAAGAAGGCGACGGCGAACGCGGCGAAGAGGCCGGCGCGTGGATCGCGGAGGAGATACGTCGCGTGCCCGAAGAGCACGAGCGGCATCGCGGCCGCGTAACCGAAGTTCGTCCACGCGATGACGTCGGTCAGGTAAAACGGGCCGCCCGCGCGCGCGGCGATCGCTTCGAGCACGGGGCCATCGGCGACGGCGCGCACGTTCGGCCAGAGGCGCGTCCAGGGCCAGGCGCCGAGGAACGAAATCGGCGAGAGCCAGAACCGCGTGGCCGCGCCGGCGAGGACGATCGCGACGAGCGCCCCGCGGATCCACGCAGGCTCGTCTCGCGTGAGCCGCGCGGCGAGGATCGTGGCGAGCACGACGAACCCGAAGAGCGCGACGATCCCATCGAGATCCCCCCATTGCCCCGCAGAATACGCCGCCACGCGCGGCGAGCTCGTGGTCACGCCGGGCACGATCGACGTGGGCTTCGGGCGCGGCGGCTCGATCCACAAGCCTCCTCGATCGTTTCGCGCGAGAGCTTCGATCAGCGTCGCGACCGCCTTTTCGGCCGCGGGATCCTCCGTGGGATCCTGCACGGCCACGAAGCTCGACGAGCGCGGGGACGTGGGGCGCGTGGCCTCGTCTTCGGGGTGAACCAGGGTGACGCGGACCTCGCGCCCCTTCGGCTCACGCAGGCCGACGACGATCCGTTGCGGCTCGATGGAGACGTTCCAGAGCGCGAACCCCGCGGCGACCTCCTTGCCGAGCATGAAGGGGGCGAAGAGCGCGAGCACGTCCTTCTCGCGCCCGCCCGGCAGCATGTACGGATGCGCGAGGGCGCGCGGCGCCCAGGAAACGAGCGCAAGGACGAACAGCAGGAAGGACAGGGCAGCCCGGCGAAACGTCACGGGCCGAGCGTACTCGATCGCTGACCATGGGTCTCATCTGGGAGGCGCTGCGCTGGGGCGTTGCCCCAGGCCCCACCCGGGGCTATCCGCCCCGGGGCCCGGACCAGCGCAAGCGCTGGACCCAGGGTCGATGAACTGCGCGATGCGCAGTTCATCGAACAGGCCGAGGCAAGACCGGCGAGCGACGCTGCCCATCGAGACAGCCGCGCTGCCATTTCGATGGGCAACGCCGTCCCTGGTCTTGCCACCGGCTCGTGGAAGAACCGCGCATCGCGCGGTTCTTCCAACCCGAGTCCAGCGCTTGCGCTGGTTCGGGTCGAGGGGCGAACAGCCCCCGCGGGGTCCGGGGCGGCGCCCCGGCGCGGCGGCCCCAGGAAGAGACGAGATGCCGTCACTCACCACGCATACGCTTCGGGCGCGGCGCCCCCGGGGCCGGGGAAGATCTCGTCGAGCTTCTTCAGGGTCGCCGGGTCGAGCTTCAGATCGAGCGCGCGCACGGTGCCGTCGAGCTGCTCGATCGTACGTGGTCCAATGATCGGCGCGGTCACGACGGGCTGCGCGAGGAGCCACGCGAGCCCGACGTCGGCGGCGGGCTTGCCGAGACCTTCCGCGAGCGCCTCGAACTGCTCGAGTTTTTCGCGGTATTTGGCGAGGTTCTTCTGCGCGAAATCGGTGGCGAGCCGCCCTTCTTTTTCTTTCTTGAGGGCGCCGCCGAGGATGCCGCCCTTGAGCGGGCTCCACGGGATGAGGCCGAGCCCGTAGTGCTCACAGGCAGGGATCACTTCGAGCTCGATCGTGCGGTCGATCAAGTTGTAGAGGCTCTGCTCCGAGACGAGCCCCAGGAAATGGCGCGATTTCGCGGCCTCGTTCGCCTGCGCGATGTGCCAGCCGGCGAAATTCGACGAGCCCACGTAGATCACCTTGCCCTGCTGGACGAGGACCTCCATCGCTTGCCAGATCTCGTCCCACGGCGCATCGCGATCGACGTGGTGCATCTGGTAGATGTCGATGTGATCGGTCTGCAGTCGCCGGAGCGACTCCTCGCACGCCTGCCGGATGTGCAGCGCCGAGAGACGCGAGGTATTCGGCCAGTCGCCCATGCCGCCGTAGACCTTCGTCGCGATCACGGTCTTCTCGCGGCGCCCGCCTCCCTGGGCGAACCAGCGGCCAACGATCTGCTCCGTCCAGCCCTCGCCCTTCTTCCAGCCGTACACGTTGGCCGTATCGAAGAAGTTGATCCCGAGCTCGAGGGCGCGGTCCATGATGCGGAACGAGTCCTCTTCGCTCGTCTGGGGGCCGAAGTTCATCGTGCCGAGGCAAAGTCGGCTGACCTTGAGGGCCGTGCGGCCGAGTCGGGTGTATTGCATGGCGCGGGACGATACTCCCCGCGCGTGGGTCTGTCACCGGGGCACGTCAGAAGAGCGAGAGCTGGCGCCGCGCGCCCGTGACGTCGTCGAAATCGCGCCCGCCCGAGAGACGCAGCACCGCGTCGGCGATCGGCTTGATCTGATGCTCGACGTAATGCTCGTGGTCCAATGGGGACGAACGCGCGCGCGTGGGCTCGGGGCCGTTTTTCGTGACCACGTACGAGACGACGCGGCCCGCGTCCCCGCCGAGCCTGCGCGCCGCCTTCACGTGCGGCGGCGTGGTCTTCGTGTACGCGTCGAGCGGCTTGCGTAACGCCTTGCGGTAGACGAGCTCCGCGTCGAAGCGGCCCGCCCGGAGGTCCTCGACGAACGCGAGAACAAATGGCTCGACGGGGCGATCGTGAAAGACGCGATCCAGAAGCTCGCGCTGGAACCTGCGCGCGATCGCGCTCGTATCGCGCCGGACGGCTTCGAGGCCGACGATCTCGACCTCGCCGTCGCCGCTCGGTCGATACACGAGCCCCGCGTACCGCTTCTTGCTGCCCTCGGCGCGGCCGCGCATCTCGGGCAGGAAAAACCGCGCGTACATCTTCGCGAAGGCGAGATCGAGGTGGCTCTCGACAGAAAACGCGTGGCCGATCGCGCGATCGACCTCGCCGGCGATGTGCTCGCGGAGCACGTGCGCGTACGCCGCGGCTTTCTCGGGATCGGGCTCGCCCACGTCGACGAAGAGCGAGTCGGTGTCGCCATAAAGCACGCGATGGCCGGGGAGCGAGCCGGCGGCGCGGGCCGCGACGCGGATGACCCATTGCCCAGCGAGCGGGATCGCGCTCGCCACGGGCGGCGAAAAGAGGCGCGACGCGGGCGAGCCGAGGACGCCGTAGAGCGAGTTCATGAGGATCTTGATGGCCTGCGCGCGTCGCTCGTCGCCGCTCCGCCGCGCCTCCTGCCGCTCGTGGCCGAGCCGCGCCACGAGATCGGGCAGGATGCCGCGCTCGTCCCGCCGGAACGTCGCACCGCCGGGGACGTGGACGACGCTCGCATCCCCGGGTTTGCCCTCGCCTGCGAAGGTGAAGGGGTCGATGTTGAAGGTGCGGATGATGCTCGGATAGAGGCTCTTGAAATCGTAGACGAGGACGTTCCGGAAAAACCCGGGTTTTCCATCGAGGACGAGGCCACCCGCGAGCGGGGTCGCTTCGAGGTCGTCATCGCGGACGACCGAAGGCGCGACACGGCCGCGGCCCCGGAGCTCGCCGAGGTAGAGCGAATCCACGGCGGCGATCTGCGATCCGACGCGATCCGGCGGCATGCCCGTGAGCAGGCTGCGCTCGACGGCGAGCTCGACGAGGCCGAGCTTCTGCACGATCTCGAGGACCAGCCGAGCGTCTTCGAGGTTGTACGCGGCGAGCGCGGCGGGGTCGTCGCGGAAGGCGGTCTCGATGGCGTCGGCGCGTCCCTCGGGGCCAAACAGTTTTCCGCGGCCGAGGATGGCGCGCGCCGCGGTCTCCAGGCGATAGTCGTCGAGCCGCACGAACGCGCCACGCACGAGCGCGAGCCCGTCGAGCACGACGCGGCCGGGGACGAACGCGCGCGCCTCGCGGGTGAAGCCGGGATCACGGCGGATCGTGGGGTTGCCCGAGGCGCGGCCGAGCGAGCACGGGAGGCGCGCGCGGCGGGCGAACGCGACGAGCTGCGGGAGGTCGAAATCGGGCAGGCTCCAGCCGGTGAGCACGTCGGGGTCGGCTTTTTGTACGTGCTCGAAGAAAGCGGCGAGGAGGGAACGTTCGTCGGGGAAAACGTCTACCGAGGCGGGCAAGTTCGTCGCAGCGCCGCCTTGCATCAGAAAGACGCGCTCGCCGCCTTGCCCCGCGGCGGCGATGGAGAAGAGGTGGGCGCCGTCGAGGCTCGTCTCGATGTCGAACGAGAGCACGGAGAGGCGCGGGACGAACGAGGCCGGCTCGATGTGCGGGTTCACGTAGACGCGCCCGACGCCGCGGCGGCGCTCGAAAGGGCCCTCGACGGAGAAGGCGCCGCGGATGCCGTGATCCACGAGGAAACGCTGCACGAAACGCACGTCCGCTTCGAGCGGGATCACGCCGCTCGCGACGAGGGACGATCGAAGCGCGGCGAGACGCTCGGGGTTCGGGGCCTCGATTCGCAAGACGGGATCTCCGGCGAACGAGACGAGGGGCGTTTCGGACAGGCGCTCGCTCGCGACGCGGCGCGCCACGGTCGCGTCCTCCACGCGGACGAACAGATACGGCCGATGCTGATCGTGCACGAGGAGCGCGGGCTCGCCGCACGCGAGGACGGCGTACAAATGCACCTCGGTCCGATCGTCGTGGATCCGGTAGGTCGGAGTCAGGATGAATCCGCGTTCGGCGTTCACACGCGTCGTCCCGGAGCGTCTACCCGTTCGATGGTACGACGCTGTAGACCACGGCACGGCATTGGTTGCAAGCGGCAGGCCGTGCCGCGCTGCGGCATGACGTTATGGATCGAAGTTCCCGGACGAACCACCCGGACGGAGACGTCGAAACGCGGCTCACCTGTTGAATCCGCGTGCTCGCGTGTGGACGTGGGTGTATCGTCGTGACCGTACTTTCACCTGGAGCTCAAACGATGGGCCACGATCTTCGCCTGAACCGGAGGCAATTCATCGAGATGGGAGCGTCGAGCATCGCGGCGGCCTCGGCAAGCGGGTTCTTGCTCGGCTGCGCGGGGCAGGCGCTCGAAAAGCCCACCATGGCCGCGGCCGTGCCCTCGGCCGACGCGCCGCGGGTCTCGTATTTCAGCCGGTTCGGCGTGGACGAGGGGATGATCCGCGACGCGCTCGCGGAGGCGCTCTCGCGCGGCGCCGATCACGCCGACCTCTTCTTCCAGCACCGCGTCACCAATGGATTGCAGCTCGAAGACGGCGAGGTGAACCGCGCCTACACGCGCGTCGAGCTCGGCGTGGGCGTGCGCGTGGTGCGCGGCGATCAGACGGGCTACGCGTACACGGAGGAGCTCACGCGCGAGGCGATCAAACGCGCGGCGCAGACGGCGGCGGCGGTCGCGGACGGGCCGGCGCGGCCCGTGCCCACGGCGTTCGCGGTCGGGACGGCGCTGCCGCAGAGGTACGCGCTCGACGTGCCCTGGGACGGCATCAAGCCCGGGCAGAAGCTTCCGATCCTCGACGGCGTGAACGCGGCGATCTTCAAGGCGGATGGCCGCATCAAGAAGGTGAGCGTCACCTTCATGGACGAGGCGGGCGCGATCCTCATCGCCGACAGCCAGGGGCGGCTCGTCGAGGATTTCCAGCCGATGACGATCCTCGGCGTCTCGTGCGTCGCCGAGCAAGGCGGTCGCAAGGAGACGAACGGCTACAACGTGGCGGGCCGGCGGGGGCTCGATTTTTATTCGGCCGAGACCGTGGGTCGCGTGGTGCGCGAGGCGGTCGCGCGGACGACCGTGCTCTTCGAAGCGGTCCCGGCGCCGGCCGGGGAGATGCCCGTGGTGCTCGCGGCCGGCTCGTCGGGCATCCTCCTGCACGAGGCGATCGGCCACGGCATGGAGGCCGATTTCAATCGCAAGGGCACCTCGATCTACGCGGACAAGATCGGCAAGCCCATCGCCAAGCCCTTCGTGAACATCGTCGACGACGCGGCGCAGCCCTACGCGCGCGGCGCGATCAACGTGGACGACGAGGGCAACCCCGCGGGCACGACGACGCTCGTCGATCGGGGCATCCTCGCGACGTACATGCACGACTCCATCTCGGCGAAGCACTACGGCCTGAAGCCCACGGGCAACGGCCGGCGGCAGAGCTACCAACACCCGCCGATGCCGCGCATGCGCGCGACGTACATGCTGCCCGGGCCGCACGAGCACGACGAGATCCTGTCCTCGGTCAAGCGCGGCATCTACTGCCAGAGTTTTTCCAACGGCCAGGTCCAGATCGGCGCCGGCGATTTCACGTTTTACGTGAAGAACGGCTTCCTCATCGAGGACGGCAAGCTGACGCGGCCGATCAAGGACGTGAACATCATCGGCAACGGCCCCAAGGTGCTCGAGCGCATCGACATGGTCGGCAAGGACCTCGTCATCGACGAGGGCGGCTGGACCTGCGGCAAGGACGTGCAGAGCGTGCCCGTCTCGCAGGGCCTTCCCACGGTGCGCGTCTCCTCGATCACGGTGGGCGGCCAGGGCGACAAGGCGAGCGCGAAAGGCTGAGGGAGCGTCATGACGAACGAAGCCATGCTGAAGATCGCCAGGGATGCCGTTTCTCTTGCCAAACAAAAAGGCGCGACCGAAGTCGCGGCCGTCGCGCGGGTGAAGCGGGAGGTCGACGTCACGTGGCGCGACGGCAAGCTGGAGAAGATCACGGAGGCGACGAGCCGCGGGCTCGACGTGCGGCTCTTCGTCGACGGGCGGTATTCGGCCTGCTCGACGAGTGATCTGCGCCCCGAGGGCCTCGCGTCGTTCCTGGAGAACGCCATCGGCCTCACGCGCACGCTCGCGAAAGATCCGCACCGGAGCCTGCCGGATCCCGCGCTTTATTCGAAGGCGGCGCCGGAGGGCCTGTCGCTCGCCGATCCGCGGATCGAGAGCATCACCGCGCTCGACCTGCGCCGCACGGCGCAGGGCATTGAAGAGGCGGCGCGATCCGTCAAGGGGAGCGAGGCGATCCTGAGTGTCTCCACGAATGGCTACCATGCGCGGAACGAGACGACGCAGGTGCATTCGAACGGGCTCGAAGCGAGCTTCGCGGGCACGGAGTTCTCGATCTCGGCCGACGTGAGCATCAAGGACGACGACGGGCGGCGGCCCGAGGAGGGCGAGTACGCCTATGTGCGGATGTACGCGGACCTGCCCGACCCGGCCTCCGTGGGACGCCGCGCGACCGAGCGGGCGCTCGCGCGGCGCGGCTCCAAGAAGGGCCCCTCGGCCGTGATGCCGGTGATCATCGACAACCGCGCCTCGGGCCGCTTCGTGAGTTACTTGCTCCGCCCGCTCAGCGGCGCCGCGCTGCAGCAGAAGCGCTCGTTCCTGGAAGGGTTCGTGGGCAAACCGTTCGGCAGCGACAAACTAGATTTCGCGGACGACCCGCTCCTGCCGAAGGGGCTCGGCACGCGGCCGTTCGACAGCGAGGGCATGGCCGCGCGGCGATTGCCGATGTTCGAGAAGGGCGTCCTCAAGAACCATTACATCGACACGTATTACGGCAAGAAGCTCGGCATGGCCCCGACCACGGGCAGCTCGACGAACCTCGCCTGGAAGCTCGGCACGAAGACACAAGCCGCGCTCGCGCTCGACGTGAAGGATGGCCTGCTCGTCACGTCGTTCCTCGGCGGGAACTCGAACGACGCGACCGGCGATTTCTCGCTCGGCGTGCAGGGCTTCGTGATCCGCGGCGGCAAGATCGCCGAGCCGATCGCCGAGATGAACATCGCCGGTCGCCACGTCGACGTGTGGAAGCGCCTCATCGCCGTCGGGAACGATCCCTTCCTCTACTCCTCGGGCCGCGCCCCCACGCTCGTCTTCGACGGTCTGCAGGTCGCAGGGACCTGATCCCTCTCAGAGGGTGTTCCACCGGGTTGCGCGGGGCTTTGCCCCGCACCCCAGAAGGGGGCTGTCCGCCCCCTTCACCCCGGACCAGGCACGGCCTGGACCGAGGGCCGAGAAACCGCGCGATGCCCGGTTTCTCGGACGGACCCGGGGCAAGACCACGAGCGGCGTTGCCAGCTGAGACAGCAGCGCTGCCCTGCTCGCCAGAAGCATTTTCCCTGTCGACAGCGCGCATCGCGCGCTGTCGCCCCGGGTCCAGCGCTTGCGCTGGTCCGGGTCCAGGGGTGGACAACCCCTGGTCGGGTCCGGGGTGAAACCCCGGCGCTACGCTGCGGTACCCCCTCTCAGTTGTTCGGCGCGCCGGCGCAGATCCAGTTCGCCACCGTGGTGACCTGCGGCGAAGGGAGCAGCCCGAGCTTGGGCATCTTCGTCCCCGAGCAGAGCTCGACATTCATCATCTTGTCGATGAGGTAACTCTGCGCGGGGTCGCCGGGCAGGACGAGCTTGCGGCCGTCGTTGCATTGCGAGGCGGCGACGTCGACGAGCTCGGCATACGCCTTTCCGGCGCTCAAATCGAGTCCTTCCTGCGCGTTGACTCCCTTGTGGCAGCCAGCGGAAGCGCAGTTCGCGGTGAAGAGGGGCTGGACGTCGTTGGCGAACGAGACGCTCCCGCTGCCGCACGTGCAGGTCCCGCCCGCGCAGGTTTGCCCGGTCGCGCACGCGTGGCCGCAAGCGCCGCAGTTGTTCGGGTCGGTCTGCGTATCGACGCAGGAGGCCCCGCACACGTCGAGCATGCCACACGTCGCGGCGCACGTGCCGGCATTGCAGACTTCGCCGGCGCCGCAGGCATGGCCGCATATGCCACAATGTGAGGCATCCGTGGCGAGATCGACACAATTCGCGCCGCCGCACGTCTCGCAGGACGGCGCATCGGTCCCGCTGTCGGCCTCGCCGTCGGGTCCAGCGTCGGGCCCGCCCCCGCCCTCGGGGAGCCCGGCGATCCAGGATTCGACGCACGCGACCTCGTCCGCCGGGAGGGCGCCCGTGGGCGGCATGCGAAGGCCGCAACCAGGCATCGCGAGCCTGAGCTTTTCGATCAGGAACGAGGCATCCGGATTCCCCGGCGTCACAAGGAGCTTGTTTTCGCACGTCTTCGAGGGCGCCCCGACGAGCCGCTGTTCGAGCCCCGGCGATACGAGGTCGAGGAACCCCGCGGGCTCGACGGACGCGTGGCAGCCCGCTTGTGAACAAGCCCGCGCGAAGACCGTTTCCTGAATGGATGCGAGGTCCGGCGTGCAGGTGTCCTCCGGCGCGGGTTGCGTGGCGGTCCCGGAGCAAGCCGAGGCGAAAGCGGCCGCGGGCACAGCCAATGCCGCGAGGGCCAGCCAAGGGAAAACTCGGTGTCGTGATTTCGCGAAAGTCATGGGCAAACCCTATCGAACGAGTTTGTCCTTTGTAAATATATTTTCGCGTGGGCACGCCCGTCACCGGGGAATGGTGCCAGGCAATTCATCGGGGGGGCGCGAATGCAGGGAAGGCGGGAAAAACGCGAAGAATGTGCGGGGATCCGGGTGCCGGATCCCCGCTGATCAAGCGGCTTACTTGCAGACCTTCTTGCCCTTGACGCCGCAGGTGCCCGAGCAGCAATCCGAGCCGACCGCGCAGGTCGCGCCGGACGCGCCGCACGTGGGCCCGCCGCCGCTGCCGCTGAGCAGTGCATCGAGCGCATTCTTCGCGCGCACGAGGCCATACCCGAAGTTCACGTCGCGGCCGGCCGCGCCGAGGTCCTCCGCGGTCGAGGTGAGCGCATTGCGGACGTCGTTGTTCGTCGCCGCGGGCTTCTGGCTCCAGATGAGCGCCGCGACGGCCGAGACGTGCGGCGTCGCCATCGAGGTGCCGTCCCACGCCTCGTACCCCGTGCCCGGGATCTGTTGCACCGTGTTCAGCGCCCCGCTCGCGCCGAGCGAGCTCGCGACGAGGGCCTGGCCGTCCTCCATGCTGATGCCAATGGCCGGGATCGCGCTCGTGCCATTGAGCGTGCCCGCGAAGCCGCCGGAGACGTTGTTGTAAATGACCGCGCCTGCGGCGCCGCCGGCCTGCGCATTGTTGACCTTGTCGGCGAAGCTGACCGTGCCGCGCTGGCAAAGCACGATCTTGCCCGCCCACGAGCCGACCGCGTCGCACAGCCCGCCATCGACGAGCGCGCCCGAGACGCTCTTCGCCGCCGCGCCGTCGATGATCGAACCCGCATACGAGCCCGAGCCCACCGTGAGGGTCGGCGTCGTCCAGGGCACGGTCGAGAGGACCTGCACGCCCGGTGCCGTGATCTCGACGTCGGCATTGTATTGCGAGAAGTCCGCCTTGGCCTTCGCCGAGTCGACGGCCGCCACGGACATGACGGACGCATAACCGGCCGGATACGAGGTCCTGTTGTTGCCGCCGTTGCCCGCGGCCGCGATGCTGAGCACGCCCGCGGCGTAGGCGCTGTCGAACGCAGCGTTCTCCGTGTTGCTGGAGAAGCTTCCGCCGAGGCTCATGCTCACGACCTTCGCGCCCGCGCTGCGGCATTCGTTCAGCGCGGCCACGAGATCCGAGGAGTACGACCAGGCGCAATCGGCGCCGTCGAAGACCTTCACGATGTGGAGCGAGACGTTGTCCGGCGCGACGCCCACGACGCCCAGCGAGTTGTTCACCGCGGCGATCGTGCCGGCGACGTGCGTGCCGTGGCCGCAGCTATCCGTGTTCCACGAGGTGCCACTCTCGCCCGTGACGGGCAGGCCCTGGAGATCGGCGTGGCCGGCATGAAAACCCGAGTCGATGATGCAGACCTTCGTGCTGCCGCTCGCGCTCGAGAAAGCGGCGTCGGTCGCTTGCACCATCGAAATGCCGTACGGCGTCGTCTGGCCGTAAAGCTCGCGGCGCTGATCGACCTCGACGTATTCGACGTTCGGATTGTTCGCCATGGCCTGGACGGCGACGTCGGGCAGGTACACGGCGCTCGCCGCTTGCTCGGGCAGATCCCGCGCGACCTTGCCGCCCGCGGCCGCGATCGACGCGCCACGCCGCGAGTAATCCTTGAACTTGATGATGTACCGGCCCTCGGCCGAGAGGGCGACCGGAGCGGCTCCCACGTCCTCCTCGCCCTCGTCCGCGCCGATGGCGCAAGCGGCGAGGCCGAGCGAAGCAAGGACGAGCGCGAGGGAATAACGAAGGTTGTGCGTCATGTCGGTTCCTTCTGGGATATGGAAATGAGGTACCGTCGCCGGTCGAAAATACGACTGGCGACATGGTCATTACGTCGAGAAGCGCCGCACGCGCACGTCCGTGGGTCACGCGTACAATCGCGCGCCTCGACATTGTCTTGCAGCGTCACGCCGTGGTTGGGTCAACGCGCGAGGGGCTCACCAAGGTGGGCTGTGACGCAGATCCAACGAAACCCCTTCGGGAACCGGAGCCGCCCGCGTGAACTTCAACATTATTCTGCTTCGGGCAGCATTGCAAGCGATTTCCATTTCGAAAATAAATGTACGCAAAACCTGGTTCCCGTAATAACCAGATCTCGTGCGCACCCAGGTCACGCACGTGACCAGCGCATGGCGACGTGGACGCACGCCGCCCGCAGGCTCATTCGTGCTCGGCGTCGCGCGGAGGACGGTCGCGCGAGGCTGCGAACGCAATCGCCTCCTCCAGCGCTTCCAGATCGACGGGCTTCGTCAAATGCTCGTCGAATCCAGCCTCGATCGCCTTGCGCTTGTCCTCGAGCTGACCATATCCGGTGAGCGCGACGAGGCCGAGGTGGCGCGTCGAAGGATGGGCCCGGAGCCGCCTCGCCACTTCATAACCATCGATCTCGGGGAGCCCGAGGTCCACGACGGCGACATCGAGCGCGACGCTGCCGGCAAGCTCGACGCCGGCCTTTCCATCCGCGGCCTCACACACCTCGTGCCCCTGCATCGAGAGCGACGTGGCGAGCGTCTTTCGCATGTCGTCGTTGTCGTCGATGAGCAGGATTCGCCTGGGGGTGATCGCTTTCGGCGCGCGCGGCGAGGCGGCCGTCGTCGTGGGCGCCGGGACCCGAGGGAAACGCACGGTGAAGACGGCGCCGCGATCCTCACCCTCGCTCGCGACGGAGACGCTCCCGCCCTGGAGCTCCGCGAGTTTTTTCACCAGGGCAAGGCCAATCCCCATGCCCCCGGATTTGCGAGCGAGCCCCTGCGCGCCTTGCACGAAAAGATCAAAGACATGCTCCATCATGGCGGCCGAGAGTCCCGGCCCCTGATCGGCGACCTCGAGCACGGCGCCGCGATCGTCGCCCTTTACCCGCACGTCGATGGCCGAGCCTTTCGGGCTGAACTTGAGCGCATTGTCGAGGAGGTTCGAGAGGATCTGCTCGACGCGGGAACGATCGGCCCGGATCCACGCGGCCTCCGCGTGCAGCGTGACGCGGTGATGCTCGAACCGACCCGAGGAGCGCCAGGTTTGAACGACCGCGGACGCCGCGTCGGCGAGGTTCATGACCTCCGGCTGGAGGTGGGCCTTGCCCATGACGATGCGGCTCATGTCGAGCAAATCCTCCACGAGGCGCGCCGTGTGCTTGGTCTGGCGCTTGATGACCTCGCGGGCATGCTTCGCCGCGGGGTGCTGCGGATCGACCACGTCGAGGAGGTGGCTGGCCGAGGTGAGCGCCGCGAGCGGATTTCGGAGCTCGTGGCTCATCATGGCAATGAATTCGTCCTTCGCGCGGTCGCCCTCCTGCAAGGCTCGTTTTTCGCGTTCGAGCAGCGCTTGACGCTCGCGCACGGCCGCCGCCGCCTCGTTCAGCGCGAGGGCGACGGTGCGGACTTCGGCGACGTGCTCCATGCCGCGCGTATTCATGGCCGTGCCCGTCGCAATGGCAGGCGCCGCCCGCGCGAGCGCGACGACGGGGCGCGAGACGCGCCGGCCGAGCCACAATGCGAGGAGGGAGGCGAGGGCGAGGGAGCTCGCAATGCCGCCGCCCATCGCCCACCCCGTGCGCCTCGCGCCGCTCAGCACCTCTTCGGCCGGAATGCCGAGCCCGATGCTCCAGTTCGTGAACCCCGAGGTGATGTGGGCCGTATACGCGTCGTACCCTTCCGTGGTCAGGCCGCGATACCACCCTTCGGGCGCGCGGGCGACTGCCGCGAGGAACGGTCCGCCTGCTTTTTCCTTGGGAATGGCCGGGACGCGCGCGATGAACGTCCCGTGGGAATCGATGAGCCCACTGACCCAGCCCTGACCCATGCGCTGTTTTTCGATCGGCGTGAGGAAAAACTCGGGCTTGACGAAAGCGAGTAGGACGTACCGGACCTGGCCGTCGTAGATCACGGGCACGACGACGTTGACGCCCCGCGTTTTCACGGAGGGCGACGTGACCATGGAGCCGATCGCCGGCGCGCGCGTGGTCGCCGCGCGCAGCGCGACTTCGGGCTCGACCAGATACCGGTGGCTCGTCAATGCCTCCGGGGCGACCGCGTTGTCGACGATCTCGCCGTCGGGGCGCGCGAGGATCACGTTGATCCAGGCGGGCTGCGAGCGGAGGACGCGAACGGCTTCCTCGTGGTACGTCGCGATGTCCCCGGTCTCCAGCGCGCGCAGGGAGGCGAGCGCGTGGAGCGCCGTGATCTGGCCCTGCACCTGCGCGTCGATGGCGCTCATCGTGGACCGCAGGCGCTCGATCGAGCCTTGCGCGAAGGTCTGTTGCTCGCGCAAGGCGAGCCGCGCCGTCAGGTACCCGGAGAACGCCGCGACCGGCAAGATGACGCCGAACGCGAGGAGGAGCAGGTGCGAACGAATGCGCATGCGAAGGAATGTCGGGCGTCCGTGGATGGGGCTTCAGGGCGTCCAGGTGACCGCGATCGTCCGACGTTGCTCGGCGCTCGTGGTGACGTTTCCGCCGGGGTTCGTCGAGAAAAGCGCGTCGCGGGTAGTGTTCGTCCGCGAGACCGTGATCTGGACCTCACAAGGCGCGAGAGGCGGCCCCGCAGGCGGCGGGCGGAGCTCGGCCTGCGTGATCACGAGCGCGCCCGTGTCCTCGTCGAGCGAACGCGTGAGCGCGTCGATGCAATCGCCCTGGACCGAGATCGAGACCTTGCCGCCTTCGGGATCGGCATCCCAGGAGAGCGAGAGCGGGAGGTCCTGCGTGAGGCCCTCGACGGCAAGCGTGAACGGGGGCGAGACCTCGACGACGACGCCGTGCACGTCGCGATCGTTTTGCCGTTCGAGGTCGAGGAGGAAATCACCCGGCAGCGCGTCGAGGTTGACCGAATAGATCGGGGCGCCATTGCTTTGCCCCTCGGTCATCGGTCGGCGGGTCCCGTCCACCGTGACGAACAGCGCATCGCCGCCCGTGAGCTCGACCGTGCCGATGGGGCTGCCGACCCGCACGTCAATCGCCGCCGCCGCGCCGTCGTCGAGCGCCGTCACGCCGACGAGCATGTCCCGCGTCGAGACCCGATCCGAGACCCGCACCGGGTCGAGGCCGCAGCCGGCGAGCAGGAGGGCGACCAAGAAAAACCCGTTTGCCCAAGCGCGGCTCATCGAAGCACCAAGCCCGCAGTCGGCCCGAGCCAGTACGTACGGTACAACCGCTCGGGATCGCCCTGCGTCACGTCGTCGATGCGCCCACGGAGGCCGAGATACCACCATTGATACCCTCCCGTGACCTCGATGTCGTAGGAGCGCACCCAGCCGTCGTCCGGGGTGATGGGCGTGAACCGAAAGGATGCAAAGAAGCGGATCTTCTTCTTCGGCAGGAGCGTCAGCCGCGCGAGGAGCAGCGGATACCCCGTGCCCCCGCGGCCGAGCCACACGGGGCGCTCGAATCCGAAGCCGCCGCCCACGCCGAGGACGATCGAGCCATCCACGCTCCCCTTCCAGCGCGCGGGCGCGAACGCGACGGCGGCCTCGGCGACCACGTCGAAGTTGCTCTGCGGCGTGCCGACCACGCCAATCTGCCCGAGCACGTCGTACCCGAGCCATTTCCAAGGAAACTCCGAGATGCCGACCCGCGCCCAGAGCCCGTAGCCGTTGTACGGCGCGAGCGTGCCCGCTCCGAGCCGCTGATCGCCCTGGAGATACGCGCCGTGCACCTCCATGCGCCAAAGCGCGACGTGGGAAGGATCCCCGGCCCGCGCAGGCAAAGGGCCCATGAGAATGCATGCGAGCGTGAGCGCGCCCGCGGCCCCACCGATGCGTCGTCGTCGCTCCTGCACGCGTCCTCGCCCCTTCCCCTTCGGCCGAGACGATACCACTTCCCAACGATGCGGTCTCGCAAACGCTCGTCGTTGGCGCTTGCAAGCGCGGGCGTCCCGGGCGACATGAGTCTCCCATGTGTCGCGTCCTCGCCTACCTCGGCGAGCCGATCTTCCTCGAAGATCTGCTCTACAAGCCCGATGTTTCGTTCGTGAACCAAACGCATCAGGCCGCGTTCTACACGCGACTGAACCTCGCAGGCTCGGGGCTGCTCGCGTGGGACGCGCGCTCGGAGCGCCCGGATCTACCCTTCGCCTACCGCAGCACGCAGCTCGCGATCTATGACCGGAACCTGCGCGCGCTCGCAGCGAAGGTGCGCGCGACGGCGCTGCTCGCGCACCTGCGCGGCGTGCCATACGACACGCGCGCCATCATCCACGAGCAGAACCTGCATCCGTTCCAGTTCGAGGGCGCGCGGCTCGCCCTCGCCCACAATGGGCAACTCGCGCGGTTCGACGAGATGAAGTTCGCGCTCCTGCCGAAGATCCGGCCCGAGATCGCGCGCGCAATCCGCGGGACGACCGACAGCGAGTGGTTCTACGCGCTCCTGCTCTCGCAACTGCCCGATCCGCACGCGGACCTCAGCGCGCTCGACATCGCCCGCGGCGTCACCTCCGCGCTGCGGATCGTGGCGGGGATCCGGCGCGAGCTCGGCATCCGCACGTTTTCCCCGATGAACCTCTTTCTCTCGGACGGCAACGACCTCGTCGCCGTCTGTTATACGTACGGGCTCGGCCAATACGACGGGCTCGGAGACGATTTCCACCCGCCAGAGGAGCGGGTGCTCCGGATCTGGTACACGATCGGAAAATCGTACGGCCTGTACGACGGCGAATGGCGAATGCTCTCGGCAGACGAGGACGCAAGCTCGTGCATCATCGCCTCCGAGCCGCTCACGCGGGATCACGGGACCTGGCACGCCGTGCCGCTCCAGCACCTCGTCTACGTGAAGCGCGGCGGCGAAAGGCCGCCCTCCGTCGAGGTCGTGCCACTCGACGTCGAGTGATCCTTCACCCATCGCAAGGCGTCGCGCCGGGGCGCTGCCCCGGACCCCGCGGGGGCTGTCCGCCCCTCGACCCGGACCAGCGCAAGCGCTGGACCTTTTGTGGAAGAACTGCGCGATGCGCAGTTCTTCCAAGGCGCCGGTGGCAAGACCAGGAAGGTGCGTTGCACGCTGGCAACGGGCACGTTGCCCGTTGAACCGTCAGCCTCGCCGGTCTTGACCTGGCCTGTTCGATGAACTGCGCGTTGCGCAGTTCATCGACCCTGGGTCCAGCGCTTGCGCTGGTCCGGGTCCAGGGGCGGATAGCCCCGGTGGGGCCTGGGGCAAAGCCCCAGCGCAGCGCCTCCCAGATGAGACCAATGCTTGGCGGATCAGCCGATGTGATGGTGCAGCGCCCGTGCCTCGGCGATGTCCCAGGCGAGATCCTCGGCTGAGATCACCTGACGCGTCTTCGTCGCGATCTGCGGCACGAGCCACCGCACTGCGTCTCCGATGTCACCGAAGTTTTTCTCGGGGTACGCCCGGACCTTGAGGGCGCTCGTCGCCTTCACGGTGCCGCGGAGGAGACTTGATCGCATGCCGTCTCCCTCGACGACGACGGCGCTCGCGAGGACGTGCGGGGCCATGAACTCGTCGAGCTTGCGCATCTCGGCTTCGAGGCTGTCGGGGATGGCGAGCCGCTGCGGGATGATGACGGCGACGAGACCGAACGACTTCGCGTCGTGATCGGACTCCTCGAGTAGCCAGCGCTTCACGGCGAAGGCGCGCCGCACGCGGTCGAGGTTGATCCTGCCCCAGACCGTCACGAGCACGTGGCCTCTCGTGGCGACGAGATACTCTTCGTCTGCGTCGAGGACCTGGAGCATCGCGATCCTTTATCCAGCCAAGACCGCCCCCGTCAAGGGGCGAAGGGTCAAGGCATGGGGCGGGCCTCCAGGAAATCGTGGATGTAGTCCGTCACAGCAGGCTCCAAGCCGAGATCCAAGCGCGCATATCTCGATGCTACCGCGATCGTTCGCGTGTTGTCTCGCGCGCGGCAGCTTTGTGATGTCTTCGAGGTACCCCGTTCCTTTGCAGCGTGGGTGCTGGATGTCGGGCGACGCAATCCCGTGAACCGGTGCCGCCAGAACCAGACCGTCGATCGCTGCAATTGTCCGCCCCCCTGCGAACGCGCCCTTGGCACGCACCTACCGCCTCGGGTACACCTTCGCCCGATGAGCGATTTCCAGTTCCAGGACATGCTCCCCCTCGGCAAGGACGAGACGCCCTACCGCCTCGTCACGAAGGACCACGTCTCGACGATCGAGGCGGCTGGCAGGACGTTCTTGAAGGTCGAGCCGGAGGGCCTCTCGCTCCTCGCGCGGGAAGCCATGCGCGACATCGCGCACCTGCTCCGCCCGGGTCACCTCGCGCAGCTTGCGCGGATCCTCGAAGACCCGGAGGCCTCGGCGAACGACCGCTTCGTTGCGCTGGAGCTGCTCCGGAACGCGAACATCGCCGCCGGGTTCGTCCTGCCCTCCTGCCAGGACACGGGCACCGCGATCGTGATGGGCAAGAAGGGGCAGTACGTGCTGACCGAGGGCAGCGACGAGGCCGCGATCGCGCGCGGCGTCGCTGATACGTATCGCACGACGAACCTGCGCTACTCGCAGCTCGCGCCGCTCGACATGTACCGCGAGGTCAACACGAAGACGAACCTGCCGGCGCAGATCGAGATCTTCGCGACCGAAGGCGACGCCTACAAGTTCCTCTTCATGGCCAAGGGCGGGGGCTCGGCGAACAAGAGTTACCTCTACCAGGAGACGAAGGCGCTCCTGAATCCGGAGAGCCTGCTCGCGTTCGTCGAGCAGAAGATCCGCTCGCTCGGCACCGCGGCGTGCCCGCCGTACCACCTCGCCGTGGTCGTGGGCGGCACGAGCGCGGAGCAGACGCTCAAGGTCGCAAAGCTCGCGTCCGCCCGCTACCTCGACACCTTGCCCACCGAGGGCAACGAGCTCGGCCGCGGCTTCCGCGACGTCGAACTCGAACGGCAGATCCTCGCGATCACGCAGCGCACAGGGATCGGCGCGCAGTTCGGCGGGAAATACTTCTGCCACGACGTCCGCGTGATTCGCCTGCCCCGCCATGGCGCCTCGTGCCCCGTGGGCATCGCGGTCTCGTGCTCGGCCGATCGGCAGGCGCTCGCGAAGATCACGAAGGACGGCATCTTCCTCGAGGCGCTCGAGCGGGATCCGGCGAAGTACCTGCCCGAGACGACGGACGCGGAGCTCGGCGGCGAGGTCCTGCGGATCGACTTGAACCGCCCGATGAGCGAGATCCGGGCCGAGCTCTCGCGGTATCCGATCAAGACGCGCCTGTCGCTCTCGGGGCCGATGGTCGTGGCGCGGGACATCGCGCACGCGAAGATCAAGGAGCGCCTCGATCGCGGCGACGGCATGCCCGGATACATGAAGGATTTCATGGTGTATTACGCGGGCCCCGCGAAGACGCCGGAGGGCTATGCCTCGGGCTCGTTCGGGCCCACGACCGCGGGGCGCATGGATGCGTACGTGGACCTCTTCCAGGCGAACGGCGGGTCGTACGTGATGCTGGCCAAGGGCAACCGCTCGCGCGCGGTGACCGAGGCGTGCAAGAAACACGGCGGGTTTTATCTCGGCTCGATCGGCGGTCCGGCGGCGCGGCTCGCGAAGGATTGCATCAAGAAGGTCGAGGTGCTCGAATACCCCGAGCTCGGGATGGAGGCGGTCTGGAAGATCGAGGTCGTCGATTTCCCGGCGTTCATCGTGGTCGACGACAAGGGGAACGATTTCTTCGCGGACATCGACGGGCCGAAAGCCAAGCGGCTCGACGTCGCGAAATAGGAGGACCGTGCGCGCCCAGACTCCCTACCGTGATGCAGATCCCCTGGGCGCGCTCATCTCGGAGCACCCCGTCTCGATCGTCCAGCAGGGCATTCGTATCGGCGTGGGGCTCTTCTGCATCCTCGTCGCGCTCGATTGCGTGGCCCTGCCGCTCTTCTTCATGCCGAAGCACGAGGCGGTCGAGCTCACGGGCCTGCTCGTCTTCGGCGGGGCGGCGCTCGTCTTCGGCGCGCTCGGGATCTGGGCCTTCTCTCATTTCGTGCGGGCCCGCGGACAGCGCGTGGAGGTGCACGAGGAGGGGCTGCGCATCGGGCGCGGCAAGGACACGAGGGACGTGCGCTTTCACGACATCACGTCCGTGGGAGGCCTGTTCTGGGAGGCGCTCGGCGACGCCCCGCCCGAGGTCTCGGCGCTCTGGATCGACGACCGTGAAGGCAACCGCCTCCGGCTGCCCACGCCCGTGCGCGGCCCGTACGCGCTCGGCCGCGAGCTCACGGCGCGCACGTTCGAGCATCGGCTGGAGGAGGCCGAGCGGCGCATCCAGGAGGAAGGGCGCATGTTGTTCGGGCGCTGCATGCTCGACGAGATGCGCCTCTTCCTCGGCGAAGGGAACGCGGTCTGGCGTCAGGACGTCCTGCGGGCGAAACTCTCGTCGCGGTGGATCGAGGTGCGGCTCGCGAGGGGCGGCAAGCGCCTCGTGCCGACGGAAGAGGTCCCCGACGCGGATGTCTTGCTCGTGATGCTCCGGCCGAAGGCCGAGGCCTGACGTTCAATCCATCGGAATGGGCTCGACGTGTTTTGCCGCGCGCGCGGCTCGCGCGAGGCCCCGCTTCTCCCGCGCTGCGAAGGCGGTCGGATCATCCGCAAGGAACCGCTCGTTCGTCTGCGGGGGCAGCGGCCCTTGGCCTTTCTCCTGGACGCGCCCCTCGTACCAGCGCCGATAGATGTGCGTGCGGTAGGCGCGGTAGACCGCAATGCCGGCGATCACGGCGGCGACGCACCAGGCGTGGAACCACACCGAGCTTCCCTGCCCGAGCGCCGTCGCGGCCGGAAAGCGCGGGACGCGCCGGAGCCAGATCTCCCCCTTCACCCCCGGCGGCAGGTCCATGCCATCGTCCTCGTCGATCTCGACGAGCCCGCCGAAACGCGCTGTGCCCGGCGGCGATTCGTAACGCACGTCGACGGCGCGGTGCACGGTCTTCTTCCCTTTGCCGTTGCTCGTCTCGTACGTCCGTTTGCCGAGGAGCGTCGCGACCACGTTCTCCCCGAGGAAGACGCGCGCCCGGTACGTGGCGAGCGGGACGTTCATGACGAACCCGAGGAACACCACCCACACGCACGTCCAGAAGAAGGCCCGCGCGCGGAGCTCGTGGCGGCGGGAGAGGCTCTCCGTCGAGATGTGCATGCCTTTCTGCGGCGAGGGCTTCATCATCCAGCCCATCGTGGCGGCCTCGCGATACCCGGCGGTCTCGCCGATCCCCTCGGGATCCGGCGCCTTGTGGAGCCGCCCCTCCACCACGACCCGCTCGCCCGGCAAGAGCTCGGCGCGCAGCTTCCGCCGCGTCGGATGCAGCCATTCTTTTTGATCGAGCGTGTCGACGAGCAGCACGTCCTCGGGCGGCTCGACCCGGACGCGCGCGCCCGTGTCATGCCGCAGATAGAACGGCCGCGCGCGGATCTCGCGCTCCTTCTCCACCCACGTGTGCGTCTTGTGGTTGTTCTTGTCGGCCTGCTCGCTGCCGTCCTGCGTGATTGTCACCCGGACGGCATCGGACTCGCCTTGCGCGAGCTCGACGGTGCCGGCGACGAACCGCGCGCCCTCGAAGAGCGGGGCCTTCGGCTTGATGACGGCGTCGGCCTCGACGGCCGCGCGGCGCGCGCGCCGGATCTCGCGCACGCAGAACGCGATCACGAGAAACAGGACAGCGTCGAGCGCGAAGACGAAGACGTGCGACCACGGCGCGTCGATGTGGTTGTCCTCGAAGACCTTGACGATGGGTTGCAAGGGGGCGCTCCGCGAATCAACGGCAGGCGCCGAGCGCGTTCATGACTCGTTTCCAATCCGGGGCGTTGAGCCGTCCGGGGAACCAGTGCACGCGGGCGTCTGTTTCCCCGATGTTGATCCAGAGCTTGCCCACGGTGAACTCGTAATCGCGTTTCTTGGCCAGGAAATCGCGATCCTGCACCTTGGCCTTCCCGAGCTTGCCCTCCAGGCAGCCGACCAGGGCCTCGCGGCGCGCCGGGAACGCCTTGGTTCCGCGCAGGGCCACGATCCGGAGCGTGCCCCCCTTCTCGTTGGGATAGGAGAGCTCGGCGTTCCACAGGAGCGGGTGATCCACGGCGACGGTGACGCCGAGCTCGATGAACGTGGACAAGGCTGCGCCGGGGAACTTCTGGGTCAAGGTCGCGGCGGCCTTGTCGACGGTCGTCGTGAGGTCGATCGTCTCCAGCGCTGCGAAGGGATGCGGCGCGCCGATCCAGCGGGCTTCCTCGGCGGTCGGGCCACTTCCCGCGCCAAAGACGGCGTGGAGGACGAGCTTCCACATGGCGACGAGCTGCGCCTTGGCTTGCGCGCTCGTGCCGCCCACGCGCCCCCCCAGCACGGTGGCGGAGACGAGGCCGGTCTTCGCGTCGGTGTTCACAGCCACGAGGCCCGCCCAGTTCCAGCTCCCGTCCACGAGCCCACCGTGCAGGCGGCTCCCGAGGGCCTCGATCCCCTTGGGTTCCACGGTCGCTCCGGAGCGCTGCACGAGCGTGAAGCTGTGGGGAAACGCGGGCTCCTTGTCGTCGTACATGAACGAGATGCTCTGGTAGCGCGGGTGCGAGACGGACACGGCGAGCATGGAGCCCAGGGGGTTTCCGGAAAGCGCCTTCGCAAGGTTTTCCCGGGTCTGGTCGATTCGAACGGCCGCGAGCTCCTGGGGGGTCTTGCCCGGCAGCACGGTCGCCACGACACCGCCTTTCCCCGAGGAGCGGGGTTTGCCGAGGGTGACCAGCGCGACGGTGACGCCGAGGACGGCCGCCATGATCCCGGCAGCGAGGGCGCCGATCACGGCGCCCCGGGGGGGAGCGGGGTGATACGTGAGCGGCAGGTTCGACGGGGCCGGAACGTGCGGGGGCGGGATCCACTGAGGGGGCGGGCGGAAATCGCGGGGGGTCTCGGCGGAGACGGTGCGGAGGAGGCGGCGTTCGCTGGTGGTCCCGCAGTAGCGACACTTCGTGAGCGTCGCGTCGGGCTTCACGTCGAGCGGTGCACCGCATTGGCGGCATTCGAGGATCATGGGCGGGAGGAAGATACCATCAGGAGATCGGGAACCAAGGGTGGCGTGGACGGCGCGGGGGGCGTGCTCCCGAAGGGAAGACGCGCACGGATCCGACGCGAGCGAGGGGGAAACGTTCCCGGCTGCGTCATCGCCAAGCTAGGAGGACCCGGGGAACGTTCCCGGCTGCGTCATCGCCAAGCTAGGAGGACTCGGGGAACGTTCCCCCCTGCGTCAGAGCGAAGCTACAAGAGAGGGGGGAACGTTCCCCCCTGCGTCAGAGCGAAGCTACAAGAGAGGGGGGAACGTTCCGCGGTGCGTCAGAGCGACGCTACAAGAGAGGGGGGAACGTTCCCGGCTGGGTCCTAGCCGAGCTAGGAGGACGGGGGGAACGTTCCCGGCTGCGTCAGAGCGAAGCTACAAGAGAGGGGGGAACGTTCCCGGCTGCGTCATAGGCAAGCTGCAAGGACGGGGGGAACGTTCCTGGCGAGGTCCTAGCCAAGCGAGGAGGACGGGGGGAACGCGGGAGACGCTGTCCTCGCCAGGCGAAGTGCGCGACGGGAAGATTCCCCGGGGGCTCGTAGGGCGGCGCGGGGCGGCGGAGGCGGAGGCGGAGGCGGGGGCGGAGGCGGAGGCGGAGGCGGAGGCGGAGGCGGAAACGCAAACGCAAACGCAAACGCAAACGCAAACGCAAACGCAAACGCGAGTGGGACGGGTTGCAGGGATCCCGCTCGGGGACGGCGAGCGTACCGTCGTGCTCGGCCTCTTCAAGGCCAAGCCGTGCTCACCGTGCTCGCAGCACTGCGTGCTGCTCCGCGCGGTTCCGCGCGGTGCTGCGCAGCCTTGAAGAGGCCTGCGCGCGACGGTGTGGGACGGGGGTCCCGGCGATTGGGTCGTCGGGCGGAGGGTTCGTCAATGCTCAGGATTTACGATGTCGTTTTGGCCATGGCTGGAGACGCTGGGCTCATCGCGGAACGGATCGAACGGAAAGATCGAGATTTGGCTCGTCAGATGCGGCGGGCCATGCAGAGCGTGGCGCTCAATGTCGCCGAAGGCATGGGCAGCCTCCAGGGGCACAAACGGCAGCGCTACTCCACTGCCCTCGGCTCCGCCCGCGAGGTGCTGGCCTGCGTTCAGGTCGCCCAAGCCATGCGGCTCATCGAAAACGTCAATCCCAGCACGCTCGATCGCATGAATCACGTCATCGCCACGCTGAGCCGCCTCGTCTACCGCCGCGCCTCGTAGGAACAAGCCCTCCCTCGCCCCTCTCCCGGGATGGCTAGGTCCCTCTCCCGGGAGAACGCGGCCTGACGATCTCGAGGAGAAATATAACGCTGTTACACCTTCTCCTTGACGGATATATAACGCCGTTATATATCCGGTCATGCCCGCGCCATCCCATGCCACCGAGGCCACGCGTCGTGCCATCCTCGACGCGGCGGCGGAGCTCCTTGCCGAAGCGGGGGCGGAGCGCCTCTCGATACGCGAGGTCTGCGCGCGCGCAGGCGTGACGGCGCCGACGGTCTATCACCATTTCGGCGACAAGGATGGGCTCGTCCTGCAGGTGCTCGAGGACAGCTTCACGGCGTTCGTGCAGACGGTCGACGCGCTCGACAAGCCGCGGGATCCCATCGAGGCGCTCGCGCGGGCCTGGGATGGCTACGTGGCCTACGGCGTCGCGCACCCCATGCATTACCGCATCATGTTCATGCACCGCCTCGCCCGCGCGACGCCCATCCCCGCCGCGACGGCCGCGTTCCAGCGGCTCGTGGACGTCGTGTCCGCCGCGGAGGCAGAGGGCCTGCTCGTGCCGCCGCTGGAGGAGGCGTGCAAGGCGTTCTGGTCTTCGATGCACGGCGTCACCTCGCTCATCGCCTCCGGTCACCTGCCGCCCGATACCCCGGCCAGCGCGCTCGTGCGCGACGCCGTCATCGCCCACATCACCCGCCCGCGCGGCAGCGCGCGCCGCCCGGCAAAGAAGAGGAGCAAACCATGAGCCAGCATGAATCCGACGTGAACCCCTACCTGCAAGGCAATTTTGCTCCCTGGCGGATGGAGGGCGATGTCTGGGATCTCGACATCGAAGGCGAGCTGCCTGCCGCGCTGCGCGGCACCTTCTACCGCAACGGCCCGAACCCCGCCTACGAGCCGACCGGGCCCTACCACTGGTTCAGCGGCGACGGGATGATCCACGCCATCACGCTGCAGGACGGCCGCGCCTCGTACCGTAATCGCTACGTGAAGAGCCAGGGCCTCATCGAGGAGCGCGCCGCGGGCAGGTCGCTCTCCGGCAGCATGTTCCGTCCGAACCCCGATAGGCCGCGCAAGAACACGGCCAACACCAACATTGTCGCCCACGCGGGCCGGCTGCTCGCGCTCGTCGAGGCCTGCCTGCCCACCGAGCTCACCCCGGGCAGCCTGGAGACCCTGGGCGAATACGATTTCGGTGGCCGGCTGCGCGGCCCCATGACAGCCCACCCGAAGATCGATCCCGAGACCAGCGAGCTCGTGTTCTTCGGCAACTCGATCGCCGACGCCGCAGCCTTCAGCTACCACGTGGCCGACAGCGCGGGCGCGCTCGTGCATTCCACGCCCATCACGCTGCCCTGGGCCTCCATGGTGCACGATTTCGCGATCACCGAGGCCCACGCCGTCTTCCTCCTCGGCTCGCTGGTCTTCCGGCCGGAGCACCTCGCGGAGGGCAAGAACCCGTTTTCCTGGGAGCCCGAGCGCGGGATGCGCATCGGCGTGCTCCCGCGGCGAGGCGAGGGCGCAGCCGTGCGCTGGTTCGAGGTCGAGGAGGGTTACGTGTTCCATCCGATGAACGCATACGACGACGGCGACTCCATCGTGCTCGACGTGGCCCGCTATGGTCGAATGGATCTCATGGCCCCGGCAGCCATGCGCAATTCGGCCCCAGACGCCGACGAGGCGGCCCGGCTGCATCGCTATCGTATCGACCTCCAGGGCGGCGCTGTGCGCTCACAACCCCTCGACGACGTGTCGATCGAGTTCCCGCGCGTGGACGAGCGCCGCGTCGGCCGCAAGCACCGCTTCGGATACGCCGCGGCCGCGGGACCCGAGGGGAGCTCGCACAGGTCCCTCTGGACCGCAGTGCGGCGGTACGATCTCGAGCGCGGCACCTTCGAATCCCGCGCATTCGGCGAGGGCAACGGAGCAGGGGAGCCGCTCTTCGTCCCGAAGAACCCGGAGAGCGGCGAGGGCGACGGGTACGTGCTGGTGCTGGTCTACAATCAGGCACGCAATGCGAGCGATCTCTGGGTGCTCAATGCAGAGGACATTCAGGGCGAGCCCGTGGCCCGTGTGCGGCTGCCGCACCGCGTTCCCTATGGCTTTCACGGCAACTGGGTGCCCGCCGCCTGAGTCGCCTGGGCATTGGTCTCATTTTGGGGAGGCGCTGCGCTGGGGCTTTGCCCCAGGCCCCAGCAGGGGCTGTCCGCCCCTGCACCCGGACCAGCGCAAGCGCTGGACCCGGGGTCGATGAACTGCGCGATGCGCAGTTCATCGAACAGGCCAGGTCAAGACCAACGACGATCCTGCCAGCCAAGACAGCAGCGCTGAGGTTCAACTGGCAACGTGCCCGCCGCCAGCGTGCAACGCACCTTCCTGGTCTTGCCACCGGCCTGTGGGAAGAACTGCGCATCGCGCAGTTCTTCCCCAAATGGTCCAGGGCTTGCCCTGGTTCGGGTCGAGGGGCGAACAGCCCCCGCG
>NZ_JAGTJK010000081.1:0-33066 GCF_028435265.1 Polyangium jinanense | reverse complement strand
CCGCTCCCGCTCCCGCTCCCGCTCCCGCTCCCGCTTCCGCTCCCGCTTTGCGACGAGGTAGGTCAATCGGTGGGAGCTTGCGCCTTCATTTGGGGAGACGAGTCACCGGAAAAAAGGGTACCTCCAGCACCCGCTGGACAGGGTGGTGGGCCTGGACAGACAGGGCGGCGTTGGCGGTGGTTCCAGTGACGCGGGAACGGCCCAAGCGTACGTCCCACCTTGGGGTGCACCTGGCCGCCGCAAAAGGTCTACTTCCAGCCCTCGAAAAGCTGCTTCGCTACGCGAACGGAATGCGTGGGTCTCAGGACTTCGCTCGGTTGCAAGGACAGTCGGGAGTGCTCGGGCAGGGCTCGAGCGTGCCATCTCCGCCCCAGGCATTGCAGTAACAATTCGCCATCCTCTCCGAATGCCGAGTCTCGGCGAATCTGATAAGCTGCCCTGTCGCTAACGAATCGTAGGGAGGGAACAAACATGACAACATTGGGTGGCGCTCACGCAGAGTCCGCTTCGTCCGTCGTCGGTCGCCGTCGCATTCTTCAGATGCTCGGCCTAGGTGGTGCCGCGTTGACCGTCGGCTGCGCCAATGCCGTCATCGAAGGGGAGCCGGTCGGCGAGGACGACCAGCTGCTGAAAGACGGGGAGCAGAAGAAGTGTAACAACGGTTCGAGCTCCCTCTGCACGAGGCTCACCGAAGAATACGGGATCACCTTTCCCATCGTGGGCGCCGGCATCGCTTTTCACGCGCTGCCGAGCCTCGTGGCCGCCATTTCCAACGCCGGCGCACTGGGTGTTCTAGGCGGCTCTCCGGAGAGCCCGGCGCATCTCGCTCAACGGATCCAAGAGGTCAAAGCATTGACGAACCGC
This sequence comes from Polyangium jinanense, assembly GCF_028435265.1. Taxonomy (GTDB): domain Bacteria; phylum Myxococcota_A; class Polyangia; order Polyangiales; family Polyangiaceae; genus Polyangium; species Polyangium jinanense. The sequence continues at coordinate 32,202 of NZ_JAGTJK010000081.1, read as the reverse complement.
CCATTCGGAGTGGATCTCGTCCATGTGAGCCTCTTCGGTGGAGCCGTTCCTTCCGTCACGGAGGAACACATCGACGTTTGTGTCCAGGAGGGCGTGAGGATCGTCGTCTTCTTCTGGAACACGCCGCCTGCGAGCTGGGTAGCCAAACTGCATGCCGCTGGCGCCAAGGTCTGGATGCAGGTCGGCTCCCTGGCAGGCGCGCTGGAAGCAGTGAACGTCGGCATCGACGCCATCATCGCCCAAGGCAAGGAAGCAGGCGGCCACGTTCGTGGTGCCGCGCAGGAAGACGCAGGCGGCGGGGCCGTAACCCCGCTCGACGTGCTCCTTCCGGCCGTGGTCGAGGCAGTCGCACCCCGTATCGTGCTCGCCGCAGGTGGCATTGCGGATGGCAAGACGCTGAAGAAGGCGCTCAAGTTGGGCGCCGAGGGAGCCTGGGTCGGGACACGCATGATGGCGTCCGTCGAAGCCTACTGCCACCCTGAGTACAAGCAACGCATCGTTGCCGCGGGAGAAGGAGATACGGTCATCACCACGATGTTCGGACCCGAGTGGCCTGGCGCGCCCGTCCGCACGATCCGCAACCGTGTCGTCAACGAGTGGGCGGGCCGAGAGGACGAGATTCCGGTGCCGCCGCCGCCGCCGGCGCTCATCGGCACGACGCTCCTCTTCGGCGTCCCCTACGACATGCCGAAGTTCTCGGGGATTCTTCCCACGCCCGATACGACAGGCGACTTCGAGGAAATGTGCATGCCGGCAGGGGAGAAGAGCGCACCCCTGGTGAACGACATCAAGCCCGCCGCCCAGATCATCGAAGACATGGTCGGGCAAGCGAGAGCGCTTCTCGAAGACGAATACCTGTAGCTGTAGCGGCCTGTTGAAACCCGTACGCGCATTTTCAATCTCTCGGGCTACCTGACCCTTCTGCATGGAGTCAGTGCGCAGGATGGGTGTAGTCGAAGAACGACTTCTGGAAGACCGGCGTGAGGACCTCCCAGGTGACGATCGAACCCTGCGCGATGAAGTATGCATCGCCCGGTTTTAGAGAGAACTCGTTGCCGTCGCTGTCCGTGATCTCGAGCAAGCCGTGGAGCACCTGGGATGTGCTCATCGAAGGGGAAGACGATGCGGAGGCGCGCTGCGCCGAGTTGCTCGAACACGCCGTGCGCAGTCACGCCGTCGGGTGGAGCGTCGAACCGGATCTTGATCGTCGGATCGCCCTCGAGCACGGTGCCTCCGAGCGCCGGGATCTGCGAGGTGACATCCACGAAGTCGGCGTCGTCCATGGGGGCCCCTATACGATAGGAATCGACGCCAGCACCAGATTGCGCCTGCTCGACTTCAGCGATTGGGGGATCGTGGAGGGCGGGATCGGCGATGGGATTGGCATCGCAGCCCCAGAGGACGAGCGGACAGGCGACAAGCAAACGAAGGGACATGGTGTGCTCCTCAATTCGGGTCGAGCCTCCAAGCAAAGGGCTGCGAGGCTGTTGCTCTGGAAGAACGAGACCGCTGGCTTGTGTCACTGCGGCAGGCAATCGACGGCGCAGGTGACGGCACTTTCGCCGGGGTCGCAGCTCCCGTTGCCGCAGGTGGCCAAGCAGTCGGCGGGGCATGTGGCCACGTTCTCGACGTTGGCAGCGGTGGTGTTGCACGAGCCGTCGCCGCAGAAGGGCTCGGGGAGCGGGCCGTCCGGCGTGGTGGACGGCGAGTTGAGCCACAGGGACGGCTCGAATGCGCCCGGCCAGTAGGTGAGCACGAAGTAGGTGTCGGTGACGTCGGGTGGGATGCGTACGAGCGGTAGCGCGTCCATGTCGGGATCGAGCACGGGCTCCGATGCGAGGCCCGCGAGCGTGGCCTCGAAGTAGGGCGGAGGCTCGTTCCGCTTCACGCCGATCACCACCTCGGCCACCACCTGCTCGGCGTCGCTCCACAGGAGCAGCGCCTGCGCCAGCGTCCCGCGCCTGCACGCGGTTTCACGCATGCGCGAGTTCCAGCGCGCGGTCAGGTTGGCGCGCAGCGCGTGCGTTTGCGTCGTGGTGATCTGCCAGCGCGTGATCTTGATGGCATAATCGTCGGTGAGCGGGCGGAACTGCGCGCCGCCGAGCACCTCGTAGGCGTGGCCCTGGAAGCTGTGGTTGAACTCGGGCCGGTCGACGAACAGCACGCCGTCGAGGCGGTAATTCGCCACCACCTCCGAGATGTAACCCTGGCAGTCGAGCAGGGTGGCGCACTGGTAGAAGCCTCCCGCCCGGATCTGCGACACGTTGCCCTGGTCGTCGAAAATGAAGAACGCAGGCACGTGCTTGTTCAGCACATGGAGGCCGTTTTCGGCGGCGGCGCGCAGCATGTGGACCTGATCGTTCGCCAGCACCTTGCCCACGTCGGCGAGCGGCAGGATCGACGGGTCCAGCGTGATGTTGTTGAACTGCGCGCCGCCCACGTCCCGGAGCTCGTAGCGCGCGGCGTCTTCGCAGCTCGGCGGGCCCAGCGCTGCGCGCGCCTCGCCCACCAGGGCTTCCTCCGCGCCGCCGACGCACCCCGCGAGCGCCGCGCACGAAACGACCCAGCACGTCCGTCTCGACATGGCTCCCCTCCTGTCGGCATCGAGCCGGGGCACGCCGCAGCGCTCCTCGGTTCAATCATGGGCCGAAGCTAGCGGGCGCACGACATCTGCGCATCCCTACAATGCAGTCAGGGGGCAGCGGCGCGCATGTCAGGCAGAAGCGCGCGAGATGCCACCTCAACCTGGGTCGGTTGGCGGAGAGGCACGAGCGCGCGCATTACCCACGACCGGGCCGTATTTGCTGGGTGGAAAGGACCCCGGGAGGGGTCGCCGTTTGCTTTGGGGAAAGCTCGGGGGCTCGTTCGGGGGCATCGAGGCCCTGTCCCAATACCGATCAGACGCCGGTCGGCCCGGCTCCTGCGGAATCGCCAGCGCTTCCATTGGCTGGGGCGGCTCCCGCTTGCTCGGCCTTCTCCCTGGACGCGCGCGTGCTCCACGCAAAGGCTTCCTCAAGACTTCGGCGCGCGCAGCCGTCTCGGGCTTTCCGCGCTTCACGGTGCCCGCCACCTGGATGAGATAGCCCGAGCGGGCATTCGCCTGACCGCTTCCACGGTGCCGCGAAGTGCCCTGTATCGAGGTGCGCGAAGCAGGGGCGCTCACCTCACGGCCGCGCGCCTACCCGAGCGCCCTGCCGCCTTCGCCGCAGCGCGAGCAAGAGCCCGAGACCGATCCAGGGGGCTCCGTTCGCCGAGCCGCCCCCGACGACGCAGGCGCCACAGCCACTCTCGCTCGACGGGATTTCCCCGGTGCTACCGCCTGCGCCTGCACCCGTGGTCGTGCTCGTCGTTTCACCCGTGCTCGTGCTCGTCGCCATCATCCCGCCGGTCCCGGTCGCGCTGCCGCCGCCACCGCCGCCACCGCCGGTCCCGGTCGCGCTGCCGCCGCCACCGCCGCCACCGCCGGTCCCGGTCGCGCTCGAGCTCGAGCTCGCGCTCGACGTCGGTCCCTCGACCTGGCACACGCCGGCGAGGCAAACCCCGCCTGCACAAGGCGTATTGTCCGGCTTATGGATCGGTGAGCACACCCCATTGACCGGGTTGCAGAGCCCAACTTCGCACTCGCCCACCGGCGGGCAGACAAGCACGTTGCCACCGCTACACATCCCATTCTGGCACGTGTCCGTTTGCGTGCACGCGTCGCCATCGTCGCATTCCGCCCCATTGGCCTTTGCCGGTGTGGAGCATAGGCCCGTCGCGACATCGCAGATGCCCGCATCGTGGCACTGGTCGGGTGCCGCGCACGTCACCGGGTTCGCGCCGGTGCACGTACCCGACTGGCACGTATCCGTCTGCGTGCAGGCATTGCCATCGTCGCACGACGTGCCGTTTGGCTCGAGCGCGCCGCTGGAGCACACGCCCGTCGCCGCGTTGCACGTGCCCGCCGTATGGCACGGGTCCACCGCAGCGCACATCACCGGGTTGGCGCCGGTGCACGTCCCCGACTGGCACGTATCCGTCTGCGTGCAGGCATTGCCATCGTCGCACGACGAGCCGTTCGGCAGCGGCGCGGTGACGCAAGTCCCTGTCCCCACGTCACACGCGGACATGCCGCTGCACAGCGAGAAGAGACTCAGTCCGCTCGCTTGCACGGGTAAGTGGCTTTCGATGGTGGTACCGTCCCCGAGCTGCCCATGGAGGTTGTCCCCCCAGGCCCGGACCGTGCCGTCCGACTTCAGCGCCACGGTCTGACTGTGGCCTCCCGCCACCGCGGTGATTCCGCCGAGGTCGGTCACCTGCCCAGGCGTGTTTCGATTGATGGTGGAGTTGTCGCCGAGCTGGCCTTGGGTGTTCCGGCCCCAGGCCCAGACCGTGCCGTCCGACCTCAGCGCCAGATTGTGGTCGCCGCCCCCCGCCACCGCAATGGCAGCACCGAACAAGAACAGGCTCGTGGGAAGGTGTCGCTCGGTGAACGTCGAGTCGCCAAGCTGGCCGTGGCTGTTTCGCCCCCAGGCCCAGACCGTGCCGTCCGACTTCAGCGCCAGGGTGGTGTACATGCCCGCCGTGATGGCGGTGACGTTGTTCAGCCCGGCCACGGTCACGGGTGTGCGTCGGTCGACGGTGGTGTTGTCCCCGAGCTGGCCGTTCAGGTTGTGCCCCCAGGCCTTGAGCGTCCCGCTCGACTTCAGCGCCACGGTGTGGTCGAAGCCAGCCGCCACCGCGGTGATGTCGCTCAGCCCGGCCACCTGCGCAGGCGTACTTCGAGGCGTGTTGGTGTTGTCGCCAAGCTGACCGTAATCGTTTCGCCCCCAGGTCCAGACCGTGCCGTCCGACTTCAGCGCGACCGTGTGGTAGCCGTTCACCGCCACCGCAGCGACACCGCCGAGGCCGCTTACCTGCCCAGGAGTGGATCGATTGATGGTGGAGTTGTCGCCGAGCTGGCCTTCGGTGTTCCGGCCCCAGGCCCAGACCGTGCCGTCCGACTTCAGCGCCACGGTGTGTCCGTAGCCCGCCCCCACCGCGGTGACTCCAGCGAGGCCGTTCACTTGCACGGGCGTGTGTCCATCGACGGTCGTGCCGTTCCCGAGCTGACCGAAGTTGTTGTACCCCCAGGTCCAGACCGTGCCGTCCGACTTCAGCGCCACGGTATGGGACTCGCCGGCAGCAAGGCTCACCACCGCGCAGCGCGCCGGGTTCCCGTTGCAGTCACCCAGGCTGCCCGCTCCCGCCGTCAACGCTGCCCGCGCCTCGGCCGTCTCCTCCGACGCCGGACTCGCGGCCTGCCCGCCCCCGTCTCCTCCAGCGCTCATCCCCGAGGAATCGACGCCACAGGCGCCCGCAAGCAAAACGAGCGGCCCGAGCCACAGCGGTACATAGAATCGATGATTGATCACTTGAGTTCCTTCTTGGGAGGAGACGGCGAGAGGGCGCGCAAACGTCGCGTTTCGTCGCGAGGGCAAAGAAGCGTGCGACGACGGCGTGCCCGTTTTCCTCATTACACTGCGGGCGAGCCACGATACAACCCCTCGAATCGGACAGTGTCCGACACCTGCGCCGTCAGCGCCTCAGGCCGGAGTGCGAGCACGGCGCTTAGGGTAACCAACCGGCCCATTTGCCCTCGCGCACGACGAATCGCGGCAAACTCCCAATCGCTTCCACGCGCTCCCGAAACGAGTCCCAATACGCGCTGCACGACCCGGTAAAGGAACCGTGTCCTCCGGTCGATGCCGCTCGTACCGGTCGCCGCCATGCAATGCGGAAAGCGCGTTCGAAGGACCCACGCGCGGCGCCATCGCGCGCGGCGTGCCAAACGAAAGGCGGGCCGATTGCCGAGCTCTTCATCGATCATCCCTGACGCCCGCCACCCTCCGCCATGGCCCCGCCACACCTTGCAAGGCCCATGGCCGATCCGGCGCTCGACCTACCCCCCTTCCTCAACAGCGGTACACAATCAGATCTCGGTTGCCGCTTCCGTGAAAGTGGCGGGCCGCCCCCCTCTGCTCGTCGTGCTCGCGGGGTAGGTCTACGCGGATGCGCTGGTATTTAATGCCACTGGCATAATCTGCTCTGGCCGTGAAGGGGTGCGGTGCGCGGGTGGCGTGGCTCGAGGAGGGAATGTAGCGACAAGCCTCCGATACTCGTTTCCTCGTGATCCCTCGGCTGGCGAAGTCTGGTAACGTCTTGGCCGGAGGTACGGAGTGGGCGGGACGTCAAGCCAAATAGGTGTGTCCGCGAGAGAGCCATGGCAGGTCGAACACGAGCCATTGCGTCAGAGCGATAGGAACAAGCTCGGGAAGCCAGGACTGGCTTTCAATGATGGCAGTGCCAGCGCTGGCCGATGCGGTGCCGTTGCGCCGTCGAGCAAGCCCGGCCCCGCCCCGCGTTGCCCACGGAGGCCCCGTCGTGTCTGAAGTTGTCCGTATCCTCTCTTGGACGAGCCTGGTTTACGGGCTCCTCTCGCTTTCGAGCCCTCGGGTTGGTCACGCCGGAGGCATCGAGTCTACCGTCGCGGGCGCACGCGCCGTCGGTCGCGGTGGCGCGATGGGCGCCTCTGCGACGGGCTTCGACGCACTGCGGTACAACCCCGCCCGCCTGCACCTCACGAAACGCTGGAACATGGGGCTCGACGCGCAGCTCCACGTCACCGAGGTCTGCTTCGATCGCGAGGACCTCGACGGCACGACGTACCCGACGGTCTGCAACGAGGCGGGTCCGCTCATCGTGCCGCAGCTCGGCGTCTCGATCCCGCTCGGTAAGCGGTTCGGGATCGCGTTCGGCATCCTGCCGCCGCCTTCCGCGACATCCAAGCTCGAGTTCGGCGACCCGACCGATGGCACGATCGAGGTCGATGGGCAGCGCGTTGCCTCTCCGTCGCGGCACGCGAACGTCATCACGGACAACTCGGCGCTCTTCCCGACGGTCGGGTTCAGCGCCTCGCTGCACGAAAGGATCCGTGCGGGCCTCTCGTTCGGCTCCGGGATCGTGATGGTCAAGAGCATCTCGTACACGGCCGGCATGCCGGGGGCGGGGCCGACGCTCGACACGCGTAACGCGCTCTCCGGGGTCGACTACTTCGTGCCGAAGGTCGTCTTCGCGGTCGATGCCGAGCCGATCGACGGCTTCTCCATCGCCTCGATCACGACCTACACGGCCGACGTGAACGCCGACGCTGCGCTTTTCCTCTCGGGCCTCAGTGGCGGTGGCTTCTCGACGCGCGTCGACGGCGTGAAGGTGAACCAGCCATTTGGCTGGGAGACCGCCGTTGCGCTTCGCTACGCCCACTCCCGCTTCGACGTCGAGGTGGACGTGGCGTACCAGGGCCACGCGGCGACGCAGCAGACGACGGTCGACATCCCCGACGACGCGGCGCTCCCGATCGACGTGAGCGTCGATGGAATGCCGCTCGGCGCGCTCCCGGACGTCAAGTACGTCGAACGACGATGGAGGAACCAGTTCGTCCTCCGCGCGGGCGGCGACGCCATCGTCTTGCCGGATCGCTTGTGGCTCCGCGCGGGCGTCTCCTACGAGAGCAACGGCAACACGCACGGATACCAGTCGGTGGAGAACTTTCTCGCGCCTCGAACGGCCCTCCACGTCGGCGCCAGCGTCCGCGTGCACCAAGCGTTGCAGCTCAACTTCGGCTACTCGAAAATCTTCCAGCCGGACACGACCGTCGCGCCCGGGGACGCGCGCATCGAGCAGGGAGTCGGCTCCCGTCCGCCGCCTCTCGATGACCCGAGCCGCACCGTCTACATCAATGGCGGACGCTACCGAGGCGGCGTCCACGTGATCGCCCTCGGCCTCACGTTCGAGCTGCCGGCGCCAGAATCCAAGCCCACGCTTGCCGCCGCCAAAACCTCCGAGGACCCGGCAAACAGGGAACGGCAATGAAGAAGTACGCTTTTTTGACCCTCCTTCTCGCGGGCTGCATCGCCGATTTGAGCGTCGGGGTGCCCGAGCCGTCCGAGCAGTGCAATCCGGAAGGTCTCGACGTGCTTCTCGACGTCTTTCCGACGTGTGACCTCGGGATCTGCGGCGATATGCCCGAGCACCAGGCGCGCGGCCGCTGCGTCGACGACAATCAGCTCGGCGCCGAGCAACTCGAGCTCCTCGCGCCCTGCGCGAACACCACGGCGCCCTCGCACTGCGTACCCGTGGAGCTCGTCGTCACCGACGGCCTCACGAAGCCGCCCGTCTGCGAGTCCATCGGCGGCGCCGAAGGCCGCTGCATGTCGCTCTGCGTCCCGCAGATCCATGCAAAGCGGGACCAGCTCCCGCAGGACGTCTGCGAGGACGGAAAGCTCTGCGCGCCTTGCTACGACCCGTTCACGGGCGAGTCGAGTGGAGCGTGCGACGCGAGCGTCTGCGACGCCCCGGTCGAGCCCCCGGTCACCTTCCCGACCTGTTGCGAGGGCAAGGGCGGCGGGAGCTGCGCGCCGCGGACGCTCATACCCGACGACAAGGAAGAGAAGCTCGGCGAAGACTCGTGCGGCGAAACCCCGGAGGACGACGTCTGCGTCCCGACGGGTTTCGGCGACACGAACTACGTGCCGCCGACCTGCGACGCGGGCATCGTTCTGGGCGAAGGTCGATGCCTCCCCACGTGCATCCCGCTGGTGAGCACCATCGACATCATCTTGTCGCAGAAAGACTGCCCCGAGGCGTTCCAGGTCTGCGTTCCCTGCTCGCTCAACGGCGACTACTGCAACTGACGTAGGCTTCGCCGCGCCATCCGTGAAAGCCGCGAGAGGCCCCTCTCGCGGCTTTTTTCGTCACATCATTGACATCCGCAAGGCCACGAAGGACGTGACAAGAGCCGTCACCTCCCTGCATGCCGACGAGGCCACGAAGTTGGGCGCGGCAGGATTGCTCGGTGGGCGATGCTCCATAAACTCGCGCTATCGCGAGTGCGTGGCTCAGGAGCACGGATGATGCCGCCGAGCAAAATGGCGGTTGTGTGGTGTGGATCGCGCGGGGCTGGCTGATCGAAAAACGCAAGGCTGATCAAAAAGCGCAAAAAAACACGTGGCAGCGCGACGATCCGGCTCTGTCCTGGGCGACGGCTCTGGCAAGCGCCCGTGCGCTTCGGCTATGGTGCGTCCGCCGATGAGATACTCTTCCGTTTCCATGAACGCAGCGACGTTGAAGGGGTGGTCGGGCGGTTGACCACGCGTATCTCATTCGCCGCTCCCGTACGACCTCGCTTCCACCAGGAGATCCATCGATGACTCATCTTTTCCTTCCGCTTCGCGGATCCATGCGCCGCCGTTGCGCCGGCCTCGCGGCAACGCTCGCCATGGCCGCCTGCAGCGCGCAAGACCCCACGTCGCTCGAGGCTTCCTCGCCGGAGGCGCTTTCGGTGGCGACCTGCGTGGGGCTCACCACGGCTCCGCAATGGGAGGCCGTCCCGCAGCATGGCGACGTCCCGACCGCGCTCTGGGAGGCCGGCATCTCGTTCGCGCGCAGTAACGATCCCGATATCGTCTACCGTTTTGGCGGCCAGATCGGGGCGTTCCCCACCGATTTCACCGTGAACGACTTCTACTCCCTCGACCTCTCCACGATGACGTGGACGAACCTCGGGTCGCCCGAGACCCCCGCCCCGCGGGCCGACACGCTGATGATCCCCGGCCCCTGCGGCAATTGCGTGAGCATCGTCGGCGGCCGGGGCCGGTTCCGGACCGGCTCGGATCACATGTTCCCCGAGATGTGGACCTACCACACGAAGAGTCGTCAATGGGAACTGGCCCCGCAAGAGGAGCAGGGAGATCCATTCGCCATGCGCCGCTCGTCCGCCGCGGTCGTGGGGGTGCCGGCGATCGGCCACCCGAAGAAGAAGACGTTTTATGCGTTCGGCGGCGTGGGCAATACGCTGCCGCGATTCGCCACGACGCCCACCGGTCTGCGCGACGACCTCGCCATCTACGACGAGGAGGCGGGCTGGCAAATCGTCCCGACCTACGGCGAGAAGCCCGCGCCGCGGGCCTGGCCCGCGGGTGCGTACGATCCGGCCACCCATTCGCTACTGATCTTCGGCGGCTACCGCCTCGGGGCGGACCAGGGGCCGGACACGCCGCCCGGTGAGCTCTTCGGTCCGACCAACTACGAGAATGATCTCTGGTCGCTCAGCCTCGATACGTTCACCTGGACCCAGCTCCACCCGGAGGGAGATCTGCCGTCACCGCGCGACAACGCCGTGGTCTTTTTCGATACCGCGCACGGCGGGCTCGTCGTCTTCGGCGGGAGCGGGTTCGACAGGGTTTCGAATGATCTCTGGTTCTACTCGATGGCGGAAAACCGGTGGACCGAGATGACCCTCGATCCCATCGCCCCGATTCCCCCGGCGCGCGTGGGAGGCGTCTCCTTCGTGCGCGAGACGCAGGCGGCCTTCGAGCTCTTCCTCCACGGCGGGTCCTCCTCCGATGGTGGCTCGAGCTCGTTCTTCGACGACCTGTGGAAGCTGACCTGGTCGAAGCGCTGAAAAGAACTTGACGATGATGAAAGAACCCAGAATGGCGAAAGCATCCATCACACCCCTACTGCTCGTCCTGCTTTCGGGCGGTTCGCTCGGCTGTGAGCTCATCGCCAAGGTCGACCGCAGCGAGATCGACATCGGCGCCGGCGGGAGCGGCGGCGCGGGCGGCAATGGCGGCGCGGGCGGCGGCGAATGCACCCCCGAGGACGACGAGAATCCCTGCACGGAGGACGTCTGCGAGGACGGCGTGCCCACGCACAAGCCCACGGCAGCCGGGACCGCCCTGCCCGATCAGGTGACGGGCGATTGCCAAGAGGCCGTGTGTGACGGCAACGGCGTCGTGATCCAGCAAGCCGACGACGCCGACCTGCCCGACGACATGAACGAATGCACGAGCGACGTGTGCACCGCGGGCGTGCCGTCGAACCCCCCGCTTTCGGCGGGCTCCGCCTGCGGCGCGGGCCTCGTGTGCGACGGCAATGGCATGTGCATCGGCTGCAACACGCCGGCCGATTGCGCGGGCATGGACGACGAATGCAAGGCGCGCACGTGCGAGGCCGGGGTCTGCGGCGTGAGCTTCACGCCCGCGAACACGCCCGTGGCCATGCAGGCCTCCGGGGATTGCAGCGCGATCGTGTGTGACGGCAGCGGCGACACCACCACCATCGCCGACGACACCGACCTGCCGCCCGACGACGCGGACCCCTGCAAGGTCCCCTCGTGCAGCGCCGGTCAGCCAGCCGTGGCCGACGCGCCGGACGGCACCACCTGCGCGGACGGCGACGCGTGCACGCAAACGGACACGTGCCAGGCCGGCATGTGTCAGGGCGCGGATCCGCTCGTCTGCGCCGTGAACGAGACCTGCACGGCCGGCGCGTGTGTCTGCCCGAGTGGCTACAGCCTCGTCGCCACGACGGTCGCCATGGCGTCCGCGAATGGAGACGTCGTGGCGCCGGACCTCGACGGCGACGGCAAGCTCGACCTCGTCACCGTGCACAGAAACAGCGGCCAGGTGAGCGTGCGCCTCGGCCTGGGCGACGGCACGTTCGGACCGCTGGTTCAATACACTGTGGGGGGGGAGAGCGCCGCCGTCTCCGCGGCGGACCTGAACGGCGACGGCAAGACGGACATCGCCTTCCTCGGCTCCAGCATCACCGGAACCCTGCAGGTGATGCTGAACCAGGGCGACGGCACCCTCGCCGCGACCGTGAATTACCCGACGAACGGGTTCCCGTACGGCCTCGCGGCCGCAGACGTGGACAGCGACGGCGACGTGGACCTCGCCGTCGCGTACTTGGCCGACAACAACGTGAGCGTGTTCCTGAACCAGGGCGACGGCACGTTCGCGGCCAAGGTCGACTACCCGGTGACGACGAGCGGGATCGGTAGCGCCGTGCTCAAGGCCGGGGACCTCAACAAGGACGGCAAGCCCGACCTCGCGTTTTCGCGCAGCGGCCGCGTCTACGTCCTCCTCAATCAGGGGGACGGAACCTTCGGCGCATCGACGTCGTACCCGGTCACCGGCGTGCAAGCTTTCTCGATCGAGATCGCCGACCTGAACGGCGACGGGATGCTCGATCTGGCCGCGCCCTATGGCAACGCCACCTTCGGCGTGAGCGTGTTCCTGAACCAGGGCGACGGCAGCTTCGCCGCCGCGGTCGGCCATGCCGTGCCGACGCTCTCCAGCGATGTCGCGGCGGGGGACGTGGACGGCGATGGCGACCTGGATCTCGCCCTCGCCAGCTCGAACGGGGACGCCGTCCACCTGTTCGTCAACCCGGGGGACGCGAGCTTCGGCACGCCGATCACGTACCCCTTGTCGAACGGCGTCTACCGCATGACGGCAGCCGACCTGAACGCGGACGGCCGGGCGGACTTCGTCGTCGGGGGCGAGGGCCCCGTGAACGTGTTCCTCTCGACCTGCGCGCCCTGACGCGCCCCTCCCCGGTGGCGCGTTCACGCGCTCGTCGATGGTCAGCGGCACCTTCAGCGGCCGAGAGCAGGCCAAGGTGCAGGCATTCACGATCAACGCGGGCAGCCAGCCCAAGGGCGCGCTGGCCGGGGAGAGCATGGTTGATAACGACAGTCGGCCGAACGGTCGCCGCTGAAAACTTGACGATGATGGAAGGGACCAGAATGACGAAAGCATCCATCGCACCCCTATTGCTGCCGGGCGCGTTGGCGTTAGCCGCCAAGCACCGCTCGCTGCGCGCGCTCGCGGCTCGATGACGGTGAGTCTCCGGCACAGCAGGACCGTGAGCGCCCTGCTCCTCAGGTGCGGTCTTCCGCACTCACTCCCGCGGAAGAGCGACGGAATCGAGGCCGCCTCGCGTCCAGGCTCCGTCGCCTGGCGGAGCCGGCCGAGACCGCGTCCACCGAGCACCGCAACACCGATGGCACCAACATTGAATACGGCGACCCGAAACTCACAAGCCAGCGCTGGCCAGCCCGCGCGGCGACCATGGACGACAACGATACCCAAATGACTTTTTCTCTTATCCGTCATCTCAGCGCCCTCGTGCTCCCGGCCCTGCCGATTATGAAAGGACCCAGAATGACGAAAGCATCCATCACACCCCTCTTGCTCGTCGCGGCGTCGTTCGGCGGCGCTTGCGGAGGCGAACCGACGACGCAGGAGCTCGGGCCCGCGAGCGCCCTCCGACAACGATTTCCCGAACAAGCAGCTCAGGTGCTCGACCAGGACGCGCTGATACGCGCCACGGACGCGAGCTTCTCGCTTTCGGACACGTCGGAGGCGAGCGCCTCCTCGCGCGCTCTCGTCACCCTGCCGCGAGAGGGTCACGAGACGATCCGCTTCCGCGGATTCGGCGGGGTCGAGGTGCGTGTGCACGAGATCGGCACGCAAGGGAAAGGCGTGCTGGCCGACCACGCGGTGGCCTATCCACGCCGAGGAGGCACGTCCTTCTGGACGCGCGTCCCGGAAGGCGTGGAGGAATGGCTCCACCTCGAAGCATCCGCGGTGCGCGCTGGAGAAGCGGTGGCGGCATGGCAGCTCGACGAGATGACCGCGCGGCAACGTGGCGATCGTGTGGAAATCGTCGATCCCCTCGGCGTCGTGCGTCTCACGGTCACCGCGCCGGTCGCGTATGCGGCCGAGGGCCGGAGCGTGGGCGTGTGGCTCGTCGCGAAGGGGACGAGCTTCGAGCTGCACGTGGACGCCGATGCAGAGGAGGTGCTGGTCGATCCCCTGTGGATCTCCGCTGCCATGATGAACACCGGTCGAAGGTGGCACACGGCGACCCAGCTGCCGGATGGCAAGGTGCTCGTCGCGGGTGGAGAGAGCTCCGGGAACGCGACGGCGAGCGCGGAGATCTACGATCCAGCGACGAACACCTGGACCGAGACGGGCTCCTTGATGAAGGCCCGCATGTCGCACACCGCCACGCTGACCGAGTTTGGCTATGTGCTCGTCGCCGGCGGCGAGGCCGCTGGCGCGCCGCTCGCGATCTCCGAGGTTTATGACCCGATGAGCGGCACCTGGTACTTTGCGGGCGCGCTCAAGGTTGCCCGGACCCGCGCCACCGCGACCCGGCTCCCCGATGGCCGCGTGCTCGTCGTGGGGGGCGAAAACTCGCTCATGGGCGGCGCGCAGAAGAGCGCGGAGATCTACGATCCGCTCGTAAACTTTTGGACCGACGCGGCAGCCCCGACCACGGGCCGCTGGAACCACACGGCGACACTGCTTCCGAATGGCCAGGTGCTCGTCGCCGGCGGCAGCCTCTCTGGGCCGGACGGCGTCGAGCTCTACGACCCGGCGGCAAATAGCTGGTCGGCGGCGCCGAGCATGATCCAGCATCGATCGGAGCATACCGCGACATTGCTCGGCAATGGCCAGGTGCTCGTCGCCGGCGGCTCCGACAGCGAGCCCCTGGCGAGCGCCGAGCTTTACGATCCGGCCACGAACACCTGGTCGGCCGTGGGCTCGTTGAACCAGGCGCGTTATGCGCAGACGGCGACCTTGCTCGGCAGCGGCGAGGTGCTCGCCACGGGCGGCTGGGGCGGCGGGAAGGTCCTCGAGACCACGGAGATCTTCGACCCTGCAAGCAATACGTGGAAGCCGGCCGGCGCGATGACCGCGGCGCGCGAGCACCACTGCGCGACGCTGCTCGGCAATGACGAGGTGCTCGTGACGGGCGGCCATGGAGACGCGTCGTTCTCGATGACGAGCACCGAGCGCTATGCCTCACTACCGCTTGGCAGCGCATGCGTTGGTGCGGACGAATGCGCGAGCGGCTTTTGCGCCGACGGCGTCTGCTGCGATACGGCCTGCAGCGCCGGCGCGTGCGACGCATGCACGATGGCCGGCGGCGCTGCGTCGGACGGCGTCTGCACGTTGCTCACCGGGACGGCGTGCGACGATGGCGATCTCTGCACGAGCGATGATACCTGCCAAGCGGGCACCTGCGCGCCGGGCAGCCCGGTCGTCTGCCCGGCGCCCGACGCGTGCCACGAGCCGGGCGTTTGTGAGGCGCAGTCGGGTCAATGTGTGGACACGGCCAAACCCGACGGCACGCCTTGCCCCGGCGGCACGTGCCTCGGCGGGGCTTGCATGTCCGGCAGCTCCTCGTCGAGCAGCGGCACCGGGGGCAGCGGCGGCAATGGCGGCAGCGGTGGCGATGGCGGTAGCGCCGGCAGCGGGACGGCGACCGGTACGGGGGGCAGCGCGGATACCGAGCTGGGTGGCGACGGGTGCGGGTGCCGGTTGGCGAGCGACACGGGGGCGGGGGCGCGCTGGGCAGTGCTCGCCTTGCTGCCCTTCCTCCGGCGGCGTCGCCGCGCGGGACGCGCGATGAGGGGCTAGAGGCCGTTTCGCTGGGGCGTTGCCCCAGGCCCCAGCAGGGGCTGTCCGCCCCTGCACCCGGACCAGCCAGGGGCTGGACCCGGGGTCGATGAACTGCGCGATGCGCAGTTCATCGCAGCTTTCACCCCCTCTACGCCGCGCGGGCAGGTCCCGCGACCTCCGTCATCGGTCTTCGACCCCGTTCCCGCAGGTCCCGGGACCTCCCGGATCGGTGTGGGACCCCGTTCCCACAGGTCCCGGGACCTCCCGGATCGACGTCGCGCTCCGTTCCCGCAGGTCCCGGGACCTCCCAGATCGATGTTGCGCTTCCGTGCGCGAAGGTCCCGGGACCTCCCGGTCGATGTTGCGCTCCGTTCGCGAAGGTCCCTCGGGTCGACGCCGCTGCGCTGGGGCGTTGCCCCAGGCCCCAGCAGGGGCTGTCCGCCCCTGCACCCGGACCAGCCAGGGGCTGGACCCAGGACGATGAACTGCGCGGTGCGCAGTTCATCGAACAGGCCAGGTCAAGACCAGCGACGACCCGCCCATCAAGACCGCGGCGCTGACGATTCAACAGGCAACGTGCCCGTCGCCAGCGGGCAACGCGCCTTCCTGGTCTTGCACCGGCCTGTGGGAAGAACTGCGCATCGCGCAGTTCTTCCACCCCGAGTCCAGGGCTTGCCCTGGTCCGGGTCGAGGGGCGGATAGCCCCCGCGGGGCCCGGGGCAGCGCCCCGGCGCGACGCCTCGTCGGGGCGGAGCCGAGGCGCCGGGCGCCGAGTGTGCCGAGGGCGAGCAGCGAAAGCGCCCAGGGCTTCCAGGGCGAGTGGGCCGGTGCGCCGGGAGGGGCGAGGGCGCAGCCGCTGTTGTCCACGGTGTGCATGTCGGGCGGCGGGGGTACGCAATGGTGCGTCGGGTCGCAGACATACCCGGACGCGCAGTCGTTGACCGAATCGCAGCTCGTCTTGCAGGACCGCGAGAGACCGAAGCAGACGTAAGGCACGCACTCGGGGCAAGCGCAGCGGACGTCCTTGGTGCCGGTGCAGCCGCCCGCCTGGCAGCGGTCCTCCGTGGTGCAGTCATTGCCGTCGTCGCACGGGGTATTGTCGTCCGTATTCACCGGCAGCGGGCATACCCCGGTCTTGGGGTTGCACGCGTCCTGCTTGTGGCACGGGTCAGGCATCGCGCACAGGGTCGGGTCTTGGCCCGTACAGACGCCGCTCTGGCAGACGTCCGTCTGGGTGCAGAGATCTCCGTCATCGCAGGTGGGGCCCGTTAGCAGCGTACAGGTGCCCGCCGTCTGGCCGCCCAGGGGGGTGATCTCGGTGCTGACCGAGCAGACGTCGCAGGGGCCGGCGGCGCAGGCCGTGTTGCAGCAGACGCCGTCGACGCAGAAGCCGCTCTGGCAGTCGGTCGGCCGGCCGCACAGCGTGCCATTGGAAAAGAGCTCATAGCGCTCGGCGGTGGCCAGGGGAATGAAGCCTTCGCCGAGGCCGCCGACCAAGAGCACACGCCCATCCTGGAGCGCTGCCCCCACGGGCTCGCTCCGGGGCGTGATCAACGAGCGGACCTGTTGCCAGGCATTCTTGGCCGGATCGTAGATCTCCGCACCCGCCAAGGGACCGCCGGTATCGGCGCCGCCGGCAACGAGCACCCGACCGTCCGGCAGCAACGTGGCGACATGGCCCATCCGGGCGTCGAGCATCGGCGCCACAGGCGTGAAGATCTTGGATGCCGGGTCGAAGAGATCCGCCGAGGCGAGCGCGCCGTTTTGGCCCGCGCCGCCGGCGAGGAGGACCCGACCGTTCGGCAGAAGGGTGGCCGTATGGCCGGTGCGGGGGGAGCTCATCGCGGCTGGGACGAGCGTCCAGGTGCTGTTCTGCGGGTCGTACAGCTCCGCGTCGCTGCGAGGGCCACGGGTCCCATTGCCCCCGGCGACGAGCACCTGGCCGTTCGACAAGAGCGTCGCGGTGACCTGCCACCGGGCCTCGTTCATGCTGTCGATGAGCGCCCATGTGTTCGTGGTCGGGTCGTACAGCTCTGCGTCCTGACGAATACCCGTCGTCCCCCAACCCCCGGCGACCAGCACCCGCCCCGTATCGAGCTCGACCGCGACGTGATAGGCGCGGTCGCCATGCATCGCGGTGGCGGGCGTCCAGGTTTTGGTCGCCGGATCATACCGCTCCACGCTCGTCTCGTAGCCGGTTTTGCTGATGCCCCCGGCGACCAGCACCTGATCGTCGAGCAGCAACGTCGCGGTGTGAGAGGCGCGGGCGGTGCTCATCGCGCAGGTCGGGGGCGCGTCGTCGTTCGCGCAGGTCGACGTGAAGCTCCCCATGGCCGGGTCGTACAGCTCCGCGCTGGCCTCGTAGCCTGCCGCGCTGGTGCCTCCGGCAACCAGCACGTGGTGGTTGGACATCCGCGTCGCGGTCGCGTGGACACGGCCGGCGCGCATCGAATCCGCGGCTGCCCAACGGCCAGCCGGGTCGTACAGCTCTGCGCTCGCGAGAGAAACAGCGTTGAGGACGCCGCCCGCGACCAGCACTTGCCCGCTCGGCAGCAGCGTCGCGGCGTGATTCCAGCGGGTGGTGCTCATCGCGATGGCCGGGAGAAAGCTCTTGGTCGCCGGGTCGTACAGCTCCGCGCTCGCGAGATTACCATTGTCAATGTTGTAGCCGCCAGCGACGAGCACCTGCCCGCTCGGCAGCAGCGCCGCGATGTGATCCTGGCGGGCGGTGCTCATATTGACGGCTGGGAGCCAACTCTTGGTCGCCGGGTCGTACAGCTCCGCGCTCGCGAGATCACCATTGTCAATGTTGTAGCCGCCGAGAGGGCGCGGTAGAGCACCATGCCGAGCGACCACAGGTCGGTATGAAAGTCGATGCTGCTGAGGCCCCGCGCCTGCTCGGGGGACATGTAAAGCGGCGAGCCGACGAGGCTTCCGGTGCGGGTAAGGCCCGTGGTCGGGCCGCCCTGGCTTGGCTCCGGCTTGATCTTGGCGATGCCGAAATCGAGGATCTTGACGACGATCTCGCCCTCCGCGCGGCGGGCGAGGAAGATGTTGGCGGGCTTGATGTCCCGGTGCACGACGCGGGCCTCGTGAGCCTTCTGGAGGCCGAGGCAGACCTGCGCGGTGATGCGGAGGGCAGCGTCGACCTCCAGCTTGCCGACCCGGTCGAGCAGCTGCTGGAGGTCTTCGCCTTCCAGGAGCTCCATCACCATGTACGGCGCCTGGGTCTTCGGATCGGTCCCTGAATCGAGGACCCGAACGATGTGATCGGTGTCGATCGAGCCCATCGCCTTCGCTTCGCGCTGGAAGCGGCCGACGCCGCTGCTGCTCCGGAGCAGGAGGCTTCCATCGATGCACTTCAGCGCGACGTGCTCGCCCGTCTCGAGCTGCTCGGCTTCGTAAACCGCCCCCATCCCCCCTTGGCCGAGCAAGCGGATGATCCGGTAGCGTCCGTCGAAGATGTCTCCGATCAAGGCATCGGCGAGAGTAAAGGAGGGGGGCGTCTCGGCGCAATGCCGCCCCCATGTCGAGGAACAACGGACGTTGTCGAGCGGGCTCGCTCTTCTTCCACGCGGAGGGCGCTAGAACCCGTAACGCGTCAGGGCTCAGGGCGAAGAACCCGCCATTTTCGAATGGGTACACGTGGCCCGCGTGTCCTCACCCGCAAGAGGACGCTCCCGCTCCGGCGCCTTCCGCAAGAACCGCACGGTATCATCGAATTTTCTTGCACGACAGATACACATGTGCGTTCGGCATCGGTGTGAGCCCAACATTTCGACATTGCATCGCGCTCGCACACTTGCCGGAAAGCACGCGCTCGTCGCGAGCCTCGCGGGTTTCGAGGACGAGACGAAGGAGGTGAGCCCAAAGCGCGGCGGGGGTCACGGCGGGGTAAGCGAGACCTGATTGTGCACCGCTTTTGAGGAAGGGGGGGCAGGTCGAGTCCCGGATGTCCAATGCACCCGTAATCGGATCCGCCAAAACGCGCGCAATGCTCCGCCCCATCACACTTTGGCTCGCCTTGCAAGGGGTGGAAACCCACCCCTCCACAGAATGTTCCTCTCCGTTACTTTCCACTCGCTCGGGCCGCCCCGCATGGCGCTCCACTTCGCCACGCTCTCCCCGGCCGAGAAGGAAACCCGCATGAGACACATCCGTTTCTTCGCGACGCTCGGCCTCGCCATGCCCGTCGCGCTGCTCGCCGGCGGCTGCATGAGTACGCCGGACACGATGGACGGCAGCACCGACGACCCCATCGGCGAGGCCGCGCAATCCCTCGAGACCGACCAGGCCTGCTACGGGGACCACCCCCGGCCCACGGCTTTCTGGGCGGGCGCCGGCAACGCCGACGACGTGTATGGTGCGCACAACGGGACGCTGGGCCTCGGGGTCACCTTCGCCTCCGGCAAGGTAGGTCAGGCCTTCGCCTTCAACGGCCTCACCGACATCCGCGTCGCCGACTCCCCCGCGCTGACCTTCCCCACGGCGATGACGCTCGAAGCCTGGATTAACCCCTCCAACGTCCTCCTGACCCAGGCCATCATCGGCAAGAACCGCGGGCTCCTCGGGACCGGGTACAACTTGCTCATCGGCGGCGGCAAGCTGGTGTTCGGGATGAACAACGGCAGCAACTTCGCGCTCGCAAGCAACGCCACGCTGTCCGCCAACACGTGGACGCACGTGGCTGCCACCCGCAACGGCAACGTGGTGAAGCTCTACATCAACGGCGTCCTCGACGCGACCTCCACGAGCGCCTTCTCCAGCGCATTGATCGACAGCGCTTTCCCGCTGACCATCGGTAGCGAGGACACGGTCTTGCTCCGCTACTTCACGGGCCTCATCGACGAGCCGGCCGTCTGGGGGGCCGACCTCACGGCCGCGCAGATCGCCGGCATCTATGCTGTCGGCGCGGCCGGCAAGTGCCACTGCGTTCCGGAGAACGACCTCTGCACGACCGGCAAAATCTGCTCCCAGACCCCGAGCAGCTACACCTGCGGCTGCCCCGCGGGCTTCACGGGGGCGAACTGCGAGATCAACATCGACGACTGCACCGCCGCGCCCTGTCAGAACGGCGGCACCTGCGTCGACGGCGTGAATAGCTACACCTGCACCTGCGCCGCCGGCTTCACGGGGACGCACTGCGAGATCAACATCGACGAGTGCGCCTCCGCGCCCTGTCAGAACGGCGGCACCTGCGTCGACGGCGTGAATAGCTACACCTGCACCTGCGCCGCCGGCTTCACGGGGACGAACTGCGAGATCAACATCGACGACTGCGCCTCCGCGCCCTGTCAGAACGGTGGCACCTGCGCCGACGGCGTGAACGGCTACACCTGCACCTGCGCCACCGGTTTCACGGGGGCGAACTGCGAGACCAACATCGACGACTGCGCCGGGAGCCCCTGCCTGAACGGCGGCACCTGCGTCGACGGCGTCGACAGCTACACCTGCCAGTGCGCCGACGGCTACCAGGGCTCCGTTTGTCAGAACCTGGTGGGCTGCGTGAGCGGGCTGCCGACGGCGACCGGCTTCTGGAAGGGCGAGAACGACGCCGCGGACAGCTCGGGCAACGGCTACAACGGGACGCTGCGCACCGGGGTCGCCTTCGCCGCCGGCAAGGTCGGGCAGGCGTTCGACACCCAGAACGGCGACATGGCGATCGCGACGACGGCGACGCCGTTCGCGAGCCTCAACGACCTGACGGTGGACATGTGGATCAACATCAACGACGCCACCGGCTACCAGGTCCTCTTCTCCAGGAACCGGGGCACCGGCGGCACCGGCTACGCCGTGAGCCTCAGCGACGGGCAGCTCGGCTTCGCGGTCAACAACGGCGCGGGCGTGAACACGGGCTTCTCGGCTCCGGTGTCGCTCTCGCTCCACACCTGGTACCACATCACGGTCTCGCGACACGCCAACGTGGTGAAGCTCTACGTCGACTGCGCGCTCGTCGGGCAGACCTCGAGCTTCTACGCCGGCACGATCAACCTGTCCTCGGCGCTTCCGGTCACCATCGGCAGCGAGGACACCGTGGGGGGCCGCAACTTCCGCGGCCTCATCGACGAGGCGGCCTTCTACCCCACGCAGCTCAGCGACGCGGAGGTCTCCTCGATCTGCGCCGCCGCCTCCGCCGGCGTCTGCATCCCGTGAGCTGAGCCTCGTCCACTCCGTCGCGCCGAGGTCCCCCTTCCCGCCGGGCTCGCCCCGCGCCGCAGTCCCCGCCCTCTCCCGCCTCATCCGTCGAGCGCCGCCCATAGCCTCCCCAGCTCGGCGGCGCCGCCTATTTCCAGCTTCTTCATCGCCCGGCCCCGGTGCCTCTCCACGATGCCCTCGGAGATGCCCAGCTCGGCCGCGACCTGCTTGTTGAGCAGCCCCCGCGCCACGAGCGCGCACACATCGCGCTCGCGCGGCGTGAGCAGGGAGATGCGCGCGCCCACCGCGCCTTCCTCGTTTGCGCTCGGCGGCGGTGATCTCGCGAGCGCGGCGGCCAGCGTGGATCCCCGATGGGCGCGGAAGGCCTTGTCTATCGAGCGCCCGCTCGCGCCGGTGACCACGCTGAGCTCGCGCATGGACACCGGGCGCGGCCCGGCGGCCTCGACGTATTCCTCGACCTTGCGGACCGCGCCGATGCCGGCGCTCGGCGCGCGCGTCTGGAGCAGATGGGCGTAGTCGTGCGCCTGGCCCAGGAGGAGCGCGCGCACGACGGTCTCGCCGAGAGGGGCTATGAGCCGCGGCTCCTGGAACATCGCGGATCTCTTTTCGATTTCTCGTGCCAGGAAGAGGCACAGTTGCCGGAAGGACTCGCCGTAGCCGGCTTGGGTGTCCATGAAGAGCGCGAACTGCGGCGGCCCGTGCACGGTCCGGCCCGTGAGCGCCTCCAGCTCGGCCTGCAGGTAGGCGGGGTCGATGCGCACGGTAAACGCGCGGACGCCTTCCGAAACCCTCCAGACGAAGGGGCGTCCTGGCGTGAACACGACCGCGCCGCCTTCCGGCGTGATGTCGGCTGCGGCCTTGTGCGAAGTCGCGTGTCCGCTTCCCTCGATGAGCAAAACCACGTTGTAGCCCGCGGGCGTGACGCGCATGATGGGCGTACCGCTGCTCCCCGTGCTGAGGAAGGCGACGGGGCCCGTGCTGGCGAGGCTGGCCCGCCACTCGAACCGCTTGGCGTCCGCCGCATCGAGCTGCGACTCACCGTACGTGCGGAGGAAGATGTCGCGCGCCTCGTCGAGATGGCACGTTTCCACGAGCGTGTATGGGCTAGGCCCCGACGAAGCGGCATCGCTGGTCATGAAGAACAGCGCGAAGTTACGTAATCTCCGGTACGAAGCAAGCTCTGCGCTCACGCTTGGGACGATTTTGACCTCGCAGGTCGCACCCGGAGCGGGAGCAGGAGCGGAAGCGGAAGCGGGAGCGGCAGCGGAAGCGGGAGCGGAAGCGGAAGCGGAAGCGGAAGCGGAAGCGGAAGCGGTAGCAAAAGCGGAAGCGGCTCGGTTCCCGGGCGCATGGTGAGCCCCCTGGTTCGCTCTCCCTTGCCGCCAGCTGGTCAACCGTGCGATTCGGTATGCCATGCAAGCAATGACGAGACGCCGCTCGGCAATGCTGGGCGTGCTGGTGTCGGGCTTCGTTGGGGCAGGGATGACGGGGGCGTGCGGATCGAACGAGCCGGGGCCTCTCGGTTCGGGCGTTACGCCACCCGACAAGGCGCCCGGATGCCCGGCGTCGATTGAAAAGCCGTGCATGCGTTACCGCATCCCGCTCGTGGGAAATCCGAAGACGGACGTGGCGCTACGCGCCAAGTACATCGCCGCGTTCGGCACGGCCTGCTACATGTCCGAGGCCAATACGTTCGACTGCTTCTATCAGAAGTGGGAGGACGCGTGTGCCGATGCCGTGAAGATCGGCGAGGTGTCGGGGAATGCGCCGTACGACGATAGTTACACGTGCCAGCCCGTCGGAAACGGTGACTACACGCGGCAAATCGGCTCGGATGTCGCGAACAAGATCACGATCAACTACCAGGCCGCGCCGCGGCAGACGCCGCTCATCGAGGTCAACGGCATGCCGACGGAGGTGAACGGTCCCTACCGGAATTTGCCCGAGCCGCAAGTCGTTGGACCGGGGATAGACTTCTACAAGAAGACCCTCGACAAGAACGGAAAGCTCGTCGACCAGCACGACCTGATCCTCCAGGTGAACCGCGACGCGCACGGCGGCAAGGTTCACTCTGATCTCGCGGGCTTCAAGTTCCCTTGTGATGATGAGAACGGCAAGCCGACGACGTGCACCGAGCCGGACGTCCTCGACGATCCGCCTGGCTACCCTCCAGCGAAAGCACAGGTGCACCACATCGTGCCCATGAAGGACCAGCGCTGCTGTCCGTGGGGCACGAACTCGAACAAGAACGCGGCCGTCATCTCGACGAAGCTCAACCGGTTTTTTTGGTACAACGACCCGCCGGCGGACGAGGTGGTGCAGATCAACCAGGTTCCGGCGTACACGCCTTGACGCGGCTGGCGGACGCAGGCGGCGAGCACGTGGACGCCGAGACAAACGTGCTGTAGGAAGGCACCATGGTCGAGCGAAACCACCCTTTCGGACACCTCGTGTTCGACCGCGACGCTATCGTCCGCGCCGCGTTGCGCGCCTACGTCGAAGGCATCCTCGCACATCTGGACCCGCTCAGGCGCCATCGATTCGCGGCCTCCTTTTATCCGCGTTGGCTGGGCGACCTCCGGCGGGGCGCCTTCGACAACGGCGACGGATGCGGGAACAACGACGTCGTGGCGTGGACCGAGGCGGGCGTTGTTGGTCTCGCGTTCGAGCTCGGGTGGGGTCCGATCCAGCAGCTCGGGCTGTCGGCCTCTGCGGTGACGCGTGGCCCGGACGATGTGCGCGCGGCGCTGCCGGGCCTTCCGGACGAGCTGGAGCCCGCGCTTGTGATGGCCACCCGCATGCTCGGAAATGGAAATCATGGGGAGAAGCTGGCGGGCGTGGGCTTTTGGCTCTACGGCGATCGTCTCGCCGGCACGCTCTTCGACGACCCGGGGGCCTGTGGCGCCGACCGGCTGGCCGCGTGGGGCTTGCTCCGAGGTGGTCGGCTGCCGCGCGTTTGGGATCGAGAGAACGACGCGGAAGTGGCGGAGCTCGACCGAACGGAGGCCGGCCTCATCCACGCGATTGTGAACGCAGTAACCGCCCGCGCTCTGGTTGGCCCTACGGAGCTGACGACGGACGAACTCGCGACGCTGCTTCCCACCCCGCCCGACCCGGAGCAATTGCTCAACGCGCAACGCAAGCTTCAAAAGGTGGGCATCACGTGGCCCGGTTCGCCCGAGATCCCCCCGCTGGCGCGTCCACGTATCAACCCTTTTACGGGCGAACCCTTTACGGAAGCGGAACTCGAGCGTTTCATCCTATGAAGGCGCAAGCTCCCACGGATCAACATACCTCGACGCAAAGCGGACGCGGTGGCGGGAGCGGGAGCGGGAGCGGAAGCGGGAGCGGAAGCGGGAGCGGAAGCGGGAGCGGAAGCGGGAGCGGGAGCGGAAGCGGAAGCGGCATCGGCAAGTGCAATCAGATTGTGTACCGCGTGGGCCCTGGTCATCGATACTCGGCTTGACGGCGACGGCGGGCGGACTCTCGGCTGGGAGCCGAGCTTTGCCATTGCTGCCCGAGGTCCGGGCGATTGTGCCGACGTGGCACGAAGGATCGGACGTCGTGGACTCCTCCTCGACGACGATGCGGAGAGGTGCCCGGCAATGCGCTTACGGCGTGTATTCGAAGGCTCCGACGTCGTACGGGCCGACTTTGCGGGGCAGCTTGTCGAAGTCGGTGGTGAGGCCCAGGCTGGACACGTCGGTCCCGGCGTCGACTGCGCTCGACGTCGAGAGGAGGTGATAGTCATCCTCGCCTGCGTTCACGAAGTGGCTCTCGAGGCTGCCCGTGGTGACGTTGGTGGACGCCTTCCAGTCGACGCTGGCGTTGAGCAGGTGGATGGCCTCGGACGTGCGCAGGAGCAGGTTGTTGTGGCAGAGGTTCCCCTGGCTGTGCGAGTGGTACATGTAAATGCCGTGCGGGCCGTCGTTGACGATCGTGTTGTTGAGAATGCGGAACGGCCCGTTCTTCGCGCCCACGTCGTTGTCCTGGATCACCAGGCCCACGTCCGTCGCGGTGATGATGACGTTGTTGTAGATGTCGATGTTGCCCGGGCCCGCGATGAACAGGCCAGCATAAGCGTCCGTGCCGCGGACGAAGTTGCGGTACACCCGGCCCGAAGTCCCGGGGTTGATGTCGAGGGCGCCCGAGTTGTAGGGGCTGTCGCCGGTGGCCCCGGCAATCACGACGTTGTCGTAGACCTCGGTGTCGTAATCGACCGTGCCGTCGTTGTCCGACCAGGCACTGCCGACCTGGATGCCGTCGGCGGCGGTCCTCTCCACCCGGTTCGCGTACACCCGAACCCCGTGCAGCTCGGGCTCGAACTTGCAGTCGTTCTCGCACACGATGGTGCCATTGCCGGCGTTGACGCCGCACTGGGCATTGCCGTTCTCGACCAGCTCCAGAGCGCCCCAATGCGAGCCGCCGATGTAGAACCCTTCGCCTCCGGTATCGTGCACGTTGTTATGGTGGAGGAAGGTGTTCTCTTGCACGAAGGACTCGCGGTGCCACTTGCAGCTCACGTTGGTGCGGGCCACGATTCCCGCGTACGCGGAGCTCTTGACCTCGACGAAGGCGACCTCGATGTCGGACGACCCGTCGGTGATCTCGAGGCCGTTCGCGCCCTGGTTGCCCGAGGTGGCAATGGTGATCCCATACGGCTCCGCCGCGGCTCCGACGCCCACGATGCGCACGTAGCGTGACTCGAGCACGCCCAGGGCCGCATTGGCGTGGCTGTGCGCGAAGTCGACCCGACCGCCGCAGTTCACGAGGGTGACGGGCGCCTCCGGGCTGCCCTCGAAGCCGCGGATGTTCAGCGTGTCGTAGGCGCCGGCCTGGAGGCAGACCTTCGAGCCTGGCTTGATGTCGAGGAGCTTCTCGTAGTCGGGGGTGCCGTCGCCGTTCGCGTCGTAAAAGTGGTTGGGGGTCGCGTAGAAGCCGCTCGAGGTCGTGAGGATGAAGTCGCACGTGCCGCCGTCGGCCACGAGCTTGCACGCCGTCGGCTCCGGGCCCGTCGTGGCCATGTGGAAGCTCGCCTGGGTCGGCGTGACCTGCCAGTTGCCGGCAGCGTCGCGCCCGATGATCTTCAGCGTGCGCTTGCCGGCCGCGACGGATGGGATCGAGATCGGCGCCGCCACCGGCTGCTCGTCGCTGAAGGCACCGTCGTCGATGGCGTAACGGTAGTGGGTGACGTCGTCGCCGGCGACGCCGGCCGAGAGCGGCACCGCGTCGACATACCAGTACGCCGGCGGGGCCAACGCGAAGATTGCGGTTGGTGGATCGTGATCGTCCGATGTTCCTCCGCTGCCTCCGCTGCCGTTTCCTCCGCCGCCGTTTCCGGAACCTCCGTCTCCGCCTCCGCTCGTTGCATCAGGGTTCGGAGCACCGTCGCACCCGACCCCGATGAGCAGTGCCAAACCGATGCTCCACAAGAGGTGTATTCGCATTCGAATCCTCCATCTTTTCACTCGTCTCCCGCCGCTGACACGAGCGTACGCCAAGACGTCGTACGATGGGACCCCATCCGCACGAACATCGAACGCGCGGTTCGGGAGGGTCTGCGTCGGCGCCGAGCTGAACCAGCGATCGCAGGTTGGCGAATTCGGGCGGGCCGTGGAGAGTGTCCCGTTTCGGTCTCTGGACGTGGCCTGAGCAATCATCGTGCGTTCGGTGCCCACACGCCGGCCTGAGACGAGGCTTCGCCTGCGCCGCGTCTGGAACGGAGAGTGCAATGCCCTAGACAACCCCGGAGGCGATATGCGGAAGGCGTTGATGCAGTGTTTTTTGGTGGCAGGCGCGCTCTATCTGATGGCTTGCGGTGGTGGAATCGGATCCGCGGCCCACTGCGGTCCCAAGAGCGGGTTGAACAACAAGGCAAGCTGCACCGTCACGAGGAGCGCGGACTCCTACACGACGGTCCTCACCGGCGGACAGCCCAATTTTCTCTACCTGGTCGAAGTCGGCGGCGTGAACGACCCGCTTCACACCTTCTCCGGGCAGGTGAGCGATGAAAATGGCACCGCGAGCTTCAGCGGTGTCTGGTACGAAAACACAGAAATCAAGGTGCTTTGGAGCGAGTACCCGCACATCACGGGGAATAAGCCGGTCGCGCACTGCAGCGCGGAGTCCCCGGGGCGGTCGCGGCTCGCTCGCCCCACGTCCGCAAGCCCCACGCCTCCGTAGCGATCACCGCGCCGTCAGGCGGGCGAGCTCGGGCAGGCCGAACAGGCGCGCCTCTCCATAACGCGGCTCGTCCGGGTTGCGCTCGTTGTGGGCGTCGAAATCGGACATCCGAACGAGCTTTCCGTTCGTGCGACTCGTGAGGTCGTCGATCGAGTCGTAGGCCTCGACGTACGACGTCATCGCCTCCGCGAGGCTGTCGACGTCCTGCTCGTCGAGCTCCGGCAGGTCGCGCGCGAGGCAGGCCACGACGTCGGCACGCCCGAGCGTGGCTGTCCGGTGGGCGAGCGTGCAGAGGCACACGGCGACGTCGGTGCCGGCGTCGACACGAGTCCCTTCGGCGACGAGCACCTGGTGCGGATCGCTCACGAACCAACCGTAGGGCGGGCTGCCGATCCAGCAGCCGAGCGGGTTGCCGCGCGCGTACTTGATGGAGTCGACGATCTCCTTCTGGGTCGGCACGCGCTCCTCGCCGATCAGCACATGCGTACGGACGCGCTGCACGATGCCTGCGTGCGGCGTCGCGAACCGGCGCGGCCACGGCTTGTCGCACAGGATGGCCACGACGCGCGTTGCGTCCGCCGTCTGCGCGAGCTTGCGCGTGATGCGTTCGCCGTCGTCGGGAAGCACGCGGCGGAGGAGCGAGAGGAGCTCGTCGAGCGTCATCTAGGTCGCCGGACGATAGGCAACGCGAAGGGGCTTTGTCCAGGTTCGCCCCTCCGCCGCCGGGGCCGCGGCGGGGGTCTTCGAGCATTCTCTGCCCCAACGGGGCCCAGAGGCGCCTTCCCTCGGGCACACGTGGGCCTTGGCGAACAAGCGCGCGCCTCTCTCGGCGGCCGCGGCGAGCGGCCCTTGGGCGCGCGGGCCGCTACGCCAACACGAACCCGAGCTGTTCCCAAGAGGGATCACGAGCCGGTGCGCGGGTCAGCGGGGAGGAGCGGACGCCGATGTGATCGAGGATCCTGCGGACGACGGCGGGGTCGGTGAGGGTCGCGAGCACCCGTGGCAGCTCTACCAGAAGCGTCAACTCAATACCGCCACGCTCCCCTAACCCACGCTCGTCATGCTCTCCGGCATCGGCCATGCATCGCCGCAAATCAACCGTGCATCCTCGAACCTCGCGGGCACGTCAAGAAACAGTCCTCTCCGCGCCGTGGCCGCTGTTCGCGGTCCGCCGCGTGCCGCGCCGCGCACGCCCACCCTTCCCGCGCCTCCCCTGCAAGCGGTGAACGGCACCCATGCCCCTCGGGCGCTTCCTCTGCATGCGGGGAGCGACACGAACGCCCCTCGGTGCACGCCCCTGCGTGCTGCGGCGTGCACCGAACCCCCTTCGTGCACGTCCCCGCACGCCACGATCGGCGCGAAGGGCCTTCGGAGCACGTCCCTGCACGCACCGATCGACACGGAGCGCCTTCGGCGTCGATCTTTGCACGCCGGGACGGCGCCCGAACACCGTCTGCGTCCTCCGCGTCGCGCGGATCGTGAGCAACTTTACCAGCATACGGGAAACGAACGTAGCCTGCGCCGATAGCCAATCCCCGTGACGACACACCCACCCGAGGCGTCCCCAGTAGCCTGACCATCGTCACGTCGACGGACACGACCGGCTCGGCCTTCGCCGTGGCGGAAGCGGAAGCGGAAGCGGGAGCGGGAGCGGGAGCGGAAGCGGTAGCGGAAGCGGCAAGCGAAATCGGTTTGTGTACCGTTTGACGAGCTCGACTCTCCGCGGCGCGGAATCGAGCTGGGCCTACTTTGCCGAAGGCGCGGCCGAGGACGCAGGTGCGGCGCTCCCTGCACCGGCGGAGGCCGACGCCTCCGGTGCTGCGGCCGTCGCGGCGCCGGGGGAGGCCAGTCGCTTCGTCACCTCTAACGAGAGCTCGACGCAGAGCCCCCGCTTCGCGTCCTTATTTCCTTCCGAGTTGCTGGTCCACGCTCGCGACGGGCCCTCGGCGCGGATGGCGACCTGGCAAGTGGGAGCACCCTGGTCATCGAAAACGACGGCCCTGCCCTCGATGATGCCCGGAACGAGGACGGTGCCCGCCACCTTCGGGAGCTGCTCGCTCTTCATCTGAAAGAGCACCAGCTTCGTCGTCTCTTCGACTTTCTTCTCCTGCCAGTCTCCCGCGCCGTCGCGGTAGCTGAACCATGCTTCTTCCTCGCCGAACCCGGTCGAGCCGCAACTCTCGGGCGTGCCGGTGCCGCCCTTGCCGCGGAGCACCAGGCGAAGCGGCTTCCCGACAGGCGTCGTGCAGGCGGCGATGTCTTGCTGTGGAAACGCGGCCACGGCCTTGTTGAACAGGGCGCGCCGGGGAGAGACGCCCGCCGCGTTGGTCGAGCTCGACGAGCCCGACGGACCCTTTTCACCACACGCGGCGGTCGTGAGAACAAGGAAGAGCAGGGGGAATAGGCTCACGCGAACGTTTGTCATGCGCCGTATCTACACAGATCGGCCGCCCTGCGGAAGCGGAAGCGGAGGCGGAAGCGGGAGCGGGAGCGGGAGCGGAAGCGGTAGCGGAAGCGGTAGCGGAAGCGGGAAGCGGCTGACCTCGTCTGGACGACGCGTCCGGTCAGCCGGGCATTTCAATCGCGATCCGGCGCGCCCAGCGGAAAAAACTTCCGATACGGCCGGGCTTCGTCCACGGCCCGCGCGAAAGACGGCCGCTGCAGCAGCCGCTGCCGGTAGGCGGTCACGCGAGGAAAACGTTCGCCAATCGGATGCGTCCAGTCCGCATAGAACAGGAACGGCGCGGCGGCGCAGTCGGCCAGGCTGAAGTGGTCGCCGGCCGCCCATTCGCGCTGCGCCATCGTCTTGTCCAGCCAAGCATAGGCGGTGTCGAGCATCGCGCGGGCCTCTCTCACGCCGTAGGGGTCGCGGTCAGCCTCGATGCGCAATGCATCGAACACGACCTTCTGCTGCGGCGTGGAAACGTAGTTGTCGAAGAAGCGGTCCATCATCCGCACCTCCAGCGCCGCCTTCGGGTCTTCGGGGATCAAGCGCACGGGGCCGGGATGGTGGAGGCCGAGGTATTCGATGATGCAGGTGGCCTCGATGATCGTGCGGTCGCCATCGACGAGGACCGGAAAACGCTTGAGCGGCCAGAGCGCCGAAAGCGCCTGCCCCGCCGGGCTGTCGGGGCCGTTCACCACCTGCGGCTCGAAGGGGATGCCGTTCTCGTACAGCGCGATCAGCGCCTTCTGGCTGTAGGACGAGAAGGGATGGAAGTAGAGCTCGAGGGTCATGGACATGTCTCCTTGCGTCTTCACGACGAACGAGGGCGGCCGGGTTCGACACGTTCATGCATCAGGGACGCGCCCCGGGCACGCGTGTTGTGCACGATCACGATCTGCGCCATGCTCGCCGCGGCATGGAGTCGAGCGCGCCCCGTCACCTCGAGCTGTCGTCGAAGGATCGTGATCTCCTGGCCGCCGTCTGGGAGCGCGCGGGCCGGCCGTCGCTGCGCATGGATCCAGTGGATGTCGAAGGCGCCTCCGAGGCGCTCCGGACGGCAGTCCCCGACCTGATCCTGGCCATCCTGATCGCCGAAGGCCGCACGCCCGGCGACCTGGTCAGGCTCACCCAGTCGATCGTGAGCTTCTACGAAGCCTCAGATAGGGGCGACTGGCGTCGCGCGACGAAGTTCGATCACATCGCGTTCGCCGAGCTGTCTTCGAGAGACGCCTCGGAGCCCATCTTCGGCTGCTTCGCACGAACAAAGAGCCCGGCCAAGCTGAAGCTCGTGGCGTGGGACCTCCGGAGACCGAGGCAGGGCGGTGAGCCGCTCGCGGATCTCGGCGCCTATCTGAAGCGGCGCGAGGAGGCAGCCGGCCAGGGAGCACGCGCCCCCATCGGAGACAGCTCAGCCTTCCGTCCGGTCGTCGAGCGCGTCGCACCGCCCCCGCAAGACGTCGCGCTCGTTCATCACGCGAAATTCGGCGAAGGCAAGGTCATCGAACAGCTCGGCGACGGCAAGCTCCGCATCGACTTCGGCACGAACGGCATCCGCGTGCTCGCGGCGTCGTTCGTCACGGGGAAGCCGTAGCGCCGACGCAAAGCGCCGCGCCGGGGCGCCGCCCCGGACCCCGCGGGGGCTGTTCGCCCCTCGACCCGAACCAGGCACGGCCTGGACCGAGGGTGGAAGAACTGCGCGATGCGCAGTTCTTCCACCAGAGGCCGGTGGCAAGACCATGGAGGTGCGTTGCACGCTGGCGACGGGCACGTTGCCCGTTGAATCGTCAACGCCGCGGTCTTGACCTGGCCTGTTCGATGAACTGCGCATCGCGCAGTTCATCGACCCCGGGTCCAGCGCTTGCGCTGGTCCGGGTCCAGGGGCGGACAGCCCCTGGTGGGGCCTGGGGCAAAGCCCCAGCGAAGCGCCTCCCAGACGAGACCAATGCTTGTATCAACCCCACCCTGTAGTAGGCAGCAAGCTGGGAGAGGGTCGCCGTACACTGCTTGAGGCTTTGTCCTCGTACCTGAGATCGGCGCCCTCGACCGGTGTTCTTGGCTCGGACGGTATCATGGGGTCCCCCTCCAGGGGGCATCCCCGCATCTACAAGCGCGAGCATGGACACCGGCTCCGAGGCTCCC
>NZ_JAGTJK010000080.1:0-33283 GCF_028435265.1 Polyangium jinanense | reverse complement strand
ATGCGCGGTTTATCCGACGGGCCCGTGACAAGACCCTCCACGACCTTGCCAACCAAGACAGCAGCACTGCCGTAGGTGCTGGGGACGTTCGGCCTGTTCGATGAACTGCGCGATGCGCAGTTCATCGACCCCGGGTCCAGCGCTTGCGCTGGTCCGGGTCCAGGGGTGGACAACCCCTGGTCGGGTCCGGGGTGAAACCCCGGCGCTACGCCGTGGCCCAGAGGCCCCTCCCCGCGCGGGAGAGGGGCCCGGGATCGCGATCTAGAACCCGGCGCGCCGCGAGCGCAGGCGCCGCGCAAAGGCCGCAAGGCCAAGCGCAAGGCCGAGCACGCCTGCCGAGCCCGCGTCGCCACGCGTGCTGCTGCCTGCCGCACGGCAATCGCAGCCGCTGTCGTCCGGGGGAAGGCCGCCGCCCGCGCCGGCCGAGCCACCCGCGCCCGCGCCGCCCGCGCCGCCGGCACCACCCGCGCCGCCGTCACCACCGGCGCCACCGCCGCCGCCTGCGCCGCCCTCGCCCGTCTCGCAGACGCCCGCCTCGCACCTGCCGTCGGTGCAAGCCGTGCCGTCAGGCACCGTGCCGTCGTCTGGGCAATCGTTCGTCGCGCCGTCGCAGAGCTCCGAAAGGTCGCATTCCCCCGCCGCCGGCCGGCATTCCGTGCCCGCCACGGCGAGCGCGTCGGCCGGACAATCCACAGCCTGTCCGTCGCAGCTCTCCGCCACGTCGCAAAGGCCGATTGCCGCGCGGCACACGGTGCCGGCGCTCGACACCACGTCCGCCGGGCAATCGTTCGCCGCGCCGTCGCACGTCTCCACCGCGTCGCAACCGCCCGCCGCGGCTCGGCACTCGGTGCCCGCCGCGACCTTCGCATCCGCAGGGCAAGCGCCGTTCACGCCGTCGCAGCTCTCCGCCGCGTCGCAAGCGCCCGCCGCGGCACGGCACGCGGTGCCCGCCGGGACGAGGTTGTCGCCGGGGCAGAGCGGCGTGAACCCGTCGCAGATCTCGTCGACGTCGCACGCGCCCACGGCCGCGCGGCAAACGAAACCGCCCGCGGCGACCGCGTCCGCAGGGCAAGCGTTGCCTGCGCCGTCACAGGTCTCGGCCGGATCGCAGCCGCCGATCGAGGCGCGGCACTCGGCGCCCGCCGCGACCTTCGCGTCCGCGGGGCAAGCGGTGCTCGTCCCGTCGCACGCCTCGGCCACGTCGCACGCGCCGCCTGCCATGCGGCACTCGGTGCCGGCCGGGGTCGGCGTGCAGGTGCCCACCGCGCCCGCGAGGTTGCAGGCCTGGCAATCGCCCGCCGCGCTGCCGCCGCAGGCCGTGTTGCAGCAGACGCCGTCGGCGCAGAAACCGCTCGCGCAGTCCTTTCCGGCCTGGCATGCCTGCCCGTTGTCGAGCTTGTTCTGCGGCGTGAACAGGTACGCGGCGCCGCTGCTCGCGGCCGCGCCGGTGTGCGCCACGGCGCCGACGATCGCCCACGAGCCGCTCACGCCGACGGAGTGACCGAACTGATCGCCGAGCCCGGAGTCCGCGCCCGTGAGCTTCTTCTCCTGGGCCCACGTGCCCGCGTTCCGCAGGAACACGTACGCCGAGCCGGTCGATTGCGGTTCGTCGTAACGCGCGCCGATGACTGCCGTGTCCCCGACGATCGACACGGAATGGCCGAACTGATCCCCGCCGTCGCCATCCGCCGCGAGGATCTGCGCCTGCTGCGCCCAGACGCCTGCGTTCCGCGTGTACGCGTACACCTTGCCTTGCGAGGCGACGGCGAGCGGCGCGGCGATGAGCGCGGTGTCGCCCGAGACCGCGACGGAGTAGCCGAACCAATCGTTCGGCTTGCCGTCGGGCGGGGCGAGCTTCGCTTGTTGCGCCCACACGCCCGCGGTCCGGAAAAACACGAACGCCGAACCCGACACCGAGCCATTGTCGTCATCGCCGTACGCGCCGACGACGATGGTATCGCCCGAGACCGCGACGGCCGTGCCGAACTCGTCCTGCCCCGCGGCCGCCGCGCCTGCCGTGAGCTTGGCGCCTTGCAGCGCGAACGTGGTCGCGCCCTTCACGTAGACGTAGGCGGATCCGGCGTCGACGTTGGCGCCGTTGTCGTCGAACGGCGCGCCGACCACGAGCGTCGTGCCCGAGATGGCGACGGACGAGCCGAACCGATCGCTTGCGGCCGCGTCGTTCGCGGTGATCTTCTGGAGCTGCGTGAAATTCGAGCCGAAGGCCGTTCGCTGGAAGACGAAAACCGCGCCGCGGCTGGCGTTGTCGATCGGGGCGCCAACCGCGATGATGTTGCCGGAGATGGCCACCGTGCGGCCGAACCGATCGCCTGCCGTGAGCGTGGCGTCGCCCGAGAGGAGCCTTTGCGTCTGCGTCCAGGTGTTGTTCCCGGCGTTCCGGAGGAACACGTATGCCGAGCCCGCGTCCGCGCCCTTGGCGGCGTCGTCGTCGTCCGGCGCGCCCACGACGGCCGTGTCCCCGTCGATCGCCGCGGCATAACCGAACGCGTCGTCCGCCGCGCCGTCGTTCGCCAGGAGCTTCTGCGACTCGGCCCATACGATGGGATCGACCACGATCGGATAGACCGCGCCCGTGTCGTCGACGTGAATGGCGAGCCGGCCCTCTTCGGCCGAAAGGAACGACGGGAGCACGCGGCCGTTCGCGTCCGTGACGTAAAGGTCGGTGTAGCGGAGGATCACCTCGCCGGCCTCGTCACGCAGGAGCGCCGCGTCCGCCTCGGCCGTGAGCTCAGGCAGGAGCCCCTCGGCGCGCATCGAAAGCGTGACCGTTCCGCCGCCCGCCTCGCGGCACGCGGGCCGCTTCGCGAGATCGAAGCCCTGCTCCAGGCCGAGCGGGCCATTCAAATACCACTCCACGACGTCGCCGCGGCGATATTCGGCGCGATTGCCACGCGCCTCGGGCGAAGCCTCGGCAGCCGGCTCGAGGTCGCCGTCGCAGCCCACGGCGTCGAGCGAAAGCTCGAACGGGCGATCGGCGCGCACGTCGACGGCGACCCGCACGCCCGCCGGGGAGAGCTCCGCGGAGAGGCCCTGCGCCGGGTTCCTGGCGGAAATCGTGCCTTTGTCGCCGCGCTCCAGGCGATACGCGGGCGAGGCATCCTTTTGCACCGCCGCCACGTAGGCCGCGCGCAGCCCCGCGTGATCCACCGCTTCCCCTACCGGGGGCGTTTTCGCCTGCGCCGAAAGGGAAGCGTCCCCCGATTGCGGACCCCTGTCGTCCGCCCCGCACGCTGCCGCGAGCGAGACCGGAAGAGCAAACCACCATCGCTTCGCTGCCAACATTCTTCACCCCGTATCGTGAAGGGAAAAAGCTACACTCTGGACGAGCGGCCATGTTACCAAAGCCGTACGTGCAGAGCGACGCCTTACGGCGGAAGCACGTCCGCTTCGCCTCCGCGTGTGTGCCGGGACCGCGTTGGGAGGGTCACGAAAAAGCGACCATGCGAGCTGCCTGGCCCGTTGATGTAGCGGCGTGAGCGACTATGCTGCGCCGCCATGTCGGAATTTTTGGCGGACAAGAAGCGCACGCACTCTTGCAACGCGCTGCGTGCGAGCGACGTCGGCAAGGACGTCGTGCTGATGGGCTGGGTGGCGCATCGCCGGGACCACGGCGGCCGGGTGTTCATCGATCTGCGGGATCGCGAGGGCCTGACGCAGGTGGTCTTCGGGCCGGAGATCGGGAAGGAAGCGCACGAGCTCGCCAGCGAGCTGCGCTCGGAGTACTGCATCGGCATCGCCGGCAAGGTGGTGACGCGCGTCTCGTCGGGTGGGCAGCCCAATCCGAAGCTCGCGACCGGCGAGGTCGAGGTGAATGCCGAGACGCTCCACATCTTCTCGCGGTCGGAGACGCCGCCGTTCCTCATCGAGGACGAGATCGACACGCGCGAAGAAATCCGGCTGAAGCACCGCTACCTGGATCTGCGCAGGCCCGCGCTGCAGCGAAACTTCCTGGTGCGCTCGAAGCTCTACCGCGCCGCGCGTGATTACTTCCACGGCGAGGGCTTCACCGAGCTCGAGACGCCGTTCATGGTGAAGTACACCCCCGGCGGCGCGCGAAACTTCCTCGTCCCCTCGCGCCTCAATCCGGGGAACTTCTATGCGCTCGCCGAGTCGCCGCAGATCTTCAAGCAGCTCTTCATGGTCGCCGGCTTCGAGCGATATTTCCAGATCGTGCGTTGCTTCCGCGACGAGGACCTCCGGCTCGATCGCCAGCCCGAGTTCACGCAGGTCGACGTGGAGATGTCCTTCATCACCGAGGAGGACATTTACGCAACGATGGAGGGCCTCATCGCCCGCGCCTGGAAGGACGTGCTCGACGTGGACCTGCCGCGCCCGTTCCTGCGGATGAGCTACCGCGAGGCGATGCTCAAATATGGCTCCGACAAGCCCGACCTGCGCTTCGGGCTCGAGCTCGCCGATCTGACGGAGGTGCTCCGTCCGCTCGAAGGAGGCGGCGTGCCGCTCTTCAAGGGCGCGCTCGAGCAGAAGGGAATCATCAAGGGACTCCGGATCCCGGCAAAGGAAGCCGCGTCGCTGTCGCGCACGGAGGCCGACAAGCTGGAAGAGTTCGTGAAGGGATTCGGCGCGCGCGGCCTCGCGCGGGCGCGGGTCGGCGAAGGCGGCGAGTGGACGCAGTCGCCGCTCAGCAAGACCGTGACGCCCGAGGCGCGGGCCGCAGTGAACGCAGCGCTCGGCGCCGGCCCCGGCGATCTGCTGTTCTTCCAGTTCGGCTCGTTCAAGCTCGTGAACGCAGTGCTCGGCGGCCTGCGCCTGCACCTCGGGCACAAGCTCGGGCTCGTGCCCGAAGGCCAGTGGCGTTTCCTCTGGGTCACCGATTTCCCGATGTTCGAGCAGGCCGAAAGCGGGCAATGGGTCGCCGCACATCACCCGTTCACGTCGCCGAAGCCGGAGCACGTGCAATACCTCGGCACCGACAACGGTCGCGTGGAGGCGCGCGCCTACGACCTCGTGCTGAACGGCAACGAAATCGCAGGCGGCTCGATCCGTATCCACCAGCGCGAGGTGCAAGCCAAGGTCTTCGCCGCACTCGGCCTCTCCGAGGACGATTTCCGCGCAAAGTTCGGCTTCCTCCTCGACGCATTCCGCTACGGCCCGCCCCCGCACGGCGGCATCGCCTTCGGTCTCGACCGTCTGACGATGCTCCTCTGCAACGCAGGGAGCCTGCGCGACGTCATCGCCTTCCCGAAGACGCAAAAAGGGACGGATCTCATGACGGACGCCCCCACCGGCGTCGCCCCCGAGCAGCTCGACGAGCTCGGCGTGCAGCTCAAGAAGGTCTGAGGCAAGGGCGGAGGCGGGGCGTCGCCCCGCACCCCAGAAGGGGGCTCCCCGCCCCCTTCACCCCGGGCCAGGCACGGCCTGGACCGAAGGCGGATCAACCGCGCGATGCGCGGTTGATTCGACGGATCCGTCAGCGTCTCCGCTCAAGGCTCCACGGAGACGTCGAGCCTCGCTTCGAGCGATTGCATATCGAAGTAAGCTGGATTGTTCGGTTTCATCGTGACGGAAAGGATCGTCGCCGTGAACCGAAGCTGCCCCGCCTTCACCGAACGCTCGGCGCATCTATCCATTTCGCTCGCGTCGAGCTCGATCACGCTCTCCACGAGCGCCGAGTGAGGGTCGTGCACGTCCTCGAGCCCCGCGATCAAGATCTGCACGCCCGGCGCATACGAATGACCCTCCGCCCCATTGTATGCCTGCCCTGTCCAGCCGAAGAAGTAGGCATATCCAACAGGATGGCCGTCGATGGACTCGATCGTCGCCGTGACGCCCGTGCAACAAAATGGACCGATCGAATCATTGTTGTTGGGTGTCGCTTCATCGGGCAGCAGGAACGTCGACTGGACGAGCGACGGGTCCAGCCCGTCCGGACCAGGGCAAGCATCGAGCTCCTCGCTCTCGCAACCGAAGGTCAACACCGCCAAACCAACCCAAAGCCACTTTGCAAAGCGCATGGCCAGCGCGTATGCACGGCGGATGCCAGCCGATGTACTGCGCGATCCCAGGAGGGAGAACACGCGCAGAACCACGAACAGGTGACAACGTGGCATTTATCACCCCCAAATGCGCCAGGTTGTCTCGGCCGCAGGGGTAGAGCGCGGGCCGATTCAGCCACTTGGCGCGGCTCACCCCATGGAACAGTGGAATGCTCCAGGCCTTCGACGGCACAATCTCCCGGATCGCATCGAATACCCGCTCCCGCCACCGTCCCCGCTTCTGCTCCATTGTTTCCACGCCCGACAGCGCGTTGCCGACGTCCGTTTTTCTTGCTCGAATGAACACGTCGTGAACGACTCGACAATCGACCCAGCGGCTCGAAGGAGATGGGCACTGGGCGCTCTGCGGACGAGGCCGCGCATCGTGGCTCGGCCTCACAGGAGACGTCCAGCATGCGAAGAAAACCGGGAGGCTGCCGATATGAATACCATCTCGAAGCTCGGAACGCTGCTGCTCGCGCTGTCTGCCTTGATGGCCATGGGCACGGGCTGCGCTGCGGGGGCTTCCGAAGCCAACACCGACGACGATATCGAAAGCGCCGAGGACGCAACCGTCGCGGACGCAGACGAATTGTCCACGACGGAAGATGCCGCGGCCCTCTCGACCGGGTGGGGGCCCGGCAGATATTACGGCGGCGGCTCTTGTGGAGCACCGTGCGGCGCGTACGGGTACCGGGGCGCTTGCTCCCGCGGCTTCGCGGACGACTTCGACGTGTACCGCGGCCCTGGCGGCGGGTACGGCGTCGTCGGCCCCCGCGGAAACGTCGGCTTCGTCGGCCCCGGCGGCGGGTACGGCATCGCCGGCCCGGGCGGCGCGATCGGCGTCGGCCCCCGCGGAAACGTCGGCTTCGTCGGCCCCGGCGGGAACGCCGCCATCTACTAATCGTGCACGAGCGCCATCGCGCGTCGTGCCAAACCAGCGATGATGGCTGAGCACGTCATCGCTCCTCCGTGGCGGCCGCCACTTTTTCGCAATGGCGGCCGCCACCCCTGGCGGGAAAGGGCTGCGAACGTTCTTCGACGCGCCGCGTCCCGATTCGCGTTTTTGCCGACCAAACGGCTTGACCGCTGGAGCGCCGAAAGTAGCCTCTCGACAGGAAGGAGATCGCATGAGCGCACGACGGCCGAGCCGGCTGCACCACACGGCATACGTCTCGAAGGATCTCGAGAAGACGCGAGCATTCTACGAGGAGATCATCGGGCTACCTCTGGTCGCCACATGGTGCGAAGCCGACGAGCTCTTCGGCGAGGTGCGGACCTATTGCCACTGTTTCTTCGGCCTCGAGGACGGGAGCGCGCTCGCGTTCTTCCAGTTCGCCAGTGACCGCGATCAGAATCTCTTTGGTCCGCCGATGCCAGCGTCGCCGTTCCACCACATCGCGCTGACGGTCGACGCCGAGACGCAGCGCGCGATCGAGTCGCGCATCGAGAAGGCAGGCTATCGCGCGCCAGACACGTACGTGCTCGAGCACGGGTACTGCCGGTCGGTCTACGTGAAAGACCCGAATGACATGATCGTCGAGCTCACGTGCGACGCCCCGAAGGCGGTGACGCCGGACGTCGAGGAGGCGCGGCGCAAGGAAGCGCATCGCGAGCTTGCCCGCTGGCTTTCCGGCGACCACACCTCGAACAACAGCTACCGGTGATGTCGGGTTGAGGCGCGCGACGCTCACGTTCGACAACGGGCCCGACCGTGCAATCACACCGGCGGTGCTCGACATCTTGCGGCGAAGGAACGTCCCGGCGCACTTCTTCGTCCTCGGCAAGCATCTCGCGGAGCCCGAAGGCCGCGCGCTCGTCGCCCGCGCGGTCGCCGAAGCACATTGCGTCGGCAATCACTCGTTCACCCACGAGATTCCGCTCGGCGACGATCCGCGGCCCGACGCCGTCGCCGCGGAGATCGCCGCGACCGACGCGCGCCTCAAGTCGCTCGTCCCTGGCCCCAAGCGCTTTCGGCCGTTTGGCGGCGGGGGCATCCTCGGGCCGCATCTGCTCAGCCGCGCGGCCGTCACTCACCTCGTCGAGCAGGGATACTCCTGCGTCCTCTGGACCTCCGTCCCGCGCGACTGGGTCGACCCGAATGGCTGGGTGGCGCGCGCGCTCGCGGATTGCCTTGCCCAGCCGCACGCGGTCGTCGTCCTGCACGACATCCCGGATGCATGTCTCGCGGGGCTCGAAGGCTTCCTCGACGCTGCGGAGCGCGAGGGGATCGAGCTCGTCACCGACCTTCCGCTCTCCGTCACGCCGATCCTCGACGGCAAGATCGTCGGCGATCTCGACGCCATCGTCGCAAAATGAATTGACCGCAGCAGGCGATGGCTTAGAGCATCGAGCAGCGAACGGTTCGATGCTCCTGGAGGTAGACCTTGAAGCTGTCGTCGCTCTCCGCAAACGAAAAACCCTTCATCGGTGTACGCCGCGCGGACGGGATCGTAAACGTGAATGCTGCCATCCCGGGACTGCCGACCGACGTGGGCGCGCTCCTCCAGTCGCCCGCCTACGACGCGCAGCAGCTTGCGGACGTCGTCGAGCGAACGGCGGTGAGCTCGCTCCTCCGCGACGACGAGGTCCGGTTTCGTCCGGTCATCCCGGCGCCGGGCAAGCTGCTCTGCCTCGGGCTCAACTATGTCGATCACGCGGCGGAGAGCGCTCACCGTGCGCCGGAGTACCCGGTCGTCTTCGGGCGTTATCCGACGAGCCTCGTCGGTCATGGGGAGCCGCTCGTGCTGCCGTCGGTCTCGACGCACTTCGATTACGAGGCCGAGCTCGGCGTCGTGATCGGAAAGACCTGCCGCAAGGTTTCTCGCGAGCAGGCGCTCGAGCACGTCGCCGGGTATACCTTGCTGAACGACGGCTCGATTCGCGACTATCAAATGCGCACGCACCAGTGGACGATCGGAAAAAACGTCGATGCTACCGGCGCGCTCGGTCCCGAGCTCGTCACCGCCGACGAGCTGCCTGCGGGCGCAAAGGGCCTCGTGCTTCGCGGCATTCTCAACGGAACGATCATGCAGGAGGCGAACACCTCGGACATGATCTTCGGCGTCGCCGACGCAATCGCGATCCTGTCCGAAGTGATGACGCTCGAGGTCGGCGACATGATTGCGACTGGCACGCCCGGGGGCGTCGGCTTCGTGCGCAACCCTCCGGTTTTCATGAAGCCGGGAGACGTGTTCGAAGTCCAGGTCGAGCGAGTCGGTACGCTGCGCAATCACGTCGTCGCCGAAGGACCGGGGCCGTTGAAGGGATCGGCGCTCTAGGAACCGGAGCGCCACCCACCTCCGAGTGCTTGGTAGAGATTGACCACGGCCAGCCATTGCCGCTTCCTCGTCTCGATCAGCTCCATTTGCGCGTCCAGAGAATCCCGCCGGGTCAGCAGGACTTCCATATAGTCAGCTCGAGCAGATTGAAAAAGAACCGTGGAAACTTCACTCGACCGGGTGAGTGCCTCCACCTGCTGCGACTGGAGCTCATAAACTTTTTCAAGGTTTTCGATCCGCGCCAGTTGATTCACGACGTCGGTGAACGCTTGCAGGAGCGTCCTCTCGTAGTTGAACACCGCCTGAAGCTGCCGGGCGTTCGCCGAGCGATACTGGGCCTCGATCGCTTGTCGGTTCAGGAGCGGCGCCGCAAGATTCCCCGCCAGGTTGTAGATGATCGAGTCCGGCGTCACGACGAGGTGCTTGGCGTTGAAGGACCTGTAACCGACCGCGGCATCGATACTGAGCGAAGGGTAGAACTCCACCTTCGCCACCTTCACGTCCAGCTTCGTGGCCGAAAGCTCCAGCTCGGCTTGCCTGATGTCCGGGCGGTTCTTCAGCAGATCGGAAGGAAGTCCCGACGTCACCTTCGGCAGAGGATCCTTGAGCTTCTGAACGTTTCGGCTCACGGTCTGCGGGTAGCGACCGACCAGGAAGTTGATCCTGTTCTCGGTCTGAATTTTCTCCTGCTCGAGGCCGTAGAGGCGGCTCTTGTTCTTCAACACCTCTGCTTCGAACCTCTGAACCGCGAGCTCCGTTACCCGGGCAGCCTGCTTCTCGA
The DNA here is from genome assembly GCF_028435265.1 of Polyangium jinanense. Lineage (GTDB taxonomy): Bacteria > Myxococcota_A > Polyangia > Polyangiales > Polyangiaceae > Polyangium > Polyangium jinanense. The sequence continues at coordinate 23,204 of NZ_JAGTJK010000080.1, read as the reverse complement.
GCTTGATGATCTCCAGCGCGTCCCCCAGGATTTCGACGTTCCGTTTCATGACGTCGAGTTGGCTGTCGATGGCGACCAGCTCGAAATAAGATCTGGCGATTTCGGCGACGATCTGCGTCACCATGAAATTCCGGCCTTCGATGGTCGCGAGGTAGCGGAGGTCGGCCGATTTCGTGGCGTTCCGCAGTTTCCCCCAGACGTCGACCTCCCACGAGCCCCATAGTCCGAACGTGAAGTCCCCCAGATTCTGCGGCAATCCGTGGCTTTCGTCGCTGACGCCCTGGCTCGTGTTTTTTCCCACTCTTTCGACGCCGACACCAGCCCCGACGCCGACCTTCGGGAGGTAATCGCCTTGCCTCGCCGACACTTCATTGCGGGCGATGATGATCTCTTGCAGCTGGATGTTCAGCTCCTGGTTTTTCTTGAGCGCCGTTTCGATGAGCGCCCGGAGCTCGGCGTCGTCGAAGAATTCACGCCACACCGTCTGCGTCGCTCTCGCGGGCGGAGGCGATGCGTTCGAGGTGTTGCTCGAACGCCCGAAGCTCTGCGGAATCGCCTTGCTCGGCTCCCTGGGCTCGTTTCCTTCCAGAGAAGGGATGCAGCCCGTCGCGAAGAAGCAGATGCACGCCAGCGTGGCGACCGACGGTGACAACCCTTTCCTAGACATAGTGGCTCACATTCTCGGTCAAGGGTTCGTCTTCTTCGGCCTGGATCAGACTCCTACGTTCCGCGAGTGTCCCGAAGATGAAGTAGAGACCCGGCACGATGACCACGCCGAATACGGTGCCGAAGAGCATTCCACCGAGCGCCGACGCGCCGATGGTGCGGTTGCCGATGGCGCCCGGCCCCGTCGCGATGACGAGGGGAATCAGGCCCGCGATGAAGGCAAAGGATGTCATCAAGATGGGGCGGAAGCGTGCCTTCGCTCCCTGAATGGCCGCCTCCATCACCGACGCTCCCTTGTGGTGTGCCTGGACGGCAAACTCGACGATGAGGACTGCGTTCTTGCCGAGGAGGCCCACCAGCATGACGAGCCCAACTTGAGCGTAAATATCGTTCGCCAGGCCGAGGAGCTTCAGCATCAGGAAGGAGCCAAACACGCCGACGGGTAACGAGCAGATGACCGCGAGCGGGAGGAGGAAGCTCTCGTATTGGGCAGCGAGCACCAGGTACAGGAATGCGAGAACGACCAGGAAGATGTAGACGGCCTCGTTCCCACGCTTCGCCTCGTCGTAGGAGAGGCCTTCCCACGCGATGTCGTAGCCGCGTGGCAACGTCTTCGCGGCGACCTCACGGACGGCCGCAATCGCATCTCCGCTCGTGTACCCCTTTGCCGGGCCGCCGCGGATCGCCGCGGAGTTGTACATGTTGAACCGCGTGATCTCGTTTGGTCCCTGCGTCTTCTTCAGCTTCATGAACGCCGAGTACGGCACCATCTCTCCCTTGTCGTTCTTGACGTACAAGCTCATGACGTCCGAGGGGAATCGCCGGTATTCCGGCGCCGCCTGGGTGTACACCTTGAAGAAGTTGCCGAAGCGGATGAAGCCCTGCTCGTAGGTGCTGCCGATGAGGATGTTGAGGTTATCCATGGCGTTCTTGATCGAGACGCCCTTTTGCATCGCCAGCTCGTTGTCGATCTCCAGCTCGTACTGCGGATAGTTCGCTGCGAAGAAGCTGAATAGCCCGGTCAGCTCCTTCCGCTTTCCGAGGTTATCCATGAATTCTTTCTGGACACGATCGAAATCCTGGTAATCCGTCTCGTTGTTCTTGTCCAAGAGGCGGAGCGAGAAGCCGCTCGCGGCGCCGTAGCCCGGGACGGCCGGCGGCTCGAAGAATTCGACGATCGCGCCGATGTCCTTCGCCTTCTGCTCCAGCTCTTCGATGATCTGGGTGACGGTGCGCGTGCGCTCGGACCACGGCTTGAGGTTGATGAGGCAGGTGCCCGCGTTCGAGCCGCGTCCCTCGGTCAGGATCTCGTAGCCGGCGAGGGAGGAGACCGAGGCGACGCCGTCCACGCTCTTTGCAATGACCTGCAGCTCTCGCGAGACGTCATTCGTTCGCTCGAGGGTCGTGCCCGGGGGCGTCTGGATGATCGCGTAGATCTGCCCCTGGTCCTCGTTGGGCACGAATCCGGCAGGAAGGACCCGGCTGAGCTGCAGGACACCAAAGCCGAAAGCGAACAGGATGCCAAAGGTGACGACCCTTCGATGGACCACCTTCCGGAGGAAGCGGACGTAGACGTTGGTCCCGGCATCGAAGGTGCGATTGAACGCATCGAGGAAGATGCCAATCGACGTCCGCTTCTTCGGATGACCGTGCGTATTTTTCAGGATCATCGCGCAGAGGACGGGCGTCAGGGTCAGCGCGACGATGCCGGAGAGCACGATGGATGAGGCCATCGTGATCGCGAATTGACGGTAGAAGATGCCCACCGGTCCGGTCATGAAGGCCACGGGCACGAAGACCGCGGTCATCATCAGGGTGATCGCGATGACGGCGCCACTGATCTCGCCGAGGACCTTCTTGACGGCGCTGTACGGCGACAAACCCTCCTCTGCCATCTTCACGTGGACCGCCTCGACAACGACGATCGCGTCGTCGACGACGACGCCGATCGCGAGGACGAGCGCGAAGAGCGTGATCAGGTTGATGCTGATCCCGAACATCTGCATGAAGACGAAGGCGCCGATGAGCGAGACGGGAACGGCCAAGGTCGGGATCAGCGTCGAGCGCCAATCACCGAGGAAGACGAACACGACGAGCGATACGAGGATGAAAGCCTCGGCGAGCGTGTGGAGGACCTTCTCCATCGACGCATCGAGGAAGCTCGAGACGTCATAGTTGATCTCGTAGTTCATCCCGGCAGGGAACGAGGTCTTCTTGAGCTCCGCAAGCTTCTCCTTGACGTTTTCGATGACCTCGCTCGCATTGCTCCCGTAGGTCTGCTTCAGCACGATCGCTGCGGAAGGGTGACCGTCGAGATTGGAATAGATATCGAAAAACTCGCTCCCGAGCTCGACCCTCGCAATGTCTTTGAGGCGGAGCTGTTCGCCGTTTTCATTCGCCCGGATGATGATCTTCTCGTATTGCTCGGGCTTGTTGAACCTGCCCTCGTAGACGAGAACGTATTCGAGCGACTGCGCCTTCACGCCGGTGGCCTGCCCGAGACGTCCTGGCGACCCGATCACGCTTTGCTCGCTGATCGCCTTCATCACGTCCTCGGTCGAGACGTTGTACGCCCGCATCTTGTCCGGATTGAGCCAGACGCGCATGGCATACTGCCGTGAGCCGAGGATTCGGGTCTGCGCGATCCCGTCGACCCGGCTCAGCTCGGGGAGGAGGTTCGCATTGGCAAAGTTGTAGAGAAACTTTTCATCGGCCGTCTTCTCCTCGCTATAGAGGTTCACGTACATGAGCATGCTGGGCTGCACGCGATTCATGACGACGCCTTCCAGCTGAACGAGCGTCGGAAGTCGGCTGATGACCTGATCGATCCGGTTTTTGACGTTGACGACGGCCTCGTTCGGGTCGGCGTCCAGCTTGAATACGACCTGGATCGTCGCCTCGCCGGCGCTCGTGGAGTCGGAGATCATGTACATCATGCCCGGAACGCCATTGATGGCGCGCTCCAGGGTGATGATCGAGGACTGGACCAGGACGTCCGCGCTCGCTCCCGGGAACGTGAGCGAGACCATGACACGAGGCGGCGAGATCTCGGGAAACTGCGAGACCGGGCGCGATCGCATGGCGAGTATGCCCAGGAACACGAGCACGATCGACAGGACCATCGCCATGACCGGGCGATGGATGAACTTGGAAGTCATGCTCATTCCGCAGGCACCTCCAAATGCGCGAACACGTCGGAAGGTTCCTTGTAATCGACCTCGATCTTGGCGCCGTCCCTGACCTTGCGCAGGCCTTCCACGAGGATCTTGTCGTGTTCTTCGAGGCCGCTCGCGACCGCGAAGACATGCGGCATCTCCGCGGCGATGGTGATGGGGCGCGAGTGGACGACGTTCTTTTCGTCGATGACGAAGACGAACTTCTTGTCCAGCACGTCGAAGGTCGCCTTCTGCGGAATGAGCAAGGCGTTCTTGAGCGGCACCTCCATCAAGATCTTCCCCGTCTCGCCGTGCCTCAGCAGCCCCTTGGGATTGGGAAACGTGGCCCTGAACGCGAGATTGCCGGTCTCGTTGTTGAAATCGGCCTCGATCGTTTCCACCGTGCCGGGTTGATCGAAGAGTTCGCCATCCGCCATCTGGAGTTTCACCGTGGTGGTCTTCTGATCTCCCGGCTGAGATTCGTATTTGAGGTACTCCACCTCGCTGACGTTGAAGTACACCCAGACCTTGCTGTTGTCGGAGAGCGTCGTGAGCAGGTCCCCCTCGTCGACCAGGCTGCCCATCCGCACCTGAAAGCGCCCCACGAGGCCGTCGAACGGCGCCCGTATCTCGGTCATCGATTTGTGCGTCGCCGCGAGTGCCACTTCGGCCTTCGCCTTGCTGAATTTCGCCTTGGCCAGGGCGAGTTCGTTGGGGGACACGACGTTCTTGTCGGCGAGGAGTTTCGTATTTTTGAGCTCGATCTCCGAGAGTTGCGCTTCCGCGTTGGCCTTCTGCACCTCGGCCTGGTAAATCATGGGCATGATTTGAAACATCTTCGCGCCCTTCGCGACCTGATGGCCTTCGTCAATGAAGGTCCCTTGCAGGTAGCCCTTTTCGAGGGCACGCAGCTCGATGTGCTGGATCGCGCGGATTTGTGCGACGTAGTCCCTGGTGAGCTCGGTGTCCTTCCGAAGAGGACTCGTCACGAGAAACTTACCTTGCTCCAGGGGTTCTTGATGTTCGTGGTGGCACCCCACCACCGAAAAGGCGGCTAGCAAGATGAAGAGGGTGGGGGATCGGTTCATCGCAGATGAGTCGGCATGACGGTCCCCGCGGTTCCATCCAAGCGTGAAAAAAGTTTCTTATGTATCCGTTTACAGCAAATTTGCTCTTCCGAAAAAATGTAACTTGAGCCACACAGAGAAGGGATCCTTTCGGCTCTCGTTTTGACACCGATGCTCGGTTCATGCCGGTCCAGGTCTCCTCCCTGCCTGGGACCGTTTGTCCTGGACGCCGGGGCGCGCGGTCGAGGCACGAATGAAGTGAGCGTGCAATAAAAGACGAGCGAATGCATTTCGCGCGGTATCCGGCGGCGCGGCCTCCCTGCCCCGCTTCCGCGCGCCCCCCACCTCCGCGCACACATCCACCTCCGCACACGCTCCGACACCACGCGTCAGGGGCGGTCGGTCGTTTTCGTGCCGCAGTTCGCCAAAAGATTGGCCTCCAAACGATCAACGGCGATGCTGGGGTGCTCGCTCTTTCCGCCCCGCCGTATCGGCGAGGCACATCGGAGGAACGTATGCAACCGTATCTTGCCGCATTCCCGACACGATCTGCCATCGATATGAAATCTGGCGTCGCCCGCATCCTCGGCGCCCTCGCGCTCGGTGGACTCCTCGGCGCGCTCCCGGCTTGTAGCTCGGGCCCGCCCGCCTCCGCGTCACCGCCCACCGCGCCCGCGCGCGCCTCCGCCCCCGTGGACCTCGACTCCATCGTCCGCGCCGTGCGCCTCGCTTATCGGGCCTCCGGCGACCACTTCGTGGGGGGCGGCCAGGCTTATGAGGTCGTGTATCACGCGGGCGCGTTCGACGTCACGCCCCGGCCCGACGATCGCAGCTCGGCGTCCGCAGCACGATTCCGCACGGTGGACATCACGCGTGGCGGGGCGCACCTCGATGGCGCGCCGAGCCCGCGCGTCGCCGCGGACGGCCACCTCTCCATCGCCCGGGGCGCGGTGGAGGAGCACCTGCGCAATGCGGAAGGCGGCGTCGAGCTCTCGTACTCCTTCGGCGAGCGGCCGACTGGCGCGGGGGATCTCGTCGTCCGGATCGAGGTCTCGGGCATGGCGCCCTCCGGCGAGACCTCCTCGGGCCACCATTTCGTGGATCCGGGGACGAACCTCGGCGTGAGGTTTGGCAAGGCCACCTGGATCGACGCGCGGGGAGTGAAGACCGACGTGCCCGCGCGGGTCGCGAGCGGATCCATCGAGCTCACCGTGCCTGCGGGCGCAATCGATGCGTCGGCGTATCCCGCGGTGCTCGACCCGATCATTTCGCCCGAGGTGGGAATGGATGCGCCGCTCGTCGTCCAGCCGGCCAGCCTGCAGGAGGAGCCGGCGATCGCGTATGGCGGCGGGCAATACCTCGTGGCCTGGCGGGATCGACGCTCGTACATCGACAACATCTATGCCACGCGCGTGCAGCCGGACGGCACGGCGCTCGACGCGTACGGCATCCATATCGCGGAGGGCATCACCCCGGCCGTGGCCTCCGACGGCCAGGACTTCCTGGTCACGTACAAATCCTCGAACAACATCTACGCCACGCGCGTGACCAGCGCCGGCCAGGTGGACGGGGGCGAAATCACGATCAGCGCGGGACTCCGATCGGAGTCGAACCCGGACGTCGCCTTCGACGGGACGAACTACGTGCTCGTCTGGGACGACACGCGCAACCACCCGAACAACGTCTTCACCGACGTATACCGCGCCCGCTTGACCCCGGCGGGCGTGCTGCTCGACCCGAACGGCGTGCTCACGGCCACCGAGGTCGTGAATTACTCGGCGGGCGGGCACAAGCCCGCCATCGCTTCGAATGGCCAGGGCTCGCTCATCGTCTGGCACGACGGCAGGGTCTTCGGCAAGCGCATCGATCCGCAGGGCAACCAGCTCGACACCACGCCCTTCCACGTGAGCCCAGAGCTCGTGGGCGATGACCGCGACGACGGCGCGGCGATCGCTTTCCTCGACGGGGCCTACATGGTGGTTTGGGGGCGCGGCGTCGGCTATCCCCAATCGGTGGTCGCAGCCCGCGTGGACCCGAATGGCACGGTGCTCGATCCCGCAGGGGTCGTCGTCACGCAGACGGCCGATCCGGATACGTATTTCACCGATGTCGACGTGGGCTCCGACGGGCAGGACGCGGTGGTGCTCTTCACGCGGGGCATTCACGAGCAGAGCTGGGGCACGTATCGCGTGCGCCTCGATTCGCAGGCCGCGGTGCTCGACGCGACGCCCGTGGCGCTCGCCCCGAACAGCCAGGGCCACGCGATCACCGTGGCCCCCGCGCCGTCGCTCGCGGTGTATTCGGACGACAGCACCTCGGACGAGGCCGCGCAGGATACGTTCCTGGCCGGCACGCGCCTCGCGCCGGGCGGCGCCGCCCTCGATACGCCGGGGATCTTGCTATCGAAAAGCGCCAATGCGCAATTCTCCCCCGCCGCCTCGTTCGACGGGACGAACTTCCTCGTGGTCTGGGCCGATCACCGCAGTTACGATGCGTCGAACGCCTTCCTGGACATCTGGGGCGCGCGCGTGAGCCCCGCCGGCGTCCTCCTCGACCCGAGCGGGATCCCGATCCGTGCCGGGGGGCGCTGGGATTTCGCCCCGCGGGTCGTCTTCGACGGGACGAACCACGTGATCGCCGCGTGGAGGACCGGCAGCCTGCCGCTCGAAGGCGATCCGGGCTATGACGCGGAGATCGTGCGGGTGAGCCCCGCGGGCACGGTGCTGGGCGTCACCGCCTTTCCGGGGGAGATCGGGACGTCAAGCAACGAGCCCATCGCGATCGCTTCGAACGGCGCGGAGACGCTCCTCGTGAACGACCATTTCGACGGCGTCCAGATCGCGCGCGTGAACACGGCGGGGACGCTCGCCGCGCCGCCGACGATGGCCGTCGAGATCTTCGATAACTGGTTCGGCCTCCAGACCGCGGTCTCGCACGGCGGCGCCGGCTACCTCCTGGCGTTCCGGGACAAGTCGAACGGCAATGACCTCGTGGCATCGCGGCTCGACGCGATGGGTAATCTCCTCGATCCGAGCTTCCTGCAGATCTCGGATCCGAGCATCCTCGTCGGACGGCCGGCGATCGCGTCGAACGACACGATGCACCTCCTCGTCTGGCCCGAGCCGACCCTCCAGGGCCCCCCCGGCTCCACCCTGCGCGCGGCGCGCGTGGACGCGAATGGAATGGTACTGGATCCCGGCGGCTTCGAGCTCGCCGTCGTGCCGGGCCTGCCATACGACTCGCCCTGCGCGTCCTTCTTCGTGACCGATTATTACGGCCCCTGCCCTGCCGTCGCGTACGACGGCAAGAACTTCGTGGTCGTCTGGCGGTCACCGCCGTCGGACGCGTCGGCCGAGAACCCCGTGAATCTCGTCGGGGCGCGGGTGGCGACGGACGGCACCATCCTCGAGACGTTCCCGGTCTCGTCCGAGCCCACGGGGGAGGGCCCGCCCTCGCTCGTCTCGCGAGGGAATGGCAAGACGCTGGTCACGTACGCGCGGTTCGTCGGGGAAATGCCTTACGCGGCGAGCCGGGTGCAGGCGCGGCTCTTGCGGGTGCCGCAGGCACTGGGCGAGGCGTGCGACGTGAACGAGGACTGTGACTCGGGCGCATGCGACGCGGGCGTCTGCGTGACGCCGGGCTCCGGCGTCGGCGGGGCCGGCGGCGAAGGCGGCAGCGCGGGCGCAGGCGGGGTCGGCGGCAGCGGTGGAGCCGGCGGCGCGGGCGGCAATGGTGGCGCTGGCAGCAATGGTGGCGCGGGCGGCAATGGCGGCGCTGGCGGCAATGGTGGAGCCGGCGGCAATGGTGGCGCAGGCGGCGCGGGCGGCAGCGACGGTGGTGACCCCGGCTGCGGCTGCCACACGCCCGGCTCTTCCACCGAAAATGCCGGCTCCCTCGTGGTCCTCGCGATGGGCGCGCTGTTCGCCGCGGGCCGGCGCCGGAACCGCGCGAAGGGCTAATCCCGACTCCTTCACCTTTCCAGATGCGGCGAGCCCCACGCCTCGGGTAGGATCTCCCCCTCTACCCCGAGCCTGGAGCTTGCCGCATGCGTCGTCCCCTCACCCTCGCCGCCATCGCGATCCCCCTCGCCGCCGCCTTCTTCGCTGCCTGCGGCGGATCGGGCAATGAAACCACCCAGGGCGCCGGCGCCGCGAGCAGCAGCGGATCGGGCGGCACCGGCGGCGCGGGCAGCGGCGGCGAGGGCCTCGGCGGCGACATATTCGGCGACGGCGGCGTGGGCCAGCTCGTGTCGATCGACATCACGCCGAAGGACCTCGTGATCGAGGTCGTCAATGGGCAAATCCCGCCGCCCATCACCTACAAGGCGACCGGCATCACGAGCACGGGCAGCGTGGTCGACGTGATCGGTTCGTGGACGTACGATCGCGGCGACATCGGCAGCATCGTCCCGGCGAACGGCGCGTTCACCGCGAGCGGCCTGCTCGGCGGCACGGGCAACGTGACGTTCGAGGCCGACGGCGTGAAAGGCTCGACCACGGCCACCGTAAAACTCCGCTACCTCGACGATTCGCAGATGATCGATCCGAACGTCAAGGCCCAGTTCCCCACGGCCGTCGAGCCGGATCCGGCCCTCACGCTCCTGTATCCGTACGACAAGACGGTTTTCCCCCGCGGCCTGCTCGGGCCCACGATCCAGTGGAATGGCGGAAACGCGAGCGACATCTATCACATTCACGTCAAGAGCCCCGCCTTCGAATACGAGACCTGGCGCGCGGTGCCGCCGCCCTCGCGCTTCGATTTCCCCAAGCTGCCCGACGACATCTGGCGCAAGCTCACCGACTCCACGAGCGGCGACGTGCAGGTCGACATCGCGCGCTTCGACGGGACGAAGGCCTACCTCGCGAAGACGCAGAGCTGGAAGATCGCCCCGGCAAACCTCGCCGGCACCATTTATTACTGGGAGGTCAACACGGGCAGCGTCGTGCGCATCAAGCCGGGCGATCTCGGGCCCGAAGCGTTCCTCACGCCGCCTCCGGGCATCGGCTGCGTGGCCTGCCACAGCGTCTCGAAGGACGGCACGCGGCTCGTGGCCTCGTTCCACGGCGGCTACAGCCCCTGGGGCACGTTCGATACGGCCACGGGCACGTCGCTCTTCAACACGAATGCCTCGTCCGGCTTCCAGGCCATCTCGCCGAACGGCTCGCACGTGCTCTGGCGGCACTGGAACGACGCTGCCTTCAATTCGACGGGCTTCCTCTCGCTCAGCACGTACAACAGCGACGTCGAGCTCGCCCAGCTCAATCCGGGCGGCGGTTTCCCCTCGCACCCGGCCTGGTCGGGCGACGGGCAGAAGATCGCCTTCAGCATGCGCACGGATGGCAATGGGCTCGATTTCACCCAGTCGACACTCTGGGTGACGGACGTGAACCTCGCGGTCCCGTCCTTCTCGAATACGAAGCAGATCGTGACGAACGACGCCGGCAGGCCCACCGTCACGTTCCCGACCTTCAGCCCCGACTCGAAATGGATCGCGTTCGAGCGCTCGACGATGGCACGCTCGCGCGGCGCACTGGCCGAGATCTGGCTGACGAACACGGACGGCTCGGTGGTCATCCCGCTCGACAGCACGAACGGCGTGGGCCACATCGAGGCCGAGCAGACGACGGCGAACTACGAGCCGACGTTCAATCCGTTCTCGCTGGGGGGCTATTTCTGGCTCGTCATCGTGTCCGAGCGCAAGTACGGCAACACCCTCACCGACACGAACCCGAACACGCGGCGCAAGCAGCTCTGGGTGACGGCGATCGACGCGAACCCGGTGGCCGGCCAGGATCCGAGCCACCCGGCGTTCTGGCTGCCCGGCCAGGGCCTCGACAACCAGAACATGCGCGGCGAATGGGCGAAGTCGCCCTGCAAGCAGCTCGGCGAGGGCTGCAACGCCGGATTCGATTGCTGCGACGGCTTCTGCAAGCCCGACGCGCAGACCGGCGCGCTCGTTTGTTCCGACCAGGCGCAGGGCTGCTCGAAGCTCGGCGAGGCCTGCATGACGGTCGCGAATTGCTGCGACCCGGACGCGAAATGCATTGGCGGCTTCTGCGCGTCCGACGGGCCGAAGTGAAAGCGCGACCGAGCGAGCTCCCGGTTGCAGCCGGTCCCGCAAGGGAGTAATGTCGGGCAGGCGAGTGAAAACGGCCACCCTCCGACGTCGACGGTCCCCCCGAGGATCCCGCGCCTTGCGGATCCTGTTCGTGGTCGTCCGTCTGTTCGTGGCCCTCACCGCCTTCCAGATGACGGGGCTGCCACATTTCGCCGTGGACGCCGTGGCCGCCATCCAGGGCGTCGAGGCGAGCGACCACCGGGACGACGACTGCCCGAACGAGAAAGACGGGCGCGAGTGCCCGCCGGGCTGCCCCGACTGCCACTGCACGCACCCGATGGGCGCGCTTCCGCTGCTCCCGTCACCCTTCCTGCTCGAGCTCCCGAGCGGCGCGGAGATCGCACTCGCGCCGTACGAAGCGTTCGCGCCCCCAAGGCCCGACCCCGCGGCCGTCTACCGGCCTCCCAGACAGCCCCGCGCCTGATTCCGTGAACCCGTAAACGCGGAGGCGGAGGCGTGCGTTTGCCTTTCGAGGCGCGCCGCCTGCCCGCCCTCTCCCGGGAACCGTCGCGCGCGCCGTTTTGCGCGCGAGACGGAGGAGTTTGGCTCGTGAAACGGATACGCTTCATCGCGGTCGCCGCCGTGGCGGCCGCCCATTTGTGTCATGCCTTGGAAGCACACGCGGGGGCGCCTGTGTGTGCGACGACGATCAACCGCACCAACCTGATTCCGTGCGCGCTCGAAGGAAGCCTCACCGCGAAGGCGGAGCGCCAGGGCCTCGAAGCCGTGAAGGGCCGGCAAGAGGCCGCGAGTCCCGTCTTGCCCTCGAATCCCGTGCTGGCCTTGTCGGGCGCACGGCGGGAAGCCGCCGGCCAGGGGCCCGTCCTCAACTGGTACGCCACGATCTCGCAGGAGATCGAGATTGCAGGGCAACGCGGGGCGAGAAAACGCGCGGCCGATGCCGAGAGGGAAGCCCAGGAGAAGGCCGTCGCCGTGACGGATCGCGAGGTCGCCGCCGCGGCGTGGCGAGCTTATTTCGAGGCACTCGCGGCCCGCGAAGAGGTGCGCCTCTTTTCGCTCCTCGAATCCCTCACGACGAAGGTCGCGACGGCGACGCGCGCCGCGGCGGACAAGGGCCTCGTCTCCGGGATCGACGCGGACGTGGCCGAGATGGCGCATGCACGCGTCGTTCAGGATCGAATCGGCGCGGCGCGGCGCGTAGAGCAGGCCAAAGCGACGCTCCTCCACGCGATGGGCCACGATCCGCGCGGCGAGGTGGCCATCGAGGGCGAGCTCGTGCCTATCGCGGGGGTCGAGGCGTTCGCGGCGAAACAAGACGGGCACGCCATCGACGAGCGGCCCGAGGTCCAGGCCCTCGAAGCCTCGGGGCGCGCCCACGAGGCGCGGGCGTCGATGTACCGGCGCGCCCGGATCCCGAACCCGACGCTCTCGGTGTTCGCGCAGAACGACGGCTTCAACGAGCGCGTCTTCGGCGTGGGTTTGTCGATGCCGATCCCGCTGCCGCAGCCCGTGGGCCGCACCTACGCCGGCGAGATTGCCGAATCCGAGGCGCTGTCCCGGCGCGCTCAAACCGAAGCCGAGCGAACACGTCGCGCGCTCCGGCTCGACCTCGCGCATGCGCTCTCGGCGTACGCTGCCCTGCGCGCGCAAAACGAGCTCTACACCGCCGAGCGGCTGGGCCGCGCCGAGCAGAGCCTCCGCGCGATCGCGCAGGAGATCGAGGCCGGTCGCCTCGGGACCCGCGAGGCGATGACGTCGCAACAAGCCCTCCTGGAGATGCTGCGCGCGGGCTTCGAGACCCGGAAAAACCTCGCGCTCGGCTCCGTCGATCTCGCGCTGGCCTCCGGCTATCCGCTCGAACGAGGGACGCCATGAAAAAGGGACTTTTCTTCTTTCTTGGACTCTCGCTGCTGTTTGGCGCTTCGGGCTGCGAAAAACGCGCGGCGAACGAGGACCACGAAAAGCACGGGCACGCGAAGGAGGCGCCCACGGCGAAAGCAGGCGAGCACGACGAGCACGGCGAGCACGAGGAGCTCCCGCGACGCGTGACGTTGTCGCCCGCGGTGATCACGGACGCCCGCATTCGCACGGCGCCCGTCCGCACGGGAACGTTGGCGATCACGATCGCGCTGCCCGGCGCGATTGCCGCGGATCCGGATCGCTCGGCGCGCATTTCTTCGCCGGCGGAGGGAAAACTCGAGGAAGTGCATTTCAAGGAGGGCGCGACCGTCAAAAAAGGCGACGTCCTCGCGGTGGTGCGGGTCCCCGAGCTCGGCAAGGTGCGCGGCGCGCAAGCGGCGGCCCTGGCCAAGGCCAAAGCGGCGCGCGAGAACGCGGCGCGGTTGAAGGCGCTCCTGGACAAACGGCTCACCTCGGAGCAAGCGGTCCTCGACGCGGAAGCCGAGGCCCGCGCGCTCTCGGTCGAAGCCGCGGCGCTCGGCGAACAGCTTATGGCCATGGGCGCGGGAGCCCAACGAGGCGCACCGTTTTTGCTCACGCTTCGGGCGCCGATCGACGGCACGATCCTCACGCGCGACGCCGTCGTCGGCCAGCCGGTGACCGCCGAGCACGTCCTCGGGAGTATCGCGGATCTACGCGAAGTATGGTTTCTGGGCCGCGTCTTCGAAAAAGACCTCGGGCGGCTGCGCGTCGGGGCCGGGGCCGAGGTAGAGCTCAATGCCTACCCGACCACGCGTTTCTCGGGCTCACTCGAATACATCGGCCAGCAAATCGATCCCGTCGCGCGGACCGTGACGGCGCGAATCCATCTCCAGAACCGCGACGACATGCTGCGGATCGGACTCTTCGGCACGGCCTATGTCGCGACCGGGGGCGACCAGGCCCGCGAGCCGCGCCTGCTCGTGCCGCGATCGGCCGTCACCGAGATCGGCCAGAAAGCCGTGGTCTTCGTAAAACTCCCCGAGGAAGGGGCGTTCGAGATGCACGACGTCGTGCTCGGGGACTCTGCGCTCGGGACGGTCGAAGTGCTCTCCGGCCTCGGCGAAGGCGAAGAGGTCGTCGTCGAGGGCGTATTCACGCTGAAGAGCGCGGTCCTGAAGGGCACGATCGACGAGGAGGGGCACCATTGATGGCCTTCCTCTCTGCGATCGTCGCGTGGTCGCTCAAGAACCGCGCGGTCGTCGTCGCCGCCACGATCCTGTTTGCCTTGTTCGGCATTCGCTCCGCCACCCAATTGCCGATCGACGCCGTTCCCGACGTCACCAACGTGCAGGTGCAGGTGATCACGACGGCCCCCGCGCTCTCGCCGGTCGAGGTCGAGCAATACGTCTCGGTCCCGGTCGAGCGGGCCATGGCGGGCATCCCGAACACGACCGAGATCCGTTCGATCTCCAAGTATGGTTTGTCCGTGGTGACGGTCGTCTTCCGCGACGGCACGGACATCTACTTCGCGCGGCAGCTCGTGAACGAGCGCATGCGCGAGGCGCAGGAGGCCGTCCCCGCACAATACGGCATGCCCGAGATGGGGCCCATCAGCAGCGGCCTCGGCGAGATCTACCAGTTCGCCGTTCGTAACGACAAACTCACGTTGATGCAGCTCGAAGAGCTGCTCGACTGGCAGATCGCGCCCGCGCTCCGCACGGTGCCGGGGATCGTCGAGGTGAACAGCTTCGGCGGCGAGGACAAACAATACCAGATCGTCCTCGACCCGAAGCGGCTCCAGGCGGCCGGGATCTCGGTCGCGCAGGTGATCGAGGCGCTCGAAAAGTCGAACGCCAACGCGGGCGGCGGGTACATCGAGCACAACCGCGAGCAGTTCGTCATCGGCTCGGATGGGCTCGTGAAAAACCTCGATGATCTGCGCCGCGTCGTCATCGGCGCGACGTCGGACGGCGTGCCCGTCACGATGGACACCGTGGCCGACGTGCAATTCGGTCCGCGCCTGCGCAGGGGCGCGGCGTCAAAGAATGGCGAGGGCGAGGTGGTCGTCGGCGTCGCCATGATGCTGATGGGCGAGAACTCCCGCACGGTCACGCAGGCCGTCAAGCAGCGGCTCGCGGAGATCGGGCCGTCGCTCCCCGAGGGCACGCGGATCGAGCCATTCTACGACCGATCCGTGCTCGTGAATCGCACGATCCGGACCGTGGCGACGAACCTCGTCGAGGGCGCGCTCCTGGTCATCGGCATCCTGTTTTTCCTGCTCGGGGATCTCCGGGCGGGCCTCGTCGTGGCCCTGGTCATCCCCCTGTCGATGCTCTTCGCGATCACCGTCATGAACGCGGCGGGTTTGTCGGGGAATCTGATGAGCCTCGGCGCGATCGATCTCGGGCTCATCGTCGACGGAGCCGTGATCATCGTGGAGAACGCCGTCCGGCGTCTGGCGAATCGGCAATCGGAGCTCGGACGTGTGCTTTCCGTCGAGGAGCGGGTGGATACGGTCCGCGAGGCCACGCTCGAAGTGCGCTCGGCCAGCGTGTTCGGCGAGGCGATCATCGCCATCGTGTACCTGCCGATCCTGGCGCTCACGGGGATCGAGGGAAAGCTGTTCCATCCGATGGCGATCACCGTCCTCTGCGCCTTGCTCGGGGCATTTCTCCTCTCGCTCACGTTCGTGCCCGTGCTCGCGAGTTATTTCATTCGCCCTGCGAAGGTCGAGCACGAGACGTGGCTCTTGCGGAAAGCACACGCGCTCTACGTTCCGCTTTTGCGGCGCGCGATGCGGCGTCGATGGATCCCCTTGACGGCCGGCGTGCTCGCGCTTTCGGCGGCGGCCGCGGTGTTCACGCGGGTCGGCGCCGAGTTCGTGCCGCAGCTCGACGAGGGAGATCTCCTCGTGGAAGCGCGGCGTTTGCCCGGGATCGCGCTCAGCGAGTCGGTCTCGACGGATCTTCGGTTGCAGAAAGCCATCAAAGAGGTCCCGGAGGTCGAATATGTCGTGAGCCGAACCGGGGCGCCGGAACTCGCGACCGATCCGATGGGTGTCGAGCAATCCGACGTGTATGTGGGCCTCAAGCCACGCGGTACGTGGAGGCCTGGCATTGCCAAGGAGGACATCGCCAAGGAGATCGCGGAAGCCGTCGAGCACAAGGTGCCCGAGGTGGCGGGCGGCGTCTCGCAGCCCATTCAAATGCGCACGAACGAGCTCGTGGCGGGCGTGCGATCGGACGTGGCCGTCCTTTTGTACGGGCCGGACCTCGACAAACTCCGCGACCACGGAGACCGCGTCGCCGAGATCGTCCGCGCAATCCCGGGCGCGGAGGACGTGCGGGTGGAGCAGGTTGCAGGCCTCTCGTACCTGCGGGTCATTCCCGATCGCGGAAAACTCGCGCGGTATGGCCTGACGGTGGCCGACGTGAACCAGATCGTCGAGACGATGGCCGTCGGCCACTCGACGGGCGAAGTGATGGAGGGAGAGCGTCGCTTCGGAATCGTGGTGAAGACCGGTCACGGCTTCACGGGCGAGCTCGACGCGCTGCGCGCGCTGCCCCTGCGATCGGTCAGCGGGCAGATCGTGCCGCTCGGAGACGTCGCCGAGCTGAAATTCCTCACGGGGCCGGCGCAAGTGAGCCGCGAGAATCAATCGCGGCGCCTGACCGTGGAGTTCAACGTGCGAGGTCGAGACCTGCTCTCCGTCGTCGCGGAGGCGCAGGCAGCTGTGGAGCGAGGCGCGCGGCTGCCGACAGGTTATCGCGCCGTTTGGGGCGGACAGTTCGAGCATTACGAGGAGGCGAAGGCGCGGCTTTTGATCGTCGTGCCACTCGCGCTCGCGCTCATTCTGTTCCTGCTCTGGTTCGCGTTCCGCTCCACGCGGACCGCGTTGTTGATTTTCCTCGGCGTGCCGTTCGCCACCGTCGGCGGCATCTTCGCCCTGTGGCTCCGCGGGATCCCATTCTCGATCTCGGCCGGCGTGGGGTTCATCGCGCTGTTCGGCGTGGCCGTGCTGAACGGCCTCGTCCTCGTGTCATTCGCGCGGCACCTCGAGGAGAGAGGCGCGGGCCACGCGGAGGCCATCGAGAAAGCCGCGGAGATGCGCCTGCGTCCCGTGCTCATGACGGCCCTCGTCGCGTCACTCGGGTTCGTGCCGATGGCGATCTCGACGGCGCCCGGCAGCGAGGTGCAGCGGCCCCTCGCGACCGTGGTGATCGGCGGGCTCTTGACGGCGACGTTGCTCACGCTCCTCGTGCTGCCCGTCGTGTACGCGTGGCTCGGACGGGAGCGCGCGCGGCCCTGACCGACCCAGGCACGCTTCGCCCGCGCGGGAACCCGCGGAAAATCACCACGAACATGCTACGGTCGGGTCCCATGGCGCAACCCTTCGACGCGGAGCTCGAAGAGCTCGTCAGCAAGTTCTCCCGCGATTTGGCCGACCAGATCCGCGCGCTCATCCTCCGTCGACTGGGGATCGAGCGCGCGCCCCAGACGCGCCCCGCTCCCCGGGCAACGGCGGTGAGGTCCGCGCCGGCCTCGGCGCCCGCCGCGCCCGCCTCCTCCCGCACGAAGCGCGCGCCGAGCCGCGCCCCCGCCACGGTCCGCGCCCCCGTCTCCGAGCGCAGGCACGCATCCCGCCCGACGACCGAGGAGCGCGCCGCGGCCCTCGAGCGCATCGTCCGCATCGTGGGCAACGGCAACGGCCTCAGCGTCGGCGAGATCGAGCGGCAATCCGGCTTCACCCGCGGAGCCGTCGGCTCCGCGCTGAAGACGCTGAAGGATCAGGGACGCATCTTCATGGGCGGCACGAAGCGCTTCGCCCGCTACGCGACCACCCAGGCAGCCGCCGATCAGGCCAGCCTCGAAGCCCGACGCGGCGCCGCGGCTTGACCCCCGGATGACCTGGCTCGACGCCCTGCTCCTCGGCGCGCTCGAGGGCCTCACCGAGTTCCTGCCCGTCTCGTCGACCGGACACCTCATCCTGCTCGGCGCCCTCCTCGGCAAACACGACGAGGTCGCAAAGACACTGGACGTGGTGATCCAGCTCGGCGCCGTGGTCGCGGTCGTCGTGTATTACCGCGCCCGCCTCGCCGCGCTCGTCCGCGGCTGCCTGCGCAAAGACCCCGCGAGCCTGCGCCTGCTCGCGGCGCTCGCCGTGGCCTTCCTCCCGGCCGCGCTCGTGGGCTTTCTGCTGCACGGCTTCATCAAGGAGCGCCTCTTCGGCCCCGGGCCCGTGGGGCTCGCGCTCATCGTCGGCGGCATCGTGATGACCGGCGTCGACGCCTGGCGGCGCAGGAGAACCGCGGACGCGGGCGCGGACGACGACGCGGAGCTCGGCTCCATCACGCTCGGCCGCGCCGCGGTGATCGGCCTCTTTCAGTGCTTCGCGCTCTGGCCCGGGGCGTCGCGCTCCATGACCACGATTGTCGGCGGCCAGCTCGCCGGGCTCCGCACCAAGGCCGCGGCCGACTTCTCGTTCCTGCTCGCCATCCCCACGCTCGGCGCGGCGACCGTGTACGACCTCGCCAAGGGCGGCGCGGCGCTCCTCGCGTCCCCCTCCGGCCCGCTCTCGCTCGCCGTGGGCCTCGCCGCCTCGTTCGTCGTCGCGTGGCTCGTGATCGCTGCATTCCTGCGGTACCTCACGCGCTTCGGCCTCGCGCCGTTCGGCCTCTACCGCATCGTCCTCGGGGCGCTCGTCCTCTGGATCGCGCGGGCTTGAGCCGAACGAAAGAGCGCTTCATTTCAAGATCACGAGTCGATAGAGTGCGCGCCTCATGAAGAGGTCCCTGCTCCGCCGGACGAGCGCCGGTTCCTCGCTCGTCGCGCTCGCCGCGCTCGCGGCCGCCGCCTGCTCGTCCACGCCGCCGCCCCCGCCCAAGCCCATCGCCAAGCCGACGCCGCCCCTGATGGTGGCCGCGCCGGCGCCCCTGCCGCCGTCGCGCTGGGCGTCCGCGGGCGGCGCGACCGAGGTGGGTCCGAAGCTCGACGCGGGCATGCTCGTCCTCGTCGGCGGGCGCCGCGCGATCGTGGGCAAGGACGGCTCCGTGAAGGCCGAGACCGCGCCCTCGCCCGAGCCGCTCGAAGAGGTGGTCGAGGTCCCGATGCCGAACGGCGGCCGGCGCCTCGTGGCGCGGGGTCATCGCGGGATCTACCGGCTCGACGACCCGCTCGGCGCCCCGAAGCCCCTCGCCCAGTCGGAGCAGGACATCCGCGGGATCGGCGCGTACATGGGCCTCGTCGCGGTGTGGACCTTCGGCGCCGACATGCCTCGTTTCGTCGACGTGGAGACGGGGCGCCTCAAGCCCGTGACCACGCTGCCGCCCCTGCCGCTGCGCTCGGTCGCGTTCCGCGACGCCAAGGAAGGCGCGGGCCTCTTCGACGGCGTGGGGCTCGCGGTCACGGCCGACGGGGGCGCGACGTGGAAGCGCGTGACCGAGGACGTGAAGGGCGACGCGCTCCGCGTGTTCGAGCTCGCGGTGCGGGACGGCATGATCCGCGCGTTCGTGTACGACGAGGGTCGCGACGCGCCGATCGACGTGGCGCAGGCGCGTCTCGGGCGGCTCGCGGATCACACGCCCAAGGACGACGATCCGGCGCTCGTGAAGTGGATCCGCGCGACGCACCGCGATCCCCTGGCCGCCGCGGCCGCGTCGGGCGTGTTCTTGCCCGACGGCAGCGCGATCGTGGCGAGCCACGGCATGGTCGCGCGCGTCGACACGAAGACCGGCATGGTCACGGCCGCCGCGGAGTTCGCGCGTGGCGACGGGCTCGGCGCCTGTGGCATGAGCCGCGCCGGCAAGAACGCGTGGATGGCCTGCTCGCTCAGCGAGGACATGGGCGGCGATCGGTACGATCCGTTCGGCGTGATGCGCGTCTCGCTCGAAGGCAGCAGCTTGAAGCCGGAGCGCCCCGCGCTCATCCGCAGCGGCGAGGCCGAGCTCCGTACCTCGCCGAGCGGCGGCGTGCTTTTGCTCGGCCCCTGCAGCTCCGACGACGACGGCGAAGTCTGCGCGCGCCAGCCCGACGGCCGCTGGCTGACGATGCGCGGCGAGATCGACCTCTTCCCGCGCGGCGCCGGCCCGCTCTCCGACGGCCGCATCGCGTTCGTGCGCAACCTCTGGGAGGGCGACGTGCCCGAGTCCGAGCGCCGCGACGACGAGGAAGCGGCGCGCGAGGAGGAGGAGGAAGAGAGCGAGGGGTCGCGTGAGGGCGAGGGCGAGGGCGATCACGAAGACAAACCCGTCCCCGAGCACAAGCGCGTCTACGTCGCCGCGCTCGGCGAGGGCGGCAAGGAGGAGCGCATCGCCACGCTCGATTTCCGGCCGATCGGCGAGCTCCGCGTGATCAGCGCGATCGAGGAGGACGACGAGCACACGCTCTCCTTCGTGATGGCCGACGACGACGGCGTCTACGCGGTCTCGCAGCCGACGGGCTCGGGCAAGGAGGCGCGCAAGCCGCACCGGATCCAGGGCGCGTCGAGCGCGCGTATCCGCGGCGGGCGCGGCATCGCGGTCGGCGACGACGCGATCAGCGCGTCGAGCGACGGCGGCAGGACGTGGCAGAGCGTGCCGCTGCCCGAGAGCGTGCGCGCATCGCTCTCCGACGTGACGGGCCTGCTCGACGATCCCACCGTGTTCAGCACGTCCGAGGTCGGCATGATGCTCGACCGGCACGTGCGGATCGGCTGGGGCACCGAGGAGCCGCGCGAGGATCGCGCCGAGGCTCCGTTCGACGTGACGATCCCGCGCGCCGAGACGAGCTACGGCGCGGGCGCGGAGCGCGTGCTCGCGTGCAATACCGAGGGCCCGGTCCAGGCCACGGCGCCGCTCACGAGCTCGAGCTTCATCGTGCAGCTCCTCGGCAAGAAGGGCGCGCCGCCCAAGGGTACGCGCAGGGCGCAGAGGGCGGCCCCCACGGCGCGCAACGGGCTCATGGACGTGATCGCGCTCCTGGAGGAAGAGGGACCGGACAAACCCGGCTCGGAGCCGGCGAAGTGGACGCTCTCGTGGCACGACGCAGCCGAGCTCGGCGGCAAGGTGCGCTCATGGAGCGGCCCGCCGCCCAAGGGTACGGGCTGGGGCACGGAGCTCCGCGCGGCGGCGGGCTCGGGCGCGCGGGCGCTCTTCACGCTGCGCGTGGGCAGCTCGAAGAACGTGCTCGTCCGCACGAAGGCCGGCGGCGGCGTGGAGACGGCCGAGGTCGGCTTCGACCTTTTGCCGTCGAACGAGGTCGTGTTCGGCGCGGACAAGGGCGAGCCGATCGCGTGGATGCGCGACACGGCGCTCGTCGTGTGGATCTCGGGCGAGGCGCCGCGGATCATCGGTCACGTGGCGGCGCGGAGCTCGCGCACGCTCGGCGAGCCGACGAAGGACGGCGTCCCGGTCCTTTTGAGCTCGTACGACTGGAGCGCGATGCGGGTCTTCCCGATCCCGCCGCCCGAGAAGAAGGGCGCCCCCGCGCCGCTGCCGCTCGCGCCGACGCTCGAGGGCTGGGCGACCGTGCCGAACATCCGCAACCAGATCGGCAAGCTCGCGCCGTGCGCGGCGAAGCCCAAGGCAGGCGTGCGGTTCTTCGTGACGCGCGGGTATGCCCGGGCTCTGGTGGACGGGGCAAACGGCTCGCTCGCCTCGGCGCTCTACGACGTGCGCCTCGCGGGCAACGACGCCTGCATCGCGCAGGTGTCCACGCTCTACGCGCCGGATCGAGCCTCGGTGCGGCCTCCTCCGCCGCCGACGACCGGCAAGGGCGCGGTGCCCGCGAAGAAGGGCCCGATCACGTTCGTGCGGGCGGATTTCCTGGGCAAGAAGGCCGAAGGCGGCGATCGCGGTCTGCCCGCAAAGGACCAGGTCTTCAAGCTCTCCTGCACGCTCGAAGATCGGAAATGAGGAAAGGCCGGCCGGTTTTGGGTCTCCGTGGTACGGAAGGCCCGTCCTCCAACGAAGGTGTTCGTCATGTCTGATCGACATCCCCACCATCCCCACGAGCCGCCGCGCGCCGTCCGGGACCTGAGCGACGGCGTCGAGGACCAGCTCGTACCGATCACGGCGCTGGATCCGCTGCAGATCAAGAGCTTCGACGATCTCGTCACGGCCATGGGCCGCACAGCCTTCAGCGGCCGCTCGCTCGGCGAGGCATGTGACGTGCTGACGGAGATGACGCTCGATCCAGAGTGCCTGATCGTCGCGACGTTCTCCGGCGCGATGACGGTCGCGAAGATGGGTCTCGTCATCGTCCGCATGATCGAAGCCGGGATGATCCACGCGATCATCTCCACAGGCGCGCTCATGGCGCACGGGCTCAGCGAGGCTGTGGGGCTCACGCACTACAAGGCGAACCCGAACGTGCCAGACGAGGTGCTCTTCCAGAAGGGCTACAACCGCGTCTACGACACGCTCGAGATGGAGAAGAACCTCAACACGATCGACGAGTTCGTCCGGGCAGAGCTCGACAAGCTCGACCCGAACGTGCCGTGGTCGAGCGAGATGATCTGTCGCCAGCTCGGCAAGGCGCTCGCAGAGATGGGCGACTCACCAGGCATCCTGCGCAGCGCCTATCTGCACAACGTGCCCGTCTACGTCCCGGCCTTCACGGACAGCGAGATGGGCCTCGACGTGGCGGTATGGAAGCTCCGGCAAATCCACGCCCAGCACGGGAACGACCCGAACTTCGATCCGTTCAAGCACGCGGCCCCGCCAGCATACAACCCGTTCCTCGATCTGCTGAGCTACGCGAAGCTCATCGGGACGAAGAAGAAGCTCGGCATCTTCACGATCGGCGGCGGCGTGCCGCGCAACTGGGCGCAGCAGGTCGGGCCGTTCTACGACATCGTAGGCCACCGGCTCGGCGTGGAAGTAGAGCACCCGCGCTTCCAGTACGGCGTGCGCATCTGCCCCGAGCCCGTGCACTGGGGCGGGCTGTCAGGCTGCACCTACTCGGAGGGCGTGAGCTGGGGCAAGTTCGTCCCGCCGAACGAAGGCGGCCGCTACGCCGAGGTATACGCGGACGCGACCGTCGCATGGCCGCTCATCGTGCGCGCGGTGCTCGAGCGGCTGGAGAAGCGCCGGGCCCACGCCGAGGCGGCCAAGTAGGACCTCCTCATCATAAGCCGCTGCGCTGGGGCGTTGCCCCAGGCCCCACCAGGGGCTCTCCGCCCCTGGACCTGGACCAGCGCAAGCGCTGGACCCGGGGTCGATGAACTGCGCAATGCGCAGTTCATCGAACAGGCCGAGGCAAGACCACGAGCGACCCTGCCAACCAAGAACGCCGCGACCGGCAACGCTGTCGCTGGTCTTGCCACCGGCCCGTGGTAGAACATCGCACCGCGCAGTTATTCCAACACGAGTCCCGGGC
>NZ_JAGTJK010000008.1:0-342774 GCF_028435265.1 Polyangium jinanense | reverse complement strand
ACGTCACCACACGTTATTGCGTGTTGCGTACAATCCAGTTTTCAAGGACCGAGCCGAAGGCTTCCGGCAGACATTCCTGCCATTCCTTCGTTCTGTCATCTCGCCGTCCGCCCGGGCCGCTTTCGCGAAACCGTTTGTCTCGGCGAGGTCGGTTGATTTAGTTGCCTCTCGGCGCCCTGTCAACCATTCATTTTCGAATCGGTCGTTTTCTTTTTCGACCGTCTCTCCCTTCGCTCGGAGCTGCTCACCGCGGCTTCCTTCGCGTCGGGGCGGCGGATTCTACTCATCGAGCTCCGCCTGTCAACCGCCTTTTCGCTTTTTTTCGTCCCGTTTCTTCTGCTTTTCCTCTCCCTCTTGCGAGGTCGAGGGAGCGAGGTAGACCTCACTCTATAGAGCTGAAGAACCGGAGCGATAGCTCTCGGCGGCCCCTCCGCGGCGGCTCGCGCCGTCGCATCGAGGGGGGCGGACTTTACTCATCGAGTTCCGCCTGTCAACTGCCTCGTCACCTTTTTTTCGTCCCGCCTCTTCCGCTTTTCCCCGCCTCTCGCGGGGCGAAGGAGAGAGCCAAACTCACTCCTTCTTGCTGAAGAACCGGGGCGATGGCCCTCGGCAGCCCCTCCGCGGCAGCAGCGCCGTCGCGTTGGGAGGGCGGACTCTACTCACCCCTCCCCTCCTGTCAACAACCCGCATGCATTTTTTCCGTCCGTCTTGTCCGGCCGCGGGTTTCTCCGCAAAAACGCCGGCCCAGACGAACGAACACGCGTCTAGATGAGCTCCTCGACGTGCTCGTCCGCAAACCAGCGGTCCCGGCACTCGCGCACGAGGAGCATCTCCGCGCCGCTCGGCAAGCGCACGCGAAAGCCCTTCTCTCGCCCGCGAAGTCCCACCATCGCCCCCATCACCTCGATCGGCTGCCAGCCGCCCGCCGCCCGGAGCCGCCGCGGGCGCGAGTGATCCGGCGGGGCCGTCTCCACGTCGACGCGGAACCACTTCGTGCTGCCCTGCGGCCGCGCCCAGCCCGCCTCTGCATAGATCTGCGCCTCGATCTCCTCGAGCGTGCGCTCGGAAGCCGCAAACGCCGCGAGCGGATGAAACACGACGACGAGGGCATACCCATCCGGGAGCTGCCGGACGATGTACCCACGGCCGCGCGCGCGAACCGTGATCTTCTTCGGCGACGCGAAGTTCGGCGTCTCGCGCAACTCGCCGAGCACGATCTGCCAGTGCGCCGCAGCTACTTTGAGGTCGAACGGATCGAGGATGCCGAAGTAGTCGACGGTCTCCCCTTCCGCGTCGACGAGCGCCGTGCCCTTCGCGCCAGGCAAGGCCCGCACGAGGCGCTCGAGGATCTTCGTGAAGGTCGACGCCTCCTGATCACGCGGCGGAGGCGCAGGACGAGGACGGCGGGATCGCGTGCGTTCGCTCATCGCTCGATCGGGACCAGGGCGAGGAGCGACTCCGCGCTCCGCTCGACGAGGACATCACGCCGGAGCCCTTCGAGGAGCTTCGACCGCGCCGCACTCGCGCGGCCCCACACGACCTCGTCACGCACGAGCCTCCGGCGCTCCTCCAAGGAAACGATCAACGCCGGCGTGCGCTCGAGCAAGACGAGCACGTGCACGCCATACGACGTGGGAACGAGGGGGCTCGTGTCGCCACGCGCCCCGAGCTCACTCGCCGCACGCGCAAACGATTCCACCAGCGTCCCGCCTTCGGGGCGGATCAAGCGGCCGTCCGCCGTGACCGGCGCGAGCGCCTCCACGACGATCTCGAAGCCGTCCTTGTCGACGCCGTCGACCGCGCTTCGGAACGAGGCGACGACCGGATCGTTCACCTCCTCGAACGGGCGCTTCGGCTGCGGGCGCGCGGTCGTGCGCGCCGACGCCGCGACCGGCAGCACCGCCTCGCGGATCGCACGCGCCACGGCCTCGGCGCGGTTCTTCGTCGCGGCATCCGCGTTCTCGGCGAACCGCACGACCGCATGCACCGTGCGAAACCCCTCCGGACGATCGAGCTCGAGCCACCGGCGCGCCATCACCCGCTCGAGCTCCCCGTCCGTCACCGGCCCCTTTCGATCCGCCTCCGCGAGGAGCTGATGCAAGAGCCGACGCGCGAGCGCCGCGCTCACACGGCCCTCGAGCTCAGGGGCGTTCGACGCACTGCGCGACCGAGCCTCGCTCGCGAAGAGCGCGTCGCGAATCGCAAGATCCCGCGCCGCCGTGACATCGATGCTCTGCGCCGCAGCGATGCGCGCCACCGTGCCTTCGTTCACCTCTTCCTGCCCGACCCGCGCGACGGTCCCCGCAGCGAGGGGGCCTCGCTCGGGCGGCGGTCCCGAAGGTCCGCCGGAGCCACCACACCCGGCCGCGGCTGCCACGAGTGATACGAGCGACACGAGCCGCGGCGCGGAAATCTCGAACCCGTCGCGCAGCACGCCCGCGCACACGCTCATCCACCCCCCCGCGGGCGCAAGAGCTCCGTCGACGCTCGCAAGGAGAGGCCACCGATCACGAGGAGGTAGACCGCCTTGAAGTCGTCGCGCTGGCCGAGCGCATGAACGCCGAATCCAAAGGCGGTAGCCGCTGCGAAGAGCAGAAGCACCGCGAAGGCGTCGATCGCGCGAGACACGATGGGAGCATACCTCGCCGCGCCCGGCCTGTGGGGCAGGACCGGCCCGGAAACGTTCTCGAACACGGGCGAATGCCGCCGAGAATGCCCCGCGGGCCCACCGAACGCCTGGATTCGTCCGCCAGGCGACTACCGGCGCATCACGACGACGGCGACCCCCGCCACCACGAAGACGACGAGCATGAGGAGCGCTTTCCCGGCCGCAGCCGTCATGCGGCGCGAGGACCTCGACGAACGTTTGCCACGATCGACGGCCACCGTCGCCGCAACGGCGCTGATGGCGACCGCACAAGCAACCGCGACGGCCTGCGCCGCGAGCGCGCGATCTCCATCACGCACGTGCCACGCGAGGACGAGGTAAATGAGGCCCGCGAGGATGCCGATGGTTGCGACGGGAATCGCGCCACCCGGCAACGTCGAGCGCGCTTGCAGGAGCGGCGCGTCGGGATCCCGCGGGGACTCGGGCTTCGACGGGCCCGTCTCCCAGCGCTCGCGCCACGAGAGCGCGAACGCGCCCCACGCGATCGCGCCGACCGACGCGCGCAAAGGATCGAGGCGCGCGGGCGCGAGCGCAGGTGATCCGAGGAGCCACGCGCCCGTCGTGAGCGTGAGGAACGCAGTGATGCCGATGTGACGCGCGAGGGCCGGGCGGCTGCTCCGAAAGAGCGGACCCGCGAGGCCAGCAAGGAGGCCGACGACCGCGACGAATGCAGCAGGGCGCGCGGCGGAGCGCGAGAGCGCGGCGGGCGCGACGGTGGTCGCCCAGGCGACGAAGGTGGCGAGTAGCGTTTGTCCGGGGGAGTCCCCGGCGCGAATCTCGGCGACGAGGCGGGCGACGGGCCCCTCGGCCTGAGGCGCGAGGGCGCGGGCCGGGGCGGCCTTCAGCGGCTCCGCGAGGGCCCCTTCGCGGTCGGTCTCGCTCGATCGCTGGTCCCGATCATCCGCCATGCGTGCTCACACGATACTCCGATCGGAGAGCCTCGAAAGCGGAACGAAGTTACCAGCGTCGTCGTCGTCCCCCGCGAGCGCGGCCGAGGCCTCGCTGCCCGTGTCTTCCCGCGCGACTTCGAGGCCGAGCTTCTGCCAGAGGCCCGCATCGAAGAGGTGGCTCGGCCGCACGTTGCCGAGCGCCGCGAGCATGTTCCGGCGCGCGCCGGGGCAACGCGCGTCGAGGTCGGCGAGCAAGCGGCTGATCGCCTTGCGCTGGAGGTTCTCCTGCGAGCCGCAGAGGTCGCACGGCAGGATCGGGAACTTCTCTTCGGCCGCGAACGCCGCGAGGTCGTCCTCGGCGCAGTAGATGAGCGGACGGATGACCACGTTCTTGCCGTCGTCCGCGACGAGCTTCGGCGGCATGGCCTTGAGCTGACCGGCGAAGACGAGGTTCAGCATCAAGGTGGTGATCGCGTCGTCGCGGTGGTGGCCGAGCGCGATCTTCGTGCAGCCCATCTCCTGCGCGATGCGATAGAGGATGCCGCGGCGCAGGCGCGAGCAGAGCGAGCAGTACGTCTTTCCCTCGGGGATCTTGTCCGTGACGATCGAGTACGTGTCCTCGTTGATCATCACGAACTCGTGCCCACGCGAGGCCATGTAGTCGCGCAGGAGGTGCCCCGGATAGCCCGGGTGCCCCTGGTCGATGTTCACCGCGACGACGCTGAAACGCACGGGGGCTCGGCGCGCGAGATCCACGAGCAGGTCGTGCATCGCGTAGCTGTCCTTGCCGCCCGAGACCGCGCAGAGGACGCGGTCGCCGTCGGAGAGCATCTTGAAATCGGCGATCGCGCGGGACATCGCCCGCGCGAGCTTGCGGCGTAGGTTCACAGCGAGGGTTTCAGGAGAGCTCTTCGATGAGCCGGAGGAACGTGAGGACCCCGTGGCCCGTACCGCCCTTGGGGTAGATGCCGTAGGGCTTGTTCGCAAGCGAGGGGCCGGCGATGTCCACGTGGATCCACGGGCGATCGCCCACGAACTCGCGCAGGAAGAGCGCGGCCGTGATCGAGCCACCCCAGCGATCCGCGGTGTGCTTGATGTCCGCCCAGTCGCTCTTCAGCCCCTCGCGCAGCTCCTCCACGAGCGGGAGCTGCCACGTCGACTCGCCCGCCGTCTTCGCCGCCTTGCGGAACTGATCGGCGAGCTCCTCGCGGTTCGCGAAGAAGCCGGAGACCGTGGGGCCGAGCGCGACGACGCACGCGCCGGTAAGCGTGGCGTTGTCGAGGATGAGGTCGGGCTCGAGCGCGCGGGCGTACGCGAGGCAGTCCGCGAGGACGAGGCGGCCCTCGGCGTCCGTGTTGATGATCTCGACGGTCTTCCCATCGAGCGAGCCGAAGACGTCGCCCGGACGGTAGGCGTTGCCATCGGGCATGTTCTCGGCGCAGCCGATGATGCCGTGCACCTCGACATTCGGCTTCGTGGCGGCGACGGCGGCCATGAGCGCGATCACGTTGGCCGCGCCGCCCATGTCGCCCTTCATCTCTTCCATGCCCTGCGCGGGCTTGATGCAGAGGCCGCCGCTGTCGAACGTGAGGCCCTTGCCGACGAAGACGAGCTTCTTCTTCGCGGGCTTCGCCGGCTTGTACGTGAGGTGCACGAGGCGCGGATCCCGCGCGCTGCCCTGGCCGACGGCCAGGATGAGCTTCATGCCGCGCTTCGTGAGCTGGGCCTTGTCGAAGATCTTGCACTCGAGGCCGTTCGCCTTGGCGACCTCCTCGGCCGCCTTCGCGAGCTTCTCCGGGTAGAGCTCGTTCGGAGGCGTATTGATGAGGTCGCGCGCGATGCACACGGACTCGCCGACCTTCTGGCCGAGCGCCGCGCCGTCACGATCGGCCTTGCTCACGCGGCCCGTCGTCGTGAGCGTGACGCGCCCGAGGTTCGTCTTCGGGATGCGATCGCCCGTCAGGAAGCTCGTGAAACGGTAGGCGCCGAGCACCGCGCCCTCGGCCGCGGCGCGCGCGGCGTGCGCGACGCCCTCGGGCAGCGCGATCGTGAGCGACTCGGCCTTGCCGCCGAGCGCGAGCCGCGCGCCCTTCGCCGCGAGGAGCCGGACCTCGACGTCGGTGATGTTCGCCTTGCCCAGACCCATCAGGAGAACGCGGTGCGCGGGGAGCGCGCCGTTCGTCTGCAAATCGAGCGTCTGGTCCTTTTTCCCCGTGAAATCCTCGCGTTTGACGAGGCGGGAGACGACCGGACCGAGCGCCTCCTCGAGCTGCGCGAGGATGCCCTCCTTCGTCGTGGCCCCCTCGGGCACGCCGATGACGGCGACGTCGGCGTCGATCCGAAGCGGGTCCTGGGAAACGACGGAAAGCTTGATGGACATGCGTTCTCCTGGACGATTGCGTGCGAGACCCCTCGGGGTCGGGGCGCGCATCTAATCACGAGACGCAGGCAACGTCGACCGGTCGTCTCGTGGGTTTCACGGGGATGGACGGCGCGCGCCACTCCTTCGACGCTTGGGGCTGCGCTCGGACAAGCCGAGCTACGCCCCAAACCCCATGTGACGCGCGCCGCATCGGGGTGCGTCGCCGCGCTGCGGCAAGGCCGGCGTGAAGACGCGTGCGCGCTCAGCGGCCTGCGGCGGACGCTTCTTTGTAGATGCGGATCACGTTCGTGAGCAGCTCGGCGCCCTCGGCGCGAGGCCGCTGGAACGCGTTGCGCCCCATGATCGAGCCGAACGAGCCGCCCGCCGCAAGCTCACGTACCTCGGCGAGCACGGCGTCGACG
Organism: Polyangium jinanense; assembly: GCF_028435265.1. GTDB lineage: Bacteria > Myxococcota_A > Polyangia > Polyangiales > Polyangiaceae > Polyangium > Polyangium jinanense. Next base: position 336,432 of record NZ_JAGTJK010000008.1, on the reverse strand, counting down.
CCCTTGGCCTCGCCGCCCGAGAAGATGACGACGCGTCGGCCATTGAACGTCGACTGAATGACGTGGCGGATCCGTTCAGAGAGCGTCGCGATCGGGATGTTGTACTTCTCGTACATCTTGCGCGCCTCTTCCTGCTCGATGTGCGCCGTCGGAGGTTTGACCTTCACGATGTGCGCGCCGAGCTCGGCCGCGATGTGCGAGGCGTAGGCGATGACGTCGATGGCCGTCTCGCCGGTCTTCGACAGCGCGCCGCGCGCGTACGACCAGACGATGACGACGAGGCCCTTGCGCTTGGCCTCGAGCGTGATCTCCCGGAGATCCTCGTACATCTGGTTGCGAGCGCCGGAGCCCGGATAGATCGTGTAGCCGATGCCGACGCAGCCGAGGCGGAGCGCGTCCTCGACCGAGCCCGTGACGGCCGAGATCGGGTGCTCCGGTTTGCCGAGCGAGTCGCTGTTGTTGAGCTTGAGGATGAGCGGGATCTGGCCCGCGAACTTGGCGGCGCCCGCCTCGAGAAAGCCAAGCGGCGCGGCGTACGCGTTGCATCCCGTGTCGATGGCGAGCTGGTAGTGGTAGTCCGGATCGTTCGCCTCGGGGTTCGGCGCGAACGACCGCACGGGGCCGTGCTCGAAGCCCTGATCCACGGGCAGAATGACGAGCTTGCCCGTACCCGCGAGCGCGCCGTGGTTCAGGAGGCGCACGAGGTTCGTCTGGGTACCGGGATTGTCCGAGGAGTACCAAGAGAGGATCTGCTTGACGCGATCGGTGAGAGCCATGGTCGTCTCCGGTGGGTTTCGCCCGGCGCGCGGGCACGGTTCGGCAGGCTAGGCCGCGAGCGGCCCTTCCGCAACGAACACCGATGCTCCGGAATCGGACGACGTCGGGTGGGGGGCCGTGGTAGACGGCAGGCCCCAGAGGGGAAACACGATGACCACGAGTTCGGACAAGCGGCTAGAGAGCTGGGCCCCGCCGCCCGAAGGGCCTTCGCGCGTCGGCATCACGCTGGAAACGTTCATCCTCGAAGGACAGCTCGGCTTCCCGGCGGCGACCGGGACGTTCACGTCGCTCCTCAACCAGATCGGCCTCGCCGCGAAGCTCGTCACCTCGAAGGTGCGTCGCGCCGGCCTCGCGCGGCTGCTCGGGTACACGGGCCAGACGAACGTTCAGGGCGAGCTCGTGCAGAAGCTCGACGAGGAGGCGAACGAGACGCTCCTCAGCGTGCTCGGGCGCCGCAGGCATTGCGCCGCGGTCGCCAGCGAGGAGCTCGACTCGATCCGGATCACCTCGACCGATCGACGGGCGAAGTACCTCGTCGTCTTCGACCCGCTCGACGGCTCGTCGAACATCGACGTGAACATCTCCATCGGCACGATTTTCGGCGTGCTGCGCAAGGAGACCGACGGCGAGGGCGCGACGGAGCAGGATTTTTTGCGACCCGGGCGCGAGCTCGTGGCCGCCGGGTACATCCTCTACGGCTCGTCGACGATGCTCGTGATCACGACGGGGCACGGCGGCGTGCACGGGTTCACGTACGATCCGACGGTCGGTGAGTTTTTTCTCTCGCACGAGAACATTCGCGTGCCGGAGCGGGCCTCGCTCTACTCGATCAACGAGGGCAACAGCGCGTACTGGACCGATGAGGTGCGCCGCTGGAACGCGTGGCTCAAGGAAGAGGACAAGGCGACGGAGAGGCCGTACGGCGCGCGCTACGTCGGCTCGCTCGTGGCCGACGCGCATCGGACGCTGATGAAGGGCGGCATCTTCGCCTACCCGGCCGATCGCAAGAGCAAGCAGGGCAAGCTGCGGCTGCTCTACGAAGCGAACCCGTTCGCGTTCGTGTTCGAGGCGGCCGGCGGCAAGGCGTCGACGGGGACCTCGCGCATCCTCGACATCACGCCGACCGAGCTGCACCAGCGCGTGCCGCTCGTTCTCGGCTCGCCGCGGGACGTGGACATCTTCGAGTCGTTCGCGCGCGGCGACCGGTAGTACCCTCGGGCCTGTGGCCCGGCCCTCGATTCGAAACGCCTTCCGCGCGCTCGCCGCGTCCCTCGTCGTCGCTGCCGGCTGCAACACGACCGTGCAGCCCGTGCACCAGGCTCGACCTCCGGCAGAGCCCGGGCAGACGAAGGGGGCGCCTCGGATCGCGGAGGCGCAGGCGGATCCCGATGCACCGCTGCCCACGTGCCCGGAGCCCGCGCCTCCGGCCGACCGCGCGCCGAGCAAGCCGACGTTCCTCCTGCAGAATGGTCACGAGCGGCCGATCCAGCGGATCGCGGTGAGCACTGACGGCAGCAAGCTCGCGTCGGGCGCGCAGGATGGGACCGTGCGCGTGTGGGATCTGCGCACAGGCCTGCTCCTCACGAGGTTCGTGACGGCCGGATACTTCGTGCAGGACCTGTCGATCAGCGCGGATGGCAAGCGCCTCGCGTACTACGCGCCGGACGGGACGCCCGAGGGGCTCATGGTGCAGGTGGTCGACCTCGACAAGCTGAAGAGCCCGCGCACCACGGTTCCGCTCCACGGGGCCTTCCAGCTCTCGCCGGACGGCACGTGGCTCGCGATGGCCACGGACAAACTCACGCTCTTCGACGCGAAGACGGGCCGTCCGAAGAAGGAGATCGCCGTCGGCGCGAAGACCCCGAGCGCGCTCGCGCTCACGCACGACGCCGAGGGCCGGCGCGTCGCAGCGGCCTACCCCGGAGAGCTCGTCGTCGTCGACGTCACGACCGACTCGGTCACGCATCGCTTCCCGCTGGCGAGCGGGCTCGCGGATACGCCGATGCGCGTCACGCTCACGCCCGAGGTCGTCGTCCTGGTGAGCGCAGGCGGAACGATCACGTTGTTCCCGCTCGCGAAGGGCGGCGCGCCGCGCGTCCTTCCAGGTCGATACAAAGACGCGTCCGCGGCGAGCGGGCGGCTCTGGGCCCTGGATCTCATGACCGGGCGCGCTTCGGCGTTCACCCTCCCCGACGGGCAGGCCGTCTCGCTCTCCACGCCCGATCCGCCACAGGGAGATCTCGTCGCCGCGAGCCGCGACGGCTCGACGCTCGTGATGGCGCGGAGCCACCTCGGCGTGGGCACGAGCATCGAGGTGCGCGACGTGCAGACGATGCGCGCAGTGCGCACGATCGAGGGGCTGCCTCGATCCATCGAGTCGGTCGCCGCGCGGCCCGACGGGAGCGAGCTCGCAACGGGCGCATTCAACGGCGATCTCACGCGCTGGGATCTACGGACCGGCAAGCCCAGGCCCGGCATCGCCGAGAGCGAGCGGGAGCAGGGGCGGGTCATCGCGCTGTCGTACGCGCCGAACGGCGAGCAGCTCGCATCGACGACGGGCGGGTTCGAGGTACGCGTGCGCGAGACCGCGCGGGGACAAACGCTGCGCCGCTGGAGCTTGCGGTCCGGAGCGTTCGTGCGCTTCACGGAGTTCTTGCCGACGGGCGAGGAGCTGCTCACCGTGCATGTGCAGACGGATCGGAAGATCGTGAGCAAGAAGGGCCCGGGCGGAGCGCCGGTGATCGAGGAGAAACACGACGTGGCGGTGGAGCGGTGGGATCTCCGCGGGCCGCTGCCGCCGCTTCCGAAGTCTCCCTTCGGCGAGATCGCGCGGCCCCAGGGGCGCGTCGTCGCCAAGCTCGCGTCGGACCCGAGGTTCTTCGCTCTCTCGACGGACGGCCTGCACCTCGTCGTGGCCGGCGGCGACACGCTCGCGTCCCTGCGCACGGATACGGGGAAGCTCAACTGGACCCTCAAGCTTCAGACGATCCCACTCGGCATCGCGAAGCGGCCGGATGGCGGGATGGATGTCGATCGCTCCCACGCCGCTTTTTCGCCTGACGGAAAGACGGTCGTCGTGTCGACGCGGCGGCTGGAGACGAACAAGGGAGGCGTGCAGCACTTCGTGTCCGTGCTGATGGAGATCGACGCCGGCACGGGCCGCGTGCGGAACGTGCACAAGCCGGAGACGGACGGGCCCGTGCGATGGCACAAGGGCGCGATCGTCGTGGGTGGGCTCAGGCCCGTCCTGCTCGACGCGTCGAGCTTCGCCGTGCGCGCGCGCCTCGCGGTCGCGGACAACGAGATCTCCGCGATCACCGTGGCTCCGAAGCGAGACCTCTTCCTCCTCAGCGGCAACGGGGGCGCGACCTCCCTCGTTTCGGAGCGCGGCGACGTCGTCATGACGCTCGTCTCCACGCCGAACGGGGAGTGGGTGTCGGCGACGCCGTCCGGCGCCTATCGATCGAGCATCGATGGCGCGCGAAGCGTCGCGTGGATGTTCTCGGATCCCCTGGAGGGCTTCTCGTTCGAGCGCTTCGCTACCCGGTTCGAGCGGCCGGATCTCGTGGAGCGGAGCCTCGGCGGTGAGGAGACACCGGCGCCGGCCTCGCTCGCGCGGCCGCCGAGGTTGCGCGTCGAGGCGAAGGCCCCGCGAGGGATGATCGAGACGACGGACAACCGACTCACGCTCGACGTGGTCGCGACGAGCCCCTCGCGTGTCGATCGCGTGCGCGTCTTCGTCGACGGCAAACCCGCGGTCGATCGACTCGTGTGCGCCACGGAGGGGCGCGTCTCGCTCGACGTGCCGCTCCACGCGGGCAGGAACCGACTGAGCCTCGTCGCGTACGACGCCGCCGGCTACGCGAGCAACCCCGAGCAGCTCGATGTCGTGTCGACGTCCCCTCTCGCCGAGAAGCCGAGCCTGCACGTGCTCTCCATCGGCGTGAGCCGATATCCCAACATGCCACCCGAGCAGCAGCTCGATTTCGCAGACGACGACGCACGCTCGGTTGCCTCGTCGCTCGCGCGCTTCGCGGGGCCGAACCGCCCGTTCGGCCGCATCGTGGCGACGACGCTGCTCGACGACGAGGTGACGGTGGGACGCGTGGACGAGGCACTCGCGGGGCTCGCGGGCATGCGCCCGGACGACCTCGCCGTCGTGTTTTTCGCGGGCCACGGGGCGCGGCTCGACGAATCGAAGATGCTCTTCCTGACGAGCCAAGCGGCGTTCACCCGCGAGGCCGCGACCCAGCACGGGATCGGGTGGGACCGCATCGAGAAGGCGCTGCGCGGAGCGCGCGGGCGCGTGCTCATGATGCTCGACGCCTGCCACGCGGGGTATGTGTCGACGGAGGTCGTCGCGCCGAACGAGTCGCTCGCGCGGGAGCTCGCCGCGGGAGATCGCGCGGGCGTCCTCGTGTTCTCGGCAGCGCGTGGATCGCAGTTCAGTTACGAGGTGCCGCCGGACGGGGCGAGCGGGGCGAGCCGCGGGCTCGAGCTCGCATGGGAGGGCAAGCAGCCGCCGAAGCAGAAGGATCTCAAGGGCGGACACGGACTCTTCACGAGCGCGCTGCTCGAAGCGCTCGACGGCGAGGCGCCCGATCGAGATCGCAGCGGCGCCATCGAGGTGAACGAGCTCGTCGACTACGTGACCGAGCGGGTGCGCGCGGCCTCGAACGGCAAGCAGACGCCGTGGGTCGCGCGGCGCGAGATGTTCGGGGAGTTCATGGTGGCGCCGGCGGCGCGGTAGTCCGCCGGAAGGTTCGTTCAGCTTCGAACGACCTCACCCCCCTCCCCTCTCCGTCCCGGAGAGGGGTGTACGGCGCGTCTTCTCCCCTCTCCCGAAAGGGAGAGGGGTTGGGGGTGAGGGACTCGTTCGGCCTCGATGGGCTCTTCGATCGGCATGCCGTCCCGGTACGTGACGACGTGCGAAAGCGTCGAAGGCACGCGCTCGCCCGGAAGGATCGTCCCCACGAGGTTCAGCGGATCACACGCGGAGAGCCGCACGACCTCTCCACGCAGCGGCGCCTTGCGGATGGCCCGCAGCGATTCGAGGGCCTCCGGCAACGCGAACTGCTCTCCCACGAAGGACGCGACGAGCCGGCCGCCGCGGACCTCGCCCCGCATCTCCAGGCGGCGATAGACACGCACGAGGTCTCGCCATGCCGGGGCGCGCGACTCGCGGGTGACGAGCTCGCGGAAGACGATGCCCCAGCGCCGCAAGAGTTGCCGTGCGTGGGCCTCGATCGTCGCCGCCGGATCGGCGCCGTCCGCGGGAGGCGCGTCTCCGAGGACAGGCGCGCGGAAAAGCGCCCAGCGGCCCGCCGCGAGGACGGGCGCGCCGCGAGAATGCTTGGTGCTCGAACGAGCGCGGGCACGCGCCGACGGCCCGAGCAAACCGCGCAGCCCCGCGAACCCGTCCCCCGTGATCCGACCGGCGGAGACGAGCTCCCAGAGCGCCTCCTCGACCTCGGGCCGCGCGAGGCCCGTGGCCCGGACGATGTCCTCGAAGAACGACGCGCCCGCCGCGCCGAGCGTGGCGAGCACGCGGCGTGCGGGAAGCGAAAGGCCTTCGTCGCCGAGCGGCCCCTGCGCGGCGGCCTCGGACGGCTCCGCAAGCAGCCACGCGAGATCCCGCCGCAAGGCCAGCGTGATCGGCGCCGCACGCGTGGGCGCACCGCCGGCCGAGGCGCGTGGCGAGAGCCGCCCCCACGCGACTTCCCCGGACAGGCAAAGCAGATCGAGCCACGAGGGCTCGTAGGCCTCGACGCGCGCCGGGAGGATCTCGCTCTCCCACGCGCCCGCGGCGATCTCGAAGCCCTGGAGCTGCTCGACCACACGCGCGAGCCCCGCGGCGCCGTGCGCGCGTTGCCCGGGGATCACGCCCTGCCACGCGAGCAGGAAGCGCATGAGCTCGACGGGCGTCGCCGGCTCGATCGCGCGGCGCAGGCCGTCGACGGTGCGGCGATGGATGCGCGCGAGCAGGCGCCGATCACACCACTCGATCGCGCCGGGTTCGAGGTCCGGCGAGAACCTCCCGCGCAGGACCACGCCGTCCGCCTCCACACGCGCGAGGGCGATCTCGATGTCGGAGATCTCGATCGAGAGGCGCTCGGCGAGCATGGCCGCCTGGATCGGGCCGACGAGGGCGAGCCAGCCGCGTACGAGGCCCGCGATCGCGGTCTCGCGTTCCCCCTCCACAAGCTCTCCCGCGGAGACCTTCGCAGGCTGCGAAAGCGCCGGCGTGAACGCGCCCGCAGGCCAGATCGCAGCCGCCCGATCTCGCCGCTCGGCCGCGACCCACAACGCCCCCGTGATCCCCGGCCCCGAAAGCTTCGCCACGCGCCGCGCGCGCACGAGCACGTCGAGCAGCCGATCGTATCCGAGCGCGCTCGCGTCCTCCTCGGGCAACGCCGTGAGATCGAGCAAGAGATCGTGCAGCTCGTCCTCGTCGCGCACCACGGGCCGGGCCTCCGCGACGATCGCCTCGATCGCCTCGGGATCGAGCCCGCCGATCCGGTCCGCGATCTCCGCCGGCAAGCCGCGGCGCACGGCGACCGCGCGCGCCCGTCGCTCTTCGAGCGGCGCATCGTCGAGGAAGGCGTACGGATTCGCGTTCAGGATCTCGTGCGACAGCACGCTCGGCTCGGCCGTCTCGCGCGAGACGATCTGGATCTCGCCGCGCTTGATCCGTTCGAGCACCTCGGTGAGGCCCTGGGCGTCCATCACCTCCGTCAGGCAGTCGCGCATCGTCTCGCGCACGAGCGGGTGGTCCGGGATCTCGAGGATCGCCTCGCGCCCGTGGTTGTCCTGGCAGCCGAGCTGCGCCGGGAAGACGGCGGCGATGAGGTCGTCGCTCCGCATGCGCACGAGCGGCGCCGGCACCTTTCGTCCCCCGGAGAAACGCAGGATCTGGAGCGCGCGCGTCGCGTTCCACCGGAAGCGCGTGCCGAACATCGGCGCTTGCAGCGCGGCCTGTTCGAGCACGCCCACGACACCTTCGGGCCGGAGCATCTCGAAGATCACTTCCAGCGGGAAGCTGTGCTGCGCGCCGAGCGAGAGCAGCACACCGTCGTCGGTCGCCGCCGCCTGCAGCTCGAAGTCGAAGCTCCGGCAGAAGCGCTTGCGCAGCGCGAGGCCCCAGGCGCGGTTGATGCGTGCGCCGAAGGGCGCATGCAGGATGAGCTGCATGCCGCCCGCCTCGTCGAAGAACCGCTCAGCCACGACGACGTGTTGCGACGGCATCTCCCCGAGCGCGGATCGCGCGGCCGCCACGTACTCGCAGAGCAGCACCGCGCCTGCACGATCGAGCGCGCACGTCTCTTCGAGCCACTCCGCCGTCGGCCAGAGCCGCGCGGGCTCGGCCGGCTCGCGCCCGTCGAAGAGCCTCCGCGCGACCTCCTCGCGCAAGAGGCCCACCTCCGCGGAGAGCTCGCGCGTGCGCGCCGGCCCCTCGCCGAACCAGAACGGCACGGTCGGCGGCGCGCCCGGCGCGTCCTCGACCCACACCTTGCCCGCCTCGATGCGGCGGATCCGCCACGACGTGGATCCGAGGAGGAAGACGTCACCCGCCGACGAGTCGATCGCGAAGTCCTCGTCGACCGAGCCGACCTTCATCCCGTCCGCGAGCACGACGTCGTAGTTGCCGTTGTCCGGGATCGCCCCGCCCGACGTGAGCGCGGCGATCGACGCCCCGCGCCGCGCCTTGAGCCTTTGCCCCACGCCATCCCGGAAGAGCAGCGCGCCCGCGCGGCCGCGCCGCGCCGAGACGCCCTCGGCGAGCATCTGCACGACATCGTCGAACGCCGCGCGCGTGAGGTTCTCGTACGGAGCCGCCCGCCGCACGAGCTCGAAGAGCTCGTCCTCGCCCCGCTCCCCCGACGCGCACGCCGCCACGATTTGCTGCGCGAGCACGTCGAGCGGCGCGTCGCGCATCGCGATGCGATCGATCTCTCCGCGCCGCGCCGACCTGACGATCGCCGCGCACTCGACGAGCTGATCGCGCGTCAGCGGGAACATCCTCCCCTTCGGTGTCGCCGCGAGCGCGTGGCCCGAGCGGCCGATCCGCTGCAGCGCCGTGGCGATCGATCGCGGTGATCCCACGAGGCAAACGAGCTCCACGGCGCCCACGTCGATCCCGAGCTCGAGCGACGCCGTCGCCACCACGACCTTGAGCTCGCCGGCCTTGAGTCTGCGCTCCGCCGCGAGCCTCCGCGACCGCGAAAGGCTGCCGTGATGGGCGGCCACGGCTTCCTCGCCGAGCCGCTCGCCGAGGTGCAGCGCCACGCGCTCGACGAGCCGCCGCGTATTCACGAAGACGAGCGTCGACTTGTGCGCGCGGCACATGTCCGCCACGCGATCGTAAAGCTCTTCCCACTGCTCGATCGTGCAGACCGCCCCGAGCTCGTCGCGCGGCACCTCGATCGCGAGGTCGAGATCTCGGCGCACGCCCGCGTCGACGATCTCCGGCAGTGGCCTCCCCGCGCCGACGAGCATCCGCGCCGCGACCTCGATCGGCCGCATCGTCGCCGAGAGCCCCACGCGCTGCGGCCGCGGCTCCCCGCCGCTCGTCACGAGCTCTTCGAGCCGCTCGATCGAGAGCGCGAGGTGCGCGCCTCGCTTGTCGGAAGCGACCGCGTGGATCTCGTCCACGATCACGGTCCGCACGCCCCCGAGCGCGCGACGACCCGAAGCCGATCCGAGCAGGATGAAGAGCGACTCCGGCGTCGTGACCAGCACGTGCGGGGGCTTCTTGAAGAGCTTTCGCCGATCCTGCTCCGGCGTGTCGCCCGTGCGCACGGCGGTGCGGACGGAGGGGCGCGCGAGACCGAGCTCGCCCGCGAGCGCGGTGAGCTCCGCGATCGGCTCGTCGAGGTTCTTCTGCACGTCGTTCGACAGCGCCTTCAGCGGCGAGACGTAGACGACCTCGATGCGGTCCGGGAGCCGCCCCTCGTCGCTCGCGCGCACGAGGCGATCGAGGCACGCGAGGAACGCGGCGAGCGTCTTTCCCGAGCCGGTGGGGGCGGCGATGAGGCAGTTTTCACCTCGCTGGATCGTGGGCCAAGCGCGGGCCTGCACGGGCGTCGCGGCCCCGAAGCGGCGGGTGAACCAGGCGTCGACGAGGGGGTGGAACACGGCCTTACCGAAAGGCTACCGCGCCGCGCCCACCTTCGCACCGACGCGGCGACCGACCGAAGCCAGCCGTTCGCAACGGCCCTACGAGCAACTGCGAGGAGGTGTAAGCTCGAACCGGCACCTTCGTTTCTCGTCGGCTTCCGGGAGATCTCGCATGCCCTTCGTGTTCCGGACCCTCCGAGCGCGGCTCGCCGCGCTCACGTTGATCACCACGTCGCTCTTCGCGGTCGGATGTGGCTCCGCGCCCCCCGAGGCCGCCGCCTACCCCAGCGCGCCCGCGTATTACGGCGGCGGCGCCGCGCAGGCCGAAGCCGCGCCCGCGTCCGCCGGCGCCCCGATGCCGATGGACGCGCCCTCGCCCGCGCCGATGGCCGCCAGCGACAGCGAGCGTTATGAGAGCGAGGGCAGCTCCGACGACTCCGGCTTCTTCGGCGGCGGGTCCGACGAAGCCGCGAAGGCGACGGCGCTCGGCCCTCCGCCCGCACCGGCCCCCGTGGCGCCCGGCGCGCGCGCTCCGATGGCCGCGCCCGCGGCCGCGCCGAAGCAACCCACGCCGCCTCCCACGGGCGCGAAGCCCACGCCGACCGGCAAGAAGACCGAAGGCGCCTCCGAGCCGCAGCAGCCGCAGGAGAAGCCGGCCACGCCGCTGCTCATCTACACGGGCCGCGTCGGCATGGAGGTCGCGGAGCCGACGGTCGTCCCCGGGACGATCGACAAGATCATCGACATGGCCGAGTCGTTCGGCGGCTACCTCGCGTCGCGCTCGGACGCGGGTGTCGTGATCCGCGTGCCCTCGCGGCATTTCCGCGACGCGCTCACGGCGCTCGAGAAGCTCGGCGAGGTCAAGCGCCGCAGCGTGAGCGCGGAGGACGTGTCCGAGGAGTTCCACGATCTCGAGGTGCGTCTGCAAAACCTGAAGAGCGTGCAGAAGCGCCTGCAGGAGTTCTTGGCGAAGGCGGCGAACGTGAACGACGCGCTGCAGGTCGAGCGCGAGCTCGAGCGCGTCGGTCGCGAGATCGATCAGATCGAAGGCCGCATGCGTTTCCTCCGCGCTCGCGCGACCTTCTCCACGATCACCGTCGACGTCACGGCGAAGCCCAAGCAGCAGCAGGTCGTGGCGCAAGGCACGCCGCCGCCGCCCCCGCCGCCGCGCACGATCGACCTGCCCATCGACTGGCTCTCGAGGGTCGGCCTCGAGACGCTGATGACCCTTCGCTGAGGCAAGGAGGCAAGGACCATGAAACGCAACGTCTCGATGCTCCTCTTGTGCCTCGCCGCCTCCCTCCTCGGGATCGGCTGTGGCCCCGGCTTCAAGCTCAACACGCCCGACGGCTTCGTCGAGCTCGAAGACCAGGACGAGTACGCCTTCCGCGCGACCACGGCCCAAGGCGTCGTGATGAGCGTGCGCGTCGAGCCGAACCGGCCGAAGGGCAACCTCTCCTTCTGGACCGACGCGATCGACCTGAAGCTCCGCAACATCGGCTACACGGCGGAGGCCTCGCGCGAGGTCAAGACCAAGAGCGGCGCCGTGGGCAAGCAGCTCCGCTACACGCGCACGATCTACGACAGGCCCCACATCTTCTGGCTCACGGTCTTCGTCACCGACGCCGACGTGTTCGTCCTCGAGACGGGCGGCGACGCGCGCGAGTTCGACAAGGCGAAGGACGAGGTGGGCAAGGCGATCGAAGGATTCGTCCCGGGCTGAGCGCGAGGCCTGCGCTGCGCTAGTATCGGCCGGCCATGCCGGGCAGCCCCATCGAGGTCTACCGCCTCACCCGCAAGAAGCACGATCAGCTCTGGAACACCTACGTGATGCGACCGCTCGCGGCCGTGTTCGTCGCCGCGATCCATCGCACGCCCCTCACGCCGAACCAGATCACGATCCTGAGCCTCTGCATCGCGGTGACCGGCTCCGCGCTCTTCGTCGCGCTCCCGTCCTACCGCGGAGGCCTCTATGCCGTGCTCGTCCTCGAGCTCGCCTACCTCCTCGACTGCGCCGACGGCATGCTCGCGCGCTACAAGAAGCTCGCCTCCCCCACGGGCCACCTCTTCGACTTCTTCGTCGACGAGCTCAAGGCCGTCCTGCTCATCGCCGTGATCGGCGTCCACCTGCACAGGAAAGGTGGACTCGGGATCGATGGCTCCGCGTGGCCCGCGGGGGGCCCAGGGTTTCTGTACGCGGCGGTGGCCGGCGCGGTGATCGTGGCCTCGGGCATCTCACTCACGAACTTCGTCCGCAGGCCCGAGCTCACGGGCAAGGACACGCCGACCGAGGCGCACTACGAGACCGTGGGCGAGAAGAAGCCGCAGTCGATCGTGGGTCGCGTCGCGTCCCTCGTGATGACGTTCCTGCGCTTCCTCAACCACTACCCGAGCCACATCTGGATCTTCGCGCTCGCGGATCGGCTCGATCTGTTCTTCTGGATGTACCTCGCGCTGAACGCCCTCTACCTCGTCCGCGGCTGGCTCGGGCTCTTGGTCCGGTTCGGACGCACGTAGCCAAGGGGCTTCTTTTCGCCTCGCCTCTCGCGCATTATGTGCTTTCGGGGGAGATGACGTTTACCGAGAGCTCGAGCCGGGCCACCACGCCGTGCCTGCGTTCGGTCGACGTGCTCGCAAGCATGCTCGACCGGCATGGCGCGATCGCGTGGTTCGTCGACGGCAGGACACACGAGATCGTCTGGACGAGCGGGCAAGCGTCGACGCTCTTCGGCCTCCGGCCCGGCTTCTTCCCGTTCCTCGCGCCTCCGGGGGACGAGGTCCTGCGCGCCTCGCTCAGCGCGCTGATGCAGGGCGCGGGTCCGTGGACGGGTGACGCCTGGGCCGTGACCACGAACGGCAGCCGCACCTTCGTGCGGATCGCCGCGAGCCTGATCGCCGAGGATCGGTGCGCGGCGCCCTACTTGCTCGTGACGATGACCGACATCTCCGACCTCGCCGAGGCGCGCGAGGCGCTCTACGTCCTCAGCGACGTCGACAGCATCGTGTGGGAGCTCGATCTCGCCACGATGCGCTTCACGTTCGTGAGCCGCCAGGCCGAGCGCATCCTTGGCTACCCGATCGAGGCGTGGCTCACGGACCGGGAGTTCTGGCACCGGCACATGCACCCGGAGGATCGGACGTGGGCGCCGGCGTACTGCGAGAACGAGACGAAGCGCCTCAGCGCGCACGAGTTCGTCTACCGGATGATCGCGGCGGATGGCCGGACGGTGTGGCTGCGCGACATCGTGACGGTCGTGGTCGAGGGGAACGTGCCGCGGCGCCTGCGGGGCGTGATGGTCGACGTCACCGAGAGCAAGGAGGCGGAGATCGAACGTGATCGGCTTCTCACCGAGGAGAAGGCCACGCGCGCCGCGCTGGAGCACGCGCGTGAGCGCGCGGAGGAGGCGCTCCGCCGGAGGGACGAGTTCCTCTCCGCCGCCTCGCACGAGCTGCGCACGCCGCTGACGCCGCTCGCGCTGCAGATCCAGAGCCTCCTGCGCGACGTCGAGCGCGGCGAGCTCCGCCTCGGCGCGGCGCAACGCAGAAAGCTCGACATCGCGGACCGGCAGATCGAGCGCCTCTCATCGCTCGTCACGACGATGCTCGGCGTCTCGCGCGCGCTCGGCGAGAACCTCGGGCTCGCGCGGGAGCCGTGTGATCTGCGGGAGATGATCCGCGAGGTGCTCGAGGAGCTCGACGGCGAGCGGACGCGGAGCGGCGCGAGCATCACGCTGCTCTCGGACGCGCCTGCGATCGGGGTCTGGGATCGCAACGCGCTCCAGCTCGTCATCGGCCACCTCGTCCGCAACGCGATCAAGTTCGGGATGGGAAAGCCGATCACGTTGAGCCTCACGACGGCGGATGGCGTGGCGAAGCTCCAGGTCTGCGACGACGGCATGGGCATCGCGCCCGAGGATCACGCGCGCATCTTCGAACCCTACGAGCGCACCGACGCGGCCAAGGTCTACGGGGGCCTCGGCCTCGGCCTTCACACGGCGCGCCGCATCGTGGAGGCGCACGGCGGTCGCATCGAGCTCCGCAGCGCCAAAGGTCAGGGCGCCGAGTTCACCGTGACGCTGCCGATGGTGCGGTGACGAGGGTCCGCTTCAACAAGGCGGCGGCTCCACCGGCAACGTGATCACGAACTCCGCGCCGCGACCGGGTTCGCTGAACGCGCGGATCGTGCCACCGTGGGCCTCGCAGATCTGGCGCGCGATGTACAAGCCGAGCCCGAGGCCGCCATGGGCGCCCGACGTCCCGCCGCGCTCGAAGCGATCGAAGATCCGCCCGAGATCCGCGGACGAGATGCCCATGCCTTCGTCCCGCACCGAGAGCCGAGCGCCCTCGTCCCCGACCTCGACCTGCACGTGCACCTTGGCAGGGGCCGCGTAGCGCAGGGCGTTCGTGAGGAGGTTCGTCAGCACTTGCTCGAGCCGCATCGCGTCCGCGCGGATGGTGCGGGCGCAGCTCCCGCGGAAGCAGAGCTCGCTGCCCACGCGCCGCGCTTCCTCGGCGATCCGCTCCACGATCTCTCCGCAGAGCGCGCAGAGATCGACCTCCCCAAGCTCGAGGATGAGCTTCCCGGCGGCGATCCGCGAGACATCGAGCAACCCATCAACGAGGCGCTTCAAGCGCGCGAGCTGCTTCTGCGTGCCCTCCACACGCGCGATGCACGCGTCGAGGCTCCACCCGGTCTGCAAGCCGCGCGCGAGCAGGTCGACCGAGAGGCACACCGTGGTCAGCGGCGTCCGGAGCTCGTGCGAGGCGATGGAGAGAAACTCGTCGCGCGCCCGCAGCGCGGCCTGCGCCTCCTGGTAGAGCCGCGCGTTGTCGAGCGCGATGCCCACGCGGTCGGCGAGCGCGATCGCCACCGTGAGATCGTGGCTCTGGTAGCGAGGTCTGTCGCTGCCGCGCCCGAGGCTGATGCTGCCGAGGACGCGCCCGCGGGCGCGCACGGGCACGGCCATCGCTGACGCGGTCCCGATGCGGCGCGCGAGCGCCTTGTGGTCCGCGTCGACGCAGACACGATCGAGCAAGGCATCATCGACCACGGGATTGAGGACAGGTTTCAGCGTGCGCGCGGGCTCCGCGCCGGGCTGCTTCCCTCCAGGCGGGTATCGCTCCGCCGTCGCGACGATGAACGGCTCCCGCGACGGGTCCACGTGAGCGACCGAGAAACGGCGCATCTGCCCGTCTTCGAAGAGGTAGATCACGCACCAGTCGGCGAGGAACGGCAGGGCGAGGTGCGGGACGAGGCGGACGAGCTCCTCGAAGTCGAGCGAGCCCGCGAGGCGCTCGGCCGCGTCGCCGAGGAAGCGCTGCGACGCCTCCGCGCGCTCGAGCTCCCGGTAGAGGCGCGCATTGTCGAGATCGCCGGCGAGGCGCTGCGCGAACCGCTCGGCGAAGGCGCGGTCGTCCTCGTCGAAGCCGCGCTGGGTCACGTCGCGCAGGAACACGAGCGTACCGAGCCGTTGATCACGCCCGCGCAGCGAGACGAGGAGGAGCGCGTGCGTCCCGAGCGAGGCGAGCTCCTCTGCGTCCTTCTTGTTCGTCGTGAACGAGGCGAGCGTCGCGTGGTCGATCTCGTTCAGCACGAGCGGCTGCCCCGCTTCGAGCATGGCGCGGGCCGATCCCGAGAAGCGCTCGACGAGGTTCGAGCTCTCGACGAGCCGCCGCCATCGCTCTTCTCGCGTGTGATCCACGTGCGCGACGACGGCGCGGGGCGCGCCGCTCGCTGCATCGACGAGGAAGATGCAGCCGTCGCCGCCGACGGGCAGGGCAAGGCGCGCGGCCGCGGACAACGGATCTCCGCCTATCGGTGCGAGCGCCGCGCTCGTCTGCGCGAGGACACGTTGCCGCTCGTCGGCGCGACGGATCCGCTCTTCGAGACGGATTCGTTCGGTGATGTCCTCGGAGATGCCGAGCAGAAACCGTGGCTCACCCCGAGCGTCGACGATGGGGATTTTCTTCGTGTGCAAAACACGCAGGCCATGCCGCGTCTGGATGGGCTCCTCGGTGATGTCGACGAGGCCTTTGCCCGAGAGCACCTCGCGATCCTTCGCCACGAAGAACGTCGCTTGCTCCCGGGGAAACAGGTCGGCATCGTTCTTGCCGATCAGGGCGTCGCGACGCAGCCCGAGCAGGTCTTCGCCAGCTTTGTTGAAGAGGACGAAGCGGAGCTCGGCCGCGTCCTTGACGAAGATCATGTGGGGGATGTTCTCGACGATCGAGTCGAGGAACGAAGCCGTGCTCTCGAGCGGCGCGGCGCTCTCGGTGTCGCGTCGACCGGGCTCTCCGTCTGCCTTCGCCACGTCCCCTCCCGATTTTCATAAGGTGGCCTTGTGGGCGTTGCAACTCGACCAAAGGAGTAAGCCCGGAGAGTCGAGCGACGCGGGTGACGCGTGCCTCGCGGAAAACTGGACATCGGCGCCGAGGCATGCGCAAACGGGCCTCACGTCATGCGACGCCATTGCTACGCGCTGCTCGTCCTCGCGGCGGCGAGCCTCGGCGGCTGCCGTGAGAAACCAGGATCGGCTCCGGGCCTCGTCGCCGACGCCCCGGCCGAAGCCGGCGCCGCGGACACGAAGGCCGACCCGGAGGGCGCCCCTTCCGCGGAGGCGGACGCGGACGCGCCGCCACCGGAGCCGAGCGGACCGCTGCTCGTCGATCTCGGGGGCGTCGCGCACCTGCCGCCCCCGATCCCCGAGAACGCGCCGCGTCTCGCGAGCATCGCGATGCGCACCGACGTCGTGGCGAAGCCGGACCCGAAGGCGACGCGCGTCGGCTTCCTTCGCGCCGGCGCGATCGTCGAGATGGATCCCGAGATCGCGGGGACCGCGGGCTGCAAGGACGGATGGCGCAAGATCAAGCCGTACGGCTACGTCTGCGTCGGCCCCGAGGCCACGCTCGATCTGAACCACCCGATCGTGAAGGCGGCCTCGCGTCGCCCGGACATCACGCAGAAGCTGCCGTACATGTACGGCATCGTGACGCGCGGCGGTCCGGTCTACGCGCGGATCCCCACGGCCGAGGATCTGAAGACGCACGAGCCTGGGCTGAAGAAGCACCTCGCGAAGTGGGAGAAGGACAAGGAGAGCGGGGCGGCGTACGGGCTCGACGTGTGGATGAAGTGGAAGTCGCAAGCCTCGCCGTCCGCGCTCGAAGCGATGGAGCAGCGGCTCACGGACCCGGACATCCCGATCTTCCTGAAGGACGGCGGCCGCGTGCCGAACCTGTCGGGTCTTTTGAAGTCGGACGATCTCGTGAAGATCGGCCAGGTCGACCGGCGCAACGGGGTGGCCTTCGTGGAGACGTTTCTGCATGAGGGACGTCGCTACAACGTGTCGACGGATCTACGGGTGATGCCGGCCGACCGGTTCCGCCCGATCCGCGGCAGCGACTTCCACGGCTACGAGATCGGCAAGGACATCGACTTCCCGTTCGCGCTCGTGCGGAGGCCCGGTGCGAAGCGCTGGGTGTGGGACGAAGGGAAGAAGAAGCTCGTCGCGGGCGAGGAGGTCGGCTACCGCGCGGCGGTCGCGCTGACGGGCAAGCAGAAGTTCGTGGGCGGCGTCCTGCACTACGAGATGAAGGACGGCGGCTGGATCGACGACCGGCACGCGGGCCGGGTGGATCCAGCGAAGAAGATGCCGGCGTGGGGGAAGAACGGCGAGAAGTGGCTCGACATCAACATCACGAAGCAGGTGCTCGTCGCCTACGAGGGGACGAAGGCGGTGTTCGCGACGGTGATCTCGAGCGGTGAGAGCGGGCTCGAGGATCCGGAGACGAGCAAGGCGACGAAGCGAGGGATCTTCCGGATCCATACGAAGCACGTGAGCGTGACGATGGACTCGGACGCGGTGGGCGAGGAGTTCGAGCTACGCGACGTGCCGTACGTGCAGTACTTCCAGGACGGCTACGCGCTGCACGGCGCCTACTGGCACGACCGCTTCGGCCAGCCGAAGAGCCACGGCTGCGTGAACCTCGCGCCGGAGGACGCGCGAAGGCTGTTCCACTGGACGGAGCCGCAAGTGCCGTACGGGTGGCACGGAGCGGCGCGGAATCTCACGGGGACGGTGGTGTTCATTCATCCGTGAGGGGTGCGCAGGGAGGGCCGAGGGGGTTGATGCGTGGCGACACCCGCTGGTCATCGTGGACAGCGGGGGTTGATGCGTGGCGATACCCGCTGGTCATCGTGGACAGCAGGGGGTTGATGCGTGGCAATACCCGCTTGGTCATCGTAACGCGCGGGGGTTGATGCGCGTCGACACCCGCCGGTCAACGTGACGCGCGGGGGTTGATGCGCGTCGAGACACCCTCTGGTCATCGTGGACAGCGGGGGTTGATGCGTTCGAACACCCTCGGTCGTCGGTTTCCTGCGGATCGAGCGACTCAACTGCCCCGCAGTCGACGGACGTCAGCGTCGGCGAACGCCGCCAGGAGATCCACGAAGTCCGCCGGCAGGCTGGGGTTCCTCGTTCGCATACCACTCCCACGCGAGCGAAAGGATGGCCTGCAAGCGCTCACCCCCCGACGCGCGCTGCCAGAACAAAACGTCCGCGTCCTCCGCCTGGGACATCGGAACACGTCCGCCTGTCCATGTCGCCCGGCGCTGAGCAGCTCGCTCCTGGCGATCTCGGTCGGCCACGTCGAAAAGCATAGTACGAGCGTGTCCGAACGTCGCGGGGGCTGTCCGCTTCTCACCCCACGAGCGCCGTCTCGATCTCGATCTTCCCCGTCAGCATCTTGTGCACCGGGCACTTGTTCGCGATGTCGAGGAGCCGCGCGCGTTGCTCCTCCGTCAGGTCTCCCGACAGCCGGATCGACCGCCGCGCGACAAACGCGTCCGCGCGCTTCTCCCCCGAGACCGAAACCTCCACCGACGAGAGCGGCCAGCCCTTCCGGTCCGCGTAGACCTTGACCGTCATCGACGTGCACGAGCCGAGGCCGGCGAGCACGAGCTCGAACGGATCAGGGCCGCGGTCGTCGCCGCCCACCTCCGGCAGCTCGTCGCCCGTGAGCTCGTGCGGCCCCACGTGGATCGACTGACCGAACTTCCCCTCGCCCGTCTTCACCGTGACGTTTCGCATGTCCCCTCGTATCGCAGAATCCCGCCTCGGGAGAAAGCCACGTCGAGACGCCCACGCGAAGCTTTACGCGACAACGGTCCTGTCCGACGTTAGAGGCTCGTCATGGTCCCGCTCGCCCCTACAGGCTGGATGCTCGCGCAGACCGAGTCCGGTCGCCGCTTCGCGCAGAGCCTCGCCGCACAGCTCCGCGCCACGCTGCACGGCGACGAGCACGTGCCCCGCAAAGGCGGCGCGCTCCTCGTCGGCAACCACGCCTTCATGGGCATCGACGCCTTCGCGCTCGCCGCGCTCCTGCTCCACCAGACGGGCCGGCTTCCGCGCTTTCTCGCCGAGCGGAACCTCTTCCGACTCCCTGGCGTCCGCGAGCTGCTCCGCAGCATGGGCGCGATCCCGGGCACGCCCGACGACGCCGTTGATCTCCTCGAAGCCGGCGAGATCGTCGTCGTGTATCCAGGCGGCGTCGACGACTCGTTCAAGCTCTCGAGCGACGCGTACACGCTGCGCTGGCAAGGGCGCGCCGGCTTCGCGCGCGTGGCCATGCGCGCCCGCGTTCCGATCGTTCCGGTCGCCGCCACGGGCGTCGACGAGCTCTACCGTCTCGATCGACGCGAGCACTTCCTCGGTCGCTGGTTCGGCGGCTCGTCGCGCTACGACATCCCGCTGCCGAGCGGCCTGCGTCCGCGTCGCGTGCCGCTCGATTACTACCTACTCCCGCCCATCGACACCGCAGGCGATCCCCACGACGTGGAGGACGTCGAACGCATCCGGCGCGCGACGGAAGAGGCCATCCGCAGCGTGCTCGATCCCTACCGCGCGGGGCTCTCGTCCTCGCCGCGTTGATCGTCGTCCTCGCCGAGAAACACGGCACGCGTAGCCTGCGCAGCCGCGCGCAGCACCCGGAAGATCCCGAGGTCCGACCAGTGCGGCTCCGGGTCGCCGATCGGCACGTCGATCACGAGCGTGTCGCCCTCGTCGTGGTGCACGACGCCGCCAGCCTCATCGAGGATCCGTCGCATCGGCGCATTCGAGACGAGCACCGATGAGCGAAAGATCTGGATGCCACGCTCGCGCGCCGCGCGCGTGAGCGCTTCGAGCAAGACACGACCGAGGCCCTGGCCCTGGTACGCGTCGATCACCGTCACCGCCGCCTCGGCGATGTGAGGCTCGTCGGCGAGGCGCAAGAACCGCGCGACGCCGACGCCCTCTTCTTCCTTCAGATCGAGCGAGTCCGTCATCGCGACGATCGCGACGTGATCCTTGCCGTCGACCTCCGTCAGATACCGCGCCATCGACGCACTCATGAACGGCACGTCGACGAGGAAGCGTCGGTAGCGCGACTCGCGCGAGAGTTTGCCGAACGCACGGACGAGCGCGTCGCGATCCTCCGAGCGGATGCAACGCAGCCGTACGACACGGCCGTCCGCGAGCCCCCGCGTCTCGTGATACCCCCCGTCGTAGCGCACGCCCTCAGCATACAGCGCCGTCGTCCGTGCAGAACGACGCTTCATTCTTCGCGTCGCGCATGGTTGCAGGCGGCCGAGCGCGCCGTACCCTGACCGATCATGCATCGCTTCAAATCCCTTTTGAGTTCGCACGATTCCGCACGCCGTCTTGGACACCTCGTCGTGTCGCTCCTGTTCGTCGCGTCCGGGTGCTCGTCGTGCTCCTCGCGGAGGACCCCGGCCGAGGGCGATACGCGGTCGACCTCGGTCGTGGAGCCAGGCCTCATGCCTTCGGAGTCGGACGGCGCATCGTCATGCGGGCGCGAGACCAACGTGCACGGCTCGGGCTACGACGCAGCGGCGCGCTCGTGCCTCTGGGACGCATGGCGGAACGGGAGCACCGCAGGGCTCGTGATCACGATGCACACCGTCGAGGGCGATCCGATCACGTACACGCTGCGCGTGCGCCCCGGTCCCGTCGTCGACGTGACCGAAGACAGCCGCGACAGGTTCGGATCACCAGGCGTGACACGCACGAGCTGCAAGTCGCTGGAGAAGCGCTCGGGGACGGGCGACCGCTTCGGCTTCGTGCTGCGCGGATGCGAAGGGCGCGCCTCCGAGATCGTGATTCCCTGACCGCGCGTGGGGCGCGCCACGTACACACGGGCCTTCGCGAAATGATAGGGTGCGCCCCATGCAACTTGCGGTGATCGGGACGGGTTACGTCGGCCTCGTGGCCGGCGCCGGGTTCGCAGATTTCGGAAACGACGTCGCCTGTGTCGACGTCGACGAAGGCAAGATCGCGCGCCTCCTGCGTGGCGAGGTGCCCATCTACGAGCCAGGCCTCGACACGCTCATCGCAAAGAACACGAAAGCCGGGCGTCTGTCGTTCTCGACGGACGTGGCATCCGCCATCCAGAACGCCGAGGTCGTGTTCATCGCCGTCGGCACGCCCCCCGCGGCCGACGGCTCCGCGGATCTGTCAGCCGTCTACGCCGTGGCCGAGACGATCGGCAAGAACATGAACGGCTTCAAGGTCGTCGCCACGAAGAGCACGGTGCCCGTCGGCACGGCCGATCAAGTCGAAGCCATCATCGCCCGCCACACGACCCATCCCTTCGGCGTCGCGTCGAACCCCGAGTTCCTCAAGGAAGGCGACGCAATCAACGACTTCATGAAGCCCGATCGCGTGGTCATCGGCTCGAACAACCCGCGCGCACTCGAGGTGCTCCGAAGCCTCTACGATCCCTTCGTGCGCACGAGCGACCGCATCCACGCGATGGGCGCACGCTCCGCAGAGCTCACGAAGTACGCATCGAACGCACTGCTCGCGACGCGCATCTCGTTCATGAACGACCTCGCGCTGCTCGCCGAGAAGCTCGGCGCAGACATCGATCGCGTGCGCAAAGCCGTAGGCGCCGACCCGCGCATCGGACCCAAGTTCCTCTTCCCCGGCCCAGGCTTCGGCGGCTCATGCTTCCCGAAGGACATCTCCGCGCTGATCCACACAGCAAACACGATGGGCCACGACCTCGAGGTCGTGCGCGCCGTCGAGGAAGTAAACAAGCGGCAGAAGCACGTGCTCGGCTCGAAGGTGAAGCACCACTTCGACGGCTCCCTCGCAGGTCGCATCGTGGGCGTCTGGGGTCTCGCCTTCAAGCCGCAAACCGACGACATCCGCGAGTCGCCCGCACTCACGCTGATCGAGGATCTGCTCGCCGCAGGCGCAACGGTGCGCGCGCACGATCCGCAAGCCATCGAGAACGTGCGCCCCCTCTTCGGCGATCGCGTGACGTTCGTGGACACGATGTACGCCGCAGCCGAAGGCGCCGACGCACTCGCCCTCGTCACCGAATGGCACGAGTACCGAAGGCCCGACTTCCACCGCATCAAGCGGCTCATGCGCACGCCGTCCCTCTTCGACGGTCGCAACATCTGGGACCCAGAGGACCTGCGCGCGATCGGGTTCTGGTACACCGGGATCGGTCGCGGCTGAAGCGCAGCGCCGGGGTTTCACCCCGGACCCCGACCAGGGGTTGTCCACCCCTGGACCCGGACCAGCGCAAGCGCTGGACCGTTGGTCGATGAACTGCGCGATGCGCAGTTCATCGAACGGCCGAGTCAAGACTAGCCACGACCCTGCCAACCAAGACAGCCGCGCTGACCTCTCAGCCGGCAACGCTGTCCCTGGTCTTCCAACGGGCTCGTTGGAAGAACTGCGCATCGCGCAGTTCTTCCACCCCGAGTCCAGCGCTTGCGCTGGTTCGGGTCGAGGGGCGAACAGCCCCCGCGGGGTCCGGGGCAGCGCCCCGGCGCGACGCCTTGCGAGGCTACTTGCCGCCGCCGAAGCTGGGGCCGCCGATGAAGACGCCGCCGCCTCCGCCGCCTCCGCCGCAGTCGCTGAAGACGATGATCAGGACGAACAGGATGATGACGCCGATGATGATCATCGTGCCGCATCCGCTGGTTGCGCAGCCGCTGCCGCCTTCGCCTGACGCGAGCAGCGAGCCTGCTGGGGGCTTGATGCCGAAGGCTGCGCCGATGTCGCTGGCGGAGAGACGCTCGCAGAACGAGTAGTTCACCTCTTTCGCTGTCTGCTCGACGCTGACCTTGCCGCCTGAGCCTTCGTACTCCGTCGCCTGGACGGACTCGCCGATCTCGACCTTCCAGTAGA
The DNA here is from genome assembly GCF_028435265.1 of Polyangium jinanense. GTDB lineage: Bacteria > Myxococcota_A > Polyangia > Polyangiales > Polyangiaceae > Polyangium > Polyangium jinanense. Next base: position 313,333 of record NZ_JAGTJK010000008.1, on the reverse strand, counting down.
ACTCGCCGACCACGTACTCGGTCTCGGCGCGGACGCTCTGCTTCCAGTTGTAGTGCTGGCCGCGCAGCATCGCGGCGCCGCCGGAGACCGACACCTCGCCGGGTGGGATGGGCGTGACGAGCCACCACGCGCCGTCCTCCTCCATCAGCCACAGGTACCCGACGCGCGGCCCTGCATAGAGCAGGTACTCGCGCCATCGATAGCGCTCACCCTCCACGGTGCAGCCGCGGATCGTGAAGCCGATGCAGATGACGCGGTTGCCACGCAGGTTGCCCTCGGCGCCGAGCGGGATGAACGGCTCGATCGGCGGCTTCGGCGCAGGGCCGAGCGCTCGCAGCGCTCCCTGGTTCAGATCGCTCGCCATGCCGCAGTAACGGCAGACGACACGCTCGGTTTGTCCCGGGGTCACGAGCGGCAAGTTGCCGCCGCAGTTCGGGCACGCGACGCTCGTCACCTCGGCCTTCGCGGCTTCGACGGGCGCGCCCGAGTCGAGCACCATCACCGCGGGATCGATCTGCCGGCCGAGGTAGAGCTTCGGCGGGATGCGGCCATCGCCGTAGTCGATCGTGCCGAATGCGCCGTTCGGCGCGGCGATGTCTGCGTAGCCCGTGGGCACGCCTGGAGATGCGACTGCGGGCATCTCGCCTTCGCCCGAGATCACGCGGCGCTGCCCGACCTCCGCGACGGTCCAGACGCCGTACGTGCCGAGGTTGATCTGCTGACCCGCGCGGAGTGCGTGGATTGGCGGCAGCTCCGGCGGAAGCGGAACCTCGTTCGTCGAGTACCAGCGACCTTGCGCGCTCGCGACCCAGCACCACTTCCCGCTCATCGGGAACGTGATGAAAAACTCCTGCCACGGCGCGCCGGGTGCGCTTGCGCGATCGAGCTGCACGCGACCGTCGACCACGAACGGCTCGCCGCCGCTCCAGCGACCTGTCCCGCCGAGCTGCAGCGGCGACGGGATGTCGACGAGGTCTGCCATCCGGCCGACGGCGACGAGGTTCCTGTCCGTGCGTGCAACGACGAAATTGCAGTGCTTGCAGACCTGCGCAGCGGCGCCGGCGAAGCGGAACGTGATGGGCGCCCCGCACGACGGACACGCCGCCTGGCGGTCGAACGGGCTAGTCACGCCTCGGATGGTAGCCCATTTTCGTCGCGGGCGTGTTCCCTCGTCGGGCCGCTTCCGACGTGGGCGTCTCGGATCGGGCTCACCGGCCACGCCGACCCGGTGCTAGGAAGGCGCGGCATGACGCAGCAGCAGCCGCGCCGCTGGGTCCACCCCGCGCTCCTCGCCATGGTGGCCGTGATCGCGACATCCGGGCTCGTCTACGAGCTCGTGACGGGCACGCTGGCGAGCTACGTGCTCGGCGACTCGGTCACCCAGTTCAGCCTGGTGATCGGCCTGTACCTCTTCGCGATGGGCATCGGCTCGTATCTGTCGAAGTTCCTCGAGGATCGACTCCTCGAACGCTTCGTCGAGATCGAGCTCTGCCTCGCGCTCGCGGGTGGCCTCTCGGCGCCGCTGCTCTTCAAGGTCTACACGGCGGCCGCGGCGTTTCGCTTCGCGCTCTACGGCATCGTGGTGCTCGTCGGCACGCTCGTGGGCCTCGAGATCCCGATCCTCATCCGACTGCTCCAGTTCTCGGTCGACCTGAAGGAGCTCGTCGCGCGTGTCCTCTCGCTCGACTATGTGGGCGCGCTGATCGCGAGCCTCCTCTTCCCGTCGCTGCTCCTGCCGAAGCTCGGCGTGCACCAGACGAGCCTCTTCTTCGGCCTCCTGAACGCGGCCGCGGCGATGCTCGCGACGTTCCTCTTCCCGCTCGATCGCGCCGTCACGATCCGCCTGCGCGCGCAGTGCGTGCTCATCTTCGGCGTGCTCGCCGCGGCCTTCGGGTTCGTCAGTCGCTTCGTCGATCGCGCCGAGACCGTCTATTTCGGCGCGCCCATCATCTACACGGCGCAGTCGCCCTACCAGCGCGTGGTGATCACGCGATCGCCGCGCACGACGCGCCTCTTCCTCAACGGCAACCTCCAGTTCTCCTCGGACGACGAGCAGCGCTACCACGAGGTCCTCGTCCACCCCGCCGTCGCCGCGCTCGGCCATGATCCCAAGAGCGTGCTCGTGCTCGGCGGCGGTGACGGTCTCGCCGCGCGCGAGCTCCTCCGGTACCCGTCGATCGAGCGCATCGTGCTCGTCGACCTCGACGCCGCGGTCACCGACGCGTTCCGCAAGCTGCCCGTCGCGCTGGAGCTGAACGGCGGCGCCCTCAACGACCCACGCGTCACCGTACGCAACGAGGACGCCTACAAGTTCCTCGAAGACTCGCGCGACTCGTTCGACCTCGCGATCGTCGACTTCCCCGATCCCTCGAACTACGCCGTCGGCAAGCTCTACACCGACGCCTTCTACCACCTGCTCCGCGAGCGCCTCTCCTTCCGCGGCGTCGCCGTCGTGCAGGCGACCTCGCCGCAGTACGCGCGCGAGTCGTTCTGGACCATCGTGCAGACGCTCGAAGGCGCTGGCTGGAAGACGGCGCCGCTCCACGTGTACGTGCCGAGCTTCGGCGACTGGGGTTTTGTGTTGGCGGGCGGCGAGCACCTCACCGCACCGGGAGCCTTGCGCATCGAGCCGACCCAACTCCGCTGGCTCGAGTCCTCGGGGTTGCCCGAGCTCTTCCGCTTCCCGCGCGACATCGGCCGCGTCGAGGCGCCCGTGAACCGACTGAACGATCAGAAGCTCGTGGCGATCTACGCACGCGAGTGGGGCGTCTTCACGCGCTGATGGACCGGCGGGCCTTCCTCACGACGGTCGCGGCGGGCTGGGTGGTCGACACGATCCTCCCGGGAAAGGCGCCGATCGCAGGTCGCATCATCGGCGCCTCGCACGGCGTGGGTCACCTCGTGCGCGACGGCGGCGTGCCCGAGCCGAGCGGACCGCCGGAGCACGCCGACGTCGTCATCGTCGGCGCGGGCATCGCCGGCCTCTCCGCCGCGTGGAGGCTCGCGCCTGCGGGGCTCGACGTGCGTGTGCTCGAGCTCGAATCTTTCCCCGGCGGCACGAGCACGTGGAGCGAAGACGGCGCCGCGCCGCACCCGTGGGGCGCGCACTACCTCGCCGCGCCGAACCCCGAGGCGCGCGCCGCGCTCCGTTTGCTCGAACAGATGGGCGTGGTGAAGGGCTGGGACGCGGCGGGCCGCCCGCGCTTCGATCCACGCGTGCTCTGCCACGCGCCGCAAGAGCGCATCTTCTACCGCGACGCGTGGCACCCGGGGCTCGTGCCGCAGGACGAGCTCGACGCGCACGATCGCGCCGAGATGGAGCGCTTCTCCCGCTTCGAAGACGAGCTCACCGAGCGCGTCGGTACCGATGGAAAACCCGTCTTCCAGATCCCGCTCGCGCTCTCGTCGCGGGATCCGGACACGCTCGCGCTCGATCGGATCAGCATGCGCGCGTGGCTCGATCGCGAGGGTTACTCCTCGCCGTTCTTGCGCTGGTACGTGCGCTACGCGTGCCTCGACGACTTCGGCGCAGAACCGGAAGAAGTCTCGGCCTGGGCGGCGCTCCACTACTTCGCGGGGCGCAAGCTGAAGACACCCGAGCTCGACGGCAGCCACTTCCTCGTGTGGCCCGAGGGCAATGGCAAGCTCGTCCAAGCACTCTCCGAGCGTGCACGCGCGACGGTCTCGCTCGGCGCGCTCGTGACGGGCCTTCGCACGATCGAAGGTGGTCGCGTCGAAGTGCGCTGGCTCGACGTGCGGTCTCGTGCTCCGCGGCGCACGCATGCGCGCGCCGTCGTCGTCGCCGCGCCCGCGTTCGTCACCGCTCGACTCTTCCCGGCGGCCGCGGCGCGTTTGCCCGTGCGCACGAGCTCGCCGTGGGTCGTTGCGAACATGCACGTCGAGCGCCCGATCGATCCCGACATGGCGTGGGACTCCGTCCTCTACGATGCCGCGGGCCTCGGCTACGTCGACGCGCGCCATCAGCTCACCGAGCTCTCGTCGCGCACCGTGCTCACGTACTACCGCGCGTACGGCGGGCCCGACGTCGTGGGCGCGCGCAAAAGCCTCGTCGTCGCGCCGTGGGAACAGATCGCGAACGACGTGCTGCGTGATCTCGCGCCTGCACATTCCGAGCTGCGCGAGCAGATCTCGCGCATGGACGTGTGCGTCTGGGGCCACGCGATGCCGCGTCCGCGTCCCGGATTTCTCGGCGAACGGCCCTTCGAACCGCTCGTCTTGCTCGACGAGCGCGTGGCCTGGGCGCACGCGGATCAGCCTGGGATGGCGCTCTTCGAGGAGTCGCAGGCGTCCGGTGTACGCGCGGCCGAGGCGGTCGCGCCTGCGCTCGGGGTCGAGCTCGGTCCGACCTGGTTGTGAAAGCCAGGAAAATGGTAGCCACAAGCACAGAACCGACACTCAGTTGCCAGGAATTCTGGGTTCTGGTGTAGTTGCTTGCCTTCCGGGGGTAGGGCTCGGGCCGGTTGGCGCGGGAAAGGTGACGGGATCTGCTCACCGACCTTGCACGGCCCCCCCCCTACGCGTCTACTGTTCGGCCATGCGAACCCGGTTCGCCGGGATGACCGATGTCGGCCTGATGCGGGAGCACAACGAGGACAACCTCCTCGTGATGCCCGAGTACCATGTCGTCGCCGTTGCCGACGGAATGGGCGGGCATCGCTCCGGCGATGTGGCAAGCCGGCTGGCCGTCTCCACCCTCTCGGACTTCTTCTCGGTCACCGTCGGTCGCGACGGTACATGGCCATTTCCTGCCGATCCGAACCTGACGGAGGAGGAGAACTACGTCGTCACGGGCCTACGGCTGGCCAACCGTCGCATCTTCGACCGTTCGCTCAAGACCATGGCGGACTTCGGGATGGGCACGACGATCGTGACGGCGATGTTCGACAAGAACGCGACGCGCGTGACCGTGGGTCACGTCGGCGACAGCCGTTGCTACCGCATCCGGGGCGACAAGATCACGCAGCTCACCCGTGATCACTCGCTCGTCAGCGACGCCTTGCACATGGCGCCGTGGATGACGGAGGAAGAGATCAAGCGGCTGCCGCCGAACGTGATCACACGCGCGCTCGGCATCCGCGAGGACGTGCTCGTCGATCTGCTCACCGAGGAGACGGCCGCAGGTGACATCTACCTGCTCTGCTCCGACGGCCTCTCGGGCCTCGTGAAGGACCCGGAGATCTGCGACATCGTCACGAAGGCCCCGTCGCTCGACGAGGCGTGCCGCGTGCTCATCGAGCGCGCGAACTTCCACGGCGGACTCGACAACATCACGGTCGTGCTCGCGCGCGTGGAACCTGATCAGGCCTGACCGACCCTCTCCCCAGTCCCGCCCCTCTCCCCAACCCCTCTCCCGCTCGCGGGAGAGGGGCTTTGCATTTCAGCGGTGCAGGCTGCGCTGCGCGGCTTCGCTGCGCGGCTTCGCCCTACAGCACGAACTGATCGCCGATCTTCATCACTTCGAGGCTCACGCCTTCGAGCGCGGCGCACTCGCGCTCCACCTCGGCCTGGAACACCGGCTTGATGTGATAGAGCAGCGTCGGCAGATCCTGCGGACGGCGTAGCTTCTTCAGATCGGCGCGCAGCGTCTGCGGCGTGTGGTGACCACTCACCGTGGCGAGCCGCTGCTCGCGGTTCGGAAAGCTCACCTCCATCAAGAGCGCGCGCAGGTTCGGCTGCTCGTCGAGCACTTCCCAGAGCCGATCCGTGGGCCCCGTGTCGCCGCTGTACGCGATGGCGCCGCCCGGCGTTTCGATCACGAACGCAGCCGACTCGATCGTGTGGCTCACCATGACCGCACGCACGTTGCAGCCCGCGAGCGGCGCGGGCTTCTCCGGCGAGAGCTCCAGGTAGCGGATCGTCGGGTTCTCCGGCGTCGGGATCGTCGCGAAGTCGGGCCAGAGCTCGTTGTTGAAGAAGTGCTCGCGCAGGATGCGGATCGTCTCGCGCGTGCCCGCGACGATGAGCGGAGGTGCGCCCATCTGACAGCGGTTGTCCGCGAGCGTCGCGAGATCACGGATGTGATCGAGGTGCGCGTGGCTGACGAGGCACCCTTCGAGCTTGAGCTGGCCCTCGACTTCGAGACCACTCGTGAGAGATCCGGCGTCGATCGCCAGACGCTCGTCGAGGATGAAGGCGCTCGTGCGGTGCTTCGGAGTCTCGCCGCCGTGACAACCGATGACGCGGAGATCCACGCCGCTCAGCCTTCCCCGCCGAACTTCTGCGGCATCTCGAGGAACTCGACGAAGTCCTGGAGCCTTCCGACGTCGGCGACGACGATGCCCCCCGAGACTTCACTGGCGAGGCGCAACCTGCGCAGCCGCAGCATCACATCGGAAGCCGCGACCGCGTCCACGCCGACATCACGCGCGAGATCTTCTGCCCGCGTACGGATCAGGATCCCCTCGGGCGTCTTCTCGCCGAACGCCTCCGCGCTCCGCGCCAGCGCGAGCATGATCCGCGCCTTCGGATCGCGGTGCATCAGCACCTCGATCAGCGCGTCGGCCGAGTCGAGCCGTTTCGCGAGCTTCTTGATCAGCCGCATCGCGATCTCGGAGTTGCCCGCGACCATCTTCTCGAGCGTCTTCGCCTCGACCAAGAGGCACCGCGTCGTCTCGACGACCGTCGCCGTCGCGCTGCGCGGCTTGCCGTTCAGGATCGCCAGCTCGCCGAGGAACTCGCCCGGGCCGAGCACCGCGATCACGCGCTCCTCGCCCGCGATCAACTTCGTGATGCGGACGGAGCCGGACTGGATCACGTACATCACATCGCCGGGATCGCCCTCGCGGCACAGTATGTCCCCGGCCGAGAACTCACGGCCAAACCGGGCGAAGAGCGGATCCGACATCGTGGGGGGAGTTTACCGCCATACGGCAGGCCGGGTCAAAAACCGGAGGTTCGGCCGCCGCGCTCTTCGAAAAACGAAAGCCCCGGACGTCGGAGACGCCCGAGGCCTTCGTCATGGCGTGAGGCTTTTCGGGGCGATCAGCCCATGTCGAAGTCGCCCATACCGCCCATGCCGCCCATGCCGCCCATTCCGCCCATGCCGCCCATGCCGCCCATGCCGCCGCCGCCGGCCGCGGCCGCCGCTTCCTTCTTGGGCTTCTCGGCGACGAGCGCCTCGGTGGTGAGCATCAGGGACGCCACGCTGGAGGCGTTGGCGAGCGCGTGGTGCACGACCTTCGCCGGGTCGATGACGCCGGCGGCGAAGAGGTCCTCGTAGGTGTCCGTCGCGGCGTTGTAGCCGAACGAGCCCTGGCTCGAGCGGACCTTCTCCACGACCACGCTCCCGTCGATGCCGGCGTTCGTGGCGATCTGCCGGATCGGCGCCTCGGCGGCCTTGCGCAGGATGCGCACGCCGACGTCGCGCTCGTCGCCGAACTTGAGCGTGTCGAGCACGGACGAGGCGCGGAGCAGCGCCACGCCGCCGCCGACCACGATGCCCTCTTCGACGGCCGCGCGCGTCGCGTGCAGCGCGTCCTCGACGCGGGCCTTCTTCTCCTTCATCTCGACCTCGGTCGCCGCGCCGACGCGCACGACGGCCACGCCGCCGGCGAGCTTCGCGAGGCGCTCCTGGAGCTTCTCGCGATCGTAGTCGCTCGACGTCTCGGCGATCTGCTTGCGGATCGACTCGATGCGGGCCTTGATCGCGGCCTTGTCGCCGGCGCCGTCGACGATGACGGTGTTGTCCTTGTCGATCTCGACGCGGCGGGCCGTGCCGAGGTCACGCAGCGTGGCGGTGTCGAGCTTCTGGCCGAGGTCCTCCATAAAGGCCGTCGCGCCCGTCAGGATCGCGATGTCCTTCAGCATCTCCTTGCGGCGATCGCCGAAGCCGGGCGCCTTCACGGCCGCGACCTTGAGCGTGCCGCGCAGCTTGTTCACGACGAGCGTCGCGAGCGCTTCGCCCTCGATGTCCTCGGCGATGATGAGGACCTCGCGGCCGTGCTTGACGACCTGCTCGAGCACGGGAAGGAGATCGGCCATCGCCGAGATCTTCTTCTCGTTCACGAGGATGAGCGGGTTCGTGAGAACCGTCTTCATTTTCTCGGCGTCGGTCACGAAGTACGGCGAGAGGTAGCCGCGGTCGAACTGCATGCCCTCGACCGCGTCGAGCTCGGTCGTCATGCGCTTGTTCTCTTCGACCGTGATCACGCCCTCCTTGCCGACCTTCTCCATGGCCTCGGCGAGGATGTTGCCGATCTCCTTGTCGCCGTTCGCGCTGATGGTGGCGACCTGCGCGATCTGGCCCTTGTCCTTGGTCGGGACGGCCTGCTTCTTCAGCGCGTCGAGGATCGCGGCGACGGAGGCGTCGATGCCGCGCTTCAGGTCCATCGGGTTGTGGCCGGCCTCGACCATGCGCAGGCCCTCGTTGTAGATGGCCTGGGCGAGGACGGTCGCGGTCGTCGTGCCGTCACCGGCCTTGTCGCTCGTCTTCGAGGCGACCTCGCGGACCATCTGGGCGCCCATGTTCTCGAGCTTCGAGTGGAGCTCGACTTCCTTGGCGACGGTCACGCCGTCCTTCGTGACGACGGGCGAACCCCAGCTCTTCTCGATGACGACGTTCCGGCCCTTCGGCCCGAGCGTCACCTTCACCGCCTCGGCGAGCGTGTTGACGCCCCGGAGGATCGCGGCGCGCGCGCCACGGCTGAAAACGATCTGCTTCGCGGACATGGATCTTCTTCCCTCGCGGCGGATGTCGCCGCGTGCTCGGTTTTTCGTGGAGGAGGATGGGCGAGCGACTAGCTCGCGGCTCCTTCGCTGCCGGTGATCGCGAGCAGGTCGTCCTCGCGCAGGAGCACGAAGTCCTCGCCGTCGATCTTCACCTCGTTGCCGGCGTACTTGCCGAAGAGGACGACGTCGCCGACCTTGATGTCGAGCGGCCGGAGCTTGCCGTCGCGGAGAAGCTTGCCGTTGCCCACGGCCACCACGCGCCCCTCGATGGGCTTCTCCTTGGCCGAATCCGGGATGATGATCCCACCCTTCGTCTTGGTCTCGCTCTCGAGACGCTTGACCACGATGCGGTCGTGCAGCGGCCTGATCTTCATGATGGCTTCCTCTGTCGTCTATTTGCTGGCACCGGCGGGCCGACACCCCCCGGCCGTGGCTGTTGGCCACGGAGGGCATCGAGCACCAACGCCGCTGGCACTCGGCTATGCCGGTGGCTAAAACCGGCCCGGAAAATAGATCCCCGCGTTGCACCGTCAAGCCCGCCCTGGTTCGGCTGGTCGTTTTTCCGGAGGCCTGCGTACGTCCGGGAAACGCCTCGAAGGCCTCGTTCGGCGATCCAGACCGGACGTCGAGAGGACGAGCCCGTCCAAGGCAGACAGAATTCCCAAGCGATTCCGAGCTGTTCCGAACATACGACAAGAAGCGCTTGACAGGACCGACGGTTCGGCTAAGTTGCGCGGCCCGTGGACGACGGAGCGACTGCTCCGGTGCTCCACCGGTCCCTTGGCCCGCAGGGTTTTGGGAACGCCCAGTCCTTGGGGGATCGTCTAATGGCAGGACGACGGTTTCTGGCACCGTCTATCAAGGTTCGAATCCTTGTCCCCCAGCCCGAAGTCGGCTAAGAAGTGTCGCCGACGGATTTGAAAACTGGTCCCATCGTCTAGCGGTTAGGACGCCGGCCTCTCACGTCGGTAACGCGGGTTCAATTCCCGCTGGGATCGCCAGGAAGTACAGAAAAGCGAAAACGGCACCTTCGGGTGCCGTTTTCGTTTTGTGCTTTTCGGTCCCGGATGGCCGTCCGCGGCCGGAATCGGCCCCAGGCTTGCATTTCGTCGTGGGCGATGGCCAAAGGTCGAATCCCCTGGGCCCGGCTGCTCGCCGAGGCACGACAAAAATTCGGCGTCGAGCGCTTCCGGCCCGGCCAACGCGAGCTCATCGAGGCCGTGCTCTCGGGCCACGACGCAATCGGCATCCTGCCCACCGGCGCGGGCAAGTCCCTCTGTTACGAGCTGCCGGCCCTCGTCCTGCCGAACCCCGTCGTGGTCGTCTCCCCGCTGATCGCGCTCATCCGCGACCAGGAGGACAAACTCGAGGACGCCGAGATCGACGCGACTCGGCTCGACTCGACCCTCACCGCGGACGAGGAGCGCCGCGCGACCGAAGATGTCCGCGAAGGCCGCCCTTCCCTCGTCTATGTGACCCCGGAGCGCCTCGAGCGAGCGGACGTCCTCGAAGATCTGCGACGCGGCGGGGTCTCGCTGCTCGTCGTGGACGAGGCCCATTGCATCTCGCAATGGGGGCACGACTTCCGGCCGGCGTATTCGTTCCTCCGCGCCGCGCGAAAAGAGCTCGGCGATCCGCCCGTCCTCGCGCTCACGGCCACCGCCACGCCCGCCGTGCTCGACGACATCCACGCGGCCCTCGGAATCGAGGCCGCGCGCGTCGTGACGAACTCCATCGAGCGGGAGAACCTCTTTTTCGAGGTATTTCGCACGGTGAACGAGGAGGCCAAGATGAAGCGCCTCCTCGTGATCGCCGACGAGGTTTCCGGGCTCGGGATCGTCTACGTGTCGACCGTGAAGAAAGCCGAGGAGCTTCACGAGGCGCTCATCGCCCGCGGGATCGCGGCCGGCCTTTATCACGGGCGGCTCACGAAATCGGCGCGGGAGGCGGCCCAGGCGCGGTTCATGGCGAACGAGTTCCGCGTGATGGTCGCGACGAAGGCGTTCGGGATGGGCATCGACAAGAGCGATATCCGCTTCGTCGTGCACTGGGAGTTCCCGGATTCGGTCGAGAGTTATTACCAGGAGGCCGGCCGCGCCGGGCGCGACACGAACGCGGCTCGCGCTGCATTGCTCTATCGAATCGAGGATCGCCGCGTGCAGGCCTATTTCCTCGGCGGCAAGCACCCGCGCCCGGAGGAAGCGGACAAGGTGCTCGCGGTCCTGCTCGCCGCGCCGGGCCGCGACCTCGAAGCGCGCGCGATCGCCGAGATGGCCGGCGTACCCGAGCGCCACGCCAAGGTGCTGCTCGCGTCGCTCGACGCAGAGGGCCTCGTCCTCCGCCGAAAAGGCTGCTTCCGCGCCACGGCCGCGCTGCGAAGGGCCGGCTCCGCGAGCGTCCTCGGTGAGATCCGCGAACGACGCAGGCATGAGGATCGGGCGCGGCTCGACGCGATCATCCGTTATGCCGAGACCACCGAATGCCGCACGCGCTACCTCCGCCGTTACTTCGGCGAGGAGGAAGGCGAGACCTGCGGACATTGCGACAATTGCCGCGATCACACGGCCGAGCGCCTCGCCGCGGCCGCCTTCGCGGCGAGAGCCGAGGAGCCCCCGCCGGTCGTCGTGCCTTCGCTCGCCGCGCCGCCGGAGCCGCCGGCCTTTGCCGTGGGCGAGCCCGTGCGCCACGAGAAATTCGGCGAGGGGGAGGTGCTCGCGGTGGACGAGAAACGCGTCAAGGTGGCCTTCCCGGGCGACGTCGGGACCCGCGTGGTCGAAGCGTCCTACCTCGAGAAAAAGAACGCCGCCTGAGCCTCGCCGCTCCGCCGCGCTTGCACGCGCCGCCCTCTTTTGAGAGAGAGGACACATGAAGGCGCTCCAGTGCACAGAAAACGGCGTCGCTCTCGCCGACGTCCCCGATCCCGAGCCCACGCCGGGCGAGGTGGTGGTCAAGGTCCGGTCGGCCGGGATCTGCAATACCGATCAGGAGCTCGCCCGCGGGTACATGGATTTCCGTGGCGTGCTCGGGCACGAGGTCATCGGCATGCACGCGGGCAAGCGCGTGGCCATGGAGATCAATTGCGCCTGCGGGAAATGCGCGACCTGCCGCGCGGGCGGGCGTAACCATTGCCCCACGCGCACCGTGCTCGGGATCCTCGGCCGAGACGGCGGGATCGCCGAATTCGTGCGGATTCCCGAGGAAAACCTGCACATTTTGCCGGACACGATCCCCGACGAGAGCGCCGCCTTCATCGAGCCGCTCGCCGCCGCGCTGCATGCCTTCGACGAGGCCGCGCCCCGGCCGGGTGATCGAGTTTGCCTGCTCGGCGACGGCAAGCTCGGCCTGCTCACGGGGCTCGCGCTCGCCGCGCGGCGCGGGGATCTCGGCCGCGCCGTCGCCGTCGGCCGGCACCGGGACAAACTCGCGCTCCTCGAAGCGGCCGGACTCGACGTCGCGCTCGAATCGGAGTTTTCCGAGGCGGGATTCGACCTCGTCGTGGAGGCGACCGGAAAACCCGCCGGGCTCGCCCGCGCGCTCGCCATCGTGAAGCCGCGCGGCACGATCATCCTGAAGAGCACGTATGCAGGCGTCGCGAACGTCGATCTCGCGCCGGCCGTGATCAACGAGAACAAGATCATCGGCTCGCGTTGCGGCGATTTTCAGCGCGCCATCGACGTGCTCGCCCGGGGCGTCGTCGATCCGCGGCCGCTCATTTCGGCGCGGTATCCGCTCGCGGACGCCGCGCGTGCGTTCCAGCGCGCCGCCGAGCCGGGCGTCTTGAAGGTCCTCGTCCTGCCTTCTTGAATCAGGCCGACACGAGCACGACGCGCGTCACCTCCGGCGGCGCGCCGACCCGCGCCGGCGGCCCCGCCGTGCCGAATCCGCGATTCACCCACAGCCGCGACCCATTCCGCTCGTAAAGCCCCGCCACGTAGCCATAAGGCAACACGAGCTTGCCCGGCTGCAAGGCCCCGAGATTGACCTGCCCGCCGTGCGTGTGCCCGGAAAGCTGCAAGGCCACCTGGCCCGCGGCGTCCGGGAAAAACACGGGGTTGTGGCAAAGCAAGACGCGCGGCAGATCCTTCGGGACGTGCGCGAGCGCGGCTTCGAGGTTCGGCCCATTCCCCGGCGAGAGGCGCCGCGCCCACACGTCCTCCACGCCGAGCAGCGCGAACCCGTCCTTGTCATCGCCGACGACGAAGCCGTCATTGCGCAGCACACGCGCCCCGGCCGCCTTCAAGGCCGAAACGACCTCGTCGATCCCCGCATACCAGTCGTGATTGCCCGGAATGGCCACGACGCCGTCCCGCGCGAGCGGCGCGATGTTTCGCACGAAGCGCCCGAGCATCTCCGCGTATTTCGCGTCGTTGTCGAGCAGATCCCCCGTGAGCACGATCCGATCGGGCCGCGCCTTGCGCACGAGCTCCTCGGCCGCGCGCATCTCGGCGTCGCCGACGAACGTGCCGAAATGAATGTCCGAGAGCTGGACCAGCGTATACCCGTCGAGGCGTTTCGAGAGCCCCGGGATCCGGACGGGCACATCCTCGATCACGTAATCGTGCCGGCCGAAGACCGCGCCATAAAATGAACTGCCCGAGCCCACGAGCAGCGCCGATCCCGTCACCGCCTGGCCGAGGAAGACGCGGCGCGTGGGCAGCGCCGGCCCCTTCTCGGGCGCAGGCTCGGTTTTCGCGGGCTCCGCGGCAGGCGCAGGCGCGGGCGCGGGCGCCGCAGGCTCGGTCGCGAGGGCGAGCACAGGCTCGGGCGCGGGCGCGGGGGCGGGCTCGGGCTTCACGCGCGACGCGAGCCACGTGAAAGGCAGGGCCCCGAGCTTCGCGAGATCGACGAGCAAGAGCAGGCCCGTGCTGATGAGCAAGGCGAGCAGGAGCGTGAACGCGACCTCGCCGAGCAGGCGCACGCCGAGGGCACGCGCGAGGATCATCGACACCATGGCCCCGAGCACCACGAAGAGGCCGGTTCGCTCGGCCCGCACGGAGAGCTCGAACGACTGCTTGACCCGACGGCCGAGGTAGAAGCTCGCAGCGAAAAGGACGAGCGAGACGACCACGAAAAAGATCACGAACCGCGGAATTCCCATGGGATGCCGTGCCCTCGGTCGCGGAGCGTAGCGCACGCCCGGGCCGCGCGGCAGGGGGCCGCCCGAAGAGATCCGGCTCGCCGCTCAGCGCGCCGATCGCACGCAACGAAAGCCGCCGCCCGCGAAGCGATAATGCGGCTCGAACCGGGTGCGCGAATAGGTCTTCAGCGATTGCGCGCCGAAGAGCCAGGACCCGCCGCGCATGACGTAGAGCGGATGCCGCGGCTTCGCAGTGTTCTTCGGGTTGCGCGAGGGGCCGTCCATGTAAAACGCCGGATCGTCGACGTCCTCGCACCACTCCCAGACGTTACCGGCCATGTCGAGGACGCCGTACGGCGACTGGCCCTCGGGATACGAGCCGACGGGCGCCGTGCCACGATGTTTTCCACCGTAATGGGCCCGCGTGGGCGTCGGCTCGGCCTTGCCCCAGGGATATCGCCGGCCGTCCGTCCCACGCGCGGCTTTTTCCCATTCGGCCTCCGTGGGCAAACGCTTGCCGGCCCACGAGGCAAACGCGCACGCGTCGTCCCACGAGACGTTCACCACCGGATGATCCTCGAGCCCCCGCGGCACGGCGCCACGCGCCCAGTGCGCGAGGAAACGACCGCCGCTCTCGTCAGCCGGCTTGTATCCGGTGACCTGCACGAAGAGCGCGAATTGCCGGTTCGTGACCGGCGCGCGATCGATGTAATACGCATCGAGGAAAACCTCGCGCCGATCCGGGCCCATGAGAAACGACCCCGCCGGCACGAGCACGGACTCGGCGCCGTCGGTGTCGCGCAGGACCGTCGCGAGCGGCGGAATGGACGTGCTGCTCGGGCGCAGGACGACGGGCCCCGGCGCGGGCTCGTCGATGGCGGCGAGGAGGCGCTCGCGGAACTCCGCGCACGTCTGCGGCCGCTGCGAGGGGTTTTTCGCGAGCGCGGAGAGGATGAGCTCCTCGAGCGGGGCCGGGATCTCGGCGCGGTGTTGCAAGGGCGGCGGGGGCTCGGCCTGGACGTGCGCCATCATCAGCGCGAAATGGTTGTCCTCGGGGAAAGGCGGCCGGCCCGCCGCGAGCTCGTAGAGCGAGACGCCAAGCGAGTAGACGTCCGAGCGATGATCGGCCGTCTTGTCGCCCCTCACCTGCTCGGGCGACATGTACCGGCAGGTGCCGAGCAGCGCGCCGCTCACGGTGTACGTCGTGCCTTCGAGGATCCGCGCGATGCCGAAATCGACGACCTTGGGGACGAGCTCGCCCGAAGGCCCGCGCATGACGAGCACGTTGTCGGGCTTGAGGTCGCGATGCACGATGCCCTGCCGGTGCGCCGCGTCCATCGCGTCGAGCACGGCCGCGAAGATCTCGCGGATCTCGACGAACGGCATGCGGCCGCGCCATTTCACGAGGTGATGCGCGAGCGTCTGCCCCTCGACGTGCTCCATCACGATGCCGAGCAGGTGCTCGTGCTCGATGAGGTCGAAGACGGAGACGACGTGCGGGTGTGAGAACGTGCGCAGGACGCGGGCCTCGCGGATGAAGCGGCGCCGGATCTCGGCGTCGCCCGCGAGGTTCGAGTGCAGGCACTTGATGGCGACCGTGCGGCCGAGCGCGCTGTCGTGCGCGCGGTAGACGACGCCCATGCCGCCCTCGCCGAGCACGCTCTGCACGGCGTACACGCCCGAGAGCACGGTGCCCGCGGGGATGCGCATGGGCGGAAGGCGGCTCGGCGTGGGCCCGGACGCGGGCGTGGGTTCGCGTTCGACCGGCGTCGTCGGCGCGAGCGCGCTCGGCACCTTCGCGAAGAGAACCGTGGGATCGGCCGCGGCCACAACGGGGGCGCCGCAATCGGCGCAAAACCGCGCCTTCTCGCCGATCACGGCGCCGCAACGCCGGCAGGAGGGCTCGCCCGAGGCCATGGGGGCGGCAGAGCTTCGCAGATCGCCGGGGTACCAGGCAAGACATCGTCGCGCCCGAACCCTGCGTGGTAAAAAGTGACCATGGTACTTCTGTCCGTCCTCGACCACGTGACGCGTGCGATGCTCGTGCGCCGCGGCGTCGAGAGCCGCTTCGTCGAAACGCCCGTCGGACGCGTGCACGTCTACGACGCGCGTGGCGAGGGAGCGGCCCCGCCGGTCGTGTTCCTGCATGGGATCGCCGCGTCCTCCGCGGTGTTCGCGCCGACCCTCGCCAGGCTCCGGAAAAAGAGCCGTCGCGTGCTCGCCGTCGACGCGCCGGGCCACGGCCTGTCGAGCCCGCCGTGGATGACGCTGGGGCCCGAGCGTCTGTTCGAATCCCTGGCCTACGTGCTCGATCACGAGCTCGACGCGAAGGCGCTCGTCGTGGGCAACTCGCTCGGCGGCGCGATGGCGCTCAGGTACGCGCAACGAAGGCCCGAGCGCGTCGCGGGCCTCGCGCTCACCTCACCAGGCGGCGCGCCGGTCGAGGATCCCGAGGAGCGCGAGCGTTTCCTGCGCGGCTTCGTCATCGAGAGCGTGCGCGACGCCCGCGACTTCCTCGGGCGCTTGAACCACGCCGTGCCGTGGTACGGGCCGCTCGTCGCGCCGGACATCGTGCGTATCTTCAAGAACCCATCCGTGCGTTCGATCCTCGACGGGCTCGAACCGCAACACTTCTTCGCCCCGGGCGAGCTCGCCTCGCTCGCCATGCCGATCCACGTGATCTGGGGCAAGTCGGACCGCGTGATCCCGCCGTGTTGCCTCGGGTTTTTCAAGAAAAACCTGCCTCCGCACACGGTCTTCCTGGAGCCCGAGGGCATCGGGCACTCGCCGCACACCGAGGACCCGAAGGCGTTCGCGGACTTCGTGCTCGGCGCGCTCGAACGGGCCTCGTGAGCCGCCGCCGCGCGCTGCGTCTCGCCGCGCTGTTCGTCGTGGTCGCCGTGGCGTTCGCGCTCTGGCGACGCGATCACGAGGAGGCCGGGTATCCCTTCACGCCGGATTTCCCCGGCGCGGCGGGCGTGCTCGCGCGGCTCGCGCCGCCGGTCCTCGATCGCGCCGAGGCGAACGACCTCGCGGAGCTCGACCGCGTGATCGGCCGGCTCGACGCCGCGCTCCGCAACGCCGAGGCCAAGAAGACGCTGCTCGGAGCCGAGCGCATCGACGCTCTTCGGGCGGAGGATCGCGGCGCGATCCGCGACGTCTGGTCCGACGCACTCGAGCCGCTGCTCGCGCTCGACGCGCTGAAGCACCGCTACCAGGGCTTCTGGAGCATCGACTACAAGGCGCACCCGCGCCTGCACGCCCGCGCGTATGCGCTCGCGTTCGCGGCGCTCTGCGCGGAGGTCGAGGCCGGGCATCGGCTGATCGAGCTCGTGGGCGGGCGCGACGTCGCGCCGAAGCTCTTCGACGAGGCGCGCGAGGACCTCGGTTTGCCCCCGGGCACGTTCGGCGCGCTGCGCAAGCACCTCGCGCGCTCACGTGACCTCGCGATCGTGCCGGCAGGCGAGGCTTGGTTCTCGACGTGGATCGAGCGGCACCTCGACGACGAGGGCGGCGCGAAGCTCGCGGGCCTCACGCGGGCGCGCACGGCGCGGGCGAAGGCGCGGCTCGGCGTCGAGGCGACGGCGAACGTGGCGCGGAACAAGGCCGAGGTGCTGCGCGGCGAGGCCTTCGAGCGCTGGTTCCCCGTGCAGAAAAACGTGGCCGAGTGGTTCGGCGACACGCGCGTCGTGGCCGAGGATCGACGGCTCATCTCGGATGCGCAGATCACGGAGCTCGGGCGCGCGCTCCGGCCCGGCGACATCATCGTCGAGCGGCGCAACTGGTACCTCTCGAACGTGGGTTTGCCCGGGTTCTGGCCGCATGCGGCGCTCTACGTGGGCACGCCGGAGGACATCCAGAAGACGTTCGACGCGGATCCCGAGACGCGGGCGCGCTTCGGCGTGTTCAGCGAGCACCTCGCGCGCGAGCGTGCCCGGGGCTGGAAAGAGCTCAGCGAGAAGGACGCTTCCGAGCACCCGCACACGGTGATCGAGGCCGTGAGCGAAGGCGTCGTGGCCGCGTCGCTCGAGCACTCGTGCGGCGCCGATTACGTGGGGGCACTCCGGCCGCGGCTCTCGCTCGTGGAGATCGCGGCGGCGATCGATCGCGCGCTCGGTTTCGTGGGCCGGCCCTACGATTTCAACTTCGATTTCGGGACGGATGACGAGCTCGTCTGCTCGGAGCTCGTCCTCAAGGCGTACGAGCCGAAGAACGACGGCGCGCCGGGGCTCCGGATCCCGTTCGTCAGCATCGCCGGCCGCCGCGCGGTGCCGCCGACGGAGATCGTGCGCCTGTTCGCGGCGGAGCAGTCCCGCGAGGATCGCCAGCTCGATTTCGTGTATTTCCTCGACGGGCGCGAGCGCAAGGAGCGCGCGATCGTGGCGAACGCGGACGCTCTCGCCCAGAGCGCGCGCCGGGCGAAATGGGACATCGTGCAGCCCTGACGGCGCAGCGCCGGGGTTTCACCCCGGACCCGAGCAGGGGCTGTCCGCCCCTGCACCCGGACCAGGCACGGCCTGGACCGAAGGCGGAGAAACCGCGCGATGCGCGTTTTCTCCGACGGGCCCGTGACAAGACCACGAACCATGTTGCCAGCCGAGACGGCAGCGCTGCCCTGCCGGGTGGCGACGTTGTTCCTGTCGACAGCGCGCATCGCGCGCTGTCGCCCCGCGTCCAGGGCTTGCCCTGGTCCGGGGTGCAGGGGGCGGACAGCCCCCTGCTGGGGTGCGGGGCAACGCCCCGCGCATCTCACGGCGCGCCGGGATCGATCTTCACCTCGTCGCGTGGCCGGGCGCGGTAAAACAGGCTGCGTTTCGGCGCCTCGGCCATGATGCCCTCCCAGGTGCGGCGGCGCGGGCGCTTCATCTGATCGGCGAGACCAAATGGAAACCCCGTCACGGGGTCGGCGCGCTCGACGAAGATCGCGTGCTGGTGGATGTGCTTGTCGCGCTTCTCGCCCTGGATGGAGACGATGTCGCCCGGACGAACCTCGTCCGCGAAATCGCGTAGCTCCGCGAAGAACCGCGAGCGCTCGCCGAAGGGGATACGCTCCTCGCCGCGGAAGCGGCGGACCTCGAAGAGCTCGGGCTTCGCCTCGGCGAACTCGCCGAACGAGATGACGCCGCGCCGGTTCTTGATGCCGGATTCGTCGAAATCGAGACGGCCCACGGCGCGGCCGGGTTTGTCGCCGCGGGCGCGGTACCAGGTGCCCGCAGCGCGCTCGTAGGTATCGAGGACGAAATCGACGCAGACCTCGGGCGGGCGCGGGCGGCCGGTGGCGTCGAAGACCGCGTAGCGTTTGTCCTCGAAAGAGAAACTGTCGCGGCCTTGGAGATAGGCCGTCATCCATTGTGGCCTGAGGATGCCGTCGCGAAAATGGTCGGGCTCGGCCTCGGGGCGATCGAACGGGAGCGCCTCGTCGACGGCGCGGCTCACGGCCTCGCGGATCGCCTGCATCGCGCGGCGTTTTTGCGCGGTCTTGTCCTGGAAGGCGCGGACGGCGTCGCGGATGGGGCGCTCCTCGGCGATGCATTCGAGCGAGAGGCGCGCGCCATCTCCGCGGAGGAGCGCCGCGGCCCAGGTCTCGCCGAAGCGGAGATCGGCGACGATCGCGGATTCGGTCGTGTGGCGGAGGCGCGCGCGCTCGAAGCCGATTTCGTCGGCGAGCGCGGCGAGGTCGCGGTGGAGCGGACGTTCGAGCTCGGCCTCCGTCACGGCGACCCGATCGCCGAAAAGCAGATCGGCGGGTTTGCCCGCGGCGTCTTGATAGCGGATTTCGCGGCGGACCTCGACGCGATCGAGGGCGCGGATCTCGTGGCCGCGCAGGAGATGGATGCGGGGCTCGTCGAAGAGGTCCGGCAGCGTGATTTGTGTGACGAGGGCGAGGGCGTCCGCGGGGTCGGACGTATAAGCGTAGCCCTCGCGGAGGACGAGGGCGCGGAGGGCGCGGGGATCGCCGCGGTGCCGCTTCCGTAGCCCGCCGACGCGGCCGCCCGGGCGCTCCTTGGCGAACAGGCGGGCCGAGGGGACGAGGCGCGCGTCGAGGTTCTCCTCGGGCACCGGCGCGGGCTCACGGACGAAGACGACAGGCTCGCCGCGGGCGCGGCCAAGGATCTCGATCCGGGCGGCGTCGAAGGCGGGCGCCCCGGGGGATGCGGGCGAGGCGAGGATGTCCGCGACGCGGCGCCGGCAGGCAATGGCCTCGTCCTCGACGTTCGGGGCGGCCGGCGCGGGGGCGGAGGCGGTGGGCGCTGCCGTGCTGGCGAGCGCGGGCACGGGGAGCGGGCCGCGGTCACAGGCGAGGCCGAGGAGCGGAAGGACGACGGTCGGGAGGAGTGCCCAGCGCATGGGGGGACCGATGGACGAACGAGGGGGCCCGGGGAATTCCCACGATCGAGGCGCGGCGTCCATCCGCCGGCGCATCCAACGCGACCGGGCGAGCGTCGTTGCCTCGGATCGGACGAGTAATGTCCGATGTCCCGTGAATACGACGACGCACTGCGCCGTGGGCCGCGGCAAGGGGACATGGACATTGTCAGTCCCATCGCCGGACATTCTCCTCGACAATCACGAACGCGCCGGATCTCCTTTGAAACAAGGGCTTCCGGCTTTTTTCCAGGAATTCGGTTCGCGGACGGAGAATGTCCGATCGCGGGATCGATTCCATTGCGGCGAACCCGGAGATTGCGTATGCATGGGCTCACGGCTCGCGGGACATGAGCCGGCGCTCGGGGAGGCCGATCGCGCGAGAAGCGCGGCGTGGGCCGTCTTTTGTGCGGAGTGCGGCCGAACGTGGGCGCGCCCCCATTTCGAGCGAACGACGAACGACTCGAACCATTCCTCGGACCTGGCCATGCAAGGAATCGACGTCTTCTTGAATACTTACGTGCGGATCGACGAGGGAACGGCCGTGCTCCTCTGCTCGCATCGCTCCTCGGTGCGTACGGCGGCGTGGATCTACGCGGCGCTCTTCACGCGCGGCACGGGCCCCGAGATGTATTGCTTCGAAGAAGACGACGAGGTCGGCGACGAGGCGGTGACGGCAGCGATCCAGGCGCTCCGCGCGCGTCCGGGCGTGCGGCGCGTGGCCGTGATCGTATGCGAGCCGGGCGGACCGTCTCTGCAAAACGCGCTCTCGGCGGCCCAGGGTGACAAGCCCGAGCGGACGCCGATCTTCCGCATCTCCGGGCGCGGGATGGGGATCTTCGAGACGGGATTCGCCGCGGCCGAGGACGACCTCGAAAACGAGGGCCTCGGGCTCACGCCGAGCGACATCGACGATCTGCTCACGCAATGCGACACCGAAATGGGCGATCTCGACGATCGCGATATCGAGGAGGTCGCCGCGATGGCCCTGGAAGAGGATATCGACGCGCTGAGCGACGAGGAGCTCGCCGCGCTCGCCGAGCTCGAGGACAGCGAGCTTCTGGAGCTCGCGACGGCCTGGGGCGAGGAGGGTTTCCGTGTACTTGCTTGAAGAGGTGCCCGTGCGACGAAATGCATTGCAGCAACCTTCGAGCGGCCCCGCGTCGCGGCGGCGCGTGGACGGGCGGTTCCTCACGGACGAGCCGCTCGCGCCCTACGACCGCCACGTGCGGCGGGAGCTCGCAAGCTGGTCGGCCGAGGCGCTGCGAAGGCTCGACGAAGCGCCCGAGGACCCGACGGAGCGCGCCGCGGCGCTCGCCCGCGCGCATCAGGACGCGGCCCTCATCGCGAGTTACCTGGACCGCCCGAACGAGGCGCGGCTCGTCTGTCACGCGGGGCTCGATTGCGTGGCGGAGCACGCGGAGACGTCGGGCGACGAGGCCATCTTGCTCCTCGGCTTCGGTCCGCTCGTGGAGCTGTCGCGGCTCGACGCGCGGCTCGGCCGGACCGACGAGGCGCTCTGCGTGCTGGAACGGCTCGCGGGGCTCCTGCGCGGTCAGGGGCTCGCATTCGGGGCGCTTTCGATCTCGGCCGCGACCTGGGCCCGCATCGGGCCGGGGGAAGGCGGCGCCGAGGGCGCGCTCGCGTCGATGGTGGCGATCGAGACGGAGCGGACGCTGCTCGGATCGGGGCGTCACGAGGCCGCGCTGGAGATCGCGCGGGGTCAGGCGCCGTCGCCGCACGATCCGGTGCTCGAAGCGATGCGGCGTGAGGCCTACCTGGTCTCGCTCTGCAGGCTCGGTCGTGGTGAGGAGGCGCTGCTCGTGGCCGCGCTCTGGGCCGCGGAGGCGCACCCGATCCGGCGGCCGATCTTCGAGATCCGCCACGCCGAGGCGCTCGCCGCGTTCGGCGATCCGGTGCGGGCGCACGCGATCGCCGAGGAGTGCGTGCGGCGCGTGGAGTCGCGCCTCGCGGCCGGGCCCGCGACGCTGTTCGATCTGACGATCGCGGCGCGCGTGTCGCGGCTGCTCGCGACGCTCGGAGATCCCCTCGCCGGCGAGCTCTGCCGGACGGCGCTGCCGGCGGCGACGTCGCTCGGAGACGTGCCGCTCACGGCGGAGCTCGCGTTGCGGATCCTCGCGACGGACAAACGCACGGAGGTGCGCGCCGAAGCGCTCGAAGCGCTGCGCGCGATCGCGACGGGCAGCGGCTATCGGATCCCGGCGGTGGAGCGCGCGGTCGAGGCTGAGGACGGGCCGCTGCTCACGCGCTCGTTGAAGGAACGCGCGCCGAGTTATCCGCGGCTCTTCGAACGCCTGCTCGGCTTCCCGCCCGATGCGCTCGATCGTTCGTCGAAGTGACGAGCTAGTAGGAAGACACGCGCCCCTCCGCGATCCTGGCGAGTTTTTCGCGTGCGCCGGCGAGCCATGCGCGCGCCTCGACCTCGTCCTTGCCGTGGAAGAGGAGCCGCTTGTGGTTGCCGAGCAGCACGGTGGCTCGCATGGCCATGTCGAGCGCGATGCGCGTCGCGAAGCCTCCACCGTACGTGGCGATGGCGCGCGGCGGCATGCGCGGATCGGGGGCACGCACGAGTTTCCACCCCGCGGTCGACAGATGGCCCGAGCGCCCCAGCGGGACGAGCACGAGGACGTAAGGCTTCGAAAGCGTCCACGTCACGACGTCTCGAATCATCGGGCTGATCTCGTCCCCGATGTCGCCGTGTAGGTCGATGAACACGAGATCCGGATCCTCGAACACGAGGCGGTGCGTACCGAAGACGACCTCTTGACTCACCCATCCTCCTTCCCAACCGTCCGATGTAGCAGAAACACGCGCTCGCAACGCCGTCGCGGCGCCTTCAACGCCGTCGACGGACGCGCGTGCATCGTGCGAGGATGCGCCCCCAAACAGGCGCAATCCGCGCGCTGGCTCATCAAGGACACGAAGGGGTGATGGAGCATCGGGACGAGGTGGAGGCGCTGCGCGCCGAGGTGAGCGCGCTCCGAGCAGAGCTCGCAGAGGCCCGCACAGCGCGTGACCGGGAGAGGCATCTCGCATCGGGCTACCGCGAGCTCTTCCACGGCGTCCCCACTGCCATGGTCCTGACCGACGGCCTCGGGCGCTTCGTGGACATGAACGAGGCCTTCGTCGCGCTGCTCGGCTACACCCTCGACGATCTGCGGGGCCGTTCTTCCGACGAAATTTCACATCCGGATGATCTGCCGGTCGAACGGCCGCTCGTCGCCGCGCTCACGCGCGGCGCGCGGTCGTTCGTGGAGTTCGAGAAGCGCTACCGCCGCAAGGACGGGACCTGGATGTGGGCGCGCCTGTACACGGGCGTCGTGCGGAACGAGCAGGGCGAGATCGTCGCGTCGTACGGGGCGCTGAAGGACGCGGAGGAGGAGCTCAGCACCACGGTGACGTCGGTGCGCGCGGTCGAGGCGCGCAACCGCGCCCTGCTCGACGCGGTGCCCGATCTGCTCTTCGTGATGAGCCGCGACGCGCGGTTCCTCGACTGCAAGCCCGCGCGCGACGTGCCGTTGCTCGTCGCGCCGGCGCAGTTCCTCGGCCGGCGGCTCGTCGACGTGTTCGACACCGACTGGGCGCGAAGGCAAGCCGATGTCATTCGCGACGTGGCCGAGGACGGCGAGCCGAGGATGGACGGCTATTCCGTCGACACGCCCGACGGCTCCATGCATTTCGAGGCCCTGTACTCGCGAGCGAGCACGGGCGAGGTGGTCGTCGCGATCCGGGACATCACGAAGCGCGTGCAGGCGGAAGTCGAGCGGGATCGTCTGGCGCGCGAGGTGAGCGCGCAAGTGAACGAGCTGCGGCTGTGGAAGGCGCTCGCCGACCGCGCACCCGACGGGATCTCGATCGTCGGCCTCGACGGCAAACTCACGTACGCGAACGCGGCGTTCGAGGACATGATCGGTCGAGGCCCGCTCGTCGGGACCAACGTGGCGCGCCTGCTCGCGACGGCCGAGGAGGCGCGGACCATCGACACGACGCTCCGGTCCGAGGGCCAGTACCGCGGGGAGCTCGTGCTCCTGCGCGGCGATCGGTCGCAGCTCTCCACGCATGGCGTGCTGTTCGTCATGACGAACGAGGACGGGACGCCCGCGTCGTTCGGTACGATCATGCGGGATCGGACCGAGGAGCGGCGCGCGGAGGAGGAGCGGCTGCTCCTGCGCGAGAAGCTCATCGAGGCGCAGCAGAAGCTCATCGAGGAGCTCGAGACGCCGATCCTGCCCGTGGCGCCCGGCGTCCTCGTGATGCCGCTCGTGGGGCGGGTGGATTCGGCCCGCGCCGAACGGCTGCTCGGATCGCTGCTCGAGGGGACCACGGCGCACGGGGCGCGCGTGGTGATCCTCGACATCACGGGCGTGCCCGTGGTGGATGCAGACGTGGCCGAAGGCCTCGTGCGGGCCGCGCGCGCGGTGCGGCTGCTCGGCGCCGAGACGATGCTCACGGGCATCGGCCCCCTCGTAGCGCGGCAGCTCGTCGCACATGCCGAGGAGGTCTCGGTGCTCCGGCCGTGCAGCACGCTCGAACGTGCGGTCGCGATCGCGTTCGGGATGTCGCGGCGCGGCAGCAGGCCTAAAGCAAGCTGATCATGTCGACCGTCCCGGCGTAATCGACGCGCGGCTCGCGCGACGATGTGACCGTGGGATACGCGCAGAGCGCCTGTTCGAGGGCGTGGCGCGATCCATCCCGTGGGAGCTCGAACGAAATGCCGACGCCGTGGCGGCCCTCGAGCTCGCCGGCGATCCGCGCGACCTTGCCGCGCGCATCGATCCATTGCTCGCGCCCGGGGATGCGGAGCGTGATCAGGACGTCGTCGCCCACGGCGGCGGGCCCGTCCGAGACGAGGAGCATTCCGCAGGTGGACAGGTCGACGCCCCGAGCGCCGAGCAGGGTGAAGTCGTCCTCGCGCACGACCTGACACTCGACAGTCACGGCATGGCGCGGGGCGCGCCGCTCGTTGGCTAGCAACATCTCCATCAGTGGCCTCCTCGCGCGGAGCCTACCGAGCCCCCTCGACACGGCCAAGAAAGCGCCTTTCCCACACCGCGTTGGGATACGCTCGGAACCATGCTCTCGCGTACCTTTCTCCTCGCGCTCCTGCCTCTCGCCTGCCTCGCCTGCAGCGATCCGGACTCGAACGAGCCGCCGCCGATCCAAGGCGGGCCGCCGAAGGAGATCGTCTGGAGCGCCCTGCCCACGGACGGCGCGCCTGCGCCACGGTACGCGCATTCGGCCGTGTGGACGGGCTCGAGGATGATCGTGTGGGGCGGCGATCTCGGGGGAAACCCGGCCGCGACGAATACGGGCGGCAGCTACGATCCGGCCACGCGCACGTGGACGAGCACGAGCACGACGGGCGCGCCGGCCGCGCGGTTCTCGCACACCGCATTGTGGACGGGCTCGAAGATGATCGTGTGGGGCGGCTTCGGCGCGACGGATCTCGAAGCGGCGGGCGGGATCTACGATCCGGAGACGGACACGTGGGCGCCGATGAGCACGATGGGACAACCGCCGCCGCGCTTCGCGCACACCGCGGTGTGGACCGGTTCGAAGATGATCGTGTGGGGCGGCGCGAGCGGGGCGAACGTGCTCAATTCGGGCGGGATCTACGATCCGGCGACCGACACGTGGACGAGCACGAACGGCGCGGGGAGCCCGCCGGCGCGCCGCTACCATGGGGCCGCGTGGAACGGGAAGCAGATGCTGGTCTGGGGCGGGACCGACGCGTTCGATTGGCGGAACGACGGCATGATGTTCGATCCCACGGGGACGCCGCAGGGCGTGTGGATCCAATCGACGAGCACGAGCGGCGCGCCGGAGGGTCGCGAGCGCATGACCGTGGTCGCCACGGGTCCGTCGTTCCTCGTGTGGGGCGGATGGAATGGCGGCGTCAACTTGAACACGGGCGGCCAGCTCGACGCGGAGTCGATCGAATGGACGCCGATGACGATCAACGGCGCCCCGGGCGCGCGCGCCGACCACGCGAGCGTATGGGCCAGCAATCACCTCGTCGTGTGGGGAGGTTGTCAGGAAACACCGTGCATGCCGGACAGGATCGAGGGCGACGGGGGGCAATACGTGCCGAGCAGGAGCGGCGGCACGTGGTACCCGATCACGGCGCAGGCGAGCCTCTCGCCGCGGTATGGGGCGACACTCGTGTACACGAAGAGCTCGGTGATCGCGTGGGGCGGGCGAACAGATCCGTCGACGCGGACGAATACGGGCGCTGAAGCGCCGCTTTGAGCTAGAGCGCCGAACAGTTCGGCGCTCTGCGAGATCGCGACGCGGTTTTCGCCTCGGGGGGTGAATCGGCCGGGCTTTGCCCGGACGAGAGGGGGACGCGAGGCGTCCCCCTCGGGACGAAAGAAGCCTAGAACATCGAGCGGTTGTCAAACCGATCGATGTTCTAGGCGACGAGCACGTGATACGCCGCGCTGACTTCGGCGAACCGGGCGGCGTTGCGATCCCGCGTCGCCGCGGGGGCGGTGACGTGGCGATCGGGATGGAGCTCGATCGCGAGCTTGCGGAAGGCGCGCCTCACGTCGTCCTGGCCGGCCGTCTCGGGGAGGCCGAGCTTCTGCAGCGCGCGCCGCTTCGCCTCGGGGATCGGATGTCCAAACCGCGAGGACGACCCGCGCGGCGGCTCGGTGCGTCGCCCTTCGTCGGCCTTCGGCGCGCCGGGGTAAAACCTCTGCGCGCGCGCCGGCGCGCGGCGGTAGCGAACCTCGGACGCGGGGACGAGATCACGAAGACGCGGGCGGCCCACCAGGAAATCACACGGTTCGAGCGGGTGAACACGGCGCGCTGCGGCCTTCGTGGGCCTGGCCGTATGGAACGCGACAGCCGCGTCCTCTAGCTCGAACAGCGCGTCGAGCTTCATGCGGAGCTGCACGCGCAGCGCGGCCTCGACCGTCGCCGGATCCGCGAGGCGCTCCGCGACGAGGATCTCCCCGCTCGGCCGCGGATCACCATCGCCGAGCCGACGCAGGAGCGCGCGAAACGCAGGATCGGCGAGGAAACCTTCGCGCCGAAGAAGCTCACCGAGCGGCGGCGCAGGCAAGCTCGTTTCCACGCCGGCGACGAGGCCCGAGGCCAGGTGGATCTTGTGTCGCGACGTCGCCGCGCCCGGAGGCGCCCAGAGATCGGTGAGCTCGAGCGTGCCCGTCGTCCGCTGGCGATACAGCCTCCCGAGCAGATCCCCGAGCGTCGTCGCCGAGAGCCGGCTGGGCAGGATCATGGGCGTCGGTTACCCAAAGCCTCCGATCGTGGCCAAGTTTTTGTAGGATGCGGGCCATGACGCTTCCCGCGCCCGCCGCCGACGTCGCCCGAGCCTCGTTGCTCGGCTTCTCGAGCCGGCTGCGAGATCTGCTCGCCACGCTGGAGTCCGCCGCCCTCGTGGGTCAATCGGAGGTGCGCATGCGCGGCCTCGGCGAACACCTGCGCTTCGCGTGCCTCGCCCTCCCCTGCGCCGAGGCGCTCGTCGCGCTCGAAGTGGAGACGCTCGGCCGGCTCAGCGTCCCCGTCGTGGCCAACACGCAAGGTTATCGCCGCACCACGCTGGAGTTTCTGCCGAGCGGGACGCCTTTCGCCTACTTGCTCGGCGGCGGCGGCGCGCACGCGGCGGAGCTCGGCCCCGACGATCCGATGATCGCCGCGCTGCGCCCCGCCCTCGCGACGAAGCCCACGGCCGGCATCTTCGTCCCGATCCGCATCGGCGAGTCCACGATCGGGGGCGCGGCGCTGCTCGCGGAGGACGCGCCGCTCGGCGATCACCACCTCGAGATGGCCGAGCGCCTCGCCGAAGTGCTCGCGTTGACGGTGGAGTCGTTCCGCACCGAGCAGATGATCTTCTCGCTCTTCGCGCGGGCGCTGCCGGACCTGCTCGGCGCGGACGCGCCCACGTCGCTGCGCGAGTCGCTCGCGCAGTACATCCACGCGCTCCGGCTCGGGCCGACGTACAAGGAGCGGCTCGAGCTCGCGCTCGCCGTGGGCAAGCTCTGCGATCGCGGGCCGGCCGAGGCCATGCTCTGCGCCGAAGTGCTCGCGCGCATCGACGCCTACGCGGCCTCGATGGGCGGCGTCGCTTCCTACGACGGGACGCCATGACGGAGACGAACCCCGAAGCGGCGGAAGAGCCCCGGCGCGTGCGTGTCGCCCTCGTGGACTCGGGCGTGGACACGTCGCACCCGTGGCTCGTGAACGCAGAGCTCCGCTCGCTGCGCGTCGAGCGAAAAGGCGAAGGGTACGCGGTTTGTCCCGACGATCCGGTCGATCGATCGGGTCACGGGACAGCGTGCGCGGGCATCATCCACAGGCTCGCGCCGTTCGCCGAGATCACGAGCGTCTGCGTGCTCTCGCCCGAGGGCCGATGCTCGCGCGACGGGCTGCTCGCGGCGGTGCGCTTCTGCGTGCGCGAGGGCTTCGACGTGGTGAACCTGAGCCTCGGCATCGACGTGCCCAAGGGCGCGCCGCTCCGGCCGACCGACTACAAGTCGATCGTCGAGCTCTACGAGATCGCGGACATCGCCTACACGGCCGGCGTCGTGCTCGTCGCCTCGGGGCCGAACGCGTCGGCGTTCCGGACCTATCCGGGCCGCTTCAAATCCCTGATCGGCGTGGGGCGCGCGTCGTCCGACGATCCGGAGTTCTTGCGGACCGAAATCACGGTCGACTGGGAGATCCTCGCGCCGGGCAACGACGTGCTCGCGCCCGCGCTCGGCGGCGGTGAGCGGCGGTGGACGGGCACCTCGTTCGCCGCGCCCCACGTGGCGGCGCACGTCGCGCGGCTCCGGCGCGACCGATCCGATCTCTCGATCCAGGACATCAAGGCCGCGCTGCACGCGCTCGCGGCCCGGCGGCTCGAACGCGAAGCAGGCCTTCCGCGTGTCTCGATGCCCCCCGCGCAGATCGATCACGGAGGCGCGCTCTCATCATGATCCGTCCCTTGGACCCCCTGAACGAGGTCTCTTCGATCGCGCGGCTCCTGAAGAGCGCGCCCGCGGAGGAGGCGCACGCCGAGATGGCGCGCCTCGAAACCCAAGGCCTCGACCCCTTGCGCGCCGCCGCGCGAAACTTCGCGAAAGGCGCTCTCGGACAGCGCGAAGGCGCGCTCGACGTGGCCCGCGAGAGCCTGTCCGCGGCGGCCGCGGCGTTCGCGGATCTCGGCGAAACACGCGCGAGCAAGATCGCGCGGTGCGAGGCGCTCCTCGCGGCCGTGCGGCGGGGCCCGCGCCCGGTGTATCGCGAGTCGATCGCGACGCTCGAGGCGATCACACGGGAGGCGGACGGCGACGCGCTCGTCGAGGTCGTCGCGACGCACTACCGCGGCACGGCGGAGCGGCTGCTCGGCGACGCGGCCGCGACGCAGCGGAGCCTGCTCTGGGCGCTCGAACGATCGCAGCCGTTCCTCGACGAACGCGCGAAGATCCTGAACTCGCTCGGCACGCTCTACGTGGTCATGGGCGCGCACGGCGCGGCGCGGGAGCTGCTCGAGCACGCGGCCGAGCTGCACCACCAGCACGGCGACGTCATTGGCGAGGCGATCTCCTTCGGTCAGCTCGGCTCGGCCGCGCTCGCGCTCGGCAACCTCGAACGCGCGCGGCATTTCTTGCAGCGGCAAGAGTGGCTCTGCTCGCGCGTCGGCGACGTCTTCGGCCAGGCCCGCGCGCTGAACTTCCTCGCGGACGTGGCGAGCGCGCGTGGCCGCCCCGACGACGCCCTCGCCCTCGCGACCCGCGCCCGCGAGATCGCTGCCGCCGCGCGCCCGCCGCTCCGCCTGTGGATCGCCTACGCCACGCGCGCGATCGGCCGCGCTCGGATGGACCTCGGCGATACGAACGCGCGTGAAGAACTCGAAGCGGCCGCGACGCTGTTCGGCGAGGTCGGCAATCCCCTCGGCGCCGCGCTGACGAGCTGGGATCGCGCGCGGATCGAGGCACGCGCGAACGCCGCCGCGCCCGAGCCGCGGGCGCACGCGAGCTTCTTCGGCCCCGCCTCGCAGCTCGCCGCGCTCGGCCTCTCGGGCCGCGTCGCCGAGGTGCTACGGGACGATCGCACGTTCTCCCGGTCCGACGCGCGCGCCTCCGAGAAGGCCATCGCGGCCGCGTCGCAGGGCTTGCCGCACCTCTCCGTGGCGCAGGAGGTGGAGCTCCTCCACGGCTCGCCGGACGAGCTCGCGCGCCTGGCCGAGGCGAAGACCACCGCACAACGCAACCTCGCCCGCCTCTCCTCGTTTTGCCTCGCTCCCCCGGGCCTCCTCGTGGCGGCCGTGGCGAGCCCGAGCGCGGGCACAGGAAGGCCCTCGCTGCCTTCCGAGCGCAGCGCGGCCGCGGCGATCGCGGACATGCCCGGCCTCGTCGTGTGGGCCTGGGTCGCGAGCGCGCCGGTCGACGAGGTGGCTCGAGATCTCGCCTCGCTGAAGGTCGCGCTCGGCGGCGATGCGCGGGCGAGGCTCTCACGCGTGGCGGACGCGCGGGTACTCTCGGCGCCACTCGCGGGCGAAGTCGGGCCCCTCGTCGAGGCGCTGGATCTCGGCCCGATCGTGGCTGCGGCGCTCTCCTTGCCGCCGGGGACGCTCGAGGTCGGCGCGGGCATCACGTGGGATGCCGAGGCCGAGGGGCGCGCGGTGATGGCGGGCTTTGGGGTGCGCAGGGATCCTACGGACGGGCCCGCTTGACGTAACGTCACCTCCCCCTATGTTCCGCGTCGCCGGATGAAAAAACCCGAGACGTTCGAGGTGCGGCTCGCGTCGGCGACGATGATCGCGCCGATGGTGCGGCAGCTCGTGTTCGAACGGGTCGACGGTCGGCCTCTCGATCACGACCCGGGTCAGTGGATCAACCTCGCCTTGCCGCTTCCCGAAGGCGAACGGCGACGCGCGTATTCGATCGCGTCGGCGCCCGACGGATCGAACCGCTTCGAGCTCGCCGTCACGCGTGTCCCCTGCGGCTCGGGCTCGATGTTCCTCCACGATCTCCCCGAGGGCTCCGTCCTCTCGGCGATCGGCCCGCATGGCCTGTTCACGCGCGCGTCCGAGGACCCGAGCCCTTCGCTCTTCGTCGGCACGGGAACGGGCGTGACGCCGCTCCGCGCGATGATGCAGGCCGCGCTCGCGACCCGTTCGAGGGCGCCGCTCTGGCTCCTCTTCGGCGCGCGCTTCGAGGAGGACATCCTCTACCGCGCCGAGATGGAAGCCTTTACCCGCGCGCATCCGCACGTGCGGTACACGATCACGCTCTCGCGCCCTGGTGAGTCATGGACGGGCAAGAGCGGTTATGTCCAGACGCACGTCCCTGCCCTGCTCCGCGATCTCCAAGCGGCGAGCGCGCCAGCTCTGCCACACGTCTACGTTTGTGGCCTCGAACGAATGGTGAAGGCCGTGCGCGAGCTCTGTCGCCACGAGCTCGGCGTCGACCGCAAGCACGTGCACACCGAGCGGTACGACTGACGACGCCATTCGCCCGAGGGCAAGCAATACTCGGGGAAGCCGCGCGCGCGGCCTCTCGCCAGGAGTCTCCGCATGCCCTCGCTTCGCCCTCGTTTCGTGCTCTTCGCGTCGTCCTTGCTCGCCACCTTCGCGACCGGCTGCGGCGACGGCGGCGGTGGTGCCGGCGGCTCCGGCGGCTCTGGCGGATCGGGCGGGAGCGGCGGATCGCATGCAGTCGCGTGTGACGAAGCGCCGACCACGCTCGATCTCTCGGGCACCTGGGCCGCCTACGCCCGGCTCGCCGTGACGCTCGAAGGGACGCCCGGCGGCGCGATCACCATCTGCCCCGCCGATCAGATCGGCGAGTCGACGATGCTCCTCTTCGTCACGATGAGCGCGGACATCATGTTTCCGACGCAGCTCTTCGTGAGGTCCACGCTCTGCTCGATCGAGCTGCCCATCGTGACGGCGCTCGTCGGCACGTGCGACCCGAACGCGGAGACGCTCGTGTCGACGCAGATCATTGCACCTCAAACGTTGATCGACGCGCTCCCCGGCGTGCCCGCCGCGCCCGTCGCGGGCTCGCTCGACGGTCTCTCGCCCGGCGCCGAGCTCGCGGTCGAGCGCTTCTTCGTGACCGTCGGCTCGAACGAGACGGGTCTCTCGATGCCCGCGTGGAACGACGCCGCCGCGGGGTGTGGCGGGACGAACCTCGGCCGCACGGACCTCTGCGAGCCCACGTGCGTGACCGACTGCATGGGTCTGCGCGACGACGACGGGGATGGTTATCCGGGCGTCACGGTCGAGGTCTGCGGAAAAACCTCGGACGACGTGAATTCGGGCGTCGCCTGCAACGCGGCGGAGCCCAATGTCCCGGGGACGACGCTCCAGGGCCGCGCCTTCATCGACATGGAGATCAATCCGCTGTTCACGGGCCAGGCGAAGAGCTCGTGCGAACTTTCGGGGACCGTCGACTCCGAGGTGCTCTACAACCTCGTCGGCGCGGACATCTACCTCGCGGGCACGCCGATCGGGGTCACGAGCGCGATCAAGTCGCTCCCCACGTTCCAGGTCGAGCCTCTGGACAGCCGTTTCCGCATGGTGCGCATCGACGGCAAATTCGGCGCGCCCGACTGGAACGTCGACCCCCAGAACGCTGCCGCGGCCTGCGCAACGCTCCTCGCGCGCCAAAACGAGCTCTGAGCAACCCGCCGTAGGGACGGGCGACCCATCGCGTCGACGAGCGCCAAAATCCCGGCACGTTCGGTGGACGACGGCTGGCGCCGAAGCTATAAATTTTCCATGTTACGTCGAATGTCTGCTCTTGGAGAAGCTTCTTCTATGCGAGGAGGGGTCATGCGTTTCGTCTTACTGGCTCAGGTTGCTGGGGCCGCGCTGTTTTTGGCAGGATGCCCGGGAGATCAGCAGGTCGAGCCCAGCGGCGGCAACGGCTGCCCGGCCGGTCAGGTCTGTCCCCCCGGAGCGGGCGGCGGAGGCAACGGCGGAAACGGCGGCGACGGCGCCGGCGGCGCGGGCAACGGCACCGCGCAAGGCGGCAGCGGGCAAGGCGGCGCAGGCAATGGCGGCGCGGGCGGCGCGGGCAACAATGGCGGCTCGGGCGGCGCGGGCAACAATGGCGCGGGCGGCAATGGCTCCGGCGGCGCGGGCAACAATGGCGCGGGCGGCGGCACCGGCGGCACCGGCGGAAACGCGGCGGTCTGCGAGCCGCTCGAGGCCGACGTCAATCTCAAGCTCGTCCCGGCGACGAAGTGTTACCCGCAGCAGCCCGAGATCCCGCAGTGCCAGGAGATCATCGACGGCCCCTGCTGCCCGATCAGCGTGGTCGCCCAGGATCTGCCCGAGGTCATCGCTTACAAAGAGGCGCTCCAGAAGTTCAAGAACGAGAGCTGCGAGCCGGCGGAATGCCCCCTTCCCTGCCCGGCGATGCCCCAGTTCAAGTGCACGGCGGACCAGGGCGATCCGACCACGGGCACCTGCACGCCGGTCACGCCCTGACGCACCGGGAAACCCCCTCCACGCTCCCCTGCCCCTTCGTCTTCGCCCCCGCGGCGCGGAGAGAAGGGGCAGTCGTTTTTTTGGCGCCTCTGCGCGCCGACCGATGATTCGATACCGATCGCCCCTCGCGACCGAGGCGGAAGATAGAGGAGCTCCCATGACCCCGCATGAATCCCTGTTCGAGCAAGCCGCCCGCGCCCTCGAAAACGCGCGTGCACTCGTCATCACGGCGGGCGCGGGCATGGGCGTCGACTCGGGGCTGCCCGATTTCCGCGGCAACGATGGGTTCTGGCGCGCCTACCCGCCGTACAAGGAGCTCGGCCTCGGCTTCTCGTCGCTCGCGAATCCACGCTGGTTCGCAAGCGATCCCACCCTCGCGTGGGGTTTTTATGGTCATCGCCTGGAGCTCTACCGGACGACCGTGCCGCACGCGGGCTTCGAGATCCTCGCGCGGTTCGCGCGGCGCATGGCAGAGGGGTATTTCGTGTTCACCTCGAACGTCGACGGTCAGTTCCAGCGCGCAGGCTTCGACCCGGAGCGCATCGTCGAGTGCCACGGCGCCATCGACTTCCTGCAATGCACGGGCGTCTGCGGCGCCGGCATCTTCCCCGCGGACCCGTACCACGTGAAGGTCGATCGCACGTCGTTTCGTGCCGCGGAGCCGCTCCCGAAGTGCCCACGCTGCGGCGCGATGGCCCGCCCGAACGTGCTCATGTTCGGCGACGGACACTGGGATGGAAGCCGCTCGTACGCGCAG
Source organism: Polyangium jinanense (assembly GCF_028435265.1). Classification (GTDB taxonomy): domain Bacteria; phylum Myxococcota_A; class Polyangia; order Polyangiales; family Polyangiaceae; genus Polyangium; species Polyangium jinanense. The sequence goes on along the minus strand of NZ_JAGTJK010000008.1, from coordinate 278,977 downwards.
GAAGAGCGGCTCGGCGCGTGGTTTTCGGGGCTTTCGCGCGAGGCGCGCGGACGCGTCGTCGTCATCGAATGCGGCGCCGGGACGGCCATCCCCACGGTCCGATCCTTCAGCGAGCGCGCCGCGAAGAGCCTCGGCGGCCTGCTCGTTCGCATCAACGTGCGCGAGCCCGAGGTCCCGTCGGGCCATGTGGGTCTGCCGCTCGGGGCGCGCGCCGCGCTCTCGGAGATCCAGCTCCGGTTCGCGCGCGGCGCCCAGGTTTGACGCCGCGCCCCGCACGGGCGCCAAGACTGGGACGCCAAAAAAAGAAGCGGCGGCATCCCGGAGGACGCCGCCGCTCTTTTTTCGTTACTCGGACGAACTACGCCGCCTTGCGCCGCCGACGCGCCGCCACGAGCGCGCCCGCGAGCACGAGGACGACCGCGCTGCCCGCGTCGCGGGTCTCGCCGACGGTCCGGCAGCCGCAGCTCTCGTCACTGCCCGGGTCACGCCCGCCGGTACCCGCGCCGCCTTCGCCGCCGGCGCCGCCGGCGCCGCCCATGCCGCCGTCGCCGCCCATGCCGCCGTCGCCGCCGCCGCCGCCGGCGCCGCCCTGACCTTCGAGCTTGCAGTCGAAGGTGCAGCCATCGCCGGAGACGCCGTTCGCGTCGTCGCACTCCTCGGTGCCACCCCAGACGAACCCGTCGCCGCAGCTCGCCTTGAGGCAGCCGCTCAGGCAGGCGTCGAAGTTCGACGCATTGCCGTCGTCGCAAGCCTCACCCGGCTGCACCACGCCATCGCCGCACGTCGCGCTCGTGCACAGGTTCGAGCACGCGTCGTCGTTGTTCTGGTTGCCGTCGTCGCAGGTCTCGACGCCGAGCTCGACGTAGCCGTCGCCGCAGGCCGCGGCCTTGCAGTCCTGCACGCAAGCGTCGGAGTTCGAGCTGTTCTCGTCGTCGCACTCCTCGACGCCATCGAGGACGAACCCGTCGCCGCACGTCGCGTCCTTGCACGTCGTCGGGCACTCGTCGGTGTCGTCGGTGTTGCCGTCGTCGCACGCCTCCACGCCCGCGCGGACGAACCCGTCGCCGCACGTCGCGTTCTTGCACGTCACGAGGCACGCATCCGTGTTCGACACGTTGCCGTCGTCGCACTCCTCGTTCGGGCCCACGATGCCGTCGCCGCACCCCGGCAGGCTGCAGTTGTTCTTGCAGCCGTCGGTGTCGTTCTGGTTGCCGTCGTCGCAGGCCTCGACGCCGCCTTGCACGTAGCCGTCGCCGCACGACGCGCTCTTGCAATTGAGGACGCAGGCGTCCGTGTTCGATGCGTTGCCGTCGTCGCACGCCTCGACGCCCTGCTGGACGACGCCGTCGCCGCACGTCGCGTTCTTGCAGGCGTTGAGGCACGCGTCGCCGTTCGTCAGGTTGCCGTCGTCGCACTCCTCGACGCCCGCCTGCACGTGGCCGTCGCCGCACACCGCATTCTTGCACGTCGACGGGCACTGGTCGCTGTTCACCATGTTGCCGTCGTCGCACTCCTCGACGCCCGCTTGCACGAAGCCGTCGCCGCACGAGGCCGGCTTGCAGCTCGCGAGGCAGCCGTCGCCGTTCGACATGTTCCCGTCGTCGCACTGCTCGACGCCCGCTTGCACGAAGCCGTCGCCGCACGAGGCCGGCTTGCAGCTCGCGAGGCAGCCGTCGGTGTCCGACATGTTCCCGTCGTCGCACTGCTCGACGCCGGCCTGCACGTGGCCGTCGCCGCACGACGCGGGCTGGCACGAGGCGAGGCACGCGTCGCTGTTCGACGTGTTCCCGTCGTCGCAGGTCTCGACGCCTATCTGCACGTGGCCGTCGCCGCACGACGCGGTCTTGCAGCCCGCGACGCAGCCGTCGGTGCTCGACATGTTCCCGTCGTCGCACTGCTCGACGCCGACGTTCACGTAGCCGTCGCCGCACGAGGCCGGGACGCACATCGCGAGGCATGCGTCGCCGTTCGACGTGTTGCCGTCATCGCACTGCTCGACACCCGCCTGCACGAACCCGTCGCCGCACGAGGCCGTGACGCACGTGGTCAAGCAGGCGTCCGTGTTCGATGCGTTCGCATCGTCGCACTGCTCGGGGCCGTTGACCATGCCGTCACCGCAACGCGGGCCGGGCCCGGAGCAATCGGCCTTGCAGTAGCCGTACTGGCCGTTCTGCACGCCGTCGTCGCAGATCTCGCCGCTGTTCGTCACGCCGTCGCCGCAGAAGAAGGCCGGCGCGTACTCGTAGGCGCCCATGTCGTACGCGGCGCCGTTGATCCCGTCGCCGTCGATCGGGCGGATCTTGCCTTCGATGTCCGAGTTCGGCGCGCCCATCGGCGTGCCCGCGTCGATGCACACGCTCCCGGACGCGAGCTTGAGGTCCGTCGGCGCGTTGACGAAGTTCGGGTTCTGCGAGATGCAGCCCGTACCCGCGGCGGCGCTGGAATAGTTGCTGCTCGTGTTGCCCCAGACGTTGGAGTACGTGATGTTCGCCGCCGTCGTGCCGTTGGCGGTCACGCGGTAGACGCCGTACTGCTGCGGGCTCGACGCCAGACTCGTGATGATGGCGTTCTTGATGTTGACGGACATGGAGCCGCCGGTCGCCGCGAAGACGTACACGCCGTAGGTGCCGTTGCCGTGGATCGTCGCGTTCGTCAGGTTGAGCGTGCCGGCCGCGCCGCTCGACGCGCCCGTGCGCACGCCGTACGTGCCGCTCGAGCGAATGAGGGCGTTCTCGACCGTCGTGATCGAATTGCCGCTATTCGGCACGAAATACAGGCCCAAGGTCGAGTTCCCTTTGAGGGTCAACCCCTGCACCGTGGGCGCGGCGGTGCCCGTCACGTACATGCCGTACGAGCCGTTGTTCGCCGTGACGTTCTTCAGCGTCGGCGTGCCGGCTTCGAGGTAGACGCCGTACGTCGACGCGTCGCTCGCCACGTTCGTGAGCGAGAGGAGCGAGCCGTTGGCCGCCGAGCGCACCGCGTACGATGCGTACAACAGGTTCACGTTCGTCAGCGTCGCGCCCTTCGACGTCGACGGGACCACGACGCCGTACCAGTTGCCCGTGCCCACCGTCGTCGCGCGCAGCGTGATCGGCGAAGCACTCGTGCCGAGCGCGTCCAGCGTGCCGTTCACCCGGATCTCGCCGCGCGCCGTGTCGTCGCCCGACCCCATGAGGTCGCCGTTCGAGAAGTTCACCACCACGCCAGGCTCGATCGTGAGCTTCGCGCTCGGTCCCACCGTCATGTCGCCCGCGATCGTGTAGGGCGAACCCGCCAGCGTGAGCGTCGTGTTGACCCACAACGTCCCGTGGTAGCCGGGCGTCGCGTCGTTCGTGTAGTCGAGCGGCCCGAGATCACCGCCCGCGTCACCCGCGAAGCGCGACGGCGAGTTCGACGTCAGCCGCATGTTCGTCGGGACCGACACGTACAGCGGGTTTGCCGAAAAACACCCCGTACCCGCCGCCGCGCTGCTGTAGTCGGCGCTCGAACTGCCCCACACGTTCGAGTACGTCGTCGTCACCGCCGTCGTGCCGTTGGCCGTCACACGGTAGATGCCGTACTGCTGCGGGCTCGACGCCAGGCCCGTCACGTTGGAACTCTTCACGTTCACCGTCGTCGAGCCGCCCGTCGCCGCGAACACGTACACGCCGTACGTGCCGTTGCCGTGGAGCGTGCTGTCCGTGATGTTCACCGTCGACGTCGCACCGGAGCTCGCGCCCGTGCGCACGCCGTACGTGCCGCTCCCCTGCACCAGGCAGCCCGTGAAGCTGTTCGTCGTGATCCCGCTCGACGGCACCACGTAGATGCCCGCGCTCGTGTTGTTCTTCGACGTGCAACCCGAGACGGTCGCGGACGTCGCGCCCGTGACGTAGAAGCCGTACGAGCCGTTGTTCGCGGTGACGTTGGTGAGCGTCGGCGTGCCGGCTTCGAGGTAGACGCCGTACGTCGACGAGTCGCTCGCCACGTTCGTGAGCGAAAGAAGCGAGCCGTTGGCCGCGGAGCGCACCGCGTACGAGCCGTACTGCAGGTTCACGTTCGTCAGCGTCGCGCCCTTCGACGTCGACGGGACCACGACGCCGTACCAGTTGCCCGTGCCCACCGTCGTCGCGCGCAGCGTGATCGGCGAAGCACTCGTGCCGAGCGCGTCCAGCGTGCCGTTCACCCGGATCTCGCCGCGCGCCGTGTCGTCGCCCGACCCCATGAGGTCGCCGTTCGAGAAGTTCACCACCACGCCAGGCTCGATCGTGAGCTTCGCGCTCGGTCCCACCGTCATGTCGCCCGCGAGCGTGTACGGCGACCCCGCGAGGGTCAGCGTCGTGTTGACCCACAACGTCCCGTGGTAGCCGGGCGTCGCGTCGTTCGTGTAGTCGAGCGGCCCGAGATCACCGCCCGCGTCACCCGCGAAGCGTGACGGCGAGTTCGACGTCAGCCGCATGTTCGTCGGGACCGACACGTACAGCGGGTTTGCCGAAAAACACCCCGTACCCGCCGCCGCGCTGCTGTAGTCGGCGCTCGAGCTGCCCCACACGTTCGAGTACGTCGTCGTCACTGCCGTCGTGCCGTTGGCCGTCACACGGTAGATGCCGTACTGCTGCGGGCTCGACGCCAGGCCCGTCACGTTGGAGCTCTTCACGTTCACCGTCGTCGAGCCGCCCGTCGCCGCGAACACGTACACGCCGTACGTGCCGTTGCCGTGGAGCGTGCTGTCCGTGACGTTCACCGTCGACGTCGCACCGGAGCTCGCGCCCGTGCGCACACCGTACGTGCCGCTCCCCTGCACCAGGCAGCCCGCGAAGCTGTTCGTCGTCGTCCCGCTCGACGGCACCACGTAGATGCCCGCGCTCGAGTTGTTCTTCGCCGCGCAACCCGAGACGGTCGCGGACGTCGCGCCCGTGACGTAGAAGCCGTACGAGCCGCCGTTCGCCTCGACATTCGTGAGCGTCGGCGTCCCGGCTTCGAGGTAGGCGCCGTACGTCGAGCTGTTGATGACCGTGTTCGAGACCGCGAGGCCCATGGCCGTCGCGCTCGATCGAATCGCGTAACTCGCGTTCGTCATCGTCGCGTTGGCGATCGTCGCGACGCCCGTCGACTCGACGACGATGCCGTACCAGATGCCCGCGCCCGAGCCGCTCTGCGCCGCGAAGGTCACGGGGCTCGCCGCCGTGCCGTTCACGTTGAGCTGGCCCTTGGCGGTGATCTCGGTGCGCGCCGAGTCGAGGCCCGCGGCCTGGGCGTCGCCGTTCGCGAACTGCACGACGGTGCCGGCCTGGATGGTCAAGAACGCGCCTTCAGGCACGGTGACGTCGCCCGAGACGATGTACGGGCTGCCTGCAGGGGTCCACGTCTGGTTGATGACGTTGCCGCCCGTGACATTCGTCGCCGCGCGCGCGGCGCGTGGCACGAGGGCCACGAGGGCGAGCGCGAGCGCGAGCACCACGAGGTGCGCGGCACGCGCGATCGATCGATTCGACATACGAGAAGCCTCCGGGGACGAACCCCGCCTTCGAGACTGTTGGGGCACAAATCATCCGGCGTACGCCGCCGCCCCGGCGCCACGGAGGCCCCGGCCGGGCAGGGTGAATTCACCGAAATGATTTGGGTTTTTGAGGAGATACGTTCGCTTCGGAACGTCCAGGTGGAAAAGTACAACCGATCCGAGGCAGCGACGTCAAGCGGCGGACCCCAGGATCCGCCGCCGTTCGACGCATCGATCAGCCAGACGTGAACGCGCTGCCCGTCCAGCGGAGTGTCACGGGCTTGCCGGTCGGCGGGAGCTCGACGTCGATTGAAACGAGCTTCGGCGGCTTGCCGTCGCCGTCGGGCACGAGCGCATCGACGCGAACCTTCGTGGCGCGCGCGGGCGCGAGCTCTTCGGGGCGCGCGAGCTGCAAGGAGATCGGCGATTTCTCCGCGAGGCCAAAACGGAGCGCGTAGAGGCCCACGCCCGCCGCGACGACGTCGGGGCCGAGGGGGTCGGCGGCCTTGTCGCGCAGGAGCTTCACGTCGAGGGCGAGGGCGCCCGCAGGCGCGCGGACGAGCGCGACCACGGCCGCGTTCGGATACGGGAGCTCGAGCGAGGCCCGCGCGAGGCGATCCGTGTCCGACTCCGCGAGCCCTTGGCGACCACGGCCCTCGGCGAGCAGGACGTGCGCGAGGTAGCCCGCGAGCCTGCCGAGCGTCTCGTCACCCGCGCGACCGCCCGTCTGCGTGACACGCGCGAGCATGCGGTGCGCGATGTCGAGCCGGCCCGCGCCCGCATGCGCGAGCGCAAAACGAATGACGGCCGCGGGCTCCTCGGGGACGAGCTCTTCGAGCACGGCGTAGGCGAGCGACGCGTCGTCGAAAAAACCCTCGTTGCGCAGGCGATCGCCGAGGAAGGCGCGTGCCCACGGGTCCCGCGGGGCGCGCTCGGAGAGCTCGCCGAACGTCCGGCGCGCCTCCGCCTCGTCGCCGATGCGCAGGAGCGCGGACGCCGCGTCCGCGAGCAGGCCCGCATCCGCGAAGGGATCGCGGCGGGCGCGGCGGATCTCCTCGGAGAGCTCGGCCTTCATGTCGAGCGCTTCGAGCAGCGCGAAGAGCCGGCGCCGAAGCCGCGCATCGTGCGGCGCGATCCCGAGGAAACGGCGCACGACCGCGAGCCGCCCCTTGTCATCGTTCGCCGCGCGGTACTGCTTGCGGAACGTGCCCACGGGGTAGCGCTCACTGCCCACGAGCTCGCGCTTGATGGCAAAGAGCTCCTCGGGGCTCTGCGCGCGACGGATCGCTTCGCGCCGCAGCAGCGCGGCCGCGTCACTCTCGCCGAGCAGCTCGAGCTTCCCGGCGACGCCCACGCGCGCAAGGCCGTTCGGCTCATTCACGAGGATGAGCTCGAGCAGCGCACGACGATCGGTCCACGTGGGCAGCTCGCACGACTGCTTCGCTTCGACGTACACCACGTCGGCCTGGCCGCGGTCGAGCCGCTCGCGCCACACGCCGCGGCGGAGCGGCAGCGGCAGGAACGAGGTCGGCGAGCACTTGCGGCCCCGCAGCGTCGCGCGCGGCGGCGGCAAGCCGAGCGTGCGCGTCACGTCGATCGACACGGTGAGCCCGCTCGCAGGGAAGATCATCCCACGCACCACGACCTCGACGCAGCGGTCGAGCGCGTCGTCGTCCGCGCCTGACACGCCCTTCACGCGGACCTTCTCGGCGCGGCCGTCGCCGTCGATCGAGAAGTTCACTTCGAGCTTGCCCGAGAGCTCGGGCCGGAGCGCCGCGCGCGAGTCGCGGCACGCCCGCACCGAGGGGCCGGCCTCGTCGAGCAGCCTCGCTGCGGCCTCGGCCACCGCGGCCTTGTAGGCGGCCTCGTCGTCCTTGTCCTCGGCCGACTCGGTCTCCTGCGGGACGTTCATCAGCGTCCCGGCCGCCGCGCGCGGCGTGGCGAACGCCGCGGAGAAGCCGGACTCGGGCCCGGCCGAGAGATCGAGGATGCGCGTCTGCAAGAGCGTCGGCGTGTAGACGCGCGGGCCGCCGATCACGAAGCCGGTCCACGGCGTGAGCAGGCCGGCGCGCAAGGCCACGTCGGTCGCGGCCTCCCGCCCCTTGCCCTTCAGCGCGATCTCCTCGACACGCGCCGCGGCCCAGCGCCGGGCCACGTCCTGCTCGCGGAACGCGCGCTCCACGACGACGGGCCGCTTCTCCTCGTGCACGCCGCGCGCGTCGCGGTAGCGCAGCGTGATCGAGCGAGGCGGATCGCCCCGCACGCGGCCCACCGCGAAGACCGTCTCGCCGGCCGTGATCGCCCGCGCCGAGCGCGGGTAGATGCGATCGACCTCGGTCCCGAACACGATCTCGACGCCCGCCACCGCGGGCTGCAGCGCCTCGGCGATGAGCTCGGTCGCGACACGCGCGGCGTCCGTCGTGTCCGCGATCTCGAGCAGCGGCCCCGAGCCGCGCACCAGGCTCGCGAGGGCGAAACGGTTCACGAGCGGCCCGACGCCCACAGCGCCGAGGCGCGGCGCCCCACCCTGTCGGCGCGCGAGCCGCGCCTGGATTCGATCGACCGTTGGATCTCCAACGGTCGGCCAGCCGTCGCCCACGTAGATCACCATGCCGGCGGGCGCGTCGACCGGCAGCGCGTCCGCGCCGACTTCGAGGGCACGGCCGAGATCCGTCGCACCGCCCGTCGAGATCTGCCCGAGCGCCTCGCGGATCGCCTTGCGGCGCGCCTCGTCCACCGGCCCGATCGTGGGCGGTCCGATCGGACGCACCGTTTGATCGGCGGCCAGCACGACCACCTTGTCCCGCGCTCCCAGGCCCGAGAGCACCGCGTCGACGAGCGCGCGCTCCGCGTCGAGCAGCGCCGGCTCCACGCTCGACGAGACGTCGAGCACGAGCGCGAGCGTCACCCCGTCCTCGGCGCGCGCCTCGGGCACCTCGGTGCGCACGAGGATCGTCGAAGCCGGATCATCGTCGTCGCCCTCGAACGGCGGCGCCACGAAGAGCCGCGCGGGCGACGACGAAGGCTCGATCGCCACGTCCACCACGAGGTCCGCGGTCGGCCGATAATCGGGCCGCCGCAGCTCGACGGTGCTGCCCGTCACGCGCGCGCCGAGTCCCGCGCCGATCGACTTCGGGCTCGACTGCGTCGCGTCGATCTTCGCGGAGAACTCGCCGATGAGCGGGGGCGCGGCATCCGAGACCATCGGATAGCGGTACTGCACGACCCAGGTCCCATCGCCCTTCGGCCGCGGCGAGAGCCACTCGACGTACCGGACGATCACCTGCACCGTCGCGCCGGGCGAGATGCTCGGAATCGTCGCGCGGACCCAGCCTTCGCCGGCCCACTCGAGCACCTCGCCGCTCGAGCTTCCGCTCCCGGGGCCGCGTAGATCACGCGTGGCGAGCGCGATGTGTCCCTCGTTCGGGTTGCCAATGCGGACCGAGGCGAACCGCGCCACGATCGCGCCCGGCGGGATCGCCAGGCGATAGTCGCCGGTCACGTACGTGCTGCCGGCGTTGAAGAACGTCGTCCGCACCTCGGTCTCGGCGAGCTCGCGCGCGACCGTCGCCTCGACGTCGTGCGCGCGGATCGTGAGCGGCGAGCCGGCGTCGCCGGGGTTGTCCTGCCGACCCTCCGGCCGACCCCAGAGCTCACCGACGGCCCTGCGCGGCGCGCCCTTCGCGCCCCACGGCGCGGCCATGCCGCCCGTCCAGTCGTCGTAGCCGCGCTCGGGCGCGACCTCGACCTTGCTGCCGTCCACCGTGGCCGTCTCGCCCGCGCGCACCGTCTTCTCGGCGCCGCCCGCGCGCACCGTGATCTCCTCGGTCGCCGCGTAGAGCTTCGCGCTCGAGGGGCGCTCGCGCGAGCGCTCGATGCCGGTGTTCGCGCCGCTCACGATGCCCGTGGCCTCGCCGAGCTCGATCTCGGTCCGCGCGCCGAGCGCACCCTGCACGAAGATGCGCCCGTGCTCGAGCGCCACGCCCTTCTGCGTGATGCGCAGGCTCGTCGATCGATCCAGCACGAGGCCCGTGCCGTCGTCGAGGCGCAGGCGCGCCCGACCGTCGGCGTCGGTCTTGACGACATCCCCCTCGGAAAGCCGCCGCGTCTTGTGCACGGGCACGCCCGCGGCGGTTACCGACGCGTGCACCGCCTGCAGATCGGCCACGGTCGGCACGAGCGGCTGGCTCGGCTTCCGTTCGCCTTGCCCGCGCAGGAGCATGACGGTCACGAGGATGACCACGATCGAGCTCACGATCGCGAAGAGCGCGGGCGGGATGGTCCCGCCTTCGGGCGGCAGGGGCGTCGATGGCGTCCGCCGGATCTGCTCCTGCGCGCGCGGATCACTCACGGGTAGCCATTCGGCCGTGTCGAGTTTGTCGCCACGCGTGACCACGACGATACGGCGCTCGTTCACGCGCGGAGGCTCGGGCACGGCGGCCGCCGGCTCGTCGTCGCCATCGTCGTCATCATCGTCGTCGTCGCTTCCGCCGTCGCTCCCGCCTCCGCCACCGCTGTCGCTACCGCCTCCGCTTCCGCTGCCGCCTGCGCTCGCGCTTTCGTCTCCGCTTTCGCTCGCGCTCGCGTTTTCCTCCGCGCTGGTCGTGGGTTCTTCGGGACGAACGGATGCCTCTCCGGCCGCCAGGGTCGCTTCCTCGGAGGGCGTGCCCTTCACGTCTTGCTCTTCTCGTCGCTCGTCGCTCACGGCTCGACCTCCCGGGCCTCACCCTTCGAGATGGCGAACGCCCGCACCGGCTTGCCGCCGCGCGCGAAGCGGATCGTTTGCTTCACGATGGTCTCGCCGTCCTCCCCCTCGTCGAACACGATCGTCAGGATCGCTTCCGCGCCGAGGCGCGCGGCATGCTCCACGTCCTCGCCTTCGAGCCGCACCTCCACGCGTGCGTCCGGACGCATCGGGAGGAGCGCCTGCGCGATCCCCAGCGTCACGTCGCCCTCGGGTGCCGGCATCTGCGTGCCGAGCCCGTTCGTCCAGAGCGACGGATGGAACTCGGGGTGCGACCACGTCAGCAACACGCGCGCCCCGCGCGGCGCCTTGCCGGCCGCGCGTTCGGTCGAGATCACCCGCAGGAGCCGCGCGCGCAGCGTCTGTTCCTCGTCCTTCTTGCCGTTCTTCTGCGCGAGGAGACGGCCCCACGCGAGGTACGTCGCGGCGAACGCGCGCGCCGTCACGGCCGGGCTCTGCTCCGCGTCGGGCGCGCCCGCTGCGCCGCCCTTCTCGGTCCACTTGATGGCCTCTTCGAGCTTGCCCATGCCCTCGGCGGCCGCCGCGAGCAGCAGCGAGACGCTCGTGTCGTCGGGCGCGAGCCGCGCCAGCGTCTCGTACTGCCGCGCCGCGTCCGCGTACCAACCGTGGGCCCTCAAAAGATCGCCGAGCCTGCGCCGCGCGACCGGATCGTCGGGGGCAAACTCCACGATCTCGCCGAACGACCTTCGCGCCTCGGCCTCGTACGCGGCCTTCTTGCCCGCGTCGGTCTCCTTCGCTGCGCGGCGCAAGTACAGCTCGCCGACCGCGGTCCGCACCCGCGCGTCCGCGTCGGGCCTCGACCTGAGCGTCCGGCCGAGCTCACGCGCGCCCGCGTCGTCCGACGCGTCCTCCAGCATGTCGAGCAGCCGCAGCGCGAGCGCGAAATCGTCCGGCCACTGCGCCACGAGCTCCCGCAGCTTCTTCACCCGCTCGTCGGGCGACTTCGTGTCCTTGATGAGCTTCTCGAGCAGGCCCGGATCCATCGACTTCAGGCCGAGCGCGGCGTGAAGCTCGCGCATCTCCTGCGCGGTGCGCACGCGCGCGAGGATCCCGCGGTAGAGCGCGTCGGCCACGCCGAGGTCCGTGAACATCACGCGCCAGAGCGTCACCTTCGCGGCGATCGACGGCATCGCGTCGAGCATGAGCGACACGAGCTTCGACCTCTCGCGCCACGTCGGCGCCTCGCACGCGGAGAGCGCGGCGCGATAAACCGAGCGCACGCCCTGCGCGTTCCCCGCGACGCGACCGAACCGCTCGCGCCACAGGCCCACGCGCTCCTCGAACGGCACGAGCGCGGCGCCGCTGCACGGCGACGCCTGATGCGGCACGTCGCCCACGTGCACCACGATCGTCGTGCCCGTCGATCCGGCGACGCGCTTGGCTTTGTCCGTGGGCTTCTGGGCCTCGTCGGGCTTGTCCTCGCCTGCGGACGCCTTGCCACTCAGGTCCCCGCCCGCGAGCGGATCCCCCGGAGCGTTCGACTGCTTCGTGAACCCCTGCGGCAGCGACGGCGCGGCCTGCGGTGGACGCGGAGGCGCCGCCGGCGAGGCCGTCGCCGCGGCGCTCGGCATCGCGATCGGGGCCTCCATGATCTTCGGCGGCGCGCTCTTGTGCGTGCCGCCGAGCCGCCCGTGCCCCGAGCCGAACCCTTGCCCCGTGCCCGTGCCCGCGCCTTGCCCGATCGTCCCGATGGAACCGAGCCCGATGCCTTCGCCTCGTCCGCCGCCGCCTTCAGCAAGGCCCGAGAGCCCGAGGCCGCCGGCGCCGTACGCGTCGCCGATCGTGCTGCCCCACTGGTTGCCATTCGCGGCGAGACCATCACTCCCGAGCGAATCGTCGCGGCCCCACGGCGCCGTGGGCGCGTTCGGATCGCCGCCCGCGCCCGTATTCAGCATGCCGATCATCCCGAACTCGGCCGCGTCGCGCAGCGCTTGTTGCCGCGCGATGTGCGGATCGGCGTTGTCCGCGGGCCCTTGCACGCCGTAGCGGTTGCCCGACGAGCGAACCGGGCCGCTGCCCATGGAGCCTTCTTCGCCCTTCGCCCGCGTGCCCGTACCACCTTCCTTGTTGTCGCCGTTCGGCGCGGCAGCGACCTCCGCGGCCGCGACTCCGTTCGCCTCTTCTTCTTCGTCGTCGACGTCCGCCTTGATGATCGGCGTCCACATCATCCGGCGCTTCGTCTCCACGAGGCTCCGCGCCATGCCCTTCTTGCGCTCGAGCTCGGCGCGCTCCTCCGGCGTCATCTCGTTCTTCGTCGGCACGTAGAGCGACGTGACCGGCGTGATGATCGCGTGACGCGATCCGAGATCGACCATCGCCGCGCGCCCCGTCGCCTCGACCATCATCTGCAGGAGGCGCCCTTCCGCCCAGCGACGCCGCAGATCCCCCTCGTCCTCGATCCGCGTCACCTGAAGGTTTGTCCGGACCGTACCTGCAGGCCCCGTCAGCGCCACCGACGTCGGCAAACCCGCAGCCGTCACGCGGCCGATCACCGCGATGCTCTCGTCCGCCACGAGCGCGCCGAGATCTCGCGGGAAAATCCGCTCCACCGTGGGCCCGAGATCCACCTGCGCGCCCAGCCAAACCGGCCGCTCGGCATGCTCGAGCAAGCGAAGCGCCACGCGCGCCGCGGCGTTCGCGTCGGCCACGCGCTCGGCGAAACCGCCCCGCGCGAGACCTTCGAGAAGCGCCATGTCCGCGTCGTCGCCCACGCCCACGCCGAACATCCGCACCGGCCGCGGCAGCTTCGCCATCCGATCCCGCAGTTCCTGCAGCCGGAGCTCGCCGACCGTGGGCGCGCCGTCGCCGACGTACACCACCGCGCCACGCCGCGAAGGATCGAGCAGCGCCGCGGCCTGGCTCAACATCGCCCCGAGATCCGTCGCGCCGCCTCGCTCGATCCGCGACATCCGCGCGAGCACCTCGCGCCGCCCCGCCTCGTCGATCGGCGCGAGCCCGTCCTTGCCCGGCACGACCGGCACGAGCGACGTATCCCCGCCGAATACGCCCACCCGATCGTCCTTGCCGAGGTGCGCGAGCAAGGCCGCCGTCGTCGCCCGCGCGATCGCGAGCGAGGGCGCGTCCGTCGCGGCCGACGTGTCGATCACGATCGCCAGATCGAGCCCGCCCTTCGCGATCGGAACGTCGGCGGATCGCACCGGCACGATCACGTAGTCGGCCTCCGTCTTCGCGCGTTCCATCGCGTGCGCGCGCTCCGAAGGCTGCACTGTCTCGAGATCCATCGTGTGCGGCGCCGTGTAGCCGCGCGGCGCGACGAGGCCGTCGTCGAAGAGCTCGATCGCGAGATCGGCCCTCGGCACGAAGTCCTGCGCGCGCACCCTGATCGTCCCGCCCTCGCGCACGCCGCTCATGCCCGTGCGCACCTCGCGCGCGCCGGCCCGCGCGAGATCGATCGTCGCCGTCAGCTCCTCGATGTGCGGCAAGGACCCCTCGGCGCCCTCGGCCGCCATCGGGTACACGTAGAGCCGTCGCTCTCCGCGCGCCCCCGTGCGCCCGAGCCACTCGGCGTACCGCACCACGACGCGCCGCGATTGTCCGGGCAAAATCGGGTAGAGCCGCGCCTTGTACACGCCCGGCGCCTCCCACTCGAGCAGCGCCGGATCTTCCTTGCTGCCCTCGTAGACGTTCGCCTGGTACTGCGCCGCGGCGGCCTGCTTCTCCTTGACGTACCCCCAGAACACCACGCCGTCGCGATCCACGCCGAACTTGTGCAGCGTCGCGCCCGCGGGCGTGCGGAAGCGGTACACACCTTCGACCGTCGCCGAGCTCGGGTTGAAGAAAAGCTCGTCGACCTCGGTGATCGCGAAGTCGTCCTGGATCGACACGCGCACGTCGAGCCTCTGGATCGCGAGCGGGAAGCGCGGCGCGCCTTGCTCACCCGGCCGACGCGCGCCCACCGTGCCCACGCCGTACGGCGAAGGTTCGGCCGAACGATCCGTTGTCGCGAGGCCGCCCGTCCAGTCCTCCCACGTCAGCACCGGCGACGTCTTCGCCGTGGGCTCACCCTTGTGCGGCTCGAGCGTGAGCCGCTCGCCGGCCGTCGCGCGCGCCGAACCGTCCGTGCGCACCTCGCCGGCGAGCACATACACGTCCGACGCGCCGTCCTTCTGGGCCACATCGATGCTCGCGCGCACGTGCGCGAGGTGCAGCGGCCCGGTCGGCGTCTTGAGCTCGGTCGTGATCGTCGCAGGCGTATCCACGAAGACGCGCCCGTGCTTGATGTCGATCACATCGGCGTGGACGACGAGCTCAGCGGGCCCGCGGACGAGCAGCGTCGCGCCTCCGTCCCGCCGGAGCCACGCGAGCCCGTTTTGCTGCACCCGCACCACCTCGCCGTCCACGAGCCGTTCTCGTGGGTACGGTGGGCGTTCCGGCTCACCGGGCGGCGCGACGAGCACGTCGCGACGGACCGTCCTGAGCTCGGCCCAGGTCTGGGATCGTGGCAGGAGCGGGCGCTCCGGTTCACGACATGCGGTGAGCAGCCCCGGACAAACCAGGGCGAAAAACGCCAGCACCACGAGGGCGAGGCGCGGACGAACGCGGTTCGAGGACATCCTGGGGTGCCTCCACATCGAAAAGGAATGCGGAGACACAGGCGCGCCCCCGATCCTGTCGAGAAGACTCTACCAGGACACCCGACCCGGGATTTGGTTCCTTTTGGAGATTGGATCGCGAGGGAGGAGGGAGGGGCGAGGAGCGAGGCGAAGACGTCGTCGCCCCGCTCCTCCATCGAGCCGGCTCAGGGCGGGGGGGCCGCCTGTGCCTTCTTCGCCGACTTCAGGATGTTGAACTCGACGCGGCGGTTCTTCTGGCGGCCAGCGGCCTGCTTGTTGTCGGCGATCGGCTTATCCGGGCCGTAGCCCTTCGCCTGGAGCCGCGCCTTGTCGACGCCCTTGTCGATCAGGTACTTGACCACGGCCTCCGCGCGCTTCTGCGACAGCGCCCGGTTCTCCTCCGTCTTGCCGACGTTGTCCGTGTGACCCGCGACCTCCACGAGGAAGATCTCCTTGTGGATCTCGAGCACGCTCGAGACCGCGTTGAGCACGGCGAAGCTCGTCGCGCCCTGGATCTTGTCGCTGTTCGTCGCGAACTCGACGCGCTGGAGGATCTTGATGTCGTCCTCCGTGATCGTGACGAGCGCCGGGCCCTTGTCCGGGCAGCCGTCCGTGTCCTCGAAGCCGTTCAGGTTCTCGGGCTGCTTCGGGCACTTGTCCTTGTCGTCCGGGATGCCGTCCTTGTCCGAGTCCGGCGACTCGTCGGGGCAGCCGTCCTCGTCCTTGAAGCCGTTGTAGACCTCGGGCGTGTCGATGCACTCGTCGAGATCGTCGTTGATCTTGTCGCCGTCGTTGTCCGGATCCGGGCAGCCGTCGGTGTCGGAGAAGCCGTCCGTGTCTTCCGGCTGATCGGGGCAACCGTCGGCCTTGTCGGCGACGCCGTCCTGATCCTTGTCCGGGCAGCCGTAGAACTCCTTCACGCGCATCTTGCCGAAGTCGTCCGGGCACTTGTCGTCCGCGTCCCCGATGCCGTCCTTGTCCTTGTCGGGCAGCTCGTCGGGGCAGCCGTCGTCGTCCTTCAGGCCGTTGATCGTCTCCGGCTTGAGCGGGCACTTGTCGTTGACGTCGATGACCTTGTCCTGGTCGTTGTCGTCTTCCAGGCAGCCGTCGTCGTCCTCGAATTCGTCCTTGTCCTCGGCGATCGACGGACACTTGTCGTCCTTGTCGTTGATGCCGTCGCCATCCTCGTCGCCGACCTCGGCGACGAACGCGATGCCGCCGAGCGCGCGGAAGAGCGGCACGCCCACGCCTTGCAGCACGCCGCCGCCGCCGCCGAGCGTGAAGGCGAGCGGGACGCTGAGCGGCGTGATCTGGAGGGCGCCGTCGACCTCGAGCGAGTTCGTCCCGTTCTGCGAGCTGAACTTCGTGCCGCCGAAGCCCTCGGCGAACACGCGGACCGTCGGGCTCACGCGATAGCCGAGCGCGGCGCCGTAGCGGAACTCGAAGGGACCCACCGTCGTCGAGCCGAGGCGCGCCTCGGGGCGGTAGACGCCGCGCAGGTTCAGGCCGAACGAGACCCCGCCGAACGAGCCGTCGAAGATCAGCCGGCCGCCCGCGGTGATCGGCGTGCTGTTGCCGATGTACTTGTCCTTCGCGGTGATCGTGCCGAGTGGCGCCGACACGTCGACGGCGCCGCCGAGCACCACGGCGCTCGTCTTCGGATCACCGAAGAAGCGGAACTTGCCTTCGAGCGTCGCGTCACCCACGCCAAACGCCTTGAGGCCGTTCGGATCGGGCCCGCCCGTGTCGAGGTTGATGCCCGAGCCGCTCACGTACATCACGGGCAGGCGCAGGCCGATCTGCACGACCGGCACCGGCGTCAGCGACGCGAGCACATCGGCGGTGAACATGTCGCTGATGACCGCGACATCCTGCGTCGCGGCGTTCGGCGCGCTGCAGTCGGCCTGCGCCCTACAGCTCTTCACCACGAACGGCTTGTTCGCGTAGTTCACCATCAGGCCCGCGGTGAAGCCCATCGCGGCGTCCATGCGAGCCCCCGCGACCGTGAGGTAGTTCTTCGACCCCGGCACGGGTTCGAACCGCTGGACGGAGAACTCTCCCTCCTTCGCGCCGCTCGCGGCGCTCTCCTGGGACAGCGCAGCAGTCGGGACGAGCGAGACGGAGAGAAGTCCCAGAAGAGTCAGCAGCCTTGGCGATAGTCGCGTTCTCATCAACCCTCTTGGCGCGGACGGCAAACCGGCACGTTGGGAACGGCGGTACACGAGAATTGCAGGAATAGAAGACCGTCCCGAGCGCCGCAACGGGGATCCTGGATTCGGGTGAAATTTCGGGCCGTTCTGGCCGTACTGGACGCGATTCGCCGGCCGGCTGACGCTCGGCCGGCCGCTCCGGCCCCGCGAAAAGCACGTTCGCGGCGGGGCCGTCCGCGGCCCGAGGGGCCGGGCCGGGTTTTCCCCGAGGGACCTCGGAACCTGTCCCTTGGCCACGCGGCCAACATCGATCCACGTTGACCACACCCGCTCGGCGTGAGACATCGCCCCTGCCCGAGCGCCCGGACGAGCCGTGCGCGGGCACGGCGAGACGAACCTCGTTACGACACCCAAAGCGCGCGGCACGCGGATTCCAAGGCGGGGCCCCGTCCGGCGCGACACACGCAGCAAACGCGCCATGCGAATTTCGTCGCGGTACCTAGGCTCCTCGTACGGATCGGGAACGAGAACGGCAGCATCCCTCGCGGCGCTCGCCTTCGGCCTCACGGCGGCAGGGTCCGCCCTCGCCCAGCCCGCGGCGCCGCCTCCGCCAAAGCCCGCAGAAACCACGCCTGCGCCTGCGCCTGCGCCCGCGCCCGCGCCCGCGCCCGCAGACGAGCCGCTCGTGCCTCCGAACGGCACGGGCGCAGGCACGTCGACGCAAGCCGCGCCGGAAGCCGCGTCGCAGACCTCCACCCCGCCTGCGCCGAAGCCTGCCGCGCCCGTCGCTGCCACGCCGGATCCGGATCGCGACGCGCGCGCGCTCACGCGCCAGGGCGCCGATCGTCCTCCGCCGACGGGCGATGTCGGCGTGCGACCGAGCGACGTCTTCGCCGAGGACTGGTGGTCACAGGCGCGACCAAGCCTGGAGATTCACGGCCTCTTCCGCGTGCGCGCCGAGCTCTTCCATCACTTCGCGCTCGGCCGTCGCGAGCTGCCCGATCGCGCGCTCTGGCCGCAGCCGCCCGACAACGCCTACTACCCCACGTCGGGCGCGGTCCAGACCGTCCCCCTCTGCGGCGACGATCCCACGGCGACCTCGGCTTGCGAGAACAACACGCAGGCCGGCGCGAACATGCGCTTCCGCCTCACGCCGGAGCTGCACATCAGCGACAACCTCCGGGTCCTCTCGCAGATCGACATCCTCGACAACTTCGTCCTCGGCTCCACCCCCGAGGGCTACTGGAACACGCCCGCGGTCGGCGGCAACTACACCGTGGGCGAGCGCGGCGGCTACGCGCCGCTCGGCGTGCTCGCGACCACCTCGTGGGCGCCCGTCGCGGGACAAACCAGCACCGTCGACAGCATCATCGTCAAGCGCGCCTGGGGCGAGTACGTCACGCCCGTCGGCCTCCTCCGCTTCGGCCGCATGCCGAACCAGTGGGGCCTCGGCATCCTCAACAACGAGGGCAACGGCTACGACTCGGACTACCAGAGCACGGTCGACCGGATCATGTTCGTGACCGGCATCAAGAAGTACGACCTCTACTTCGCCGGCGCGTGGGACTTCATCAGCGAGGGGCCGACAAGCGCGGCGCTCCGCGAGCAGCAGGGCCAGCCCTACGATCTCGGCCAGCTCGACGACGTGAGCCAGTACGTGTTCATGGCCGCGCGCAAGCGTGATCCCGAGCTCGCGCGGCTCGACCTCGCCAAGGGGCTGCCGGTCATCAACGGCGGCATCTACTTCGCGTACCGCAACCAGGTCCTCGCGAACGACACCACCGATGCCGCGACGAGCGCCACGTTCGGCCAGTCGGCAACCGGCATCCGCGCCGGCTATGCACGCCGCGGCGCGCAGTTCTTCACGCCAGACCTCTGGTTCCAGTTCCTCTACAAGAAGTTCCGCTTCGAGGCCGAGGCCTCGATGACCTACGGCACGATCGACAACCTCCAGCCCGCGGGCAGCACCACCGTCGAGCGCAACCCGCTCGACGCCGAGGACACCGGCTGGACCGTGCGGAGCTTCATCGTCGCGTCGCAGAGCGAGATCCGCCTCCTCGACGACAAGCTCCGCATCGACCTCGGCTTCGGCTGGGCTTCGGGTGATCCCGACGTCGAGGGTCTCGCGCCGCCATCGGGCCGGATCGATCGGCAGCTCACGGCCGATCGGACGTTCTCGACGGGCCGGTTCCACCCGGACTACCGCGTCGATCTCATCCTCTGGCGCAACATCATGAGCCGCGTGCAGGGCGCGTATTACTTCCGCCCCTCCGTGCAGTACGACTTCGCGCGCGACCCGAACGGACAGCGCCTCGGCGGCAGCGCGGCGCTCATCTGGAGCCGCGCGAGCGAGTTCATTCAGACGCCGGGCAACAAGCGCGACCTCGGCGTCGAGCTCGACTTCTCGCTGTATTTCCAGGCGAAGGACGGCACGCTGAACGACAAGCCCGATCAGATGGGCGGCTTCTACACGATGCTCCAGTACGGCGTGCTCTTCCCGCTCGGCGGCTTCGACTACCTGCCCGGCGAGATCGGCCGCTACGAGAGCGCGCCGGAGAACCGCAATGCGCCCACGCTCGAGACCGAGACGGCGCAGACGCTCCGCTGGTACCTCGGGATCATGTTCTGAGGCGCGAAACATGGTAGATGGGCGGGCGCCATGTCCGCCTCGAGCCATCAGATTCGCCGCACCTTCCTCGATTTCTTCGCCTCCCGCGGCCACGAGGTCGTCCCGAGCGCGCCGATCGTCCCGCAGAACGATCCCACGTTGATGTTCGTCAACGCCGGGATGGTGCCGTTCAAGGACGTCTTCACGGGCAAGGATCGCCGCCCGTACACGCGCGCCGCGAGCAGCCAAAAGTGCATCCGCATCAGCGGCAAGCACAACGACCTCGAGAACGTCGGCGTCACCGCGCGCCACCACACGTTCTTCGAGATGCTCGGCAACTTCAGCTTCGGCGACTACTTCAAGGAAGAGGCCATCACGAGCGCCTGGGAGCTGCTCACGAAGGTCTACGGCGTCCCGAAGGAGCGGCTCGTCGTCACCGTGTTCAAGGGCGAAAACAACTTCCCCGCGGACGAGGAGGCGGCCGAGATCTGGCGCAAGGTCACGGGCTTCGGCGACGATCGCATCCTCCGGCTCGGCATGGCGGACAACTTCTGGACCATGGGCGACACCGGCCCGTGTGGCCCCTGCTCGGAGATCCACTTCTTCACGGGCGACGAGGTCGACCTCTCGCGGTTCGGCGAGGAGCCCCGGCTCGACGGCTCGGGCTGGACCGAGATCTGGAACCTCGTCTTCATGCAGTACGACCGCGCGGAGAAGGACGCGCCGGTCACGCCGCTGCCTGCGCCGAGCATCGACACGGGCATGGGCCTCGAGCGCATCTCGTTCGTGCTCCAAGGGGTCACGTCGAACTACGACACCGACCTGCTCCGCCCGCTCGTCGAGCGCGCGGCCGAGATCGCGGGCAAGACGTACGGGGCGAGCCTCGCGCCGGACGACATCTCGCTGCGCGTCATCGCCGACCACGCCCGCACCACGGCCTTCCTCATGGCCGAGGGCGTGATGCCCGAGAAGCAGCGGCGCGAGTACGTGCTCCGTCGCGTCATGCGCCGCGCGATCCGGCACGGCTACCGGCTCGGGATCGAAAAGCCGTTCCTCCACGAGGTCGCGCTGCTCGTCGTGGATCGCATGGGCGACGTCTACCCCGAGCTCCGCGACCGGCGTGAGCTCATCGCGCGTGTCACCGAGGACGAGGAGGTCCGCTTCCGCGCCACGTTGAAGCGCGGCATGAAGATCCTCGACGAGCACTTCGATACGATGCGCGAGAAGGGCGACAAGACCCTCGCGGCGCCCGCGGCCGCGGATCTTTTCACCACGTACGGCTTCCCCCTGGATCTCACGCAGGTCATCTGCGGCGAGCAGGGCTACGGCGTGGATGTCGAGGGCGCCAACAAGATCATCAAGGGCGCGGACGAGGCCGACGGACCGATCGATCCGACGGCCGCCCTCGACCCCGCGTACCGGCAGGCGCGGGAAAAACTCGGTTCGCCCGTGGCCTTCACCGGCTACGAGCGCGAGGCGGGCGAGAGCGAGGTCGTCGCGATCCTCGCGGTCGAAAAGAAAGACGGCCAAGGCAAACCCACCCGCGCGCTCGTCGACCGGGCGAACGCGGGCGCGCACGTCGAGGTCGTGGTGAAGGAGACGCCGTTCTACGCCGAGAGCGGCGGCCAGGTCGGCGACATCGGCGTGATCACGGCCGGCGACCTCCGCATCCGCGTCACGGACACGCAGCGCCCGCTCACGGGGCTCGTGGTGCACGAGGGCGTGATCGAGACGGGCGAGGTCAGCGTGGGCCAGAAGGTCACGCTCACCGTCGATCCCGCGGCGCGCTCGGCCACGCGGCGCAACCACTCCGCGACGCACCTGCTCCACTGGGCCCTGCGCACGGTGCTCGGCGAGCACGCGCAGCAGAAGGGCTCGCGTGTCGCGCCGGACATGCTCCGGTTCGACTTCGCGCACAACAAGCCCCTCACGCGCGACGAGATCGAGCGCATCGAGGACCTCGTGAACGGCAAGGTCCTGGAGAACGCGCCGGTGCTCACGGAGGTCCTGCCCGTCGACGAGGCCCGCAAGCGCGGCGCCGTCGCCATCTTCGAGGAGAAGTACGGCGACGTCGTCCGCATGCTGACGATGACCCAGGACTCGATCGAGCTCTGCGGCGGCACGCACGCGCGGGCGCTCGGCGACATCGGCCTGTTCAAGATCACGGGCGAGGGCGGCGTCGCGGCCGGCGTGCGGCGCGTCTTCGCGGCGACGGGCAAGAACGCGCTCGGCTACGTGCGGAGCCTCGAAGACGACATCCAGAAGGCGCGCCAGGTCGCGAAGGCGCAGGGCGGCGATCTCTCGGACAAGATCGGCAAGATCGTGGCGCACGAGCGCGAGCTCGAGAAGAAGGTCGCCGAGCTCGAGCGCAGGCTCATCGAGGGCGGCGGTCCCGGCGGCGGCGGGGGCGGCGGGATCGACGCGATGCTCGCGGAGGCCCGCGATATCTCGGGCATCAAGGTCCTCGCGCGTCGCATGCCCGATGGCACGCAGGCGGCGGCGCTGCGCGAGATCGCGGAAAAGCTCCGGGACAAACTCGGCGAGTCGAGCCTCGTGCTCGTGGGCGCGGTGGACGCGGGCAAGGCGCAGCTCGCGGTGATGGTCTCGAAGGCCGCGACGAGCCGCGTGAAGGCCGGCGACGTGATCAAGAACGTGGCCGCGATCGTGGGCGGGCGCGGCGGCGGCCGGCCCGACATGGCGCAGGCCGGCGGCCCCGAGGCCGGCAAGATCGACGAGGCCATCGCGGCGACGTATGGCGAGGTCGAGCGTCTCGTGACGGCGTAATTCGGGCGTCCCCCTACACGTCTCCCCTACCTCTTTCAGGATCTTCCTCACGCCGCGCTTGCCTCGGCGCGGCGTATTGCCCTACCGTCGACCGGTTCCACGGGTCGATGGGGATGAGCCAGGACACGGATTCGCTCGAAGCGCAGGTGGCGGAGCTCCAGCGCCGCAACGCGGAGCTCCAGCGGGAGCTGTGGTTGAAGACGCAGATGTACGCGACGCTGGTGGAGGACCAGCGTGAGCTCATCTGCAGGTTCAGCATGGATGGCACGCTCTCCTTCGTGAACGACGCGTATTGCCGCTACTTCAGCAAGACGCGCGAAGAGCTCATCGGCCACCGTTTCGCGCCCCTCGTCCCGGAGGAGGATCAGGTCCTCATCGCCGACGTGCTCGCCCGACTCGGGCCGAACGAGCCAGTCATCGAACTCGAGCACCGGGTGCTGCCGCCTGGGGGCGAGGTGCGATGGCTCAACTGGATCGATCGCGCGATCCTCGACGAAGCGGGCAACGTCGCGGCGTTTCAGGCCGTCGGGATCGACGTCACGGATCGGCGGCGCGCGGAGGAGCACGCAACGCGGAACGAGCAACTGCGCGCGGAGCTCATCGACGCGCAGGAGCAGGCGCTCCGGGAGCTCTCGGCGCCGCTCATTCCCATTGCCGACGACGTGCTCGCAATGCCGCTCGTCGGGCGTATCGACGAGAAGCGCGCGCAGGTCGTGCTGGAGACGCTGCTCGAAGGTGTGGTGAACATGGCGGCCGAGACGGTGCTGCTCGACGTGACGGGCATCACGACGATCGACACCCAGGTCGCCGAGGCGCTCGTGCGCACGGCGCACGCCGTGAAGCTCATCGGCGCCAAGGCCGTCTTCACCGGGATCCAGCCCCACGTGGCGCAGACGCTGATCACCATGGGCGTCGAGGTGCACGGCGTGATCACGGTGCGCAGCCTGAAAGACGGGATCGCGTGGGCGATCCAGGAGCGCGGCAAGGCCCGCAAGGCAGCGCGGCCCCGGCCCCGCCAAGCCTGAACCGCTAGGTCAGGAGGCCGGACGATTCCGGTCCAGCACCAGGATGCTGTACGCGGGGGACGTGGTCCCCTGCTCCGGTTCGTCGCGGCGCGTGATCTCCCGCCATTCTGCCCGGTCGAATGCGGGAAAAAAGGCGTCGCCCGCGGGCCGGGCGTGGACCTCCGTCAGATACAGCCGATCCGCCTGCGCGAGCGCCTCCGCAAACAAGGCCTCCCCGCCAATGACCACGATCTCGCCGGCGCCGACCTCCGCCGCAAAGAGGCGCGCCCGTCCGATGGCCTCGGCAAAGGAGTGGCAGACCACCGCTCCCGGCGCGCGATAATCGTCCTTCCGCGTGACGACCAGGTTCTTGCGGCCAGGCAGGGGTTTTGCCCCGATGCTCTCCCAGGTCTTGCGGCCCATGACAATGGGCTTGCCCATGGTCGTGGCCTTGAAGTGGGCGAGGTCGCCCGGAAGCCGCCAGGGCAGGCGGTTGTCGACGCCGATGACGCCATTCTCCGCGACGGCGGCGATCAGGGCGAGGCGGGGCTCGGTCGTCATTTCCCGTCCTTCACCTCGAGCCTATCGAGCAGCCACGCGTACTTGAACGCCATCTCCTGCATTCGCTCGTAACGCCCTGATTTGCCCCCGTGCCCGGCCGGATCGAGGTGAATGCGCAGGAGGAGCTGGTTCTGGTCCGTTTTGATTTCACGGAGCTTCGCCACCCATTTCGCGGGCTCCCAGTACATCACCTGGCTGTCGTTGTACGACGTGTTCACGAGGATCGACGGATACGCCTTCTTCCCGACGTTCTCGTAGGGGCTGTAGCGGGCGATGTATTCGAATTCGTCCTTCTTCTTGGGATTGCCCCACTCCTCGAATTCCTCGACGGTGAGCGGGAGGGATTCGTCGAGCATCGTGTTGATCACGTCGACGAAAGGCACGTCGGCGATCGCCGCGCGATACAGATCCGGGCGCATGTTCAGGACCGCGCCCATGAGCAGACCGCCCGCGCTCGCGCCCTGGATCGCGATGCGATCCTTCGCGGCCCAGCCCATTTGCACGAGGCCCTCGGTCGCGTCCACGAAATCGGTGAACGTGTTCATCTTCGTCTTCATGCGCCCGGCGTCGTGCCAGATCTCGCCGAGCTCGCCGCCGCCGCGAATATGGGCGATCGCGCAGACCACGCCGCGATCCACGAGCGAGAACGCCTGCGCCGAGAACATCGGGAAGATGGGGAAGCCGTACGAGCCGTATGCATATAGGAAGAGCGGGTTCTTCCCGTCCGGGTTCGTCCCTTTTTTGTAGAGCAGCGAAACCGGGATCTTCGTGCCGTCCTTGGCCGTCGCGTGCACCCGCTTCGACTCGTACCGGCCGGGATCGTAGTTCGGGACCTCCACGCGCTTCTTCTGCACGAGCGCGCGCTTCTTCGGTTCGTAATCGTACACCGTGGGAGGCGTCGTCGGTGATTCGAACCGGAATCGATAGAACGTCGCGTCGAACTCGCGGTTGTCCCCCTGCCGCAGCGTGAAGATCGGCTCGGGCAGCGTGACCCGGTGCGAGCCGTCGAGGGAGAGCTTTTTCGGGTCGAGCACCCGGATCTGGCGCAGGCCGTCCTCGCGCTCGAAGGCCACGGCAAACGTCGAGAAGAGCTCGACGAATTCGATCATCACGTTCTTGCGGTGCGCAATCGTCTCCTTCCACGACGCACGCCCCGGGGATGAGACCTTGGCCACGACGAGCCGGTAGTTCGTCGATTTCGGATCGCCCGGCTTCGCGGGGCTGTTCGTGCGGATCACGAGTTCGTCGCCGCGATGATCCACGTCGTACTCGTGGTCCTGCTCCCGCGGCTCGACGAGCGTGAGCGACGCGCTGGGTTTGTCCGCGGGCAGGAAACGGACCTCGCTCGTCGTGTGGCTGTTCGACTGGACGAAGATGAGCTTCTTGCTGCTCGAACGAGCCGAATGCAGGCGGAACCGCTCGTCCTTCTCCTCGTAGAGCAGCGCATCCTTGGCCGCGTCGTCGCCGAGGTTGTGCCGGAAAAACTTGTGCGAGCGCTTCGTGACGGGATCCTCGACCGTATAAAAGAGCGTCTTGCCATCCTTGGCGAACACGACCGACGTGACGCGCTCGGCCCGATCCGCGAGATCCTTGCCCGTCTTGAGGTCCCGCACGTGAAGCACGAATTGCCGGAAGCCGGTGGTGTCGAGGCCATACGCGAGGAGATTGCCGTCCTCGGAGAACGCGAGCGGGCCGAGGCCCACGTATTTCTCGGTCTTCGCGATCTCGTTCGGATCGATCACGATCTCCTCGGGCGCCTTGTCCCCGCCCTTCACGGCCTTGCGGCAGTAAATGGGGTATTGTTTCCCTTTTTCGGTGCGCGTGTAATAGAGATACGCGCCCTCCCGGGAGGGGACCTCCACGTCGGTCTCCTGCAGGCGGCCGAGGATTTCGCCATAGATGCGGTCCTTCACCGGCGTGAGCGCGGCGGTCATGGCCTCGCTGTACGCGTTCTCCGCGCGCAGGTGCTCGAGCACCTCGGGCGCGTCCTTCTTGCTCAGCCACGCATAGTCGTCGACGAGCTTCACGCCGTGGAGCTCGGTGACGCGCGGCTCCTTCTTGGCAATCGGCGCGACCGGGCCCTTCGGTGCCGGTTTTTCCGCGGCGGCGGCGCTCGTCGCGGCGGACGGCGACGCGGCCGGCAGGCTCGTGGTCGGCGCGGGCGCCGGAGGCAGGCCCTCGCCCGAACAGCCGAGGACGAGGAGGAGCGGAAGGACGAACGGGGTGCGTCGGATCATCGCGGCGAAGGATAGCCCAGGTTCGCCCTCGGGCATGGCCTACGGAACGCGCCTCCAGGAGCGGAACCGCCGAGCCGGCGCGTTCCGCGCCGCGCCCTGGCCCGGACATCGCATCGCCCCTACCGTCGCCGACGAGGACAGGCAACCCGAAACGTTTTTCAAATCTGCAACGTGCGGCGCGCGCGGGTGCTTCTCTCGCGTTCCGCCACGAGGTCCGGCTGCCCGTTGCGGCCCTCGGGGCGCCTTCGGTATCGTACGAGCCTGCCGCGGCGGAAAGACGCGGCCAGACGAGGAGCGCCATGTCGTATCGAGCGGGTGATGTCATCGACGGTCGGTACAAGCTCCTCGATCTCATCGGCAGCGGCGGCCACGGCTACGTGTTCCGCGCCGAGGACATGGACCTCAGCGCGCCCGTCGCCGTGAAGTGCCTCCTGCCGAACATCACGAGCGAGCCCGTGTTCACGACGCGCATCGCCCGCGAGGCGCGCGCCATGGGCCTGCTCAGCGGCACGGCGGCGACGCAGATCCTCGCCTTCAACCGCTCGGACAACGGCACGCTCTACATCGTGATGGAGCTGCTCGAGGGCAAGGATCTCGAGGCCTACGTGCGCGGCGTCGAGGCGAAAGGTGGGCCCATGCCCATCGATCGCGCGCTCGAGATCATGCGCCCCGTCGCCGAGACGCTCTCCGCCGCGCACGCGCGCGGCATCGTGCACCGCGACGTCAAACCCGCGAACATCTTCGTCCTGCGCACGCGCGCGCGGGGCCGCGTGCGGCTGCTCGACTTCGGCCTCGCCAAGGAGGTCGGAGGTTTCACGGTCACGCGCGACGGCACCATCGCCGGATCCCCGACGTACATGGCGCCCGAGATCTGGGCGGGCAAACCCAAGGACCTCGATCACCGCGCCGACGTCTACTCGTTCGGCGCCGTCGTCTTCCGCATGATCGGCAGCAGGCTCCCGTTCCCCGCACGCAAGATGGTGGAACTTTTGCGCGCTGTCTCGACCGACCCGCGCCCGAGCCTGCGCGCGCTCCGGCCCGATCTGCCGGAGGCCGTGGATCCGTGGGTCGCGCGGGTGCTCGCGAGCCAGCCTTCGCACCGCTTCACGTCGATGCAGGAGGCGTGGACCGAGCTCTGCAAGGCGCTCGGTCGCACCACGGAGCTCGAGGACGACGATCTCGGCTTGCCTTGAATCGGCGTTTGTCTGCCCGTACGCTCGGCACATGTCGGACCCCGGCGCGGACACGGTGCCGATCTTTCTGCTCGCCCCCGCGCAGCTCTTTCATGAGCGATACCGCATCGTGCGCACGATCCGCACGGGCGGGATGGGCGCCGTCTACGAGGCCACGGACGAACGCACCGCCGGCCGCCGCGCCCTGAAGATCATCCACCCGAACCTGCTCGCCGAGCACGCAGACTTCAAGGCGCGCTTCGAACGCGAGGCGCGGATCCTCGGGGAGCTCGAGAGTGATCACATCGTCCGCGTGATCGACGCCGGCGTGGACGTGCCCTCGGGTTTGCCCTTCCTCGCGATGGAGCTCCTGCGCGGGCGCGACCTCGGCATGGTCGTCACCGAGCGCGGCGCCCTGCCCCCCGGCGAGGTGCGCACCTACCTCGCGCAGGCCGCGTTCGCGCTCGACAAGACCCACGCGGCAGGCGTCGTGCATCGCGACATCAAGCCCGACAACCTCTTTCTGACGTACCGCGACGACGGCTCGCCGTGCCTCAAGCTGCTCGACTTCGGCATCGCCAAGGCCGACGGCCACCTCGGCATCGGGATGCAGACGAAGACCATCCTCGGCAGCCCCTACTTCATGGCGCCCGAGCAGATCTTCATGGACCAGCCCATCGGCCCCGCCGTCGACGTCTACGCGCTCGGGCACACGGCGTTCATGCTGCTCGTCGGCGCGCCGTACTGGGCCGAGGAGTTCGAGAAGGCACCCTCGATCATCACGCTCGCGCGTTGCCTCGACAACCCGCTGCCCGAGCCCCCCGCGACGCGGGCGCGGCGGCGCCACGCCGTGGAGCTGCCCGCGGCAGTCGACGCCTGGTTTTCACGGTGTGTCGCGCGAAACCCGGGCGATCGATTCCCGAGCGCCTCCGCCGCACTCGTCGCGCTCTCCGAGGCCCTCTTCCCCGCGGACCATGTGGACCCGAGCCACTCGACGCCGCCTCCGCCGCGGGAGCCCTACATTTCGGTCACGTACGAATCGACGCCGCCCCCTCCGGCGCGCGGCTCCCGCCCCTCGATCCCGCCGCCGAGCGAGGAAACGAAGCACCCGACGCCGTCACGGACGAGCCGGCACTCGACGCCGCCGTCCTCGCTGGAGCGGGTGAAGTCGTCCGTGTCGCGGGCCCGGAGCGGATACACGATCCGCGTGGAGCGGGAGCGTAGGCTCGTGCGGCTTTCGGTATGGGGCTTCTGGACGGTCGATCAGGCGCGGGCCTACTACGAGGAGTTCGCGCGCGTGACGCAGCCGCTCTGGGGCAAGCGCTGGCGCGTCCTCGCGGACACCGCGGACTTCGCAGCCCAGAAGCCCGACGTGAGCGCGTTCGTGGAGCGGACGATGGAGGTCGCCCAGAAAAACGGCTGCGTGCGAGCCGCAAATATCGTGTCGAGTACGCTGACGAAGATGCAGCTCGCGCGCATGTCCATCGAGCAAGGCTTGCCCTCGTTCGCGTTCTTCCAGGACGAGGCCGAGGCCATGATCTGGCTGCTCGATGGCACGTAAGAGGGGTTTTCACAGCGTAGCGCCGGGGTTTCACCCCGGACCCGACGAGGGGTTGTCCACCCCTCGACCCGGACCAGGGCAAGCCCTGGACGTTGGATGCAAAGGCCGCGATGCGGCCTTTGCACGCGATTCAACCGAGCAAGAACTTCCGGATCCGACCCGCGAGCCCGTCCGGGCTCGCTTGCCGCATGCGGCCCTCCCGATCGAGCTGCCGCGCGGCGATCAGCAGGCCGAGCTCGACCACGAGCTGCGGGCGTGACTCGATGATCGGCGCGAGCGCCTGCTTGCTGATCTCGTAGAGCGTCGACTCGCAGGTCGTGCGCACGGTAGCAGTGCGCTCGCAGCCCGTGAGCAACGCGACCTCCCCGAAGACCGCGCCGCGCTCCAGCGTGGCCACGGCGACGTCCTGGCCGCCCTGCTGGCGCACGAGGACCTCGACCGTGCCCGCGGCGAGGATGAAGAGTGAGGAGCCCCGGTCGCCCTCGCGCACCACACGATCGTGCGGGCCGTAGACGACGGGGCGTGTCTTCTGCGCGAGCCTTTCGACCTCGCGATCCGTGAGCGGCTTGAAGACCGGCACGCGGCGAAGGAGCGCCGCGATGTCGGCATGCGTGGGCTCGGGCCCGAGGGAGAGCGGCTCGGCCGCGTCGAGCCCGCCGCCGTAGCCGTCACGCCGCTGCAGGGCGTCGACGAGGGAGCTGTCGCCGCGCATGTACGCCTCGAAGAGGCTCGCGGTGCGCGGGATGCACTCGTCGCCCGTGTGATCCATGAGTCCACGCTCACGGGCGAAACGCGCGACCTCGTTCATCGACTGGCGGTACTGCCGACACGCCGAGGGGAAGAGGCCGTCCTGATCGCCGAAGGCCCCGGTCAACGACTCGGGAAGCGCGTAGCTGCCGAAGACGCCGCGCTGGTGCCACATGGCGAAGTCACGCGTGCGTTGGTCGAGCCAACCGAGCTCGGGGAACGCGGCGAGGCCGTTCTTGAGGACCGCGCGCTCGGCGTCGCGGAAGACGCGGTGCCAGGTCTCCTGCGCGTTCTCGACGTTCGGGCCGGCGAGCGCGATGGCGTGCTTCAGGTCCTCGTGATGCGCGTGCAGGAACGCGAGCGTCGCCTTCTGCTTGCGCAGGAGGTTCGCGAAGCTCACGGGCCCGGCCGCGAGCAGATCCGACGAGCGCGGGACGATCTCGCGCATGGCCCAGACCCGCCTCCACGCCGCGACGTCGATCCGCTCGCGGATCCGCGCGAAGACCGGGCTTTTCTCGAACACCTGGCGCTCGGCCGGCGAGAGCAGATCGGGGTGCTCGGCCCGCACGGCCCCGAAGATGCCGAGGCACGTGAGCAGCTCCAGGTAGAGGCCGACGCGCAGGAGCCACGCGGGATCGGGGAGGTTTCGCCGCTGCTCGCCGAGGTCCTGCCGGATGGCGTGCAGGTAGAGCATCGCCTTGTCGGTGCCAATCGTGAGGACCGGGAACCACGGGTGGTATCCGACGTGCAGATCCGGGATGTCCAGCACGTCGGCCTGCAGCTTCGTGTCGGCCGGGATGAGCCGCTCGCAGAGCCGCGCGTAGAGCGATCCGAAGCGGCCCGTGTCGTAGATCTCGGCCTCGATCGTGTCTTCGGCCATGTACTTGCTGCCCTCCGTGTGAAGGGCGAGCGTGATGCGCAGCTTCTGGTGGAAGAGGTGCGCGAACGTGAACGGATCGGCACCGTCGGGCGTGCGCGCGCGCAGGGAGGGTGCGACCTCGGACCAGTCGTACCCGCGCCCCTCGGGGCTGCCTTTGCGGCGCGGCAGGAGGCCCTCTGGATTCAACGTCGCCGCGTAGACGGTCTTGTAGAACTCGTTCCACGACGCCTCCTCGATCGCGGGGAACGGGTACGCGGCGGCCGAGACGACCTGTGGCTTGAGCACGATGCCCGAAAGCCCCGGGACGGGGCAAGGCTCGCCGTCGCCCTCGACGTGCGGCAGGAACTCGACCGACATGCGGACCTCGAACGAGCGCTGGAACGGCGCGACGTACGCGTAGAGGTCCTTCACCTGGTAGAGCAGGCAGAGGTCGTCTGTGTGCGCGTCCTTTGCCGCGGTCGACACGAGGCCCGCGTGCTCGCTCGCGCCGAGCCCGGGGCCGAGCGCCTCGTCCATGGGCCTTCGGCCGGCCTCGAACGGGACGATCTCGATCGCCGGCTCGAGCTCGGCGGACTCCTCCATCGGGTCCTTGCGCGACTCGAGCTCGCGCATGTACGCGCGCACGAACGCGAGCTTGTCCTCCCAGGACATGCCCGCGACGGGGCTCAGGAGAAGGCGTTTGAAGAGCTTCTTGAAGTCTCGGGGGTTCTGCATGCTTCGTCGCGATCACGCGCCTCGCGGGCGCGCGCATCGAGCTCCTCCTCGAGGTCCGCGTAGAGCGAAGGATCCACCGGAAGGAGGAACTCGCGGAAGGGATTTTGCGGCAGCCTGCGCACCCGCGCCCCCATGTCCCGGCAAAGGTCGTCGATGTAGTGGAAGTTCCACGGGACGATGCAAGCTCCGCCCGTGAACGCGTCCGGCCGCTCGCGCTTGCGGAAGGCGAGGTGCTCGTCGATGCGGGCGATCACCTCCTCGCGCGGCGGCAGCTTCATCCGGCCCCGGAAGAGCTCGCAGAGCCACCGCGCGCCGACCTCCGAGGTGAGCTGGCTGTAGAGGCTGTTGATGAAGCCGCAGAAACCGAGGCCCGGGACGTCGGGGTGGTAGAGGCCGCGATAGAGCCGGAATGTGCCCTCCTCGTCCTGCACGATGCGCTGGAGCGAGGGTTCGAGGAACGGGAACTCCTGGCGAAAACCCGTCCCGAAGATCACAACGTCGGCCGGGATGCGCTTGCCGTCCGAGGTCTCGACGGCGCCTTCGTGGAACCGCGCGATCTCGCCCCGGTGGAGCTTCAGCGCCCCGCGCTGCGCGGCCTCGTAGAAGCCCACGGGCGCCATGTTGAGCGAGCAACCGACGTCGCTCAGAGGCGCCTCGGGCCGGAGGCCGGTCTTGGTGAGCCCGAGGTCCATGTCGAGGGCGCCCATGACCTGGTTCCAGTACCAGGCGACAAACCCGAAAGCCTTTTCGTGCATCGCGCGCTCGAAGCCCTCCGCGCGCGGGTGCAGGAAAAACATCTCGGAGAAGCGGTTCAGGAGCAGGAACTTCGTGGGCACGACCCCGAACAGGAACCGCGGCGCCTTCCACGCGATGCTCCGGTGGACGAGCGTCACCTCGCGCGCGGGCTCCACCGCGACGGACGCCACGTCGCACGCCGACTTCGAGAAGCCCACGACGACCACGCGTTTGCCCCGCACGACGCTCGTGTCGTGGAACGCCGTCGTGTGCAGCACGCGGCCCCCGTTCGCCTCGAACGCCTCGCGGCCGGGGATCGCGGGGATGTGCGGCAGGCTGAAGAGGCCGCTGGAGATGATCACCTGGTCGAAGGCGTGGGTGTTCCGCTCGGATGCGGGGGCGCCCACGGGGCGCGTGTCCACGACAAACCCGCCTCCGTCGCGGCGGCGGATCTCGCCCACCTGGGTGCGGAGACGGACGCGTGGCGTGACGCCGAAATGGTCGGCGTAGCTCGCGAGATAGGCCTGGACCTGGGCGCCCTCGGGCCACTCGGGGTAGTGGCTGGGCATGGGGAAATCGGAGAATGCGTAGGTGTCGCGGGCGTTTTGCGTCTGGAGGCCGGGGTAGCGGCGCGAGCGTGCCCAGACGCCGCCGACCTCGTCTTCCTTCTCGAACACCGTGACCTCGAAGCCGCCCCGCAGGAACGTCTTCGCGGCCACGAGCCCACTCAATCCACCCCCGATGATGCCCACCGATGCCATGCGCCCTCCGTGGTTCAAGAAAGAACCCGGATGCTACGGCAAAGGCCGGCCGAGGACCAGAGAGGCCGCCCGCAGCCCGGTTCACCAGGTGACGGGGAACTCGTTCATGCCGTAGACGGTGGAGCTGTCCTTGAACGAGAGCTCCTCGAAAGGCACGGCCGGCCTGAGCTCGGGGATGCGGCGGAACAGCGTGTCGATGACGATCTGGAGCTCCAGCCGGGCGAGGTTCTGCCCGAGGCATTGGTGCGGGCCGAAGCCGAACGCGAGGTGGTTGCGCGAGCCTCGCTCGAGGTCGAGCTCGTCGGCGTTCTCGAAGACCTCCGGATCGCGGTTCGCCGTGTTGGCCAGGGCGAACACGCCTTCGCCGGCCTTGATGACCACGCCGCCGATTTCCACGTCCGCCGTGGCGACCCGACCGAGCGCGGACTCCGCAATGGTGAAGTACCGCAAAAGCTCCTCGACGGCCCCGATGGTCTTCGACGGGTCCTGCTTGATGGCGGCGAGCTTCTCCGGGTGCTGCAGCAGCACCAGCGTGCTCAGCGAGATCATGTTCGCGGTGGTCTCGTGCCCGGCGATGAGGAGCAGGAACGCCATGCTGACCATGCCCTCGAAATCGACGGCGCCGGTCTCGGCCAGCTGCTTCTGGATCTGGCGGCTCAGCAGATCCTCGGTGGGGTTCTGCGCCTTCGCGCCCACGAGTTTTCCGAGATACGTCATGAGCTCGACGACCGATCCCATGATCACGTCGGCCGGCAGCTTCTGGCTCACGATGACCGAAGAGTGCTTCTGGAAGAACTCGTGATCGGCGTAGGGCACGCCGAGCAGCTCGCAAATGACGAGCGAGGGCACCGGCAGGGAGAGCGCCTGCACCAGGTCGACCGGGCGCGGCCCGGCGAGCATCGCGTCGATGTGCTCGTCCACGATCTGCTGGATGCGCGGCCCGAGCGCGTTGATCCGCTGCAACGTGAACTCACCGAGCACGGCGCGGCGCGCGGGCCCGTGCTCGGGCGGGTCGAGCTCGAGCAGCATCGGCTTGAGGTTGCTCGAGGCCGGGCGCTCGTACGCCAGCGAGGGGAAATTGGGATCGCGCCGGTTGCTGCTGAACCGCGGATCGGACAGGATCGCCCGAATGTCCTTGTGGCTCGTGGCGACCCACACGATCCTCCCATTGGGCAGTTTTACCTTGGCGATCGGCGTCTCCACGCGGAGCTTGCGATGCTCCGCGGGCGGCGCATACGGGCAGGTTCGGCTGATATGAAGCGTCGGAACGGCATCGGCTGACATGGTTCCACCTCGATTCGGGCGAGCAGCCTAGCCGATCGGCAAGCACAGCTCAAGCCGAGCGGCAAGTACGTGACCTGTGTCCAGCAGCCGGGGTACTGTCTGGCGTTCCGCGAGGAGAGCGCATGACCGCCGGCACCGCCGCCACCGACACCCGATCCAGACTGCTCGACACCGCGCTGAAGCTGTTCAGCGAACACGGGGTGGAGGGCACGTCCCTGCAGATGATCGCCGACGAGCTCGGCGTCACGAAGGCCGCCGTCTACTACCACTTCAAGACGAAGGACGAGATCACGGAGGCCGTCGCCGCGCCCGGGGTCCAGGAGCTCGACCAGATCATCGAAGAAGCGCGCGCGCTACGGAGCCGGGGCGCGCAGATCGATCACGCGCTCTCGGGATTCGTCGAGCTCATCGTCCGCCAGCGCTCGCTGCTCAGCCTGTACAACAGCGACCCCGGCATCCAGCGGGTCATCAACCGGGCGTTCCGGACGCCGCGCGGCGAGGACGTCAAAACCAGAATGAAAGCGGTGCTCGCCGGGGAAAACCCGAGCCTCGCCGACGCGATCGCGGTGCACGTCGTGTTCACGGGGCTCGCGATGGTCGGCGGCGCACCCGAATACGCGGGCATCGACGACGACACCCTGCGCGAGCACCTGCTCGAAGCGGGGCGGCGCCTGCTCGGCCGCCCCCGCCGCAAGCGCCCGGACAACCACCTGCCCGGGCGCTGAGGCCCCGCGTCAAACCTTCCGGTAGATCTCGCTCCCGCCCTCGACGAACTCGGCGCTCTTCTCCTTCATGCCACGCACGAGCGCCTTCTCCGGCAGGACCTCGCCCTTCTCGGCGGCGTATTTGCGCACGTCCTCGGTGATCTTCATCGAGCAGAAATGGGGGCCGCACATCGAGCAGAAATGGGCGACCTTGGCATTCTCGCTCGGGAGCGTCTCGTCGTGGAACGCGCGGGCCCGCTCGGGATCGAGGCCCAGGTTGAACTGGTCCTCCCAGCGGAACTCGAAGCGCGCCTTGCTCATCGCGTCGTCGCGCGCCTGCGCGCCCGGGTGACCCTTCGCGAGATCGGCCGCGTGCGCCGCGATCTTGTAGGTGATCACGCCCTCCTTCACGTCGTCGCGATTCGGCAGCCCGAGGTGCTCCTTCGGCGTGACGTAACAGAGCATCGCCGTGCCGAACCAGCCGATCATGGCGGCGCCGATGCCGCTCGTGAAATGGTCGTAGCCGGGGGCGATGTCGGTCGTGAGCGGCCCGAGCGTATAAAACGGCGCCTCGTGACAGATGCGGAGCTGCTCGGTCATGTTGTGCTCGATCATGTGCATCGGCACGTGGCCGGGGCCTTCGATCATGACCTGCACGTCGTGCTTCCAGGCGATCTGCGTGAGCTCGCCGAGCGTCGCGAGCTCGCCCATCTGCGCGTCGTCGTTCGCGTCCGCGATGCTGCCGGGCCGGAGGCCATCGCCGAGCGAGAAGCTCACGTCGTAGGCCCGCATGATCTCGCAGATCTCCTCGAAATGCGTGTAGAGGAAGTTCTCCTCGTGGTGCGCGAGACACCATTTCGCGAGAATGGATCCGCCGCGCGAGACGATACCCGTCAATCGATTCGCCGTGAGCGGGACGTACCGGAGCAAAACGCCCGCGTGAATCGTGAAGTAATCGACGCCCTGCTCGGCCTGCTCGATCAGCGTGTCGCGATAGATCTCCCAGGTGAGGTCCTCGGCCTTGCCGCCGACCTTTTCGAGCGCCTGGTAAATCGGCACCGTGCCGATCGGGACGGGGGCATTGCGGAGAATCCACTCGCGCGTCTCGTGGATGTTCCGGCCCGTGGAAAGATCCATCACGGTATCGGCGCCCCAGCGGATGGACCAGACCATCTTCTCGACCTCCTCCTCGATCGAGGAGGTGACCGCGCTGTTGCCGATGTTCGCGTTGATCTTCACGAGGAAGTTGCGGCCGATGATCATCGGCTCGAGCTCGGGGTGATTGACGTTCGCCGGGATGATGGCCCTGCCGCGGGCGACCTCGTCGCGGACGAACTCCGGCGTGATCTTCTCGGGGATCGCCGCGCCGAACGAGCGCCCCGGGTGCTGCTTGCGGATGCGCTCCGCGGCCCGCTGCTGCTCGCGAATCGCGACGAACTCCATCTCGGGCGTGATGATCCCGCGCCGCGCATAATGCATCTGCGTGACGTTTTTCCCGGCCGCGGCGCGCAGCGGCCGGCGGGGCGCATGAAACCGCAATGCGTCGAGCGAGCGATCGTCGAGGCGCTTCTGCCCATACTCCGAGCTCACGCGCGGGAGTTCGACGACGTCCTCGCGCGAGCGAATCCACGCGGCGCGCAGCGGCGCGAGGCCCTTCCTGACGTCGATCTCGGCCTCGGGATCGGTGTACGGGCCGCTCGTGTCGTAGACGCAGACGGGCGGGTTCGGCACGAGACGCACCGCGTCGCCGTAGCCTTCCCGCGTCGGTGTTTGCGAGATTTCGCGCAGCGGGACGCGCAGGTCCGGGTGGAGGACGCCCGTCTGGTACGACTTCTTCGATCCGGGCAGCGGCCCGCGCGTGATGGTCTGGAGGCGGGCCTCGTCGACCCGCTGCTGTTTCACGGTGCTCATGACACTTCCCTCCGCCGGTACGAACCGGTTCAGGTTCCAAGGGTTCGACCCGCCACAAAAAGCGGCAGACCGTCTCAGCCAGAGGCTCCCCTAGGTCGAGCCGTGGGTCTGGTCGAAGCTCGGCCCGGCGTCAACGCCCGAACGACACACATGGGTTCTCCGCGGCCCTTCGGCTTGACGTCCTCACCGGCCCGTGGTCCGCTCGCTCGCCTGCCATGCACCCCAATCAAGCCTTGATCGAGCAATTTTATCGGGCGTTTCAGAAGCGCGACGCCGAGGGAATGATCGCCTGTTATCACCGAGACGTCACGTTCTCGGACTCGGTTTTCGTGGGCCTCGACGCGGCCGGAGCGCGCGGGATGTGGCGCATGCTCTGCGAGCGAGGGAAAGACCTCACGCTCGAATTCAGCGACGTGCGCGCCGATGATTCCACGGGAAGCGCGCACTGGGAGGCCCACTATTCGTTTTCGGCCACAGGGAGACACGTGCACAACGTGGTCGACGCCTCGTTCGAGTTCCGCGACGGAAAGATCGCCCGCCACACGGACCGATTCGACCTCTGGCGCTGGACACGGATGGCGCTCGGGCCCGCGGGGATCCTGCTCGGATGGACGCCCTTCTTGCAGGGCAAGGTCCGCGCAATGGCGACGAAGGGGCTCGCCGAGTACATGGCAAAGAACCCCGAACGCGCGGGCGCCTGAAGCCGCGGCGCTCGTCGCCGGGGACGGCCCGGCTGCCCCCACATTTCGCGCGTGGATCGCGCCGCGAGTCCGCTTATCATGCGAGATCCGAGGGCCGCGCTCCCGGCCCCTTCCGCACTCCAAAGGCGAGGCTTCGCATGCGATATCGACGGCTCATCCCGCTCTGCTTCCTCCCGGCCCTCCACGTGCTCGTTCCCGGCTGCTCGGACGACGTCTCCGAGTTCGCGATCGCAGACGCGGTCGTCACGATCGACGCGCGCGCCAAGCCCGGCGGCACGGTCAACGTCAAGGTCGACGCACGAAACAGCGGGCAAGCGACGTGGGTGCCCGGCGAGGTCACGCTCACGCTCCCGGAGGGGCAGGGCTTCGCGAGCGCATCGCTCGCGCTCTCCGGCGAGGTGGATCCGGACGGCCGCGGCACGTTTACGGGCACGCTGACGGCGCCCGTGCGCACGGGCCTCTTCAAGCTGAACTTCAACGCGCAATACGAGGGCGCGAGATTCGGCGAGCCGATCACCTCGCCCGCGACGGAGCTCACGTGCAGCGACGGCGTCTACTGCAACGGCGCGGAGCGGCTCGTCGCGGGCCAGTGTGTAAACGGGAAAGACCCGTGTGACGACGGCGCCGAATGCACGGCGGACTCTTGCGACGAGGCCACGGACACCTGCAAGCACGAGCTCGGGCCGGGGTGTGCGTCGTGCACGTCGGATTGCACGCCCGACTGTACGGGCAAGGTCTGCGGCGACGACGGCTGCGGCGGGAGCTGCGGGAGCTGTCCCGCGGGTGAGGCGTGCGCGAACGCGACGAACGAGTGCAAACCCGCGAACCAGCCGGGCTCCTGCGCGGCGCCGCTCGAGCTGCTCCCGGCGGGCACGGAATTCCTCGGGGTCCACCAGATCACGGGGGACACGACGAACGGCCTGCACGAGGTCGTGCCGACGTGCAACTCGACGAGCACGGCGGTGGAGACGGTCTACACGTTCACGCTGACGGAGAAGATGGGCATCGAGGCGCGCGTCTCCGGCTACGATACGGTGCTTCACATCCGGACGAATTGCCTCGACAACAAACCCGCGGCGACCGTGGGCTGCAGCGACGACGCCTCGCCGCCCGGCGATTACGGCTCGCGCGTGGATGCGGCGCTCGATCCGGGGACGTATTACCTCATCGTCGACGGGTTCGACGCGTCCCAGTACGGCGCGTTCGACCTGCAGGTGAAGTTCACGGCGAACGGCTGCGTGCCGCATTGCGACGGTCTCTATTGCGGCACGGACGACGGCTGCGGCGGCGACTGCGGGACGTGCGATACGGGCTTCGCCTGCTCGGCCGAGGGCAAATGCCGTCCCGACCCGTGCACGCCGGATTGCCAGGACAAACAATGCGGCGACGACGGCTGCGGCGGGACGTGCGGGACGTGCGCCGAGGGCTCGCTCTGCGTGCCGGCGACGTCGAAATGCCAGGTGTTCGCGGACTGCAACAACGAGGCGCCCGTGTGTGATCCGCCCTGCGGCGCGGGCGAGTTCTGCGGGACGGACTGCGGCTGCCACGCGGCGAACGAGCCGATGGCGGACCTCGTAATCGACGAGAAGCGGCTCGCCGAGGAGATCCTCTTCGACAAGCTCGACGTGAGCCCGAACTCGTGCGCGTTCATCGAGGAGTGCGTGGGCGGGACGGGCGAACGAAAGCTCCTGCGCTTCAGCGTGGAGGCGAAGAACCAGGGCATGGCGACGCTGACGGTGCCACCGCCGTCGGAGCGGCCGGACCTGTTCCTGTTCTCGCCCTGCCACGGCCATTACCACTTCAACGGGTTCGCGACGTACGCGCTGCTCGACAAGAACGGCAAGGAGGTCGTGACCGGGCGCAAGCAGGCGTATTGCATGGAGGACACGCAGCAGATCGCCTTCGGCCCGAACGTGGGCTGCAACAAGATCTACACGTGCGAGGATCAGGGCATCCAGCGCGGCTGGTCGGATCTTTACGGCAACACGCTCGATTGCCAGTGGCTCGACATCACGGACGTGCCGGCGGGTGAGTACTTCATCCAGGTGAAGCTCAACCCGAGCCGGGAGTTCGAGGAGGTGAGCCTCGACAACAACACGGCCACGGTGCCCGTGACGATCCCCTGATCACCATGCATTACAAGGACGGCCCCCGCCCCCGCCTGTTCGCGCACCGCGGCGCCTCCGGTACGGCGCCCGAGAACACGTTGCCCGCCTTCGCCGCCGCGCTCGCGGCGGGGGCGGACCGCCTCGAGCTCGACGTGCACCTCACGGCCGACGAGGAAGTGATCGTGCTGCACGACGAGGACGTGGCGCGCACGACGGACGGCGCGGGGCCGGCCTCGAAAAAACGTTTTTCCGAGACTCGTGAGCTCGACGCGGGATACGGGTTCCAGGATCCGGACGGCGCCTACCCATTCCGGGGCCGCGGCATCCGGATCCCGACGCTCGCCGAGGTGCTGACGTCCTTCCCTGGCGTGCCGCTCAACATCGAGCTCAAGGACGACGCGGAGTCGCTGGTCTCCGCGGTGCAATGGGTGCTCCATCGGCACGAAGGGCGAGAGCGGGTGCTCTTGACGGCGGAGCCCGGGTCCTTGATGGAGAAGATCCGGCGGCGGATCCCGGGGGTCTTGACCGGGATGTGCCTGCCCGAGTCGCTGGAATTCCTCTGCAATGGGGGAAACCCGGGCTACGTGGCGCGGGGGTTTGCCTTGCAGGTGCCGACGAGCCTCGCGGGGATCCCGATCGTGACGCCGTATTTCGTGGAGGTCGCGCACGCGTGTGGGCTCGAGGTGCACGCGTGGGTGATCAACGAGGAAGCCGAGATGCGCGCGCTCGTCGCGATGGGCGTGGACGGGATCATGACGGACTTTCCGGAGCTCGGCGCGCGGGTGCTCGGGCGACAGCCGGGCGATTGACGCCGGACGGACGGGCTCCATGTCCCGCATGAGACGGTCTGCCTGCTCGGCCAGGGGGGTCGGGCGGCATTCCCTCGGGGGGAGTCACCATGAAGAGCTACTGGGCCGGCGCCGCATTGCTGATCGCGGGCCTCTTCACGAGCGCGGCCGCCGATGCGGCTTGCACCCGGAATCCTTTTCAAATGGGCTGGGACGCCGCGAATCAGGCGTGTCAGGACATCGCGCAAGGGTATACGCCCATGCCCTGGGGCCACAGGCGGCTCGCGAGCGGGGACTTCGTCCCGCTGCCGGAGCCGGAGCGGACGTGCACGTGGCAGGACGTCGTCGAATGCAAAAACGCGGCGGCCCAGTATCTCCGGCGATTCCACAACCAAGGCTGCGCCCGGCTCATCCGGCGCAACGTCCGGCTGACGAGCGCGATCGGCAGGCCCATCGGATCAGCCCAGCAGGTCTGGCGGACCTACGTCAACACGACCTGCAACCTGCCGTAACGTAGCGATTTCAGAATTTCCCGCGCACCCAGCCCGTGGACGACGTGATCGTCCGCTGCGAGTGGGGCGCCGCGTCGGGCGAGCGTTGCGAGAGAGGCGCCGCGTCGAAGCTGCGCTGCGACAAAGGCGCGGCGTCCGCGTTGCGCGACGAGAGCGCGGCGGCGGACAAGGGCGGGAGCGATTGGGACGTGGAGCCGGAGAGGGGCGGGACCTCCGAGGGGCGCGTCATGCGCGGCGGGACGTCGGTGCGCGGGCCCGGCGGCGCCGTGCTCGGCCGGATGCTCTCCGGGGCGCGGTCCCGCTTCTGCCACGTGCCATTCAGATACTCTTCGATGCGCGAGGCGAGCTCGTCACCGTCGTTCGTCTTCGAGATGAAGCCCGAGGCGCCCGTGCTCAAAACGAGGCTCTGGAGCTCCCGCGCCGGCCGGTCGGAGTGAAAAACGATGGGGCACGAGAGGATGCCCTTCTGGAGCGCCACCTCGACCAGCTTGCCCCCGTGCAACGCCGGCATGTTGACGTCCACGAGCACGAGATCCGGCTGCTCACGCGCCACAGCCGCGCCGAAGCCGAACGGCGAGTCGAGCGTGATCACCTCGAAGCCGCGAGATTGCAGGAGCAGCTTGACCAGCTCACGGCAAATCTCGCTGTCGTCGACCACGAGAATCCGTCGCTTCGTCGCGCTCATGGCTGCCTCTCGCCGGACGAGGGGGGTTCTGCCCGAGCGTCATGCTGGGGCCATTGACGGCATGGTATCGAGGAGCCGTTGCTACGGCAAGAAGGACGTAAACGTAGGGCACGATTCACGCGCGTGGCGGAAAAACCGGGTATGGACGGAGTCAGAATACCTCGGGCCGCACGAGCAGGACCTCGGCCCCATCGACGGTCACGATCTCGGCTGGGCAATCGTCGGCCGTCGGACAAAGGCGCGTGGCCACGGCCGCGTAAGGCGCTCCGCCGGCCCGCAACGTGAAGCGAGCTTCCCCGCGCCGGACCTCGATCCGAACCCCCTCGCCGCTCCG
Source organism: Polyangium jinanense (assembly GCF_028435265.1). GTDB lineage: Bacteria > Myxococcota_A > Polyangia > Polyangiales > Polyangiaceae > Polyangium > Polyangium jinanense. The sequence continues at coordinate 237,221 of NZ_JAGTJK010000008.1, read as the reverse complement.
CGCACCACCCGGTGGCGCCATATCAAAGTATTCCACCGGATCGAGGGCCGGCATGCCCCCTTCGGCGGGCACGACGCGGACGCCGGGGCCGGCCGCCACGGCGAGGACGAGATCGGCGCCCCGCGCAGGAAAACACACGACGGGGAGCAGGTGGCTCGCCTGGGGGACGCGGAGCACGAGGAGCGTGCCCTGGCCGCGGCGCGTGGTGATGGAGATACAGCCGCCGACGCGCTGGATGGCCGCGCGCGCCGCATCGAGGCCGATGCCGCGGCCCGAGACGTCCGTGACCTTGGTGCGCGTGGACAGGCCCGGGCGAAAGAGCAGCTCCGTGAGCTCGTCGTCCTGCGCGCGCAGGGCGAGCTCCGGCGTGGAGAGGCCGAGGTCGATCGCGCGCCTCCGCACCGCCTCGAGGTTCACGCCCGCGCCGTCGTCCTCGACCGTGATCTCGATCTCGCCGCCCTTCTGCCGCGCCGAGACGCGGATCGAGGCCATGGACGCCTTGCCCGCGGCGCGGCGCGCCTCGGGCCGCTCGATGCCGTGATCCACCGCGTTGCGGAGGGCGTGGAGCAGGACGACCTCGACGGACTCGGCGACCTCGGCGCGGACGCGCACGTCACCCACGTCGAAGGCCACGCGGACCTCCTTGCCGAGGCTCTCCGCGAGGCCACGCGCTCCCGCTTCGTGGGGCGCGAGCCGCGGCGCGAGGGAGACGGCCGAGAGCGAGGTGACCTCCTCGGAGAGCGCGTGGACCACGTCGCCGAGCCGCCCGCGCGCGCGCCCGGCCGCGACATGCTCCAGAAAGACCCGCACCGCGAGGGCGGCGAGGCGCTGCTGCGTGGCCATCGACACGCGATCGCGCAGGTCGACCGGGGCGCTGCGGGACCCGGGGACGGGCGCCGGGGTTTCGGGCTCGTCGGCCGCGACCTCGGCGACGATCTCCTCGATCTGCTGCACGAACCCGTCGACGTCCATCCCCGCGCTCGAGGCTGCGTCCTTCTTGCGAAGCATCACGACCATGAACCGGATGGCCATGGTCACGACGAGATCGACCTCTTCGGGCACGCGCCGACTGCGCCTCGCCACGGCCGCGACGAGACCTTCGAGCGCGTGGCAGAGGGTGGCGAGCCCGCCGAAGTGCATCATCCGGGCTTCGCCCTTCAGCGTGTGCAGCTCTTGCTGCATCACGGCGGCGACCTCGGGCCGGCCCCCGCCGTGCATGAAGTTGCCCCAATCGCTCTCGACGCGGTCGAGCCGTTCGAGCGCCACGCCGCGGAAACGCGCGAGGAGCTCGCTGGGAAGCGCGGTCGGGCTCAAGTCGCCCCTTTCCGCACGGCAGGATCGCTCACGGGTTCGGACAACAATGGCGCCCCCTGGACGGCAGGCATCATACCGAAGCAAAGAGAGAAGCGGGAGCGCAATCAACGCTCGACGGGGCCGTTCGGTCCCTGTAGGGTCGCATCGGGACATGAGGAAGCGGCTTGCGATCGTGCTCTTCCTGTCCGTCGTCGGAATCGTGCCTCGTGTTGCGCGGGCCACGGACGGGGATGGGAACGCCGCGACGAACGGGCGTGAACCTTCGGCCTCGGAGCGGGTCGAAGCGCGGCTTCGGGCGCTCGAAGAGGAGAACCGCCGCATGCGCGAGCGCGTGGCGGAGCTCGAGCGCGCGGCAAAACAGAACGAGGCCGTACGCGAGAAAGTCGCGAAGCTCGAGGACGACGCGAGCTACGTCGACCAGCAGATCACGAGGCTTCTGCCGATCGTGAGCAAGCTCGGCGGCTACCTCGACTTCGGGTTTTTCCGGGCCACGGGCAACGGTTCGGGGATACGGAGTGACCGCGGGTACCGGTATTTCCCGGAGTACGAGGGCGACATCCCCGCGTCGTGGGTCTTTTATGGGGACCCGCTCTCGACGATGGTGAACGCGCGCGGCGAGCCGGCCGACACCGGCGAATCACGGGCGCTCACGTTCGACGCGATCGATAGCGGCGGAAAATCGTCGTTCGCCGTGAACGCGCTCAACATGCAGCTCTTCGCGGCACCGCGGGAGGACCTCACGCTGACGGCGTCGATCGACTTCGCGCCGCGGACGCGGGACGTCTCGGCGCCCGGGGATCGGGCGCTCGGCGATTTCATCGACGTCAAGCTTGCGTACGCCGAGTACCTCGTCCCGATCGAGCGCTTCGAGCTCAGCCTCTATGCCGGGAAGTTCGATTCGGTGCTCGGCTGGGAGTACCGGAGCCGCGAGGCGCCCGACAGGCTCACGGTGACGCCGTCTTTGCTCTGTCGATACACCTGCGGATCTCCGCTCGGGCTGAAGGCGCGCGGGAAATTCTGGGACGGCGCGATGATCTTGAACGTGGCCGTGACGAACGGCAGCCACGGGAGCGAGTCGTTCCCATTTCACGGCGAGATCGATCGAAACGACTGGAAGACCGTGGCGGGCCGGATCGCCTCGCGCGCGCCGCTCGGGGCCGGGCTCGAGGTGGGGCTCTCGGGCTCGATCGGCGCGCAGGACCTGCAAAGCGCCGAGGACGCGCTGCACACGCACGTCGGCGTGGACCTACACCTCGATTGGCGCGATCTGGAGGTGACGGCCGAGGTCATGCAGGGCGTCATCGATGGGAAGAGCGCCGCGGGGGACACGAAATGTGGCCTCGCCCCCTGCCTCCGGTACCGCGGTGGTTATGCGCTCGTGGGATATCGGGTGCTGAACTGGCTCACGCCGTATGCTCGGGTCGACGCGCGTGATGCAGTACATCGGAGCGGCGTGAGCTTCGTCTACCAGTCCCAGGTCCTGCGCGCGACGGCCGGGGTGCGGATGGAGCTCGGGACCCATCTCATCCTCAAGGCCGAGTACAATCTGAACCGCGAGCTGGGCCGCGCCCCCCAGTTTCCCAACGACGTGTTCACGAGCTCGATGCTCCTGAAATACTGACGCTCCCGAGGAGAATGGCGCATGCGTCTCTGGTCTCGCCTCCTAGGCCTCCTGATCCCCCTCGGCGTGGTGACGATCCCGCTCACCGTCTCCTTCTCCCCGCGCGTAAGCCGCGCCGAGGCGCCAGCCGCGGGCAACGTCTCGGGCGTGGTGACGGTCCTCGTGGACGACGCGCCGAAGGCCGATCGATCGGGCATCGTGGTCTACCTCGAGAACGCGCCCGGCTCGCCGGCGCCGGCCGGCAAGCGCGAGATTCGACAGAAGAACCTCACGTTCACGCCGGGGCTGATGGTCATCGTGAAGGGGACGACCGTGGAGTTCCCGAACGACGACAAGGTCTTCCACAACGTGTTTTCGGTCTCGAAGGCCGCGCGCTTCGATCTCGGGCTCTACAAGAGCGGCGAGAGCAAGTCTGTCACGTTCCGCGAGGCCGGCGTGGTGGACGTCTACTGCAACATCCACCCGCACATGGTCACGAAGATCAAGGTGCTCGACAACGGCTTCTACGCCGTGACGGGCGCGGATGGATCGTTCCAGATCAAGAACGTGCCCGCAGGGACCTACCCGGTCGTGGCGTGGCAAGTGCACGGGCCCGAGGTGCGAGGCGAGGTGACGGTGGCCGCGGGCGGGACGGCGTCGTTCAAGCCGACGCTCGCGGAAGGCGCGTCGCCGAAGCGGCACCTGAGAAAGGACGGGACGCCATACGGCCGCTACAAGTAACGGCGCTCCTCGCGTTCACGTTCGGCTGCGATCCCAGAACGCCGCCGGAAGGATCGCCGCGCGCGGCGGCGATGCAAGAAGCGTCCGCGTCCCCGTCCGCATCCCCGCCCCCGGACAAACCCTCGCTCGAAAAGCCGCGCGCCCGCGCGTTCCCCGCCGATCGATGCGGCGACTGCCACAGCATGCTCCACGCGGAGTGGAAGACGTCGGCGCATGCGCGCGCGCGGCACGCGCCGCTCTACGTCGCGATGCGGGATCAGTCGAAGAATCCCGTGTGCGAGGTGTGTCACGCGCCGCTTGCGGGGCTCACGGCTCCGGCGGAGCGGGCGGTCGACGAGGGCGTGACGTGCGAGGCGTGCCACGCGATCCGCGACGTCGGAGAGGACGCGGCCGAGCCGCGGTATACGTTTGATCTCGAAGGAAATCGGAAGTTCGGGCCGTACTGCGACGCGAAGGACAACTACTTCCACAAGGTGGGCTGCGCGCCCGCGTTCCGCGACGCGCGCGTCTGCGGAGGCTGTCACGCATTCTCGATGCCGCTCGCGGACGGCAAGAGCTTGCCGATCATCACCGAGTTCACCGAGTGGCGCGCGTCGAGCTTCGCGGTCTCGGGCACGGCCTGCCAGGAGTGCCACATGCCGGCGGAGATGACCTACGCGGCGACGGGCACGGAGCGAAAGGTGCGCGTGGCGCATCACGGGTTCATGGGCGAGAAGGGCGAGCTCGTGCGCAAGGCGCTCGGGATCGTCGCGTCGGCGACCGACCACGCAGGTAAGATCGCGCTGTCCGTGGTGCTGAAGAACGAAGGCGCAGGGCACGCGGTGCCGTCGGGGGTGGCCGGGCGGCAGGTCGTCGTGCGCGTGCAGGCGCTCGACGAGAAGGGGCAAATGCAGGCGCGCGAGGAGCGCATGCTCGGGCGGGTGCTCGTGGACGAGGCGGGGCGTGAAGTGCCGTTTTACCTCGCGCGGGCAGAGAAGAGCGACAACCGGATCGCGCCGGGCGAGGCGCGCACGCTCGCGTTCGAGCTCGACGCGCCGCAACCGGGATCGCTCGTGATCGAGGTGGCCTGGCGCTCGGCGTCGCCGGCGATTTCGGAGGCGCTCGGCGTGCCCGCGGAGGAGCGTTCGATGGGGAAGATCGAGATCCCGTTCGGCGGAAAGCGAAGCGGCAAGGGGCGCGAGCACCTGCCGAAGACGGTGGTGGTGCGGCCATGAAGTTTCGCAGCACGTTGCTCCTCTGGATCGTGCTGCTCATCGCGGCGATCACGGTGGCCACGGCGGGAAGCGCGGCGATCGTGCTGGAGCGGCGCGCGCGGGTGGAGCTCGGCGAGGCGCTCGAACGGAGCGCGCGGGTCTTCGAGGCGCACCGCACCGAGCGGCTGCGCGCGCATGCAGCGAAGGCGCACGTGGTGGCGGAAGAGCCGCGGGTCAAAGCCGTGGTGGCGACGGAAGACGTGTCGCCGGAGACGGTCCACGGCGTGGCCGACGAGCTGCACAAAGCTGTGAAGAGCGAGCTGTTCCTGATGACGGACGGAACGGGGCTCTTGCTCGCGGACGTGGCCGATCCGAAGGCGTCGGGCTTCGACATGTCGAAGGATCCGATCATCGCGGGCGCGCTGCGCGGCGGCGAGAAGTCCGGGCTCTGGACGAACGAGGGGAAGCTCTACGAGGTGGTCGCGCGGCGGCTCGCGTTCGGCACCGAGACGGTCGGCGTGCTGGTGCTCGGCTTCAAACTCGACCATGCGCTCGTCGAGGAGGTGCGTCTCCAGACGGGGAGCCTCGTGGTGGTGACGGATGGAGCCACGGTGGTGGCGCATTCGAAGCTCGAAGATGGGACGGAGGCGCCGAGCGAGGTGCTCCGGATGGTCACGGCGTCGTCCGCGTCCGAGGGTGGGCCGTATCTATCGACGTCGCGGACGCTGGATACGGCCGCGGGCGGGGCGCGCACCGTTCACCTCGCGCGCTCGCTCGATCGCGCGCTCGCGCCGTCCCGCGAGCTCGAGGCGCGCGTGGCGCTCATCGCGCTCGTCGCGCTCGCGGCGGCGGCGGCGCTCGCGATCGTGCTCTCGCGCAGGCTCTCGCGTCCGCTCGACGGGCTCATGGCGTTCGTGGGTGACGTGTCGCGCGGGAAGCTCGACGCGCAGGCGACCGTGACAGGCCCGATGGAGCTCCGCGCGCTCGGCGACGCGATGAACCGGATGGCGCGCGAGCTCGCGGAATCACGCGAGCAGATGGCGGCGAAGGAGCGACTCGAAAAAGAGCTCGAGATCAGCGCGCGGATCCAGACGTCGATCCTGCCGCGGCGCCTCGACGTGCCGGGGCTCGAAGTGGCGGCGCGGATGATCCCGGCGAGCGAGGTCGGCGGCGACTACTACGACGTCTTCCCCGTGGAGGGCGGCGGGATCCTCGCGATCGGCGACGTGGCGGGGCACGGGCTGCAATCGGGGCTCGTGATGCTGATGGTGCAGAGCGCGATCGCGGCGCTCGGCCGGGAGGATCCGTCAGCGCGACCGAAGGACCTCGTGCGCGTGCTGAACCTCGTGCTCTACGACAACATCCGCAACCGCCTGCGCAACGATGAGCACGTGACGCTCACAGTGATGCGCTACCACCGGAGCGGACGCGTGGTGTTCGCCGGCGCGCACGAGGACATCCTCGTCCTGCGCGCGAGCACCGGGAAGATTGAAGCGATCCCCACGCTCGGCCCGTGGGTCGGCGCGATGCGCGACGTCGCGCGCACGGTGCAGGACGACGAGCTCGTCCTCGAAGACGGCGACGTGATGGTGCTCTACACGGACGGGGTGACGGAGGCGCGAACCGCGTCGGGCGAAATGTACGGAATGGCGCGACTCACGGCGCAGATCGAGGCGCTCGCGGGCGAGCCCGTGGAGCGGATTCGCGATGTTATCCTCGACGACGTGGCCCGCTTCTCCCACGGCAAGGGGCAAGAGGATGACGTGACGCTCGTCGTCGTGCGGTTCCGCGCGAGCGAGACGCGCGCCGAAGGCTGAGATAGATTGGACCTCCGATCCGCAGAGGAATGATGACCGAGACCCCGACCGCTTTCGAGCTGACGTTCCGGCCCAACGTCGAGCTCATCTCCGTCGTTCGGAGGTTCCTGACCGATTTTTACGAGCGGATGATCGAGGACCACGACACCGTGTCGCGGATCGCGCTCGCGACCCACGAGCTTCTGGAGAACGCCGTCAAGTACGGGAGCGACGGCGTGACGTTTCTGTCCATCACGTTCGAGCCCGGAGACACGTCGAGCACGGTCTCCATCCGGCTCGCGAACCGGGCGAACGCCGAGCACATCGCCGCGCTCGCCACTATCTTCGAGGAGATGAGCCGACACGACGATCCCTTCGACCACTACCAGATCGCGATGGCGCGCAGCGCCAAGCGAAAGGTTGGTTCTGGGCTCGGCATCGTGCGCGTGCGGGCCGAAGGAGAGATGACGATGAGCCACACCATCGAGGACGACAGGGTCACGATCCTGGCGCAAACGACCGTTGCCGCGCGGAGGAACGCGTGAGCGCGACCTCGGATCTCTCGGTCTCGCTCCGCGACTTCTCGGCAAGCGTGCGCGCGGAAGGTCGCTCGCTCGTCGTCTGCCTCTCGGGCAACGCGGACATGGCGGCGAAGGACAGCTTGGATTCGCTCCTGCCACGCGTGCACGCCGAGGCTCTGCGGATGAGTGCCACCGAGGTGCAGGTGGATTTCCGCCAGCTCGAGTTCATGAACTCGTCCTGCTTCAAGAGCTTCGTGTCCTGGATCAGCGAGCTCGGCGAACTCGAAAGGAGTCAGGAGTACAAGATCCGGCTCCTGTCGAACCCCGAGATGCACTGGCAGCGCCGCAGCCTGCACGCGCTCCGGTGCTTTGCCGTGGATCTGATCACCGTCGAGTCATGACGCCGCCCGGCGCGCTCGCTCCCCGGTGAGATCCTTGGTCCCCAAATGAAAAGAGGCCCGGCGAGGTTGGTCAGCACGCCGGGCCGAGCCCAAGCCTTCCAAGGAGACCGGGCTTTTTCCAACGTACGTCGGGTGCGCGACGCGTTGCAAGCCCATCACGAGTGGTGACGTATCGTCATCGGGATGCGTGCGGCTCGTCCGTGGAAGGCCCGAACGAACCGTACGTTTCGTCCCGTCGCTTTCGCGCGGCTCGCGGATCCATCGCGTCGCGCAGCGCATCCGCGACGAGGTACGAGCCGCCCACGGTCACGAGGAGCAAGAAGACCGGCAAGACGAGCAAGCGCAGCGCCGCGGGGTTTCGCGCGCCCTGCGCGAGCGTCTCGCCCCAGGACGCCGCCGACGTCGGCGCGCCCATCTCGAGGAACGAGATCGCCGTTTCGAGGAGCACGACGGACGCGACACCGAACACCGAGCTCACAGTGACGGGGCCAAGCGCGTTCGGGAGCACGTGGCGCATGAAGATGCGCGCACGCGAGGCGCCGAGGGCACGCGCGGCGAGAGCATAATCTTCCGAGGCGCCGCGCAAGGTCTCGGCATGTACGAGGCGCGCGACCTCGGCCCAGCGCACGAAGGCCACCGCGAGCACGAGCGAGAGCGCGGAGGGCTCGTGCTCGATGGCACGCACGAGCGCGACGACGAGGATGGCGGGGAAGGTGTCGACGGTCTCGACGAGGCGCACGAGAGCGTCACGCGAGGTGCCGCCGCGGATGCCCGAGAGGCCGCCGAGGAGGACGCCGAGGAGCGCGCTCAGGAGGACGGCAACGAGCGAGAGACCGAGCGCGGTGCGCGCGCCGTAGACGAGGCGCGCGAAGAGGTCGCGGCCCTTCTCGTCGGTGCCGAGCGGGTGCACGCGGGACGAGGGCGCGAAGGGGCCCGCGGCACTCGACGCCTTGGGGCCGGATCGCACGAGGGGCCAGACGGCGAAGCTGTCCGCGTACGAGCGCGCGATTTCGTCCTGGGAGAGGTGCTCGTACCGCTCGGCGTGCACGATCGCCGGAAGGAGCTCGACGCCGCGCGGTCCTACGGCGAGGAGCGGCGCGGGCGCGGCGAGGATCTCGGCGAAGACGCCGACGAGCACGAGCAAGCCAAGCAGCGCAGCGCCGAGGCCCGCGCGGCGGCTGTGCGCGACGCGCCGGAGCACGATCCCGCGATGGCTCATGTGCGTGGCCTCTGGCGCAGGATGCTCTGCGCGAGCCGAGGATCGAGCGCGGTGTACACGAGGTCCGTCATGATGACCCCGAGCGTCGCGGTCGCGGCCGTGAAGATCGAGACGGCCATGAGCCAGCTCGTGTCGCGCGACTGCACGGCGACGATCGTGGCAGCGCCGAGGCCTTCGAGGCCGAAGACACGCTCGACGACGAACGCGCCGCCGAGGGCCATCGGGGCTTCGAGCGTGGCGAGCGTGACGACCGGGAGCAGCGCGCCCGGGAGCGCGTGGACCATGAGCGCACGCGCGCGGCTCGCCCCCCGCGCGAGCGAAGCCCGCACGTGATCTTGCGCGAACGCCGACGCGAGCCCCGCGCGCGCTTGACGTGCCGGCGCGGCCACGAGGCCGAGCGCGAGCACGACCGTGGGCAACAAGAGCCCGTGCCCGTCATAACCGCGCGCCGCGAGGATCGCGAAGAACGCCGTGGGGATCGCGTACAGCACGAGCACGATGGCCGCCGTGATCCCGTCGCGACGCCGCCCGCGCGACGCCGCCCCGACGAGACCGATCGGTACGGCCGCCGCGTATGCGAGCAGGATCGAGCCGAAAACAAGGGTCAGCGTGACGGGTGCGCGTCGGAAAATGCCGTCGAGCACGGGCACGCCGTCGATGCCCACGCCGAGCCGCCGCGTGATGGCGCCGAGCGCCCACTTGCCGTAGCGTGTTTCCAGCACGATGGCCGCGATCCGCGAGGGACCGTCGAGCGTGACGAAGTCGTTCTTGTAGACCATCCAGAACGAGCCCCACCGCTCGACGCAGGCGCGGGCCGTTTCGTGGTCGTCGCCGGGCGAGATGCGATCGTCGCGGCCCGTGACGTGCGCGGCGATGTCGACGAGGGCCCGGGCCCGCTCGAACGAGGCCGCGTCGGTCGGATGTTCGAGCGCGCCGAGCACGTCCTCCAGCACGAACGTGTCGAGCTCGCGCAACTCGGCCGCGCGCGAGGTGCTGCCGTAACGCGAGAGCCTGCGGACCGCGCTGCGCACGGAGGCGCGGCGGAACTCGATGCCGCGGTCGTCCCAGAACCGCGTCCAGAACGCGACCGCGCGCGCCGGATCCGCGAGCCGCTCCCCCGAAAAACCCATCCGCTCGCCCACGGGCGCGAGCGCGAGCGCGACCTCGGCGCGTGGCCCGGGCGCGAGCGAGTCGAGCGCGGGCAGCACATGCGGTAGTGCCGCGCCGCCGAGCCGCGCGAGCTCTTCCTGCCCACGCGCTTTCTTCGCGGCGTCGCCGTCGACGATCGCGCGCATCGCCTCGGCGGACTGCGTGCGGACGTCACGCGTTCCGAGGTTCACGAAGCGCGGCAGGTCGAGGAACCGCTCCCGGCGCAGGCGCGCCCGCTCGGAGGGCGACACGGCGAGCGCCGGATCGTCCGTCGGATCGGGGACGTACGAGAGAAACAGGAACGTGACGACCGAGACCGCGATCAGCGTCGGAAGAATGAACAGCAGCCTGCGGATCGCCAGCCTGAGCATCGTGACTACTTGAGGAGCGCCTCGACGAGATCGATCCGCATGCCGAACTTGTACGGTGAGGCCTTCACGACCTCCGTCTTCCGACCTGCGATCTTCTCCTCGCCCTCTTCGAGGTAGCCGCCCGAGTTCACCGCGATCACCTTGCCCTGGCCGCTCCAGATGGGGCTGCCGTTCGAGCCGCGTGTCGTCGCGGCGTCGTGCTGCACGAGCCAGGCGTCCTGGTATGCCGCGGGCCGGCCGGATGCGCCCGTGACGCGGCCGATGTGCGCGGCGAGGAAGGTCGCGGCGGGGTTCGTCGCGTCCATCAAGCGGCCGGGAAAGCCGATGAGGTACACGTCGTCGCCCGCGCCCGTCGCCGAAAGCTCTTGCTTCGTCGCGATCTCCAGCACGACGGCCGAGCGGCCGCGGATGGTCACGACACCGACGTCGGGTGTGATGCTCTCCTGATCGGTCGGGCGATAGCCGGGATGCGTGCGCATCTCGATCACGTCGAAGCGCGCCTGCCCGCGCCCCTCGTTCTCCAGCGCGACCACCGAGCCCTTCGCCTTCGCCTCCTGGATGCAGTGCGCGCTCGTCGCAAGCATCGAGGGCCTCACGGCGAACGCCGTGCAGAAGCCCTCGCCCTTCGAAGCGAGCATGAAGATGCCCTTCTTCGAGCGGTCGTAGAGGTTTCGGCCGAAGCTTGCGTTCGACGGGTGCAGGTTGCCGAGCCGCCCCTCGATCTCCTTGCGGCGCGGATCCTCGGGCGGCATCTGCGCGAGCTCCTCGCGCAGGCGCTGGATCTCGTCCTGCGAGCGCGTGCTCCAGAAGATGAGCCCGCCGAGCGCGAGCAGCGCGACGACGAGGAGCCCGCCGAGCGCGTACGCCGTTCTCCGCTGCGACGCCGTCGCCGCCGTGACCTTCTCCTCGACGATCGCGTTGAGCTCCGCCGTCCGCCCGAACTTCTGGCGCCCGCTCGCCGCGGCGACGGCCTGCGAGATCATCATCGCGATCGTCCGTTGCCCGACGCGCGCGCCCGCGGGCGGCGCCGGCTGCACGGCCTGCGCGATCTGCACGCGCGGCGCCGCGGCGACGTGCGCCATCTCCGGCATCGGCTGCGGCATCGGCTGCGGCATCGGCTGCGGCATCGGCATGGCCGGCATCGGCGGCATCGGCGGCGGCGCAGCGGCGGGCACGAGCTCGATCCGGATCCGCGGCCCCTTCGCGCCGAAGCTCACCTCCGTCCCCGGCGCGAGCGGGTACCGCTGCTGGATCCGCTGCCCGTTGGCGTACGTTCCGTTGCGGCTGCCGAGATCCACGACGTACCAGGCGCCGCCCTCGCGACGCAGCTCCGCGTGATGCCCGCTCGCCTCGCGGTCGTGGTTCGCGTCGAAGACGACGTCGTTGTCCGGCGAGCGACCGAGCCGCACGACGTCGCGTTCGAAGATCTGGAACGTCCCGGCTCTTTGCCCTGCGGTGTGCACGATCCGGAGGTTCACGGCGTGGGTACCCCGCGGACGAGATCGATCCGCATGCCGATGCGGTACGGAGAGGCTTGCACGATCGTCGTCTTCTGCCCGTCGATGGAGATGTTTTCCTCGTCGTCCACATGGGCCGCGTGAACGCCGATGACGTGGCCGTACTGGTTGAAGATGGGGCTACCGCTGTTGCCGCCGCGCGTGACCGCGTCGTGCAGGATCACCGTGGCCTTGTCACCCGATGTGGCCTGCTCGTCGAAGCCCATCAGCCGGCCGAGGTGCCCACTCAGGAACGTCGCCGACGGGCTCACCGGATCCATCACGCGCCCCGGAAATCCGAGCACGTACACGTCGTCGCCGGGCCCGAGCGCGCGGAGCTCCGTGTCGCTCGCCAGCGTGACGGCCACGGGCAGCGTCCCCTTCACGCGGAGCAGCGCCACGTCGGGCGTGTCCGCGCGCTTCGAGTTTGCGTTGTAGGTCGGGTGCGCGCGCTGCGCGACGACCTCGAGCTCGACCTTCCCGGCCGATTCGTTCTGCACGACGACGGGCTTTCCGCCGCGCGCTCCGCACGACGTGACGCAGTGGGCGTTCGTCACGAGCTGGGTCTTGTTGATCGCGAACGCGCTGCAGCACCCGCTGATGCGGCGGTTCTGCGTGTACGCGAGCACGTAGAGCGCGCCCTTGTTCTGCTCGTAGATCTCTCGCCCCGTGAGCACCTTCGTCGGCAACGTGCCCACGGGCGCGGTCGCTGGACGCGCGTCGAGCCCCGCCTCGGCCGTCAGGATCGCCGCCGCGCGCTGCGATCGGTACACGACGAAGGCCGCCACCACGAGGGCGACCAGCGTCACGGCCACGCCGAATGCGAGCAGCGCGTTCAGCCGCGCGCCTCGCCGCGTCGCCTCGGCGACCTTCGCCTCGATGATGCTTGTGCTCTTGTCGGGCCCGCTCGTGGCGCGCGCGACAGCGTTCTCGACGATGCGCTGCGCGGTCGCGACGTCCACACGACCGTCCGCGTCCATCGCCTCGCGCGGCACCTCGCTCGGCATCCCGCGAGTATATTTTTGGTGGCCGGGCTTCGCCAGCCGAACGCTAGAACATCGAGCGGTTGTAAACCGCTCGCTGTTCTAGCTCTTTTGTCCCGAGGGGGACGCCTCGCGTCCCCCTCTCGTCCGGGCAAAGCCCGGACGATTCACCCCCCGAGGGAAGCTCGCTTCGCGCGCTTCCGAGCACGTCGATGCTCTAGGGCTTGAGCAGGTAGTACCCGGCGATCGTGATACACGCGAGCGCACTCGCGATCATCATCACGATGAGCCACTGCGGCGCGCCGTCGGTCGGGATGTGGATGGGATCGTCCGAGCCGTGGGAACGCGGCCCGTACGAAGATGGACCCTCTCCGTCCTTCGAGGGCTCTTCCCGCCGCTCCGAGTCGCTCTCCCGGCGGTGCCCCTCGGACGAGGACGACGAGGGCAGCGGCGTGAGCGGCACCGAGATCTTCGGCTGATCGAGCTCCTTGACACGGCGGCTCGGATCGGGGGCGTTGAGCGAGCTCGGCGGCATCGGCTCGGGGAGCTGGTACTTGCGGTAGCGCAGCCCCGAGATGTCCTCCTCCGTCGGCTCGGGCAGCGCCTCGCCCTCGAACTTCGACACGACGACGGTGATGTTGTCGTGACCGCCCGCTTGATTCGCGCGATCGGTCAGGGTCTTACAGACCTCGAGCGGATCATCGATCGTGCGCAGGACCTCGCGGATCTCCTCGTTGCGCACCATGCCCGAGAGACCGTCGGAGCAGAGCAGCAGCGTGTCGCCGCGCTTGAGCTCGACGAACGTGAGGTCCACCTGCACGCTGTCCGAGGTGCCGAGCGCCTGCAGGATGATGTTGTTGTGCTCGAAGGTTTCGGCCTCCTCCTCGGTGAGCTGACCGGCCTCGATGAGCTGGTTGACGAGCGACTGATCCCGCGTGACCTGCACGAGCCTGTCGCCGCGAAGGATGTACGCGCGGCTGTCGCCGACCTGGCCGATGAAGAGGTGATCGTCGACGAGCGCCGCCACGGTGGACGTCGTGCCCATGCCGCGCCGGGTGCGATCGAGCTTCGCCTCGCTGAAGATGCGCAGGCCCGCGGACTCGATCGAGTGCACGAGCCTCGCCGCGATCTCGTCGTGATCCTTCGGCGGCTCGCCCGAGATCATCTTTTGGAAGATGATGTCGACCGCGAGCTGACTCGCGACCTCGCCGGCGGCCGCGCCGCCCATGCCGTCGCAGACGCCGAGGAGCACGCCGCGCTCGCCGACGATCTGGTTCCGGTCGGTCTCCATCAAGCCGCGGCTCGCCTTCGTCAGGTCCGCGACGATGAAGTTGTCCTCGTTGTGCTCGCGTACCTGGCCCACGTCCGTGCGGCCGAACAAGCGAAGCTTGATCGGAGCGGACTTCTTCAGCTTCCGCTCGCCGGGTAGACCTTCGGCGCTGTCCGCGGGGCGGTTCGAGTCGGGCTGCGTCTCTCGGGAGGCTTGTTCGCTCATGGGCTCACTACGAGAGGTCCACCCGGAACAGGTGCTGGCCGATGCGTAGGTAGTCGCCGTTGTCGAGGGTGACGTCCGAGCGGATCGCGACGTAGGTGCCGTTCGAAGAGTCCAGATCCGTGATCGTGAACTCGCCGCTCATCGAGCTCCTACGAAGGACGGCGTGCCGTCTCGACAGGAACGGATCTGCCGTAAAAACGATGTCTCCCACCTCTCGCCCGATCACCGTTTCGTCCCGGAACAGATGGTACACGTCGCGGGTCACCCCCTCGACCGTCCGCTGACAGAGCCGTGCGCGTCGCGGGGTCGAGGGAGACCCGAACAACAGGGTCCCATGCTGGGTTGCATGCCCGAGCCCTCGCTCCGCGTCGTTCACGGTTTCGAACTGTAACACTTCGAGGCCCAGGAGGAGCAAGTCGCCGTCTTTCAGCGCGTGCGGTTCCCGGATGCGCCGGTAGACCCCGTTCGTGGAATGAAGATTCCGGAGGATCCAGTGACCACCCTGGGGCAGGAGGCGCGCATGCCGCGGGGAGACGTACAGATCGTCCGGCAGAAGGATGTCTCCCTCGGTCCGGCCCACGTCGACCTGGCGGTCCACGAGCGGAAACGACTTGCCTTCGCTGCCATCCTCCACGATCACGACGAGCCGGCCGGTCTGGACGCGACCACTCGGCGTCACCGAAGGCGAGGCCGGCGCGGGCGCCACGAAGGTGGACACGAGCCGCTCGTCCCTGCGGCCCGCGGTCACGGGCTCGGTGAACGTGGGCTCGGCCTCCGCACGGGCGGCCTTCTCCCCCTCGTCGAGCGGCGCGCCGCAATACTTGCAGAAGCGCATGCCCTCCGCGGAATGACCGTGGCAGCGAGCACAACGGACGAGCCGCGGAGGGCCGGTCCGGGTCGTCGCAATGCCCACGACGGGCGCGCCGATGATCTTGTCGCCCGCATCGTCGGGGCTCGTGGCCGGCGCGCTCTCCGCGCTCGGCGCGACGACCGAACGGGGAAGCGTAGGCCGGGCCGCGGGGGCCTCCGTGATCGGCGTGGGCGCGGGAGGCTGCGTGGGAGCAGCCGCGGGCAGCGACGGAGACGGCTCCGGCGGCGCGGCCACGGGCGCGGCGAAAAACTCGGGCTCGGGCTCGGACTCCGGCGCGCGACGTACGACGGCTGCTTCGCTCGAAGCGGTCGAGGCGGGACGCCCGAGCGACGCGCCGCACGTCACGCAGAAGCGATAGCCGGGCGGATTCGACGAGCGACAGCTCGGGCACGTCGTGATCGCCTCGGCGCCGAACGAGACGGTGAACTGAAGCGCGGGCGCTTCGGGCCTGGAGCGCGGCGCCGAGGGCTTCGGAGACGAAGCCGAGCCGCCGGACGTCGGGCTACCGGACGTCGGGCTGCCGGACGTCGGGCTGCCGGACGTCGGACTGCCGGATGTCGGACTGCCGGATGTCGGGTTCGCTGAGGGAGCGGGGTTCGAGGCGATCGCGGGGGCGGAGTTCGGCGTGTCGTCCGTGCTGCGGACCTCGGCGACGGCAGCGCGCTCGACGCGCTCGATGCCGTGGGGCGGCGTGGGCGGGACGCCGCGCCCCTGGGTCCGGAGGCGCCTGCCGCAATCCAGGCAAAACGTCAGGTTGCCCTCGTTATCACGACCGCAGACGTCGCAGATCACAGCCGCGAGAGGACCGCGGAGGCGCTTTCGAGTCAAGTGCCCGAGCGCAAGCTCGACACGAAAACCGCGCCCCGCGGCCCGCTCGAGCTACCTGCGCCCGATCTCGCTGCGGAGCTCGAACTGGAATTCGGCCCCCAGAAAGTGCGCCACGCCCGTGGCACGGACTGCTCCCGCCGTATCGGTCCATCCAGCGATGAGCATCGGTCGATAGACCAGACCGAAGCCGAGGATCGCCACCCGGGAAAGCTCGATTTCGACGCCGAGGCCCCCGAAGAGCAGCCCGCCGCCCGTCTCGACGCCCCACTCGTTCCCGTATGCGAGCGCCCCGATCCCCCAGGAAGCGTAGGGCGCGGCGCGCGTCCCCAAGTCCGGCAGGTAGCGCATCTCGAAGCGGAGCTGCTGGAAGATCCCGAGCCGATAGAGATTGCTCGAGTCCATCTTCGCGAACTGGTAGGCGCCGCCGATGTACCAGGGCCCGGCGGATCGATATCCGCCGCGGATCGCGAGCCCCCCGGCTCCGCCCAGGATACACGGCGCGGCCTTTCCACCTTCGGGTGCGCAGACCGCGCCGGCGTCGAGGTTCGTCTCGGCCACGATCGCCACGCCGTACTGGAAGTACTCGACGTGGAGCGGCGGTGGACGGACGCCCCCGAGGACGCGCAAAGGCTCGTTTGCCGGAGGCAGCGAGGCGCTCGGCTCACCACGCGCCGTTCCGGAGGCGGCGAGCAGAGAGGCGCAGAGGAGCAGACCGAAGGGCCGTTGCGCGCTCACCGGCGCTCACGCTACGCGCGTGCGCGGGAGCCCG
Source organism: Polyangium jinanense (assembly GCF_028435265.1). Taxonomy (GTDB): domain Bacteria; phylum Myxococcota_A; class Polyangia; order Polyangiales; family Polyangiaceae; genus Polyangium; species Polyangium jinanense. The sequence goes on along the minus strand of NZ_JAGTJK010000008.1, from coordinate 220,474 downwards.
CAACCCGCCGCGCGCGCCGGGGCGCCCGGCGGGGGCGGGACCTCTCGACCCCTACCCTTTCCGCTCCGGGCAAGGCCGAGGAAGGCGCGACCCGACGCGACGGGCGGGGGGCACCTGGTCATGCCGGACTCCGGGACTCTCGCCTTGACGCGGCGCGCGCCTGCGCCAACGTCTCGGAAACCTTTTCGCCGATCATCGGCGCGCTTGACGTCGCCATGGTTGGTCGCCTAAACGGAGCCACGCTCATGGAGATCCACCTCGACAAGCGTGCGGTTAAGCAGATCCGCCTCTCCGCTGCGGACGCGATCGACGAAGGCGATACGGAGGCCCTGCGCGAGGACGTCCTCGAGGCGTTCAGCGAGGAGCAGGTCGAAGAGATCGAGCGTCGGCTCGACAGCGGTGATTTCTTCGAATTCTTGACCGACGTCCTCGACGAGTGGAGCGGCGACGACGTCGACGAGCTCTTCGAGCTCCTCGAAACGCAGCTCGGCGAGATGGGCATCGATCTCAAGTACGAGCAGCGTGAAGAAGAGGACGAGGAGGAGGTCGAGGACGACGACGTCGACGACGACGACGACGACCTCGACGACGACGAAGACGAGGAGCTCGAGGAAGAGGACGACGAGGAGGACTGACGCTCGCCGTCAGTTTTCCCCGGGATCCGCCGGCGCCTCGTCCTTCTGTCCGCTCGCCTCTCGCTCGATGTAGCCCGCGCACGGCTTTTCGTTCGGCGCGGGCCTGATCTCGTCGCAGACGAGGTGCGCGCAGCGCGCGTATCGCGAGTCGGAAAAGTCCTTGCGCAAGCGTTCGGCGAGGTCGCAAGCCTCGCCTGCGTCGCCGTCCTCGCGCGCGAGGCGTGCCTCGGCCCAGAGCGCGTCGTCGCGCAGGACGGACGTCGGATGATCGGCGTAGACCTTGTGCAGCTCGCGGCGCGCGGCGCGATGATCGTGCAGTCGATCGCGGTAGAGCTCCGCCACGCGCATCTGCGCCGGTGAATACCGCGGACGTTCGTAGCTGCCCGTGAGGTGCGAGGACTCGCGCACCGCGAGCAGCGTGCGCAGATGATCGATCGCCGCCTCGTAGCGCCCGAGCTTCTCTTCGATCAGCGACGCGTGCCAGAGCGCGTCGTCCGTCAGCGTCCCGAACGGGTACGGATGCGCTTGCGAGAGCGCGACGAGCGTATCGCGGGCCTCCGCGAGGCGCCCGAGCCGTTCGAGCGCGAGCGCCGTTTCGTAGTCGACGTTCTCTTCGAGGTCCGTGTTCCGGAGGATCCGCGCCGGGCCTTTTGCCCACGCGAGCACCGCCTCGTCGCCGCCGCGCTCGCGCTCGTGCTCCACGAGTCGCTTCACCGCTCTCCGTGCGAGGCCGTTCTTCGTGTGCTTCGCCGTCGCGTCGAAGAGCATCGCGTATCCGCGCTCCGCGTCGCCGTGCTCGATCTCGAGATCGGCGAGCTCGAAGGCGGCGCGGCCTGCGCGTGGCCCATCCGGTGAAGTCTCGGCGAGCTTCTGGAGCGCGACCTTCGCCTCGGCGTGCGCGCCGCGCCGCTCGTGCATGCGCGCCACGAGGAAGAGAGCCTCGTCGCGATCCTTCACGCGCTCGGCGACACGCGCGGCTTCCTCGTAGCTCTTCGCGGCGTCCTCGTAGCGCCCCGCGTGATGCGCCCTCTGCCCTGCGGCGAACGAGCGCTCGTACGCGTCGCCGAGGCTCGGCCCGCACCCCACGAGCCACCACGCGAGGACAAACCCGAAGGCGCGCCGCGCGCTCACGTCGGCGTCGCCTTTCGCGTGACGACCTCGCGCGTTGCATCCGCGAGCGCAGCGGCGGCCTCGGAGACACGCGCGGCCGGCAGATCGAGGTGCGTCACCACGCGCACGCGCCGCGCGCCCGATGCGCCGACGAGCACACCACGCGCGCGCGCAGCCGCCACGAGCTCGTCGGCCGCCACGGGCAGATCGATCTGCACGATGTTCGTCTCCACCTCGCGCACGGACGCCCCGGACACCTCGCGGATCGCAGCGCCGATCACGCGTGCAGCGGCATGATCCTCCGCGAGCCGCGCGCGGTGATGTTCGAGCGCGTAAAGCGCGCCCGCGGCGAGCACACCGGCCTGCCGCATGCCGCCGCCGAGCATCTTCCGGAACCTACGCGCGCGTACGATCGTCTGCGCGTCGCCGCAGAGCGCCGATCCCACCGGCGCGCCGAGACCTTTTGAGAAGCAAACACTCACCGTGTCGAACGGTGCACACAGCTCCGCGACCGAGAGCCCCGACGTGACCGACGCGTTCCACACGCGCGCCCCGTCGAGGTGCATCGCGAGCCCGTGTGCCCGCGCGACCTCCGCGATCGCGAGCACGTCGTGTTGCGGAAACACCCGACCGCCTGCTCGGTTGTGCGTGTTCTCCAGCGCGACCACGCGCGGCCGCGGGTGGTAGTCGTACGGCGGCTTGATGACCTCTTTCAGCTCGTCCGGCTTGAACAGACCGCCGCGCCCGGCGATCTCGAACTGCACACCGGACCAAGCCGCGCCTGCACCCGACTCGTAGAACGCGCAGTGCGCGCCTTCGCCGATGATCACCTCGTCGCCGCGCTGCGTGTGGCAGAGCAGGGCGATCTGATTGCTCATCGTCCCGCTCGGCACGAACAGCGCCGCCGCCTTGCCGGTGATCTCGGCCGTGTACGTCTCGAGGCGCGCGATCGTCGGGTCTTCCCCGTACACGTCGTCGCCCACCTCGGCCCGGGCCATGGCCTCCCGCATCGCGGCCGTGGGCCGCGTCACGGTATCCGAGCGCAGATCGATCATGCCCCTACTTCACCCGGAATAGCGCGCATGGCAACGCCTTGTTCGTGGGCGGCAGCGCGTTACGGGCAGACGCCGCGCAAGCGAACTAGCAGAAGAAGCACTTGTCGCGCTGAGGCGGCTCGGGGTCGAAACGCACGCGGCCGCAGGTGTCGCAAATGCACAGGTTTTGCGCGTAAAACTCCCGCTGGCCCAGAATGTCGGAGACGAACAGGCTCATCACGATGTCGCTCAGGATGTCGTGGCTGCGCGGGCGCGGCACCCATTGCATCGAATCGCCCACGACGACCCGACGGACCCGACCCGCGAAGATCGCGGCCGAAAGGAAGCGGTCGTCGACCGGCGACTGGAGCAGCCCGCGCAGGTACCCGACCACGCGCGCGCGCGTGCGGACCAGGATCGCGGCCGTCTCGTCCGTCGGCGGGATCTCGGGCAGGAACGCGCTGCAGTGCTTGTCGGCGGGCAAGGCGCCGAAAAGCGGCTCCTGGATGCGCCAGGGACGGGCCATGTAACCCGTGTGCACGAGGTTCCGGTCGATCCACGAGCGCAGCTCTTCCCGGCACATCCGTCGCGAGGCGACGCCCTCGAGGAACGACAGCGCCGCGGCGAGCCCTTCGCTCGGCGGCGGCAACGGCTCGGGGAGGACCACGCGACGGATGCCGCTGCCCCGGTTCGACGAGACGGGCGCCGCGTCGTTCGTGCCTTCGCTCTTCGTGGCGAGAACGTTCCTGCTGGGCGAGGACCGCGTCGACATGTTCAGGATTCGGAGCAATCGCCGGACCAGACGCCGGGGCTCCGCCATGTACGCCTGACGCTCGACCCGGACGAATGACGACAGTCTGGACGGTCGGGAATCGGCACCGGGCGAGCAGCTCTTGCCATGCGACCGTCGCCGATTGCATTTCCCGGATCGCGCAGGTCGGATCGGTGTGCGGCGCGGATACGGTAGAGCCAGTGAGCAGTCGCAGTTCCCGTCGCGGAAAGAGCCACCCTCTGGCCGACTCCATTCTTTTCAGATTCTACCGGCTGCACCTGATTCGCATTACGATACCGCAGAGAATCGACGCGCCTCCGGTGTCAACCTTATGCCGCTGCGATGAGCAGGAAATCGGGGCCCCCGGAGACCGTGAGCAAAATCACTGCCACTCGAAATTCGCGCGCGGATCGCGGACATCGAGACATGGAACCGCCGCGTCCCGCTGCGCGTATGCGAGGGACTCCGACCTCCTTTCGCCATGGACGTGCTCCGCTTGCGAGCGAATTTCGCACGGAGGACGCCCCAGGCTCGACGTTCTGGTCGGAACGGAGAGAGTGCTTTACATGACCAAACATGGCCTTGTTTTCCTGGGTGCTTTGCTGGCCTCCACCTCGCTCATCGCGGCCACGGGTTGCGGCGATGAGAACAGCGGCGGCTCCGGCGGTACGGGCGGCTCCGGTGCGGCCGGCGGTACGGGCGGCGCGGGCGGTACGGGCGGCGCGGGCGGCGCGGGTGGCGGCGCGAGCGCGGTCGACTGCGACAAATATTGCACGGACATCGCGACGAACTGCGCGGGCGAATACCAGCAGTATGCCGACAAGGCGAGCTGCATGGGCAGCTGCGCGGGCTTCCCGGCCGACGGCAAGGACAACGACGCGGCCGGCAACACGATGCAGTGTCGCGTTTATCACACGAGCGCGGCGACGGGTGATCCGGCGAAGCACTGCCCGCACGGCGGCCCGAGCGGCGGCGCGATGTGCGGCTCGCTTTGCGAGGCGTTCTGCTCGCTCGCCGTGAAGACCTGCCCGACCGAGTGGCCGCAGGAGGGCGAATGCATGACGTCGTGCATGGCGTGGACGGCCGCGGGCATGCCGTACAACGCGGCGAACTTCACGGGCGGCAATACGACCGAGTGCCGCCTCTATCACCTCTCGGTGGCGGCGACCGACGCGGATGCGGCGGATGAGCATTGCAAGCACACGATCGCGATGTCCGAGCCCTGCAAGTGAGCAAGTGAGATAGACGGCCCTCGCACCCGGGCGAGCGGGGTGCGTGGCGTGTTTCCCCCGAGAAAGCCACCCCCCGACGCCCGCCCGGTTGCGCTATTCTCCCGCAATGCCTCTTCTTTCTCGTCGACTCGCGCCGCTCGCCTTGCTCTCGTTCCTCGCCGCCCTCGGCCCCGCGTGCACCGCGGAGCTCGAAGAAGGCTGTCTCGGCGGGCAATGTGTCCCGCCTGGCAGCCCTCCGATCCCTCCCCTCCCGACGAGCGACGGGGGCGGCGGCGCGGGCGGCGGCGGGGGCGGCGACGCCGGCCCGACCTGCGAGGACACGCCGGCCACCGGCGATTTCCCCTGCGACGTCTTCACTGTCCTCCAAACGCACTGCCACGGCTGCCACCAATCGCCGCCGCTCAACAACGCGCCTTACTCGCTGCTCACGTACGAGGACACCCGCCTGCCCCATGGCATGACCACGAAGCCCCGCTTCGTGCGTATGGCCGAGGTCGTTGAGAGCGGCTTCATGCCCCTCATGGCCACGCTCCCCGAAGCGGACAAACAAATCCTGCTCGACTGGCTCTCCACCTGCGGCCTGCCCGCCGAGGGAATGGGCTGCGAATGACGGCGGCCGCCGTCCGTCCGCTCGGCACTGCTTGACGCAGCTCGCGCGCCTTTGACGCGGCGAGCCGATGCATTTCCCCGACTTCTGTCCGGGCCTCCTCGTGCCACAATCCGCCGCATGCAAGCGCCCGCGGCACCGGATACGGCCACGTCCCCGCGCACCGTCACGCTCACGATCGACGGACAGAGCGTCACCGTCCCCGAGGGCACCACGATCTGGGAAGCGGCGAAGGCCCTCGGCATCGACATCCCGGTCCTCTGCCACGACGAGCGCCTCCGCCCCGTCGGCGTCTGTCGTCTTTGCGTCGTCGACGTCGGCGGCCGGACGCTCGCGGCTTCGTGCGTACGGCCTTGCGAGCCGAACATGAAAGTCGCGACGGCGTCACCGCGCGTCGAACGCCAGCGCAAGGTCCTCGTCGAGCTGCTCATGAGCGACCAGCCCGAGGTTTGCCCCAAGGAGAGCACCACCGGGGGAAATGAGCTTTACGCGCTCGCCCGCCGCTACGGCGTGGATGGCAGCCGCTTGCCCCACGGCCATGCCCGCGGCGAGGACAAATCCTCGAAGGTCATTTCCGTCCACCACGACGCCTGCATCCTCTGCGATCGATGCGTCCGCGGCTGCGACGAGATCCAGCACAACGACGTCATCGGCCGGACGGGCAAGGGGTATGGTGCGCGGATCGGTTTCGACCTCGATCGCCCGATGGGCGAGAGCACGTGCGTCTCGTGCGGGGAATGTATGGCGGTGTGTCCCACGGGCGCGCTCGTCAACAAGCCCGTGAGCGCCCCGCTCGCGCCGCGCGTGCATTTGAAGCAGGTCGACAGCGTTTGTCCCTATTGCGGCGTGGGCTGCGCGCTCACGTACAACGTCGACGAGGAGGCGAACCGCATCGTGTACGTCGACGGCCGCGACGGCGAGGCGAACCACGAGCGGCTCTGCGTGAAGGGTCGGTATGGCTACGATTACGCCATGCACCCGCAGCGGCTCCAGAAGCCGCTCATCCGCGTGCGGTATCCGAAAGGCTCGCTCTCGGATGCGTCGCCCAACGCACAGGAAGCGCGCGGCGGGCGCCGAAAAGGGCACCTCGTGCGGTACGAGGACGTCCTGCCTGCCTTCCGCGAGGCGAGCTGGGACGAAGCGCTCGACCTCGTGGCGACCCGCCTCCGCGAGGCGCGGGATACGCATGGCCCCGCGGCGATGGCCGGCTTCGGCTCGGCGAAATGCTCGATCGAGGAGGCGTACGTCTTCCAGAAGCTCGTGCGCGCCGTCTTCGGCACGAACAACGTCGACCATTGCACCCGCCTCTGCCATGCGTCGAGCGTGGCCGCGTTGCTCGAGACGATCGGCTCGGGCGCCGTCACGAACACGTTCGCCGGCATCGCCGAGGCCGACGTCGCGCTGCTCGCGGGCACGAACACCACGGCGAACCACCCGGTCGCCTCGTCCTTCTTCAAGCAGGCCGCGGCCCGCGGCACGAAGCTCATCGTCGTCGACCCGCGCCGCCCCGACGTCGCGCAATACGCCTGGCGTTACGCCCGCATTCGCAACGGCACCGACGTCGCATTCTACAATGGCCTCCTCCACGTCCTCCTCGCCGAAGGCCTGTACCGCGCCGATTACGTCGAAAACCACACGACCGGCTTCGAGGCCCTGAAGGAAACCGTGGCGCGTTACAGCCCCGAGGTCGCGAGCGAGATCTGCGGCGTCGCGCCGGATCTCATCCGCGAGATCGCGCGGGCGTACGGCTCTGCGCGGGCGGCGATTACGTTCTGGGGCATGGGCATCTCGCAGCACACGCACGGCACGGACAACGCGCGTTGCCTCATCTCGCTTTGCCTCGTCACGGGCAACGTCGGCCGGCCCGGCACGGGCCTGCACCCCTTGCGCGGGCAAAACAACGTCCAGGGCGCGAGCGACGCCGGCCTCATCCCCATGATGTACCCCGATTACCAGCGCGTCGCCGACCCGGCCATCCGCGCCAAATTCGAAAGCGCCTGGGGCGTCCCGCTCGATCCGAAACCGGGCCTCACGGTCACCGAAATCACGACCGCCGCGCTCGAAGACAAGCTCAAGGCCCTCTATTGCATGGGCGAAAACCCGTTCCTCTCGGATCCCAACGTCAACAAGGTCAAAAAAGCCCTCGCGAAGCTCGATTTCCTCGTCGTGCAGGACATCTTCCTCACCGAGACGGCCGAGTTCGCCGACGTGATCCTCCCGGCCACGAGTTACCTCGAAAAACTCGGGACGTACACGAACACCGATCGCCGCGTCCAGATCGGCCGCCCCGCCCTGAAACCGCCGGGCGACGCGCGGCTCGATTGGCAGATCGTCTGCGAGATCTCGAACCGCATGGGTTATCCCATGCCCTATACGAAGGCCTCCGACATCTTCGACGAGTTCACCTCGCTCACGGACGCCTACCAGAACCTCGATTACGACATCCTCGGCAAGGCCGGCCGCCTCTGGCCCGCACCGGATCGTGCGGCCAAGGACGGCGTCCAGATCCTCTTCGACGACGGCTTCCCAACCCCCGACGGCCGCGGAAAGCTCGTGCCCTGCGAATACACGCCGGCCCGCGAGACGCCCGACGCCGAGTATCCGTTCGTCCTCAACACGGGCCGCCTGCTCGAACACTGGCACACGGGCACCATGACCCGGCGCTCCTACGCCCTCGACGCCATCGCCCCCGAAGCCTTCGTCGAGGTGCACCCCGAGGACCTCGCCCGCCTCGGGGTTCGTCCGGGCGAACGCGTCCGTGTCACCTCGCGCCGCGGCTCGATCGAACTCGTCGCGCGATCGAGCACGAAGGTCGGCGTCGGCAGCGTCTTCATCGCGTTCCATTTCCGCGAGGCCGCCGCCAACGTGCTCACGATCGACGCGATCGATCCGTTCGGAAAGATCCCCGAATTCAAGTTCTGCGCGGTCCGCCTCTCGCGCCCCTCCGGCGACGCGGCGGAGGCCTTGCCACCCACGGGGCTGCCTGCCTGAGCATTGGTCTCTTCTTGGGCTGGGGCCGCCGCGCCGGGGCGCTGCCCCGGACCCCGCGGGGGCTGTTCGCCCCTCGACCCGAACCAGGGCAAGCCCTGGACTCGGGTTGGAAGAACCGCGCGATGCGCGGTTCTTCCACAGGCCGGTGGCAAGACTGTCGAGGTGCGTCTCACGCACGGACCGTGATGCCAGCGTCGCTGTCTTGGTCTTGCCTTGGCCTGTTCGATGAACTGCGCATCGCGCAGTTCATCGACCCCGGGTCCAGCGCTTGCGCAGGCCCCGGGTCCAGGGGCGGATAGCCCCTGGTGGGGCCTGGGGCAACGCCCCAGCGAAGCGGCTTTGAGATGAGACCACATGAGCTGACGCGTCAGCGGTCCCGTTGACGTCACCCGCGCGGGATTGACGCGTCAGCCGCCCTCCACGGCCAAACCCGCTCGAGCTTTTACCCCCTATTTCCGCTTCCCGAGCGTTGGCCCGGTTCCTGCCAATGCTGCCTCCGACAACGGGAGGCACACGATGAATCCTGCGCATACCTTGGGCAAAGCGATGATGACGACGGGCCGATGGACGGCTGCGGGGCTCTGTTTGGCCTGCCTCGCGCCGGCGATGGGTTGCGCGCCCGTGGACGAGATGGTCGTCGAAGAGTGGGAGGAGGTCGAGGTGAGCGGCGGCTCCGACGTGGTGGGCGAAGAGGAGAACGTCGCCGAGGCGACGGAGGCGCTCACCTCGCTGGGTTTCTCGACGTTCGTCGGAGGAACGGGAGAAGACTGGCGCACCAAGCCGGCGGTTGACCCGGCGGGGAACGTGTACGTGGCGGGTCAGAATAACCAGGATATCTTCGTAGCCAAATACAGCGCCAGCGGCGTGCCCTTGTGGACGGCGACCTTCGGCGGCGAGGGCTGGGAGGATGTCCGGGATGTCGCGGTGGACAAAGCGGGATGCGTGTACGTGCTCGCGAAGACCGATTCGTACGGCCCGACGCAGACGATCCTCGTCGCGAAGCTCAATGCCGCGGGCAATGCGCTCGCCTACTACAGCCGGTTCGGCGGTAGCGGTGATGACCAGCCGAACGGAATCGCCGTGGATTCCGCGGGAAATGCTTACGTGACGGGCGAGACGCGTTCGGTCGATTTCCCCGTGACGCCAGGGGCAATGCAGCAAGCACACCACGGGGACTCGGATGCATTCGTCACGAAGCTGAATGCGTCGGGCTCGAGCCTCGTGTACTCGACGTACCTCGGAGGGAGCGGCTCCGACGCCGCCATGGACATCGCCGTCGATGCGGCCGGTTATGCCTACGTCGTCGGGAGCACGACCCCTCTACCGAACGTCGCCGGCCTCCCCTTCCCGACGACGCCCGGCGCATATCAGAGGAACCCCGGTGACCCCTGGTGGGGTTATGATGTTTTCGTCACCGAGCTGATCCCGAACGGGTCGGCGCCTTATTATTCGACCCTGATCGGAGGCAGCTACGGCGACTCCGGGGTCGGAATCGCGGTGGACAGCGCTTACAATGCGTACGTGGTTGGAACGTCGTGGTCCACCAACTTCCCCACGACGCCGGGCGCGTTCCGCAGCGCCAAGAGCGGACCTGCCCATGAAATAGACGTATTCGTGACGAAGGTCAACGAGCCTGGCAGCGCCCTTTTGTACTCCACCTGGGTGGGGAGCGGCGAGACCGGGTACGACTTCCCCAGCATCGCCGTGAGCAGCAGCGGAAAGGCGTACGTCACGGGGGTGGCGGAATCGACCAGCTTCCCAGTGACGGCGAATGCGCTTCAGACGTCTCACCACGGCACCTTCGACGGATTCTTGATGGAGCTGAATACTTCGGGATCGGCGGCGGCGTACGCGACGTATCTGGGCGGGAGCGGCATCGATTATCTGTTCGGCATCGCCGTCGATGGTCATGGAAACGCCTTCGTGGCTGGTCACACGACCTCCACGGATTTCCCCGTCTATAACGCCGCGCAGCCGAGCTACTCCGGCTACGGGTACGGCGTTCTCACGAAGTTCCTGGGCCCCTGACGCTCCAACGATGTAGCAGACGCGCCTGGAGCATCGAACCGGTCGATGCTCTACGCCGCGGAGACACGCTCGGGGGGCCGGGCGGGACCACAGAGCTCCGCGAGGAGCCGATCCAGCGTTTTGAGGTCCAGCGGCTTCGCGAGATGCCGATCGAAGCCCGCCGCGCGCGAGCGCTTCCGATCCTCGGGCGAGGCGTACCCCGTGAGCGCGATGAGGATCCTGTCCCGGTGCGCAGAATCCGCCCGGAGCGCCCGCGCGACCTCGTAGCCATTCATCCCGGGCAAACCGAGATCACACAAAATCACCTCGGGATCGAAAATCCGCGCCTTCGCGATTCCCTCGGAGCCGGAGTGGGCGACCTCCACCCGCACGTTGCGCTGCCCGAGCGCGAGCGCCTCGGCCAGGCTCGCGGCGGCGTCGTGGTTGTCCTCGATGACCAGGATGCGGCTGCAGCGGTGCGGCTCGCGGCTCACGCTCGCCGCGCCGTTCGAGGCCACAGGCTCCCCCACGGGCAGCTCGATCGTGAACGTGGCGCCCCGGCCCGGGCCGTCGCTCTCGGCGCGCACGTCACCGCCGTGCAGCTCCACCAGGCCCTTGACCAGCGAGAGGCCGAGGCCGAGCCCCCCGCGGCTCCGCGTGATCGTCCGGTCGGCCTGCGTGAACGCATCGAACAGCTTCGGCAACATCTCCGCCGCAATGCCGGCGCCGTTGTCGCTCACGGAAATGCACGCCCGCGCCGGCTCCGCGCGCGAGACCGTGACGTGCACCCGCCCGCCGCGATCCGTGAACTTGGCCGCATTGTGCAGCAAATTGCCGACGACCTGCGCGAGCCGCGTCCCGTCGCCGTTCACCCAGACGGGCCGGACCGGCACTTCCACGCCGAGCGTCACCCCGCCCTGTTCGAAGACCGAGCGGTGATCCTCGGCGGCGCGATAGACGAGCTCGCAGAGCTCGATCGGCCCGTGCTGGAGGAGGATTTTACCGCGTGAGATCCGCGTCACGTCGAGCAGATCGTCGATGAGCCGCGTCATGTGGACGATCTGCCGCTCGATCACGCGCTCGGCGCGCTTCGCCTGCTCGCTCCCCGGCGCCGCGCGGCCGAGCACGTAGAGGCTGTTGCGGACCGGAGCCAATGGGTTTCTGAGCTCGTGGGAAAGCATGGCCAGAAACTCGTCTTTGCGACGATCGGCCTCCCGCAGCGCCTCGGCGAGAGCGCGATGGCGCTCCTCGCTCTCGTGGAGCGCCGCGAGCGACGCCCGAGCCGCCGCGGCGGCCCGCTCGGCCTCCAGCCTGGAGCGCTCGGCGAGCAGACGCTCGGCCTGCGCACGTTGCCGCAACCTGCGCTCCGAGCCCATGACGAGAATCACGACCACGCCGGTCACGAAAAACACGACGAGCCTGGATAGGTATGTGAATACGAAATCCGAATGGGCGTTCCCCGACGCCATCGCGAACGAGAGGAATCCGAAGCCGACCGCGGAGACGGCGAGCGAAACGAGGCTCGGAAGAAACCCCACGACGAGCGCGAGCAGCGCGAGGATCCCGATCGGCCCGAAGAGGAACAGGCCGCCGAGCGGCCGGATCAGCATTGCGCTGATCGCGACCGAGACCATGGCTGTGGAGACCGCGAGCAACCACGGCCAGATCACGGCGAACGTGGATCGCGCGGGGGGCGCTTCGGGGGTGATGATTTCCTGCATTGAGCGAATGGATAACGATTGGGGTGCTGCAACGTAACATACGAGCGAGGCCACGCCAGGCGAGGACGTCCCTGTCATGCCCTGAAAAACCATGGACGGATGAGCCCGCTCGCGGCGGCTGATATCGCTCGCTTCGTGCGGGGCGACAAAAAGCAAGAGGCCCCGATCGTTCGATCGGAGCCCCTCGGTCGCAGCGGCTCATAAGCCGAGTTCTGTCTCGCTCCGGGGTCACCCCCGAGAGCGTCGGCGATCATTCCTCTAGGGCACGCATTGCTACGTGCCTCCAGCAGCCAACCCGGAGGCATCGGACGGGCCGTCCTCTCGGGACCTTGCGGTCCCATCGCCTCCCTACACGGCCTTGCACCGGGTGGGGTTTGCCTAGCCACCTCCGTTACCGGAGGTGCGGTGGGCTCTTACCCCACCGTTTCACCCTTACCGACTGGACGAGCACCACGAGGGCACCTTCGAGCCGGCGGTTTCTCTCTGTTGCACTCTCCTCGAGGTCACCCTCACCGGGCGTTACCCGGCACCCTGCCCTGCGGAGCTCGGACTTTCCTCCCGCGGAAACCCGCCGGCGATCACCTGCTCCGCTGCGACACGGCGAAGATAACGCCCCCCGATCCGGAAGTCGAGATGTCGTCAGAGCGTCACGTACGGCCGCAGCGCGTCGCACGTCGCCGTGGCGGGCGGCGCAGGCCAGCGCTCCCGCAGCGCTTTACAGAAGCGGGACGCGAGCTCGGTCTCCTGCACGGCGCCCGCGTGCAGGTTGTCCCAGAACTCTTGAAACTCGGAGGTCGCGCCCTCGTCGGGGCTCTGCAGCAGCGTCGCGATCCACCGCAGCTCGCTCACACTCTCGTCCGCGATGCGCTCGCCCAGGGCGCGCTCCTCGGCGCTCGGCTCCTTGTGACGGCTGAAGGGGCTGCGCACGCCCTCCACGTAGAGCTCCCTCCACGGGATCGAGCGCGACAGCGCGAGCAGCGCCTCCGCCAGCTCGGCCCGCGCGCTCGTCGCGGCCAGCGCGTCCACCATGGGCGTCGGGCACCTGCACCGCGACCACAGGTAGCGCCGCTCGGCCTCGGTCACCGCGGGGATCTCCGGGATGCTCGGCGCGAGCAGCACGATCGTCGGCCCGTCCCAGTCCCCGTGCAACCACACATCGCCGAGCGCGTACCCGCGCGCCGCGAGCTCTTCCGCCGGGTCGAGCGGGCACGCCGGGAGCTTCACGCTGCTCGCGGCCTGCATATTCCTCCGCAAGACGCCCGCGAGCTCCCGGTGCTGCGCGCGCAGCGCCTCGAACGTCGCGGGGCGCGGCGGCGGCGCGTTGTCCCGCGCGGGCGCGTCGGGCGCGTGAAGGAACAGCGCCCTGGCGAGCGCCTCGAACCAGCCCCCCTCGATCTCGCCGGCGTCCTCGAGCGACCCCTCGGGCGCCACCTGCCACACCAGCGTCCACGGCTCGCGCACGCCCTCCTCCACCCAGCGCGGCCAGCGCACGGCGACCTCCTGCGCGAGCGCCTCGGCCGTGGCGAACCCCTGCGACGAGGCCGCGAGCGACAGGCACGCGTGCAGGGTCTGAGGCACCTCGTCGAGCGCAGGCGACTCGCAGTACTCGCTGATCGTGCGCCGCCACGCGGGCGTAAACATCCGCCGCGCGACCCACGCGGGCTTCGGGCCCAAAAGCCCCGCCTCCGTGAGGCGCGACCACGCCTCGCGCGGCGAGCCCACGCCCTCCACCACCTCCAGCGCGCGCAGCAATGTCGAACGGTCCGGCTCGGTCATCACGTCCCGCGCAGTTTGCCACCCGCGAGCCCCTCCTGTACACGAAAACGCCCCATGCTCACCGCTGCAGAAATCGCCGCGATCCGTGCCGACGACACCAGCGACACCACGCGCCTCGCGCACGCCGCGCGGCTTCGGTCGGAAGGAGATCCGCGAGGAGAGTTCATCGAAGTGCAATGCGCGCTCGCGCGCCTCGATCCCTGGTCGTCGCATCCCGAACGCGCGCGCTGGGAGCGGCGTGAGCGCGAGCTACTCGCGGCGCACGGCGGCACCTTTCGTGCGCCGCTCGGACTGCGCAGGTCCGAGTGCGTATTTCGACGGGGCTTCGTCGATCTGGTGGCGCTGACTGCGGAGCGGGTGCTCGAGGTGGCGGACGCGTGGGAGCGCGGCGCGCCGATCCAAGACCTGATGCTGCTGGGTCAGGACCCCGCGAGCCTCGCCGACGCGCTGTCGCATCCCGCGATGCGACATCTTCGCTCGCTCACGATCCACGGCGGCGGCCACGACTTGTCGCGCGACGTCAGCGAGATGCTGCTAGAGCACGCGAGCTCGCTGGTCCGACTCCGGAGCCTCTCGCTGACGCAGATGGACCTGCGCAGCGACTGGGTGAAGCGCCTGGCAGCAGGCGGCCCCTTCACGGCGCTCGAGCGCCTGACCCTCGATCGATGCGATCTCGCCGCGGAGGACGTGCAGGCGCTGGTGTCGTCTCCGATGGGCGCGCGGCTTCGGTCCCTCACGCTCGACAACAATCCCTTCGGCGACGACGGCGTGCGCGCCATCGCAGCCGCAGACGGTCTGACGCAGCTCGAAGCGCTGTCTCTGACCGACGTGAAGATGACGAGCGAGGGCGTGCGTGCGCTCGCGGCGTCCCCGGGTCTCGCGTCGCTGCGGCATCTGGATCTATCGCTGAACAAGTTCGGACCGGAAGGCGCGCAGGCGCTCGCGCAGGCCACGCCGCGGAGCCGCCTCGAAGAACTGAAGCTCTGGTACTGCGGCATCCGCTCGGAAGGGCTGCGCGCGCTGGCGAGCGCACCGCAGTTCGCGTCGCTTCGACGCCTCGACCTCGGCAACAACGCCATCGACGCCGAGGGCGTTCGCGCAGTCGCCGCGGAGCGGTCCTTTGCGCAGCTCCGTCACCTCGGGCTCAACGGCAATTCGCTGGGGAGCGCTGGCGGCAAGGCGCTCGCGGAAGCCACGCAGCTCGAACACCTGCGGGTGCTCGAGCTCGGCGGCACGCAGCTGGGCTCCGAGGGTACGCGCGCGATCGTCTCCGCGCCGACCTTTGCCGCGCTGACCCGACTCAATCTCGCGTGCAACGCGGTGGGACCCGATGGTGTGCGTGCCCTCGCGCGCGCGAGCCACCTGGCGCGATTGGAGCAGCTCATCCTGCGCCTCAACGCCCTTGGGCCCGAAGGCGCGCAGGCCCTCGCCGGGGCGCGACACCTCGCGCGGCTCACGGAGCTCGATCTCACAGACAACGAGCTCCACGACGAGGGCGCGCGAGCGCTCCTCGCTGCGACGCAGCTCGCTTCGCTACAGAAGCTCGGTCTGCAGCACAACCAGCTCAGCGAGGAGAGCGCGCAGGCGCTCGCGTCGGCGACGCACCTGACCGAGCTCTCGACGCTCGAGCTCGCGCAGAACGACTTGGGCGACGAGGGGGTCCGTCTCCTCGCCGAGGCGCCACATCTCGCGGGCCTCGTGGTTCTCGACCTGTCGCGCACCCGGTTCGGGGACGACGGCGTCCGCGCCCTCGCGGCGGCCTCCCACCTCACCCACCTCGCGTTGTTGTCGCTCGCGGAGAACGGGCTGGACCGCGCGCAATACGACGCGCTCGCGTCCGCGTCGCAGTTCGCCGACACGACGATCCTCGAATAGGGCTGGTGTCCTGGGACCGAAGTTCGTCGAAGAACGATTCCCTCACCCCCATCGCCTCTCCCTCCGGGAGAGGGGAGAAACGCCGTCTGTCACCCCTCTCCCGGAGGGAGAGGGGCCGGGGGTGAGGCGCGTCCGCCTTTTGCAGCGGACTTCCGCTCCAGGACACTAGCTGCCCTGCGGTCCACCACCGTTCGGCTCGTCCGCCTTCTTCTTGCCGCGCCGTTTGTACAACGCCGAGAGCTCGAACGCCGTGGCGATGGCGGGCTCGCCGAGCTCCCGCGCCGCCGCCTCGGCCGCCTCGCGCGCCGTCCGCGCGAGGCTCACGATGAGCCCGTCGATGAGATCCAGCGTCTCGGTCTCGACAGGGGTCCCCTTCGGCTCTGCCTTGGCCTTGGCCGCGACACGGAGCGCCGTCGCCTTCACTTCGAGATCGAGGGCCGCTTGCGCGCCGCCGCGCTTCTGGGCGGCCTCCGCGACCGCAGGCTCCTTCAGGACGGCGCACAGGGCATCGAGCTGCTTGGCCAGCCCTTCGGCGTCCTCGGCGGCCGCGGACTCGCGTTCGAGCAGAACCTCGATTCTCTGGACGGCTTCGGTATGACCGGCGACCAAGAGCACGCGTTTCGCCCCGGCGAGCACCGACCGTGCGCGCAATCGCACGCCCTGCCCGTCCCGCATGGCCGTCGCGTGCGCGGCGGTGTCGAGCATCTTGTTCGTCCGCTTGACCTCGCGCCCCACGCCCGCCTGGATGAGCAAGTCCCGCGCGTCCGAGAGCTCGGCGGCGTCATCCGGCGCGAAGCCGGACGCGGCGAGCTTCGGCCCGTGGGTCTTGTAGGCATTCAACGTCTGATTGGCCTGTTCGAGCGTGTCCTCGGAGCTCCACCGCTCGCCGTCCTTGATG
Source organism: Polyangium jinanense (assembly GCF_028435265.1). Taxonomy (GTDB): domain Bacteria; phylum Myxococcota_A; class Polyangia; order Polyangiales; family Polyangiaceae; genus Polyangium; species Polyangium jinanense. The sequence goes on along the minus strand of NZ_JAGTJK010000008.1, from coordinate 203,816 downwards.
AATACCGCGCGCGCTTCGGGAGAAATCGTCGTCAAGTCGAGCGCCATGGGATGTTCTCCTGTTGGATGGGGCACGCTACAGGAGCGTTCGCGTGCGTGTCCAGCGTCACAGCGCGTGGAGTTGGCCACGGAGCGCGTGCGGTTGACCTGGGGACGCCATGGAGGTCACGCGGCGGCGCGTGAGGTTCGCGAGGGAGCGTGTGGGGTTCGGTCGGGATTGGCTGAGGTTCACGACCCGGTCACGTGGACCTCGGGTCCGACCGGCTTTCGCCCCACGCTGGCACGCCTGAGGTTCACGAGGGAGCGCCTGCGGCTCTCGAAGGGACGCGTGTGTTTCGTGAACCGGTCGCCTGAATCCGAAGAACACCCGCGTGAAGTCGACGAGCCGGCGCGTGGACCTGGGAGACGGCATGGCTCGACCGCGCGCGGCATTGCGCGCGGTTCGCAGAGGCAGCTCTGGACCTGCGTGGGTATGCCACAGGGGACGTGGAATACCCGCTGAGGCGCTGCGGCGCCTGACGGCGCAACCTGCTGGGCGCCCGTGGCTGGCCGTGCTCGTCGTGCCCCTGTTGGCCAACCATACTCCCTGACAGGGTATGTCCCACCTACCTGCGAATCTCGTTGCGCAGGTCAGCACTCGCCGTGCACAAGGATCGTCAGGAACAACGCGGGCCCGCGCATAAAGCCACGGGGGTGGATTGGTGTGGCCTGCGGGAACGGAAGGGTCCTTCCATGGCCTGGCTTCCCTCGGCTCGTCCGATCGGCCGGACGTGTAATGCGTCACGTCGTCATCGCCATTCTTTGGCCGTTGGGTTCATCGCCGCGCTCGTTGCGCTGTCGCTCGTTCTGTCCGGGTGCGCCTCTGCGCGCGATCCCACGATGGCCCGGATCTTCGAGGCGCCGAACGTCGTCCACGTCTGCGTACGTCCGCCGAACGTACCGAAAGACAAGCGAATCTGGGGGCTCACCCCCGACGGCACGCCCTTCTTCGGGGTCCGGGAGGTGGACCGCGCGAGAGGCAATGGCAGCCCCACCTATGTTTTCGACCTGGACGCGCCTGCCGCGAGCGCGAGGCTTTTACCGATTCCGTACAACACGCTCGAATGCCCGGCGAGGACCCCGCCAAAGCCTCGCGTCGCCGCGGCGACGGAGAAGGCCAAAGAAGCCGAAGAGAAGAAGGACGAGGGCAAGAAGGCGGAGCGGCCGAAGCCGCTGTCGCGACCGATCGCGAGGACGCCAGGGCAAGAGCGGTGCACGGCGTATCGGGAGCCGGGTCAGACGCGGAGACGGAGCGGGACGGGCGCAGGTGCTTGCACGAGGGTGCTCGTCAAGTGGCGCTGCGCGGAGCAGGCTGTCGCGGACAAACGGCCGCCCGCGGCCGAGCCTTGCCCCGGCCAGGGGCCCGAGCCGGCCAAGCCGAGGGAGTTGCCGGCGAGCGCGGCGCAGGCGTATGAGGACTGGGGACTCAGCCGGGTGGAGGCCTCCGCGCTCGCGGAAGACCGAGCCAGGGAGTGCCTCCAGGGGCTTTGCCATGCCCGCCATCCGAACTTCGTTCCGAAGTCCAAAAAGAAGCCCGCCGAGACGAACAACGGGCAGTCGTTGTCAACGGGGAGTGGCAGCGGTGGGGGAGCGAGTTCGCCGCAGCCGGCGCCGAAGACGACGACGGTCAAGACGACGACGAAGCCGGTCTCGAAGCCGAACGGCGCGGCGGCGGGGCAGGCGGGGTCGAGCGGAGGGAAGACGGCGGGAAGTGGAGGCGGTACGGTTGTTCCGGAGGGCAGGAGAATTCCTAACGATGAGCTCAAAACGCCGCCGGCAAAACGTGGAAAGGCACCAACAGGAAGCGATGGGCATCCGGTTGAGTTGCATCACCGCGGGCAGAAACCGGATAGCCCTCTGGACGAAATGACTCGCACCGAGCACCGTGGCAAAGGGAACTTCTCGGAAAATCACTCGAATACCGGGCAAGAGCCCAGCAAAATTGATAGAAAGGCCTGGAAAGAGCAGCAGCGGCGGTACTGGACGAAGGAGCACGACCGTGGGCGATTCGACGGCAAAAAGCAATGAGGTTCTCTTGCGGTTCGATCATCCGGATGGAAGCCTTGCAGTCGTCTTGGATGATGACAATCGAGTGGCGTACGCATACCTCCTTGAAGACGAGGAGGTCGTGGGCGATGTATGGCTTTACAATGTCATGGATCCACCTGACACGGTGAATTGGGAGGACCCCAGTCCGATGCCCTTCCTCAATCCGAGGGACTACTGCAAATCCGAGAAGGTGCGTCGGTTGACCCCGCAGTCTGCTGTCCAGTGTGCATGGTTCGACGCGGGGGTTGAAGTAAGTATCGATGGCATACTATGGGCTCGAATCGAGCGCGGTTCGAAGCCGGGTTGGTCGCGTCTCGCAGCGCAACCCGGGCCGCTCGCCATCCCGTTGGAAGAACGTATGCCTAGCCGATAAGCCGCCACGGCATCGTTTCCCGCCGGAGGACGAAAATCGACGCGAGCCGGTCGATTCCTTCGATCCAAACATCTCGCCCGATCATGCTGAAGACGCTTTCGCCGGAGCAGCTCGCCGTGCTCGTCCTCGTCGACCTCGCCGAGTGCTCGTGCTCGGAGGCGGCCGAGTTGCTCGGGATCCCGCTCGGCACCGTAAAATCGAGGCTCCTCGCGGCGCGCACGAACATGCAGCGCGCCCGTCGAGTACCACCAAGTCGGGAAACAAAGGAAGGACGGGCAGCCCGTGGCGCGTGAACGGAAGGCGCTCGACGACGTGGAGCGCGCGAAGGGTGAGCGGCCGACGTTCCATCCCTACAACAAGGAGAAGTGAGGAGATCCATGGGACATCAGTCATCCTTCTACCTCACGCCAAAGGACAAGGCGGACCTCGAGCGGCGGCTTCGGGAGAAGACGGACTTCATCATCCTTCTCGATGACTCACCCACGGCGTCGCCACGCGTCGTGGACTCGCTGAACTTCTCCGAGGACGACAACCCGTGGTACGGCAAGTACCTCGCGCGGCCCGAGGACCTCGACAAGATCGTAATGCGCCACGTGAAAACGCAGGGGTATTGGACTGTGGAGGATCTTTTTTCGCCCGTGCTCGAGTTCACCGGCTGCTTCTTCGACGGGAAGATCCTGCGGCGGGGGCGCGTGTACTACGTCGAGGGGTTTTATGGTCCGGATGGCGGGTGGGAGGAGAAGAGCGAGGCGTTCCGGAAGTGGGCCAAGATGGTGCATACGACCATCAAGAAGTCGTTGAAGCGGCGTGACTCGAAGTATGTCGAGTACATCGGCGCGGATGCCCAGGCGTGGGTCGACGCCGGAGGACAGCTCGTCGACTGAAGTGGGCAGCCCGTGACCTGGTAGCGGACCGTCTGTCGACGGAGCCCAGGCCCTCCTCGTGTCGAGCGTCGTGCCGGTCGTCCGCCGCGCCAAACGCAGGGGCGACCGGCACGACCACGACCGTCAGAGGCGCGTAGGCGGGCGGGTCAGGCGAGCGCGAGCCTTTTCAGGTGCTCCCGGGCGAGGTGCAGGCGGGCGAAGGCGGTCTTCGTCTTGATGCCGAGCGCTTCGGCGATCTCCCGGATGGAACGACCCTCCAGGTAAGGCACCACCACGGCCCGGATGCGCGGCCCGATTCTCAAGAGGAACCGCTTGAGCCGGAACATCCCGTACGTCGCCTGCAAAAGCATTTCCATCGGCGCAGCGACTTCCTGCTCGGGAAGGTCATCCGCGAGCCCTGCCAGGACCTCCCGCTCGCAACGCGCCAGATTTCGATGATTGCGGGCATGGTTCAGCCCGATCACCAGGAGCCACGGGCGAGCCTGCTCGGGCGTGACAAGACATTCGAGGCGTCGCCAGGCCGTGAGGAAGACCTCTTGCACCACATCCTCGACGTCGCTGGAAGGGATGGCCTGGACCAGAAGAAGGCGGCGCAGGAAATCGCGATGTTCGAGGTAAAGCCGCCCAAGGAGGGCGTGTGCCGCCGTAAAGTTTGCCGGCGGCGGATGGAACGGTATCGTTGCCATACTCATGACTCCGGGTATCGCGGGGTTGTGGGGAGACGCCGGTCGGTGATGTCAGCACCGGCTGGCGTCGCTTGCTTTGTCTCACGAGTTATCGGAGAAGGCAACGAAAAAACGGCAATGGTTCGTCTTGAAAGAACCGCTGCCGCTGCTGCTGCTGCTGGAAGGCGTGCCGCCCAACGGAGGGCGGCACGCCGGGGCCATTAACGCCGGGTCAGGCGATGCAGGGTGCCGATGACATGGTCCAGCTTGCTGCGTAGTTCTTCGTTCAGAGTGTTCACGTATCCGAGTGCTTCCGCCACGTCCAGGCACGCGCGGACCTCCGCCGCCGAACCCATGGCCGTATGCCACCGGGCCCGTTCGTTCCTTCCCTGTGAATACGCGCCCTCGCTCAGGTTCAGCGGCACACTCGCCGCCGCCCGCCGCAACTGGTCCCCGAGATTCGGATCCTTCGTCCCGATCCTCTGAATCACCGGCCGCAACAGCCTGAGCATTTCAATCGCCACGCCATAAATCCTGAGCGCCATCGTTTCCTCCGTATCCCCGACCGGGGACCCCGAACCCCGGCCCGCGCGCGGAGGAAGGCGAAAGGCTGCGAGGCGAAGCCTCGCACCGCGCGCAGCCGCGCGGAGCCGCGCGCAGCGAAGCGAGCACGGCGAGCACGGCGAGCACGGCTCGGCCTTTCGCCTTCCGAGCACGCGGGCACAATCGACCTCCCCGGACGAGAAGAAAGGACGAGCGTTCCGGAGGCAGCAGCAGCAGCGGCAGCAGCAGCAGCAGCAGCGGCAGCGGCAGCGGCAGCGGCAGCGGCAGCAGCAGCAGCAGCAGCAGCAGCAGCAGCAGCAGCAGCAGCAGCACGCCAGGGGGACGCTGTGCGTCCCCCTCGGCCAAAGAGAATCAAGCCGCCAGCGGGTGCAGCCGGTCGCGCAGCTTCCGCTTGGCGCGGGCCTCGAGCTGGCGCGCGCGCTCGCGCGACACGCCGAGGCGCCTGCCAATCTCGGCGAGCGACAGCTCCTCCTCCGGATCGGCCATCATGCGCGTCTCTACGATGTATCGCTCCCGCGGATCGAGATTCTGCACCGCCTGCTCGAGCCGCTCGCGCAGGAGCGCTCCCTCCTCGGCGCGTGAGAATCGCTCCTCTTGATCCTGGTCCTCGGCGACGAGCGTATCGACGAGCGAGCGCGCGCCGTCCTCGAACACCTTCGTATCGAGCGAGACGTCTCGGGCTTCGAGCCGCCGGGCCATCTCGACGACCTTCTCCGCGGGGGCGCCGAACTTCTCGGCGAGGAGCTTGTCCCCCGCTTCGCCCTCGCCCACGAGCCCTGCGATACGCGCGCGCTCGCGGCGGAGACGGAAAAACATCTTCGACCGGAGCGGGCCGGATCCGACGCCGACGAGGCTCCACGAATGAATCACGTGGTTCAGGATGTACGCACGGATCCAGTATGCCGCATACGTGACGAACCGATTGCCGCGATCCGGGTCGTACTTGCGGATCGCGTGTACGATCCCGAAGTTCCCCTCGGCGATGAGATCGGCGAGAGGAATGCCATAACGCCGGTAGCTGATCGCGATGGACACGACATGCCGCAGGTTGGCGAGCGCCAGCCGTGCGGCCGCGCGCTCGTCTCCCCGATCCCGGAAAGCACGGGCGAGCTCGACCTCCTCCTCGCGCGAGAGCTCCGGAATTTGCCGAACGTGCGCGATATACCGAGAAACCGCGCTGCTTTGGTCTCGAGAGGTCTGCACGTCTTCCCTCATTCTCATGAAAGGTGCGATTTCCAGTGAGGCGCACCGTCGTCGCTCGGGCCTACCCGCCGTGGACGCCGTTTGAGGGGCCTTCGAGGACGTCGGCCCCGACGGACCGACTCCCTGCATGACTCACGCCGCCCGCGATTCGTTTGAAGGTGGCCAACGTGTGGCACGCCCCTGGCTCACGGGGTGACATGGCCCCAGAGAGAAAGGACCATGGGTGCGGCGTGGCTGCACGCTGTGCGACCGGAACGGGCGCAACGGGGGCGATCTCCGAGGGACCGGAGAACGCAGAAAACCGGAAATCGAAGGGATTTTCGTGTCTTTTGCCGTCCGCGGGAGAGCGGACGGCGAGGCGCGTGGGAGCGCCTCGGGCGGGCTCAGGGAGCGTGCTAGGCGTTGAACGAAGAGCCGCAGCCGCAGGTGCTCTTCACGTTCGGGTTCGAGAATTTGAAACCCGAGCCGTGGAGGCCTTCCACGTAATCGATCTCCGTACCGTCGAGGTACTGATAGCTCAGGGGGTCGACGTAGAGCTTGATGCCCTTGTCCTCGAAGGTCTCGTCGAGGTCGGTCGGCTTGTCCTCGAAGTAGAGATCGTAGGAGAAGCCGGCGCAACCACCGCCGATGACACGCAGACGCAGGCCCTGCCCGATGAGGTCCTCGGCCGTCGCAATCTCGACGACCTTCTCGGCCGCTTTAGGCGTGATGCTGATAGACATAGTCCTCCTCGTAGCCTCGTCCGGAGGAGCCATGGACGCCGGTTGTTGCGTCACAGAGGCCGCGCAGAGGCCGGCGGCTCCCAGACGCTCCCTAAGATAGGCAACCTCCCGCGCACTTGCCAGTGGTAGATGACGCTACGGAACAAAACGCCATGCGGCTGCTACGTCACGGCGTGATCACGATGCGGAGCGGGCTCGAGGCGCCGGACGAGCGCGAGGTGCTGCGCGCCCTCCGCGTGCCGCACGCGACGCGGATCACCGACATCGAGGAGCGCGGGGTGCAGGAGGCAATTCGGCTCGCGTACGGCCGCGCGCTCGCGATGGCCTCGTTCGAAGGGGTGTTTCGAACGGCGGAAGTCGAGGAGATCCGCGAGGACGAGGTCGTGACGTGCGGGGCGCCGCCGGGGCTTCTGCGTTCGTCCGTGCTCGCGAGGCGGTTTGCGGGCGCGCGTGAGGTCGGGTTCCTGGCGGTCACGCTCGGGGAGCGATGGGACGAGGCGCTGGATGAGCTCGCACGGCGCGGCGAGCCGGCCGAGGCGTGGTTCCTCGACGCGCTGGGGACGTTCCTCGTGGACCGTGCGTCGCGGGCCGTGGAGGCGCGGATCGCATCGGATCTCGCGCGGGCCGGGCTCGCGCGGCTTTCGCGGTATCGGCCGGGGTATGAAGGCTATCCGATCGAGGCACAAGGCGCGCTTTGCCAGTTCGTGGAGGCTTCGCGGATCGGCGTGACGGCAAACGAGGCGATGAGCCTCTGGCCCCGGAAATCCGTGACGACGGTGGTGGCGTTCGTACCGCGGGAGGACGGGGGAGCGCTGGAAAACGAGGGGGATCCGGTCGTCACCGGCTCGAAATCGAGCTAAGGAGACCGCGTGAATCGTCAGGAATTCGCGAGGCGGCTGCGCAGCGAGGTGCTGATCCTCGATGGCTCGATGGGCGCGTTCTTGCAGGCGCGCGGGCTTCCCGACGGATACGCGCCGGACCTCTGGAACGTGGAGGAGCCCGACGCGATCGTCGCCGTGCACCGCGAGTACGTGAACGCCGGCGCGGACATCCTCCTGACGAACACGTTCGGGGCCTCGCGGCTCCGGCTCGGCGAGTACGGCGCGTCGGACCGCGTGCGCGAGATCAACGCGGCGGCCGTGCAGAACGCGCGGCGCGCGATCGGGGATAAGCGCGCGCTCGTCGCGGGCGACATCGGCCCGAGCGGGACGACGCTGCAACCGGGCGGAGAGCTGCCGTTCGAAGAGGCCGTCGAGATCTTCGCGGAGCAAGCACGCGCGCTCGTGGACGCGGGCGTCGACGTGATCGCGATCGAGACGATGTTCGACCTCGTCGAGATGAAGGCGGCGCTCATCGGCGTGCGCGACGTCTCGCGGACGGTCCCCGTGATCGCGCACATGACGTACACGGTGCGCGGATTGACGGACACGGGCACGGATCCAGAGACGGCGGCGATCGTGCTCGAAGCCTGCGGCGCCGACGTGATCGGCGTGAACTGCTCGGTCGGGCCGGAGGACATGCTGGAGGTCGTGGGGCGCATGGCGCGCGCGACGTCACTGCCGCTTTCGGTGCAGCCGAACGCGGGCCTGCCGGTGATGCGGCACGGCCGCACGGTCTTCCCGCAGACGGCCGATCAGATGGCGCCGTTCGCGAAGCAGTTCGTGGATCGCGGCGCGGCGATCGTGGGCGGCTGCTGCGGCACGACGCCCGAGTACATCCGCATGATCGCCACGGAGGTCGGGCACAAGCCGCACGCGGCGACGAGCCGCTTGCCGGGGACGTGGATCACGTCGCGGAGCCGGAGCCTGCGGATCGGGAAGGGCGCGCCGTTCGTGACGATCGGCGAGCGGATCAACCCGACGGGGCGGAAGGTGTTCTCGCAGGCGATCCGCGAGGGCCGGACGGACCTCATCGTGCAAGACGCGCGGGCGCAGGCCGAAGGCGGAGCTCTGGCGCTCGACGTGAACGTCGGCGTGCCGCTCGTGGACGAAGCGGCGATGCTGGAGAAGGCCGTGCTCGCGGTGCAGAACGTGACGGATCTGCCGCTCGTCGTGGACTCGGCGAACGTGCACGCGCTCGAGCGTGGCATCCGGGCGTTCCCGGGCCGGCCGCTCGTGAACAGCGTCGATCCGGTGCGCGAGAAGGCGGACTTCTTACTTCCGATCATCAAGCGTTATGGCTGCGCCGTGATCGGTATGTGCGCCGAGAGCGAGATCCCCGAGCGCGCGATCGATCGCGTGCGCAACGCCGAGAAGATCCTGCGGATGTGCGAGGAGCACGGGATCCCCAAGGAATGGGTGGTCTTCGACTGCATCTCGATCCCGGTGAGCGCGGCGCCCGCGGCCGCGGCGCAGACGCTCGAGACGATCCGCATCATCTCGACCGAGCTCGGATGCGCGACGACGCTGGGTTTGTCCAACGTCTCGTTCGGCATCCCGCTCCGGAAGACCGTGCACAACACGTTCCTCGCGCAGGCGATCGCGGCGGGGCTCGACAGCGCGATCTGCAACGCGGTCGACCCGCTGCTCCAGGAGACCGTGGCCGCGGCGAGCCTGTTCGCAGGAAGGGACACGGGCTGCCGGCGCTACATCGACATGGCCGTGCCGCTCGAAGCGCAGAGGAAGCGTGATCAGGCGATGCTTGAGGCGGCGAAGGCGGGGCAGCTCCTCAACGTGGCGACGCCGGGCGGCGACGAGCCGAAGGCCGAAGCGGGCGCGGGCAAGGCGAAGGGGACGCGCGATCTCCTGTGGGCCGCGGTCGTCGAGGGCGACAAGGACGGCGTGCCCGGGCTCGTGAAGCGCGGGCTCGCGGAGGGGATGGATCCCTTCGACATCTTCCTGAACGTGCTCACGCCGGCGATCCGGCACCTCGGCGATCTGTTCGGCTCGGGCAAGAAGTTCATTCCGCACCTCATCGCCAGCGCCGACGCGATGAAGGCCGGCGTCGCCGTGCTGATGCCGCTGCTCGAAGCGTCGGGCAACGTCGAGAAGAAGGGCACGGTCATCCTCGCCACGGTGAAGGGCGACATCCACGACATCGGCAAGAACATCGTGGGGCTGATGCTCCGGAACTTCGGCTTCGACGTGCACGATCTCGGCCGCAACGTGCCGCTCGAGGACATCCTCGCCGCCGCGCGCGAGCACAAGGCGCAGATCATCGGCCTGTCCGCGCTGATGACGACGACGATGATGCGCATGAAGGACGTCATCGACGCCGTGCGAGGCCAGGGGCTGCCGCACGTGGTGATGATCGGCGGCGCCGTGACGACGCCCTCGTTCGCCGAGGAGATCCGCGCCGATGGATACGGCAAGGACGTAGGCGACGTGGTCGCGATCGCCGAACGGATGCTCGCGACGCACAAGGAGCGGTTCCCGCGGGATGCGTCGGACAAGCCCGCCACGCAGGAGCCGCGCTCGCCCGCGCCGTAACGCATTGCGCTCGGCAGACGAGCACGTCTCCTCCCTTTCCCGCGCCCCCTTCCCCCTCCCCCTCACGGGCAGAGTCAGAATACGCTCGTCTCGATGGCGCACCTCGAGACGACCACGCTCTGGGAAAGCACGCTCGCGCCCCGCGAGGCCGACGACGCCGCGAGTCCACGCGGGACCTTGCGCGACGCGCTGATGCGCATCCGCGGGCGCGCCACGGCCATCGCGAACGAGATGGTCGCGGCGCGCACCGACGAGCCGAGCCTCGCGGACCTTTTGCACACCGACGATCTGTGGATCAGCGCGGACACGGTGGCGGGGCCGAATTTCCCGCTCACGCCACCCGAGGCGTTCGTGCTCGCGTCGTCGCTCGTGGTGCACGATCTCGCGCTCGCGCTGGCGACGATGCACGAAGGCACGGACGCGCTGAAGGGCGAGCGCACATGGCTCGACGCGGTCGTGGGCATGCTGGTGCGCAAGCTCGGGCGCGCGCCGACGACGGCGGAGCTCGAGCAGCCGCCGGCCGACATCGAGCAAGAGGCGATCGCGGAGACGTTGCGCACGCTCTACGCGCGGCACGCCGAGCGGCTCGCGCTCGCGCCGTACGGGGACGCGCGCGGGCAGGAGCACCACCTGGTCGAGCCGGCAGAGCTCAGGCACGCGTACGGGTCGACGATCGGGCGTATCGCGCGGAGCCACCTGTGGCTCGCGACGGAGCTGCCGGAGCACTTCCACGAGACGATCGCGCCGCTGCCCGGGATGCCCTCGAGCTGGACGGTGGACGCGTTCAAGCTCGCGTGCCTTCTGCGTATCGCGGACGTGTCGCGGATCGATTTTTCGCGCGCGCCGCACTTCTGGCGCGCGGCGCGCAGGCCCGCGGGGGCGCGGCGGGAGCACTGGGTTCTCCAAGAAAAACTGCGCGAGCCGTACGTCGCGAACAGCCGGTTGATCTTCCTTGCGGATAGCCCCTTCACCGTGGAGGAAGCGCCCGCGTTCTGGCTCGGGATGGACACGCTGGTCGCGGTGGATCGCGAGCTCCGGATCGTGGACACGCTGCTCGCGGAGGCAGGTCGTCCGAGGCTCGTGGCGCGGGGCGTGGCGGGCGTGGAGGATCCGAGCCGGCTCGCGGATTTCCTTCCCGTCGAAGGATGGACGCCGGTGGACACGCGGGTGCACGTGACGGACATCCCGTCGCTCGTGGAGCGGCTCGGCGCGACGCGGCTCGACGAGAGCGACGCGTCGATACCGCTGCGCGAGCTCGTGCAAAACGCGGCGAGCGCGGTGCGCGCGCGGCGCATGCTGGAGGAGTGGCCGAGCGACTGGGGCACGATCACGGTGCGGCTCGGCGAGGACGAGGAAGGGCACTGGCTCGAGATCGAGGACACGGGTACGGGGATGTCCGCGGCGGCGCTCTCGGCGCCGCTGCGCGACACGGCGAGCGAGTACTGGTCGTCGCTGCTCCTGCGCCGTGATCCGCCGGGGCTTCTGGCGAAGGGTTTCCGCCGCGGAGGCGGCGGGCTCGGGCCGTTCGCCGTGTTCCTTTGGGGTCAAAGGGCCCGGATCACGACACGCACGTCGGAGCGGGGGCGCAAGGAGACGAGCGTGCTCGAGCTCTACGCGGGCGGGACGACGCGCCCGATCTTGCGCGCGGCCGGCGAAGGCGAGGTGATGAGCGACGCGGGGACGCGCGTGCGGGTGTGGCTGCGCGCGCCGCCGGACGCGCCGGACGGGATCTTCTATCGGCGCGGGCACGATCGCTGCTGGACGCTGGAGGAGCTCTGCGCGTGGCTGTGCCCGGCGCTCGACGTGCACCTCGACATGGAGGACGCGCACGGCAAGCGCACGCGCGTGGTGCCCGCGTCGGACTGGATGACGATCGACGGCTACGAGCTGCTCGGTCGGACATGGAGCCCGGAGCCCGAGCCGTTCGAGAGGCTCTGGCCACGCGAGATCCCGGAGATGGCGCAGAACCTGCGACCGCTCGCGACCTCGTCGGGCGACATGGTGGGCCGCGCGTGCATCCACCCGACCTACGCGGGCGTGGTGGCCGTGGGCGGGCTGCGCGCGTGTTCGATGCGCGGGATCTCGGGCGTGCTCGTGGGTCGGCCCGGGGCGACACGGCAGGCGACGGTGGTGCCGGTGGTGGAGCGGCAGGAGCTCGCGCGGTGGGCGTCGGAGCAAGCCGCGCTCTTGCCGGCGCTCGTGAAGGAGCCGGCGGAGCAGATGGCGTGCGCGCAGGTCGTGCGTGCGTGCGGCGGTCGGCTCGGGGCGCTGCCGATCGCGGAGGGCGCCACGGGATGGCTGTCGGAGCAAGCGATCGCGGCGTGGGACGCGGTGCCGGACGAGGTGCTGCTCGTGCGGGATCACCAGAGCGGGCGCGGTCCGTGGTGGCGTTCGAAGATCAAGCTCGCGCCGAACGTGCTCGTGGTGCGGATGCACCTGCCGGCGATCCTCGAAGACACGCGTGATCCGACGCTGTGGCCAAGCGAGGAAGCGCCGAGGAGCGAGCCATGGCGCGCGGTGTTGCAGACGCTGGCAGGCGCGGTGCTAGAGGCGCTGGCGCGCGCGTGGGGCGTGCCGCTCGACGAGGTGGTGCGAGCGACGGGGCCGTCGCGGGAGACACGGGTGATCGGGGTGGCGGATGGGCGGACGGTGGAGAGTTTTGTGGATGTGGTGAAGCGGCCGGGTTGAGAGGGTGTTCCACAGGCACCCGACCTCACCCACCCCAACCCTCCCTCTCCACTGTGTGGAGAGGGAGGGTTGGGGGGTGAGGTCAAAGCTCCTGCATGGGAGCAAAGAGTCTCCTCGCGTTGCGGGGCGTGTGTTGCACGCGCGCAAATGGATCCATCACCCGTCGCCGAAGGCGCTTGCACACGCGCAAGCAGGTCCGCGCCATCTGCTCGGGGTGGCTTGCACCCGCGCAAGGCGCATCGCGCACATGGCGCGGGGGCGCTCGCACCGGCGCGAGCGAGGAGATTGGGTGTGCGGGCTCGCGCTTGCGTCGGTGCAAGCGGAGGGATCCACGGTCGTTGGTTGCGCTCGCCCGGGTGCAAGGAGCTCCGTGCACGTGGATCGAGGCGAGTTGCACGCGCGCAAGGACAGTCACGGCACGCGGTGGGGAGCTTTTGCGTCGATCGAGGTGCGGCCGGGATGCCGCCTAGTCGGCAGCGTGCTTGCCGAGCCCCTCCGGCGCGCCCGCGCGGCGCGGGGCGAGCGCGAGCACGAGCAGCGTCGCGACGTAGGGCAAGGTCTGGATCAGGTCGCCGATGGCCGTCTTGCGCACGTCACCCTGAAGCATGATCTGCAAGGCTTCGAGCACGCCGAACGCGAGGCACGCGAGCGCTGCACGGCCCGCGCGCCATCCCGAGACGACGACGGCCGCGAGCGCGATGAAGCCACGCCCCGCGGACATGCCGGACTCGAAACGTTGCTGGTCGTACGCGAGGTGCGCGCCGCCGAGCGCGCAGATCGCGCCGGAGACGGCGAGCGCGGCGAGGCGGACGCGCGTGACGGAGATGCCCACGCTCGCGGCCGCGACAGGGTTTTCCCCCGCAGCGCGAACACGCAGGCCGAAGCGGGTGTGTTGCAGGACGAAGGGGGTCGCGGCGACGGCCGCGAGCGCGCAGAAGAAGACGGGATCGGCGAGGACGCGCAGGAGCATCGCGCCGCCCGTGGCGCCCGTGGGGCCGAAGCGGAACGCCTCGATGCCGGGGGAGTTCGAGGCGCTGTCGTAAAGAGCGCGCAGGCCCATGCGCGTCGCGGCGAGCGCGAGCAGGTTCAAGGCGATGCCGCTGATGACGGCGTGCACGCGGGCGCGCTCGGTGAGCTGGCCGTGGCCGAGCGAAAGCGCGACGCCCGCGCCGATCGCCGCGACGAGGCCGAGCGTGGGGCTGTTCGTCGCGTGCGTGACGGCGACCGCGGTGAACGCGCCCGTGAGCAGGATGCCTTCGAGGCCGATCTGGATGACGCCCGCGCGCTCGGCCCACACGCCGCCGATCGCCGCGCACGCGTAAGGCACGGCGATGCGGATCGACTCGGCGAGCATGGTGAGGGAGAAGATCGAGCTCACGAGCGGACCTCCTCGGAGGCAGGCGTGGCGGCGGGTTTGTCGCGGGGAGGTTCAGGCTCGGGATCGGCGGTCTGCACGACGCCCGTGCGCTTGGTCGCGACACGGCTCGCCACGGCGACGAGGACGATGAGCGTGGCTTCGAGGACGTCCATCGCCTCCTTCGGGACACGCGCGTTCACCGCGAGGCCGGCTTGCTCCAGCGTGCCGAGGAAAATCGCGGCGAGCACGATGCCGATCGCCTTGCCGCGTCCGAGCATCGCAACCGCGATGCCGCTCCACCCCGCGCCCGCGCCGAGGCCAAGCTCGTAGTAGCCCTTGTACCCGAGCGCGGTGGAGGAGACGGCGAGCGCGGCGAGCGCGCCGGAGAGGAGCATCGCGAAGAGCATGCGCCGCTCGACGTCGATGCCCTCGGCGCGGCAAGCCTCGGGGCGAAGGCCGACCCAGCGGATCTCGCGGCCAGGCCGGGTGCGGTCGAGCAGCGACATCGCGACGAAGACGGTCACGACGGCGAACGGGAACGCAAAACTCGCGGCGCTGCCCGCGAACGAGGGAACGACACGATCGAGGCGCGGGAGCGCAGCGCCGGGCGCGATGTCCGCGGTGCGGAGCGACGTGGAGCCAAGCACCGTGGAGAACGTCCACGGGAGGATCGCGTCCACGATGCGGTTCACCATGATCGCCGTGATGATCTCGTGCACGCCGCGACGCGCGCGCAGGATCGCCGGGACGAACGCGACGAGGGCGCCAACCGCGGCGGCCGAGGCGAGCACGATCGGCAGGGCGATCGGCATGGGCAGCGAGGCGGGCAGCTTCGCGGCGACGAGCGCGCCCACGAGGCTCGCGAGCGCGAGTTGTCCCTCGGCGCCGATGTTGAAGAGGCCTGCGCGGAGCGCGACCTCGAACGCGAGGCCCGTGAAGAGCAGCGGCGTGGCCTTGAAGAGGACCTGCCCGAAACCGTAGGGCGTTCCCCACGTGCCCTCGAACGCGAGGCGCAGCGCCGAGGCCGGCGCCTCTCCGAACGCGAACGCGATCAGGTTGAAGAGCAGGATGCCGCCCGCGATCGCGAGGACGATCGGGAGCAGGGCGCGGGCGCGTTTGTCGTTCACGCGTCCTCCATGCCGAGCATGGCCCGGCCGATGACGTCGTCCGAGGTCGTGGGCGGGAGCTCGGCCACGATGCGGCCGCGGTGGAGGACGAGGATGCGATGCGAGAGGCGCCGGAGCTCGCCGAGGTCCGCGCTCACGACGAGCACGGCGAGGCCTTTTTCCGCGGCCTTGACGATCGCGCCGTGGATCGTCGACGCCGCGCCGACGTCGACGCCGCGGGTCGGTTGTCCGAGGACGACGAGCGCGCGCTCGGGGCTCGCCTCGATGCGATCGAGCGCGCGCCCCACCACGACCTTCTGCTGGTTGCCGCCGGAGAGCTCCCCCGCGCGCCGCGCCGGTTCGGGCGGATTCACGCCGAACCGCTCGATCCGCCGCGAGATCAACGCAGCTTCCGCGCCCGGTCCGTCGATCTCGCCGAGCTCGCCGAGCACGAGGTTGTCGCCCACGGACGCGTCGAGCATGAGCCCGTCCGCGTGGCGATCCTCGTGGACCACGGCGATCGCGCGGCGCCGTTTGCGAAGATCCTCCGTGGATCGAACGGCGGGCAGGCGCGCCCCGCCGAGGACGATCGAGCCGGCCACGCCGGGTTCGAGCCCCGCCACGGCGCGCACGAGCTCGCGCTGCCCGTTGCCCTCGATGCCCGCGATCCCCACGATCTCGCCCTTCTTCACGGTGAGGCTGAGGCCGTCGAGCACACGTTTGCCCCCGGCGTCGACGAGCACGAGGTCTTCGATCGAGAGCGCGATCTTCGCATCGTCCGCGAGCGCGGGCGGGCTCGCCTCGGGCGGCGGCTCTCCGCCCATGATCGCTCGCGTGAGCTGGTCCTCCAGCCGCTTCGGATCGCTGCGCTCCTCCGCGGCGATCGGCCGCGAGAGCACGGTCCTGCCGCGCCGCATGATCGTCACGTGGCCGGCGAAGCGGATGACCTCGTCCATGCGGTGCGTGACCACGGCGATCGTCGCGCCGCCTTCTGCGAGCGCGCCGAGTGTCGTGTAGAGCTCCTCCGCTTCGAGCGGCGAGAGCACCGCGGTCGGCTCGTCGAGCAGGATCGCGCGGGCGCCGCGGTAGAGCACGCGCAGGATCTCCAGCCGCTGCCGCTCGCCTACCGCGAGATCCGAGGTGCGCGCGTCGAGGTTCACCCGGAGCCCCGTCTTTTCCATGAGCGCCTCGGCCTCACGCCGCGCCTTCGCGAGATCGAGTCGGCCAAACGAGCGCGTGGGCTCGTTCCCGAGGACGAGGTTCTCCAGCGCCGTGAACGCGGAGACGAGCATGAAGTGCTGGTGCACCATTCCAATGGCGCCCGCACCGCCCTCGATCCGCACCGTGCCGGCCACGCGCGGGGCGACCCCCACCGCCGCCTTGAGCAGCGTCGACTTGCCCGCCCCGTTTTCCCCGAGGATCGCGTGGATCACGCCGGGTTCGAGGGTGATCGTGGCCGATCGGATGGACCAGCAATCACCGTAACGAACGGCGATGTCCTCGATCTTCATCACAGGGCCACGCATCGCGCCCCGAGGATACCGCGGGCCACGCGCGCCGGGATCAACGCGATGGCCTTTTTCGCGCCGTGCGATCTCGGCCCCTTCGACTATCGTCCGCGGCGTGCGACCTCGGTTTTCCCTCGTCGTGACGCTCTTCCTCGTCTCCGGTTCGACCGGGCTCCTCTACGAGGTCGCGTTCGGCAAGCTGCTCGGCTACGTCTTCGGCGCGACCGCGTACGCCGTGAGCACGGTGCTCGCCGCGTTCATGGGAGGCATGGCGCTCGGCGCGCACCTCGGCGGCAAGCGCGCCGCGCGCATCGCCCGCCCGCTCGTGGCCTACGGGGTGCTGGAGATCATCGTCGGCCTCGTCGTCGCCGCCTCGCCCGCCGCGCTCGAAGCCCTGACCGCGGCGTACGTCCACGTCGCGCAAAAGGCCCCGGGTTCGCTCGCGATCCTCACGGCGGCGCGCGGCGCGCTGACGGCGCTCGTGGTCATCGTTCCGACGGTGGCGATGGGCGCGACGCTGCCGATCCTGTCGCGCGTGGTCGCCGGCGAGGTCGGCGAGCACAGCCGGCGCAGGCTGTCGCTGCTGTACGCCATCAACACGGCCGGTGGCGCGATCGGCGCGCTGACGAGCGCGTACCTCGTCCTGCCCGCGCTCGGCGTGCGCGGGACGATCTGGGCCGCGGCCCTGGCGAACGTGACGATCGGCGTGACCGCGATCGTCGCGGGCAGACGCGCGCCCGCGGAGACCCCGGCGCGTTCCATCTTGAATGCGAAGGAGACGAACGAGCCGGACGATGCGGGCCGGAAAGCCACGGCGCCCGCCGCGCAGGATCACGGTCCTTACCGCGAGGAAATGGCGCTCGCGTTCGCGTTCGCCTCGGGGTTCATCGTGTTCGCGGCCGAGGTCGTCGAGACGCACCTGCTCGCGCTGCTCATCGGCAACAGCGCGTACGCGTTCGGCCTGATGCTCGCCGTCTTCCTCGTGTGCCTGGCCATCGGCGCGGCGCGCTCCCCTGCCCTCGCCGAGAAACGCGGCGATCGCGCGCTCGCGCTCGGCCTCGGCGCCGCCGCGATCTCGCTCGCGGTCACGATGCCGCTCTGGGCCGAGCTCCCGCGCCTCTTCCTCTTCGCGGGCAAGCACGTGCACTCCTGGGCCGGCCGCGAGCTCGTGCGTGCTCTCGCCGCGCTCCTGATCCTTGCGGTCCCAACGGTCTTCCTGGGCACGACGTTTCCGCTCCTCCTCCACCGCGTCGCCTCGATGCCCGACGTCGGCGCGCGGGTCGGACGGCTGACCGTGGTGAACACGGTCGGCACGATCTTCGGCTCGATCATCACGGGTTACTTCATCCTCCCGGCGCTCGGGTCGCAGGGCACGCTCCTCGGCGTGGTCGCGGCGCTCGCGATCGCCTCGGTGCTCGCGTCACGCGTGGCGGCCGGGGACAAGGGCTCGGCGGTGTCGCGTTTCGCGCTGCCCGCGGCCGCGATCGTCGTCGCGCTCGTACTCCCGCGCTGGGACATGGCGCGCATGACGAACGGCGCGAACGTCTACTTCTCCGCGGGCCCGCCGCCCGATCGTATCGAGATGGTGCGCGAGGACGTGCACGGCGGCGTGACCACGGTGGCGCGGCGCGCCGAGGTGCTCACGCTCTACACGAACGGCAAATTCCAGGGCGACAACGGCCCCGAGATGGCCGCGCAGCGCAGGTTCGCGCACTTCCCCTCGATGTTCCTCCGCGGAAGCGAAAAGCGCGTGCTCGTCATCGGCCTCGGCACGGGCACGACGCTCGGCACGATCGCCACCTATCCGTGGGAGCGCATCGAGGTCGCCGAGATCTCGCCCGCGATCGTGGACGCGTCGCGGAAATATTTCTCGGGCCCGGCGCGAAACTCGCTCGACGATCCGCGCACGGTGCTCTCGCTCGAGGACGGTCGAAACCACCTGCTCGTCTCGCCGGGCGGATACGACCTCGTCACGATGGAGCTCACGAGCGTGTGGTTCGCGGGCGCCGCGAGCCTCTACAGCCGCGAATTCTACGAGCTCGTACGAGCGCGCCTCGCCGAGGGCGGCATCCTCCAGCAGTGGGTGCAGCTCCACCACATCCGCAGGCGCGAGCTCGCCGCCATCGTGCGCACGCTGCGCGTCGTCTTCCCGCACGTCGCGCTCTTCGTCGGCGGATCGCAGGGCATCCTTGTGGCGAGCGCGCGGCCCCTCGTCGCCTCGCGCGCCGAGCTCGATCGCCTCGCCACCGTGCCCGCAATCCGCGAGACGCTCGGCGCCGGCACGCTCCCGGGCCTGCTCGACGAGCTCGTGGCGTCGGGCGAGGAGCTCGATCGGTTCGTCGCGGAGACGCCCGGGGAGCCGATCGTCTCCACCGACGACAACCTCTTCCTCGAATACGCGACGCCCAAGGGCAACGTGCTCGATTACTGGCAGTCGCTCCGCGAGACGCTCGCGATGCTCGATCGGTACCGCACGCCGAACCCCGCCGCGCGGCACCTCGGACCGTAGCCGCTACTTCTTCTGCTCGGGCTTCTTCTGCGTCGGGTCGAGCGAGATCTGCTTGTCCTGGACCTTCTTCACTTCGTTGCCCGTGGGCTTGAAGTTCAAGGTCGGCACGACCGCGATCACCGGCTTCTTGCGCGCTTCTTCCTCGGCCTTGCGCTCTTCGAGGCTCGGCACGTCGAGCACCATGCCGCCGGCGGTCGGGTCCTTGCCGAGGAACGCCTTGCCGTCGACCTCGGCGACGTGGAACTCGGTACGGCGGTTCTCGGCGCGGCCCATTTCGAGCTCGTTCGGCGCGAGCGGCTTCGTCTCGCCGAAGCCCACGGCGAGCAGGCGCAGGTGGCTCACGCCGTTGTCGACGAGCCAGTTGCACACGCTGAGCGCGCGCCTCGCGCTGAGGTCCTGGTTCTTGTCCTCGGCTCCGGCGTCGTCCGTATGCCCCTCGATGCGCAGGCGCGTGACCTCGGGGTGCTCGTTGATGAACGCGAGCAGCGTCTTCAGGACCTTCTCGGTCTCGCCGAACTTGTGGATCGTGGCGCTGCCGGTCTGGAAGACGATCTTGCCCTCGATGTAGATCTGGCTCTGGCCTTCCTTCGCGGTCCAGGCCTTCTCGGGGTACCAGCGCGGCAGTTGGCTCTTCTGCTCCGCCTTCGGCACGGGCACGGGCGGGAGGCGGTTGTCCGAGCAGCCGACGAGCGCGGCGAAAGCCCCCAGCGTGGCGGCGAGCGCGACGGACCTTCCAAGCGAGGTGCGGTTCATGAGAGGCCCCAAGCGTCACCCATTCCGGCCTTCTCCCGCAAGTAACTCGGTGCGAGGCGGGCTCGACTTGTGTTCCGGCTCCGATTTAGGCACCGTCCCGAGGACGTGGAGGCCCGCATGGCGCTCGTCGGCAAGCTCGAAGTCACCATCAAAATCAACCGACTCCCCACCGAGGTCACCACGGACAAGAACGGCTGGAAGGAATTCCACGTCGACTTCGGCAAGCGAGGCGCGCGCGTGAGCCTGCGCCCGCGCATGTGGAACCGTCTCGAACAGGCCGCGAACACGCACCCGCACTGGATCGCCGTGATCACCGGCCAGATGGGCGACGACGTGCAAAAGGGCATCTTCAAGCTGCTCGAACCGAACCTGCAGGTGTTCGAGTACACACCGAAGGCGCCCTCGACCGAAGCCAAACCCGAGGATACGAAGGCGCCCGATGGAAAGGCCGCGCCCGTGGCCGCTCCGGAGAACGCCGACGAAAAGCGGGCCGCCTCCCCTCCCGGGGACTGACCGCGTGTTACATCCTCAGCCCATGGCCGAAGCACCTGCCATCGAGGACAAGCTCGCTCGGCTTCGCGAGAGGCTCGTCGAGCTCGGCTCGGTCCTCGTCTGTTACTCCGGCGGCGTCGACAGCGCGTTCGTGCTCGCGGCCGCCCACGCGGCCCTCGGTCCTCGCGCCATCGGCATGACGGCCGTTTCGCCGAGCCTCGCGCCGGGCGAACACGAGGATGCCATCGAGGTCGCCCGCTCGATCGGCGCCGATCATCGGCTGGTCGCGTCGAACGAGATCGAGGATCCCGGCTACGTCGCGAACAACCCCGACCGCTGCTTCCACTGCAAGAGCGAGCTCTACCGGATCGCCGCGCAGAAGCGGGCCGAGTGGGGGCTTTCGGCGATCCTGAACGGGACGAACATCGACGATCTCGGCGATTACCGGCCGGGGCTCGAAGCGGCGCGGCTCGCCGGCGTGCTGAGCCCGCTCGTCGAGCTCGGCTTCACGAAGGCCGACGTCCGAGCGGGCGCGTCGGCGATGGGACTGCCCATCTGGGACAAACCCGCGGCCGCCTGCCTGTCGAGCCGCATCCCGTACGGTACGAGCGTCACGCGGGAACGGCTTTCGCAGATCGGCGGCTTCGAGGCCGCGCTGAAGCGGCTCGGCTTCCGGCAGGTGCGCGTGCGTTACCACGGCGAGCTCGCTCGGATCGAGCTCGCGCTCGCCGAGCTCACGCGCGCGGCCGAGCCGGAGATCCGCGACGCGATCGTCGCGGCGGGCAAGCAGAACGGATTCAAGTACGTCACGCTCGACCTCGCCGGCTACCGCGTGGGCAGCCACAACGAGGTCCTCGTCGGCAAGAGCCTGCGTATCGTGAGCTAGCGCGTTCCGAAAAGGAGGAGGTCTCGTGGGTCGATTCGATCACCTCGCCACCCAGCCTCGCCGCGGCCCGGCCGACCTCTTCCGCTGGCGGGTCCTCGATCCGCTGAAAGGCAAGAAGATCAAGGATCCGGGCGGGTTCATCACGCCGAGCCGCCCGCACGACGCGGACCTCGTGAAGAGCCCCGAGCCGAGCCTTTCCTGGATCGGGCACGCGAGTTTTCTGCTCACGCTCGGCAAGAAGAACATTCTCTTCGATCCGGTCCTCGGCGAGCGGATCGGCCCGATCAAGCGGCTCGTCGCGCCGGGGATCACGTGGCAGGACTTGCCGCCGATCGACATCGTCGTGATCACGCACAACCACCGGGATCACCTCGACGCGTGGAGCATCGAGCGGCTCGGCGATCGGCCGACGTACGTGGCGCCGCTCGGCAATGCGCGGTTTTTGAAGGCGGCCGGGGCGTCGGCGAAGATCGTGGAGCTCGACTGGTGGGAGACGACGGGCATCGATTCGCTGGAAATCACGCTCGTGCCGGCGCGGCACTGGTCGATGTATCTTCCTTGGGATCGCAATGACGCGCTCTGGGGCGGATACGTGATCCGCGGGCCCGAGGGCACGGCGTATCACTCCGGGGATACCGCGTACTGGGATACGTTCGAAGAGATTGGCCGCCGGGCGGGGCCGATCGACTGGGCGATGCTGCCCATTGGCGCGTACGAGCCGCGCTGGTTCATGGAGCCGCAACACATGGGGCCCGAGGAGGCGGCGTCGGCCGCGAAGATGCTACGCGCGAAGCATTTCGTGGCCATGCATTGGGGGACGTTCAAGCTGACGGACGAGCCGATCGGCGAGCCGCCCGAGCGGGCGCGCGCGGCGTGGCAGGCCGAGGGCGGCGCCGAGGACAACCTCTGGATCCTCGACGTGGGCGAGACGCGATATCTCGGGCGTTAGCCGCGTACCCGGAAAGCTTTACCGGGAAACGATCTGGCGCTCAGCGCTCATGGGCACGGGGAACTCGGCCCCGTACCGGAGCCGTCGGTGCTGTTCGTCACGCAGGGCGGATTGGCGGACGTATACCATACGTTGCCGGGGAGGTTCCGGATCGAGGCGGCAACACTGTTCACGCGCACCTCGAAATGGACGTGGGTGCCGCTGCAGTTGCCCGTGCAGCCAGCGTACGCGACCGTGCAGCCGGTGCTCCTCGCTTGACCATTCCACATCGTGCCGGCCCAGCCATTGAGATGCGCGTAGAAGGACTCCTCGCTGTTCTGATGGTTGATCTTGAGCAGGTTACCAAAACCTTCATTGTTCCACCCAAAGAATGAGACCCATCCGCTGTAAGCCGCACGGACCGGGAAGTTGTCGCTCAGCATGTAGTCGATGGCCTCGTAATGGCTTCCCTGGTGCGTCGCGCTGCACCCCGGGCCCGTGCTGATGGCCGAGGTTCCGACGAACGGGAGCCGGTACGTCCCCACGAGGTTGGTCGCCGAGGTCGGCGCCTTGATGGCGAGAACGCCGGACGAATCGTATGCGTCGAGATCGAGCGCGCGGAAGTCCGGGCCATAGACCTCGGCGAGCGTCCGAGGGCTCGTCTCGTCGAAGGTGAATGACGCAACGGCGCGGTCGAAGAGGGCCGCGTCGCTTTCGGGGAGGTTCGACCAGACGAACCATATGGCGTCACCACGACGGATGTTCACCATTCGGTACGAGATCTCGGGCGTCGTGCCCGTCATGAGCAACGCATCCTCGCCGGACACCCGAAAGCCCGTCTCGAGGGTCGTGGACGTTTCCCCGGGCCCGTAGACGGCAGAAGCCTTCTCGTACTTCCGAGTCCAGCTCGCCAGCGTATCGTTTGGCTTGAACGATGCCGTGTGGACGCCGATCTCGATTTTCGCGGTGGAGTTCGGATCGCGGAAGGAGACCGTCGTGCCGATGCCCATGGGCTGCTCGTCGGGGAGCTTCCAGCCCGCGGGGACCTGAAGCGAGAAGCCGAGCTCGCTGTCGTGGTAGGAGTGGACGTCCTCAGCGGGTACGCTCTCGTCGATCTGGCTGCATGCGCCGCTGCCAGCGACGGCGAGGGTGGCAAACAGGACGGCGAAAAGGCGGTTGATGATTCGGAAATCGTCGCGGGGCATAACTCTCCAACACCGCGTCTCGAGACACACGAAAACTCTGGTGTTGGAGCGGCAAGGTAGTCGCCCTACAATGGGTGGCCAACTTTACAGGCGCGCCCGCCGCAATGATCGACGAGGCAGGCGAGAGCGGACTCCCGAAACGTGCGCGGGGGGGGCTGAGCATTGGTCTCATCTGGGAGCCGCTTCGCTGGGGCGTTGCCCCAGGCCCCACCGGGGCTATCCGCCCCTGGACCCGGACCAGCGCAAGCGCTGGACCCGGGGTCGATGAACTGCGCGATGCGCAGTTCATCGAACAGGCCGAGGAACGACCCCTGCCAACCAAGACAGCCGCGCTGCCATTTCTATTGGCAACGCTGTCCCTGGTCTTGCCACCGGCCCGTGGAAGAACTGCGCATCGCGCAGTTCTTCCCTGAAGGTCCAGGGCTTGCCCTGGTTCGGGTCGAGGGGCGAACAGCCCCCGCGGGGTCCGGGGCAGCGCCCCGGCGCGACGCCTCGCGATGAGACCAATGCTCAGCCGTTGGGGAAGATCAGATGGCGAGCGCGCCCGTTCGCAGGAGATACGCGAGCTTCTTTCGCTGCTCGGCCGACAGAATCGCGTGAATGCGCCCGATCGAGCGCACCACCGATGCTTGCAGCCGTTCGGCGCTCTTCACCCGATCCGCGCGGATCTGATCGAGCCGCGTATCGTCGATCTTTTCGCCGAGCACCGCGTCGGCGAACGCGCTCGTCGAGCGCCGATGATCCACCGCGGCTTGCGCCCGCTCGATTTTCAGCTCGTCCAGGATCGTCGCGAGCTCCGCGATTTGCCCGTCGTCGAGCTCCAGCCGATGGGCCAAGAATCGCAGCGGCCGGCGCACGCCGAAGTTGCCGCCGCCCGCTCCGTCGAAGTCGGAGCCGCCGGGCAGATCGTCGCCGCCCCCGTGCCCATGGCCGCCGCCTCTCCCGGGGCCGCAACCGCCTCCGAACCACGCACGACGACCGCCGGACCAACCCTCGGGGCCACACGAGCCGCCTCGGCCCGCGTGCCACCACGCCACGAATGCAGGATGCATTTTCACTCCTCCTCGCCGGGGCTCGTCGCGCCCGGCGGGTGTTTCGAGCGCGGGCCTCATGCCTCGCGCCGTGGGAGGAGCTTGCGGCTCGCCGCGCCAGCTGTCAACACGCGCCTCCCGGGTACGCATTTCTTTACAATCGTCCCGGCCGAGCTCGACGGAGCCGATCAGAAGAAGTCGACCCTCTCGATGATGACCTCGAGCTGGGTCTGTATCCCGGAGGGCCGCCGACCGTCGCGCAACCAGAAGTTGATGCGGGGGAACGTCGTGTTCGCCGGCGTCGGCACCCCCGTGGTGAAGACCGTGGTCACCCTGCTCCCGCCGAATCCGAGGGGAACACTCGAAAAGTCCACGCGACCGGGCGACCAGACGAACGTGTGTTCGCTCCGGGCCCAGGCGCCGCCACCCACGCTGTACCCCCGGGAGCTCGGCTGCAACGAGTGAAACAGGTTCTGGCCCGTGTTTCCGAATCGCGCGATCTCGACATCCATCTCGTTGTTGGCCGGCACGTCCGTGTTGTCCCACGTGAAAAAGCCGAGCACCGATTGCTGGTGAAAGTTATCGATCGGTGTCGCGAGGACCATCCTGTACGTGCCGTATCCAATGGACTCCCGCATGATCAGCTCGGAGGACGTCCAGATGCCATTGATACGGCGAATCAGCATGTGAAGGCGCCCTTGCGGGTCGACGAACACGTTGCTCGCGCTGAACACGTTGGGGCCGGGCCCGACCAGCGCGCCTCCGCTGTCCTTGAGATCCCACTCGAAACCGGAGAACGTGAGGGCGCGCGCGTCGGGCGAGATCGTGAGCGCGCAAAGCAGGAGAGCCGAGGAAAAACCAGTCGACACCGCTTTCTCGATGACCAGCATGCCCTCGCTCGGTGCCATCGCCGTGCCACGCGGCGGCAAAGGCCGACGCGGGAGTGTCGTGGAATGGGCGGGGAAAGATTGTCCCCGCCTCCCTCTCGACTCTCGCTGTTCCACGAATTCGGATGGGAAGCGCCTGCGCAGCGGCGGGGCGCACGGACGCGCGGATGGGCCCGCTACCTGCGCTTGGTCGAGGCGCGCCGCGCGCGACGGAACAGACCGCCGAGGCCGAGCCCGAGCGCCACCACGAGGGCGGACGCGCCGGGCGTTCGGCCCGAAGCGCCGCAGCCGCCGAACGTGGTGGGCTCGGGCGTCGGGGTCTCGATCGGCTGATCCGGATCGAGGATCACGGGCGGATCGACTTGCGTGAAGTGGCCTTTGTCATCAACGGAAGCGTTGATTGCGGTCAGCGCCTCGTTGCCCCCGGAGTCGAGCACGGAGACGAACACCGTGACCTTCTTGCCGAAAAGCGTGGACGGCGGCGTGATCGCGAGCTCGGCCTTGCCCGCGCGACCCTCGAAAAGCCCTTCCCCGGCGAAGATCTCCTCCGCGGAGTCGACCGCGGGCTCGATCATCTTGACGAGCCAGTGGTCGAGGGCGAGGTCGTCCGAGGCATCGAGGGCGACGTGCAGGGTCGTGCCGTCGGCCGTCGCCGCGACCTCGAGCGTGGGGTCATTCCCGTCCTCGACGACGACGGGCCTCGAAAAGACGTCCGGGCTCGCGCCGTTCGGGCCGATCGCGCGCACGGCCACGCGGTACGGGCGATCGGCGAGCACGCCCTCGAGGTCGAGCGGAATCTCGGTCCCCGCGGCGGTCTTGTAGGCCGGGGACCAGAGGGCCTGGTCGTCCGGGCCGACGAGCGCGTATTCGTAGCTCTTCGCCTCGGCGACCGGCGCGAACGCGACCGTGACCGCCTCGCCAGGCTTGACGACGTGCGGCGCATCATCCGGCGGGCCGTCGTCTGTCGCGCCAAACGAGATGAAGCCCGGCGTGAGGCAGCCGGGGACGTCGATGTGGTGAATGTAGCCGTCCGCAACGCCCACCATGATCTCGTCCGCGCCGTCGCCGTCGGTGTCACCCACGACGGGCTCGGCGACCGAGCCGCCGAGGAACTTCGACCAGCGGAGATCGAGCGTGCAGGCGTCGAGGGCATACAGGTGTCCGTCCGTCGAGCCCGTGAGAATGGCGGGGCCGCCCGGGCCGAGCGAGGCCACGGAGGTCACGTTCGAGAGCACGCCGGGGCGCTTGCCCGCGGCGATTGCCGCGTCCACGGTGGGGAACGCGCTGCCGCCGGCGAGCGTGCGGGCGCCGAGGAGCGCGCCGGTCGCGCCGTCGAAGGCGCGCAGCGTGGGGGAGAGAACGGCCGGCGTGACGAACCGCGGGGCATTGTCGCAGACGACGCGCGCGCCGGCCATTCCATTGACCTGCTCGGGGCTCTCCGCTTGCCACGCAGTGCCGAGGTCCGCGTGGAGGAGCCGCGGCGAGGAGGCGCCCGCCTGGAGCAGGAGCTCGGGCCCGGGCCCGCCCTGGAACGAGGCGAGCATGGGGAGCGAATACCACATGTAATTGCCCGGCGTCGTGGTGACGACGCCCGTCGCGGCGTCGCGCGCGTTCAGGCCGTCGTTCATCGAATACCACGCATCCGTGCCGTCGCCGTCGAGGTCGCCGACGCCCGAGCCGAAGAAGCCGCCGAAGGGCAAGGGTGCGCCCTGCCAAACGAGGCTCTTGGAGGCGAAATCGACCGCGGATTGGACGATCTGCACGCCCTCGATGCGCCAGTCGAGGCCGACACGCGGGACGCTTTGGCCCTGCACGCGGAGCGGCAAGGGCGTGCCGTGGGGCGCGCCGGGGCCGAGGTCGACGGCGCCGAGGGAGGTGCCGTCCTGCGAGCGCCGCGCCACGAGGGCGCTGCCTTCCACGCCGACGACGGCCATCCCGAGCGAATCGAGGTCCACGATGCTCGCCGCCTGCATGCCGGGCTGAATGAAGCGCGGCAGCGGGGGGACGATGAGCGAGGCGAAGCGCGCGTCGCCGACGTAGAGGCCGAGCGGCGAGCCCGGCAGGACCACGAAGGGCCCGAGGTCGTCGCTCCCGACGAGCGGCCCGCCCACGGCGCCCCCGCTCGGCTGCATCCCGCCGCCGACGAGCGAGCCCGTCGCCTTGCCGCCCCAGAAGACGATGCCGTTCGTCCCTTGCAGCGCTTGTCCGAGCACGACGATCGTGCCCGCAGTCGTGCCGACGGCGACCTGCGGATACGGCCGGGTAGAGAAATCGGCCCCGAAGACGCCGGTCACGTCGCCGACGAGCGGGACGTGCTCGCCGATCTTCGTCGCGCCCGAGGCGCCAAGCGCGAACCCCTGGATGTCCCGGAAGGTCTGCGGTTTCTCCTGTGCAGCGTAGGGCAGATCGGATTTGGGCCTGCCGACGAGGAGCACCGAAGTTTGTCCGGGCCGCGGGAGCACGGCGAGGCGGTGGTCGAGCGGGCCTCTTTGCCAGCGCTCGAGGTCGGGCATCGAATGGGCGCGCACCCCGGGGATCGGGCCGGCCAGGGACGTGAGGGCATTGCCGTCGAAATGGTGGACCGAGAGGCCCGCCGCGGTCGCGGTGACGAGCTCCGCGCCAGCCGTCGTGTCGAGGTCGGCCGCGCCTTCGAAGCGCGCGCCGGGGAGGACGGCGACGGTCGTGCCCGCCGCGCCCTTCAAGATCTCGGTGGTGAACGGGGACGCGGCGGTCGCGCGGTGCGAGAAGACGAGCTCGTCGATTCCGTCGCCGTCGAGGTCCTTGGCGACGTCGGCGAGCGCGACCATTTCGGCCTCGTATCCAGCGCTCTTTCGCTGGAAGAGTAGCGTCCCGGCCTTCGTCTGCGGATCGAGCTTGAACACCGTGATCCCCGGCGGGCCGACCTTCGCCGCGACCTGGCCGTGCGGCTGCACAACGATGAGCTCCTTGCCCGGCAAACCGTCGATCTCGGCCGCGAGCGCATACGCCTGCGAGAAAGGTTTGTCCTCGATGCCGGGCAGCCCGACCGTGGTCACGGTCTGGCCGTCCTTGCCGCTCACGATCACGATCTCGGACGGCGAGGTGAGCACGATCTCGGGCAAACCGTCGTCATCGAGGTCGAGGATCGTATCCGTGCCGGTGTGCGAGGGCGGCGGCGACGCATTCGCCGGTCGCATCCAGAGCGCGCTGCCCGCGCCAAACCCGGCGGCGAACGAGAAGGCGCCCGCCGTCATGGTGCCAGGCGTCGCGCAAGCCGTGCATTCATCGATGTAGACGTCGGACAAACCATCGCCGTCGAGATCGGTCACGCGGACGGACGCGGGCGCGCGGAACTCGCCGAGCGGCGAGCTCCAGAGGAGTTTCCCCGTCAGGCCGTCGAGGACGTGCGTGCGCGTCTCGGTGCGGACCACGACCTCGTTTCTGCCATCGCCGTCGAGATCGGCGAACGCCTCGACCGCGCCCACGCCGAGGATGTCGCTCTTCCAGAGCGTCGCCCCCGAGACGCCGTGCTTGGCGACGAAACGACCGCCGACGGCCACGACGAACCGCGAGACATGGTCGAGGCCGAAGCGCGCGACGCGGCCCGTGGGGCGGCCGCCCATGTACGCGCGCCAGGTGACGACGGGCTCGACCACCGGCACGTTCCCCGCCGATGCGCCCGTGCGCGCGGCGTCATGGCGCGAGACGGGCCAGGTGTCGGCTTCGGCGCGGCCAGGCGAAATTCCTCCCGCGAGAACGACGAGCGCGCCGAGCAAGGCAGCACGAGACGAGCAGCGCATGACTCCTCCCTTCAAATGGGTGGATCTTGGTTGTTTGGTGGACCTTCCACATTCAAGCGCACCGCGCAGGGTTCGGGGGGTGCGGAGCGCACTTCAACGCGGCAGGGCGCCGTGCTAGGCACTCGCGCGTGCCGTTTTCGCGCATCCTCGGCCAGGACGAGGCCATCCGGACCCTCGTGCGGGCCCTCGAGAGCGGGCGCGTCCACCACGCCTACCGCTTCGAAGGGCCCGACGGCGTGGGCAAGGAGATGGCCGCCTTCGCGCTGGCGCAAGCGCTCGTGTGCACCGGCGGCGACAAGCTCGGCTGCGGGCGATGCGACGCGTGCCAGCGCGCCGTGACGCTCGGGGCCGACCGCCCCGAGGTGCCGAAGCACCCGGACGTGATCCTCGTCGAGCGCGGGCTCTACCCGCCGGCGACGCTCGGCAAGAGCTCCGAGGAGGTGCAAGGGATCTCGGTGGAGCAGGTGCGCCGCATCGTGCTGCCCCACGCCTCCTACCCGCCGCACGAGGGCCGCGCGCGGATCTTCATCATCCGAAGGGCCGAGGAGATCACGGTGCAAGCCGCGAACGCGCTCCTCAAGACGCTGGAAGAGCCGCGGCAAGGGACACACTTCGTGCTGCTCACGTCGCGGCCGGATCGCATGCTCGACACGATCCGATCCCGCACGCTGAAGATCCGCTTCGGGCCGCTCTCGGACGCGGTGCTGCACAAGATCCTGGAGGCGGGAGGGATGCCCGCGGGCCAGCAGGACCTCGCGATCGAGCTCGCCGCAGGCAGCGCGGCCGCGGCGCTCGATCTCGCCGATGCCGAGCGTACCGCGGCGCGCGATGAGTTCGTCACGTCGATGCTCTCGGCCGTGGCGGCGCCGGATCTCGGGCCGGCGGTGGCGCTCGCGGAAGCGCTCGACACGAAGGACAAGGAACGGCTGCGCGACGACCTGCGCGCTCTCGGCGCGGCGCTCGCCCGTTCTGCGCGTGGTCGCGCGGCGAGTGATCCGCGCGCGTCCGTGATCGACGCCCGGCGCTACGAGTTCGTGCTCCGCACGATCGGATACCTCGAGCGCAACGCGTCGCCGAACCTGTCGATCATCCAGCTCGTGTCGGAGCTGCGCGACGCGATGCCTTGATCAGCCCTCGTCGTCGCCGCGGCCCATGCGGTCGTACTCGCCTTCGTCGAGGCGGCGACCGGCCCACGCGAGCGCCTTGCCTTCACTCGTGACGACGATCGCGACCTCGCGGCCGCCGGCCTCGTACATGGCGAGGATGCCCGACGGGCCGACCGTCGGCGCGCCCTGGCCAAGCCGCTCGAACGTCACGGGCAAGCGGCTCCGGCGTTGCATCGCCATGCCTCGAATTTCGAGCGTCCCCGGCGGCTCGGGCGGCGTGTCCACGGCCTCTGGGCTGAGCCAGAGGGCCACGCGCGCATCCGCCGGGAAAAGCGCCACGGCGTGGTGCGCGAGGCCCTCGGGCGCCACGAAGATCACCGCGGCGAGCGCCTGCTCTCGCGCCACGATCGCGCCCGCGAGCCAGCGCTCGTCGCCCTCCGCGGAGACGACGTCGCCGAGCGCGAACGCGAGCCCCGCGAGCGGATCGGCGGGCGCGGGCGCCTTCAGCGCGCGAGGCTTCTTCTTGTCATCGAGCGCCTTGGTCTCGTCCGGCCCCGGGGCCTCACGCGTGCTCTCGCGGCGCCGGCTCGCGAGGTAGCCGAGGGACGCGGCCACGGCGGCCGTGACGGCGATGGCGACGAGGCTCATGTGTTCTCCGTTCGGGGCATCGTGCCGAGGATCGCCTCGTGCAGCGTCCGCGCGCGCCCCGTCGCCTCGGCGAGCCCCGCGTCCCCGCTCGCGATCGGCAAGAGCGCGCCGATGACCGCCGCGGCGTCGACGACCTCGCCGACCGCGGCCGCGTTCTCCATCGTGATCCCGCCGATCGCCACGAGCGGACGCGTATACCCGAGCGAGCGCGCGTGCTCTGCGAGCGCCGCGAGGCGCGGAAGGCCGATCGGAGGCTCGGCGTCGTCTTTGTTTTGTGTCCCAAAGACCGGACCGATCCCGAGGTAGTCCGCGCCCTCGGCGACGCCGGCGTCGATTTGAGCCTCGTCGTACGTCGACAGTCCCACGGTGAACGACGCGCCCGTCCGCGCCGCGAGCGCGCGCACGAGTGGTACGGGCAGATCCGTTTGACCTACATGGATCCCCGGGCAGCCCGTGAGCAGCGCGAGGTCGGGCCGATCGTTCGCGTAGAGCGGGACGGAGGCGCGCGCGGCGAGCTTCGTGAGCTCGGCGAGGAGCGTGAGCGTGCGCCGCACGCCCGAGGTTTTGTCGCGGAGTTGGATCGCGGCGGGGCGGGCGGCGAGCACCGCCTCGGCGAAGGCGACGACGTCGATTCCGCGCCGGTCGAGCGCGGCGGTGTCCACGATGGCGTACAGACCTCGCATGCGGGCGCTCATTTGTACGCTAAGGTTGACGCCCTCGGAAGGAAAGCGGAAAGCCGCCTCTCGACCGACGCCGGAGCTCCCGTTGATACGACCCTCGCGCGCTTCCCTCCTCGCCTCGCTGTTCTGCCTCTCGAGCCTCGTCTTGCCGAGCGCCCACGCGGCGCCGCCCGCGAAGCCCGCGAAGGCCCAGAAAGCGCCCGAGCCGCCGCCGCTCCCGCCCGCGCAAGCGCGCCTCTGGATCGTCGCGCCGACGATGACGGGGCCGTGGACGATGCGGATCGACAACGAGGGCACGGTCCCCTTGCGCGTGCCCGCCGACCCGCGGCTGCTCCGGTTCGAGATCGAGATCGAAGGCGAGAAGAAGCCCACGACGTGCGAGCTGCCGAAGGCGCTCAAGCCGTCGAGCTTCCCCGAGAGCCGCGCGCTCCTGCTCGGCCCGGGGCAGTCGTACGTCGAGCCTTTTGATCCGCGGCTCTTCTGCTTCGGCAAGGCCGCGGACGCGCTCCGGCCGGGCGTCACGTTGCACGCGCGCCTCGGCTGGGATCCGCCGAAGAAGACCTCGAAGAAGCCGCCCGAGCCGCCCTTCGCCGCCGAGAGCACCGAGCGCGAGCCGTCGGTCGCCCCGCAGCCGCAGATCCTCGCGCCCGCGATCGTGCTCGGCGAGAGCCCGCCGCCTCCACCTCCACCGCCGCAGGCCGCGAACGGCAGCACGAACGGAACGAAGCCGGCGGACGGCAAGCCGCCCCCGCCCGCGCCGATCGTCGACGAGCGCGCCGGGAGGCTCGAAGTCACGGCCGATGCGTGGAAGGACGTGGCCGCGCCGAACGGGGTCTCGCTGACGGTGACCGCGAAAAACGCGGGGCTCCGGCCGATCTTCGTGGCGCTCCGGCCGTGGATGTTCTCGTTCCGCGTCGACGGGCCTTACGGGCACACGAAGAGTTGTCTCGGCGATCCGCCGCGCGGGCTGCCGCGCGACGCGTTCCGGACCTTGAAGCCCGGCGCCTCCACCTCGTTCACCATCCTGCTCCACGAGGTCTGCCCGCGCGGCACGTTCCCGCGCCCGGGCCTCTACCGCGTGACCACCACGCTGAACGCCGGCGAGACCGTCGAGGGCGCCGAGGCCTACACGGCCGAGCTCTTCACGAAGACGCCCACGCTCCTCCGGCTCGCGTCCGCGCCCGAGCCCTTCTTCGCCGAGCCGCCCAAGGCCCTGCCCCCGCCTCCGCCGCCGCCCGCGGATACCTCCGCGTCCCCCGACGCGCCGCAATCGCCCGAGGCGACGCCTGCCGCGCCTTCGGCTCCGGCTCCGACCGACAAGTAAAACCCCCCGCTCGGCCCCCCCGGCCGAGGCGTTACCTGTTCACGGGAATGCGGATCACGAGGCCACCCATCATATCGCCTTCCTTGAAGTCCTTGCGCGGGCTGTCGGCGTGCTCGTTGTGGCAATTCGCGCACGCGGCGGCGACGGCCTTGTCCGGATAAACCGCGGTGAAATAGGTCTTGTCCGCGATTTTCTCCTCCGTGTAGTAGTTCTTGCCCGGGTTCTCCGCGACGAACTTGAGGCCCGCCTTCTCGGCGTCCGTCTTGGCCTTGTTCTGCTGGTTGATCGGCCACTGCGAGAGGAGCGCGTACGAGAAGCTCGAGTTCGTCTTCTGCGCGTGCTCGGCTCCCATGCGCAGCATCTGCGCCGGCAGCGGGAGCGTCTTCTCTTCCTTGAACCGCTCGGTCGCCTTGATCGCGTTCTCCTTCACGAGGCGATCGACGACCTGGCCCGCGTAGGTCGCGCGATCGGCCGCAATGACGGCGTAGAGCGCGTCCGCCATCTGCTGCGGCTGGATGCCCCCGCCCGCGCCTCCACCCTGGCTGCCGCAGCCGAACGCCGTCACGCCGGCGAGGGCCACGGCGCCACACAGCATCGCGCCCGCCTTCGAGTGTCCCATCTTCACGTCGTCTTCTCCTTGCTCAGCGCTTCCCCTGCGCTGCGCGCTTCTCGACCATGTCCACGCTCGCCACGTGTTTCTTCGGGCGACCGGCGAAGTTGTGCCGGACGAGCTCCGGGTCCGCGACCGCGTCGAGCGAGAAGCCCACGCCGTGGCAGCTCGCGCAGACGTTGCGGACCATGTTCTCGCTCGGCCTCAAGTTGTCGTTCTGGTTGTGCTGCACCACGACAGCTCCACTCGACGACTTCTCGCGGGGCATGTGGCACGTTGCACACGATACACCCGTCCCGGGCGGAGCCGTGCGGTTTATCTCGGCCTCCCACAACTTGAAGTGCGGCGACCGCTGGTAGGACCGGCTGTGTTCGTCGTCGTGGCATCCGAGGCACGAGTCCACGGCTGCTTTGCGGGCATTCACGGAGTGCCCGCCGTGACAACTGTCGCAACCGACCTCGAGCTCCTTGGCCTCGGCCCGCATGGGCAAACGCGCGCGTCCCGGGCTCATCGGGCCGAGGCCCGCGGCGACGCTCATTCCGTGCTTCCCCAGGCCAAACCCCTTGTTTTGTTCGCCATGGCAGCCCGCGCAGATCGTCAGCGGGGGTTTGTTCACCCAGGCGAGCCCCTGCGTTCCGCCGTGACAACCGGAGCAGTTGATGCCCGCGCGCGCGTGCGCCGACTCCTCCCACTCCGAGACGAGCGCCGCCGAGAACGCCACCGTGCGCGGCGCGTCCTGCTCCTTCGCGGCGAGCGACTTCGGCCCCTTCGCGACCATCGCGACCCCGCGCGGCAAGACCTTCGCCGACGCGAGCACGAACGGCTCGCCGATGTGCTTCTTCAGGTAATCTTCCCAGAGCGCGCGGTTGTCGTGGTAGTTGTGGCAGCCCGCGTCGCTGCAGGTGGTAAACGACATCCCCGCGTGGCTCGGCCGCTCGGTGCCGACGTCGGCGTGGCACGTGACGCAGAAATCCACAGGGAGCGTGTAGCCCTCGCGGTGCGTCCCCTCGGGCCAGTGCTCGACGTGGCACGTGACGCAGCGACGCGCGTCGATCTTTTCGAGGTTGCCGGCGTTGCGCGGGTCGTTGAACTTCGAGGCCGGGTGCGAGTCGGCCGCGGTGCGCTGTTCGCCGTGGCAATTCGTGCAAGCGTCGTCCTTCACGCCGCCGAACGGGGTATGGCAGGACGCGCACGCCATTTCGATTTGATGATGCCCGTGGGACGTCTGGTCGGGCAAATAGAGCGTCTGGTCCCGCGAGGTGAACCGGAAGGCCCCGAAGCCGCCCACGAGCCCCGTGAGCAGGAGCCAGGCCAAGATCGAGGTACGCGTGCTCATCAAAAGGCCCGCCTCTCAGTAGTAGTACACGGCAAGCACATGGAGGGCGATCAGGATCGGCAGCGGCCAGGTCAGGAGGAGGTGAACGTAGGAAGCCCGCAAACGACGGTCCCGCGCAGCGAGGGGGCTCCACCGGGAGCTCACCGCGAACACGCCCCCCGCGAGCGCCCCGAGGATCACCACGGCGAGGAAGTCGATCGTCAGGACGAGGTTGATCCGGGTCCCCGCAGAGAGGCCCGTGTGCAGGAAAAACAAGAGCAAGGTCGCCGCGCCGAGGACGGCGTGGACCGTGCGCCAGACGGGCACGTCCGCGGACCGGAAGCGCTTCCAGCGCTTGCGCAGCGAGACCCCGAGGCTCGCCATCGCGAGCCCGACGAGGGCGTAGCCGCTCACCTGCCTCCCGATCCCCGGGCGCAGGAGCGCGTCCAGGAAGACGCCCGTCTGGATGGAGCGCGAAGGGGTGAGCGAGGGGGCGAGGACCAGCACCAGGACCCAGGATAAAGCGACCACCGACGCAACGAGGAGAATCTTGCGACCGCGCTCCGGCGGAGCCTGGATCGAAGGCGCGATCGAGGGGCGCGCCGGCGGCACCGAGGGGGTCTGGAGCGCGCCCGGCGGTATGCTGAGGCGCTTCGGAGGCACCCAGCTCCGCCGGGACATCGGGGCCCGGTCCACGACGGCGAGGCCCGGCGTGACGCTCGGCGTGAGCCCGTCGCGCGAGGCAGCGAGGACGTCGGCGATCTCGCCCTCGTCGACGCTCGCGAGGAGGGAGATGCGCGAGTAGCGGGTCGAGGAGCTCTCCTTGCGCTCGTCGATGTCGATGAGGCCCTCCATCGCGGAGAGGCGGCGCGCCGAGGAGGGCGGCACGTCCGAGGAGGCCGCGAAGAGGGGCAACTCGATGACGGGCAAGGGGGCGAGCCTGGGCAGGGGCTCGTCGACCGAGATGATGGCCACGTCCGAGGGCGGGAGGATGACGCCGCTGGAGATCGGGCGCGACGAGGTCGGCGGCACGGACGAGGGTGGGATCGCGACGGACGAAGAGGGCGGCGGCAAGATGGACGCGACGCGCACCGAGCCGGCCGGCGGGGTCGACCTGCGGATCGGGCCCTCGGCGGTGGCGCGCGCGGCGAGGCCGAGGACGAGGCCGGTCGCGGGCGTCTGGGGGAGCGAAGACGGGGGCGCCTCGCCGCCGAGCCCGATGAGCGCGATTCCGGCCGGCGGGGTCGAGGTGCGACGCGGGGTGCGCGGCGTGATCGCGATGCCCGAGGGCGGCGTGAGCGAAGACGCGCGGACCGAGGGAGGCGCTTGGACCTCCAAGGAACGCGGCGAGCGCGGCACGACGGCAATGCCCGTCGGCGGCGTCGGGGCGGCGTCGTCCCGGGGGACCGGATCGAGCGAGAGGCGCGGCGAGCGCAGCGCGATCTCGGTGCCGGCCGGCGGCGTTTCCGACGCGAGCGCGACGCCACGGCGCGCGACGGGCGCTTCCTCCGGCGCTTCGGGCGCCTCGAAGGAAGCGGCGACGAAGTTTGCCGCTTGGATCAGCTCGTCCGACGAAGGCGGCGGGAGGGACGAGCGGAGCGTGCTCGGCGGCGGTAGGTCCACGGCGACCCCCGCGGAGAGCGTCGCGCTGCGCATCGACACGGGGCCCGCGTCGCCTTCGTCCTCGGCCGGCGCGTGGATCATGCGGCCCCGAACGGACATCGGCGCCGGCTCGATGTCCTCGTCGTCCTCGACCACCACGGGCGCGAGGGGCGTCAAGCTCGGAAGGCCGAGGCCCTGCGCGCTCGTGAGCGCCGGCGGCCGATCCGTGATGGTGATCGAGAAGCGGCGCGAGGTCGGCGCGATGTCGAGGACCGCGGGCGGCCCGAGCTCGAGCCCCGCGAGGGCCTCGAGCGACGACGGAATGCCGTCGCGGCGCGAGCGCGGCGCGTCGCTGTCGAGGGACGACGACGACACGGTGGCGAGGGACGAGGGCGGCAGGACGCTCGTGCGTCTCGACGATTCGAGCCGCGACGAGGGCGAGAGCTCGCCGCCGCGACGGCTCCGCGGCCCCTCCCCGCGCCGCGACCGGGGCCCGCCGTCGCCGCGACGGCTCCGCGGAGCCTCGCGCCACGACGCGGGCATCGGTTCGAAGACGCTCACGGGTCCGTCCTGGCCGAGGAGCTCCGCGAGCAGCGGCTTGCACGAGCCGCAGAGCGTGCCCGCGCCCGTCTTCGTCCCGAGCGCCTCGACGGACTGACACCCGCCCTCGATCGCCAGCGCGAGCGCGCCGCGCGTCACCCGCACGCAGCCGCAGACGATCGCCTCGGCCGGCCACTCCGTGACGGGCGAGGACTCGGACTTCGGCCACAGGTTGCCCGTGCCGCGGAACCTGCGCATGTCCCAGAACGAGAGCGGCAGCGGCGCCTTGAGCAGCTCTCGGATGCGGTCGAGGTTCTCCCACTCGCCCACGGTCACCGCGCCGATGAGCCGTCCGTCGCGGATCACGAGCTTGCGGTAGACGCCGCCGCCGCTGAACACGAGCGCGTTGCCGCCGAGCCGCTGATCGCCGTCGTGCTCGCCGAGCGCCGCGACGGTCACGCCCATCAGCTTGAGCTTCGCCGAGGTGTCGGCGCCCTCGAACTTGCGCTCGGCGCCGAGCAGGTTCGCCGCGAGCACGTCGACCATCTGGTAGCCCGGCAAGACGAGGCCGTACGTCGTGCCCTGGTGCGACGCGCACTCGCCGACGGCGAAGATTTGCTCGTCGGGCTCGCGCGTCTTCCGGTCGATGGCCTGCAGCCGATCGTCGACCACGATCCCGCCGTTGCCGGCCATCTGCAGGCCCGCTGCTTTCGCGAGCTCGCCGCGTGGGCGCACGCCGGCCGCGAAGATCACCATGCCGACGATGAGCGTCTCGCCGTCGTCGAAGTGCAGGCGCAGCGCCATCGCAGGCGCGTCGACGTCGTCCTCGCCCTCGGCCTCGTCCGGCTCGCGCGGGGCAAGGGTCCGGTAGGCGCCGCCGTTGCCGTACGCTCCGCCGGGCGGATCGAGCGAGACTTGCTCGATCCGGAGGAGCTTCTTCCCGCACCGGACCTTCACGCCCATCCGCTCGACGTGGTCGCGCAGCGCCGCGCCGCCGTCGGCGTCGAGCTGCCGCGGCATCAGGTACGGCGAGACCTCGACGACGTGCACATCAAGCTCGAGGTCGTAGACCGCCTTCGCCGCCTCCAGCCCGAGCAGTCCTCCGCCGATCACGGCGGCGCTCTTCGTCGGCGCGAAATCGCAGGCGTACTCCTCGATGTCGGCGACGTCGTCGAGCGTGCGGTAGACGAAGACGCCCGGCAGATCGGCGCCTTCGATCGGCGGGACGAACGGGCGCGACCCCGTGGCGAAGACGAGGCGGTTGTACTCGACGCGCAGGCCCGAGCGCGAGCGCACCACGCTCTGCTCGCGATCGACCTCGACGATCGGATCGCCGAGGAAGAGCTCGATCCCGTGTTGCTGGTACCAGCTCTCGGGCGAGAGCGAGAACGTCGAGAGCGGGCGCCCGGCGAAGTACTCCGTGAGGTGCACGCGGTCGTAGGCCGGATGTGCTTCCTCGCCGAACACGAGGATGCGGATCTCGTCGTTCGCGCCGTACTCCACCATTCGCTGGCAGAGCTTCCAGCCGACCATCCCGTTGCCGATGATCACCAGGGTCTGGGACTGGTCGCTCAGGTCCACCGTCGGTCTCCGCTCACCCGTCTTACCCTCGGTCATCGCGGCGGCGCTCGGCCCTTATACTCCATCCCCGTATTTCCCGGACGGAAGCAAAGGCTCGAAAAGACCACGCAAGCCGAATGACCAAGCAACGCGGCCCACGAAAATGGCCCGCATTCCGCGCTCCCCTCCCTTGCCCGCGCCGCGAGGCATCGAGCCAGGCTGGGCTCGCCGCGCCGGTCATGCAAGCCGAACCGCAAGCGCCCCGACGTGGAGCAAGTTCCGGCGTCAAAGCGTCAATCAATCAACGGACGGAACCGTGGCGTTCACCCAGGTGGCGACACCTCGCGCGGCCGCGGGCGCCCGGAACGCCGCGGCCGAGAGCTCGCGTTGCATGCAGTTTGCCGCGGCCTCGTAGCGCGCCTCGGTGCCGCTCGCGCTGATCGACGAGGGCACGATGTACCCGTCCACGTCGATTTTGAAGCGAAGCACGATCGTGTCGGGCGGTAGGATCTTGCCATCATCGCCGCGGCAACGCGTGACGAGCGGGTAATAGAGCTGCGCGCGTGCTGCGCGTTCGACGGCCGGCGACGGGATCCCCTCGTGCACGTCGGGGCTCCCCTCCTGGATCTGGATTCGTTTGGCCATGCGCGGCGCGGAGGCTTCGAGGCCGACGCGTGGGCCTTCGGGCGCACCTTCCGTCTCGTCGCGGACACCCGTCTCCGTACCGACGCGTGTCCCTCCGTCCGGCCCCGTCGGCGTAGCGGACGACTTCGGCGCGGCGGCGAGGATCTCCTCGAGCACGCCCCGCACGGGCGCCTTCGCGACGGGCGCGCCGCCCTCCTCGGGCTCGGCAAGCGGCAGACGCGCGGCGACCTCGGGCGAGAACACGGACGAGGCTGCACGTGGCGGAGGCGCGGGCGCGGGCGCCGGCTCGCTCGTGCACGCGACGAGCGAGGCGCACAGCAGGGCCGTGAGCACGAAGCCTCCGTTCTGCTCTCTTCGCACCACGCGTAGGGTCTACCGAAAGCGCGCGGCTTGCAACGGCGCCCTTGCTCGCTCGTCTTCGGGTAGCATCCGCGGCCCGTGCGCGATCTCTGGAGGATCCTCCGCGTCGTTCGTCGCTCCTTGCGCGGCGGCCCGCTCTTCGGCTTCGTCCTCGCGGCGGGCCTCGCGTCGCTCGCGGGCGTGATGGCCGGCGTCCTGCCGGGCCTCATCGGCGTCGCGATCGGCGCGATCCAGGGGCGTCCCGCGTCGCCGAGCCCTGGCCTCGCGGGCCTGTTCGCGCGCCTCGTGTCGGGACAGAGCCCGTGGCTCGTGATCGTCGCGACGCTCGTGGCCGTGACGATCAGCGTGGGCGTCACGATGGCGCAGAGCCGCAAAGGCTCCGAGCTCTCGGCCGAGCTCACGGCGGCGCTCCGCGTGGAGCTCGTGCGCGCGGCGCTCTGGGCCTCTCCGCGCGAGGTCGACGCGGCCGGCGCGCGCGCCCTCGCGCCGAAGGGCGGTCCTCCCGCGCCGCCCGGCGTGAAGGCGCCGGCCGTGCGTGGCTTCGAGGCCGTGAAGCTCGTCATCGCGCGCGACGCGGCGGCCGTCTCGGATTTTGCCGTCGCGGTCATCACGGGCTTGCCGCAGGCGATCGTCACGCTCCTCGTCCTCGCGTTCGAGCTCGCGACGGGCGGCGCGTGGCCCGTGCTCGTGGGCACGGCGCTGCTCTTCGTGCTCTCGCGCGTGCTCTCCGATCGCGCCTCGCGCCGCGTGGGCGAGCGCATGCAGGCGATGCAGCGATCGGACACGGCGGTCTTCGGCGCGCTCGGCGAGATGCTCGCGGGCACCGAGGAGCTGCGCTTGCTCGGCGCGCGGCAAACGGCGCTCACCGAGGTTCAGGACGCGGCACATCGTGCGGCCGACGCGCGCCGGAGTTTTGCCGCTGCGCTCGCAGCGTCGGGGCAGATCAAGAGCGTGCTCACGGCGATGTCGCCGCTCGTCATCCTCGTTGCGCTCCGCCTCTCGGGCCGCGTGTACGAGGCCGGCGACGTCGCGAAACTCCTGCTCGTCACGCCGCTCTTGCTCGCGCGCTTCGAGGCGCTCGACGGACTCCGCTCGGGCCTGCTCGAACGCGCGCCGCTGCTCACCTCGCTCCGCGATCTGCTCTCCTTGCCCCCGCACCCGCCCGAGCCCGAGAGCCCGCTCTCGCTCGCGGCGATCGCGAGTGACGAGGTCGTCCTCGATCACGTCGGCTACCGGCCCGAGGGCGCGAAGGACGACGTGCTCTGCGACCTCTCGCTCCGCATCCCCGCGGGCGCGGTGGTCGCGATCTGCGGCGCGTCGGGCTCGGGCAAGTCCACGCTCGTGCGCCTGCTCTTGCGGCTCGACGATCCGACGCGTGGCAGGATCGAGGTCGGCGGCGTCGATCTCACGCGCCTCTCCCCGCGCGACCTCGCGCGCCTCTTTGCGGTGCTCGGCCAGGCGTCGGTGCTCTTCGAGCGCAGCGTCGCGCAGAACCTCGCGCTTGGCCTTGCCGATCCACCGGACGAGGCGGCGATGCGGCGCATCCTCGCGCGCGTGCGGCTCGACGATCTGGCCGAGGACAAGGGCGGCCGGGGGCTCGAGGCGGTCGTGCGCAAGGTGCCGCCGAACTTCTCGGGTGGCGAGCAGCGACGGATCATGCTGGCGCGAATGCTCCTCCGCGACGCGCGGCTGCTCGTGCTCGACGAACCGGAAGCGGGGCTGCCGGCGGCCACGGCGGAGGAGCTGCTCGGCAGCGTGGTCGAGCTCTCGGCCGGGCGGACGACAATCATTGTCACGCATGCGCCGCACCTCGTGAAATCAACGTTCAATGTGGTGCTCGATAAAGGCCGCATTGCGGCGATGGGCACGCACGAGGAGCTCGTTCGGACCTCGGAGACCTATCGGGCGCTGCTTTCGGAGGGACAACGAAAACAAGCGGCGCCGCCGGGCCCCGGCCCGGGGCCGATGCCGGCCGCGCCTCCTCGCCCGCCGCATTGACGTAAGCCTTTGCGGCGTGGTCCGCTTGAGTATGAGCTTTTCGCGGGTACGACCCCTCCTCTCCCTCGGGCTCCTCGGTTGCGCGACGACTGCGCTCGTGCCGCTCGGCTGCGGGGCCAAGATCAGATACCCGGAAGCGAGCGAGGGCCCGCGCGTGCCGGACGCCACCGCGGAGCGCCTGCGAGAGTGCGTCGATGAGTTCGGTGGCGACCTTCCCCGGGGGTACTACGTGT
This sequence comes from Polyangium jinanense, assembly GCF_028435265.1. GTDB lineage: Bacteria > Myxococcota_A > Polyangia > Polyangiales > Polyangiaceae > Polyangium > Polyangium jinanense. The sequence goes on along the minus strand of NZ_JAGTJK010000008.1, from coordinate 162,140 downwards.
TCGACGTCGCGGTGAAGGTCGACGAAGAGGGCCGCGTGGTCGATGTGGAGTCGAAGGGCGTGCCCCACGCGGATCTCGCGGGGTGCATGCGGATCGCGCTGCGCGCCATGACGGTCCCGGAGGATCTGCTCCGGCTGCGCAAGCTGCGCCTGTCCGAGTCGCACGCGCCTGCGAATGGGCAGACGGCGGCCGAGCGCGGGCTCGTCGGGCACCCCGGGGTGCTCGTGGTCGTGGCGGTCGCGCTCGCCGACCTCGTCATCGAAGTAGGCCCCGCCGTCATCATCGTGTGTGCCGCTTCGCTGGAGCTCAGCAAGGCGGATATTGTGGAGACGGTTCGGAAGAAGAAGGACCCGTGTCAAGAGCCCCTAAACGACTGCCTCGACTCGGCGCGACAGAGCAAAGAGGGGAGTGTATGGAGACATTCGATATGCATGGCTTGCCATCAACGGTGTCGTGGGGAGGGCCAATGGCCCGACAAGATCAAGCTGTCCAGATGGGAGACGTGTAAATGAGCGACGAGCTCGAATCGGGCCGAGAGATGGAGGGGGAGGAGCTGGCTTTCTGCAACGCCAGCGGCCGCCTCATGGTCAAGTCTCTGGACATGGAGCGCAGCTTCGCCGAGGCCGTGGATGACTTCCGCCGGCTCGAGGCGGAGTTCGTGGTGCGTGGATGCGACACTGACTTCCACGTGCTCGAGACGAGGCGACGCATCGCCGAGATGATCCTCACGCTCGCGGAAGTAAAGCACCCCCCCCTCGAAGTCTGCCGCGAAGCCTGGAAGGACATGGTTCGCCTCGGCTTCTCGAACAGGGAACGAGAATACACGATGACCTGGTTCTATGCGGAGTGCTGTCGGTACGACGAGACCCCCGAGGAGGGGCTCGCCTTGCTAGAGCCGCTCGTCGCCGAGCTCGAGCGGGGGCTCGAAGAAGCAAGGGCGACGCAGAGCGACACGGATTTTTTCGAATACCACCTCGAACCTCTGCGGAAGCTGCGTGACGAGCTCCTGGCCCAACAAAGGGGCGAACAAATCCCGGGGAAGACGACGCGGCGGATCGACGAGGCGCGCCGCAGCACCCCGGACGATGACTGAACCCGTGAGCTCCGCGGCGAGCTCGAAGCCCAGCAAAAGGGCCCGTGACCACGCCCCGCGCGGGCCCTCCCTCCACGGTTCACCGTCAGCCTCTTGACACCCTGCCCCATGCCCCCGTAGCCTCCGCCACGACTCGATAACGAAAAGGAGCCCTCATCCCCATGCGCCCCCCCGACGAAGACGCCGCTTTCAGCCACAACGTCCATTACGGCCGTTACGTCACGAGGCGCCTCCGCCGGGCCCAGCGCGCCTCACTCGCGGCCGACGTCGAGGCGGCGACGCTCCTCGTCCTCCAGCGCGGCCGAGAATGGGAAGACGCGAAGGGCCCCGTTCAAGACGCGCGCGCCGATCGCGACGCGGCCGACGACGAGCTCGATTCCGTCGCGCAAGACGCGCGCGCGAACCTCGCCGGGCGGAGCGCCGACGCCGTCAAAAAGGCGCCCTATACGCTCATCTTCCCCGATGGAATCGGATATTATACCGCCGCCCCCATCGACGAGGAAAAGAAGCGGTACGACGAGCTCCAGAAACGATTGACCGAGCACCTCCCCGCGAATGACGAGGTCCGAAAGGACGCCGTCCCGAAGATCGCCGCCGGCCTCGACGCCTTCGACGACGCCGAGAGAGCCCTCGCCGCGTCCCTGACCGCGGAGTCGCTCGCCTCGACCCGGCTCGACGCCGCCGAGGAAGCTTTTCGGCGGCTCATGACCAAGGTGTATGGTCTGCTCGTCAGCGAGCTCGGAAAACCCGCCGCGGAGAAGTTCTTCCCCAAGCCGAGCGGCGCGAGGCGGAAGAAGGGCGGCGGCTCGGAGGACTGAAAAACGAGCGTCCGGACGCGTCGGGATGGCGCGCAAGAGCTCCAGAGGACGATCCCGACGCGTCGGGATGGCGCGCAAGAGCTCCGGAGGACGATTCGGACGCGTCAGGATGGCGCGTAAGAGCTCCGGAGGACGATCTGGAAGCGTCGGAATCGGGCGGGGGACCTCGGGAGATGCGTCCCCCCGATTCCGAAAGGTACCGCCCTGCCTCGGCATGCCTCCCGTACCCCTTGGTGCTACGCCCCGCGTCCCCCAGAGATCGAGGCGAGGAGGCCAGTTCATGCAACAGACGTTGGTCCGCAAGCTCCGGTTCTTCCTGATGATTTTCTCCCTGGTCCTCCTGCTCCCCGCGGGCGCGGCGCTGGCGCTGCCGAGCGTGGGGCAATCGGCGCGGCGGGTCGTGGTCGAGGATCCGGACGGGCGCGTCATGGATCTCGGGTTTCCCCGGGAAAAGCCGACGCTCATTCTTTACGAGGATCGCAAGTCAGCGGCGCAAAACCGGGCACTCAAGGACGAGCTCACCAAGCTCGCGGACACGAAATCCGAGGCGAAGCAGATCCAGTTCGTGGCCATTGCCGACACGAGCGATTACCGCTCCTGGCCGCTGCGCGGCTTCGCCGAGCGCTCGGTGCGCAAGAAGTCCGCCGAGGTCGGGCAGACGATCTATTGCGACTGGGAGGGCCAATTCCGCAAGGCATACGGCCTGCGGCGCGGCGTGAGCAGCGTGCTGCTCGTCGGCAAAAACGGGCGGGTCGAATACGCGGCGGAAGGCAAGCTCGACGCCCCGGCGCGGAGCAAGCTGTTCGCGCTCCTCTGGGCGCAGGTGCGCTAGCAGCGCTCGCGTAAAAAAACCTCTCCCCTCCCGGCTCGAGCACGATGCCTTGACGCACGGCTTGGCCAGACCCAGACGAAGCCGCTCGAACCGGGAGGGGGAGGCGGGGGCGCTGCCCAGACTCGACGCCCCCAGCGAACCCACGTGCACGAGGTGCGCGTGTAGGGGTTTCCTTCGCGCACGTGGGTTCGCTGCGAGCGTCGCGCTGGCAGTTGGCCATCCAGCGGAGCCGCGTTGCGCAGCTCGATCGGTACTGCACCCGAGACGCGCGAATCCGTCGCGCATCGTGACGAGGGACGTCGTTTTTTCTGACGGACGCCCGCGGTGCGTGCGGGCTCTACGGGTGGAGGCTCTGGAGCTCTCGGCAGAAGACGTTGCCCGGGCCCGCCAAGCGGCACGCCTCCGCGGCGCTCTTCGTATCGCCCCGGTCGAGAGCCGTCGCGGCGGCGCGGCCAAGCGAGCGTGGCCCTGCGTTCTTGTGCGTGTCGTCCGCCGGGCAAGGGAGCGTGCGCGGCGGCGGCTGGGATGGCGGGCAGATAGGCGGCGGCTCGACGGTCGGGTGTGGCTGCAGAGGGTCGGTCACGAGCGGCACCACGCCTGCACCGGGCCGGAGGTCGGGCACCACGAGCGCGAGGTGATTCGCCCAGGGGGCGTCTTTCTGCGCGAGCAGATAGAGGACAGGGAGCACGACACCGGCCGCGACCGCAAAGCGGCGGGCCCATGGCTCCCATGCTGCCATGGTGGGCCCCACGGACGGGAGGGCGGGAGGGATGGACGTCGAAACAGGCGTCGGCCGCGCGCCTTGTGCATCGTCCTCGGTCTCCGCGCCGCCGAGTCCCTCGACGAGGAATGGCAGCACCGCGCCCCGCCGCGCGTCCTCGACGCCGACGCGCTGGAGCGCTTCGCGCATCTTCTTATTGACGCGCCGCAAGGCCGCGTCGACGGCGTCTTCCGTGCGGCCGAACGAGGCTGCGACCTCGCGAATCGAGAGCTCGTCGAAGAACCGCGCCGCGACCATCTCGCGCTCCTGCACGGGAAGGGAATCGAGGATGCGGAGGAGGAGCGAATCCGTTTCGTGCATCGAGACGTCGCGCTCCGGGGTGGACGGGGCGACATCGTCCTCGTGGAGCAGCGGCGCGGCCCGCTCGCGCACGCGGGCACGCTTGTGAGAAGCGTAAGCGACGGTGCGCATCCGGTAATGCACCCAGCCGCCGATCTCCTGGGTCGGGTCGTACTCCTCGCGGTTTTTCCAGCACTGGAGGAGCGTCTCTTGTACGAGGTCCGGCACGTCGCTCGCCAGGAACCGGCGGGAGAGCCAGGCTTGCAGCTTGGCTCTTTGCGACTCCAGGGCTCTTGCGAAATCGCGGTCGTCCATGGGGGCCTCCGTCAAGCCACGCAGCAAAGGGTGCGGGGACCTGCGAGCGCGACGTCGCCTTCGACTTCACCACCCGCGGGAGCGCAGGATCCGCGCTGATACACGGGCGGAGCGGCCGTCTTCGCGCCGAGCGCGCGGCCCTTGGAGGCGACGTCGTGGCAGGTCGTGCCTTCGGACCACGCGCTTACGATCAGCGGGGACACCGTGCAGGCGGCGTCGGCGAAAATGGAGATGTCCGCATGACAGGAGGTGCCCTCGGGGGCGCCGCAGGTGCACGCCGTGCAGGTGCGTTTGTCCGCGAAACCTTCGTAGACGACGAATGCCTCCGTGTATTTGTCGGGTGGGCACGCGTGCACCCCGCTCAGGTACACGCACTGCCGAAAGTCGGCGGGCGGCTTGGGAGCGCAATGCTCGTCTGGCTCGCACTTCCCGAAGGCGCTGCCTTCGCAGACGCGCGCCACACGGCCCCACGAAGGAGAAGGCGGCGCGGCCGTGGTCGCGCCCGTCGCGTCGATCACGGTGCAGCCGATGTCCTGTTTTGCGAGCGGTCCGACGGTGACGGATTGCACGCAGGGAGTTTCCGGGCCGCACGACAGTCCCGCCGCGATTGTATTGTCCGCGGCGCAGGTGCCGTCCCAGGCGTCCGGTGGATTGGTTGCTGTCGCGGCCGTGTCCTCGGGTGGTGTGCAAGGTGCGGCGTGGGCGGTTATCGTCTCCGGAAGAGAGCAGGTACCGTCCGAGGGGCCGCAGGAGCACGGGCCGCATTTCTTCGGGGGGATGACGAGATCCGTGAACCAGACGAATTGCTCGACGGGCGCGTTGTTCGGGCAAGGCGGCCCGCTGCCGTCGTTGGGGCCGATCCAGACGAGGACCGGGTACGAGCTGTCGCCGGGGTGGAGCGGTACGCATTCGCCGTCGCAGCTGAAGTCGCAGTTGCTGCTACTTGGGCCTGCGTCCTCTTCCTCGCCGCCGTCGGTGCCGGCGTCACCGCCGCCTTCACCGCCCCCGCCTTCGGGGGGAACGATGACCTCGATCACCCCTTCCCCTTGCCCACAAGCACTCGCCACCATGCCGGCGGCAAGAACGAGGAACGCCATCAGCTTGCCCAGCACACGCCAATTCTTGTGCATCTCCGATACTCCTCATTCCATAAGAGAAACAGCAACGCCGAGCCCCAGCGCGACGCGCAGGTATGGCGATCGCCAGTGGGTCACGATGTTCGTGGAGTCGCCGTCGAGCGGGCCCCTGATCGTGATGGCTCTAAGCTGCCCGCTGACGTCCCCGTAGCCGAACAGAATGAAACGCGACGAGAGCGGGTACCTGCCCACGAGCCGCCCGCCAAACCCCATCGAGAAACCGTCCGATGCGCTGACCACGATGGGCGGCGGCGCATCGAGGCCGATGATCGTGGCGTTGATTGCGCCGCAGATGTCGACGAAGCGGACGCCCACGCAAGGGAGAAAGCCTACCGTGAAGAGCGACGCACGGGCGTCCTTCAGCTCCGGCTCCCCGACACCGGCGACGGGGGTGATCACACCCCGAATGTCCATGCCAAACGCGAAGCTTTTCCACCGAACGCCCAGCATTCCCCCCCCTCCGACGGCGACCCGCGGCATCCCGTAGGGCATGACCGTGGCGCCCAGGGCCACCTCGGCTTGGAATGGCGGCTTTTCAGGCTCCTGGGCCGGCGCCGGCTGCGCCCACAGCGGCGCCGTGCCCTCCCACGGCGACAGCGGCGCCGACGACGGCTCCCCCCCCGCCATCGACTCCATGAACGCCGCCGGCACCACCATCCGCAGCTCGGGGCTTTCCACCTCGAACCTCGGCGGCGCGAGCAGCCACGGCGGCGGCTCCTCCCCCTGCCACCCGCCCGGGCCAAACCGGATCCGAATCAGCGTCGCCGCATCATAAAGGAGCTCCCGACAGTCCCCGCTCGTGATCACCCGCCGCCACTCCCCCTCCCCGGTCGGGTTTGGCGCGGAAAGCTCGGCCTCGATCCCCTTGCCGTTCGTCCGCGTCTCGATGCGCAGCGTCGCCGCCGCGTCATCACGAACGAGCAGATATCCAAACTCACCCGCGAGGATCAGGCCAAACTCGTCCGCGTTCGGACATCCGCGCCCGGGGAGGTGGAGGTTGGCCTGGTAATTCAGGCGGAACGCAATCTGCGGGGGGACTTCGGCGGCGGCACTTCCGGAGAGTGCCAAGGCGACGCATCCAGCGGCGGCGGCAACGACATGTTTCAACATGACGAACCCTAGGTTGCCGGAGTTTGGCCGGGACCGCAAGGGGGGTTCGTCCAGGAACCCGACGCGGAGCCGTGCCGCCCGTCTGGGCTCGAACGACAACGGCCCCGCGCCGGCTTCCGAGCATCCTCTCACCGTGGACAAACGTGTCCGTCAAGCACCGGGACAAACATTTGTGCAGGTCCGGAAGGAAAACCGGCGCGGGGCCCTGCCGCCTGGCCAACCACGAACACGACCCCGCGCCGGCCGTTGGGCTTTACCGCGGACAAACGGGACGGTCAAGCCCGGGGACAAACATTTCGTCCCGTCCGCGCGACGGGCGGGGTAGGGTTCGGCTGATGAGCAGAGGAGGGGACGTCGTCTGCCGGCCGAGTCCACGCCACCCGGGGGCGCCCTCGTGCGCTTCCTGTTCCAGCCTCTCGCGCCGCGGATCACGACCCCCCGAGGGACCCAAGGCGCGCTTCCCCCTGCGTTCACCGACCCTCTCGGCCTCCAAGCGGGCAGATCTTGCAGCGCATTCGCCGCCGTGGGATCAATGCCAAGCATGAAAACGGCGTCCCTCTCCCGCTTTCCCCGCCGCGCCTGGCTCTTCCTCTCACTCGGGCTCCTCGCGACCGCCGCGGGGTGCAAGGGGTCCGCGGAGGGCGGGGGTGCGGCGGCGGGCAACAAGGTCAAGCTCACGCTCAACTGGGTAGCCGAGCCCGAATTCGGAGGGTTTTACGCGGCCCGTGAGGGAGGCGCGTACAAGCGCGCCGGGCTCGACGTGGACATCATGCCCGGCGGCGCGGGCGTGCCCGTCATGCAGATGGTCGCGAACGGCCAGAGCGATTTCGGCGTCGTCGGCGCAGACGACGTCATCATCGCCCGCGCCCGCGGCGCCGACGTGATCCCGGTCTTCGCCACGTACCAGACGTTTCCGCAAGGAATCATGGTCCACGCGTCGCGCGGCGCGAAGACCATGGCCGACGTCTTCCAATCCGGCACCCTCGCCATCGAGCCCGGCACCGCGTACGCCGCGTATCTCAAGAAGAAATACGGATTCGACAAGGTGAAGATCGTCCCTTATGACGGCGGCGTCGCCCGGTTCGTCGTGGACAAGGAATACGCCCAGCAATGCTTCATCACGTCGGAGCCGATCGCAGCGCGGAAAAAGGGCGCGGAGCCGAAGGTCTTTCTCGTCGCCGACGAGGGCTTCGACCCGTACGGCGCGGTCATCATCACGCGCAAGGCGCTCTGGAAGGAGAATCCGGACAGGGTCCGCGCGTTCGTGCGCGCCTCGCGGGAAGGCTGGCGCTCCTACCTCGACGACCCGGCCCCCGCGAATGCGGTGATGCAAAAGCTCAATCCGACCATGGACGCCGAGACGTTCACCGCGGCGGCCGCGGCGCAAAAGCCGCTCGTCGAGAACCCGCAGACGAAAAAACTCGGGATGATGACGCGCGAGCGCTGGGACACGCTCGGCAAGCAGCTCAAAGACCTCGGCATCATCGACAACGTGCCGCCGCTCGACGAATACCTCGTCGCGATCGACGAGTGATCCAAAGGACGCCGGTCCCTGGGGAAGGACGTTGCTCCCCCAGGCAGAGCGCATTCCGTCCGAAACGAACGTTCCGCCGCCCCGGTGCTCCATGACGCATTCGCGTGGACCCATCCGCGACGACGTGCGCTGGATTGGTTGTGCGGGGCGACAACGCGGATCACATACCCAAAATCCGCGAAAATCGACCGTGGAAATGACGCACTGTCCAGGCTTGGTCGCTCGCTGAACCTCTGGTAGTGTCGGCGCCGGTATACGGGGTGGAGCAGGAGCGGGGGGCGATGCCCGAATTGTCTGCGCAAGATTTCTTCCGAGCGGCCGAGATTCCCGAAGGCGCTGTCCTCTCCGGCAAGGAGCTGGAGTCGGCGTTCTGGCAGATCAAAAAAATCCAGCGAGAGTCACAGCAGCAGCAAGCGTTCTGGAAATCGGTGAACGACTCGCTCTCGGACGCATACAAGAAGCTCGCGTCATTCCAGAAGGAGCTCGAGTCGTCCCGGGAAGCGCTGCGTCAGGCCAACGAGCAGCTCGAAGAAAAGGTGCGGGAGCGGACGCTGGAGCTCACCGACAAGCTCGCCAAGATCGAGGAGCAACAAGCGACCATCCGCGCGCTCTTCACGCCCGTCATCCAGGTCTGGGACCACATCCTCGTATTGCCCATCGTGGGCGGGCTCGACGCACGTCGGGCCTCCGACATGATGGGCAGCTTGCTCGAAGCGGTCGTCGACACGCAAAGCACGTTCGTCGTTCTCGACCTCACCGGCGTCGACGATGTGGATGCCGAGACCGCCGATCACCTCGTCAAAATGAGCCGCGCCGCCAGCCTGCTCGGCACCTCGTGCCTGCTCTCGGGGCTCTCGCCGCGCGTCGCGAGCGCCCTCGTCGGGCTCGACGTCGGGCTCGGCGAGCTCCTCTCGTTCGGCAAACTCCAGGCCGCGCTGCAATTCGCACTTCGACGCCTTTCCAAACCCACCGGCCAGAGCGTCTAGCGCTCCGAAGGGAGGCCAAGGCCATGCCCGACATCGTGCTCGTCGAGGACAACGAAATGAATCGCGACATGCTCGCGCGCCGCCTCGTGCGCCGGGGGTTTTTCGTGCGGATCGCCGCGGATGGGGGAACCGGCATCCGCATGGTCGAGGAGGCGCTCCCGGACCTCGTCCTGATGGATATGACCTTGCCGGACATCGACGGCCTGGAGGTCACGCGCAAGCTCAAGGCGAACGCAAGGACACGCGATGTGCCGATCCTCGTGCTCACCGCGCGCGCAATGGCCGAGGACCGCGAGCGCGCCTTCGCGGCCGGCGCGGACGATTACGATGTAAAACCCGTGGACATCGATCGTCTGCTCGGAAAAATGCGGGCGCTCCTCGAAAGGAAGGCGTCATGAGCCTGCCCGATCGCCCCGACGCATGGCCCCCGAGCCGCCCCGCGCCGGGCGAGGAGGAGCTGCGGCGCCTCGTCGCGCATTTGCGTCACGAATTGCGCACCTCGCTCACGGCCGTGATCGGATACAGCGAGGACCTCCTGGAGACGCTGGAGGGCCCCGAGGAGATCCGGGCCGAGCTCAAAGCCTTGCGCAGCGCGGGCGCGGCTGTCCTTTCGCTCGTGAACGAGCGCCTTGGCGCGGAGTCATTGCGAGATCTGTCGGCCTCCACGTTGCCGCGCCTCGTGCGCGACCTCGGCGACGCCTGCGCCGAGCCCGCCTCGGCCATCGCGCCCCTCTGCGCGCGCCTCGTCGCCGCGGCCGAGGGCGCCGGGCATTACGCCCTCATCCCCACGCTCTGCCGCATTCAGGCAGCGGGGGTCATGCTGAACGACCTCCTCGCCGGATACGCGCTCGATCTTTTGCCCCATGCGCCCAAGCTCGGCGGAATGCCGAAGGCCGCGGACCCGGCGAGCGAGGCGCGCCTCGCCGAGGCGCCGTCCGCCGAGCGGGGCCATCTCTTGCTCGTCGACGACAACTCCGTCACGCGGGACGTCCTGCGCCAATGGCTCGTCCGCCAGGGGCACGACGTCGAGGAGGCGAACGGCGGCGATCCGGCGCTCGAGCTCCTCCGGATGCGCGAATTCGATCTCGTTTTGCTCGACCTCGTCATGCCGGATCGCAGCGGCCTCGAGGTGCTCGACGTCCTCCGGGCGGAGGGCCGCCTCGGGAGCGCGTCGATCATCGTGATCTCCGCGCTCGACGAGTTCGACGGCGTGGTCTCGGCGCTCGAGCGCGGCGCAGACGATTACGTGACGAAGCCTTTCCACATGGTGCTGCTCCGAGCGCGAATCCGCATGGCCCTCGAGCTCCGGCGGCACCGCGAGCGCGAGCGCGCCTACCAAGGAATGCTGGCGGAAATCCGCGTCGTGCGCTGAGGCCACCCTGTCGGAAACACCATGCAGCTCGTCAGGCAAATCGTCCGGGAGCGACGCGAATACAACGGCTGGGTCGCGAACGAGACGATGGAGGATTACTCGCTGCGGTACGCGCCGAGGTCCTTCCGCAAATGGTCGCCGCTCCAGCTGGCCAACACCGCGCTCGGGGGCATCTCGTTCCTCGCGCTGGAGGCGATTGGCGGCTCGCTCGTCGTCCATTACGGCTTCCAGAACTCCTTCTGGGCGATCCTCGCCTGCAGCGCGATCATCTTCCTGACCGGCGTTCCGATCACGTATTACGCCGCGAAATACAACCTCGACATGGACCTCCTGACCCGCGGCGCCGGGTTCGGGTACATCGGCTCGACGGTCACCTCGCTCATCTACGCCTCGTTCACGTTCATCTTTTTCGCGCTGGAGGCCTCGATCATGGCCCAGGCGCTGGAGCTCTGGCTGGGGATGCCGCTCGTGGCCGGCTACCTCGTGAGTTCGCTCTGCATCATTCCGCTCGTCCTCTTCGGCGTCACGCTGATCAACCGCTTCCAGCTCTGGACCCAGCCGTTATGGCTGGTCCTCATGATCCTGCCGTTCGTCTACGTCTTCAAAAAAGACCCTTCCGCGCTCGCCGGCTGGACGAGCTTCGCCGGCGACTCCCCGAGCGGCCGCCATTTCGATCCGATCCTGTTCGGGCTCGCCGCGAACGTGTCGTTCTCGCTCATCGTCCAGATCGGCGAGCAGGTTGATTACCTCCGGTTCATGCCGGACCAAACGAAATCGAACCGCAAGGTCTGGTGGTTCGCCCTGCTCGCCGCCGGCCCGGGCTGGATCGTGCTCGGGGGCGCCAAGCAGCTCGCGGGCGCGTTTCTCGCCACGCTCGCGATCCGGCACGGCACGAGCGTGGAAAAGGCGCTCCAGCCGATCTGGATGTACGTGGCCGGCTACGAATACGTCTTTTCGAGCCGGAACATGATGATCGGAGCGGGCATCGTGCTCGTGCTCGTCTCGCAGCTCAAGATCAACGTGACGAACGCCTACGCGGGCTCGCTCGCGTGGTCGAACTTCTTCTCGCGCCTCTCGCACAGCCACCCCGGCCGCGTGGTCTGGCTCGTGTTCAACGTGGCGATCGCGCTGCTCCTCATGATGTTCGGGGTCTTCCACACCCTCGACAAGGTGCTCGCGCTGTATTCGAACGTGGCCATCGCTTGGATCGGGGCCATCGTCGCCGATCTCGTGGTGAACAAGCCGATCGGTTTGTCGCCAAAGTACATCGAGTTCAAGCGGGCGCACCTGTACAACATCAACCCGGTCGGCTTCGGGTCGATGGCCGCGGCCTCGGTCGTGTCGATGCTCTGCTACGCCGGCTTCTTCGGCCCGGCGCTCAAGGCGTATTCGTCGTTCCTCGCCCTCGGCCTCGCGTTCGTGCTCTCGCCGCTCATCGCCGTGGCGACGAAGGGCAAATATTACATCGCCCGCACGAACGACCATTTCCCGAACGACAAGGCCCACGGCAGCGAGCCATGCTGCATCTGCGAGCACTCGTACGAGCCGCAGGACATGGCCCATTGCCCCGTCTACCAGGGCTCGATCTGCTCGCTCTGCTGCACGCTCGACGGGCGCTGCCACGACGCCTGCAAATCGAAGACGGATAGCCGCCGGCGCATCTCGACGTTCCTCGAAGGAAAACTCGCGCCGCGCCTCGCCTCGCGCCTTTTGCGATTCGCCGCCGTTTATGCGGGCATGGCCTTCGCGGTGGCGCTCGTGTTTTTCCTGTTCCACCAGGCCTCGGCCGTGACCGGCGAGAGCCGCGCCGCGCTCGGACGGACGTTCACCGAGCTGTATGCGACGGTCGTCGTACTCGTCGGCGTGGGCGCGTGGTGGCTCGTGCTCTCGTGGGAGAGCCGCGAGCTCGTCGAGGAGGAGCTCGATCGGCAAAACGTCGAACTCGAACAGGAAATCAAGGAGCACGAAAAGACGGAAAGCGCGCTCCGGCAAGCACGCGCCGAGGCCGAAACCCTCGCGAGCGCGGCGGAGGCGGCAAACCAGGCGAAGAGCCAGTTCCTCGCGAACATGAGCCACGAGCTGCGCACGCCGCTAAATGCGATCATCGGCTACAGCGAGATGCTCGAAGAGGAGGCCGACGAGGGCGGTTACAAGGCGATCGTCCCGGATCTCGGCAAGATCCGGCAGGCGGGCAAACAGCTCTTGATGCTCGTCGACGACGTGCTCGATCTGTCGAAGATCGAGGCAAACCGGATGGTCCTCGATCCCACGCGGTTCGACCTCGCCGCGCTCCTCGAAGAGGTGCGCGGGACGGTGCAGCCGATGGTCGATCGCAATGGCAGCGAGCTTTTCGTCGAGGGCGCCGCCGCGCCGATCGAAATGGTCGCGGACAGGAAGCGCGTGATGCAGACGCTGAACAACCTGCTCAGCAACGCGGCCAAGTTCACGAAGGGCGGGCGTATCGTGCTCTCTGCGTCGCTCCACGAGGCGGAGGGCCGGCCCTGCGTGCGGCTCGTCGTGAAGGACGAGGGGATCGGGATGTCGCCCGAGCAGCAACGCCGGCTCTTCCAGCCTTTCACGCAGGCCGACCTCTCGACGAGCCGCAAATACGGGGGAACCGGGCTTGGTCTCTCCATTACGAAGCGGCTCGTGGAGATGATGGACGGGACGATCGAAATGAAGAGCGCGCTCGGCAAGGGGACGACGTTCACGGTGACCCTGCCGCGCACACCGGCGCCGCGCGAGGCGGAGGATATTTAGGCGGACGCAGATGGCGCTCGGGCGTCGACCCGAAAGCAGGCAGCCGTATAGCGGACTTCGGCTCCGTGCACGTAGGGCTCAAAGGCGGCGCGGACCGTTTCGATGACCTGCGTGCGCGTCCGGTCGTCCGCCTGTTGAAGGAGCAGGCCGACGGGACCAAGTTGGCTCAGGTAACGGACGAGATCCTTTTCGGGCAGGGTGCAGGTGACATCGATCGGCCGGATATCGATCTCGGCCCAGCCGCTCTCTTCGAGAAGGGTGTGCACCCGGCGCTGGTCCGCAAATGCGAACTGCCCCGGCGCATCCGGTCGGCGGGCGGGGAGGTTCGGCAGGAGCGGCGCCGCGGCGCGCTCGGCTGTCGTCATGAATGGGTTTTCCATGGCGCTCCGCCAAGCGACGAACCGGAGCTCGGCGCCGTCCCTCGCGGCACGCCGCAGGTTCGCAAAGGCCCGGACAGAATCGTCGAAAAACATGACGCCGAAACGCGAGATGATCGTATCGAAGCTCGCAGGCTCGAATGCGTGGCGCTGCGCGTCGGCGCAGAGGAAACTCGGCGGCGCGCTTTCCCGTTCGGCGCGGCCCCGGGCGGCGGTGATCATCGGCTCCGAGATGTCGATGCCGACGCAGCGGCCCTTCGCTCCGAGCTTCCGCGCGACGGCGAGCGTCGTGCTGCCCGTGCCGCAGCCGACGTCGAGCACACGGCCTCCGGATTCGGCGGAAACCGCTTCGACGAGCAGGTCCTCGAACGGTTTGAACATCGGGTCGAGGAGCTCCTGCGCCTCGACCCAGGCGCGTCCGGCGAGGCCGTTCCAAAGCTTCGCCTGCTCGTTGTCTGTACGTTGCGTCGCATCCATGGTCATCTCCTTTTCCTTGCCTTCAGGAAGCGGGAGCTACACGATGCCAGTTCAAGTCGACTTGAGGTCAAGGGGTGAGAAACCTGGACATCGCCGAGGTAGCGCAGCGGTCCGGCGTTCCCGCCTCGGCGCTGCGGTTCTATGAGGAAAAGGGGCTCATCGCCTCGATCGGCAGGCGGGGCCTGCGCCGTCTGTTCGATCCCGGCGTGCTGGAGCGGCTGGCGCTGATCGCGCTGGGGCGCGCCGCCGGTTTTTCGCTCGACGAGATCGCGCTCATGTTCGCGCCGGATGGGCGGCCGCGCATCGACCGGCAGATGCTCGTGGCCAAAGCGGAGGAGCTCGACAAGACGATCCGTGAACTGAGTGCCATGCGCGACGGCCTCCGGCACGCCGCTGCCTGCCGCGCGCCGAGCCACATGGAATGCCCCACCTTCCGCCGCCTGCTTGGGGCCACCGCATCTGGAACTCTCGGAGCGCGAAAGAAGAGGGCTCCGCAGCCACCACGAAACAAGACTAATCGCGGGTGAAGACCTCGGTGTGCTCGAGCTTCAGGTCACATCCATTCGAGTGCATGGGCGCCCTCGTGTCGTTGAAGATCTGGCTGCGCCGCACGACGAGCCGCGTCCCCGGGCCCTCGCAGCGCAGGCCGGTGCGATACGAATAGCGGCCGATCTCGAGCCCATCGAGCACGACGTTCGCACCGCCCCGCACGCTCAATCCGCCCACGTCCTCCTCGGTGACCTGCGCGATCCCGCCCTCGCCAGCCGGGCCGTAGACGGTGAGCGCCTCGCCCGCGCTGACGTGGAATGGCAAATAGAACCCCGGCGCGACGCGGATCACCTTTTTCCCGCTGCCCAGCGTCGGAATGGCGTCCCGGATCTGGCAGAAGGGATCGTTCCTCACGCCCGTGGCGCGTTCGCATTCTTCGTAGTCGACGACGACCTTGCGGCCCACGTAAAGGACCTCGTTTTCGGGGATGCACCGGCCGCCTTGGTAAAGGTCGCACACGTCGCTCGCGCAGTGTGCGTGACGATTGCACGGCGAGCAGACACCCTGGACGCAGCCGAGCCCCGCGGCGCAATCGGAGCCGACTTCGCAGCGTCGCGCGATCGCGGACACGTCCTCGGCGAGGGATTCGGATTCTTCGGCGAGGAATTCGGGATCTTCGGTGAAGGATTCGGGCTCTTCGCCCGAGCAGGCGGGGAAAAACAGGATGACGAGGAGGTATTTCAGTACGTTTCGAGGAGACATCGGGGGGGCGGCTGGCAAGGTCCGCGCCGCGCCCCCCGGCCCTTCCGCAGGCTGCTAGCCCTCGTTCTTGCCGACGGCCGACTTCCCCCGAACGGCGGCCCAGTAAAGCGCAGCCGCGATGGCGCCGAACGCGAGCACGCCCGAGAGGTTCGACGTCGAAAACCGCGTGAACACGGTGGAGAGGTCGAACTTGTGCTCCATGCCGAGCCCCGCGACGAGCGCCGCGACAAGGCCCGCGATGGCGCCGCCCGCAATGTATCCCGAGCTGAGCAGCGTGCCCGGGCTGAACTCCTCGTCGCCGCCCGCCTGCCCGCGCTTCCTGTCGACCAGCCACCGCACGAGGCCACCGACGAAAATGGGCACGCTCGTCGAGATCGGCAGGTACACGCCGACCGCAAACGGCAGCGCCGAAACGCCGCAGAGCTCCATCACGATCGCCAGCATCACGCCGATGAGCACGAGGCTCCAGGGCAGCTTGCGCGTGAGAATGCCGTCGATGATCAGCGCGAACAGGCTCGCCTTCGGAGCGTCAAGCTTCTTCACCTCGCGCAGCTCGTAAACGAGCTTCCCGTCCTCGCCGAGGTACCGCCCGGCGTGCATGGCCCCGTCCTCGGCCACCTCGAAGACCGTGTACGATTTGCGATCCGGGCCGAGCATCGTGCCCTTGCTCGTCGCGTTCTTGGGCACCACGACGTCGCCTTCGAGCTTTTTCGGCTCGTGCGGCACGCGGCCGCCGATGCCGGGGTCGATCACGAACGCCACCTTCCCCGACTCCTCGACCAGGTATTTTCCTTGCGGAATGGCCGCGCCCGAGTTCGGCTGGTAAGCGATTCGATAGTCCTTCCCGTCCGGGCCCTTCTCCACCTGCGCGGTGATCGACTCGACCGGAATGGGCACGTCGTACGTCTCCGCGGCCCGCGTCGTGTAGGACGCATTGAGGAAGAGCAGCGTGTAGCCAATGACGAGCGCGCTCGTCACGACCCCGACGAGCAGGCCAATCTGCTGCCTTCGCGGCGTCGCGCCCACGAGATAGCCCGTCTTCAGGTCCTGGCTCGTCGCCCCGCCGTTCGAGGCCGCGATGCACACAATCGCCGCCGTCGAGAGCGCCATCGCCCGGTGCTCCACGCCGACCCAGCCCATCGCCAGGAAGAGCAGGCACGTGATGAGCAGCGTCGCCACCGTCATGCCCGAGATCGGATTCGACGACGAGCCGATCTCCCCGCAGATCCGCGAGGAGACGGTCACGAACACGAAGCCGAAGAGCATGATCAGAAGGGCCGTGGGCAGCGTGATCCCGAGCATGGGCGCGAGCCATATCGCGAGCAGGAGCGCGATGAGGCCATACACGACCACCGAAAACGGCAGATCCTTCTCCGTGCGCGGCACCTCCTTCGCCGCCTTGCCCGCGCGGAAGCTCTTGATGCCGCTCCGGAACGCCTTGACGATCGTGGGCAGCGCGCGGCCGAGGCTGATGAAGCCGCCCGTCGCCACCGCGCCCGCGCCGATGTAAAGCACGTACCGGCTGCGGATGTCGTTCGGCGACATGTCGCGAATGAGCGTCGTCGCCGGGAAAATCGGGCTATCGATCTTGTCGCCGAAGAACGCGATGAGCGGGATGAGCACGAGATACGCGAGGACGCCGCCCGCCATCGTGGTGCTCGCCGTTTTCGGGCCGATGATATAGCCGACACCGAGCATCTCCGGCGTGAGCTCCCCCGCGATGCTCGCGCCCTTCCAGCTCGTGAACCGATAGGCGGGGTTCATGTTGAAGAGCTTCAGCGGGTCGCCGAGGAGCTTGTACAAAAACCCGAGCCCGAAGCCCGCGAACACGGTCTTCGCGTTCGTGCCGCCCGTCTCGCCCACGACGAGCACGTCGGCGCAGGCCGTGCCCTCGGGGTATGTCAGTTTTCCGTGCTCCTCCACGATGAGCCCGTGCCGGAGCGGGATCATCATCAGCACGCCGAGCAAGCCGCCGAGCACGGAGAGCAGGAGCACCCGGCCCGCCGCAAGGTCGTACCCCATGAGCAGGAGCGAGGGCAGCGTGAATGCCACGCCCGCCGCGATCGACTCGCCCGCGGAGCCCGTCGTCTGGACGATGTTGTTCTCCAGGATCGTCGCGCGTCCGAAGAAGCGGAAGATCGTGATCGACATGACGGCGATCGGAATGGACGCCGAGACGGTCAAGCCGACCTTGAGGGCGAGGTAGACCGAGGAGGCGGCAAAGACGATACCGAGCAGCGCGCCGAGCGCCACGGCGCGCACGGTGAGCTCGCGTGGGCTCTCGCGCGCGGAAACGTAAGGCTCGTGGGACGCGTGCGGGGCCGATGCGTCGGGGGCAGCGGCCTCGGCTTCGGGGACGGGGGAGGACGCGGACATTGGCGCACCCTATCAAATGGACAGGGGGATGTCTTCCACTCTCACACGCTCAACGCGATGCGAGGTCCTCGTCCTGCAAGATCGCATTGATGCGGACGGCGGCGGCCGCCCCTTCGGCCTGCGCCACGCTGACGAGCTGGACCCGAGGCGAAGCGTCACCCACCACGAAGACGCCCTCGGATTCCGTGCTCCCGTGGAACTCCGCCTCCGTCGTCCCGTCGCCGTTGATCTTGCAGCCGAGCTTCGTGGGCAGATCCGATCGAGGCACCTCGCCCGTCTTCAGGAAGATTGCCCGCCGCGGCACGACCTCGCAGTCCTCGAGCACGACATGCGAAAGCTCCTCGCCGTCGCCTTCGAGCCGCGTGATGGGCGCCTCCCGCAATCCGATTCGATGTTTTTCGAGCAGGCGCCTGTCGTCGTCCGTGAGCGCGGCAGGACCGTGCGTGAAGATGACGACGTCGTCGCTCCAGCGGAGGAGCTGCAACGCAGCGCGGATCGCGCGGTGCGCGGGGCCGATGACGCCAATCGGCTGGTCGCGGCATTCCCAGCCGTCACAGATCGGGCAATGGTACACGCCGCGCCCGTAATACTTGATCATGCCCTCGATCGAGGGAATGACGTCGAGCATTCCCGTCGCGAGCACGACCTTGCGCGCCTCGACCCGGCCGCCATCCGCGAGATCGGCCTCGAATCCTTGCCCGCTCCGGCGGACGTCGCAGACCTCGACGTCACGAATCGTGACGCCGTATCGCCGGACCTCCTCGCGCCCACGGCGCAAGAGCTCCGCCGGGGGCAAACCATCGTGCCCGAGGAGCCCGTGAATGCCTCGCGCAGGCGCATTGCGAGGGGCCCCGGCGTCGCAGACCAGCACCTTGCGACGGCAGCGCCCCAGAATCAGCGCCGCACCGAGCCCGGCCGGACCTCCGCCGACGATGAGCACGTCGAAGCGTTCCACCCCCTCGCCTCCCCTCGTTCAGCCGCCCCGAGGGAAACCTGGCACCAGGAGCGGCCCGCGGGAAGCCCAGCCAGGCCACCAGACGCAGGAATCAGGATCCGGGATCCTGGTGCATCCGTGATCCAGGCGGATAAGTGGAGATCCAGGTTTGTCGTACGTACCTGAGGCGCCAAAGCCTCACCCCCCGGGCTCGGTTTAGAGCCGGCGGGCAGCGCGGAAGCGCTGCGGGTACGAGCCCGTACCGTCGACGCCGGCATTGAAGATCGACCAGCCGCCCGTATTGCCCACCGTCGGGCCGTTGGCGGTCGTGCGGCTCGAAATGAAGCGGTAGTTCCCGCCGCTGTCGCGTCCCACGAACATGCCGACGTGGCTGATCGCGCTCGGATTCTTGCTGCAGAGGATGGCCGTGGCGATCGCGTAGCTGCACGTCGTGTCGAAGAAGACGAGGTCGCCCGGCTCGAGCGAGGCGAGCTCGGTCGTGGTGGGCGCGCCCTGGAAGGAGGGCGCGCCGGCGGGCTGCGTGCGGAAGGGGATGAGGATCTTGCCCGTGCCGGCCCGGTACATGTCCTCGCTCGTGCGCGGCAGGTGACCGGTGAGCGACTTCAGGGAGAGCGGGATGCTCGCGTCCTTGCCGTCGAACGTGAAGTTCGTGCGGCTGCCCCAGACGAGGCGCATGTAGCCCGAACAGTCGAGCGCGCCTTCGAGCCCGAGGTCCGGGAGGATCTTCAACGCGTCGATGGGATCCCAGTCGAGGCCGAGGAAGTCGTGGAAATCGGCGCCGAGCGCGTACCGCGCGTCCTCGGAACCCCCCTCCACGTAATCATAGGAGATGGCGAGCACATCCTGCGTGCCGGCGTCGCAGTTGACCCCGCGGGCCGCATTGAGCCACGCCGAGAGCATCGTCTCCGAGGTCTTCTCGATGTCGAACGGCTCGCTCAGCGTCCGCACCCACGACGTCGTCGTGACCGTGGCGACCGATTTATCCGCCGCGCCGAACGTGCGCGATGCCCCGATCATCCGCACGGAATACCCGCCGTGCGTGAACCACGCGACCGGCTCACCGTCGATCGACGCAATCTTCGTATCGCCCGACTTCGTGAAGGTGAACGTCTCGACCTTCGCGCACGGCCCCGCGGCTTGCTCCTCTTCCCCGACCTCCACGACCGGCTCGTCGCCGGGCGGCGGCGTCATCGGCTCGTCACCGCCCGTCTCGTCGGGCTCGTTACCGTCCGTGATTTCCACGTCCTGGCCCGCAGGGGGGGCCGCATCTTTTCCACCCCCGCCGAAGCAACCGGTGAGGGTCGCGGCGAGCGTGATTCCGGGGACGAGGACGCTGGCAAAAGACCGAA
Organism: Polyangium jinanense; assembly: GCF_028435265.1. Lineage (GTDB taxonomy): Bacteria > Myxococcota_A > Polyangia > Polyangiales > Polyangiaceae > Polyangium > Polyangium jinanense. Next base: position 142,339 of record NZ_JAGTJK010000008.1, on the reverse strand, counting down.
GTGCAGCGAGCATCGTGGCCATGGGGGGAACCTCCGAGGGTCGGGGTTACGCGGCGCCGGGGCTTCCGGGCCTGCCGCCGGGGGGAGGCGGCGTGGTTCGGCTACGATAAGCTGCAAGCGGTGTGCCGGACGAATTTGCGGATCAGAACCGGCGCGCGGCTCGGAACCAGGCGGGGTACGCGTGGGGCACGCCGGGCGTCGCGTTGAAGATCGAAAAGCCGCCCGTGTTCGCGATCGTCGGACCATCCGCCACGATGCGGCTCGAGATGAACCTGCGATCGCCGTCGGCGTCCTCTCCGACATAAAGCCCGACGTGGCTGATCGTGGTCCAGTCCGTGCCGCAGGAGGGGGTCTCGACGTCGTATTGGCAATCGGTGTCGAAAAAGACGAGGTCGCCAATCTCGATGGCGGCGAGCTCCTCCGCCGTGGGTTCGCCGTGAAAAGGCGCGGCGCCCGGAGGCTCGGTGCGGAAGGGGACGAGGATCTTGCCCGGACCCGATCGATATTGCTCCCTGCTCGTCCGGGGAATCGCGCCGCCGGTTTCGTGGAGCGAAAGGGGTATTCTCGCGCGCACCCCGTCGTGGACGAAGTTCGTGCGCTCGCCGAAGACGAGGCGCATGTAGCCCGAGCAATCGAGCTTGCCGAGCTGCGCGGGATTGGCGGCGCGGGGGTCCGCGTCCGGCGGATCCCAGTCGATGCCGAGGTAATCGTGGAAGTCCGCGCCGAACTCGTAGCCCGCGTCCTTCGTGGTGCCCTCGGTGTATTCGAAGGCGATGGCCAGGATGTCGGGCGTCCCGGTCGCGCAGTTCGCGGCGCGCGCGGCGTTGAGCCACGCGCGGAGGTCCTGGCTCGACGTCGCGGCGGCGTCGAACGGCGTGTCCAGGGTGCGAATCCACGTCGTCGTCGTGATGCGTGGAACGGCCTCGCCCGCGTCGAATGTCCGCGGAGGCCCGGTCATCCGGACCGTATAGGCGCCTTGCGTGAACCACGCGACGTCGTCGCCCCCGATGTGGGCGGTCGTGATGTCGCCGGACGTCGAGAACTTGAATGTCGAGGACGCCCCGCACGCCGACATGGCCTGCGATATCGAGTCGATAGCCTCGTCCTCGGGCGGCTCGGGCGCGCCCTTCGCGTCGAGGATGCAGCCGGGGAGCGCAAAAGAAAAAAGGATCGCGGCGACCGATCGAAGGTCGGTAACACGATTTGCCATCTGGAGTTACCTCCAATGCAAGTATGTTCACGCGCGCCGATCGGCCTTTACGAAAGCGACGACGCGCCAAGAAGTGCGCAGCATAGCGTGTCTGCTCCGTGTCGCTTTCTCTTTCTTTTCGGGCGGAAGCAATGTAACTCGGCCCACGCACCATTCAGAACCGGCGCGCGGCCCGGAAGCGCTTCGGGTAGGTCCCGGAGATGCCGGCGGCGTCGTTGAAGACCGACCAGCCGCCCGTGTTCGCCACCGTGGGCCCGTCCGCCGTCGAGCGAGACGAGAGGAAGCGGGCGTTGTTCGAGGAATCCCGGCCGACGTAAATCCCGGTGTGGCCGATCGTGGTCCAGTCCGTGCCGCAGGAGGGGGAGGACACCGAGTAATCACAGCCCGAGTCGAAAAATACGATATCGCCGACCTGGATGGCCGAGAGCTCCGCCGCCGTGGGCGTTCCGTTGAAAGCGACGGCGCCCGTCGGCTGGGTGCGGAAGGGCACGATGATCTTGCCCGGACCCGATTGATATTGATCCTTGCTCGCGCGGGTGAGCGTGCCCGTCACGTACCACGACATCGGGATCTTCGCCTCCACGCCACCATAAAGAAAATTCGCGCGGAAGCCGAAGATGAGCCGCAAGAAGCCCGAGCAATCGACCTTGCCGATCTGGGTGGAGTCCGGCGCGACGATGTTTCCGTCGGCGGGATCCCACGAAAGGCCGAGATAATCGTGGAAGTCCGCGCCGCTCGCGTAGCCGGCGTGATTCGAGCCGCCCTCGATGTATTCATAAGCGACAGCGAGGATGTCCGAGGTCCCCGTCACGCAATTGACGGCGCGCGCGGCGTTGAGCCAGGCGCTACGAACCGTAGTCCCCATCGTGACGGGGTCGAAGGGCGTGGCGAGCGTGCGAATCCACATCGTCGTGGTGACGGAGGGCACGCCGGTCACCCCGGCGGAGAAGGTTCGCGAGGGGCCGGTCATTCGGACCGTATAGGCGCCCTTCGTGAACCAGGCGACGACGGTGCTGTTGATCGAGGCGGTCGTGACGTCCCCCGACGTCGCATATTTGAACGTGGCCACCGTGGTACACGCCGCGCCCGCCTGGGGACTCGGGTTACCATGGCTCTTCTTTTTTTCGGCATCGACGTCGTCTGGCGCGACGTCCTCTTCCTCGAACGCGGCCTGCTTGGATTCGTCGTCGCCCTCGTCCTGGCGATCGAGGCCGAACTGCGCGATATCGTGCAGCTCTTCCGCATCGAACATGCAGCCGGAAAGGCTCGCGAAGGCCGTCACACAGGGGAGAAGGGCGGCAGAAGAACGGAACAGGGACAGGCTTTTGGCCATGACACACCTCACCTCCGACACGGCGGGGACGTGCACGCCGAGCGGGGGGCGGCGCCGAACGTCGTTACGCAGTGACCATCTCCAGCGTAACCCGTCCGCCGTCGCGTTCCTTCATTTTTCGCGTCGAATCAGGCGCAGGCGCACAATCCGTGATCTTGATCTCACTTCATGACCGAATTCGTAGGGCAGCGCAGATTTCCATGGTCGCCCGTCCGCCGGCGATGGTAACCTGGCGGGTTTTCCATTCGCCCATTTCGGAGCCCGCGGCGGCGCGGGAGGGAAAACGGCGCGCCGCGGCCCCGAGCCATGGTACCGTGGTCGGTTTTGTTATCACTCGTCGAAGAGCGAGAGCTGCCGCTTCGGTCGCTGGAACGTGGTCTTTGCCTCGCGGGTGATCCGCTCCCGGTTCAGGCCGAGCCGCGCGCAATGGGCCTCGAACATCCGCTCGATCATGGCCCACCGGGGCCCGAGCCCCGAGAAGCGCGCCCCGAACGCACTCTCGTTCATCTTCCCGCCGCGCATCTCCTGGATCGCATTGCGGACTTTCTGCACCCGGAGCGGGTACGCCTCGGCGAGTCGCTCCTCGAAGACGGGCAGGACCTCGGCCGAGAGCCGGAGCGGTTGCAGGAACGCCGCTTCCGCCCCCGCCTCCCGCGCGCGCTCGAGGAGCTCGGCGATGTCGGAATCGTTGAGCCCCGGGATGACCGGCGCAATGGCGATCCCGACCGGGACGCCCGCGTCGGCGAGGGCGCGCATGGCGCCGAAGCGCAGGCTCGTCTTGCTCGCCCAGGGCTCGATCTTGCGCCCATCCTCGTCCTCTGCGAACGGAATGCTGAGGAACACGTGCGCCCGCGCCCGCCGCGCGAGCTCCGCCAAGAGGCCCGCGTCCCGCGCCACGAGGCGGCTCTTCGTGATGATCGAAACCGGATTCGTGAACGCGAGGCAAACCTCCAGGCATTGCCGTGTGAGCTCGTAGCTCGCCTCGAGCGGCTGATAACAATCCGTATTTCCGGACAGGACGATCCCGTCGCCGCGCCAGCTCGGCTTCTCGAAGGCCTCGCGGAGGAGGCGCGGCGCGTTCGTCTTGACCACGATCTTGCGATCGAAATCGGTGCCCGCGCCGAAGCCGAGGTACTGGTGGCTCGGGCGGGCATAACAGTAGGCGCAGGCGTGGATGCAGCCGCGGTAGGGGTTCAGGCTGAAGCGGAAGGGCAGATCCGGGCTCTCGTTCTCGGAGAGGATCGAGCGCGCCTCCTCCTCGAAGACCTGGAGCGTCGCGTTCGGCGGCTCGTCGAGCCACTCGACCTCGGTCTTCGCCCAGGGGTTCGGCGGGTTCTGCACGGGGCGCGGCATGCCGCGCATCCTAGCGCGAGGGCCCCGGTTTGTCTGCTCGGATGTTCAGCCCGTCCGGCTCACGCGTGCGCGCGGAGGAACGCGAGGAGCGGCGGGTTCACCTGATCGGCATGGGTGAGGTTTGACGCGTGTGCGGCGCCCTTCACCGGGACGAAAGCCTTGCAACCCGGGAGTTTGTCCGCGAGGAGGCGGCCACGCTCGAGCGAAATCGCGGCGTCCGCGTCGCCGTGGAAGACGATCGCGGGCTGCTTGATCTCGCCGAGGCGATCGGTGATGTCCTCGCGCTCGATGAGGGCGAGCGTGGGCGCCACGAGGGTCTCGACCGGGGTCTTCCGCCACGTCGAGATCCAGGGCTCCCAGTGCTCGGGCGCGCCGAGGATGAGGCCGGCGATCGTGTGGATGATCGGATCGATCGGGCCTTGTTGCCGCCAGGTCTCCAGCATGCCCCGGTTCCCGGCGAGGGTCTCGGCGTCGTCGACGCCGCCCTGCGAGCTGATGAGGACGAGGGCCTTCACGCGATCGGGCCACTTCAGGGCGGCGCGCAGCGCGAGGAAGCCGCCCTGGGACATGCCGCCGACGACGGCGCGCTCGATGCCGAGGTGATCGAGGAGCCGCATGCAGTCCTCGGCCGAGTCCCAGTAGGTGAAGCGATTGCCGTCGCTCTGCGTGCGGCCGAAGCCGCGGGCGTCGAAGCGGATCACGCGGAACTCGGGCGCGAGGACCGAGACCTGCGGATCGAACATCGAGAGATCCATCAAGAAGCCATGCGCAAGGACGACGGGCGGTCCGTCGCCGCCCGTGTCCTCGTAGAAAATCTTTTGGCCATTCAGATCGACGTGGGGCATGGCGTGAAAGGAAACCGAAAGGGGCCTTGTGGTCAAGGTGCGCCTTTCGGAGAGGAGGAGCGGGGAGACGCATGAGCGGATCGGTCGTGGCCATCACGGGCGCGTCGGGCTTCCTCGGCCGGGCGCTCGCCACGCGCGCGCTCGCGGCCGGCAGGGGTGTGCGAGGGCTGGATCTCGCGCCGGATCGGGAGGGCGGCCCTTCGATCGAGCTCGTCCGCGGCGACGTCTCGGATCCGGCGGCGTGCGCGGCGCTCTGCGCGGGCGCGGAGATCGTCTACCACACGGCCGCGGTCGTGCGGGAATCGGGCCCGATGGCGCTTTTCGAGCGGGTGAACGTGGGCGGCACGGGCGCGATGCTGGTCGCGGCGCGGCGCGCGGGGGTGCGCCATTTCGTGATGATCTCGTCGGTCATGGTGCACGGCTTCGATTTCCCCGACGGCGTGCCCGAGGACGGACCCGTGGGCGGCCTCGACAATCCCTATTGCGCGACGAAGATTCGGAGCGAGGCGCTCGCGCTCGCGGCGCACGAGCCGGGCGTGTTCGACGTCTACGTGGTGCGGCCCGGCGACGTCTATGGCCCGGGCTCGATCCCCTGGACGGAGCGGCCCACACGCATGATGGCGGCGCGGTCCTGGATCTACGTCGATAGCAAGGTTTGTCACGTGAACCACGTCTACGTGGACAACCTCCTCGACGCGATCGACCTCGTCCTCGACGCGAAAAAGAGCGGCCTGCCTTTCACGGTCACCGACGAAAGGCGCACGACGGCGCGCGAGTTTTTCAGCCACTACCAGCGATTCCTGGGTCTGCGCGGGATCCCCGATCTCCCCGCGCCGCTCGTGCTCCGCGCGGCCTCGACGCTCGATCGCGCGGCCTCGGCGCTCGGGCGGGAGCTCGAGATGAACCGCGAGGCCGTGCGATACGTGCTTCGCCGCGGGCAATACGGGATCGAACGGATCAAATCGATCGGCTACCGGCCGCGGATCGGGCTCGACGAGGGAATGGCGAGGAGCTTCGCCTGGCTGCGCGCCAAGGGCCACGGCTGACGCTCTGCGTCATCCCTGGGAAATCCCCGGTTCCTCCGCCGGTCTCGGCGCCGCGCGCGGCTCGGAAAGCTCCGCGGCCATGATCTTCTCGCGGCGGGCAAGGAACAGCGCCACGCCGAGCCAGAGGCCCGCGAGCGGGACCGCGACGAGCGAGATACCCGAGGAGGACAAACCGAGCGAAAGCAGGCCCGCGTGGGCCCACGCGCTCGAGGCGTCGCCGCCGCGGAACACCACGGTATCGATGAAGCTCTTCGCCTTGTATTTCGCTTCCCGGGGCAGGACGGTATAAAGCACCTCGCGCGCCGGGCGCTCGATCGCGTATTGCGACGCGCGGCGGAGGCCCTCGACGACGGCGACGACGGCGAGCGACGGATAGACGGCGAGCGCCGAGAATCCGAGGCCGGAGAGGACGGGAAGCACCACGAGCGCCGCGGCGAGGCCGAGCCGGGTCATCAATCGGCCCGTGAGGAAGAGCGAGAGCGCGGCGGACAGGACGTTCACGGCCGTATCGTTCCAGGCGAAGAGGGCCGTATGCGCGGCCGCTCCCTGCGCCGCGCGGCGGACGAGGTCCGTCTTCTGGAGGTAGAGGAACGTGTTCATCGTCGTCAGGAGGAGCATCGCGAGCGCGATGCCCGCGAGGTACGGCGACGCGACGATGAGGCGAACGCCGGCGAAGAGCGACCCGCCGACGGGTTTGTCCGATGAGGCGCGCGCCTCCGATTCGTTCCGGGCGCCCGCGTGGTGCTCGGCGCGCCGCGCGCAGTAAACGCAGGCTTCCAAGGTCACGGCCGAGAGGACGAGGAGCCAGAAGAGGTGGGTTTGTCCGAGCCGCTCACTCACGGCGGCGGTCACGAGCGGGCCCACGATCGCGCCCGCGCTGCCGCCCGCGGCGATGACGCCGAAGAGGCGCTTGCCTTGCTCGCTCGTGAAGACGTCGACGAGGAAGCTCCAGAGGACGGAGACGACGAACAGGTTGTAGACGCTGGTCCAGACGAAGAAGACGCGACCGATCATCGGGCGCGGGACGCCGAGGGAGGCGAGCGCGAAGAAGAGGAGGAGGTTTGCCGCGAAGAACCGGTGGACGACGGGGACGAGGCGGCGGCGCGAGAGGCGCGTGACGAGGGCGCCGTAGAGCGGGACCGCGCAGAGCATCACCACGAACGTCGCGGAGAAGAGCCACGGCAGGGCCTTCTCGCCGCCGGCGATGCCCATGGCGTCCCGGAGCGGGCGAATGAGGTAATACCCCGAGAGGAGCAGGAAGAAGTAGACGAACGCCCACACGACGGCGCCGATCTCCTCGGGGCGCACGGCGACGACGCGTTGAACCAAGCGCAAGACGAACCCTCGCTGCATCGCGGGCATCATGCCCGAACGGCGCGCGGCGGGTACGGGGAATGCCGGTTTTTTTTTGCTTCACGCCTTCGCGAGCGCCGCGGCCGCGACCTCCGCGTCCACGAGCCTGCGTTTTCCCGAGGCGAAGATCTGCTCGGTCTCGGGGCCGCGGCCCGCGATCACGACGACGTCCGAAGGGCCCGCGTCCGCGATCGCCCCGCGGATGGCCTCGGCGCGGTCGACGACGACGCGGACGCCCGGATGATCGCCGAGCCCCGCGCGGATTTGTTCGGCGATCGCCGCGGGATCCTCGCTCCGGGGGTTGTCGCTCGTGAGCACGACCCGATCGGCGCGGCGCGCGGCTTCGCCCATGAAAGCGCGTTTGCCGCGGTCGCGATCGCCGCCGGCGCCGAAGACCACGACGAGGCGGCCCGCGGTGAGGCTACGCGCGGTGACGAGCGTGCGGACGAGCGCGTCGGGGGAATGCGCGTAATCGACGACGGCGCGTGGCCCCTCGCCGAGGACCTGGAATCGGCCGGGCGGCGCGGGCACGCGAGCGATGGCGTCCGCCGCGTCGGCCGGAGGGACGCCCGCCTCGATCGCGGCCGCGAGCGCGGCGAGCGCATTCTCCAGGAACGGCTCGCCGATCGCGCAAATGCGTATTTCCTGCGGCATGTCGCGATACCGTGACGAGGGCGCGAGCCTGCCGCGCGTGCCGTCCCAGCCGACGGAGATGGCTTCGGCCACGAGATCGGGCCGGAGCGCCGGCCTTCCCGGCGTGCGGGACGGGAGGCCGTACGTGACGGTCCGCGCGCCTTTCGCGACGACCTCCGCGAGGAGCTCCGAGGCGGGATCCCAGGCATTGAGGATCGCCGCGCCGCCCGCGGGCAGGTGCACGAAGAGCTGCGCTTTGCTCGCGAGGTAATGCTCGGGCGAGCCGTGCGCGTCGAGGTGATCCCGCGTGAGGTTCGTGAAGACGGCGAGAGAAATGGGCCAGGCCTTGGCAAACCCGAGCGCGAGCGCCTCGCTCGTGGCCTCGACGGCGGCATATCGCGCGCCCTTTTCGTAGCCGTGGCGCATCGCTTCGAGGAAGTCGTCGTGCGTCGCCGGGAACGGGAGCTTCGCGTCGTCGAGGAAGGCGCCGAGCGTGGTGACGCGCAGGACGGGCCGCGCGAGGCAGGCGAGCGCGGCCGCGAGGAAGGTCGTGGTCGTGGTTTTTCCGTTCGTGCCGGTGACGCCCGCGGTGGTCATGCGGCGCGAAAAACGGGGCGGCGGCGGGAACATGGGCGCCGAGCCTAGTACATCCAGCCGAAGGAATCGACGAAGAGGTCGAGCAAGGGCTCCCGTGCGTGGCCTGCGCGATGCGCAAGTGGCTCGATAGCTCTATGAACCGGAGGCACGCCGATCGCCTCCAAAGGCTCACATGACCCGTGATTCGCGTTATGTCGGACTCGAAATCCTCCACGAAGGGGCAGACACCCTCGTCTTCCGAGCGCGCCGCAAAGAAGACGACCGGCCGGTGGTGCTCAAGGTCCTGCGAGCCGACCACGCCGGCCCCCGCGCCCTCGGGCGGCTGTATCACGAGTACGAAATCGCCGGGGCGATGGACGCTTCGGCCGTCGTCAAGCCGTACGCAATCGATGCGCTCGACGGCCAGCCGGCCCTGGTCCTGGAGGACTTCGGGGGCCATTCGCTCGATCAGCTGCTCGACGGTCCCATGCCGCTCGAGCGCTTCTTCCCGCTCGCCCTCCGAATGACCTCAGCGCTCGCCGAGCTGCATCGGCATCACGTCATCCACAAGGACATCAAGCCTCAAAACCTGCTCTACAACCCCGATACCGGCGAGGTCAAAATCACGGATCTCGGGATCGCCTCCCGGGCGCCACGCGAATCCCAGAACCTCACCCACGCCGTTCTCATCGAGGGGACGCTCGCTTATATGGCCCCGGAACAGACGGGCCGGATGAACCGCTGGATCGACGAGCGGACCGACCTGTATTCCCTCGGCGTCACGTTCTACGTGATGCTGACGGGCACCCTGCCCTTCCAGGCCAGCGACCCCGTGGAATGGGTGTATTGCCACATCGCCCAGACACCCCTCCCGCCCCACGCGATCGTCCCGTCCGTTCCCCCGCTTTTGTCCGCAGTCGTGCTCAAGCTTTTGGCCAAGGCCGCCGAGGATCGTTATCAGAGCGCGCTCGGGCTGCGGCACGACCTGACCGAGTGCTTCGCCCGGTGGCGGACGAGCGGCATCATTCAACCGTTTGCGCTCGGGCAGCGTGACCTCTCCGACCGCTTCCAGATCCCGCAGCGACTCTATGGGCGCGAGCGCGAAGTCGAGGCGCTGCGCGCCGCATTCGAGCGGGTGGTCGCAGAGGGCCGGCCGGAGCTCGTGCTCGTGTCGGGCTACTCGGGCATCGGCAAATCGTCACTCGTGGCCGAGCTTCACAACCCCGTGGTGCGGGAACGGGGGTTTTTCGTCTCTGGCAAGTGCGACCCCTACAATCGAGACATCCCCTACCTTCCTTTCCTCCAGGCGTTCCGCGGCCTTTTGCAGGAGATCCTGAGCGCGAGCGAGGCCGAGGTCGAACGCTTCCGGGAGCGCCTGCGAGAGGCCCTCGGCCCGAACGGTCGGCTGCTCGCCGACGTGCTCCCCGACATCGAGCAGGTCGTGGGCCCGCAAGCGCCCATGCCCGAGCTCCCCGCGGTCGAGGCCCAGAGCCGGCTGCACGCGACGCTCCAGCGCTTCGTCGCCGTGATTGCCAGGAAAGAGCATCCGTTGGTGCTGTTTCTCGACGATCTGCAATGGGCCGACGCGGCCAGCTTGAAGCTCCTCGAGCAGCTCGTGACGTATACCGAGGCGGCGCACTTGCTCGTGCTCGGCGCCTACCGCGACAACGAGGTCGGCCCCGCGCACCTGCTCTCGCTCACGCTGGCGGACGTGAAAAAGCGCGGCGCCGCGGTCGCCGACATCGTCCTCGCCCCGCTCTCGGCCGCGCATGTCGGAGCGCTCGTGGCCGAGGCGGTCCACGAAAGCGCGGAGCGGGCCGAGCCGCTCGCACGCCTGGTGTATGAGAAGACCGGCGGCAATCCGTTTTTCGTGCTCCAGTTTTTGATCGCGCTGCATCAAGAGGGGCTCATTGCCCTCGATGCGGAGGCGGGCGCGTGGAGATGGGACATCACCGCGATCCACGAAAAAGGCTTCACCGACAACGTCGTCGAGCTGATGGCAGGAAAACTTTCGCGGCTCTCGGTCCCGGCGCAGGACGCGCTCAAGCTCGCCGCGTGCATCGGCAATCGCATCGACGTCGATACCCTCGCGGTGGTCGCCAAGCGTCCGGCCGCAGAGCTCCGCGAGGCGCTCGAAGAGGCCGCGCGGGAGGGGCTGATCCTTTCCCAGGGCGGGACCTATCGATTCCTCCACGACCGGGTGCAGCAAGCCGCCTACGCGCTGATTCCGACAGGGCAGCTCCCTGAGGTGCACCTCGGGATTGGCCGGGTGCTCCTCCAGCGTCAACGCGCCGAAAAGCGTGAGGAGACCATCTTCGACATCGTCGGTCACCTGAACCGCGGCGCGGCGCTCCTCCATTCGCAGGCGGAGAGGGACGAGCTGGCCGCGTTGAACCTGCGCGCCGGCAGAAAGGCCAAGGCCGCGGCGGCCTTCCACTCGGCGGCTGCGCTCTTCGCCGCCGGCGTGGCATTGCTCGCGCCTGACCGCTGGGAGGCGCAGTACGAGCTGACGTACAGCCTGACCTTCGAGCGCGCGCACGCAGCGTATGCCACGAGCAGCTTCGCTGACATCGAACAGCTCTTCCAAGAGCTGATGGCGCGAGCGCGGACCACGATCGAGAGGGCCGCGGTCGTCGAGCTCGTGGTGGCCTTCCATGCGACCCGCGGGCAAAGCGCCCGCGCGGTGGAGATCGGGCTTCCGTGCCTCCGCGCCTTCGGTATCGAGATATCACCGCACCCCACCGACACCGAGATCGAAAAAGAAACCGAACGTATCTGGCGATTGCTGGGCGACCGGCCTATCGAGGATCTCCTGCATCTGCCCCCCATGACGCACCCGGAGATCAAGGTGGTGATGGGCGTCTTGCGAGGCATGGGGGTCGCCGCTTATCTGGTAGACCCGAACCTGGTGTATCTCCTTGCCACGCGCAGAATCGAGCTCAGCCTGCGTCACGGCAACGCCGAGAGCTCCGCCCACGCGTACATCGATTTCGCAATGGAGATCAGCTGGAGGTTCGAAAGATACAAGGAGGCTTACCGGTTCGGCAAAGTCGCCTGCGACCTGGCGGACAGGAGCAGCTTCATCACCACGAAGTCCTTCGCATTCACGATATTCGGACACCACATTGCTTTCTGGATGCGTGGCTATCGAGAGAGTGGTCTCGCCGGGCGCATTGGCTTCAATGCCGCGATCGAGTCGGGTGATCTGATCATCGCATGTCTCAATAGTGGTCATGCCCCGTTGTTCCCGCTCGCCTGCGGAGAGCGCCTGGAGGACGTCATTCATGCAGTCGAAGATCGACTCGCCTTCGTGCGCAGGGCCGGTTACCCGTTCGCTCATGATACCCTCCTCAGCGCCCATGGCCTGATCCAGACGCTGCGAGGGAGAGCCGTCCACTTCCCGATGCTGGATGGATCGGTGCTGGATCAAGAGGCCTTCGAGGCGCGGCTGGATCCGAAGGACATGGAGGGAGCCCATGGCTATTACTACATCCTGAGAGCACAGGCGCTCTTCGTGCTTGGCTGTCCCCGAGAGGCTGCCGCGGCGACGACCCTGGCGAGCGCCGAGAACCCTGCAAAGATCAGGACGAGTCCGTTGTTCGTCGATCACGTCTTCTATCGCGCGCTCGCGCTCGCCGCCCTCTGCGACGAGGCGTCGCCCTCGGAGCCGCGGGACCTCCCCGAGGGCCTCCTTTCGGGCGAGAGGCAGCTCGGCGTGTGGGCCTCGAACTGCCCCGAAAACTTCCTCCACAAGCACGCCCTCCTCCGCGCCGAAATCGCCCGGCTCCGGGGGCAAGAGGCGGAGGCCATCCGGCTCTACGAGCAGGCCATTTCGTCGGCGCGGGAGCACGGCTTCGTCCAGTACGAGGCCATCGCCTGCGAGCTCGCGGCGGGGTTTTACCGCGCGCGCGGCCTTTCCATCGCCGCCGACGCCTACCTGCAAAAGGCCCGCGCCGGCTACTTCCGCTGGGGCGCCCATGCCAAGGTGGAGCAGCTCGACCAGCGCTACCCCCACCTCGTGGAGCGCAAGCCCATCGCCCCCACCGTCACCTTCGCCGTGCGGGCCGAGCAATTCGACGTCTTATCGGTGGTCAAGGCCTCGCAAAGCATCTCCGGGGAGCTCAAGCTGCCGCGATTGCTCGAGACATTGCTGCGCGTCGTGATCGAGCACGCGGGCGCGGACGGAGGGCACGTGCTCCTCGTCCGGGACGAGCGCCTGTCTATTGCGGCCGCGATCGAGGCGCGCGGAGGGACGGTGCAATTGCTCGATACGACCGAGAGGTCGACGGCGACGCTTCCGCAATCCATTCTGAACTACGTTCGCCGGACCCGCGAGCGCGTGCTGCTCGACGACGCCACCGCCCGGCACCCGTTCCTCGAGGACGACTACTTCACGCGCAAGCGGCCGAGGTCATTGCTCTGCCTGCCGATCGTGCGCCAGACGCGTCTGCTCGGGATGCTCTACCTGGAGAACAACCTCGTCACCGGGGCGTTCACCGCCGGGCGGCTCAGCGTGCTCGAACTGCTCGCCTCGCAATCGGCCATCTCGGTGGAAAATGCCGTGCTCTATTCTGACCTCGAAGAGGAGAACACCGAGCGGAGGCGGGCGGAGCAGGCCCTCAAGGCCATCATCGACAATTCGGCGGCGGCCATCTACCTCAAGGACCGCGAAGGCCGCTTCCTGCTCACCAATCGGCACGTGGGCCACCTGCTCCGCGTGCCGAACGAGCATCTCCTCGGAAAAACCGACGCGGACCTCTTCCCCGCTCCGGTCGCAGAGATGATTCGTGACCACGATCGGAAGGTGCTCGAGGCAGGCGCGCCGATGGAGTGGGAGGAGGAGGTTCCGCTCGCCGATGGATTGCATACCTTCCTGTCGGTCAAGTTCCCGCTCGGCGAAGGCACCGCATCGCGCACGCTCTGCGGGATGTCGACCGACATCACCGAGCGCAAGCAGGCCGAGCGAGCCCAGCGCTTTCTGGCCGAGGCGAGCCGTACCCTGATGGTGCTCGGGTATGAAGCGACGCTCGATAGCGTGGCCGCGCTCGCGGTGCCCGAGCTCTCCGACCAGTGCGTCGTCACCGTCCCCTCCGAGAACGACACGCGTTTCCATACCGCTGCCCGAGGCGTGCCCCCCGGAGAGCTCGATATGCTGCGCGAGGCGCTGAGCGGGCTCGTGGTATCGATGCCGACCGAGCCCGAAATCGGAGACGCCCGCGCCGCGCCCCTTTTGCAAGACCGGAACGTCCACGCCTACCTCCGGGTCCCGCTCCTCGCGCGTGATCGATGCCTCGGGGTCATGTTCCTCTTGGCAACCGCGCCTCATCGTCGTTATGGCGCGGCCGACCTGGCACTCGCCGAAGAGCTGGGGCGCCGCGCAGCGCTCGCGCTCGACAATGCCCGGCTGTACGCCAAAGCCCAGGAGGCGATCGGACTCCGGGACGAATTCCTCATGGTCGCCTCCCACGAGCTCAAGACCCCGCTCGCGTCGCTGCAATTGCAGATTCAGCTGGTCGAGCGGCTCATGCGCCGCGACCCGTCCGTGCCTCTCACCCCGGCACGGATCGAGACGATGCTCCAGGTCCTCCATCGGCAGGTCGCGCGGCTCGGGCACCTGGTGGACGAGCTGCTCGATGTTGCGAGGCTGCACAGCGGACGGCTGACGCTCACCTTCGAGCCGGTCGAGCTCTCCGCCCTGACCCGCGAGGTCGCCCGGCGAATGGCCCCGCAGCTCGCATCGGCGGGCTGCCGGATGGAGCTCGAGATGGACGCGCCCGTGGTGGGGTCCTGGGACAAGTCCCGCCTGGAGCAGGTCGTGGTGAACCTCCTGTCGAACGCGATGAAATACGGCAAGCATCAGCCCATTCACGTGACCGTGCGCAGGCAGGCCGCCTCGGCGTTGCTCGTCGTCCGGGACCATGGAATCGGAATTGCGGAGAAAGATCAGGCCAAGATCTTCAATCGCTTCGAGCGCGCGGTGCCGGCGCAGAATTTCGGGGGCCTCGGCCTCGGGCTGTACCTGGTGCACTGGATCGTGACCTCGCATGGCGGGTCCGTCCGCGTGGAAAGCCAGCCAAACGCCGGAGCGACGTTCCTCGTGGAGCTCCCCTTCCTTCCCCCGGGGGTGGGAAACCAAGGCGAAATACCTCCGCCCCGGGACTGAGCGACAGGTCGGAGGGCGAAAGCCCGATCGACGGGGGCGATTTGCTCTACGATGGCCCCGCGCCGCGCCTCATTCCCGGCGCGATGGGAGACCTTCATGAAGACATCCTTGCTTGCGACCCTCCTCGTCTCCGCCCCTCTCGCCGCGTTGCTCGCGCCGAGCGACGCCCACGCGTGCGGCGGCTGCGTGGTCCCGCCCATGGTGAACACCATCGTGAACGCGCACCGGATGGCGCTCTCGGTCTCACCGAAGCAGACGGTGCTCTGGGATCAGATCCGATACGACGGCGACCCCGAGAGCTGGGGCTGGCTTTTGCCGGTGAAGCCGGGCGCGGTCATCGAGATCTCCACCGACGCCTGGTTCGAGACGCTGGACGCGGCGACGTCGACCACGGTGTTCGCGCCGCCGATCAGCTGCAACAATGGCCCCGATTTCGATTGCGGGTGCGCGCAGGCCGATTTCGCGGGGGTCGGAGGCGAGTTCGCGCCGAACGGCGGAGGCGTGACCGTGGTGCACCGCGGCACGGTGGGGCCGTTCGAGACCGTGACGCTGAGCACCGAGACGCCGGGCGTGCTCGACGATTGGCTGACGACCGCCGGATACACGATTCCCCCGGAGACGGCGCCGGTGATCGACGCGTACATCGACGAGGGGTTCGATTTCATCGCGCTCCGGCTGCAGCCGGGCAAAGGCGTGAACGAAATGAAGCCGGTCCGCGTATGGCAACCCGGCATCAGCCCGACCTTGCCGCTGCGCATGGTCGCGGTCGGCACGGGGGCGAACGTGGACATCACGCTGTTTTTGATCACCGAGGGGCGATGGGGCGCGAAGAATTTCGCGAATGCGCTCGTCCCGGCGGATCTCGTGTCGTGGGATTTCTCGACGAACGCCTCGAACTACGCCACGCTGCGGGAAAAGATGCTCGCGGCGAACGACGGCGCCACGTGGGTCACGACGTTCGCGAAACCGCAGGCGCTGCTCGCGCCGATCGAAGGCGCGGTGCGGGGGAATGTGCAGCTCACGCTGGAGGTCGACGAATTCGGCTTCCCCTCGCGCACCGCGCGCACGATCGCGGAGGGGTACGTCGGCCAGGGCGTGATCAACAAGGAGACGACCGACGAGTCGTGCGTGTCGACCTTCAACACGTTCGCGAAGGACAACCGGATGGTCGTGGATCCGTGTCCGGCAGGCGTTCCGTCGAATGATCCGTCCTGCGGCGAGGTGGCCGCGGGGGAGATCGACGCGCGGCTCTTCGAATGCGGCGAGAACGACCAGCTCGTGGATTCGACGCTGGACGACGTGGCGACGGCGCTGAATGGCCTGCACCCGAGTGACGTGTGGCTGACGCGGCTCGAAGCGAGGCTGCCGCGCGCGGCGCTGGTGAAGGATCTGGAGGTCGAGCCTGCGGAGAACCAGGTCGAGGTGGAGCACGAAATCCGGGCGCGGTCGTCGACGAACGTGGAGACGATCTGCCCGTCCGGCGTGGCGCTCCTGCCCGAGAACGGCAATGGCTCGAACAAGGATCGCGGGACGTTCGTCGTGATCCTCTCGACACTCGGCGCGGGCATGCTCGCCCTCGCGCGGCGGCGCCTGCGTGGCGCGCGTTCTCCCCTGCCCGCTTGATCCCCCGCTATTCCACCGAATACATACAATAATCGATCGAGCAACCCTCGGTCACGCAGGCGAGCATGTTCTCGCGGTTCTTGCGGTTCACGGACGAGAGGAGCGCCTGGCAATCCTTCATCGCGAGCCGGCCGCCGCAGCTCTTCACGGCGGGGGCGCACGCCGATTGCGTGGAGGGCTCGATGCACGACGCCTTGCGCACGGCCGACATCCCGCACTGGTTCGCGATGTCGAAGGTGCAGAGCGACTGCTTGCCGCTCTTCGCGAGCAGGCAATCGACGACCTTCTCCGCCACGCGGGGCTTGAGCCCGTGCGCGAGCTTGCCGCACATGTCGCGGGTATCGATGAAGCTCTCGCATTGAGGCCCCGGCGCGCGCAGGGTGTCACACCCCTTCGGCGCCGGACCGCCGTCGTCGCACACGGAAGGCTCGTCGCCGGACGAGGAGCCGGCCCCTTCGAGCGTCGCGCGGACCTCCTCGCTCGGCTCGCCCACGCCCGGCTGGCCCGGCGAGCCTGCGGTCGTGCGGGATTCGGCGGGTTTGTCCTCCTCGGGCAACGTGACGACCGGCGCCGCGACGACGGGATCACCGGCCCCGGGTTGCGCGGCGCCGCCGCACGCGCCGGAGGCCATGGTCGCGGTGAGGAGGAGAAATCGGGAGCGGTCGATCTGCATGGCAGCGAGAGAACATCGGAGCGAGGCGCGTCCGTCAAGGGGGGAGGCGCGCGGGGAGCGTCAGAAGACGCTGCGGCCGAAGATCTGCGAGCGGCGGGGGCGCGGGGCGAACGGGACGACGTACGGGTGTGGATCGCCGTCGGGCGGGCGCTCGGCATGACGCGCGGCGTGCTCGCGGAAGATCGCGACGTCGCGCTCGATGTCCTTTCCGAGGCGTGGATCGCCGCCGAGGTAATCGCGGAAGAGGCCGAGGCGGAACGTGGCGGCGAAGGCCGGATCGACGATGGCCACGTTGCACTCGCCCTCGTATTCGAAGCCGCGGTCGTTCACGTTGCAGCTCCCCACCATGACGAACACGTCGTCGACGAGGAGCAACTTGCCGTGATGGTCGACCTCCTGGACGCGGCGCTTGCCGCGCCCATCGCGGCCGGCGCAGCGCAGCGAGTAGAGCTCGAAATCGGGGATGGCCTCGCGGATGCGCTCGAAGCAGGCGTGGCTCCACGCGCCGGTGAGCGGGTGGTTCGCTTGCGCCTCGCTCGTGATGACGAGGACCGCGAGGCGCGGGTTTTTCCGGGCTGCTTCGACGATCGCCTCGCTGACGTAGGTGGACCGGAAATACTGGTCCTCGACGTAAATGAGGCGGCGGGCGGCGGCGACGGCGCGGAGGTAGACGTCGAGAATGCCGCGCTCGGTGTGGGGCGCGGGCATGGTGCGGACGACCTGCACGACAGCACGCCCGGGCGCCTCGGGGAGCACGGCGGGCTCGGGCGGGGGGACGGGCGTGGAGCGCTCGGCGTTCGGTGCGCCGCGCTCGAGGAGGCGATTCCACCGCTCCCGGAAGTTCTCTTCGAGGTGGGCGACGCTCGGGCCCTCGATACGGGCCACGAAATCGTGGCGGGGCGGGTGGTCTGCGGCGCAGAGGCCTTCCTTGACGCGGGCGCGGAACGAGCCCGGCCGCGAGAAGCGGCACCGGCCCGGCTCGAAGAGACGGTGATGCCGGGTGTCCCAGTCGTTCTGGCGCATGTTCATGCCGCCGCAAAACCCGATGCGACCGTCGACGACCACGGTTTTCTGGTGAAACGAGCCGATCTGGACGTCGCCGAAAAGGAAGTTTCCCAGCGAATGACGTTCGTCGAAGATCGGGCGCTCGGTCGGGTTTTTCTCGGTGAGGACCTCGAATCCGTCTCCCTCGGTGAGCGCGACGCGCCGCGCCTCGCCGGGAATGGGCAAGAGGGGCGGATCCCAGAGAAGGAGTTGCACGGTGACGGACGCCTGGGCCCGGGATTCGAGGATGCGCTGGATGGTATAGGCCTCGCGATCGGCAGGCTCGGCGAGTGGATCGGGGCGCAAGAGCTCGAGCTCCGGCTCGTAGACCCACGTGGTGACGCGAATCGTGCGGCGCGCCTCCAGGAGCGCCTCGGCCACCGCGCGCCAGCCGTCCTCTCCGTCGACGAGGATGTCCACCCGATTGCCGAGCGTCGGCGGATACCCCATGTGGGAAAACCATACGTAATCGAGGACGACGTGGACCGTGATGCGACCTTCCGCGCATTCGATACGTTCGACGCGGGAGCGCACGCCATCGAGGCCGCTCATCGCGGCGAGGGAGCTCCCGCATTTGCCGGGTGTCAGGAAAAGCGTGGTGCGGAGCGGCTTGAGCTCGAACGGCGAGGCCCCGGGCTCCACGATGAGCTCGTAATCGCCGCGCCGCGGCAAGACGACGCGGCTCCGGCCGGGCGTGAACTCCTCCGCTACCAGGGCCCCCCGCGGGCCGAGGAGACGCACGGATGCACCCTGGACAGGCGCGCCGTGAGGCGTCGTGACCAGGACATCGAACGTGGCCCGTTCCCTCGGCATACGTCCTCCTCTAAGGAAAGCCCTAGAGCCGAGCGGGCAGACTCGAAAGCGTGCATACGCGAGCAAAACCACGAACGGCTGCGTACGTACGTTCGCAAGAAACGGGAATGCTACCGTCCCGAAAAAAACCGGTAGTATGAGGAGACCGGAGGATTGACCTACCGATGAAGGCCGGTGAGCAGCGCGCAGAAGCGGCGGCGAGGGAGGATACCCTCGGGACGATCCCGCCAGGATCGGGCGCGGTGTCGACCGCCGCGACCTGGCTCGACGATCTGCTCGTGAGTGAACACCTGCACGTGGCTTTCCAGCCGATCGTGGATCTCGGCACGGGCGAGGTGATGGGGCGCGAGGTGCTCGGACGCCTCGGTCCTGGTGCGTCCGAGGCGCACGCGCGTGGTGTGTCGGGGCCGCAGGCGCTGCTCGAGATGGCGCACTCGCACGGAAGACTCGTGGCCGTCGACCGGCGCTTCCGCGAGATCGGGATCGAGACGCTCGCGCGCGGCGGATCCGAGGGCGTGTTTTTCCTGAACGTCGATCCACGGGTGATCGACGACCCGGCGTTCAGCGCGGGGTTCACGCGACGGCTGCTGGAGGAGCATGGGGTCGCGCCGACGCGCATCGTCCTCGAGTTGACGGAGTCGGGCGCGGTGCTCGACAGCGATCGTCTGGAACGGATCGTCCGGCACTACGCGAGCCAAGGGTTTCGGATCGCGCTCGACGACGTGGGTGCGGGGTACGCGTCGCTGACGGCGCTCGTGCGCGTGCGGCCGCATTTTTTGAAGCTCGACAAGGCGATCGTGCGGCACCTTTCGGGGGATCCGCTGCGCGCGCACCTCGTGCGGTCGCTGGCGGATTTTGGTCGGCGCGCGGGGATTCAGGTGATCGCGGAGGGCATCGAGGACGAACACGATCTGCACGCGCTGCTCGCGTGCGGCGTGGAGCTTGGTCAGGGCTACCTGCTCGCGAGGCCTGCGCCGGAGCTTTCGCCTTTGACGACGAGCGTGAAGGATCTCGTGCGGCGCGCGGCGCGGCAAACGGAGCGGGATGGGCGGTCGATCCCACCGCCGCGCACGATCAGCGCGCTGCGCGGATCCCATGCGTCCGTGCTGCCAGGAACGCCCGCGGGAGAGGTCGCGGAGGCGCTGCGGCGATCGACCACGTACGCGGCGCTGCCGGTGGTGGACTGTGAGGGACACGTGCTGGGGCTCGCGACGCGGGAGCGGCTTCTGGACGAGCTCTCGCATACGCGCCGCGGTGGTTCTCCGATCGCTACGCTGATGGATCCGCATCCGTTGCGGGTGGACGAGGCGACGCCGCTGCCGGTCGCGCTGCGGCTCGCGACGTCGCGGGACGAGCCACGCACGTACGATCCGGTGATCGTGGAGCACCACGGTCGGTACCTGGGGATCGTGACGATGCAGGTGCTGATGCGAGCGATCGCGGACGGGGAGTTCTAGCTTCCCCCCCGCCCGAAAGGGCTAGCAGCGCACCGGACCCCGCGTGCACGCGTTGCAAACGCTGATCACAGCGTACCAGACCCCGCGTGCACGCGTTGCAAACGGGTTTCGAACGTACGTTGCGCCGTCTGCACGCGTTGCAAACGGGTTTCCGACGTACGTTGTGCCCTCTGCACGCGTTGCAAACGGCTTTTCGAACGTACGTTGTGCCCTCTGCACGCGTTGCAACCGGGTTTCCGACGTACGTTGTGCCCTCTGCACGCGTTGCAAACACCACTCGGAGCGCGCCGATCTCGGTTTGCACGCGAACCTCACCCCCCTACCCCCTCTCTGCGCGGCGGAGAGGGGGTGAAAGGCGTAAAAACAGCCGCCTGGAGTTGACGAGGCAGCGCGTGGACCTGGGAGACGGCATGGCGGGACCGCTCGCGGCATCCCCCGTGGTTCGCGGAGGCGGCCCTGGGGCTGATCTCGGAGGGGATGTCAACGGTTTTGTCGGTAATGGAGCGCACGCCTGCATCCTTGTGGGCTTGAACGCCATCTTCTAGCCTGGGGTCGCCACTGGACTCTTGCTGCCTGCCAGGGAGGGGTCTCCATGACTTCGCGCCGCGCGCTCGCATCGTCGTTGCATCCGCGTCTGTGGATCATCGGTGCTCTGCGCTTCTTTCGATTCGGGCTGCCGGTGCTCTTCGCTTTTGGCGTCGCGGCATGGCTCCTCGGGTGCGGCGCGGCGGGCGTGCATACCGAGGGGTGGGCGCAGGAGCTGCACGGAAAGAGCGTGTTTCGCGTCTGCCGGCGGCATCCCCGCGTCGGCCCGAATGCGCGTTACTGGTACGAACTCGGGGACGGCGTACATCGACCGGCGTTCGAACCGCTCGAAAAGCTCCTGGAAAACCCTTCGGTCAAGGCCGTCTTCGTTCATGACCCCCTCGCGCCGTCCGAGAGCCGGAGGCTCCTGGGGCTCGCGTATCAGGATCTGCCCTGCGATAAACCGCCGCCGCCGCCGGAGAAGATTGCGGCGAAAGAGCCGGAAGCCGGGCCGGCCAAGGGCACGACCGTCCGAACCGTGACGCGGACGTCGGCGATAAAGCCCTGCGACAGGCCGCGAAACAGGCCACCCGATCAGCGTTTCATCGGGCAAATGGCTCCCACGCCCGCCCCCACGCCTGGGACGAACGTGCCGTGTCCGCCGCCTCCTCCCGGGAAAACGTATGAAGAGCAGAAAGCCAACCTGGCGCGGAGGGACGCCGAGGAGGAGGCGAGGCGTACCGGTGAGCGGATCGGGCGTCTATGGGGCGAGACGCTCGGCAGGGCGGAGGAAACGAGGGACACCATCCAGAGAGGACAGGCGCGGATCTTCGATCTAGGGGTTTGGAGGGGGGCCAGATTCGTGGAGGACATCCAGACCGGTCTGGCCAAACAGCTGAATGCAATCCCGGACCTGCCGACGTACGACGACGAGGGGCTCGCCAAGATCGCCTGGGAGGCATTTCTCAAGGGGTATGGCAAAGGCTGGGCGGATGCCGAGCTGAAATTCGCGATCCTGAACGCCCTGGCGGACGCCTTGTTGATGGTCGGCACCGGGGGAGCGTCGGCCCTGGAGACCGCGGGGGCGAGGGCGCTGCGAGCGGCCCAGCAGAGGCTGCGAAGCATGCCGGTCTTCCTGCCGAGCGCGGCGGGCGGGCCGGGTGGGTTCTTGCGGCAGCCGAAGCTGCCGAGTGCTCCGGTCGCGAGCACGCCGAAGGCAGTGGCGCCGCCCAACGAGACGACCGTCACGACGACGACGCGGCCCGTGTCGGGGAGTAGCCGCAGCGGCGAAACAGGATCATATACGAACACGCACGCCAGTGGAAAAACGTACGATGGGAAAGGTAGTCGAGAGCGCTCCCAGGTATCCGGTCGTCGCATCGAGCGGAAAACCGGAGACCAGCATGTAGCAACGGACTGGAGGCCCGCGCCGAACGGGGAAGAAGCCTTCAAGGAAGAAGCGCGTCGACTACAGGAACACGGTGGCCCGGCTCGCCCTGATAACTATAACAAGATCGAATCTCCCGGGAAAAAGCTACTCGAATAGGAGAAATGATGGATTACCCCGACGATGCCGATGGCGCTGCCCTGCGTCGCATAGCGACACGATGCGACATGTCGAAGCCGATGGATATCGACTTCGTTGTATCTGTCCCGGATCAAGCTGCGGGTGCGGAATTGGCGCGTTTGGCGGCGAAGCGAGGCTATACTCCGTCGCTCGAATTCGACGATGAAGCTGAGGAATGGATCTGCTACTGCGCCAAACGGATGGTTCCCACATACGAGGCGGTCGTTGCTGCGCAGCGGGAGCTCGATGAACTGGGCGCAGAGGTGGGGGGGTACTCCGATGGATGGGGGACATTCGGAGGCTGAGTGCGGACGAGAATGGGCAAGCACTCTCCTCCGACAACTGCGCCCGCTGACGCCCAAGGAGCTTGCCATGATCGAGGCGGGAGCGGCGAACGCGGAGGTTGTTGACCCCGACAAACCCATCGAGTAGGGTGCGGGGCTGAGACATGGACGACAAACTCGACCTCGGTCAGGCGTACGCGCCGCCTGTCGCGTCGCCGCCCGCCACGGCGCTCCCCGACGTGGTCTCGCCTTACGACAAGGTGGTGAGGCTCTCTTTCCCAATCGGCGCCGTGGTCGGGCTGGTTGGAGGCTGTCTGGTGAGTTTCGAGTACGCCTACGCGCTGAGCTACTTTCATGCAGAGAAAATTGCCCCGTCGATCACGTGTTTTATCGTGCTCCGCTCCGTGGGCCCCTCCTGCGCCGTGCTCGCCGCAGCACTCACGGCGGTCGTCCTCCTCCATCGCGCGGGGCGCAGGGCGAGCGGACCCGTGACGATCGATCACACGCGCGCGTACCTCGTCATGGCGAGTTTCCCACTCCTCTTCGTCGTCACGGCGCCGTTCTGCCTCCTTGGCGCCCTGCTGATGTGGCTGGCAGCATTCTCGGGAACGACGAGCCAATTCGTTACATCCCTGCCCCAAAGCGTGAAAGGGATCGATTTCGTGTGCGGCCTGGCCGTAGCCGCAGGCTGCGGGCTTTGGCTCACGGGCCTGCTCCGCATTGGGGCAAACTGGCTCACCACGAAGAAGCACGGCCTCGCCCTGAAGCTCTTCGTCGCGTACGCCGCGCTCGCCATACCCAATGCTGGTCTACGGGCTGTCCTTTCGCTCGTGGATCCGGATTGAGTCGGCTCCTTCGATGGAAAGACGCGGCGGGAGGGAGCAGCGGAGCGGGGAGAGCGGGCCGGCGAACTCGCCGGCGCGTCAAGCGAGCGCGAGCGTCTTCAGGTGCTCCCGAGCGAGATGCAGGCGGCCATGGACGGTCTTCGTCGGGAGCCCGAGCGATCCGGCGATCTCCCGGATCGAACGGCCCTCCAGATACGGCAGCACCACGGCCCCGGATGCGTGGCCGGAGCTTCCCAAGGAATCGCTTGAGCCGAAACATCCCATACATCGCCTGCAGGAGCATCCCGCTGCCGCTGCCGCTGCCGCTGCCGCTGCCGCTGCCGCTGCCGCTGCTGCTGCCGCTGCCGCTTCCGCCTCCGCTTCCGCTTCCGCTTCCGCTTCCGCCTCCGCTTCCGCTTCCGCTTCCGCTTCCGCTTCCGCTGCCGTTGGAAGGCGTGCCGCCCTGCGGGGAGCGTCACGCCCGGGTCATTACCGACGTGTGAGGCGATGCAGGGTGGCTACGATACGGTCGAGCGTGTCGAGCAGGTTCTCGTCCGCTTTCTCGATGTACCCGAGCGCTTCTGCTACCTCCAGGCACGCGCGAACCTCCGCCGCCGAACCCATTGCCGTATACCACCGGGCCCGTTCGTTCCTTCCCTGCGAATACGCGCCCTCGCTCAGGTTCAGCGCAATACTCGTTGCCGCCCGCCGTAGCTGATCCCCGAGATTCGGATCCTTGGTCCCGACTCGTTCGATCACCGGTCGCAATGTCCTGAGCATCTCGATCGCCACGCTATAAATCCTGAGCGCCATTGTTTCCTCCGTATCCCCGACCGGGGACCCCGGACCCCGGCCCGCGCGCGGAGGAAGGCGAAAGGCTGCGAGGCGAAGCCTCGCACCGCGCGCAGCCGCGCGCAGCGAAGCGAGCACGGCGAGCCCGGCGAGCACGGCTCGGCCTTTCGCCTTCCGAGCACGCGGGCACAATCGACCTCCCCGGACGAAAACAAAGAACAACCGTCCCGAAAGCCCCGGAAGCGGAAGCGGAAGCGGAAGCGGAAGCGGAAGCGGAAGCGGCAGCGGAAGCGGAAGCGGCAGCGGAAGCGGCAGCGGAAGCGGAAGCGGCAGCGGCAGCGGCAGCGGCAGCTACAACGTACTCTCGGGCCCGTAACAGGCCCCGACGAAGCCGCAGTGCAGCTTGCGACATCGATCCAGAGGAACGGGGTCGAAACGGTCGGCCCAGCGTGCCTCGGCGAAACGCTCGCCGAGCGTCCTCAGCTCGTTTGCGAAATGGTCGTGCTCTGCGTTCGTGATGGTGCCGTCTTCGCCCTCCGCAGCGAGGAAGATCGGCTCGGGCGACGAGCCTGCGAGGAAAACGACGCCTGCGCGGATGCGCCGCTCCGGCTCGCGACGGTGCATGCTGAGCGCGTATGCGTGCAACTGGAACGCGTAGACCGAGAGGTCCGAGCGCGGACGCGAGAGCTTGTAGTCGATGACGTCGACGGTCCCGTCCGGACGAAAGACCACGAAGTCGACGGCGCCGCGTAGACCGAGGGCGCGTGGTGAACCGTCGGGGGCTGCGGAGAGACCGATCGTCAGCACGAACGGTTCTTCGCGCAGCATACGCAGGCCTTGATCACGGATGGCGCGGGTGTAGGGGCCGTCGAGGAAACGCGCGATGCCTTCGGCGATGCGTGAGGCCTCGGGCATCTCGGGGCGCAGGCCGGCGAGGGCGAGACGGCGCCGGACGTCGGCGACGTCGACGGGGCGACCGAAGGCCTCGCGGGGCCAGCGTTCGAGGACGCCGTGGGCTGCGAGGCCGCGGATGCGCGGATCGAGGTCGGCTTCGGTGTCGACCTCGAGCGGCTCGGCGGCGGGATCGCCGGGGAGCTCCACGTAGCCGGTGCTGATGGGCTCGTCGAAGCCCATGAGCTGACGCAGACGGAAGCGGCGCGGGCAGCCCTGGAAGAGCGAGAGCGGGGTCGTGGCGATGGAGATCGTGCGGGTGGGCGGGCGCTCGGGCCACGGCGGCGCAGGGCCGGTCGGGGAGACGGCGCCGTGCCGTGCTTCGCGAGGCTGCGCGTGGGGATCGGCGAGCAGGGCCGAGGCTTGCTCGCGGCGGGTGATTGCGTCCTTCAGGGCGGGCTTCGTGAGGCCGTCTTTGAGGGACTCGAATGCGGAGCCGCCCTTCGCGCGCTTGCGGGCGCCTTCGGGCGGATCGGGGACGCCGATCATGACGAGGGCGCGCTTTGGCCGCGTGATGGCGACGTACGTGAGGCGTTGCCGTTCGGCGAGCTCGCGCGCGCGGGCGAGCTCGTCTGCTTTCGCCTGCGCTTCGGTGCGGAGCGAATCGAGCACGGGCCGCTCGCCTCGTTCGAGCCGCGCGAGCATCGTGTCGGAGAGCGGATCGGGCCTCGATGCGTGATGCCGCAGGATCAGCGTGGGCTTGGGGCCGCCGAGGGAGGCGATCTGGAGGCCCGAGGGCCGCGGTGAGACGCCCGCGTCGAGGTCGAGGACGATCACCACGGGGAAGTCGAGGCCCTTGCTCGCGTGGATCGTCATGAGGCGGATGGCGTCTTCCTCCTCGGCGAAGGTGGCCTCGTCGCGCTCGTCGGAGTCGTCGCGCATGCGGCGATCGAGCCAGCGAACGAAGCCTGGGAGCGAGCCGCCGCGACGCCGCGCGACGCCGAGGAGGCGATCGACGTGGCCGATGCGCATCTCGGGACGAGGCATCGAGGCGAAGACGCGATCGAGATCGAAGGCCGCGACGGCCGCGCGGATCGCTTCGCCTGGATGAAGGCGGAGGGCCGCGCGGCGCAGCTCGACGAAGCGGCGGACGAAGTCTTCGAGGCGCGTGCGATCCGCGGGACCGAGCTTTTCCCAGGCGGGCAAGGTCGGGAGCAGTCGCGGGGCGTCCGATCGTTCGAGTGGCAATGACAACCCCGTTTTGGGCGCGCCGAGCCACGCGAGCGCGGCGTCGGACAAACCGACGGCGGGGCCGCGGAGGACGGTCGCGAGCGCGAGGCGGTCGCGGCGATCGACGAGGAGGCGAAGGACCGCGGCGACGTCGCGGACCTCGGAGGTGTCGAAGAGCGCGCGGCCCGCGACGACATGCGGGACGTCGATGCGGGCGAGCGCGAGCTCCAGGAGCGGGAGGGTCTTCCGGCGACGTGCGAGGATGGCGATGTCGCGGAAGGAGCCCTCACCGCTCCGGACGAAGCGCGCGGCGAAGGCCGCGGCGACGAAGGCTTCACGCATGGAGCGCGTGGCGCCGCGGACGACGGGCTCGGCGTCGGGTGGTGAGGCGCCGTCGTCGTCGACGAGCACGACTTCGCCTGCGCCCTGCGCTTCCGTGACCGGGACGAGGTGATCGGCGGGGCCGTAGACGACCTCGAAGTCGCGCGGATGCGCATCCCCCGGCGCGTGGAAATCGTGGGCGGAGAAGGCGTTGACGAAGTCGAGGATCTTGCCGCCGCTGCGGCGGCTCTCGCGGAGGGCGACGAGGTCGGCGCGGGCCTCGGGGGCGCAGATCTCGGGCGCGAGGGCGAGGGCTTCGCGAGCGAGCGGGCCGCAGAGCTCGCCCGTGATGCGCGAGAAGACGGCGACGTCGGCGCCGCGGAAGCCGTAGATGGATTGCTTGCGGTCGCCGACGAGGAAGAGGCCGTGCGCGACGAGGTTTTCCGCGATGGGCGCGCGGCCGGGTGGGCGAGCGCTGTCCTCGCGCTCGCGGAGGAGATAAACGATGTCGCGTTGCGCGCGGCTCGTGTCCTGGAACTCGTCGACGAGGAGCGCGTCGATGGAAGCGCGGACCTGCGCGGCGATCTCGGGGCGATCACGGAGGCCGTCGCGAGCCATGCGGAGCATGTCGCCGAAGCTCAGGAGGCCTTCCTGCCGGCGGAGGGCGCCGAGGCGGGTGCGCGCGTCTTCGAGGAGGGCGACGATGCCACGCTCGCGAACCGAGAGATGCGGCGCTTCGCGGAGGATGGCGATGAGGCCCGCGGCGCGCTCGGCGTTGCTGTCGCCGGGGAGCTCTTCGCGGAAGGCGGCGAACTCCTTGTCGGCGTCGCTCGTCTTGCCGCGCATGGCGATGGTGAAGAGCTCGCGGAGCGGCTCTTCGGCCACGGCCGGGAAGAGCTCGCCGGGGCCGCCCTGCGCGAGGGCACGCGCGAGGACGGCGGCCGCGTCTTTGGTGCGTTGTCCGCCCGCGACGCAGGTGGCGACGATGGAGTCGAGCGAGGCGCGGAGGGAGCGCGCGCCGCCTTCGTGTTCGGCGAGCAGGAGCTCCGAGGGCAAGAGGCCCTCTTCGTCGAGGCGGTCGCAGAGGCTCGCGACCTGCTTGCGCGCGCCCCACACGCCGTTCGCGGCGGCGACGAGCGCGCGCGCCGCTTCGGCTCGATCGCCGCCCGCCGAGAGTGCGGCCGAGAGCGCTTCATCCACCGCGAGATCCGCGAGCGCCTGCGCCTCGTCTTCCTCGACCACGCGCGCCTGCGGATCGACGCCGAGCGCGAGCGCATGCGTGCGGACGATCTGCTGCGCGAGGCCGTGCAGCGTGTCGATGCGCGCGCCCGCGGAACGGCCGAGCGCGTCGGCCGCGCGGCGCTTGAGCTCGTGGATCGACGGCGGATCCGCGATGGCTGCGCGTCGCGCCTCGATGATCGCCGCGAGCTTCGGCTGCGCTCCTTCCTCGTCCCACGCCGCGATCTCGGACAACGCCGCCTGCACGCGGGCTGCGATTTCTTGCGCCGCGGCGCGCGAAAAGGTCGTCGCGACGATCCGCTCGGGCGGGATCGGCTCGGCGGGTTCGTCACCGTCGGCCTTCCCCATCGAGGTGAGCCCGAGCGTGAGCAGGACGTAAAGGGCCGTGAGCCGGTACGTCTTGCCGGTGCCCGCGCTCGCGGCGACGACGATGTTGCGCCGGAAGGCGTAGAGGAGCGCGTCTTCGGGGGGCAACGTCATCCGCCGCCCTCCTCGTCCGCCTCGCCCGGCACCACGGCCGGCCTGCGGCAGACGTCCCGCGCGTCACACCGATCGCAGAGGTCCCCCTTCACGGGACGCGGCTCGATGTGTCCGTCCCAGAGCGAGAGCACCACCTTGCGGGCCGTGCGCTCCGCGTCGATCCGTTTGTCCGCGATCGCGCGCCGGTCCATGTCCTTCGCCGGTGAGGCCTTGATCTCGCCACGCTTGTCCGCGCCGAGGTAGAGCGCCTGCACCTCCTCGGCGCCCGTCGCCCGCGCCACGGCGGCTGCGTAGAGCGGCAGTTGGAGGTGCAAGGTTCCCTGCTCGCTCTTGCTCGGGATCTGCCCCGTCTTGTAGTCGACGACGCGCGCCGCGCTCTTGCCGCCGTCGCCTCGATCGACGCGGTCGATCTTGCCCTCGACGAAGACCGAGGGCCCCGGCGCTCGGTCCCCCTCCCCTTCCCCCTGCATCGGCGCGATCGGGAGCGCGTCCCACGGTGCCTCGACCGACGGGCCGAACGGTTGTTCCGCGAGCGCGAACGAAAAACCCTGCTCCTCGAGCCCGTGCGCGACGAAGCCAAGCGCGACGTCGACGGCCGCGATCAGAAGTTCCCGCCGGAGCGGCGCCGCCTCCTTGTCCGCGCCGACCGCGCGCATCGCCGCCTCGCGCGCCGCTTCGAGCGCCTTGCGCCGGTTCGCCCGCCCGCCCGCCTCCCACGCCGCCTGGAACGCCGCCGCCGTGGCCGCGTGCACCTGCGTGCCTCGCTCGCGTGGATCCGCCGCTTCGAGCGCGTCCTCCTGGCGACGCGTCTTCCACACGCGCCGCGCGAACCCCGCGAACGCGCAGCCCGCGGCCTTCTCGATATGCGTGACCGCGATCGGCCGCGAGGGCATGTCGCCGCCCACGCACGCGCGGAGGTGCGCGGCGAGCTCGGGATCGGCCGGGTCGATCCGGCCCGTGAAGGGCCCCGCGTCCGCGCGTGGATCGAGGAAAAACGCAAGGCGCGCGCGCTCGATGGAGACACGATCCGCGATGAGCGGCGCCGGGAGCGAGCCCGCCGAGAGCGCGACGAGCTCAGCCCCGCGTGGATCGATCCGCGAGGCCGCCCGCGACACACGCGAGGAGGGCTCGACACGCTCGGTGATCTGCGATTTGAGCGCGCGCGTGACGGTCGGGTGCGGGGCCGCCTCGTCGTCGGTGGTGCTGTACGCGAGCACGACACGACGCGCTCCGCCCATGGCCCACGCGAGCTCGGCGCGGCGGATGCGGTCCCGCTCGCGTGACGTCGGCGGACGCGCCGAGGCCGGCAGCGTGGACCAGAGCCGTTCGTCGATGAGCCCACCGTCCGCCTCCGGCCCGTACCCACCCGGGCCGAGGCCCGTGACGATCAGTACCTCGTACCGGATCCCACAAAGCTCGGAAGGTCGGGCGATCCGGACGGCGCTGGCCCGGCTGCCGCCGCCGTCGGACCGGCCCTGCGTCGCGCCCGCACGACGCACCTCGGCATAAAGCTCCTCGACGCGGGACGGCGCAGCCTCGAGGCCGAGCATGGCGGCCGCTTCGACGACGGCGCGCGTGGCGTCGCGAATGGCCCGCACTGCCGCTTGTCCTTCGCCAATGGCCTTGAGCGCGAGGGATCGACCCCGGAGCGCCTCGACGCGGAGCGCCGCGCCAAGCTCGCCCATCGAAGGCCTTCCGAGATCGAGTTTGTCGCAAAGGGCGCCAAACCTCGCGGCAATCTCGGCCCGGGTGGTTCCCCCGGCGAGGAGCGCGATGCTTTCCAGCATTCGCGTGAGCGCATCCGGCATCCAGGCCTCGTCCCCATCGCCCGCGGCTTTGATGACGGCGCGGAGATTCTCGACGAGCAATGTGCCAGTGCGATCGACCTCGACGGGGACGTCGCGCAGCCTGTGCGCGAGCAATGCGGCCTTCGCCTCGGCGTCGCGCTCGGCGCGCTCGGAGACCCAGATACCGGAATGAAGGCCGGGGGCACGGAGGATATCGATCACGCGTTCGCGGGTGACGGGCCCGGACGCGAGCGCAAAAAGGCCGAGCGCGGCGCGGCCTTCGGGCGAGGCGTCGGGCGAGGGGCCACGCGGCTCGTGAAAAGGAATGCGGGCGTCGGAGAGGGCGGCGCGGAGCGGATCGAGGGTGCCGTCGTCGAGAGCGGGGACGAGGATCGCAATGGATTCGGGCGGGACGCCACTGCCGAGCGCGCTCAAAACCTCGGCGGCGACGGCGCGGGCTTCGCCTTCGGGGCCGGCGGCGCGCAATACGAGGGAGGCGGCGCCGTCGTTGAGGGGGCTCCAATCGATCGAGGGCCCGAACGTGAGCTCGGCCCAGCGTTTTTCGAGGACGGTGGCGACACCCCCGACGGCCTCCTCGTCGAGGTCGGTCGGGTCGAACAGGGATTCCCCCGAGAAGAGCGGCATCTCGACGACGAGCCCACGGCCGCCGGCCTCGCGTGCGCGGGCATGCAAGGCCTCCAGCCAGGAGAGGTCGTCGGCCTCGAAGGCGAGGAGGCCGGAGAGGGTGACGTCGTACGCCGACATTTCCTGGAGGAGGGCGTCACAAGGGCCGCGGCGGAGGGCACGAGACAGGACGAACCCGGCGCTGCGCGGGTCGACGAGGCTCTTTTGCGCGAGGATTTCATCGGCGCGGCGCATGACCTCGGCGAGGAGCGCGGCCTGGGGGCCTTCGGCCTGGAAAAGGTGGTCCGGCCGAACGCCGGCGCGGCGAAGGCGGCCAAGGGCGGAGTCGATGACGTCGGCAAACGCGACCCGCTCGGCCGGTGCGTCGGGAAGATCGAGGCCGGCGACGGGGCCCGCTTCGAGGGCGACGCGGGAGACGAGGCGGGTGACGGCACTCGAAGCGAGGCCACAATCCGGCTCGACCATGGCAAGGGCGCCCTGCACGAAGGTGCGCAAGGTCCTGGCGCCACGAGCAGCTTGGCCCGGCGCAGCAAGAGCGAGCTCGACGTGGCGATCGGTCGGCGCGAGAAACAGGGGCGCCTTTTTGGCAGGGGGGGGATCCCGCGGCAAGAGGTTTCCCGGGGGGACGGCCGGTGAAACCGAGGACGGGGGTGGGGGGTTTGCCAGGGTTGGGGGAGCAGGGGCCGATGGGTGTTGCTCCGCACACCAGCGGGTGCCGGGACCCACGGCCCTCCATTGGAGGCTCAAGCCTCCACATGGAGGCCCCGCCCTCCAGCGCGGGCCTCCACCCAGGTGTTCCCACAATAAAAAGAGGCCTTTTTCAGCGCATCAGGGAGCTGGCATCACCCGTGCAAAGCCATGGGGACGCTGGCGCTTCGCCGCGAGATGAGCCGTCAATCGATTCCTTCGAGGTCCGTCATGAAGAACAATACCCGCACGTCGCTCCCCGTCATCGCCGCTCTGTTCTTCTTCGCCGCGAGCTTGGCTCCGAGCGCCGCCAGCGCCCAGACGCTCTGTGGTCCGCCGCCGCCTCCTCCCGCGGCGACCAAATGGCGCATCCGCAACGCCAGCGTCCAGGAAGACAGCGGTCAATGGGTGCTGCGCGAGATGGCTTTCTGCGCGGACGCCGACTGCAATCAGCGCTTGACGGGCGGCACCGCCATCGACAGCGGAGACTCGGAGTCGTGGTCCCTCCCGAGCTACGCATTCGATGGGAATACCTCGACGTTCTGGAAGACGTTCGATACCAACGTTGCCGGCCAGTCGTGGATCGGCATCGACTTCGGCGCGCCCAGGGGCGTGCATGGCATCTACCTCAAGACCGACAACGTCGTCTACTCGGTGGACTCGATCTACGTGGACTACTACGACGCCAATCGCGGCCACTGGGTCACGGCAGACATCCTGTACAACGTCCCCTCGGGCTCCGAGCTGATCTATGACGTC
The DNA here is from genome assembly GCF_028435265.1 of Polyangium jinanense. Taxonomy (GTDB): domain Bacteria; phylum Myxococcota_A; class Polyangia; order Polyangiales; family Polyangiaceae; genus Polyangium; species Polyangium jinanense. Next base: position 110,186 of record NZ_JAGTJK010000008.1, on the reverse strand, counting down.
AAGATTCGCCGCGCGTTCCCCGTGAGCTGGCGCATCCGCAACGCCAGCGTCCAGGAAGACAGCGGTCAATGGGTGCTGCGCGAGATGGCCTTCTGCGCCGACGCGGACTGCAACCAGCCGTTGACGGGCGGCACCGCCATCGATAGCGGAGCCTCGCAGTCGTGGTCCCTCCCGGAGTATGCGTTCGATGGGAATACCTCGACGTTCTGGAAGACGTTCGATACCGGCGTCGCCGGCCAGTCGTGGCTCGGTATGAGCTTCGACGCGATCACCAGGGCCAATGGCCTCTACCTCAAGACCGACAACGTCGTCTACTCGGTGGACTCGATCTTCGTGGAGTACTACGACGCGCTCGCTCAAGCGTGGGTCACCGCGGACACCATCGACTCCATCCCCTCAGGCTCGGAGCTCACCTACAGCCTCGCCTGCCAATGAGCACCATGCTTCGAGGGTGCACGGCCGAAGCTTTTCCCTTCTTCCCCGGCCGCCCGACCGCTATCCTCCCTCGCCATGTCCGACCGCGACACACCCCACGACGAGGCGACCGAGCTCGAGGCCTGGCAGCTCGACATGCAGCTCCGCGCTGCCGAGGGCGAAGGTCGGCTCGAGCTCGCCGCTCCGCTCGCCGAACGACTCTTCGAGATTCGCGACCAAAAGCTCGGCGCGTTTCACCCCGACACCCTCGCCGCCGCCACCACGGCGCTCACGCATTATACCAAGCTCACACAATGGGCCGCCGCCCTGGGCCTCCTCGAACGCCTCATCGACGCCCGCATGCTTCACGGCGCCGAGGAGCCTGCCGCGCTCGAAAAGCACCTCCAGGGGCTATCCGACCTCGCCCGCCTGCTCGTTGATGCCGGCGAGCTCGACAAGGCCCGCCGCGCCGCGACGAAGGCCCTCGAGATCAAGCGCAAGACCTTCGGAGAGGGCCACCTCGAGCTGGCCTCGTCCTTCGCGCTCCTCGCCGACATCGAGCTCGAGCGCGGCGAGCTCGACAGCGCCGCGGACGCCGCGCTCGCCGTGTTCGAGATCCGAAGCAAGCACCTCGCCACGCATGCCGCGGACCTCTATGCGGACGCCGTCCGGATAGGCGACATCTTCGCCGCAATGAAGGACTACGAGGAGGCGCGCAAGAGCTATCGGCTCGCCGTCGACATCACGGCCAGGGCGCTCGACAGTGACCCACGGAAGATGGGGGAGGCGCTCCTGCGTTACGGGCGCGCCGCGCTCGCCGAAGAGAAGCCGGAGTTCGCCGAAAGGCCGCTCGAGAGTGCGCTCGAGATGCTCGAAAAAGCGTCCGGGCCGAAGGACCTGTCCCTCATCGTCGTGCTGGACGAGCTCGGCAAGGCGTACCTCGCGCTGGACGATTACGACGCCGCCGAAGAGACGTTCGAGCGCATGCGTGACGTCTATGCGGCGCACTACCCCCCCGAGAGCACCCATTGCGTGGTGCCCAGGGTCCATCTCGCGGAGGTCGCGACGAAACGCGGAGAGCACGCGCGCGCGGCGGCGCTCTACGAAGAGGCGCTTTCCATCGCGGAGAAGGAGTTCGGCAAAGAGAGCCTGCGCCTCCGGGTGGTGCTCGACCGCGCGGCGGAGGCCCGGCTCGAGGAGGGGAACCTCCCGCGCGCGAAGGAGCTTTCGACGTGGCTCTTGCGGCTGTTCGAGCCTCACGTCGCCGGCCCCGACGATCCGGCGCTCTTGCCAGCGGTGCGCAAGCTGGCCGATATCGCGCTTCGCGAGAAGCTGGCCGGCGCAGACGACGTCCACGTCGAGGAGGTCGCGCGGCTGCTCGATTGGGCCACGCGGCTGATGCACGCAGCGGCGGCCCAGATCACCGCGGAGACGGAGGCGCTCAAGGCGAAGCGCGCGCAGGCACAGGAGGAGGAGTCGGGGGAGCGGTCCGGCGAGTGAGGAGCGCGGGGGGCGTCGGGCGTGGCTCGTATCGGCCGCGCTCGCTTCCCCAGGGGCAAAGGCAGCCGCCGCGAAGGCCCCGTCAAAACCGAGCAGGAAGGTCGGGCTGTATTACGGCGGAAATTTCGAGGCGCCGCCGTATCAGCCCTGAGCCGGTGGCCCGCTTGCCGCTTCCGCTCCTGACCGGGGCCGCTCTCCGGGGCCCGGGGGCCGACGCATGGCACTTGTGGCGCGTGCCAGCAACGAAGCATGGTCAAGCTGGCAAGCTTGTGCGGAATCAGCGCAGCAGCGGACCCGTGTCGACGATCCGCACGTCGTGCATCTGGTGCAGGTAGGCCTCGAGGTAGCCCTTGTGCGAGGCGCCGACGATGACCAGCATGCGCATGCCGGGACGATCGCCCAGCACCTCGCGGATGTTGGCGGCCATGCGCAGGTTGCGCGTTTCCCAATAGCCGAGGTAGTTGCGGCCGAAGCGTTGCGGCGACGGCTCTTCGAGCGCGGCGCCGAAGTCGCTGTCGAAGGCGAGTTTCGTTTCACCTGGCGCGTTGGCGGCGCGGTACATCGCCAGCACACCCTCCGCGGTGTCGAGATGTTGTTCCAGGGCCGCGCTCGCCGCGAGCCGTTTCTTCGTCGCCGGGTTGTCCCAGGCTTTCGAGATTGCCGCGCCGGCCGCCTTCTCGTCCGCGCTCGGGCCGTCGGCCGTATGGTCGTCCATCGGGTACACGCGTTCGTGTCCGAGGCGCGCCGCCAGCTGCGCGCCGACGAGGATGCTTTCGTCGCGCTGTCCCTGCAGGCGGTTCAGCTGCTCGACCAGCGCCCCGTCCAGCCCGTCGCCGGCGCGGCGCTCGGCCTCGGGCAGGCGCAGCCACTGCACCACGGCCGACGCCTGTTCGCCGCCCGCCAGGAACACCGCCGCCAGCCTGCGCCGCTGCGCGGCCGTGGGGGCGGCAGGCCAGGCGGCCAGCAGCCTGTGCGCCTCGGCGGTGGCGGCCGGCACGTCGAGGCCGGTCGTGGCCCTGGCCGGGTCCGGGTCCGGGCAATACGTGGTGATCGTGTCCTGGTAGCGCAGCGGGTAGCGGCGCAGGACGTCGCACTGCGGCCCCGACAGGGCCTCGATCGCAATCGCCTGCGGCCGCCATGCGGCCAGCCGGTCGAGCAGGGGGCGCAGGCCGGCCGGGTCGAAGCGCTTGGGCAGCTGCGACAGGTGCGAGGATCCCAGCACCAGTACCTCGTTCGCCGGGCCGCCGGCAGGACCTTTCAGTTTGCTCGGGTCGAAATCGGGCTGCTGCGCGCAGGCGCCGGCGGACAACAGGAATGCAAGAAGCAGGGTGCTGGGGCGGGCCATGATCAGATGTCCATGTGTTCTGGATGTCCGATCCTAGAGGGGCGAAAAACCTCCGGTCCAGCAAAAACGGATACAGACGTCAAAGCTATGCGGGACGGCTGGGCGGGCGCTAGGCAGCCACCGCCACCGCCTGTGGCGCGCGGCGCTTCAGCCAGCGGCGTGCGGCGCGCAGCGACGGCGCCTCGACCAGGTGCCAGCTGAGCATGGCCAGCGGCAGCACCACGGCCAGCGTCACCAGCGTCAGCCCCACCGGTCCGCTCGGGGGCAGCAGCTCGCGCAGCATGATAATGACCGGCCAGTGCCAGATATAGATGCCGTAGAAGTAGTCGTGGCGCTGCACGTGCGCCGCCCAGGGCAGACGCCCCTCTGCGATCGTCTCCGGCGTGAGCGCCACCGCCCGCCAGCGCCTCTTGCCCGAGCATTCAGGACACACCGTCACGTCAATCGCAAACACATGCCGCAAAAACCACGCCCACGGCTTGCGGCGCATCTTGCCCGCGTCGAATCCCGATGGAGCCTCCATCTGCCCGAACAGCGATAGCTGCTCAATGCCTGATGTCGTAAACGTCGCAGGGGCTGGCTCCATCGCCAGGGCCGAGGGGCGCAGAGAGCCCACGACGTGCCTGCGCAGCGCCGCATTCGGGGCGAGCACTCCATGAAATCGGATCATGTGAAATCGTGGCGGCGGTATCACCGCGCATACTCTCGCCAGAAGCTCGTGCGGTTCGAAAACGACGAATCGTGTCCCATCGCGCCACGCCTTCTTCAACTCATAGCGCAGCTTCCCGCCGGCGATCTCGACGAGCCGTTCCTGTGCAATCGGCGGCCGGGCCAGATACCGGCACAGCCTCTCCCTTCGACATTTGGGGCTCCGGATCGCCTTCGGCGTCCTTCGCCCCAAGCCCCGCGGTGGCAATCGCGGCCATCGATCACCGCGCCCGCGTGAATGTCGAAGCCCATCACCACGGAAGCACGCTCACCGTCGCGCGCTCGATCGCCCTCCACCATCCGAAGCGCGGACGCACGAGCTGCCACACCATAACAAGCGACGAGCGGCCTGGTGCAGGTGCTGACCGGCAACGGCAGCATGCGCCCGTTCCTGCTGGTCGGTATCGAGAATACCGAGCGCCGCCGCGACATGACCGGCCCGAGCAGCGATCCGCAGGAGCAGAAGATCGCGCCGCGCATCGGTGGCTCGGCGGCGTATCGCACCTTCCTGCGCGATGAGCTGATGCCGCAGGTGCGCCAGCGCTTCGCCACCACCGACGAGCGCGCCCTGATCGGCGAGTCGCTGGCCGGTCTGTTCATGGTCGGGACGTTGCTGCAGGAGCCGACGCTGTTCAACAGCTACATCGCGCTCGACCCGAGCCTGTGGTGGAACCGCGGCGCACCGCTGGTTACGGCGCCGACGCTGCTGCCGGCGGTGGCGCGTGCGCGGTCGCGGGTGTTCCTGGCCAGCAGTGGCCAGCCCGAACTGGCCGAGTCCACCGTGCGTTTTGCGGCGCTGCTGCAGCAGGCTTCGCCGTCGCCGCTGGTGAAGTACCAGCCGCTGCCGGAAGAGACGCATGCCACGATCTACCACCCGGCGGCGCTGCAGGCATTGCGCACGCTGTTCCCGGCGCCGCCGCCGGCCACGCCCTGAGCGCGGTTGGCGAACAGCAGCGAGCCATGTGAGGATGCGGCAGAGGCGCCATCAGCGTGCGCCGCCCGCAACGGGAGAGAGAACGGATGCAGCGTGTGCGTGGATGGAGTGTGCTGGCCTGCCTGGCCTTGAGCGGGTGTGCGATGTCGATGGCACCACCGGTCCGGCACAGCGATGCGAAGGGCAATACGACCACGCCGGGCGTGGTGCTGCCGGATACCGAGGCACTGCGCGTGCATGACCCGATCGGTCGTGACTACCCGGTCTGGGTGGCGCTGCCGGGAAGCTACGCGGCTCACCCCGAAAAGCGATATCCGGCGCTGTATGTGACTGACGCGCTGTACAGCTTCCCGCTGGTGCGCAGCCTGCGCAACCTGGTGGGCCAGCAGGGCGTCAACATCGAGGATTTCATTCTGGTCGGGTTGCCGCCGCAGGAAGGGCTGAGCTCCAAGGCCAGTCGTTCGCGCGACTACACGCCCAGCGAGCCGGTGCGTACCGACCCGCGCGACTACAGCGACGACGTCACCTACGGCGGCGCCGCGCACTACCGCGATTTCCTCGCCGACCACGTGCTGCCGATGATCGATGCGCGCTACCGCACCGATCCGGCGCGGCGGGCCTTCGCCGGCCATTCCTATGGTGGCCTGTTCGGTGCCTACGTGCTGACCACGCGGCCGGCCATGTTCCAGACCTACATCCTGTCCAGCCCGTCGCTGTGGTTCGACAACCATCTGGTCCCGCGCATGCAGGCCGATGCGCAGGTGCCGACGCAGCCGACGACGGTGCTGCTGTCGATCGGCAGCTACGAAACGGTCAAGCCGGAACCACGATACTACACCCGTAACGACATGCTGCGCCACAACGCCGAGTTCGCAGAACAGCTGCGCCGCAGCGGTCGGCCAATGAAAGTGGAGAACACGGTGATCGACGGCGAAGATCACTTCACGGTATATCCCACTGTGATGACCCGCGCGCTGCTGCAGGTGTTCCCGGGCAAGGGGCCGTACAGCAGTGGTTGAGGGCGTCCGCGCTGTCACGTTGACCATGCCAGAACGACCATCCTTCGTGCTGGCATGATCAACCGCCGTTCTACTGGATGACGGTTATTGGTCCGATGTCGACTCGGCCACCGCCACCGCCACCACCGCCAGGGCCCCAGCCGCCACCTCCCCAGCTTCCGCCGCCGAAGTCCCCGCCGCCGCCGCCCCCACCACCACTGGTGGTGGGATACTGCACCTAGGACAAATAAACCAGGATTTCCGCCTTCTCGGGGGCGTAGCACGCACGGCCCGCTCCACGACGTGGAGCCGCCCTCCTCGGTCCCCGTGGGCGATGATCCATCGGTTCATGAGAGGTCTATACGTCCGCCGCCGCCGTCATCTCCCCGCGGTGGCGCGATGTACCTGCGGGTCAGCAAGGGCGAGCCTCGCTCACCAGCGGCGCACCTCCGCGCCGAGGCCACGCACCTCGCCCGAGGCCGAGCACCTCGACGCCGGGGATCGGGGTGGGTGGGGAGGCGCGGCGGGGGGGTTCGACCCTGGGGGGGCTGGTCAGGGCGGGTTGCCGTCGGCGTCGCTCACGCAGAGCGGATACGGACGCCCGCGGGCGCTACTCGGCCGTTGCCGCGCCGGTGCGGCTCGCGCGCGTGGATTCGTCCATGTGGTCCATGAAGGCGCGGACGCGGCTCGTGCTGCGAAGGTCGGGCATGGTGAGCAGCCATACGTCCCGGCTGAAGCGCGGATCGACGGGCCCCACGCGCGTCAGCGCGGGATCCGCGTCGCCCTCGAAGCAGGCGAGGAAGTGCAGGCCGATGCCCGTGGCGACGGCCTCGCGCAGCACCATCGAGCTGACGTCCATGCGCATCGCGATCCGCGCGCCGGGGGCGTTGCGGGCCAGCCACTCGTCGAGCCAGCGCAGGTTCAGGCGCTCGTCCCAGTGGATCCAGGGGTAGTCGCCGTAGCCGGCGTCCGGGCCAAGCCGCTCGACCAGCGCGCGGCTGCCGTAGACCGCGAAGTCCACGCGCCCCACCTTGCGGCCCACGAGGTACTCCGGCGGCGAGCTCGTCATCCGGAGGGCGACGTCGGCCTCGCGCCGCGTGAGCGACACCTCGTCGTTGCTGGACGTGACGGTCAGCTCGACGCTCGGATAGCGGGCCAGGAACGACGCGAACGCGTCGCGGTACCTGCGAAACAGGATGTCCATGGTCGCCACGCGGAGGCTGCCCTGGAGCCGCACGTCTCGCCCGAGGACCCGTCCCTCGAGCGCGAGCACCTCGGCCTCCATCCGCTCGGCGACCTCGGCGATGTCCTGCCCCGCGCTCGTGGGCACGAACCCGTCCGGGGTCTGATCGAAGAGGCGCGCGCCCAGCGCCTGCTCGATCGCGCGTACCCGGCGTCCGACGGTCGTATGACTCGCGCCCAGGCTCTCGGCGGCGCGGCTCAGGGTTCGGTCGCGCGCGATCGCGAGCACATATCGAAGGTCGTCCCAGTCCACCTCTGCATTTTCGCACAGCGCGTGAACGGAATCGACGCTGGCCCGCGCGGCCCCGCACGCCCACCCTGGCTCCGCCGGCGCTCGCGCGCCGAGCCCACGGAGCACCATGGACACCGCCCTCCAGATCACCGACCACGCGTCCCGCATCCACACACCGGCGCCCTCGACCTACGCCAGGATCACGGGCCTGGCCTATCTGCTCGCGATCGTGCCCCCGGTCCTCAACCTCGTCTTGATCCAGCCTCACCTCGTCCAGGCGGGGGACGTCGCCGGGACGGCCGCCAGGATCGCGAGCCACCCGACGCTCTTCCGCCTCGGCCTCGCGCTGGACCTCGTGATGTTCGCGGCCGTCCTGCTCTTGTCGGCCGCGCACTACGCGGTCCTCGCGCCGGTCGACAGGAACCTCTCGCTCGTCGCGCTCGTGTTCCGCGCCTCGGAGGGCGTCCTGGGGTGCGTCACGGTGCTCGCCGGGGCCTTCGTCGCCGTGCTGGCGGAAGGCCGCACCGCGCTCGACGCCACGCAGGCCGCCGCGCAGATCGACCTGCTCCTGAGAGTCCGCGCGGTCGGCATGGACTACCTGCTGGTCCTGATGTGCCTGGGCGCGATCCCCTTCTGCTGGCTCTTCTACACGTCGCGCTACGTCCCGCAGCGCCTGTCCGGCTTCGGGATCGTGTGTTACACGCTGATCCTCCTGGGGTCGCTCACGAACATCCTCATGCCGCAGTACGCCAGCTACACGGTGCTGGCCTTCGCGCCAGGGACGCTCTTCGAGCTCACGATCGGCGTCTGGCTCCTGCTCCGGGGCGTGAGCGTCCCCTCCAGAGCTAGCTCGTGAGCCGATCCGACATGATGGTGCGTTTCGACGAGCTCGAGCGCGCGCGCTCTCGCCTAACGAGGTGCGCTCGTGACCGACGAGTCGCCCGACCGAAAGCCCGAGGGGTAGCGCCGCCCGCTCCTGTGGGTGCCCGGCCTCCTGTTCGTCGAGGTCGACGCGTACTCCGACCCGCCATGGCAGGGCCCCCTGCGCCTCGACCCGCGCGCCGGGCCAGTTGTCGAGGACGTTGAAATGACCTTTGTAGCATTGCCAAAGCTTTCGGTGCCGCTGCTGGATTTTCATCTTGGCGGTGGACGACTCATTTCACTGGTGAAGGTGAACGACATGGGATTCGCTTACAGCGCACCCAAGTTGGCAAACCTATGCTTGAGTGAATGTTTTGATGCACCCGAAAATCGACTCGGCGGCGCGGTTTCCTTTCCGAAAGATTTCTCCCCTGCCAACCAGGCGGGAATCATGAGCCATCCCTTTAGGCTATTGAATTGCGTCGCAGTAGAGGCAGGCGATGACTTGACGCCAATCAGCCCAGTCGAGTTACAAGGATTGACGCGTGTGTGTGTCGAGCGAAAGCTCAAGACCAAGAAGGGAAGGCCTGTCGATCCACGAGACTTGGATGCGACTCCAGGCGTTTTCATGATTGATAGTAGTTCGCCGACGATTCACTCCGCCGCAGAAGTACACGCGGAAGGAATGATGCGGATCGGGCTTGTTCGGTTTAGCGGGACATATCGACAAGGGTCAGAAGGTCTCGATGATGCGGTCCTCATCGGACGCGTCCTGAACATGTTCTGCGCCATGATCGATCCAGACGGCATGATCGTTGATATGTCTGATCTCGACTATCGATACGGCAATGACTTGCACGTAGCGACCTACAAGTTCCATGGCGCACGATCGCCGATCGTCGTTGTTGTCAAACCGCACCAGTTGGATGCTTACCGAGACGCCGGCATCAATTGCATCGGATCTGATGGGTCCGCGGCAATGGGGTTGGCCGTAGAACGAGCCACGGAATGGGCTCGTGGTCGCGTAGCGCCATGACCCGGGTCTGGCAATCAATGCACCGAACTCGAGCCGCTCACCCCTTGTACGCGGGATGCGGATGAGGTTTGACATCGTGGGCAGGTCGTGGCGAGGATCGGCCGTAGAAATGGCGGCAGTGGTTGCGAGCCAGATGGCCGATGGCGCCGCCGATCATCATGAAGTCGCCCGGCAGTACGTGCGAGAGGAAACGGGAGGCGTAGCGCGGCGGTTGCAATAGCGGGATCTATTCGGGGTGAGGCCTTGCCTTTTGTCTCTGGAATGGTCAGAGTTTCTGCGCGTTGATTCCCCGGCGCGATCGGCAAGCCCTCAGCACTGCCCGGAACCGCCGGCTGCTTGAAGCTCACGGCCAAGCACGGCGACCCGCAACTCGGCATCGACGTCCTGGGCGGCACGTTATGAGACCTGGGGGCAGGCGAGGATTCTGCTCAACGAGATCGACAGTCCAATTCGGCTGCAGGGGCACCTAGGACAAATAAACCAGGATTTCCGCCTCCTCGGGGGCGTAGCACGCATCTCGCGCGGCGCTCAACCGTGTCCTTCCACACCGGCGGCCCGCTGACCAGCCCGAGCAGAAGCCGGTCACCCCATCAACTTGCCCCGCAGCCCCGCCTCATGCAGCCCCCACAACCCGCGATGTTCAGGGTGAAAACCGCTCCGTGGTGTCCATCCAACCTTTATGATCTCAACGGTGGAGACCTGGACGGAGCGCCCCGCCAACACCGACGTCGAAGCGGTCGTTTGCCGCTACTTCAGTCTGCTCCGAGCTGGGAAGATCCCTGAAGCCGAACAGCTCGTCGATCACCCACCGGTCGGGCACGTGCTCAAGTCCCTATGGCTCGGCTCGGTCGGAGCGAGCGCCGATGCGGACGAGGCGAATTGCAGTCCTGCTGCCGACGACTGGGAGCAGGACCTGTCCTGGCTCCGCGAACTCGATCTCGGGGACTTCAGCTGGGGCCACACCGGCAGCCATCTCTACGTCGAGGTCACCTACCGCGCACAGACGATCGAGGTGGCATTGGGCTTCTGGGTCAAGCCTACCGATGCCGGCTGGGTCCTCGCAGGACCCTCCACCCTCTGGTAGAACACACGAAACCGCCGCGGCACCAGGCGACCTCTTTCCTGACGCCCACGACCGATGCTCATCGGACGCATGATGGGCGCAGAACAGCTGCACAGAGGCTGTGCCTCAGCGCGGAAACGGCAGCGAGAGCTGGCCCCTCGGCGCTCTCGGCCTCCTCGGCGGCCCGCGTGCGGAGAGCCCAGCTCGAGCCAGTCCCTCTGCGATCGTCTCCGGCGTGAGCGCCACCGCCCGCCAGCGCATCTTGCCCGAGCATTCAGGACACACCGTCACGTCAATCGCAAACACATGCCGCAAAAGCCACGCCCACGGCTTGCGGCGCATCTCGCCCGCGTCGAAACCCGATGGAGCCTCCATCTGCCCGAACAGCGATGGCTGCTCAATACCTGGTGTCTTCAACGTCGCAGGGGCTGGCTCCATCGCCAGGGCCGAGGGGCGCAGAGAGCCCACGACGTGCCTGCGCAGCGCCGCATTCGGGGCGAGCACTCCATGAAATCGGATCATGTGAAATCGTGGCGGCGGTATCATCGCGCATACTCTCGCTAGAAGCTCGTGCGGTTCGAAAACGACGAATCGTGTCCCATCGCGCCACGCCTTCTTCAACTCATAGCGCAGCTTCCCGGTCGTCGGCCACGCCGCGTCGAGCGGCATCTTCGGCCTGCTGCTCTGAGCCCGCAGCGGCTAGGATGGGGCCATGACCCATCCCATCGCGCTCCAGGGCTTTGACCACATCGTGCTGCGCATCCGCGACAAGGCGCGGATGGTCGGCTTCTACACCGAGGTGCTCGGCTGCTCCGTCGACTGGGACCGGCCTGAGCTCGGCCTCACCCACCTGCGCGCCGGCCGCGAGATGATCGACCTCGTCACCCTCGACGGTCCGCTGGGCCGAATGGGTGGCGCGGGCCCGCAGCTGGAGGGCCGCAACCTCGACCATTTCTGCCTGCAGGTCGCGCCGTTCGACGAGGCGGCGATCCGCGCCCACCTGGCCCGTCACGGCGTCGAGGTCACCGAGTCCGGCCAGCGCTACGGCGCGCTCGGCGAAGGCCTCTCGATCTATCTGCGGGACCCCGAGGGCAACACGGTCGAACTGAAGGGCCCGCCCGCTAGCTAGTGCCCCCCGCCTGGAGGCGGGGCGGCGCGCGGCCGGGGCGAGATCCAGACGATCGACGCGGCGAAGATGAACAACAGCATGGAGACCAGGAACAGGTGATTGGTCGCCAGCATGACCGCCTGCACCTGCACCATGCGCTCGATCTGACCCACCGCCTGATCCGGCGTCAGCCCCTTCGCGCTCATGGCATCGATGGTCGCAGGGACATCGTTGAGGTGTCCGACCAACTGGGCCCGCTTCTCGTTCGCGGTGTTGTCCCACAGGGTGGTCATCAGCGAGGTCGCGAACGCGCCCGCGCAGGTGCGCAGGAAATTCGAGAGCCCAGCCGCCGAGGCGGTCTCCTCAGGCTTGACGGCGGCACCTAGGACAACGCCTTCTTCAACTCATAGGCAGCTTCCCGCCGGCGATCTCGACGAGCCGTTCCTGTGCAATCGGCGGCCGGGCCAGATACCGGCACAGCCTCTCCCTTCGACATTTGGGGCTCCGGATCGCCTTCGGCGTCCTTCGCCCCAAGCCCCGCGGTGGCAATCGCGGCCATCGATCACCGCGCCCGCGTGAATGTCGAAGCCCATCACCACGGAAACACGCTCACCGTCGCGCGGTCGATCGCCCTCCACCATCCGAAGCGCGGGACGCACGAGCTGCCACACCATAACAAGCGACGAGCGCTGGATCGAAATCGTCCACCGTACTCCCCTCGTCCCAGAGCCCATCCACAGCTCGGCCGCGCTTCTTCAGCGCGGCGACGACTCGCTTGGCCGTGCGCTCGGCAATGTCGAACACTTCGTCTGCCGTGGGCGCCGGGAGCGCGCGGAAGACAGGCTCTCCCATCGAATCATCCTCCCGCACATAGACCCCGTCCAGCGCGAGCGTGTGTACATGCACGTTGAGACGGAGCGCCGAGTCGAAGCGCTGGATGAACGTCACCGCCCCGGGAAACGCACGATCGACGCTTGCAAGCCCGAAGAGGCGCTTCGCTCGCCTTCGCAGCGAACGCAAGAGCTCCTCCACACATGCATTCACCAAGACGCACCGGTTGCCAAGGCGGGCGACTAGAAGTGCGTGCCGCCGTCGATGCGCACCTCGGTGCCCGTGATGAACCGGCCGTCGTCGCTCGCGAGCATCGCGACGACGCCCGCCACGGTCTCGGGGCCCGCGAAGCCCTGACCGAGCGCGGGCCGGAGCTTCATGAAGAGGCTCATGTCGGCATCCTCGGGGAGACCCGGGCCACGGCTCTGACCGCTCTGACCGGAGCCGTCGGTCATGCCCGACGAGATCGATCCCGGCTGCACGGCGGTGAAGCGGATGCCCTGCTTCGCGTACTCGGCCGCGAGCGCGTGGGTCATCGACTGCACGCCGCCCTTGCTCGCGGCGTAGGCGGCCATGTACGGGTGCGCGAACATCGCCGACGTCGAGCTGAAGTTGACAACGGCGGAGCCGTTGCCCTCGAGGAGGGCGGGGATCGCCTCGCGGATGACGAGGAACGTGCCGACGAGGTTCACGCGGACGATCTGCTCGAAGGCGTCGAGCGTGGTCTCGTGGGTGTGCGAGGAGCGCAGGATGCCGGCGGCGTTGACGAGCGCGTCGAGTCCGCCGAGCCAGGCGACGGCGTCGGCGACGCCCTCGCGGACGGACGACTCGTCGGCGATGTTCACGACGACCGTGTGCAGGCGCTCGGCCGCGTCGCCGGCCTTCGCGACCGTGTCGGCGAGGCCGGCTTCGCTCACGTCGGCGGCGACGACGCGGCCGCCCTCGGCGAGCATCCGCAGCACGGTGGCCTGCCCGATGCCCGATCCCCCACCCGTGACGAGTGCCCGGCGACCCTCATAGCGATTCATGTTGCTCCTTCGCTCGCTGTTGACGATACGATACGTCTGTGTGGCACGTTGTGCCAGAGTGTCCTCTCTGTGCATTTCCTGGGCGGGCCTCGTACGCTTCCAGAGTTGGAACGCCAGGCACCTAGGACAAATAAACCAGGATTTCCGCCTCCTCGGGGGGGCGTGAGCGCCACCGGCTCCAGCGCATCTTGCCCGAGCATTCAGGACACACCGTCACGTCAATCGCAAACACATGCCGCAAAAGCCACGCCCACGGCTTGCGGCGCATCTCGCCCGCGTCGAAACCCGATGGAGCCTCCATCTGCCCGAACAGCGATGGCTGCTCAATGCCTGGTGTCGTAAACGTCGCAGGGGCTGGTTCCATCGCCAGGGCCGAGGGGCGCAGAGAGCCCACGATATGCCTGCGGGCGGCGACGGCCAAGCTCGACGCGGAGACGGAGGCGCTCAAGGCGAAGCGCGCGCGGGCACAGGAGGAGAAGTCGGGGGAGCGGTCCGGCGAGTGAGGAGCGCGGGGGGCGTCGGAGGTCGACAAAGGCGCTCGTCATTCAAGGAAGATCTCGTGATCGCGCTGCACGCTGACGCGAACCTCCGCGAAGAACGCGTCGGGGAGCATGACCGAGCTCAGAATGCGGTAGCGGTTCGTTCCAGCCAATGGAGGCTCGAAGTGGTTGCCGAACTCGGTATATGCGCCCGGCTTCGGGAAAAACCTGCATTCTGGGCTCGTGAGGGGACCGCCGGGAATCCACTTGCCTTCCTTGACTCCGCCGCCGACGAACGCCCAATCCCCGACGACGATGTTCCACGCGTACACGCGGAATTGCATCTCCGCCACATTGCACAGATCTTCACGAATCGGCGTCGATTTCTCGGCATGAAATTGAAAGGACGACTCATAATCGAGCGGCGGCGTGCTGGTCGAGGGCACGGAGACCTCGACGACGTAGCTGTTGCAGCCATGGAGGGTGCCCGCCACGCCGGTGTTGTACGACGGGCCCCTGCTCGTCGAGGACTTCTCCGTTTCACCGGCAAGGAGGCTCAACGTCGCGTCCGGCGCGCCGGACAAGCATCTCCTCGTCTGCGCGTCGGACTGGGCCGTCCCCCCCTCGCTCGTATCCCCATCCTCGGCCTCGGATACGCCGCCGTCCCCTGCACAAGCGCCGAGCATGATTACGAGGGACGCGATAGCGACAGACGCGGCGTACCCGACCGGTGCATGCATCGGAGCCCTGGGGAATGCCCTTCGAGAGGTCGGCCCATCCTGCATGTTCGTGGTCCCTTTCTCGGCGCGTCCTCGCGTATGCATCGCAATGGGCGTACCAGCTCCCACGTGCCCTCCCCGGCTCACGATGGGCGGAATGTGCACCTGGCCGCACACCCGACGCCCGCCATCCCGTAGCACCTCGACCCTGCGCCACGAGCCACCCCCCGGGACCGACGGGCTTCTCCGACATGCCCGCCGCGCCACCCGTCGCCACCAGCGACCACATCCGACCAGCGCCGCGCCCCGCGTCGAGCCACGAGCCAGATCATCGGATCAACGTGCATGGGAAGGAACGTGCCTGCGCGAGCTTCTCGGACCTGCTCGAACAGCCGCGGCCACCCTACGCCGAGCAGGTCCGATCTACCCGAACCACCCGAGCCCACCCCCTCCGAGCAGGTCCGAGAAGCTCGGCACAGGCGGACATCGGCGCGGGCGAGGTTCTCGGATCTCGTCGTACGGGGCGGCGAGCGTGTGTTCGAGCAGGTCGGAGAAGCTCGCCGGGCAAAGCAGCGGCGGCGGGGAGCAGGTCCGATCTACCCGAACCACCCGAGCTCACCCCCTTCGAGCAGGTCAGAGAAGCTCGGCACAGGCGGACATCGGCGCGGGCGAGGTTCTCGGATCTCGTCGTACGGGGCGGCCGGCATGTGTTCGAGCAGGTCGGAGAAGCTCGCCGGGCGGAGCGGCGGCGGCGGGGAGCAGGTCCGAGGAGGTGCGGGGTGGCGGACGTCGCCTGTCCGGCGAGGGCAAGGTTCTCGAACGCGGCGTGGATCTTCCGGGGGGAGGTCCGTCACTCTTCCTGACCGAGAGGGAAGACATCCTTTCCGGTCAGTCCCTTCCAGCATCGCTCGGCCAATGCGAGTATCTCCGGGGCCGCCTGCATCGCCTCGCGACTGTCCAAGCCCGGTTGAAGGAGAAGGCGGATGCGCTTGACGCGGTCGAGGTTCTCCGCAGTGAACTCCGCGTCTCCGGCGTAGATCTTGCCAGCCGCGTGAAGGGGGATCATCTGCTCGTATGCCTTCTCGAAGGCGTCGAGCAGTTCGAGGACCCTTTCACGATTCGCGACGACGTACGCCCATGCGGCGACGAACTGAAGCATTTGTGCGCCGCTGTAGAAATCGGCAACTTTATCTGCGTCAGTCATTCGATCCCCCTAGTGGCTTCCCGAGTATGAACAAAACTTCGGCAACGGAGTACCGAACGGCCAATAACAGTCGTCTCCGTTGGGGTAATGATATCCACACATGAACCCTATGGGTAAAGTGTTGCACGAAAACAGCTCGCCATACCCGGGGTCGGATTTGTACGGATGCACAGCGAGTGGCACGCACCCGATCCCTTTCGCAATGCACCTCTCCGAGCACGTACCTCCCCAGTCCGGCTTCAAGCAAAAGACCTTCAGACCGGCTTCGTACGCGTCCTCCTCGACCGGGCGGCTCTCCCCCTCGTCAGTTGCGTTGCATTCGAGTTGCTTGCTGGAGCCCTCCGGCTCCGGCGGCGTCTCCCCGTAGCCCCCAACCCCGCTCGGAAGAATCACACCACCGCCTACGCCGGCCCCTTCCCCGAGCTGATCGCGCGTATAACACTCTCCAACGGTATAGTTACACGCAGCAAAACCCCAGATACCAAGGATCGCGACACAACCAAGACTTCTCACCGAGCTCATTTCGCCCCCCATCGAAGCACGGGACCTGCGACCACCATTGCTGCCATGCCGCCAGGGAGCACGAGGCTCCTTCCACCCACCCAGTCAACCGCGGCACTCACGGACACGCCCAGCGGGCCGACGAAGTAAACGTCCGCCTGCGCGCGGGCGCCTGGCGCTACACCCGCCACGCGGCCACACAACGTGACACCACACGCCGGCATGGAGTAAACCGAAAGAGAGGGGCCAAGGCTGAAGTCGCCTAGCTTCGAGCTGTAGCCAATGGCGGCAGATATGTGATTGTAGACGCCAACGCCGAGTCTGTTGCTCGCAGGCAAGATACTGCACACCTCGTCCGTCGCGAGCATGAGGCCGCTCGTCGTTCGCCACGACATGCGCGCGTGGGGACTGACCGCGAGCCGCGGGTCTGCGCCCACCAGGATCCCTCCCAAGCTCACGCCGCCGCTGAGCTCGAATGCGTGTGCCCGTCCCGGTGCTGCAAGGAGCACGGAGGCGTACAGAAGAGCGGAGCAGAACAGCCCGAGCGACCGCACTCCCCCCCACCCGCCCCCCTTCGCCCTACCCCCGCACCTCGACCCGCTCCGGCTCCAGCGTCACCCCCAGGTACGCGAGCGCCTCACCGGGATCCGTGAACACCCCCGTCGGCCGCTCGTCCGCGCGCACTTGCCGCGTCACCTGCAGGATCCCCACCGCCGTCTGCACCAGCGTCGCGATCTTCTGGAACTCTCGCAGAAAGTGCTTCCGCAATCGCCCGAACTCCGCCTCGAAGTCGGGGTCGTTCCGCGGCAGCGCCGGGCGCGCGTCGATGAGCAACATCGTCCGCGGTCGCGAGACGTAGCCGATCGCCATCTCCATTTCGAGGAACGTCTCCCGCATCGTCTCGATGCTGGGATAAGGCGCGCTCGTTCGCGTCACGATCAGGAGCTTTCGAGTCACGTCGTGCCGCACGATCATGTACGGATTGCGGTAGACCTCCTTGGGCCCGACGCGACTCGAAGGGACGATCGTCACGGCTCCGCCTCTCGCGTGCACGTGACCATGTGCAGCGAGGTGCCTTCGAGGAGCTGCACCTCGACCGAGCGGCCGAAGCGCGTCCGGGCGACGAGCGCGCGGATCGCCGGCGCATCACGCGGGATGACGCTCCACTCGAGCAGGTGCTCCATCATCGGTAGATCCGTGAGGTCCGGGCCGAGCGCCGTCCACACCGCCGTCCCCGAAGGCGCAAGGCGGCCCCACATCCAGTCGAGTAGCGCCACCGCGTCGTCGTCCGAGAGGTAGTCGAAGAAGCAGAGCGCGTAGACCATGTGCTGCGGTCCGAGGAAGATCTCCGAGCCCGAGCCCGAGAGGCTCAAAGGCTCCGCGCAAAGGAACGTCATCGACGAGGCGTGGCCCGCCTCCGATGCCTGGTGGTTGCCACGGCGAAGCGCGTCCGGATCCGGGTCGATGCACGTCGCCGCGAGGGCGCCCTCGTCCGCCTCGTCCATCGCGTCGAGCAGCTCGTCGCCGCCGCCGCTGCCGATGCTCGTCACCTGGAAGGGGCCCGCGCCCGTGTGCTCCGCAGCGCGACGGACGATCTCGGCGACCATGGCCTTGCGGCTCTCGCGGCGCGCACGGCAGACGGCGCGGTCGAGGAACCAGCGGTCGACGAGCGGACCGATGAGGCCGTCGCCCTCGGCGTCCGCGTCGGCGATCGCGCGGCGCGTCCCGTCGTCCTCGGCGACGCCGCCGGGTTTGTCGTAGACGCGCGCGATCGTCGCGCTCGACATGAGC
Source organism: Polyangium jinanense (assembly GCF_028435265.1). Taxonomy (GTDB): domain Bacteria; phylum Myxococcota_A; class Polyangia; order Polyangiales; family Polyangiaceae; genus Polyangium; species Polyangium jinanense. Next base: position 92,192 of record NZ_JAGTJK010000008.1, on the reverse strand, counting down.
AGCGCGAAGCAGATGCGGAAGACGAAGCTGCCGACGCCCTCGCGCAGGCGGCTGATGTCCCGGAACGTGAGAAGGTCGTCGACGCTGATCGCGAGCAGCGCCTTCTCCGTGGTGTGCTGTTCGAGCAGGGCGACCACACGATCGCACGCAGACGCGACCACGCGCGCCGCCGCGTCCACCGTGGTCCTGCGTGCCGCGAGCGACTCTTCGACGCGCTGGACTTCCTTCAAGACGGTCGTGAGGCCGTCGATCAGGCTCGAAGGGACGTGCCGCGCCGAGAGCTGGCCGTAACGCGCCTTGTGCGAGCGCTGGCCGCGGAGCTTCGTGAGGCTGCCGCTGAGCGCGCGCACGCGACGGGACAAACTCACCGCGAGCGAGCGGTAGAAGCGCGCCGCGAGGTCGGGGTGCGCGGAGAGAAGCGCCTCGAGGTCGGCGTTGTCGATGCGGTTGAGAACAGCGTCGCCCTCGGCGACGACGGTGGCGCTCGCGCTGCGTCGTTCGAGGAAGGAGATCTCGCCGAGGATCTGACCCGGGCCGAAGTAGCCGACGGTGACACCGCCCGCGCGGACCGAGATGAAGCCTTCTTGCACGAGGAAGATCGCCTCGGGGCTCTGGCCCTCTCGGACGATGGTCTCACCCCGCACGACGTGCCGCCTCTGGCTCGATCGGAGCAGGAGCTCGATGTCCTGATCCCCCAGGAAACTCAGCTTGTCACGGAGCATGCGTCGGACCTCCATCCCCCACGGTCGCCTTGCGGAAATCGAACGCCGCCGGGATGCCGGCAAGGCCGTTCTCGATGACTCTCTCCCATGCTTCGAGCCCAAACCGATAGAGCGCGTCGCGGCTCTCCGGCACACGGCGCTCGACGGAGTTCATCATCATGTTCATCCCTCGGAGCAGCGGCGTGACATGGCGCCACGACGTGCGCGGATACGCGAGCGCGTTCGCCAGGTCCTCGCCGACGAGGTGCCGCGACAGACCGTAGAGCAGATCCACGAGCCGCTGCGCCACCGCCTTCTGCGCCGGGTTCTTCGCGAGCTCGAGCGGCGCCTCCATGAGCGCCTTGACGAGCGCGCGCGAGTCGTCGTCCGGCGGATCCATCACCGCGTGGATGAGCCGGATGAGGCGCAAGCCCTCGGCCTCGGTGGCCGCGCAGATCTTCGAGTCGACACCGCTGAGCAAGCCGCCGTAACGCCAGAGCTGCACGATGTCGTCACGCTCGGCCTGCGGGACCTCGTAGCCGAGCTTCGAGAGTCCCTCGATGAGGACCGACGAGAAGAGCACGTTCGTCCCGGCCATGTACGCCTGGTTCACGGGCAAACCCCAGCGCTCGTAGGGCCAGGACTTGCGCTGCAGGAGGAGCCTGCGCACCTGCGCGTGCATGAGCCGGACGCGGATCGTGATCTTGAAGCCCGCGGCGCCACGACGAAGGCCGCCGGGGCGGCACGTCTCGACGAGGAAGCGCGCCGTCTCGGTGAGCCTGCGCGAGGCACGCTGGACGAGGCGACCCGAGGCCGTGAGGGGCTTGCTGCCATCCGGCGAGGCATAGGAGAGCGGGAGCGAGTAACAGGCGAGGACGACCGCGCCGAGAGGGCCGGTGCGTAAGATGGCGCGGCCGCCACGGTCGAGTTTGTCCCAGTCGAGCCAGAGCGGGATCTCGTCGACCTGCCGGAAGAACTGCACGAACGCGCGCGGCGGGCGGCGGACGCTCGCGATGCCCTCGTCGAGCGCCTGCTGCAGCATGCGGTTCGCCTGCGCGGGGCGGAGCTCGTTCAGCACGGCGACGAGTTCGTCCGCGGGCGGGTCGCCACGCATGAGGAACGGGCCGAACGAGTCGACGGCCTCGCCAAAGCGCTCGCGCGCCGCCGTTCGATCGACGTACCAGGTAGGCACGCGCGGCACGGCCGCGTCTTCAGGGATATCGGGGTGCAGCCTGGGGCTGTCGGTGCTCATGGCCGCCTCTCCTCCCCGACTCCTACCACGCCGGGCGGACGCCACGAAATGCCCAAAGACACGTCATTGCCTCTTGACACGAGGCCGCTCGCCCGCGGTCAACGGATCGAGCGCGGAGGCCGCACCGGCTCGTCGTGCGAGGAGCCCGGGGAGGAGCCGGTGGCCGAGGACGAGGCGCCGGAAGAGGTCTGCGAGACCGGCGGGGTCGCGGTGGACACGGGCGCAGCCATCGTGGACGAGCTGGAGGTCGACGACGGCTTCATGCCCTGCCGCAAGGCGCGGTGGTAGGCGAGCGTGAATTCCTGTCGATCGGTATAGACCGTGAGCATCCCCCCGAGCGCAAGGTTCGCGATCGAGACGCCCATGCTGACGATCTTCGAGCGGACGAGGATGTGGCTGCCCACGATCTTGCCGCGAATCCAGAAGATCCAATCCGTCAGCTTGAGGCGGGCGTCGGAGTCGTACCCGGAGAGGTCCCACCAGTCGTTGAAGATGATGGGTTTCACGCCTTGCCCGATCAGCTTGTCGATGGGCTGCGTGATTTTACTGACGATCTCTTTCTCGAGGTAGCCGCTGACCTGCTCGTAGACGACGTCGTCGACAGCCTTGATGCGTAGCTCCCCCCGGCTCCAGCGGATGTGCTCTTCCGCACTGGAGTGGGCTCTCGGAGGAACTGCCGGGGGCATGCGCCACTGATACCGGAATCCAAGATGAAAGGCCAGCGCCGGCCAGCGTGCCAGGTAGAACCCTCGGTGTTTCAGCACGGACCCGATGCGGCCCGGGCACGAACCCGACGCGGGAGGAGATCAACGACAGAGCATTGGTCTCATCGCGAGGCGTCGCGCCGGGGCGCTGCCCCGGGCCCCGCGGGGGCTGTTCGCCCCTCGACCCGAACCAGGGCAAGCCCTGGACCAGTTGGGGAAGAACTGCGCGATGCGCAGTTCTTCCCACAGGCCGGTGGTTGGCAGGATCGTCGTCGGTCTTGACCTGGCCTGTTCGATGAACTGCGCATCGCGCAGTTCATCGACCCCGAGTCCAGCGCTTGCGCTGGTCCGGGTGCAGGGGCGGACAGCCCCTGCTGGGGTCTGGGGCAAAGCCCCAGCGCAGCGCCTACTAGCGAGGGCTGGAGATGGGCGAACTGTCCGGCATGGCCTCGATGATCCGGCGGCGGCTGGCGCGGAGGAGGCGGCCCATGCCGGGCTCGATGTTGGGGATCGCCGTGCCGATGAGCCGCGCCCGCTCGGCGAGACGCACGAGGCCCTCCGGTCCGATGCGCAGGCGCGCCTTCGGCTCGATCACGCAGAGCATGCCCCGCGTGCGTCCCGCCGCGTCGAGCACCGGCGCTGCCGCGAAGCCCCGCACGAGCCCCTCCGTCACCGAGACGTCGCCCTGGAAAAACGGGTGCGCGAACGCGTCCGCCACGACGAGCGTCTCCCCCGACCCGAGCACGTGCCGGCCAATCCCCCCGAGTACCGGCCACCTGCGCGGATCCATCCCCACCGCCGAGACGAGGACGCGGCCCTCCCCCTGGGCCACGATCGCAAGCGCCACCGACGCGTGCAGCTCCTCCGCCGCCGACCGGACGAACCAGTCGAGGCGCGGATCCTTCGGGCCCTCCTGCATCGAGCGGACGGAGTTCACCTGCGTCGAGAGCGCCGCCTCCGAGAGCGGCGCCGGCAGCTCCGCGCCCTTCAGCAGGGCCTCGGCGACGACGCGCAGCGTGTCCGCCGAGGCGTTCCGCGGCAGGATCGCGTGGATGCCGAGGTGCTCGCGCAGCGCGCCGGCGAAGGCGCGGAGCTCGGGGAACGGCGAGGTGACGATGACCTTCGCGCCACGACCGCTGATGCGCGCGCGCAGCCAGTCGAGGACCTCGAATCCGTCGACGACGGGGAGCGACAAGGAGGTGACGAGCAGCGCCGGGGTCCCGAAGCGGCGGAGGAGCCAGATGGCGCGCTCTCCGTCCTGCGCGACGAGGGGGACGAGGCCGAGGGCGTCGACGACGGCGACCTGGGCGGCAGAGAGGGCTGGATCGGGTTCGGCGACGAGGGCGAATGCGGACATGACGTACCTCCTCCGGGGGGCGGGGGGTTCAGGGGATTCGCCACCAAGGTAAACAATTGTCGTGCCACCGCATAGGTGCAGTCGGGAGGCGCCCGATTGAGCAGAGGGCGCGCGAAGCTGGCGCGTGTCGCGCAAAGATCGCGCGCCGAACGTCCGTCCCGCGCGCGTTGCGCTGATGCCTGGACGCTGCACTGATGTCCGCGGACCTCGCGCGTCTTGCGTTCACGAAAGGTCCTGCGCGAAAAGGGGACGCACGTTCTCGGGTCCCTCGTTGCGGGGGTTGTTGACGCGGGTGGAGACGGGCGTGACCACAAGGTCGTCCCCGATGCGCGCCTGTACCATCGCCTGCAGGACATCCGCTCGTTGCTCGTCAGGATCGAGCCAGGAGCCGTAGGCGTCCGGGGCGAGGATGACGGGCATGCGATCGTGAACGTCCGCCACGGCCGCGCGGGCCTCGGCCGTGAGGACGGTGAAGGTATCGAGCGTGCTGCCCTCGGCGTTCTTCCAGCGCGCCCAGAGGCCGGCGAAGGCGAACGGCTTCTCGTCGGGCATGTGGATGCGGCAGGGCTGCTTCTTGCCGGTGCCGAGTTTTTTCCACTCGTAGAAGCCGTCCGTGACGACGAGGCAACGCTTCGACTTGAAGCTCGACCGGTACGCGGGCTTCTCGGCGGCGGTCTCGACCCGGGCGTTGATCATGCGATCGCCGATCGAGAGATCCTTGGCCCACGAAGGAACGAGCCCCCAGCGCGCGAGCTCGAGCGTGCGCGGCGCGCCGGGCGAGAGGACACGCACGATGGGCACGTCCTGCGTGGGCGACACATTGAAGCGCGGCGAGAGGAGCGGGATGTCGAGGACCCCGAAAAGGGGCCCGAGCAAGTTCGGCGCGACGTTCGTCAGGGTGTATCGACCACACATGGGAACATCCGAAACTTCGGGAAGCAGCGGAGCCTGCGTACGCGGCGAACGGGTCTCGCGAGACGCACGCGCCTCGGGCCGTTCGTACCACATCGAGGGGCGCCCGTGGGGAGGAGGATGCAAGCGTCCGCGGGGGGAGGCGTGTTGACAAGGAGGCGAGCGGCGGCGACGATGCCGCGGCCGATGGCGATCCACGCGCTCTCCCGTGACGATTTGCTGGTCCTCGTCGACGGTTTCCTCGATGCGTTCAACCGGGGAGACCTCGACGCCGTGATGCAGCATTTCACGGAAGATGCGCTCTACGTGACGTACGACGGTAAGGAGCACCGGGGCAAGGGGCGGATCCGCGCCGCATTCGAGCCGCAATTCCGGGGGGAGTTCGGCCGGATTTCATTCATCACGGAGGACCGGCTGCTCGACGAGGAGGCCGGGAAGGCAATGGTGCGCTGGACCTGTCGGCACGAGCTCGAAGGAGGCCAGACAGCGCTGCCCGGGCTCGCCGAGGTGCGCAACCTCCTGTTCCGCGGGGTGTATGGGCGCGTGTTCGCGTGGCAGGGGCTCGACGTGCTGCATTTCGAGGGGGGCAAGGTGCGGGAGAAGCGAACGTTTTCGCACGCGCACGTGCCGCTCGGGCACGGGGCGAGGTAGCAAAAACCCCTAGGACCCGGGCGCCGCTTTCGCTACCGTCGGCGCGCTTCCCTGATGCTGGGACGACTCGACCGACCGTCTCTCCTCGCCGCGGCCCTCGCGCTCGGGGCCTGTACACGCCCGGCGCCCACGCCCGCCCACGCGAAGGCCGGTCCAAAGGAAGCGCCGTCCCTCGGGCTCGACGCGCCGCTCGTGGGCGGGGCGCGGCTGTTTCATACGGCGGTCGACGAGTCGTTCTGGGTGTCGCACGAGGCGGACCGGGACCGGCTGGTGTCGGCGGGCGTGCGGTTCGAGCTCGCGCCCGACAGCGGCGAGGTGCTTTCGGCGGCGTGGGACGTGGATCTGTCGCTGAAGAGTGATCCGCTCGTCGGGTCGCTCGCCGTGGCGCCGCACCTCGGCGGCGGGTTCGTCCACTGGAGCCGCGCGCGGGTGTTTCGGTCGGACACGTTCACAGGGCCACTCCGGCCGGTCGCGCTCGGCGGCGCGCTCGGGGTCGGGGCCGTGCGCGGGGCGAGGAGCGGGCTCGACGCGGTGCTCGTGTTCGGCGAGGCGGGGACGGCAGCGCTGCGGAAAGGGAGTGACGCGCTGGAAGCGGCGAGCGAGGCAGGGCTCGCGGACTTCGCGGCGCTCGATGGGAAACGCGCGGTGCGCGTGGACTACCTCGGCCGGCTCGCCTCGACGGGGGACGGGGGAGCGACGTGGAATGATGCGGCGGGCGTCGCGGGCCTCGGGAGCAAGACGTTCCTGGTGCAGCCGGGCGCGCTCGCGGTGGAGACGTGGCAAGGGCGGCTGCCGCTCGGCGCGGACGGGCGGTTCGGGCCGATGGATGGGGCGCAGCACGGATCGTCGCACGGGCGCGGGTTCGAGCCGATCTTGCCAGGATCTCGGGCGGACGATCGGAACGCGTGGTGGATCTGGCGGGATACGCCGCCGATCCAGGCCGCGGTGCTCGGCGGGGCGAGGGTCGCGGCGGGGCGCGCGCTGGCGGTGAACCCGTCGGCCGTGGGCGAGGTGGATCTCGCGCGGGGCACGCTCCTCCGCACGGTGACGGATTTTCCGCAGCCGGGGCTCATGTGCTCGGCGGTGGCGGGGCCCGAGGCGCCGCTCGTCGTGTGCGGCTGGGAGATGTACCAGGACACGAGCTCGTACGTGATGAGCCTGCGGGACGGGGCATTTCCGCCGGTCCTGGAGCGGGCCTTCAGCGACGACGGGTATTTCGTGGCCGACGACGCGGGCGCGCTCGCGTTCGTGGGGTCGTGCAAGTTCACGCCGCGGATGCTCGATATGAACGATCCGTCGCGCATGGATCTCGGCAGCGAGATCCGGCCGGCGACGCGGATCTGCGTGCGGCGAGGGGCGGACGAATGGGTCGAGCACACGATCGAGCTGCCGCCCGGGCAGGAGGTGTACGGCTGGGCGCCGCGGCGGGACGGGACGGCGGTGGCGCTGGTCATCGATCCACGCTTGGAGGGTTTGCCCGAGCCGAAGGTCGACGAGCCACGCGTGGTCGCGCAGGGCGGCGTGCGGATCGTGCGGGTGCCGGCCGAGGTCTCCGGCATGGTGTTCTCGCGGCCCTCGTTCAATCCGTACGGCATGTATTCGGGCGGCATGCGTGGGCCGCTCGGGCCGCTCGTCGAGCGGCGGTTCCAGGTGCGCGAGGACGGCTCGGTCGAGGGCTGGCTGGTGTCGCCGAACGGGGGCGAGGTGGGCGGGGTGTTCACCGGCGTCGTCGTGGATCCACGCGGGCGGGTGACGGCGTTCGCCCCGCCGCCGCGGGTCCTCGGCATGATCACGACCGGCGACTTCGGCGTGGCGCTCACGCGGGACGGCGATCTGTACGAGACGCTCGATCACGGCCGGAGCTATCGAGCGGCGGGGCGGTCGCCGCTGCCGCCCGCGGCGTTCGGCGGCTTCTGCTCGCCACTCGGGTGCGCGATCGGGCCGGTGACGCGCCTCGGCTGGGGATCGACCGGCGCGGCGCCGGTGGTGTACCCGGCCAAACCCTACGAGGAGCCGGAGGTGAAGGCGCCGGTGCGGCTCGCCTGCACGCCGGCCGGCACGCCGGAGGTCGTCCCGGAGGCCGCGCTCGTGCCGGACAAGGGCAAGTTGTCGTGGCAAACGGGGCTCGGCGACCTGGTGACGCTCGTGCGCGAGGTGGAGAATACGCCCGAGGAGGCCGTTCCGGCGGGGCCGTCGGCCGATCTCTTGCAAGCGCTGCCGCCGGAGGTCCTCGCGCAGCTCCCGAAGGACGCGCTGCAGGCCTTGATGAAAGGCGCGCAGCAGGCCGGACAGGCTCCGCCGGCGTCCCCCGGAAAAACGCCGGGGAAAACGCCGCCTCGAAAGGCCAGCGCGGCGCCACTCCGCACGCATTCGCTCATGATGCGGATGCCGTTCGAGCCGGGCGCGCCGCCGCTCAGGATCGACGCGACGGGCGCGGAGCTCGAGGAAGCGCGGCGCGTGGTGGTGACGCCGCTGCTCGCGCCGAGAGGGGACGTCGCGCTGCTGTTCGTGACCGACAGGAACGAGGTCGTGGTAACGAACGAGCGCACGACGACGCTGCCACTCTTCGAGCCACGGCGCTACGCGATGAGCGAGAACTCCGTCGGCGCCGGGCTTCTGCTCGGGCCGGAGCGCGTGCTCGTGCTGGGCGAGACCCGCCGGCGCATGACGTTCGAGGAGCACGGGCAGGCGCCGACGAGGCCGCCGGTCTTCATGGGCCAGGAGCGCGACAGCGGCGGGCGAAGGCCGGTGACGCTGGCGCGGCGGGACGATGGGGCGATCGGGATCTTGCTCTGGGACGGGAGCCCGCCGCACGTGATCGCAGTCGCGGAGCTCGATCCGGCCACGCAGAGCCCACGGCCGCGCACGGCGCTCGCGCCATGGTCGACCGCGACGCCGGCCGACGATCCACGCTGCAAGAAGGCCAAGGGCTGGCGCGCGCTCGTGCCGATGGAGCCCTCGTGGTGGCTCGGGATGGATACACGCGCGCTGCCGGGCATCTCCCTGCGCGCGGCAGGCGCGGCGCTCCTGCGCTGGACGGAGGAGCGGGTGTGCGTGGAGGCGCTCGACCTCGGAGCCGAGCGGCGGCCCGACGACATCACGCGCAGCGAGGGAAGCCTGGTCGTGCGGTGGGAGGCTTCGGGCTCGAAACGCCGCGGCGCCGTGCTCCAGGCAGGCGGGCTTCGGCAAGCGCTCGACTGCAAGCTCGAGCCGGCGCCGGAGGAGCGAGCCCGATGAAGCGCGCCGCCCTCACGTCGGCCTGCGCGCTCGTCGTGGCCGCGGCGAGCTGCACGCAGGCGCGGCCCGAACCGATCACGCCGCCGTCCAGGGAGAAGGCGCGTGCGGCGGAGAAGGCGTCGCCATCGGCTTCGACGCTGGGTCCGCCGCGCTGGGTCGTGCCGATGGCGACAGATTGGATCGAGCGGACCGAGGCCGGCGTCGATCGGTCGCTCGCGAGCGGTCGCCGGGTCGAGTCGCGCGGCGCCGACGTGATCGCGACGGCCAAGGACACGGCGGAGTTCGACGGAGCGACCGCGGCCCCTTCGTGGACCGTCGCGCCGGCGGCGCCCGCGCGGTACGTGCTCTTTCGGGAGCGCGAGGTGTTCGGCGCGGCCGAATGGCTCGGCGAGGCGCGTTCGCTCGGGAAGCTGCCTGCGGCCGTGCAACGCACGTTCGACTGGGTCGACGGCACGGGGCTCGTCACGGCAGCCGGCGTGTTCGTGGTGTCGCCCGCAGGCGGGCCGCCCCGGAAGCTCGACCTGCCCGGGTTTGCCATCGGGCTCGCGGCAGACGCGCGCCGCGCGCTCGTGCTCACGGTGTTCGGGCATGCGCGCCTCACGATGGACGGCGGCGCGACGTTCCGCGACGTGTCGGCCGAGCTTCCGGACGCGACGGAGATCGAGGTCCGGGGCGAGGATCTGCACGTGCTGCTCCGGGGCGAGGAGAGCCGTCTCGTCGACGCGCGCGGGAGCATCGTGTCGGATCGTGCTCCGCAGGGCCCGACGCGCCACGCGCCGCCGCCCGACCTCGACGATCGCTGGCCCGAGGAATCCGCCGTGTCGGCCCTCGACGCGGCGGCCGCGTACGGGCTGCGCTGGCTCGAAGGGGACGCCCTCACGGTCACGGAGGGCGCCGTCGCGCGCGTCGACCTGCGCACGGGCCGGGCAACCGCGCTGCTCTCGATCGAAACGGGCGACGACACGTGCATGCCGCTCCGCGTGAAGGACGGCGCGCTGCTCGTCTGCGAGTCGCCGAGCCGCGCCACCGTGCTCGATCTGGCGAGCGGCGGGCGCATCGAGCGCACGTTCGATCTGCCGGACGCGCCGAGCTGGGATCGGTTCGTGGTCGCGGACGGCGAGGCGCTCGGCTTCGTCGGCCCGTGCGAGGGCCCCGCGCCGGGCTCGCCTGCCGACGTCGTCGCCTCGGCCTCGCCGACGAACGCCTCGAACCAGCGCAGCCCGGTTTTCTGCGTGCGGAAAAGCCCGGGCGTGTGGGTCGAGCACACGCTCGCGCCGGCCGACGCGAGCGACGTCGTCGCCTGGATTCCCCGGGCCGAGGGCGCCGCCGTGGCCCTCGTGGCCATCCCCGGCACGTTCCTCCACGGCGCGCCCCGCGTCACCGTGCGCGGCTCACTCCGCGTCGTGCGCGTGGCCCGCAACGAGCCGCCGCTCGACATCACCACGTATTCCTCCTCGACGACCGCGCTGCTCACCCGCGCGCTCCACGTCACGCCCGACGGCACGATCGAAGGCTGGCTCCCCTCGGGGCACGGCCCTTCGAGCCTCGCGGCCGTCACCATCGACCCCGAGGGCCGCCCGCGGCAGCACCCCCTTCCGGCGCAGACCGTCAGCATCGCGACCTCGGGCCGCTTCGGCCTCGCTCGCACCGAGACCGAGCGCCTGTTCGAGACCACCGACCATGGCCGCACCTTCCGCCCCATCGCGCCCCCGCCGAGCGGTGGATCGTCCGAGCCCATGTCGTGCAGCGAGATCGGCTGCCAGGTCGGCACGTTCGTGCGGATCGGCTGGAACGACGGGTCCGAGCCGGCGCTCGAGGACACGACCCCGCCAAAGCCGAACCCCGACTACCAGCGCCCGATCCCCGAGCCCCCGCTCGTGCGCCTCGCCTGCCGGTACGCCGGCCCGAGTGAGGGCAAACGGATCCCCGATTCGTTTGGTCTCGGCTACACGAAAACGCCGATCGCTCGCGCGGCGCCCGGCCGGATCGGCTTCACGGGCGGGATGCTCATCCCCCTGAACGGCCCGCAGCCCGCGGGCATGACGGGCGACGCCGAGATCGCGTACGTGCCCCTGCTCGACCTCGCGGCGCCGATCACCCGCGCCACGATCCCGCTCTCGCACCTCGGCCCGACGCCGTTCCACCCGTACGAGATCCGGCTCGGCTACGTGCTCGACGGCGCGAAGGTGCGCGCCGTGGCCACCTCGGGCCTCGGCCGTTGCGCCGCCCCGCTCGTCGACGACGCCGGCCTGACCATCCCCATCGGCGGGTGCGTCGATGATCCCACGGTGGGCGTCGTGCACGGGAGCCGCGTCCTGCTCGTGACGGGGAGCGGCGGCGATCAGGCCGTCTCCGCCGTGGAGCTCCCGAAAACGACGCGCACGCCCGGCCGCGCCGTTCTCTCCGGCGCGCGACGCGAGCTCGGTTTGCTTTATCCGCCCGAAGGCGCGGGCCGCTTCGACCTCGCCGCCGGCCTGCGCGGGCAGGACCCGGTCGTCATCGCCGTCGACGCGGGCGGCGAGGCCGTGCTCGCGCCGCTCGACCCGGATCGAGGCACGCTCGGCCCCGAGAAGCGCCTCGCGTCTCTCGCGGACCTCGCCGCCGCCTCGGATCCTCGCTGCGCGCCCGAGCCCGACGACGCCCGCGTGGTCCTGCCCTTCGACACGAAGATCGGCCTCGCCCAGGGCTCGCTCCTCGGCGTCACGGCGAGCGGCACGGCGGGGTTCGCCGTCCTGCGCTGGTCGCCTTCGCGCGTGTGCCTCGAAGCCGTGGAGCTCGCGGTCCGCGACGATCGCCACGAGCCCGAGCTCGGCTACTACGACCCGCCGGGCACGGTCCGCAAGGTCGTCGCTCGCTTCGAGGGCAAGGGGCCCGGCAAGGGCACGCTCGTGGTCCTCGGCTTCGGCGCCGAGGTCCGCCAGCCGCTCACCTGCGAAGGCATCGTCCGATGAAGAAACGCGCCTTCCCCCGGGCCGCGTCCGTCGCCCTCGTCGCCCTCGTCGCCCTCGCCGCCTGTTCCGCGAAGCCCGAGCGCCCAGGCGCCTCCGCCCCGCCGCCCTCGCCGCTGCGCCCGAAGCCCACCGCCGCGCCCGAGCCCCTCCTCGGCCCGGCCCGGTACGTCCTCGCCGAGGGCGTCGGCGTCTCCTTCGACGAGGCCGGCCGCGACTCCGCCTTGCCGCGCCGCGAGCCCGCCCTCGCGTCCGGCCATCGCTTCCTGCTCGACGGGGGCCTGGTCCTCGCCGAGGCGCCTGGCCCCGAGGCTTTGTACGGCTTCCGCTCCCTGCCGGCGCGCCTCGGCGGCGGATACGTCTTCTGGTCCGACGCGCGCACCTACCGCGCCGACACCTTCCTCGGCGAGCTCCGCCCCATCGCCCAGATCGCGGCCGAGGGCGGCGCGCGCCCCTGGCTCGACACCCTCGTCCTGCGCACCGACCTCGGCCTGCTCGAGCTCGACCCCCGCGCCGCCACCCCCGACCTCCGCCGCACCGACCTCGCCCGCTTCGCCGAGGCCTTCTCCCTCGACGGCAAGCACGGCGTCCGCCTCGACGCCTTCGGCCGCGCCGAGATCACCACCGACGGCGGCAAGACCTTCCGTGACCTCACCGCCGAGCGCAGCGTCCGCATCTTCGCCCTCGAGGAAGGCGAATCCGGAAAGCTCCTCCTGCTCACGGGCGCCGGCCGCCAGCCCACGCTCGCCCTCGACCCCGCCAAAGGCCTCGTCCCCGTCGCCGCCGACCCGCCGAACGACCTCGGCTGGGGCATGATGACGAGCCTCGCGGAGGATACGCTCCCCTCGAGCCGCCGCCTCGCCCCTCCCGAGCTCGCGACCGCCGTCTTCGCCGGGGCCCGCCTCCCGGGCGGCCGCGTCCTCGTCACCCGCGAGCAATCCGTTCGTGTCCTCGCCCTCGCCACGGGCCAGGTCCTCGACGACGCCCCCCTCACCAACGTCGCCGAACCCTACGCACATTGCCAGCCCATCCCCCGCGGCGCGGACGTCCTGCTCGCGTGCACCCATTCCCACGGCGCCCACGTCCTCGCCCTCCAGGACGACCCCTCCGCGCCGCGCCTCGAAGCCACCTTCCCCGAGCCGTCCACGTTCATCGCGGGCCAAGGCCCGCGTTTCGCCTTCACGGGCCGATGTGGCGCGCTCGTCCCCACGGCCGCCGATTTCCGGGGCGCCCCACCCGTGAACGACGCGCAACCGAAGCTTTTCGGGCCCAGCGAGTTCGAGCGCGAATTCACGACGCCCCCGGCAGACCCGCCCGAGCCGCTCGACCCGACCCCCGCCGACGAGGCCTACGTCTGCGTCCGCAGCGCCGACGGCGCCTGGACCGAGCGACGCCTCACCGGCGAAGACGCGACCCATCTGTACCGGTTCCTCCCCGGGGACGGCGGCACAGCCACCGCCCTGGTCTTCCGCAGCAAAGACACGAAAACAGCCTCCAAACCCGCGCCCGAAGGCATCCGCATCCTCCACGTCGACCCTGAGGATCCCGCCCTCGGCGGCGCCGCCTTCCCCGCCGCCCCGACGCCCATGGAGGAGCCGCCCTATCGCTCGATCGACCGCGATTTCTGGCTCGACGACAAAGACGGCTCCATCCACGGCTGGATCGTCCTCCCGCCCGAAGGCGAGTCCGCCGAGGATGCCGAACGCCCCGACCCCATCCCCCAGGGCCGCTCCGAGCGCATGCTCCCCGTCTCCACGCGCCTCGGCGGCCGCTTCGCCGGCGTCCACATCCATCCTGACGGCCGCGTCGAGGTCCATCCCCTCCCGCCCGGCGTCGTCGAAGTCATCCGCGGCGGCCCCTTCGCCCTCGCCCGCGCCGACAACGACGGCGCCGCCACCTACCACGAGAGCACCGACGGCGGCCGCACCTTCCGCCCCGTCGTCGCGCCCCCCGTCGGCGAGCTCAACGCCCCCTACGACGCGAACATGGTCCAGGGCTGCTCCGAGCTCGGCTGCGCCCTCGGCGACGGCGTCGTCCGCCTCGGCTGGGGAAGCCCCGCCCCCGCCGCCCCGCTGGACACACCTCCCGACATCGCCTCCGCCCCCGAGCCGCCCGTCAAGCGCCTCGGCTCGCTCCCCCTCCGCTGCCGCCTCGAACGACCCGGCGCCCCCGCGCCCCGCGGCGACAGCAAGGCCGACGCCGCCCCCCTCCCCGCCTCGCTCCGCACCCCGCCTGGTGTCGCCGTCGGCCTCGTCCGCGCAGGCAGCTTCACCGTCGACGTCGGCCTCCCTTTCGACCCGCGCCCTCCGCGCCGCGCCACCTTCAAGGCCCCGTCCCTCACCCGCGTCGAGGGCGCCATCGTCCCCGTCCTCCTCGCGACCGACGCCTCGCCCGTCGGCCTCTTCCTCCGGACCCCCGAGCTCCGCTTCGACCTCGGCCTCCCGGGCAGCCCGAGCCGCGACCCCGTTCCCCTCCAGCACAACGGCGTCTTCACCGCCGCCGCCGACCTCGGCCGCGGCGACCTCCTCACGCTCCAGGCCGGAGACGGCGAGCTCTTCCTCCTCCGCGGCGGCCTCCTCCGCCGCTTCACCCAGATGGCCCGCGTCCCCGACGTCACCCGCCATCGCCTCGGCCTCGCGCGCCGCCGCGGCGATGCCGCTTCCCCTCGGCTCGCTGTGAGCGCCGTCTCCGGCACTTCCGGCGACATCCTCCTCGCCGACCTCGACCTCGCCCGCGCGACCCTCGGCCCCGTACGCGCCGCCGGAAGCCTCACGAACCTCGACGCTTCCCCGGCTTGCCGTCCCGACCCCGACGCCTATCGCCTCCTCGCCGAGGTCCTCGTCGACGTGCAATTCGATCCGCCCGACCCCGACCACGACGCCCCGAGCCTCGGCGCCACGGCCCTCGTCGCCGTCTCGACCGGCCGCACCTGCCTGGAGGGCCTCGAAGTCCGTTTCCCCCGGAACAACACGACCCTCGTCGTCCGGTTCCCCTCGCCCGGCGCATCCCTCATCCGTGGGGCGGGACGCAGCGACGCGGCCGTTTGTTCGAGCCCGTGACCGGGGTTCCGCTCGCGCCTACGCCGCCTTCGCCACGGGCCGGGCCTTCGCGAAGAGCTCGATCATCACCCGATTGAAGGCGGGGATATCGTCCGGCTTGCGACTCGTCACGAGCTGGCTGTCGTTCACCACCTCCCGATCGACCCACGTCGCGCCTGCATTCACGAGGTCCGTCCGGATGGACGGCCACGATGTCACCTGCCGGCCGCGCACCACGTTCGCCTCCACCAGCATCCATGGCCCGTGGCAAATGGCCGCGACGGGCTTTCCGGTATCGAAGAACGTGCGCACGAACTGAACGGCCTCAAAGTTCATCCGCAGCTTGTCCGGGTTCATCACCCCGCCGGGCAGGAGCAATGCATCGAAGTTCTCCGGCCCGGCATTCGCGAGCTCCACGTCCACGCCGAACGAATCGCCCCATTGCGTGAAGTTCCAGCCACGCACCTGCCCGCTCACCGGCGACACGATCGCCGTCTGCGCGCCTGCCCTGTCGAGCGCTTGCCGCGGCTCGGTCAGCTCGACCTGCTCGAAGCCGTTTTCCACCAGAATGGCCACCCGCCTGCCCGTCAGCTCGTTTGCCATGACACCCTCCGTTCCACGGCCCCGCGCAAGCAAGGCATCTGCCATGGACGGCGCGGGACGAGCCCACGGGCCCGTCGTCAGAGCTGGAAATTCCCTGCGGCCTCGGGCTGGTAGGGCACGGCGAGCACGCGCAGCCGCTTGGGGCCGGCAGAGGGCATCGGCCACGTGATGCCCTGGCCCACGGAGAGACCGAGCAGCGCCGTTCCAATGGGCGAAAGGATGGACACGCGCCCATCCTCGACACGCGCGTCCCGCGGATACGTGATCACCACCTCGCGACGCTTTTGCGTCACCTCGTCCAGGTACAACACCAGGCTGTTCATCGTCACCACGTCGGGCGGCACGTTCGGCGGCGCGACGAGCCTGGCGCGCGCGAGCTCCCGGTCGAGCGCCTCCGCGGCCGCGCGCCTTTGGCCTTCGAGGTGGAGCTCGACGACCCGGTGAAGGCGCTCTGCATCCTGGGTCGTGATCACGAGGCTCGGAGCGATGGGGAACATGGGCGTGGACCTCTCGGGGCATGAATAAGGAATGCGGACCGGTCATTCGTCCGACTCGTCGTCCTCGCCCTCCTCGACGAGGACCCCGGCGAGCGACCGCAATCCGACGACGCAAGACACGAGGAGCCCGAGCTTCACGAAAAGCACGAGCTCGGGGCGCGTGAGAAAATACGAAAACCTCATCGTCCCCTCCTGATTGAATCGTGGACGAGTGGCATCGCGAGCACGCACGAATGCACCGGGCTCCCGGCGCTCACCGGCGCGCGCGAAACGAGGGCAGGCGATCCGTGACGGCCGAAATCCCGGCCTTCGTGACGCTGCCCCGACTAGGGTTCGGCGCGCTCGGGCGGAGGGCCCCTCGCCAGATCAGGCGCGCGCCGCTCGGTCGCCGAGCGCCTCGGATCGAGCCGATCGGCGGCCTTCACGTGCTTCGCGCGGCTCATGCCACGCCCGAACATCAGGAGGCCTGGATCTGGAGGCTCGTTCACGTCGCAGCCGCTCACGATTCGCGCTGCGGAACTTTTCCCCGGGGTCCTCTTCATGGCGGCCGACGCTCGTTCCTCACCTTCGGAGACGAGGGCGAGAAAGGCAAGCGTAAAGATTTCGCCGCCCGTTATGGAGCGCGCTCTTCATTCGCCCCGCCATTGCGTCGACGGTCGCGTCATTCCGTCCGGGCGACCCGGTCCATCCCATCTGGTCACCCGGCTCCGAAGCCCGTACGATTTTTTGTCATCAGCCTGCGGCCCCTCTCGTTGGTCGGGCGGAGGCACCGATGACCCTGTCACTCTTCTCCCGCAACGCCCCCTCGTCCCCGAACCTCGCCCCGGCCGCGCCCTCGAACGGCGCGCGCCTCGTCACGACCGACGGCCGCGTCCTCCCTCTCCGCGGCACCACCCTCCAGGCCGACGCCCAAGGCGGCATCGCGCGTGTCATCCTCGAGCAGCGCTTCGCCAACCCGTACGAAGAACCCCTCGCGGTCACCTACAGCCTCCCGCTCCCGGAAGGCGGCGCCGTCAGCGCCTTCTCCTTCCGCATCGGCGATCAGCGCATCGTCGGCGACGTCCGCGGCCGCGCCGAAGCACGCGAGCGGTACGAGCGCGCCCTCGTCGAGGGCAAGAGCGCCGCGCTGCTCGAACAGGACCGGTCGAGCCTCTTCACCCAGGAGATCGGCAACATCCCGCCCGGCGCCGAGCTCGTCGCCGAGATCGTCATCGACCAACGCCTCGCCTGGCTCGACGAGGGCGCCTGGGAGTGGCGCTTCCCCACCGTCGTCGCGCCCCGTTACCTCGGCGAAGAGGGCCGCGTCCCCGACGCCGCGCGCATCACGCAGGACGTCGCCGACGGCCCCCTGCCCGCGCGCCTCGGCCTCACGTGCCTCATCCACGACACGCTCGCCGCGGGCAAGCGGCCCGAGTCCCCCTCGCACGCCCTCGAAATCAGCGGCGACCCGAAGCAGGGCATCGTCGTGAACCTCGGCGCCCGCGCCGGCGCGCGCCTCGATCGTGACCTCGTCGTCCGCTGGAGCATCGCCACGCCCAAGGTCGGCCTCTCGCTCGACACCTCGCGCCGCGCAGGCGACGCCGCGCAAATGGCCCACGGCCTGCTCACCATCGTCCCGCCCGTGGCCTCGCCCTCGCTCCGTCCCGTCACGCGGGATCTCGTGGTCCTGCTCGACACGAGCGGCTCCATGCATGGCGAGCCGCTCGATCAGGCCCGCCGCGTCGTCGCGGCCCTCATCGACACGCTCCACGACGACGACCAGCTCGAGCTCATCGAATTCTCGAGCGCGCCGCGGCGCTGGAACGACGCGCCCGTCCGCGCGACCGACCTTGCCAAGCGCGAGGCCCTCGCCTGGCTCCGGGCGCTCCGCGCGTCCGGCGGCACCGAGATGCGCGCCGGCATCCTCGAAGCGCTGCGCACGCTCCGGCCCGACGCGCAGCGGCAGGTCGTCCTCGTGACCGACGGCCACATCGGCTTCGAGACCGAGGTGCTCCGGGCGATTTTCGACCGCCTGCCGGCCTCGTCGCGCCTGCACACGGTGGGCGTGGGCTCGGCTGTGAACCGCTCGCTCACCGCGCCGGCCGCGCGCGCGGGACGCGGGATCGAGGTCGTGATCGGCCTCGGCGAGGACCCGGAGCGGGCCGCCGCGCGCCTCGTCGCGCGCACCGCGGCGCCGGTGCTCGTGAACCTCGACATCTCGGGCTCGGCGCTCGTCGAGCACGCGCCTCTGCGCCTGCCGGATCTCTTCGCGGGCGCGCCGGTCCTCGTCGCGCTCGCGCTCCGCCCCGAGGGAGGCAGCCTCCTCGTCCGCGGACAGACCCGCGAAGGAACCTGGGAAAAGCGCCTCGACGTCCCCGCCATCGAAGCCGGCGACGACAGCCCGGCAGCGGCGCTTTTCGGCCGCGAGAAGGTCGAGGACCTCGAGCTCGCCCTGGCCCGCGGCGGCGATCGGCGCACCCTCGACGACGCCATCGAGCGCATCGGACTCGATTTCAAGATCGCCACGCGCCTGACCTCGTGGATCGCGGTCACCGAGCAGGTGACGGTGGATCCCGACGACGCGCTCCGGCGCGAGCGCATGCCCCACGAATTGCCGCACGGCATGTCGGCGGAGGGCCTCGGGCTGCGGCCAGCGCGCGCGGCCGCGGGCGGAAAGACGAAAGGGAAGATCGACCTCAAAGCGCGGCTCGGCAAGACAGCGCCCGAGGCGAAGCTCGACCCGACGGATGATCTGATCGCGGGCCCGGCCCCCTCGCTCCCGCTGCCGGCCATGGCCGCGCCTCGCAATCTTCCTGCGTCGGCCCCGCGTCCGGCGACCCCGGTGATCCCGCAGAACAACATGCCGGAGCCGTCCCCCCTCGTGGATACGCAGCTCGCGCTAGCGACCGCGCCCAAGAAACACGCCTCACGCCTTCCCGTCGTCCTCCTCGTGCTCCTTTTGCTCGCGCTCCTCGCCGGCTTGCTTTACGCCTTCCGCAAGCCCGCGGCGCCGCCCGACTCGCCGGGCAAGCACGGCCTCTTGCCTGCGCCCGTCACCTCCATCGCCCCCGCGTGATGCTCGATCTCGACGTCCACCTCCCCGCCATCGCCGCCGGCGACGCCGACGCCTTCGGGCGCTGGATCGCCGGCGCCGAGGGCCGCGTGCGTGACAGCCTCCGGCCCTACGCGACCCGCGTCGACACCGAGGCCGTCCTCCAGGAAACCCTCCTCCGCGTCTGGCAAGTCGCGCCGCGCCACGCAGCGGACGGCCGCCCCAACAGCCTCGTCCGCCTCGCCATCCGCATCGGCCGAAACCTCTGCATCGACGACCTCCGCCGCGCCCGCCTCGCGCCGGTCGAAGACGACGACCTCGACGAAACCCGCCTCGAGACCTTCGAGCCCCGCGCCCCCGACCCGCTCCTGCGCAAGCTCATCGCGCATTGCCACGAAAAACTCCCCGACAAGCCCGCCGAGGTCCTCGGGGCCCGCCTCGCGAGCGGAGGCGCCGAGCCTGACGAGACACTCGCCGAGCGGCTCGGGATGCGCATCAACACGTTCCTCCAGAACTTCACCCGCGCGCGCAAATTGCTCGCCGAGTGCCTGGAGAAGCACCACGTCAACCTGGAGGCAGAGCTCCGATGAGCGGCAACCCGGGCGACGACCGAGACGCGCTGATCGAGGCCCTCGCCGGCGCCTACCGGGCCCGCGGCCCACTCGGCGAGGTGCGAACCCACCCGGCCTTTCACGACCTCGACGAGGCGGGCCGGGCCGAAGCATTCGAGCTCGCGCGCAGGCAACGTGTCGTGGAGGCGGCGCTCGATCCGGACGGCCTCTCGACCACGGCGCGGGCCGTGCTCGCGCGGATCCGCGGCGGCTAGGACATCGATCCAAGCAGACGAACTCGTCCCGCCCGGCGCGTGCATGATACCGTCGCGCCATGCACGACGTCCGTTCCACCCCGAAGGATCGCCGGAGCACGGCCCGCCGCGCCGTGGCCCTCCTCGTCACCGGCTTTGCCATCGTCGCTTGCGGCGGCAACGCGAACTACCCCGACCGGCCCGACGTCACCACCGCGCAGGCCGCGTGGTGCGACGCCCTCGCCAAGTCCGAGGGCCCGGGCGGCGCCTGGGATCGCATGACCGAGTGCCGCACGGCCTCCCCCACCGCCTCAGCAGCCTACATCCGCGTCATGACGAAGTGCTACTTCGAGCGCGTCGAGGAGGCCAAGGCGTCCGGCGATCCCGCCGCCGCCGATCGCGCCCTCCTCCTCTCCGAGTGCAACGACAAGGCCCTCGTCGATCTCCCGATGAGCGGCCCCGGCGTCGACGAGGTCATCGACGCTCGCTGCAACCGCGCCACGCGCTGCGAGAAGGTCGAGTTCGCCGAGTGCAAGGCCGCCATGAAGCGCCTCGAGCCCGCGCAGCAGGCCATGTTCACCACGCGGTACAACGCCTCCGCGCTCCACGACATCGCGAGTTGCCTAGGCGGCGGCTGCGGCGACAACGAGGAGCAAGCCCAGGCCGATTGTTACAAGGGCGCCGAGGACAAGCTCCTCTGGTTCCCGTGATCCCTCGAACCTGATAGGTTGGTCCCACCATGAAATCAGCGCTCGCATTGCAGCCACAGCCTCGTCGTGCGGCGATCCTCCGCGCGCTCTTCGCCGCCCTCGCGCTCGCATTCGTGCTCTTCGCGCCGACCGACGCGCGCGCCGCAGGCACCGTCGCCCTCGCCACGCGCGAGCCCGAGGAGGTCAACGGCAAGTGGAAGCTGAACTTCACCATCAACTACGGGGCAAAGCCGGACATCGCGTACATCCCGATGATCTTCAGCTTCACGCCCACCGTGCTCTACGAGCGCTCGCTCACGGACCAGTCCCCCGAGCGCCCGCTGCTCACAAAGCTCCCGCTGAAGAACCAGCCGAGCATCAACGAGAGCATGGACGTCGGTTTCTCCGACGCGAGCGGCAAGGTCTTCAACATCACGAAGTTCGACTTCGTGATCCGTCGTGACAAGGGCTTCGAGGCCGGCGAATACGACCTCAAGATCACCCGCCAGACCGACGGCGCCCAGATGGGCCAGACCATCAAGCTCATCCTGAAGGGCGACAACCCCGTCGTCGATCGTCGCGCCATCGTCTTCGCAGGCGAAAAGAAGAAGAAGCCCACCGAGGAGAAGAAGGACGACGCCTCGGCCGAAAAGAAGGAAGGCGAGCCCGCCGCCGCCGCCGCCGAGGCGCCCACGGAGCCCGCAGCCACGGGCGAGACGCCCACCGAGGCGCCCCCCGCCGAAGCCCCCAAGCAAGGTGGCTGCGGCTGCCGCGTCGCCGGCCTCCCCGCCCCCTCCTCCGGCGCGCCCCTCGCAGCCCTGCTCCTCGGCGCCGCCTTCGCGCTTCGCCGCCGCACCTCCCGCTGACGGGGGCCGTTGCGCTGGGGCGTTGCCCCAGGCCCCACCAGGGGCTCTCCGCCCCTGGACCTGGACCAGCGCAAGCGCTGGACCCGGGGTCGATGAACTGCGCGATGCGCAGTTCATCGAACAGGCCGAGTCAAGACCACCCACCACCCTGCCAAGCAAGACAGCCGCGCTGCCCTGTCGATGGGCGACGCGGTCCAACGGGCCCGTTGGAAGAACTGCGCGAAGCGCAGTTCTTCCACCACGAGTCCAGCGCTTGCGCTGGTTCGGGTCGAGGGGCGAACAGCCCCCGCGGGGTCCGGGGCAGCGCCCCGGCGCGACGGCTCTGCTCGGCGTACTGGCCCTCTCCGCCGGAAAATTGCCACTTCGCCCTGCAGAGCTCCTCCGCTCAGTGGTATCTTGCGGCTTCTCGCCCGCCAGGCACGGCCGGCGACCCACACCGGGAGATGGGCATGCGCGGACGCTTTGCATTCCTTGGTATCGTGAGCTCGCTCGGCGCGGCGATGTTCGCTTATGGCTGCGGCGCCACCAGCTCGAACAATGGAGGCGACGGCGGCGACGCCGGCGACTGGGGCAGCACCAGCACCAGTCAGGGGGGAGGGGGCGGCGAAGGCGGCTGTCTCTTCAACTGCGGCTCGGGCGGCAATGGGGGCGACCCGAACGTCCAGGCGCTCATCATCACGCCCCTCAACCCCACGCTGAACGTCATCGACCTCAACAAGCCGACCCAGATCTTCACCGTGAAGACCCAGGCTGGCCAGGACGTGACGAACCTCGTCTCGTGGGTCTACGAGCGGCCGGACATCGGCGACATGACCGGCGCGACCTTCATGCCGACCGGCAATGTTGGCGGCACCGGCGTCCTCACGGCGAAGCTCAGCAACGCCGTGGCGAACACCAACGTCACGGTCAACGTCAAGAAGACCGTCAACGGGGCGGGCCTCGATCCTGCGCAGCAGGCGGCCTTCGACAACCCCATCGGCCCTGACCCGGGCATGTCGATCGTCTACCCGTACCACGACACCGTCTTCCCGCTCGGCGTCCTCGCGCCCGAGATGCAGTGGAACGGCGCCTCCGGCACCGAGATCTACCGCCTCAAGATCACCGAGAAGCACATGGAGTACGTCTCGTACTTCCAGACCGGCGCGCCGGCTCGGTATCTGATGGACCAGAAAGACTGGGAGTACATCGGCTCCTCCGGCACGGGCGCGCAGAGCGACCCGATCATGGTGCAGCTCTCGCGCCTCGCGCCCGGCGGCGGCGCGTATGCGCCCACGAGCCAGGTCTGGCACGTCGCGCAGGGCCGCGTCCGCGGCGCCGTGTATTACTGGGAGCTGCCCGGCGCCTGCGGCGGCAATTCGAACGGCCGCATCCTCAAGATCAAGCCCGACTCCGCCACGCCCGAGGAGTTCTTCAACCCCGGCGGCTGCTGGGGCTGCCACAGCGTCAGCCGTGACGGCAAGACGATGATGGCCACGCTCGACACGGGCTCGCCCTTCCCGCAGATCACGGTCGACCTCACGCAGGTCCCGGCGCAATACGGCGCGATCCCGCCCGGCTCTGGCCTCGGCGGCACGTTCAGCGCCTTCAACCACACGAGTGACAAGATCCTCGTCAGCAACGACGCGGCCTTGAACCCGAGCAACGCCATCCTGCGCATCGTCAACGCGGCCGGCGGCGCCGTGCTCAACAGCAACGCCATGGGCACCGGCTGCGGCGAGCCGGCGTGGTCGCCGGACGGGAACAAGGTCGCGGCCATCTGTGGCCTCGGCGGCGGCGGCTGGGTCTTCGACGCGTCGAGCGGCTACCTCGCCGCGGGCGACGTCGCGGCCGACGGCGTCACGGTCAGCAACGTCCAGCCCATCGTCTCGCAGGCCGCGGGCAGCGGACGCCCGGCGTACCCGAGCTTCACGTCCGACAGCCAGTATATCGCGTTCGGCCGCCCCACGTCCGGCTCGCGCTCGACGGGCAACGGCGACCTCTGGCTCGTCAAGCCCGACGGCACGGAGCTGAAGAAGCTCGCCATCGCCTCCAGCGACAACAAGAGCTTCAACCCGGTCTTCGCGCCGCAGCGCGCGGGCGGGTATTACTGGCTCGTCTTCATCTCGCGCCGCGACTACGGCAACACGCTGGTCAACACGAACCGCCAGCAGCTCTGGATGACGGCGATCGACGACCCGCCGACGGCGGGTGATCCCTCGCATCCGCCCTTCTACATGCGCGGGCAGGAGGGCTGCGGCCTCTCCGAGAACGCGTACATGGCGCCGGAGCCTTGCAAGGAGCAGGGCGAGACCTGCGTCACGGGCGCCGACTGCTGCCTCGGCCAGTGCGTCAAGGACCCGGCGAGCGGCGCGTACGTCTGCGGCGAGCCCCCGCCGCCAGGCTCCTGCTCCGAGACCGGCAACGCCTGCACCACGAAGGCCGACTGCTGCAACCCGGCCGACGAGTGCATCGACGGGTTCTGCGCGCAGAAGCCCCCGAAGTGACCTCCCCCTCCCCCTCCCTCCCTCTCCGCGCGGCGGAGTAGGGAGGGGGCTCCCGCTTGTCATCCCTGTGCCCGATCGATCGGGCGTCGACGTTCTCACGATCACCCCCGCGTGCGATCGATCGGGCGTCGGGGTAGTCGCCTTCATCCCCACGCCCTGTCGACAGCGCGTCGGGGTAGTCGCCTTCATCCCCCTGCCCTGTCGACAGCGCGTCGACGTAGTCCCCTTCATCCCCCCTGCCCTGTCGACAGCGCGTCGGGGTAGTCGCCTTCATCCCCCCTGCCCGATCGACAGCGCGTCGACGTAGTCCCCTTCATCCCCGCGCCCGATCGACAGCGCGTCGGCATGGTCGCCTTCATCTCTGCGCCCTGTCGACCGGACTTCGGGGTGATGCCCTTGCCTCGCCGGAGGTATGTCCATAACGACCGACAATCCACGCTCATCCTCGTTCGCACGAAACGATTGGACGTCGCCCTCCCCTGGCTTCACGAATCCCCTTCGGGGAGGTCACATCATGAGCGATATCCAAGAAAGCCCCTTCGCGGGCCGCATCCACGGAATCGATCACCTCACGTTGCCCGTCGGCGATCTCGCGGTCGCCGAACGTTTCTACGTCGGCCTCCTCGGCGCGAAGGTCCTCATGCGCGTCACCCCCGAGCTCCTCGCCTCGCTCGGCCGCACAGGTGACGCCGCGCGCAGCACCCACATCACGATCCAGCTCGGCACGGCTCGGATCGACCTCTTCCCGCAGGGCCACGGCTGGCCGGCGGCCACGCAGGACCACCCGCACATCGCCTTCGCCGTCGCGGCCGAGGACATGGTCCCGATGAAAAACGCCCTCGAAGCGAACGGCGTCGCCACCGAAGGGCCGCGCCGGCTCGGCTCACCCGGACAGGCGTCCCTCTATTTCTACGATCCCTTTGGCAATCACCTCGAGCTCACCTGCATGGGCTTCCCCGGCGACCTCCCCACCGGGGCCCCCGACCTGCACGAGCTCGCGCGGCGCGCCGGCCGCGCCTGAGCGGCGCCCTCGTTTCCCGAGCAGCCGGTCGCACGCCGCGGGGAGCACGATCCTTCGTCTCTGGCATACTCCGCCCGTGCAACCCACCATCCTCCTCTTCGACATCGACGGCACCCTCATCGACACGGGCGGGGCAGGCCGTCGCTCCATGGAGCGCGCCTTCGAGTGCGTCACCGGCCGGGCCGATGCGTGCGCGCACTTCTCCTTCGACGGCATGACCGATCGCGCCATCGTCCGCCGTGGTCTCGACGCCGTCGGGGCGAGCGCCGACGAACCCTCGATCGACCGCGTCCTCGAAGCCTACCTCGAAGCCCTCGTCGCCGAGGTCGCCGCCTCCACCGGCTACGTCACCCACCCCGGCATCGACCACGTCCTCGATCGAGCCGCTCGTGTTCCTCACATCGCGCTCGGCCTCGGCACGGGCAATGTTCGGGACGGCGCCCGTATCAAGCTCGACCGCGCGAGCCTCTTCGATCGTTTCTCCTTCGGCGGATTCGGCTGCGACGCCGAGGAACGCGCCCGGATCCTCGATGCCGGCGCCCGGCGCGGCGCCGAGCAGCTCGGCAGGGACCGGGGCGATTGCCGCGTCGTCGTCATCGGCGACACGCCCAAGGACATCGCGGCGGCGCATGCCATCGGCGCCGAGTCGCTCGCCGTCGGCACGGGCAGGTTCGTCCCGGGAGAACTCGCGAAGGCCGGCGCCACGTTCGTCTGCGACAATCTTCTTTCGCCGGGCGCCTTCGCAATGCTCTTCCCCGACGCCTAGTTTCCGGATTATACCGGGCAAAACCTCGGAGCCCGGTCCATGAAACTACGCCCCTACGCCTCCCTCGCCCTCACCTTCCCGCTCGCGTTCGCCGCCGCCGCCGTCGTCGCGTGTAATTCCGAGCCACCCCCGCCCACGTCGACCCAGGCCCCGACGGCCAAGCCGGGGCAAACCCAGGCGCCCGCGGCCGAGAAGCCGCCCACGGCCGAGGAGGCGCACGGGTTCACCCTCCGTGTCAACGACGACCTGAAGAAACTCTGGACCGCCTCGGCACGCGCGGCCTGGGTGAACAAGACGTACATCACGGACGATACGACGGCGCTCTCGGCGGCAGCCGAGGAAGCGAACATGGAATACCTCGGCACGGCGATCACGGGCGCGACCCGGTTCGACGGCCTGAAGCTCGACGAGCCCGTCGCGCGGCAGCTCAAGCTCATCAAGCTGTCGAGCACGCTGCCCGCGCCGCCGGACCCGAAGAAGCGCGCCGAGCTCGCGCAGATCGCCGTCTCGATGGAGGCCGATTACGGCAAGGGCAAATACTGCCCGCCGCGGCTCGAGGGCAAATGCCTGAACCTCGACGAGCTGTCGAACATCATGGGGAAGAGCCGCAAGTACGACGAGCTGCTCGACGCCTGGACGGGCTGGCATTCGATCGCGCCGCCGATCAAGGAGCGGTACACGCGTTACGCCGAGCTCGGCAACGAGGGCGCGCGCTCGATTGGCTTCAAGGACATGGGCGCGCTCTGGCGGGCCGGCTACGACATGACGCCCGAGGCCTTCGAGGCCGACACCGAGCGCCTGTGGACCCAGGTCAAACCGCTCTACGACGAGCTGCATTGCCTCGTCCGCGGGAAGCTCCGCAAGCTCTACGGCGAGGACAAGATCGGCGCAAAGGCCCCGATCCCGGCGCACCTGCTCGGCAACATGTGGGCGCAGGACTGGTCGAACCTCTACGACCTGGTCACGCCGTACCCGAAGGAAGCGTCGATCGACGTGACGAAGGCGCTCGTCGACAAGAAGGTGGACGCGATTGAAATGGTGAAGATGGGCGAGCGATTCTTCACGTCGCTCGGCCTCGAATCCTTGCCGAAGACGTTCTGGGAGCGCTCCATGTTCGTGCGCCCGCGCGACCGGGAGGTCGTCTGCCACGCGAGCGCCTGGGACGTCACGTACGCCGGCGACATTCGCATCAAGATGTGCATCGAGCCGAAGGAGGAGGATTTCATCACCATCCACCACGAGCTCGGCCACAACTATTACTACGTCTACTACCACACGCTGCCGGTCCTCTTCCAATCGGGCGCGAACGACGGCTTCCACGAGGGCATCGGCGATACGATCGCGCTCAGCGTGACGCCTGGGTATCTGAAGACGATCGGTCTGCTCAAGGACGCCCCGGAGAACCCGAAAGCGGAGACGAACTTCCTGATGAAGCAGGCGCTCGCGAAGATCGCCTTCCTGCCGTTCGGGAAGCTCATCGATCAATGGCGCTGGGACGTCTTCGCGGGCAAGACGCCGCCGGACAAGTACAACGAGGCGTGGTGGAATCTGCGCCAGAAATACCAAGGCGTCGCGGCGCCGGTGCCGCGGAGCGAAAAGGATTTCGACCCCGGCGCGAAGTTCCACGTCCCCGGCGGGACGCCCTACACGCGATATTTCCTGGCGCACATCTACCAGTTCCAGTTCCACCGCGCGCTCTGCAAGGCGGCCGGTCACACGGGCCCGCTGCACACGTGCTCGATTTACGGCAACAAGGCAGCCGGCGACAAGCTCAAGGCCATGCTGGCGATGGGCGCGAGCAAGCCCTGGCCAGAGGCAATGAAGGCAATCTCCGGCGAGACCCAGGGCGACGCAAGCGCGATCCTCGAATACTTCGAGCCGCTGCGGAAGTGGATCCGCGAGGAGAGCAAGGGCGAGACCTGCGGCTGGTGAGGGGGCGGAGCGGGGCTTTGCCCCGCACCCCAGCAGGGGGCTGTCCGCCCCCTGCACCCCGGACCAGGCACGGCCTGGACCGAGGGCCGAGAAACCGCGCGATGCGCGGTTTCTCGGACGGGACTGTGGCAAGACCATGAGCGGTGTTGCCAGCCGAGGCGGCGGCGCTGCGGTCTTGACTGGCAAGGTCGCTCGCCGGTCTTGCCTCGGCCTGTTCGATGAACTGCGCATCGCGCAGTTCATCGACCCCGGGTCCAGCGCTTGCGCTGGTCCGGGTCCAGGGGTGGACAACCCCTGGTCGGGGCCCGGGGTGAAACCCCGGCGCTACGCCCTCAGAACAGCAGCCCGCACAGCTGATCGCCTGGGCAGCACACGTCGAGCCCGCCGCCGATCTGGTCCGTGTGTGCGCAGACGCGCGACCCCTTGCTCGGGTAGTAGTAGGCCCAGAAGAAGCACATCTCGTCGTTTGCCGACTCTCCGAAGCCGACCTGCTCGTTGCTCTGGTTGTCCCAGGAGCACGTGAATCGGAAGCCACCGCCCTCGGGAATCTGGAACGGCGGGTCGTGAACCACTGTCGGCGGCTCGCTCCAGATCCAGCCATCCACCTCGTAGACCTTCGTATCTGGCCCGTTTGCTGACGGCGCCGACGCCACGGTCACGTTCTTGCCCCATTGATGCGTGTGCCCCGTGATCCCGAAGAACTTCGAGCCGACGAGGTCCGAGGGCAGCTTCATGAACGTCGGCCCGAGTGTTGCTGTCGAATGCGGCGCGATGTTGATGTCGGGGTTTCCGATGAAGAGGAAATCGGCCTCGTCCTTGAAGTCTGCTTCCTTCATCGTGTAGAACGTCGACGTCGCCCCCACCTCGATCTCCGCCAGCGATGCGTTGAGGTAATGCATCTCGAGCCGCACCATCTGGTTCGGCTGCATCGTGAAGGCCACGCCGTCCGGCAGCGTCAGCGTATCCTCGTGCTTCTGCGTGATCATCACCGGCGCGCCCTTCGACGGGTCGAGCGTGTCGGCGAAGGGCTGGCAATCGAACGGCTCGAGCTGCTCCACCGTGTCGTTCGTCCGGTACACGATGAGGTGGTGCGAGCCTGTGGGCAGGACGTTTTGGATCCGGTGAACCCGCACGAGCTCGTCGTTCCCGAGCCGCTTCACCACGCATTGCGTCCGCTCCGTCCCGGCGGGCACCTTCACGGGGTCGAACGTCACGGTATAGGACTTCTCGCTCACGCTGCCGCCGCCGCTCCCGCCGCTGCCTCCGCTCCCACCGCTGCCCCCGCTCCCACCGCTTCCGCCCGATCCACCGGGCCCAGCGGGCCCTGCCCCCAGGTCGACGTTCCCGGAGCTCGAGCAACCGACCATTGCCAAAGAAATGGCGACCACGGGAAGAAGCATTCTCATGGGAATCTCGCTTTCATCACGGCAAGAAGCGCGCGTGAAGGCGAACATAGCCCGCCACCGATGGCGGCGTCCATGCTTTTCGCGGGGACGCACCGACTTCCGCAATGGTCACAATTTTAGAAAAAAAGCCCCTCTCCCGCGAGGGAGAGGGGTTGGGGTGAGGGAGTCTCTCCGTGAGGATCAGGCTCGCGCCGCCCGGCGACGACGCCGGAAGGGCACGAGCAGGGCCGCGAAGAGCGCGCCGAAGAGGCCGAGCGACGTCTTCGTGTCGCTCTCGCCCGCCACGCTGCAGTCGCAGCCGCCCTCGACGTTCTCGCCGCCGCTGGCCGCGCCGCCCGCGCCGCCCGCGCCGCCCGCGCCGCCTTCGCCGTTCGACTCCACCCTGCAGTTTGCGTCGCAGCCGTCGCCGTCCGTCGTGTTGCCGTCGTCGCACTGCTCGCCGTCGGTCTCGACGCCATTGCCGCAGCCTGTCGCCGTGCAGTTTGCGTCGCAGCCGTCGCCGTCGACCTCGTTGCCGTCGTCGCAGTCCTCGCCGTCGGTCACGATGCCGTTGCCGCACGCCGTCGACTTGCACGTCGTGTCGCAGCCGTCGCCGTCGACCTCGTTGCCGTCGTCGCACTCCTCGCCGAGCGTCTGGATGCCGTTGCCGCACGCCGTGACCGAGCAGTCCGAATCGCAGCCGTCGCCGTCGCTCTTGTTGCCGTCGTCGCAGGCCTCACCCTCGTTGACGATCGCATTGCCGCAGTCGGGCAGCTTGCAGTTCGAATCGCAGCCATCGCCATCGATCGTGTTGCCGTCGTCGCACTCCTCCGGCGCCGTCTCGATGCCGTTGCCGCAGACGCTCGGCGTGCAGTTCGAATCGCAGCCGTCGCCATCTGCCGTATTGCCGTCCTCGCAGACCTCGCCGTCCGTGAGCACGCCGTTGCCGCAGGCCGTCGCCGTGCAGTTCACGTCGCAGCCGTCGCCGTTCGTGTCGTTGCCGTCGTCGCACGTCTCGCCGACGCCGACGAACCCATTGCCGCAGCTCGGGTTGAGGCAGTTGCCGTCGCAGCCGTCGCCGCCCACGGTGTTGCCGTCGTCGCAGAGCTCGCCGCCCGTCACGATGCCATTGCCGCAGCTCGTCGGCGTGCAGTTCGCGTCGCAGCCGTCACCGTTTGCCGTGTTGCCGTCGTCGCACGTCTCGCCGCCGGCGACCACGTCGTTGCCGCAGGCGGTCGGGGTACAGTTCACGTCACACCCGTCGCCGCTGTCCGCGTTGCCGTCGTCGCACGTCTCGCCGTCCGTCACCACGCCGTTGCCGCAGGCGGTCGGGGTACAGTTCAGGTCACACCCGTCGCCGCTGTCCGTGTTGCCGTCGTCGCACGCCTCGCCGTCCGTCACGACGCCGTTGCCGCAGGCTGTGATCGTGCAGTTCGAATCGCAGCCGTCGCCGCTGTCCGTGTTGCCGTCGTCGCACGTCTCGCCGGCGTGGGCCTCGGCCAGGCCGTCGCCGCAGAAGCCGACGTCGAGCGTCATGAGGATGTGCATGTCCCCAAAGCCGGCCACCGCGAGATCCGTGATCTCGTCGAGGCCGTACATGGCGCAGGCCTCCGCGCGGATGTAGCTCGGCGCCGACTGCCCGGCGGCATTCGAGCCGATGTAGAAGGAGGTGCCGGTCGGCTGGCCATCCAGCGCGTTGATCTCGACGACGATCTGGTCCTGCGTATCGAAGGAGAGGTTCGGATTCAGGGGGACGGTGATCAGCGACGTCTGCTGATTCGGGACCGTCACGGGGACGGCCGAGCCGAACGGGACGAGGTTCGCCAGCAGCATCGTCGAGCTGAGCGTGTAGAACTTGACCAAGATCTCCTGCTTCGGGCCGCCGGTCACACCTTGGACACCGAACTGCACGCTGCGAATCGCACTCGCTGGAATGCCGAGGCCATACAGATCGAACGCTCGATAAAAGGAGTTTTCGGTCGTGCCGGTGGGGTCACCGCAGGCCACCGAGTTATTCGGAGCGACCGTGTTGGGATCGGTGTTTTGCGTGATGGGCTCGGCGCCGGCGACACTCGAGAGGCCGAGCAGCGCGCCGACACACATCACCCCGAAGAAACCTCGCTTGATCATCATACCCTCCACGCCTCCTCGACGGCCGACGTCGCAAGCGTCCCCCGCACCCGCCGCTCATGCGGCGAGAGACGAGACTTCCGGGACTCGGGCCAGAGGATGGTCAAATATTGCCGGGCAAACGATCATGGATCCGATCCCGCGGCAAGACCCGAGTGCGTGCAGGGCAAACTTTTCCCGCAGGACGAACCGCGCCGGTGACTCAGCCCAGCGCGATCTGCGCCGCGTGCTCGAGCCCCGTGCGCTGTGCCTGTACGCTGTCGAAGAGCGCCAATTGCCCTTTGCCACGCACCAGGTTGTGCTCGCCCCGGGCCGGGAATCGCCGCGCGTCGAAGCCGAAGTACACCTCGCGCAGCGCGTCCGCGAGAAACCGCGCCGAGAGCTCCAGGCATATCGTCGCGAGCCCGGAAACGATCGCCCCCGCCTCCTCGGCCGACACGAGCCCCGAGCCACGCGCGATCTCGCCGTACCCCGCGAGCGCCGCGCCGAACGTATCCGCGTCGATCGCCACGTGATCCACGTTCTCGCCCGCCGGGTTACACCAGGACCGGAGCGCATCGCCCATCTCGAAAGGCCAGATCATCTGGCCGAGCGTGTCCAGATCCACGAGACACACGGCCTGTTCGCCCTGGAACATGAGATTCGATATTTTGAGATCTCCATGCACGTGCCGAAGCGGGAGCTTCGAGAGATCCGGAAGCCGGGCGGCCTCGGCGAGCAGGCGCCGCGCGAGCGGCTCGACCTCGCCGAACAGCCGATGCCCTGCGTGCGCGTCGAGCGCGGCTTCCAGCGTGGCGAGGTGCTTCTTCGTATCGTGCACCCCCGCCCGCACGTGCCGGTAGTCGTGCACGAGATCCGCGACGGCCGCGTGAAACCGCGCCACCATGCGGCCCGCCTCGTGCGCGAAGCTCGGGCCCGACACGCGGTCGTGGCTCTGCCCTTCCACGAACGAAAGGGCCCGCCACGGCCGCCCTTCCTCGTCATCGACCCAGAGCGCGCCGTCGTCCGTGCGCAGAGGCCGCGGCGTCACCAGGCCTTTTCGCGCGAGGTGCGCGGTCACGGCGTCGATGTCCTCGTTCACCACCCCCGCGAACACCGGGTGCAGCCGCTGCACGATCACCTTCCCCGCGCGCCCCTCAACGAGGAACGTGCGGTTGATGAGGCCCCCGCCATGGGGCGCGTGGGGCCGCCCCTCGAGGTCACGATAACGGGCGAGAATCCAGGGCGGAATCGACTCCATCGGCGCGAGGATGCACCGACGGGCGCGTTTTCACAAGAACCGCGCTAGCCCCCGAGCGCCAGGTCGAGATCCTCGATCAGATCCGCGGCCGCCTCGATCCCGACCGAGAGCCGGAGCAGATCCTTCGGCACCGGCGAGCCTTCCCCTTCCACGCTCGCGCGATGCTCGATGAGGCTCTCCACCCCGCCGAGCGACGTCGCGCGTTTCCAGAGCGACACGCGCGACGCGACCCGCACCGCCGCCTCCTCGCCGCCGCGGATCCGCACCGACAGCATCCCGCCGAACCCCCCGTCCATCTGCCGCGCCGCCACCGCGTGCGCCGGGAACGACGACAACCCCGGGTACAACACGGAGAGCACCCGCGGATGTCGCTCGAGGTGCTCGGCAACCGCGAGCGCACTCTTCGACGCCGCCCGCACCCGCAGGAACAACGTCCGCATTCCACGCACGAGTAGCCAGGCCTCGAACGGCCCCGCGATGCTGCCGACTTGCGACCGCGTGACCCGCACGCGCTCCCAGAAATCGCTCGGATGCGCCGCCGTCAAGGTCCCGGCGAGCACGTCGGAGTGACCATTCAGATATTTCGTCGCCGAATGCATCACGAAATCCGCCCCCCATTCGAGCGGCCTCGTCAGCACCGGCGTCGCCGACGTCGAGTCCACGCAGACGAGCGCCCCCGCCGCGTGCGCGAGCCGCGACACCTCGGCGATGTCCGTCACGCCCCAGAGCGGATTTGCGGGCGTCTCCACCCACACGAGCTTCGTCTTGCCCGGCTCGATCGCGGCCGCGACCTTCTCCGGGTTCGACATGTCCACGACCGACACCCGGAGGCCGAACCGCTCCCCCGGGCCACAAATCCAGCTTCGGAGCGACCAGTACATCACCTCCGGCACGACGACGTGATCGCCGGACGAAAGGCTCAGGAACACGGCCGTCGCCGCGGCCATTCCCGAGGCGAACAGCATGCTCTGCGCCCCGCCTTCGAGCGACGTCACCAGCGCCTCGGCCTGATCGAACGTGGGATTGTCGGACCGACCGTAGACTCTGCCCGACCGGTATTGATTGTCCGGGTCTCGCAGGAAGGTCGTCGACGGGTGAATGGGCGCGACGATCGCGCGCGTCTCCGCGTCCACCCAGCCGAGCGCCTGCGCCGCAATGCTCTCCCGGGCGAACGTTCGTCCTGTGGAATCGTGCCGCATGGGCCTCCTCGACGCCCCACTCTACCCTGAATCTCCGAGGACGCCCGGCCTCTTTTTCATTTGCCAGCGGGAAAACTCTGCGTCTCTTCGCGCAAATGGCTGCGAACGGGCATTCCTGGAAACCCGCGTCGAACGGGCGAGTCGCTCAGCTCCAGGCGAGCTCGATTCGCAACGACACCGTCTCGAGCCCCTCGCGCTCCCCGTCCCGCCGCGGCGGCTCCACGCGCGTCGTCGGGTTTCGTGCGCCGGCGATCGAAAGGACGACGGCCGTGTATCCCTCGATCATGGGCAGGTACCAGGGCAAAAGAAAGCGCGGCATGCCTTTCTGGACGAGCAGGGTCCGCTTCGCGCCCTTCTCCAGGATCTCGAGCTCCCCGAAATCGAAATACCGAAGCGACGCGCGCTGCAATCGCTCCGCGGCCGTCGCCGGCGACACGGCCTTGAAGAACAGCTTGTAGAGCCCGCGGATGTCGCGCTGGGCGACGATCCGAGCCCGCCCGCGCACCGACTCCTCGTACGACATCCCCTCCGCGAGCGCCGTCGCCTCCGTGATGGACCGGAGCGGGAGCACGTCGTACATGGCCACGGGCAAAAATACCTGCGAGGCGAATGCGCGGACGGCCTCGTCCGGCACGTGCGCGAGCACGGCCGGGAGCCCGCCCGGGATCTGTTCGTCGATGTACGAGCGAACCCCGAGATACGTCGAGCCGCGGACATGAAAGGGGCTCTTGCCGGGCGGCACGGGCGGAGGCGACACGGTCATGCGCGCAAGCGTATCGTGCGCCCGACGAAACACCAGCGGCCTCGCGCGGGCCGCTCCTTCGGAGAGCCTTTCGACGCCTGCATCCCCTCCCCTTCGACGACACGGCGGACATCGAGGCGGCGTGGAAGGGCGAGGACGTCGACTAAAACGCCGGCTCCTTCTTCTGCGCGGCCATTTGCCGAATGCAATACGCCAGCCCTTGCCGCAGGGTCCCGAGCGTCTTCAACGACGAGAGATCCATTCCGATCGACACGATCGTCTGCGCCACGTTTGGCCGGATGCCCGTGACGACGCCGCACGCGCCGAGGAGCCCGATGGCGCGCACCATCCCGATGAGGTAGTTCGCGGTCGCCGTATCCACCACATCGACGCCGGTCAAATCGAGCAATACGAAGCTGGCGCCCGTGCGCGAAACCGCGGAGAGCAGATCGTTCATCACGCGCGCGGCGCGGCTCGAATCGATGATCCCCACGAGCGGCAGCGCGATCACGCCGTCCCAGACCTCGAGCACCGGCGTCTCCAGGTTCCGGATCACGTCCTGCTGCCGCTCGATCACCTCGAGCTTTTGCGTGAGCTCGCGCTGCGCCTTTTGCGCCTCGGAGACGTCGATCGACATCCCGATCACGCCGGTGACCTGGCCGTTCGCGTCCTTGACCGGCGTGTACCAGCTCTCCCAGAAATGGCCCGGCGCGGGCTCCGTGATCTTGCGGTGCGCCTCGCCCTGGAGCGCGCGCTCGAGCCATACGTTGACCTCGGGCGGATAAAGATCATGAACGTTTTTCCCGGTCAGATCTCCCTCGGGCCGCGCGGCTTTCCCGTCGTGAAACCGCATGTATCCCTCGGAATCGACGGCCCAGACGACGACGTCCAGGTTATCGAGCAGCGTCCGCAAAATGGCCGCCTCAGCAGCAGGTCCGCGGTCGACTCCACCACCGTCCATGCCACCCTCCCACGGCCGAAAAGGCCGTTGAGTCGTTCAAATTGAAATGGTCTCAGGGGGTACCATGGACATATAGCCAGCGCCATGTCCCTGACGCGCCGAATCTGGCAAAGCAGTAAATGGACGGGGATGAGTAGCCGCGAATGGACGGAAGCCGTACGAACGGGCCTCCATACCGTCGGGAGAACCCCTAAGGTTGCTACGGAGGCATCAATACTGCGGGTGCTTCTGAATGAGGCTCACGACCTCGAGCAACTCGGGATCGTCACCTTTCACGTTCGCCGCGACGGCCATCGCGTGCGCGTCGGCCAGGTTCTGCGACGTCGGCGCCTTCAGGGCCTCGGCGAACGCGACGATGGCCTTCGCCTTGGGCAGCCCTGCCTTTTGCGCCGCGAGCAGGTCCCCCACGGTCGTCGTCACGAACGTCTCCTGGTCGAGGTACGTGAGCGGCGTCTTCCAGCGCGCCCGCACGGTGATGGTGTCGGTCGCGACGATCTGCGCCGGGTCGCAGGCCTTGAGCACCTGATTGAAGATCATCGCGTCGCTCGGCGCGAGGTGCTGACGCTCGACCTCCTCGGGGTTTTCCGAATACTCCTCGCCGTAGAACTTGTGCATCTGGAAGTACCACGGCATCGTCAGCTCGACCTGCACGCCGCGCGCTGCGATCTCCATCGTCTCGTCGAAACGCTCGACGAACATGCGCGAAGCCTCGTCCACGCCGTCGAGGTAGACGTACGCGCCGCGCCCCTTGTCGGTCACGATATCCATCAGCCGATCGTCGTACGAACCGCCGGGCCCCGTACCCACGCCGACCAGGTAAATGCCCTCCTTGTCGGCGTCCTTCGATTTCTCCCCGATGAAGGCGGCGTCCGTCTCGCCCACGTTCGCCCCGCCGTCGCTGATCAGGACCACGCGGTTCAGCCGCCCCGAACCATAATGCTGCTCGGCGAGCCCATAACCCGCGACGAGGCCGCTGTGCAGGTCCGTCCCGCCGTTCGCCGTCAGCCCGTTTGCCAGGGACACGATCTCCGGATCGTTCGGCCCCGTCACCACGTGGCCGCTCATCACCACGTTGTTGTTCGTGTCCCAGGTGACGGCATTGACGATATCGCCCTCGGCGAGGCTCGCGGCGATGGCTTTCACCGCCGCCCGCTCCCGCTCGATGCCGGGGCCGCCCATCGAACCCGACACGTCGAGCACGAACGTCACCGTCATCGGGCGCCGCGGCTTGACTGCGTCGTACGAGCGCACGGCGATCTGGAAATCGAGCTCGTTCGCGACCGCGGTATTCGCGAGCTCCGGGTAGAGCGCGAGCTTGCCCGCGGCCGGCGCGTCGTACTGGATCCGATAATAATTGAGAAACTCGTACGTGCGGATCTCCTGGGCCATCGGCGTGATGCCCATGCCGATGAGCTCGCGCGCGTGGACGGGGGAGCCCATCGAATTGGAATCGTCGGCCGAGAGATAAAGGACGACGGGCTTCGAGCTGTCGAGCCCTTCGCAGGTGAACT
Organism: Polyangium jinanense; assembly: GCF_028435265.1. Lineage (GTDB taxonomy): Bacteria > Myxococcota_A > Polyangia > Polyangiales > Polyangiaceae > Polyangium > Polyangium jinanense. The sequence continues at coordinate 55,531 of NZ_JAGTJK010000008.1, read as the reverse complement.
CCGCGGCCGCGTCCGTGCCCGCGTCCGCGCCTGGGGAGGGCACGACCGGATCCGGCGGCGGCTGCTCCCCCAGGGACCCGCCCGAGGAGCTGCTGCCCACGCCCACCGACCCCACGGGCCCAGGCCCGCCTCCACCGCTTCCGCCCGACGCCTCGTCGACGTACCCCCCCGAGCTCATTCCGGTGCTATCCACGGCAATACAAGCGGCGAGGGTCCCGCCGAACGAACCCAGCAACAAAGGAAGCACGGAAAGCGAGCGCAGAGACCGTAGTTTCATGAGGACCTCCAAAGCGAGGAGCCGAAGCGGAGCAAACCGCATGCCCGAGGCACGAGGTACGATTTCAGCGTCGAAGCTCGTTCCTTGTTTCGCCGTCCCCCTGGCGCACGCTGGCACAAGGCACCACGCGCCAACCTACGGCGTCAGGCGGTCACGGCACTTCTCAGGCTCCGGCACCGAGCTCGCGCCCGAGCTCCATCGTGCGGGCATTCTCGGGCACCCGCTCGAGAAAGCTCTCGCGTGTCGCGCCGTCCGTCATTCGGTTCGCCCGCGCGAGGAGCCGCGTCCGCGCCTGGAAGATCGCGTGTTTCCCGCTCGCCGCGCTCCCCGACGCGACCAGCGCCTCGGCATACACCAGCCGAAGCAGCGCCTCGCCCTCCTCCATGCCCCCGAGCGACGCGAAAAGCCCCATCGCCGCCCCTGCAATGCCGAGCCCTGACGGCCAGTTGCCCTGCGCGAGCAGCGCGCGCGCCCACGCCGCGAGCGCGAACGCCCGCAGCGGCCCGATTGCCGCCAGCGCCTCGGCCGCGCCCTCGGCCTCGATCTCCGCCGCTTCCAGGTCCCCGCGCGCGAGCAGCAATGCGGACAGGTAAATCCGCGCCCGCCCCTCCTGCCGCCGGTTCGATTGCTGCGCGAAATCGGACATCGCCTCGCGCAAATGCCGCCCGGCCTCCTCGAGCGCCCCGCGCGCGGCGAGCGCAGGCCCGAGGTTCTGCTTCGCCAGCGCCGCCACGTTGTACAGCCCGAGCCGCCGCGCCTCGCCGAGCAGCTCCACGAGATCCCGCTCCGCCTCGGCAAACAGCCCGAGCTGAATGCGCGCATGCGCCGCGTTCACCCGCCCCACGCAAGCATCCCTGCGGTTACCCGTCGCGAGAAACGCCGGAATGCTTCGCTCCGTCGCGAGCAGCGACGCCGCCGGATCCCCCGTGCAGAGCGCCCGCGACGCGTGCAATGCGTAAAGCCGCGCCGCCACCCCCTGATCCCGCTCCGCAATGGGCCACGCCGCCATTCCAAGCTGCCCGATGAGCACCTCGGCCGCCGCGTGCTCTCCCGCATGCAGCAGCGACGCCGCCACGTGCGCCACCGCGCTCACCGCCGGCGCCGACGTGCCCATGGCCTCCGCGCCCGGCGCGCGCACCGCCTCCGCGAGCGTCTCCAGCGCGTCCTTTTGCCCGAGCCGGACCAGCATCGACGCCGCCGTCGCCGCCGCCCCGTACCACGCCCCGCTCCCCCGCGGCAGCGCTTGCATTGCGCTCGCAGCGCGCGCCGAAGCCTCGGCCGCCTCCCCGAGCCAGCGATACGCCTCCGCCTGAATCCACGCGAGCTCCCCGCGCGCCTCGGGCGACGCGCCCCGCGCCCCCTTCTCGGCCCGCTCGATCGCCGCCCGGAAATCGTTCCCTTCGAGCGCCTGCTCCGCCGCCCGCCGGTACCACGCCGCGGCCCGCGCCGTTGCCTTTCCGCGCTCGTAATGTTCTGCGAGGACTACCGCGTCCCGCTCCCCTGCCTCCTCCAGCCACGCCCCCGCGAGCTCGTGCCCCAGCGCGCGATCCGCCTCCGTCAGCGCCGCATACGCCGCCTCGCGCACGAGCGCGTGCCGGAACGCATACTCCTCCTGCGCGGGAAAACGACTCTGCGGCCGCTTCACCACGAGCTCCCGTGCGCAGAGATCCGTCAGCATCGGCCCGAGCGCGTCCTCGCGTGTCCCCTCGCCGAGCAGCGCCGCGGCCCCGCCTCGCCAGAACACCTGCCCGAATACGCTCCCGGCGCGCAAAAGCCGCCGCGCCTCGGGCGGAAGCGCGATGAGCCGCGCCTCGACCATGGCGAGCACCGTCTCCGGCAGCTCCGCGGCCCGCCCGCTCTCGGCCGCGCGGATCAGCTCCTCCAGGTAAAACGCATTGCCCCCGGCCCGCTCCACGAGCCGCGCCACCATCACGTCCGAGATCCGGTCGCCGAGCACCTCCCGCACGAGCCGCTCGGCCGCCTTCTTCGACAGCTCCTTCAGCCGGATCTCCTGCAAAGGCCGCCCCTCCCAGAGCCCCGGAAACACCTCCGGCAGATCGGGCCGCGAAAGCGCCAGCACGAAAATCGGCCGCTCGGGCAACGCGCGGAGCAGCTCGTCGACGAGTTTTACCGTCGGCCGATCCCCCCAATGCAAATCTTCGAGGATGAGCATCGCCGGCCGCTCTTCCGTCTCGACGCGCAGGAGATCCTCCCACGCGGCCCGGATCTGATCCCCCATCAGCAAAGGATCCCTCCGCGCCGCGCGCAATTCGATGCTCTCCTCGTCCGCCGGCGGCACACCCGCGAGGGGCCCGAGGAACATCACGGCCCGTTCGAGCGCCTTGCCCGCGAGGTGCCGCCCGAGCCGTGCGCGGAGCCTTTGCCGCTGCACATCGAGCGGCATCCCCCCGGACAACCCCGCCTGCCCGCGCAGCATTTGCCCCACCAGTGCGAAAGGCGAATTCTGGCTCATCGGATCGCCCTGCCCGACCCAGATCCCGACCGAATCCCGCTTTTCGCGCACCTTGCGCAAAAGCTCGTGCCGGAGCCGGCTCTTGCCCATGCCCGGCGCCGCCAGGATCACCGCCGCGCGCGAGAGCGGCTCCTCGAAACATTCGTCGACGAGCGCCATCAAAATGGCCATCTCGCTCTCGCGACCGACGCAATGCGTGGGCCGGCCGAGCAGCGTGCGCGCCGCCTCCGCCACGTCGCGCTCGCCGCGCAGATAGAGGCCCCCCTCGTCGCCGTCGACATCGAACCGCACGTCGAGCAGCCCCGCCATCACGTCATCGAGCCGGATCGGCGGCGCCTTGCCGGCCGTCGCCTTCTTCCCGAGCAGCCTTACGCCCCGCTCGATCACCGCGCCCATCGGCAGCCCCTCGGACGATACCTCCGCGCCCGCCACGAGCGCCATCGGCGCCTCCGGCAACGCCGCCCGCAATTCCAGCGCCGATCGCGCTGCCCGCGCCGCCTGATCGGTCGCCGCGCCCGTCGACAGAAGACTCACCACGAGCGTCCCATCCGAAAGCGCGTCGAGCCGCCCCCCATATCGCTCGACGATCGCCGCGAATGCCCTCGACCGACCGCTCTCCGCGTCCATCGCCGTCTCGGCCCCTGCAAGCTCGATCGTCGGCGCGAAAACCTCGCTCTCCCCAACCTTCGGCGCCCGCTCGCCCGGCGGCAATTTCGTCAGCACGAGCGACACCACGCGCCGCTCCTTGCCCGTCAGCCCGCTCGGCCGCATGCTCGCCTCGATCGCGTCCGAGCCTTCGATGAGCCCGAGCCCCGCGAGCTCCGCCGCCACCGCGGCCCCGTCCCGCGGCCGATCCTTCGGCGCTTTCGCCAGCATCCGCGCCACGAGATCGTCGAGTGCCTCCGGCACCCCGAGCCTTTGCGACGACACCCGCGGCGCCTCCTCCAGCACCACCTTGAGCAACGCCGCGTGCATCTCCTCCGCCGCGAACGGCGCCCGCCCCGTCAGGCAATGAAACAGCACACAACCGAGCGCGAACACATCCGCCCGCGCGTCGATTCGCTTCGATCCCCGCGCCTGCTCCGGCGCCATGTACGCGGGCGTCCCGAGCACGTAGCCCGAGTTCGTCAGCGCCTCGCCGCCCTCGACCCGCGCGATCCCGAAATCGAGCAGACGCACATCCGTCGCGCTCTGCCCCACGAGAAAGATGTTCCCCGGCTTCAGATCCCGGTGCACGATCCCCGCCGCGTGCGCGACCCCGAGCGCCTCGGCCACGCGCAGCGCGACGCCCACGCTCTCCGCGGCGTCGAGCCCGGTGCGCTTGAGCCGGTCGCTCAGCGTCTCGCCTTCCAGCCACTCGAGCGCGAGCCACGGCTCCCCTTCGGCGCCGAGCCCGTGCGCCACGTGCCGCACGATCCCCGGGTGATCGAGCCCTTCGAGCAGCTCCGCCTCCCGGACGAAGCGCGTCTCGGTGTCGGCGTGCGCGTGGGCCCAGAGCACCTTCAGCGCGACGAGCCCGCCCGTCCTGCGGTCCCTCGCGCGAAACACCTTCCCCATGCCGCCCGAGCCCGCCACTTTGTCGAGCTCGAACCGATCCGCGACGACGTCTCCGGGCTTCATCCTGGGAGCCCGATGCGTAGCGGAAAGCGCGGGAAAAGGCCAGGTTTTCGGTGCTCTTCTCGTCCGCGGCGGCGGGGTGGGGCGGCCGGCAGAAACCGGCGATAGGGCTCGGGCGGGCGCACGCCGAACTTCTCCTCCAGCTCTTGGAGGGACTGCTCGCTCAGGGGTTCTCCGCGGTCGTCGATTTGCATGTCATCGCAGCTTTGGCAGGGTGTTTGTCCATACTCGTCAGCTTGGGCCCCAGAAGAAAGCTCTGCCCCCCGGTGCGTGAATCGTGATGCTGCACTCGCCGGCCGTGTGAGGTGATCAGTCATCACACGTCCCCCAGGCAGCCCTCCTCGTATTCGAGAACCCCGGCAGCTTCCTGTTCATCCAAGAACTTGCGCACGTCGTTGTAGGGAACAGTCGGCGGGATATCGACGGCAACGAGCCGAGGCAGATCCAACTCGGACTCGCAGCCCATTTGTCGCAGATGATCTCGCACAACGCGAACATCCCCTTCTTCTTCGAACCACAAGCGTACAGTGCTATGACCGGACGCCGTGACCAGCCCAGAAGAACGCAACATGCCGCCTTCATCCGGTGTGGCCGCCACGATGTCGTTGTATGCCACGCCCCGGGCGTAGAACGGGATATTGTCTATCCTGTAGCCGTTCGATACGGGAACTGCCCACAGGCTCTCGAGATCGACGGTCCCGTCCTCGTTCTCGACATCGAATAGAATCTTGACGTGCTCAGGATGCGGCTGTTCGTTCATAACGTGTCGCCTTTCTTTAAGTTGCAGTCGCGGCAGAGGATCTGGCCATTGGAGGGATCTCCGTTGCCACCTTTGCTTCGAGGAATCTGGTGGTCACGATGGCGCTCGTTTCCCGGCGGGCGGACGCCGCGCTGTGACTTTTGGGCGGGCACGGCTTGGGAACCGCATGTCTCGCAAACGTTCACTCCTCCATTTCGCGCAGCGTTGGCCGCATCGATCTCTGCCTTACCCTTTGCTGTGAATAGCTTGCCAGCTCTCGGCCCGCCAGCACTCCCCCCCGCGCGGGGCTGCGTCGTCGTCTTGACCGTCGTCCCATTGGGCGGCGTCGAGGCCGTCGGCGGGCTCGGAGCCGGCGCGCTCGGCAGCTTCGGCCGCCGCAAAAGCCCGCCCGGTCCGCCGGCCGCGCTCGGCAGGAACACCGGCATGCTCCGTAGCCTCTGCTGGGCGGCCCGCAGCACCCTCGCCCCCGCGGTCTCCAGGGCTGCCGCTCCCCCGGAGCCGACCATCAACAGGGCGTCCGCCAGGGCGTTCAGGATCGCGAATTTCAGCTCGGCATCCGCCCAGCCTTTGCCATACCCCTTGAGAAATGCCTCCCAGGCGATCTTGGCGAGCCCCTCGTCGTCGTACGTCGGCAAATCCGGGATTGCATCCAGTTGTTGGGCGAGATTGGTCCGGATGTCCTCGAAGACTTGGCTATCGGCTTTGTCCCGAATGTCGTAGCCAAAGTTTCCCAAATAGACGACGTTGATGGAGTCCCTCACTCCATCCGCTTTGCCAAGCGTCGCCCCCCATTCGCGTCCGATCCGCTCACCGATGCGCCTCGCCTCCTCCTCGGCGTCCCTCCGCGCCAAGCTGGCCTTCTGTTCTTCATACGTTTTCCCGGGAGGAGGCGGCGGACACGGCACTCTCGTGCCAGGCGTGGGTGCGGGCGTGGGAGCCGTTTGCCCGACGAAACGCTGATCCGGAGGCCTGTTTCTCGGCCTGTCGCAGGGCCTTATCGCCGACGTCCGCGTCACGGTTCGGACGGTCGTGCGTGCCTCGGCGCTCGGCTTCTCCACTTCCTTCTCCGGCGGAGGCGGAGGCGGCGGCGGCTTGTCGCAGGGCAGATCCTGGTACGCGAGCCCCAAGAGCTTCCGGCTCTCGGACGGCGCGTGGGGGTCATGAACGAAGACGGCCTTGACCGAAGGATTTTCCAGGAGCTTTTCGAGCGGTTCGAACGCCGGTCGATGCACTCCGTCCCCGAGCTCGTACCAGTAGCGCGCATTCGGGCCGACGCGGGGATGACGCCGGCAGACGCGAAACACGCTCTTTCCGTGGAGCTCCTGCGCCCACCCCACCGCGGGTACGCCCGCCGCGCCGCACCCGAGGAGCCATGCCGAAACGCAAAAAGCGAAGAGCACCGGAAGCCCGCGCCGAAGGAACCGCAGCGCAGCACCCACGAGCATCAGGGCGGCACCGGTGACCCAAAGGCGAGGGTGCGACGAGGGTGAGAGCACGCGATGAAAGGTCATGACCAGGCCCACCATGACAGGTCACAGCGGCCACCCCTGTCAACGGCCCCCCTCCGCACCAGACCGAACCCAACCGCGCCCACCCCGGGGACCCCTCCCCACGAAAATCCCCGCGCCGCGCTCCCCCCGGCGACACCTCCCCGCCAAAAATCCGCCCTGCAATTCTCCGCGGGGACCCCTCCTCCGCCCGCCCCTCGGCGACAAAATCTCGCGGGGAGGCCCTCTCCCCCCGACCTCCCCGCGGGGAAATTCCTGCGGGGACCCCTCCCCGCACGGCGAGCCTCGCCAAAAAGCTCCCGTCGACCCCTCCCCGCGCGTTTCCGCGCGAAGACGCGCTCCTCCCCGAAGCCTCCCGCCCCCGTTTCGCGCTCTTTGACGCCTCCCTTTCACACCTCCCCCGTCCACCTCGTAAGGTCGCAACCCCTCAGAGCTGAATCCCCGCCAGAATCGTCGCAATCCCCTGCACGACGAGGACGAGCCCGCACACCACCGCGAACGCCACGGCCCCGCCCGTCCGCCGGAACAGTTGCGATTGCCCCCCCACCGTCACGAGGCTACGCATCTCCTCGGATCCGCCGAGCTCCCAGCGCGCCCGTGCGTCCCTGTAAAACCCGTCCACGCGCTCCTGCTTGCGCGTCGCGGCCGTGATCATCACGTCGGCGCCCTCCGGCACCACCGCCTCCTCGACCTCCACGTGGGTCGCGCCGGGCGGCACCAGATCCCGCGCCCACGGCGGCCACGACGATAGCGCCTCCTCCACACGCACGGCCGGCGACACCCATTCGTCCCCGACCACCTCCGCGTCCCCGAGATCGACCACGCACGTGCCACTCGTGTCGCGAAGCGCCGCCCGCGACGCGCGCAGAACCGAGCGCTCCCCGAGCCGCTGCCGGCGCTTCCCATCTCCGGAAAACCCTCGAAGCGTGGTGCGCACGGCGACGCAGCCCTTCCGCGAGAGCCCGTCGATCGGCTCCTCCGCCGCGGCAATCGTCCCCGCGAGCTCCACCACCCCGGGCTCGATCTCCGCAATCTTCTTCGTCGGGCGCCGCCACACCTCCAGCACCAGCGCCGCCCCTTCCCGCGCCCGAAAGATCAGCGCGCTCCCGGCGACCAGAAGTCCCGCCCCGAGCAATGTGACGATCATCGGAAGCTCCTCCGCGTACGGCTCGCCAGCGACAGCACCGCAAACCCGGCCGCCGAAAGCACGACGAGCGAAAAGAGCCCCCCGAGAAAAAGCAGCGGGCTCATCCTGCTTCCGATGCGCTCCTTGGCGCGATCGAGCGGATCCATCGTCACGAAATCCAGGCCGTCCCGGCAGGGCACGATGTCATTCGTCTGCTTGCAACCGAGCACCGTCACCGGAATGCCGTCCGCGAGGACACGCTCCCGGTACACGGCCGAATCCCCCAGCGTGGCGAGCTCCTTGCCGCACGCCTCCCGGATCGAAACCGGGATCTCGAGCCCCGTCGCTTCCTTTTCCTTCATCGACGCGACCGCGATTCCCACCCGCGGATCGTCGCCAAAGAGCCACGCCGCGTCCTCCTCCTCGTCGATCCGCACCCGCTCGTTCGTTTTGGCAAAAACGAGCCGGAAAGCGAACCCGTCGTTCCTGCGCACGGCCACGTCGTCGAAGCTGCCCACGGCGCAAAAAACCTCGAATCGGCCGCCGCCGCTCGTGGACGGGCGCCCGACGGCCCCGACCCACCCCGCGGCGGGGGCGCCGAGCGGCGAGGACGACGACGCTTTGAGCAGCGAAAGCTCGCCGCGGATCGCGATCGGCCCGTCGTCCGTCCTTCGCTCCGCGTGCGCCGCGAGCCTCGACCCGATCGACGCCGTCCGCAAAGACGCCCCCAGAAAAAACAAGGCGCCGAGCGCGAACGGCAGGAACGCGAGGCCAACGAGCACCCGGGTCTTTCGTTTCGGCTCGAAGGAAAGCATCTGCGTCACCGTCGCCTGCCCGGGGCCTGGCCCCAAGGGAAAAGGTTACTGCAAGGAGGCCCAGCTCGTCGAATCGACCCGCGTGATATAGATCGACCCGCCGCTGCCGTCGGGCTTGTAGATGGCGGCTTCGCCCCACTGGAGCGCGTCGAGCACGCCGCATTGGTGCCCCGCGTGGCCCACGATGGCCACGTTCGTGCCCGGCGGAGGCTCCGTCGCTACGAGCGACATCGTGTTCGCGCAGCGGTTCCCCTCGTCGTACGCGAAGCCCGTGATGTCCTGGTTCGGTTCGACCGCCGGGCCGAGGTTCATGAGCTCGGCGGTCTTCATGCAGCGGCAGAACTCGCTCGCGAGCACGCGCCCGAACGGAAAACCTCGGTTCTTGATGGCGAGCCCCATCTGCTCGGCCTGGGAGATGCCCGTCGCATTGAGCTGCCGCGCCGTCGCGGTCGCGCAGTTCGAATCGCAGCTCTTCCACCAGCCCGGCGACGACGTCTCGGCCGCCGTCCCGAGCTGGAACGCGTCCTCGCACACCTCCGCCTCCGCGTGACGCCATACGAGGTTGTACCCGCCACCGATGAGCGCCTGCCCGATCGTCACGGCGAGCTCGGCCGTCGCCGGCCTGCCCCCACAGCTCCCCGGCGCATCGCAGCCGTACACGGCGTAATGGTACGTGCGGGGCATGTCCGGCGTCGTGGCCACCAGATTGCGGAGCGGCTCGCTCGCCGTGGAGGCCGCGCCCTCGTAAACGACGGTCGCCATGGGATCGTCCGGGCCTTTGGGCATCGCATTCTCGGCGCGGACGATCCGCGACGCTGGCTTGCCCGATTTCACCCACGAGAGCTCGACGTCCCCCAAGGCGACCGATGCCTTCAGCTCGCTCGGGTCGATCACGGTGCCGCCGCGCCCGCCCGCGCCGCCCTCGCCCGTGCAGCCGGACCCGGCGCCCCAAAGACCGAGGATCAACGACGTCCCGACGAGAACCTTTTTCATTGATTCCTCATTCCTAGAGCACCGCCCGGGGCCCGTCAACATCGTCCCGAACACGCGCTCCACTCCTTGCGGTCCTTCCGCGATTTCCGCAACCGGACCCATGCCTCGTCATCCAAATCGTCGGCGCTCGCGATGCGATGCCCGGCGGCCCACGAGGGCCCTGGACGCGTGCTCGCTGCGAGCGCCGTCCTCTTCCATTTCAAAGCCCACTCCGGAAGCGATCGATCATGCCGACAAACCTCGGCGGGGCCGCGCGCCTCGCCCTTTTGCCCCTCGCCCTGCTCACGCTCGGCGTGAGCTGCGCCCCGGCTCCCGAAGCCGAATGCACGGATGGCCCCATTTGCGAGACGAGGGCCACCGGCGAACGTTACGTGGTCCCGCGCTGCGTGCCCGCCTGGAACGACGGACCCGTCCCCGCCGATTGCGGCGTCTTCGTCTCGACGACCCTCGGCGACGACGACGGCCCGGGCACACAGGACAACCCCTTCCGCACCCTCGCCCACGCCGCGCAGGTCGCCGGCGAAGGCCGCCCCATCTACGCCTGCGCCGAGGACTTCTACGAGCGCCTGGTCCTGCCCGCCGGCGCCAGCGTCTTCGGCGGCCTCGATTGCCAGGAAGGCTACCGCTGGAAAGACAAGACCGTAAAGACCCGCCTCTATGGCTCGCCCGACGAGGTCCCGCTCGTGCTCGCGCCCGGCCCGCTCGCGACCCGCATCGAGGACCTCGCCGTCTTCGCCGCCGACGCGACCCGCCCCGGCGGATCGTCGATCGCCCTGCTCGCCGACCACACCCACGCCGAGCTCTGGCGCTGCGACGTGCGCGCCGGGGAGGGCAAAGACGGCGAGAATGGCGCGAGCCTCCCGTCCGATCCCGCGCTCGACGGCCTCGACGGACTCGACGGCCAGGCGGCCTGCGTCGCCGATCCCGACCTCGGGACCCCGGGCGGCACGCGCGTCGAGCGCATGTGCGAGGGCGGCAGCGTCACCATGGGCGGACAAGGCGGCGACGGCGGCGCGATCCTGCCGGATTCGTTGCAATCGACCCCCGGAAAGGCCGGCGAGCTCGGCACGCCCGCGGCGCCGAGCTTCGGCCTCGGCGGCGCGGGCGACGCGGGGAGCGGCTGGAGCTGCGCGGCTGGCAAGGGCGCGCCCGGCAATCAAGGATCACGGGGCACGCCCGGCACGGGCGCGGCGGGTTTCGGCCGGCTCGACGCCACGGGATATTTCGGCATCGCGGGCGGCACCGGCGGGTTTGGTTTGCCCGGCCAAGGTGGCGGCGGCGCCGGGGGCGCGCGGGGCGCGGCCTCGATTTGCGCCAATGCGACGCCCGGGGCCGGCGCGAGCGGCGGCAGCGGCGGCACCGGCGGCTGCGGCGGACATGGCGGCATGGGCGGCGGGGCCGGCGGCGCGAGCATCGGCATTGCCAGCATCGAATCGACGATCGTGCTCTGGGACGGACGCGTCGCGGTCCATCGAGGCGGCCGCGGCGGCAACGGCGCCGATGGCCAGATCGGCGGCGCCGGCGGAATGGGCGGCAAGGGCGGCACCGGAAAAGGCCTCTCCGCGCCCGACGCTTGTCCGGGCGGCGCGGGCGGCGCGGGCGGCAAGGGTGGCCCCGGCGGCGGCGGCCTCGGCGGGCCTGCCGTCGTGATTGCCCACGTCGGCGCCGAGCCCGAGCTTCGCGGCGCCGTCTCGCTCGCCACGGGCAAACCCGGCGACGGCGGAAAGGGCGGCGACGGCGACGTCGCGGGCAACCGCGGCGCGCCCGGCATCAGCGCGGCCATCCGATCCTTTTGATGCTCCGCGCTTGACGTGCGCGCGCGTGCGCGGCACCGTCGCGGCAATCGTGAATTGTATGCGCCTCACCCCCGGCCCCTCTCCCTCCGGGAGAGGGGTGAACGACGCCTTTTCTCCCCTCTCCCGAGAGGGAGAGGGGATGGGGGTGAGGGAATCGTTCTTCGACGAACTTCGGTTCCGGTACACCGGGACATGAGCTCGCTCGCCGTACGTTTTGCCGGCATCACCGACGGTTTGCCCCGGGCGTTCTGGTCGCTCTGGGCCGGCATGTTCGTCAACCGGGCGGGCAGCTTCGTCGTCCCGCTCCTCTTCGTTTATCTCACGCAGCAGCGAGGCCTCGACCTCCCCACCGCGGGCCTCATCGCCTCGCTCTTCGGCGCCGGCTCGCTCGCGGGCACGTTGCTCGGCGGCGCCCTTTCCGATCGCCTCGGCCGCCGCGCCACGATGCTCCTCGCGCTCGTCACGAGCTCCGCCTTCATGATCGGCCTCGGCCTCGCGCGCGAGACCTGGCAGATCGCTTCGGCCACGGTCTTCCTCGGCTTCTTCTCGGACATGTTCCGCCCCGCGAGCCAGGCCCTCGTCGCCGACATCGTGCCGCCCGAGCACCGCGTGAAGGCGTTCTCCCTGCAATACTGGGCCGTAAACCTCGGGTATGCGTTCGCCGCGGTCCTCGGCGGCTTCATGGCGAAGCGGAGCTTCTTCGCGCTTTTCCTCGGCGACGCGCTCACGACGCTCGTCCTCGCCGCGATCATCTGGCGCTCCGTCCCCGAAAGCCGCCCGGCCGAGGCGCACCGCGACAATCGCGGCAGCGTGCTCACGCCCTTCTTCGACGGCAAGTACCTCCCGTTTCTCCTCTGCAACCTCGCGCTCACGCTGGTCTTTTTCCAGCACCTCTCGGCCATGCCGGAGGACATGCGCCAGAAGGGCCTCACCACCGAGCATTACGGCATCGCGGTCGCCACGAATTGCTTGCTCATCGTGCTCTGCCAGCCGCTCGTCACGCGGTGGGTGAAGGACGTCCCGCGCGGCGTCCTGCTCGCGGCCGCCGCGACGCTGACGGGCATTGGATTCGGCACCGTGGCGCTCGCCTCGACGCTCCCGGCCTACATGGCCACGATCGCGGTGTGGACCTTCGGCGAGATCATCTTCGCGCCCGTGAACGCGAGCATCGTCGCCGACCTCTCGCCGAAGCATCTCCGCGGCCGTTACCAGGGCGCCTTTTCGCTCACCTTCAGCTTCGGCGCGATGGGCGCCCCCTCGATCAGCACGCGCCTCCTGCCGAAGACGGGCCTCCCGCTCTTCTGGCTCCTCTGCCTCGTGCTTTGCCTCGCTGTCGCGGCTTGCCAGCTCGTCTGGGGCAAGAACCTGCCGCCGCCGGCTCCCGAGGAAAAACCCTGACGCGCGCGGCCACGCGGAACCCCCCGCGTGGCCGCATGTCTGGACGACCGTTTTACAGGACGAGCACGGCCTTGCCGCGGGTGCGCCCCTCGCGGCTCTTTTCCTGCGCCAGCGCAGCCTCCGCGAACGGCAGGATCGACGAGACGTGCGTGCGGATCTTCCCCGCGTCGAGGAGCTCCCCGAGCTTCGCGAGCTCCTCCGCGTTCGGCTCCACGAAATGGTAATACGCCTCGATCCCGCGGGCCCTCGCCTCGTCCGCGTTCGGCGTATCCACCACGCTCACGAGCCGCCCGCCGGGCTTCACGAGCTCGTAGCTCAGGGAAAGCGTCTCGCCGCCCACGCAATCGAACACCACGTCCACGCCCTCGGGCGCGATCGCCCGGACGGCCGCGCGCACGTCGCCCGCGCGGTAATCGATCGGATGATCGACGCCGAGCGAACGAATGAAATCCTGGTTGTCGGGCCCGGCCGTACCGATCACCGTCGCCCCTGCGTGCTTGGCGAGCTGCACGCCGAACATCCCGACCCCGCCGGACGCCGCGTGCACGAGCACCGTCCGCCCCGGCCCCACGCCCGGCGCGCGCCGGAACAACGCCTGATACGCCGTCAGCCCCGCCAGGGGCACGCTCGCGGCCTCGTGGAGCAGCAGCGATTTCGGCTTCGCGGCCACGATCGACTCCGGCACGACCACGAATTCGGCGTACGTCCCGCCCTGCACCTCGGGCTTGCGCGTATATACGTACACCACGTCGCCGCGCTGGAAACGGCTGACGCCCGCGCCCAGCGCGTCGATCGTGCCTGCGCACTCCCAGCCGGGGATCAGCGGGAATCGGTGTGGAAGGGCCTTCGCCAGGTATCCCTCGCGAATTTTCCAGTCGACCGGGTTGATGCCGGATGCGGCGATCCGGATCCTCACCTCGCCCGGGCGGGGCTCGGGCGTCGGCAGATCCATGGGCGTAAGCGTCTCGGGACCTCCGAACTGTTCGATGGCAATGGCTCGCATGGGCTCTCTCGTCTCCGGGATACGGCGCGATCTTTCGCGCAGGGGACGCGAAATGTAGGCGTCGAAGGGTCCTCGACAAGCGACCCGAACGCGCGCCCAGAAAAAAGTGACACCGGTGGGCGGCCTCGCTGTACCATGCCGTTTCCCCCGAACACGAGGTCCCCCGTGCTCCGACGACTCCTCTTCCCCATCGCTGGAATCGGCCTCTCCCTGTTCACGATCGCCTGCGGCGGAGGCGCGCAAACGACCCCGCCGCAGACGGCCGCGGACGCGGACGCAAGCACGGACGCGGGCTCGGACAGACCGACGACAAGGGCGAAGCGGACCCCGACGGACCCGGACCTCGGCCGTGACAAGGAGAACCCGGTGCCCCGCTGCGGCCCGGTCGACAGCTACGCGTTCATCTCGGAGTACACGTGCAAGGACGGTTCGCAGCCGCTCGGCGCCGATCCCGAAAAAGGGCGGCAGGCGCGCTCGGGCAACGTCGGCGCGAACCACACGGGGCACATCATCGACAGGTACGTCGTCGAGTGTCCGGACGGCGAGGTCGAGGTCTTCGTCGACATGTACGGCTGCCCGGCCGCGGAGAGAAAGCTCGAGGCGATGAGGGACACGGAAAACCCCTTCGGCCCGCCGGGCGAATCCTTGCCGCGCCCGCGCCTTCTGGCGATCGCCACCGTGTTCAAGAAGATGAGCGAGGCGCCGCTCTCGGAGGCGAGCCGCGAGCACATCTCGAACGCGGTCGCGTGGGCCTCGGCGAGCCCCGACATCGAGGTGACGCTCTGCCCGTGGTTCCGCGATTACATCGACGGCCCGAACCCGAAGAGCCACTCCCCGGTGGCGACGATCCTGCTCGCCTACACGATCCTCGGCGTCGCGGCGCACCAGATCGAAAACCCGCGCGCCGATCCGATAGCCACCCAGGTCGTGGGCTTGCGGACGGCCGTGCGTGTCTATCGGGAGCTCCGGGACGACGGCGCATTCCGCCGCGTGCCCATCCTCGAACAGCTCGACAAGGTCGAGGCCGACGGCAAGCTCGCGGACTGGTTCACCAAGAACGCGAGCTGCGGTCCCTAGTCCCGAGGGGGACGCTCTGTCAATCGATCCGCTCGAGCAGCGCCGCCGCCCCGAGCCCGCCCGCCGCGCAAATTCCGAGAAGCGCCGTCCGTTTGTCCGAACGAACGAGCTCGTTCGCCATCGTCGTCACCATACGCGCGCCCGTCGCGCCGAACGGGTGACCAAGCGCGATCGATCCGCCGTGCACATTGAGCCGTGCCGGATCCACCTCGCCCACGGCCGCGCTCTTGCCGAGCCTCTCGCGCGCGAATGCCGCGCTGCCGAGCATCTTCAACACGCAGAGCACCTGCGCCGCGAACGCCTCGTGCAGGTCCACGAGATCGATCTCGGCGAGCGTGCGCCCGGCCCGGTCGAGCACCTTCGGAATGGCGAGCGCCGGCCCCATGAGCAATTGATCCGCCGGATCGACGCCCACGTACGCCCACGAAGTCAAAGCCGCGCGCGGCTTGTACCCGAGCGCCCGCGCCTTCTCCTCGCTCATCAAGAGCACCGCCGCCGCGCCGTCCGTGAGAGGACTCGCGTTGCCCGCCGTCACCGTGCCGTCTTTTGCAAACACGGGCCGAAGTTTTGCGAGTTTTTCCTCGCTCGTATCGGCGCGCACGAGGCCATCCGCGTGCACCCATTTCCCTTCGGACTCGACCGGCGTGACCTCCTCGTCGAACCGCCCCGACGCCATCGCCGCCGCCGCGCGATGATGCGAGCGCGCCGCGAAAGCGTCCTGCGCCGCGCGAGAAATCTCGTTTCGACGCGCCATCTTCTCGGCCGCCTCGCCCATCACCTCGCCCGTCGTCCGCTCGGCGATCTTCGGCCGCGTCGGCAGGATGTCCGTGAACGGCGCGAGTTTTCCGACCGCGCCGAGAATCGCCTTCGGATCGGCCTTCCCCAGCGCGACCGGCGCGAGCGCGTGCACCACCTTTTGCGGCAGCTTGATCTCCGCATTGCTCGTCGAATCGCTCCCGCCGGCGATCACGATGTCCGCCTCGCCGCGCTCGATCGCCGCCGCCGCGAGCGTCACCGCTTGCAGGCCCGACGCGCACGCCCGCGTCACCGTCATCGCCTCGCAGGCCGGATCGAGCTCTAGATCCAGCGCGATCTCGCGCCCCACGTTCGGCGCCGTCCCCGGCAGGATGACCCCGCCCCACACGATCGACTCGACGTCCCGCCGCCCGAGGTTCGCCTTCTTCAAAAGCCCTCGCGTCGCGGCCACGCCGAGCGCGATCGTGTCGAGCTTCGTGAAATCCGTGAATGCCTTGACGAACGGCGTTCGCAGACCATCCACGACCACCGCCCGCCGCCCTGTTTTTCCAGACATCCCCATTTCCCCTTCACGCGCCGATGAGCGCGCCTCCGCAGACCCGAACCGTCCGCCCCGTGATCCCCGCGGCCCCCGGGCTCGCGAGGAATGTGATGACCTCGGCCACGTCCTCGGGCAAACCACCCTGCCCGAGCGCGGCGAGGCGCCGCCCTGCTTCACGCACCGCCACCGGGATCGCCGCCGTCAACCGCGTCTCGATGAACCCCGGCGCGACCGCATTCACCGTGATGCCCCGCTCCGCCAGGATTGGCGCGAGCCCCGCGACGAACCCGAGGATCCCCGCCTTCGAGGCCGCATACGCCGATTGCCCGACGTTGCCGGCGATCCCCGCAATCGACGACAAGCACACGACACGCCCGCCCTCGCGCATCAGCGGCTCGAGCGCCTCGTGTGTCCGGACGACCGCGCCGAGGTTCACGCCGATCACCTCGTCCCATTGCTTCTCGCTCATGCGCCCGAGCGTCTTGTCCCGCGTGATCCCCGCGTTGTGCACGACGACGTCGAGCCCGCCGAGCTCCCGCACCACATCCGCGATCCGCGCGGTCGCATCGTCCGCCCCGAGATCCACGAGCAGCGCCGAGCCTTGAATCGATCGCGCGAGCTGGCTCGTCGGCCCATCGTCGCCCGGTCTGTCCAGACAGACGACGTGCGCCCCCTCCTCGGCGAGTCGCCGCGCCGTCGCCGCGCCGATGCCCCGCGCCGCGCCCGTCACAACCGCGACCTTCTTTTCGAGCGGCCGCACGAACGGCGGTTTTTCGTCGGACACCTTCGTCCGTGCATCGACCACGAACGGCTGAGCCGAGACGAACGCCGATCGCGGCGAAAGCAAGAATCGAAGCACCGGCCCGAGGCGCGCCTCGGCGCCTTTCTCCACGCGCACGAGGTTCGCCGTCGCGCCCCCGCGGCCGATCTCCTTGGCCACGCTCCGGACGAACCCTTCGAGCGCGGCTTGCGCGGCCGCCGCCGCGGGCCCATTCCCGCTCGGCCGCCCGAGCACGAGCACGCGGCCCGACCGCGCGAGGCGGCTGACCAGCGGGTGAAACGTCTCGTAAAGGGCGCGAAGGCCGGCGACGTCCCGGAGCCCCGTCGCATCGAAAACCACGCCCGCGACACGCTCGTTGTCCCCGAGCGCCGAAAGCGCGCGCGCAGGCCTGCCGTAGGCTTCGCCCGGCTCCACGAACGCGGACGCGATCGAATCGGACCCGGTCGAGTACGCATTCGCGCCCGCCGCCGCGAGCGTCTCCGCAATCACGGGCGCGAGCTCGGCGCCCGCCGACGCGCCCACGACCACACTCGCGTCCGCGAGGGGCCTCTCGCGCCACGGCCCGCGCGCGCGCCGGAGCGGCACCGGCAGCGGAATGGGCAAACCAAGCGCATTCACGACCGCCCGCGCCCGGGCGTTCCTACCAATCTCGAGCAAAACGTCACTCATGATCCCTTCTCCGCCTCGAAGTGACCTTCCAGATAACTTCCGCCCCCATGGGCGTCTCCCACCCAGATCCCGCGATTCTGATCGACGTACACGCCGACCCGCGCGGGCAGGACGAGCGGCCGGGTGAACCGCACGTCGATGGTTTGCAGCCGGCTCGGATCCCCCGCGAGCCGCGCCCGGTTCAAGGCCTCGACCGCCCGCGCGAGCGTCGAGAACCCGTGCAGGATGCACGACCGGAAGCCCGCCGCGCGCGCATACGGCGCGATCCAGTGGATCGGATTAAAATCGCCGGTGAGCTTCGCGAAGTCGAGCCCCGCGCTCTCCGGGATGCGGGAAAACGCGATTTCACGCGCGTCCGCCGGCACCGTCGGCCGCGCCTTCTTCTCCTTGCCTTCGCGCTTCTCGAGCGGAATGAACGTGCGCATCTCGGCCACGAGCGCCATGCCCGCGCTCTCCGTGCCCGTCTCGATCACCTGCGTCACGAGCGCGCGGTGGCCGTCGTCGTCCACACGATCGATCCGCGCCCGCACGCGGAGCGGCTCGTTTGCCGGCAACATCGCGCGTTGCTCGATCCGACAGCCCGCATTCACCACGCGGCTCAGCGGATACGGCAGCACCGCGAGCGCCCGCGCCGCGAGGGGAAATCCCCATTGCGGAAACATGTGCGCCGGCAAGCGTCCGCGATACCACGCGGGATCGCCGCCCACGTGCCGCACGTAATCGCGCACGAGCTCCGCGGGCCGCGGCGGAATCTCCTCCTCCAGCCACCCGCCCCGCTCCGGATCGATCCCGCTCGCCGGCCGACGCACGAGCGACGCGAGCGCCGCCTGCCCCATTCCTTTCAGCACCGGGAGCTGCGAAAGCACGTGTTTCGTCGAGACACCCATGGGTTTTACTCCGCGGCGACGGCCTGCTTTTCGGCCTCGGGCGAGAGCATCGCGAGGATACGTCCGCCCGTCGTGGTGATTTCCTCGTGAAGCGCGCGCGCCCGGAGCTCGGCCCGATCGAGATACCTCTCGGCAAGCTCCCGCCGCCCCGGATGTTTTTTCGCCTGCGCGACCAGAATCTCCGCGATGGCCTCGTCCGCGAGGAGGCGAATGAGCCGCTCGGCGTGCAACATCGCGAGCGAAAAATCCCGTTTTGGATCCCAGCCCTTCGTCAAGGCGTCGGGCCAGGACGCAAACGGCACGACCGTCAGCGTCCGCAGCTTGCCCGCCGCGGTGCGCGTGAGGAGGTGCTGCTGCGCCGAAAGCGAATACCCCTGCACCCGCGCGAGGCGCCGATCGAGCTCGTCTTTCCCCGTCAACGCGCCGAGCCGCGCGTCCGCGATCCGCGCGAGGAAATCACGCGGCCGCTTGATGGCACCGAGCAGCGTGTCCTTCATGGCCATGAGCGCCTGGATCTGGCTCGTCCCCTCGTAAATGGGCATCACGAGCGCGTCGCGCAAAAGCTTCTCCGCGCCGTAATCCTTCGTGTACCCGACGCCGCCGTGGATCTGGATCGCGCGCCGGGCAATCTCCACGGCCTTCTCCGCGGCCAGGTATTTCAAGAGCGGCGTGAGCCTGCGCGAACGCGCGCGCCACCGCGGCAGCTCGCGCGCCACGCGCTCCCGCTCGGCCGGCCCGAGCCCCGCCGAGAATCGCTCGAAGAGCACGAGCTTCTGCGCCATCTCCTCGCTGTACGCCGCGTCCACCGCGAGCGCCCTGAGCCCCTGGATGTCCGTGCGCATCTCGTCGAGGTAATCGGCGATCATCTCGTGCCGCGCGATCGGCTTCCCCATCGAGCGCCGCTCCTCGGCATACGACTTCGCCAGGCGATACGCGGACTCCGCGAGCCCGATGCTCTCGAACCCCACGCCGACGCGCGCGTTGTTCATGAGCACGAGCATGTACTTGAATCCCTCGCCGCGCTTGCCGACGAGCTCCCCCGGCACGTTCTCGAACGAAAGCGCCGCCGTCACCGAGCCGTGGTGCCCGAGTTTTTCCTCGACCCGATCGATCGTCACGTACCGCTTGCGCGTCCCATCCGGCAGATCGTCATAAGCCTTGACGAGGAACATCGACAGACCGCCGAGCCCCGCGAACGGATCGTCCGGGTTCTTCGCGTCCTCGGTCCGCGCGATGACGAAATGGTATTTTCCGTGCCCCGACGTGATGAAAATCTTTTGGCCCGAGAGATACCAGCGCCCATCGGCCCCGAGCTCCGCGCGCGTGCGCAGCGCGGCCATGTCGCTGCCCGCGTTCGGCTCCGTGATATCCATGCAGCCCCACGCGTCTCCGCGGGCGATTTCCTCGATCGCGCTCGCGAAACGCGTGGACTCGATCCGCCCGCGCGCCGGGTCGAGCGCCGTCGATCCCTCGTAGATCGAATACGCGAGCATGGCCATCGCCATCCCGCCGTGGAACGAGTGATGCGTCATCACCGACACGTCGGCGCGCGCGATCATCTCGCCGGAGAGGAAATACAGAAGCAGCGGCGCATTCAGCCCCCCGAGCTCCCGCGGCAAACACAGCCTGTGCAGCTCCGCCGCCTTGATCGCCTCGAAGATCTGGTTCATCGCCGGCCCGGCGATCGCCTCGCCGTCTTCGAGGTGCGTGTCCTCGCGATCGATCGCGGCAGCGCGCGTCGCGATCTGCTCGGCCGCGAGCGCGCCCGTCGATTCGGCGACTTCGCGATAGAAGGCCACGGCCTCCTGGGGCGTCTTGAAGCCGTCCTCGGTTCGATAGCCGAGCTCGGTCACCTCCACGAGCGGAGCCCAGTCGACACCTTCCTCGAAATGGAACCGCAGGTCGTCGTTGTCGGTGAAGAAATTGGCCATGGATTCACCTTTTCGGAAGGGCCCCGCCGCGCGGCCGGGCGGGGGTAAACAAGCTCGCGCGCGCGATCCGAGCGAGCTCCTTGTCGCTGCGGGCGCGCGCGTCGTCGTCGAGCGCCCCTTGCATCACGGACGCCGTCGCGACCGCGGAGATGACGAACAGCATCACGTGCAGCACGTACGCCTCCGGATCGACGTCGGCGTGGTGTTTTCCCGCGGCCTGCCCGGAGCGAATGTACCCCGCGACCGCCTCGAGCCACGGACGCACCGGCCCTCGCAAGAGCTTCCGCATCTCGGCAGGCCGATCGAGCGCCTCGCGCAAGACGACCCGCGCGCGATCCGGATCCGCGGCGAAGAACCCGGAAAGCTCGCCAAACACCGCCTCGAACCGATCCTCGCTCGCCGCCGCCGCGAGCAAGAGCCGCGGCAACGTATCATTCCAGTGCGCGAGGATCGCGCCGAGGACCGCCTGACGCAGGTGCTCCTTTGACGGGAAATGGTGCAGCACCGCCTGCTTCGTCAACGAGACCTCGTCCGCCACCGCTTGCAGGCTGGTCGCGTCGAAGCCTTGCGCCGCGAAGAGGCGCGTCGCCGCGGCAACGATGGCGCGCGGCACGTCGGGGTCGGGAGATCGAGCCAGAACCATCCGGTCAGGACTTCCCTACCAGTTGGTAAGCGGCCGGTCAAGTGCGGTCTTACGTGCCGCGTCATGAAGCCGGGGCGTGACACGGGCGTACGTCTGCCGGCCGATCCAACGGCCGTTCCACGAGGACGCGAAATGGGTAGCACGACAAGCAATGCTCGTGCTACCAGCTCGGGACGAGATCCTCGCTTGCGTCCGCGCCTCCTTTTCCCTTCGTCCCTCCTCCTTCTGGCATGGCTCGTCGCCTTGCCCGCGCGCGCGCACGACGAGGTCACGCCACCCGTGCCGAAGAGCCAGCCCGCGCCGACGTGGCCCGAAGGCCGCGCGGAGGCGCACGACGTGATCGTCCCGCTTTTGATCACCGTCGGCCCCGACGGCCGCGCCGTGGCGATCGAGATCGAGGCGAGCGTCTCGCCGGCCTTCGACGCCGAGGCGCTCCGCGCCGCGGCGCAGTGGACGTTCGAGCCCGCGCGCCAGAACGGAACGCCCGTGAAGGCGCGGATCCGGATGATCGCCCGATTCGAGGGCGTGACCGCGGTACCACCGGACAAACCAGCGGACAAACCCGCGCCCGGCCTCCTGGATCCGCCCCCGCATTCGCATCCGCATCCGCCGCCGCCCCCGCCTCCGCGCCCGATTGCCGTGACCGTTCGCGGCGAAGGCCCGCCGCGCAGCGCCTCCGAGGTCGTGCAAAAGCGCGACGTCCTCGCGGCGGCGCCGCATCGCACGGCGAGTGATCTCCTGCGCGTGGTTCCCGGCGTTTTCATCACGCAGCACGGCGGCCAGGGCAAGGCACATCAGATTTTTTTGCGTGGCTTCGACGCGGCCCACGGGCAGGATCTCGAGCTCCGCGTCGCGGGCGCGCCCGCGAACGAGGTCTCGAACATTCACGGCCAGGGTTATGCCGACCTGCATTTCGTGATGCCCGAGGTCGTGAAGAGCGTCCGCGCGAAGGCCGGGCCCTACGACCCGCGGCAGGGCGATTTCGCGGTCGCGGGAACCATCGAAATGGATCTCGGCCTCGCCGAGACGGGTTTTACCTCGTCCCTCGGGCTCGGCACCTACGGCGAGCGGCGCCTCTTCCTCGCGTATCGCCCCCAAGGCACGACCGAAGCGACCTTCGCGGCCTTCGAGGCGCAAAGCACCGACGGATTCGGCCCCTCGCGCGCCGCGCGCCGCGCCTCCGCGATCGCCCAGCACGTCTTTCCGATCAGCACGAGCCTCTCGGCCCGCGTGATGGCCTCGGCCTACGCGGCGCGTTTTTCCTCGCCGGGCGTGCTCCGCCGCGACGACATCGAGCGTGGCCTCGTCGATCGATTCGCGACCTACGACGCGCGCCAGGGCGGCGACTCGACCCGCATCCAGGTCGTCCTCTCCCTCGATCACGATGACGACAGCGGCAAAGCGCGCTTCTCCTTCACGCCCTACTTCGTCGCGCGTGGCCTCCGGCTCCGCGCCAATTACACGGGCTTCCTCCTCGACCCGGTCGACGGCGACGCGCAGCAGCAGATCAACGAGGCGACGACGTTCGGTTTGTCCACGCATTACCACCGGAAGACGCCGATCTTCTCCCCCGAGGACTCCCTCGAAATCGGCGTCCAGGCCCGGGGCGACACGATCGAGCAATCGCAGCGCCGCCTCTCGGTCGTCACCGATCGCGTCATGGAAACGCGCGTCGATGCCCGCGCACGCGCCGCCGACGTGGCCGGATACGTCGACGCCTCGCTCCGGCCGCTCCGCCGCGTGGTGATCCGCGGCGGCGTGCGCGTGGACGGGCTTTTTTATGGCGTCACGGACCTCGCCACGGGCGAAGGCGCGGGAGCGGCGCGCGCGGCCATGGGCGCGCGCGTGGGAGGCAAAGCGACGGTCGACGTCACCTTGATCCCGGGCCTGCACGCGGTCGCGAGTTATGGCGACGGCTTTCGCTCCCCGCAGGCCCGGACCCTCGGCGACGGCGAACGCACGCCCTTCACCACCGTGCGCTCCTTCGAGGCGGGCATTCGTTATGCCGACGGCGACCGCATGCGCGCGAACCTCGCCGTCTTTCACACCCGCCTCTCCGACGACCTCGTCTTCGACGAAAAGGCCACCGCCTACGAACGCGTCGCCGCCACGCAGCGCACCGGCTTTTCGCTCGATTTCGTCCTCCGTCCGCGCGCGTGGATCGTCGAGAGCGGCAGCGTCACGTATACCCGCGCATCCTTCACAGCGGGCCCCGATATCGGCTCGCTCGTCCCCTACACGCCCCAGCTCGTCGCGCGCACCGACGTCGCGCTCACGCCTCGCCTCGCCCGCCTTTTCCGTCGGGATCTCGTGGGCAAGATCGGCGTCGGCCTCGCCTACCTCGGCGTTCGGCCTTTGCGTTTCGCCGAGGTTGGCCGGGACATCTTCCTCGCCGACGCCAC
This sequence comes from Polyangium jinanense, assembly GCF_028435265.1. Taxonomy (GTDB): domain Bacteria; phylum Myxococcota_A; class Polyangia; order Polyangiales; family Polyangiaceae; genus Polyangium; species Polyangium jinanense. Next base: position 32,078 of record NZ_JAGTJK010000008.1, on the reverse strand, counting down.
GATCGGCGCGCGGCTGCGCGAGGTCGAGATCGAGCTCGACGTCTACAACCTGCTCGACGCGAAATGGTACGACGGCCAGTTCACCTACGCTTCGAGCTTCACGCGCGGCGCGGCGCCTTCGCTCGTTCCGCTCCAGCATGTGACGGTCGGCGCGCCGCTCACCTTGATGGGCACCTTGTCCCTCCACCTCTAGAATCCGAGGAGTACATGAAGCTCTCCATGGTTCGCCTGGGCCTCTCCTCCGCCGCCGGGTTTTTCCTGGTCGGCCTCTCCCTCGCCACGGGCGCCCTCGCCTCCGCCTGCGGCCCCGCCGAAACCACGAGCGGCAAGCGTGTCGCCTTGCAGACGCGTATCGTCGCCGACGACGGGATCGACGCGCCGTTCGTCAATGCCTACGGCTGGTCGATCCGCCTCTCGCTCGCCGCCGTCTCCATCGGCCCGCTCTATTACTTCAATGGCGCGCCGATCTTCTCGGCCGCCGCCGCGCCACCGCGCCCGGGCGATACGTTCGCACGCTTCCTCGGCCTCGGCGTGGCCCACGCGCACCCCGGCCATTACCAGGCCGGCGACGCGATGGGCCAGGTGCTCGTCTCGTCCTCGGTGGACCTCGCGAAAGGCCCCGCGGACCTCCCGCCCGGCGATGGCGTGGCCGGCCTTTATCGCTCCGCCCGCTTCTCGTACGAGCCCGCGCCCACGGGCGACGCGAAGGACACGCTCGCGGGGCACGTCGTCGTGCTCGAAGGCGAGGCGCAGAAAGACACGCTGACACGAATCTTCCGCGTCGAGGCCGACGCCGCCGACATCCTCGACGCTTACGGCGAGCCGCGCCTCGAAGGATGCGCCTTCGAGGGCGAGCCCGACGTGCAAAACGACGGCACCATCACGATTCACATCGCGCCGAGTGTATGGCTCGATCAGGCCGAATTCGACGCGGTTCCGGAGAGCGCGGACGGTTCGCCCGTGGTCCTGCCGCGGGACGGCCTGGCCTTCCGTGCCATCACGCGCGGCTTCAAAAAAGGGTCCGCCGTGACCTTCGCGTATTCGACACCTTGAGGAGAATCCCATGAAACGACTGTCTGGAATGACGCACCTTTGCTTCGCCGCCGCGCTCCTCGCCGGTTGCGGCGCCGAAGAGCCCGCGGGCACGGGGGACGTGGCGATCACGACCTGGGGCGAGGGGTACATCGAGGAGGAAATCCCGGCGTCCGACTTCGAGGACGGCTGGAGCATCAAATTCTCGAAATTCCTCGTGGTGCTCGGCGGCGTGCGCATCGCCGACGATACCGGGGCGATCGGCGCCGAGCTGAAGACCACGAAAATCGTCGATCACGTGGCCCCGGGGGTCAAGCCGCTCGTCACGTTCGAGGACCTCGAGGCCAAACCGTGGACGAACGTCAGCTTCGAGGTTCGCCCCGCGGGGGGCGATACCGAGCTCGGCGACGGCGCGACCGCGGCCGACCTCGACGCAATGAAACAAAGCAAATACGCCATCTGGGCCGAGGGCGAGGCCACGCAGGGCGCCGTGAAAAAGACGTTCCGCTGGGGCTTCGGCGTGCCCACGGCATACACCGAATGCAAAGGCGAGAAAGACGGCCGTGAGACCGTCGGCGTCCTCATCACGAACGGCGGCATCGACAACGTGGAGCTCACGATCCACGGCGATCACCTCTTCTACGACGACCTGCAATCGCCGAACGCGAAGTTGCGCTTCAACGCTCTCGCCTCGGCGGACACGGACAACGACGGCGAAGTGACGCTCGCCGAGCTCGCGGCCAAGAAGCTCGTGGACATCGATCCCGCGGACGGCGCCTATGGCACGGGCGCGGCTGGCGACGTGAACGACCTCGGCGCGTTCGTCACGGACCTCTCCCGCACCGTGGGGCATTTCCGCGGCGAGGGCGAGTGCATCGCGACGGATCCGAAATGACGTTCCCCCTGCCGGAAATGGTCACCCCTCGCCCTTCGGGTGACATTTTTCGTCACCGGGGCGTGACGCACCGCAGCGCCTGCGGATGGCGCGCTCCGCTTTCTTGCATCGAAGCGCAGGATAAAGGACGATACGCGGATGGCACGTGGCGTGCTTGACGCGCGCTCTCCGGGGGAACGAGGAACATGAAACGGCGGAGGGAGGGTCGAGGGTTTACCTTGGTCGAGCTGATGATCGTGGTCGCGATCATCGGCGTCCTGGCAGCGCTCGCCATTTTCGGCGTGCGGCGTTACCTCGCGGCGGCGAGGGTCAGCGAAGCGAAGCAGACCATCGGCGCCATCGCCCGTGGCATTGCAATGCTCACCGAGCGCGCCGCGAAGAGCGAGGTCCTCCCCCTCGGCAGCCTCTCGGAGGCGAGCACCACGACCTGGTGCCCCGAATGCGGCGGCACCATGCTCTGCGTCGCGCCGCAAAACGTCCCCGCGGCCCGGAAATACCAGCCCGAAAACCTGAGCGGCAAGGACTTCGACCAGTGCTGCTGGCGCTGCGTCCGCTTCGGCCTCGATGACCCGACGTATTACCAATATCGGTATTCCGTGGGTCAAGCATATCTCGGCCCGCCCCTCGGCGGGCCCGACCCCGGCGCCACGGGCGTCGAGGTCGCCGCCGTGGGCGACCTCGACGGCGACCAATCCGTCAGCACGTTGACGCTCACCGCCACACGCGACGCGCCCACCGGCCAGCTCCGCTTTTCCACGCAGGTCTTCGTGGCGAACGAAGACGAGTGATCGTCACGCCGCCCGCGGCGTCTCCACCTCCACCGGCCAGGCGGCCGCAGGCACCGCGCGCAAAGCGATCGTCAGCACCTCGTCGAGCGTCTCCACGAGGTGGAAATGCAGTGACCGCAGCACCTCCTCGGGCAGATCCTCGAGCTCGGCTTCATTGTCCCGCGGCAGGATGATCTCCGGAATGCCCGCCCGATGCGCGCCGAGCACCTTTTCCTTCACGCCGCCGATCGGCAAGACCCGCCCGCGCAGCGTGATTTCCCCGGTCATCGCGACATCACGCCGGACGCGTTTGCCCGAGAGCGCCGACACGATCGCCGTCGCCATCGTCACGCCCGCGCTCGGCCCGTCCTTCGGAATCGCGCCGGCGGGGACGTGGACGTGGATGTCCCGCCCCTCCAGCCGCTCCCGCGGCACGCCGAGCGCCGCGCTGTGCTCGCGTGCATATGTCAGCGCCGCGCGCCCGCTCTCTTTCATGACGTCGCCGAGTTGCCCCGTCAGCGCGAGCTCGCCCTTGCCCGGAACGATGCTCGCCTCGACGTGCATGATATCGCCGCCCTCCTGCGTGTAATACATGCCCGTGGCGACCCCGAGTTCGTCTCGATCGAGCGCGGTCGTGGGCCGCATGCGTGGGCGCCGGAGGAGCGCCCGGACGTCCGCCACCGTCTCGACCAGCACCCGCTGCGCCGCGCCCGTCGCAATACGATGGGCCGCTTTTCGCGCCAAGGAGCCGATCGCCCGTTCGAGCTGCCGCACGCCCGCCTCGTGCGTGTAACTCGTGATGACGTCGAGCAGCGCCGTGTCCGACACGACGAGCTGCTCCTCTTCGAGCGCGCACTCACGCCGCTGCCGCGGGAGCAGATACCGCCGGGCAATCTCGAGCTTTTCGATCTCGGTGTATCCCGGAAACGTGATCGTCTCCATGCGATCGAGCAGCGGCGCCGGAATGCCCTCGCGCAGGTTCGCCGTGCACACGAAAAGGACCTCCGAAAGGTCGAACGGCAAACCCAGGTAATGGTCGACGAACGTCACGTTCTGCGCCGGATCGAGCACTTCCAGGAGCGCCGCCGCCGGATCGCCCTGGTACGAAACGCCGAGTTTGTCGATCTCGTCCAGCGTGAAGACGGGGTTCTTCGAGCCCACGCGCCGCATGCCCTGCAGGATGCGGCCGGGCATCGCGCCGACGTACGTGCGCCGGTGCCCGCGGATATCGGCCTCGTCGCGCGCGCCGCCGAGCGAGACGCGGATGTATTTGCGACCCATCGCCCGCGCGATGCTCTCCGCGATGCTCGTTTTTCCCGTACCGGGCGGCCCGAGGAAGAGCAGGATCGGCCCGCGCGCCGCCCGCTGTGCCCGCTCGGGCGCCGAAATCTGCCCCTTCAGGCGCAATTTGATCACGCTGAGCAGCTCGAGCACCCGGTCCTTCACGTCGCCGAGGCCGTAATGGTCCTCGTCGAGGATCTGCCGCGCCATTTCCAGATCGACGTGGTCGTCCGTCCGCCGATTCCACGGCAAATCGCCGACCCATTCGAGCCAGCTCGTCACGACCTGCGCCTCGGGCGAAGTCTCCCGGCTCATCCGCCGCAGCCGCCCGAGCTCGCGCCGCACCTCCTCGCGCACCTCGATCGGCAGATCCGCCGCGTCGATCTTCTTCTCCAGCCGATCCGCGATGCCCGCCTCGTCCTCCTCGCCGAGCTCTTTCTGGATCGCCTTCAATTGCTCGCGCAGATAAAGCTCCCGCTGCCTTTCGCCGAGCTCCTCCTGCACCGTCGTCCGGATCTTCTCCTGCGTCTCGGCGATCCCGATTTGCCGATGCAAATGCACCGTGAGCGCGCGCAGCCGCTCCACGGTCCGCAAGGTCTCCAGGAGGCCCTGTTTCTCGGCCACCGGGAGATCGAGGTAAAACGCGACGTGATTCGCGAGCGCGCTCGGATCCTCGACGCCGCCGAGGAACTGCTCGAGCGCCTCTTTCGGCGCACCGCGGCGCTTGCCGTACTCGATCGCCCGCTCGCGCACCTCGCGGGCGAGCGCGAGCACGACCGCCTCCTCCCCCGGGCGGCGAGGCAGATCGGCGAGCTCCACGCAAGCCGCGCGCAGGATCCCGTCCTCCGTGACGTATCGCAGCGCCGTGGCGCGGCGCTCGCACTGCAAGACGAGCGAGAGCCCTGTCCCCAGACGCTGGACCTGGGCGATCCGTCCGATCACGCCGACCGCGAAAAGACTGCTCTCCGTGGGCTCTTCCGAGGTGTCACGTTGCGCGACGGCGAAGACACGCTTGTCCTCCCCGTCTGCGCGAAGCGCTATCTCCACCGCGCGCAAGGTCTTCAGCCTTCCTGCGGTGATCGGCGTCGCGAGCCCGGGAAACAGCACCGTGTCGCGCAGCGGTAGGACGGGCAGGGTGAACCGTTCGGCCATCATTTCCCCCGGATTTGGCGGTCAGATCGACGTTTGCGAGGGCCGTGCCATCGGGGACGTCACCGTTCGTCCACCAAGAACGCCACCGATGCCCCTCCTCCGCGCCCGGGAGACACACGGAGCACGGAGCGAGCGCGCGGGCGCGGCGAATGATGTGGTAGGTTCGTCCCGCCATGACCATCGAGATTCGCCTTCTCGGCCCCGAGCACGCGGACGAGTTTGCCCATCCCATCCTTACGGCCTTTGGCCTCCCGCCCTCGCCCGAGCGCGCGGAACGATCCCGGCGGCTCCCCGAGTTCGTCACACGGATCGGGGCCTATGACGGCAATGCGATCGTCGGCAGCGCCGGCGCGTTCGCCTTCGACTTCAGCACGCCCGGCGGCGGCACCGTGCCCACGTCGGGCCTGACGATGGTCGCAGTGATGCCGACGCACCGGAGGCGCGGCATCCTGCGCAAGCTCATCGAGCGACAGCTCGCCGACGCGCGCGACCGCGGACAGCCCATCGCGGCGCTCTGGGCGACCGAGGCGACGATTTATGGTCGCTTCGGGTACGGGATCGCCGCGTTCTCGGGCGACGTATCGATCGAGCGCGACCGATCCGCATTCGTGGGCTCGCCCGTCCCCTTTGAAGCGCATTTCGTGAGCGAAGCGGAGGCGCTCGAACGCATGCCGCCCCTCTACGAGCGCGCGCGCCGCGCAGCCCCGTGCATGCCGTCGCGCTCGCCCCTGTGGTGGAGCCTTCGGAGGCTTCTCGATGTGGAGTCGACGCGGGCCGGATCGGGGCCGCTGCAGCGCGTGATCGTCAAGGTCGACGGCCGCGACGAGGGGTATGCGCTTTACCGCACCCGCCTCGAAATGACGGCCCCGCAGATCCCGGTCGTCACGGTGACGGTACAGGAGGCGATGGGCGCGTCGCCCGCGGGCACGCGCGCCGTGTGGCGGTACCTCTGCGACATCGATCTCGCGACGCGGATCAACGCCACGTGTTTATCCCCGGATCACCCGCTCTTCCTCCTGCTCGCGGAGCCGCGGCGCATGCATTACCGCACCTACGACTCGGTGTGGGTCCGCATCGTGGACGTGCCTCGGGCGCTCGCAGCGCGACGTTATGGCGCGGAGGGCTCGATCGTGATCGAGGTCGACGACGAATTCTGCCCGTGGAACACGGGTCGGTATCGGCTCGACGCGGCCACCTCGCACGTGACGCGGACCGAGGACCCCTGTGATTTGCGGGTCTCGGCCGCGGCGCTCGGATCGGCATACCTCGGCGGTTTTTCGTTCTCGCGCCTCGCGGAGATCGGAGGCGTCATTCCGCGGACCGAGGGCGCGCTCGAGCGCGCCGATCGCATGTTCGTCGGGTCGCGCCTCCCGTATTGCCCCGAAATCTTCTGATTACTGCGGCATCCCCTGCTGCGGCGGCGGGGGCGGGCCCGGCGGCCTCGGGCCCCGGCCGCCCGGGGGCCTCAAACCCTTGGGAAAACGAGGCCTCGGCGGCCCGTCGTCCGGCCCCCCGCTCATCGGCACGCGGCGCGGGCCTTTCATTGCTCCCTCCTCGGCCGGATCCTCGGCGCGTGACATCAGCGGTTCGTCCGCGCCCTCGCGATCGTCGCCGCCGGCCCGGTCTTCGGCCTCGGCCTTCTTGTCGTCAGCCTCGGAATCGAAGGCGAGCCGCTCTGCGAGCGGCATCTCGGGCAGCTCGAGCAGCGCACCGTCCCCGAGAAACGGCAGGATGTTGATGTACGCGTTCATGGCGTGACAAACGGAGTCTGTCCGGACGTACCGTTCCCGAACGCTCCAGAACACGCCGCCCGCGGCCGCCTTCCGGTTCTTCACCACGAAATCGTTCTCGGGCGCGTAGGTGTATTGCATGATCTGCCGAACGGCGGCGACCACGGCGTCCTTGTAGGCGTCGCAGTTCTCCTTGCCCTTGTCCCGGCAGAACATGAATACCTCGCTCATGACCTCGGCGAGCCAGCCCGTGCCGCTGCTCGAAAGCGAGCCCTTCCAGCGCCCGTGCCGGTAGGCGTCCTCGGGACGCTTCCATTGCCGCCCGAGGAGCTCGCGCGAGCAGCGGAAGACCATGTCCTCGATGCGTTTGTCGCCGGTGGCCTTGGCGAAATCGAGCAGCGAGAGGACGAGCCAGGAGCTCGAAATCGGGTTCGGCTTGCGGTACTCGTCGCCGACGTAGCAGCCCTGCGTTTCTACCTTCTGGGCGAGGTACATCGCCGTCGTCGCGGCGGCGTCGAGGTACTTCTTGTCCTTCGTCGCGCGGTTCAAACGCGAGAGCGCCGAGAGGACCTGCCCGGTATAAAGCGTCGACTCCTTCGCCTGCACCGCCCAGGGCCCGCCCTCGTGCTGGCTCAACGACGCGCGCACGGCGCCCGTGGGAAGCTGCATTGAAATGAGCCAATCCCCGGCCTTGCGCGCGGCGTCCATGTACTTCGCTTCCTTCGTCAGCGCGTGAAGCTCGAGCAGCGTGAAGATCGTCTTCGACGTCGTGCCGACGACCAGCTTTCGCTCGGGTTTGCCGCGCTTCAGATCGAGCGTGTAGAAAAACCCGCCCGCGGTGTGGTCGCGCTCGTCGCGGCTCTGCATCGAAAGAAGGAATTCGGCCGTGCTCTTCGTCTGGTCGAGCAGGCTCTTGTCCTTCTTCATCGCGTGGAGCTTGAGCAGCGTGAAGCCCGTCGAGGCCGTGTAAATCGTGTGGAGCTCGGGCTCGAACGCATCCGCCGGGGCGTGATAGTACTTGTGCGCCCCCTTGTGCTCGGCGTCGAGGATGCGGAGCAGATACGCTTGCCCCTCGTCGATGCGCTTCGTGAGCAGCGCCTTGTCGAACGATCGGAGCGGGACGAGGCCGTGATCGAGCTCGAGCCCCTTGCCCTCGTGTTCGAGGATCGACATGCCGTGGTCGGGCAGCTCGATGGCGAGCCGCGTCGTCCCGAGCGCCTCCTTCGTCCCGCCCCCGGAAGCGACGGCGCGCCGCGTCGCTTCCTTGAGCGTCACGCATAAGGACGTGTCCGACGCTTCGCCGCGCGCCACCTGGGCGCCATCGCGATATCCCCACACGACGGCGCGAAATGGCTTGGGCGATGTCACGGGAAGCTCGCAGGCCACGCTCTCCCCTTCCTTTTCGATCGCCGCGACCTTTCGCGCGAAGCCGAGCACGCGATCGCGAAAGACCTGATTCTCGAGCGGCGCGCCCGCATTGTCGGGGCCCGTGATCTTCGGGTCCGGCACCTTCGGCAGGTTCTCGGTGATCTTCGCGTCGAAGCGGTCGTCGTGCAGGTCCGGCCCGCGGACGCGCGCCTTCTTCTTCTCGGGCGCAATCGCCGCGCTCGCCGTGCCGCTCGGAGCCGGCGCCGCCTCGCTCTCCTTGCCGCTGTCGCGGTTGCAGCCCGCTGCGCCGACGAGGGACAACGCCGCCGCGGAGGCGAGCGCCGAGAACCAGGCTATCGAAATGGGGCTTCTCTGCCGCATGGAATGGTCCTGAAGGGAACTCCGACCCTTACCAAGGATCGCGGACCTGCGCAAGGCAGCACGAAATCGCCGCACGCCCCAGGCGTCCCCCGGGGACGGAGCGTCCGCGACACCGCAGCAGATATTTTGCACCCATACGGACAGCAGGTTTTCGCCATTGACGCAACGCACGACATCGTTGTGCGACATGTATGCCCATCGGCGCTCGCAAGTGTGGTGCGGCGGCGCCTTGACGTCCCCCGGATGCGTCGGTTAGGTAGGAAGGCTTTTATTCCTTCATCTTGTGTGAAGGACGAAGGGAGCGACATCGATGCGCAGCTTCTTGAATCGTGGCCCCGTGGCACGAACGGCGGGTCTCTTGACGGCGCTATTGTTCGTGGCCGGGCCGGGATGCGCCACGAATACGGGTGATGGCGAGGAGAACACGGGCGAGAGCAAGGAGGCCGCGAAGGCCCAGACCTCGTTCCTGTCGGCCGATCAGCCGAACTACCAGTTCACGTGGGGCGAAGAGGAGGAAGAGGAAGAGGAGGAAGAAGAAGAGGAGGAAGAGGAGCAGGAGCTCGAGGAGGGCGACATCTACCGTGTCATGAACAATGGCACCCTCCTGAACCTCAACTGGTATCGCGGCCTGCAGGTGATCGACGTCAGTGACGTGACCGAGCCCAAGGTCGTCGGCCAGCTCCAGGTGGGCGGCACGCCGGTCGAGATGTACGTCGACGGGACGCGCGCGATCCTCTTGATGAACGACTGGTACGGCTACAAGGGCAAACCGAACAGCCTCGAGGTCGACAGCACGTCGGGTGGCACCGTGCTCCTCGTCGACATCTCGAACCCGTCGAAGCCCGTGGTGCGCTCGCAGTACGACGTGCCTGGCTACATCCAGACGAGCCGCTACGCGAACGGCGCCACGCAGGACGCGCTGTTCGTCGCCGCGAGCCACTACGACTGGTTCATCAACGATCAAGGCTATTGGGAGTGGATCCAAGGCAGCACCGTGAAGAGCTTCGACGTCGGCCAGACGGCGATGACGGAGAAGAGCGAGCTGCCCCTCGGTGGCTACGTATCGGCCATCCACGCGGAGAACGAAGTGCTCCTCGTCGCGCGCGAGCAGCACTGGTGGTCGTCAGGGCAGAGCGACGTCGCTGTCATCGACATCTCCGACAACGGCGGCACGATGGTCCAGCGCGACGAGGTGACGGTCAACGGTTACATCCGGTCGCAATTCCACATGGACTACCGGAACGACCAGCTCCGGATCTTCTCGGGCCCGCAATGGAGCACGGGCGATCATAGCTACCTGCAGACGTACGACGCGTCGAACCTCGACAACGTCGTGCCGATCGACACGGTGGCGTTCGGCGAGAACATGTCGCTCTTCGCCGCGATCTTCCTCGATGATCGGGCGTTCGCCGTGACGTATCGCAACTACGATCCGTTCCACGCCTTCTCGATCGATCCGAACGGTCACGCCGAGGAGAAGAGCGAGTTCATCGTCTCCGGCTGGAACGACTTCTTCCGGCCCGCGTTCGACAACTCGCGCCTCATCGGCATCGGCGTCGATGATCAGAACGGCCGCAAGCTCGCCGTCAGCCTCTACGACATCACGAACCTCGAGAACCCGAACCCGCTGCTCGACCGCAAAGAGGTGGCCGGCGAGGATCACGGCTGGAACTGGTCCGAGGCGAACTGGGATCACCGCGCGTTCAGCGTGCTCCACGACGCGGTCAACGTGACGGCGCCGACGGGCCAGACCGAGACGGGCCTCGTGCTCCTGCCCTTCGCCGGCTACAAGATCGTGAACGGCAACTGGTCCTACGAGTCGGCCGTCCAGATCTTCACGTTCTCGAACTCGACGCTCACGCGGCGCGGCATCATGGACCATACGGACGCGGTCCGCCGCACGTTCAAGCTCGACGCGACGAACGGGGCAAACCTGTCCGAGACAAACCTCCGCATCTGGGATCAATCGAACCTCGACGCGCCCCAACAGGTCGGCGAGCTCGGCCTCGCGCCGGACTACGGGCAGGTCTGGGTCTTCGACGACCACCGCGCGCGCCTGCGCGGACCGGACTTCGACGATTACTGGTACTGGTACGATCCGAACGCGATGGCCAAGGTCGAGATCATTCCGGACGACGAGCCCGTCGACACCGGCACGCCCGTGGCGACCATCGAGATCCCGGTGAACGCGCACTACTACCAGGTGGGCGACCTGCTCGTCAGCGTCTCCGGCAAGTGGCTCGACTATCCGAACTTCGAGACGACCATCAAGGCGTGGGACCTCTCGGATCCGGCGCACCCGGTCGAGGCCGGCCAGCTCGTCACGACGGAGCTGCCGTACAGCTACTACTACTACGGTTACGGGGCCGGGGCCGTCGTCGGAAAGAAGTCGCTCGGGTTCATCTCGACGAACAATGTCCAGGGCGAGCCGGTCTCGATGGAGTACTGCTATTCGTACACCTACGACTGGTCGTCGTGCCGGGGCCAGGAGGGCTGCACGATCTTCACGGGCAGGCGCGAATGCCGGAAGATCAACGACGGCGCGCTCGACTACTGCGTCGGCGGGTTCGCGCAGTGCACCGATCACGCGGACGCGGAGTCGACCTGCGTCCCGCTCGACTGGTCGGAGGCGGAATCGCAGGCCTACACGTACTGCTACGGGAGCGAATACGAGGCGGCGCGCTTCCGGACGAAGGCAAAGCTCACGCTCGTGAATTTCTCGAACCCGTCGCAGCCGACGGTCCTCGCGCCGATCGACGTGACGGCCGGGCCGGACGAGGAGTTCGTCCAGGTGAACGCGGCCGACGACGACATCTATGTCACCGTCAAGAAGTCGGATGCCAAGCCCGGCGACACGCGCCCCTACGCGCGGTACTACGTGAAGCAGCTCGAGCTGAAGCACCCGTCACAGCCGAAGCTCGAGGCCCCGATGAACGTGCCGGGCAGGTTCATCGCGAAGAAGGGCAACACCCTCTTCACGCAGGATCTGGTCTGGGGCAACAGCCAGTACATCGAGACCGCCGTCGCGAAGCTGCAGATCAAGGGCAAGAAGGCCGAGCTCGACAACTATCACCACTTCGCGAACCGGTACGTCCATCAGCTCTTCATCGACGGCGACAGGCCGGTCGCCTCGCACAACCTCGTGTGGGAGCCCTACAGCTACTACACGAACAACAATGACCGCTTCAGCGTCCTCAAGCCGAAGAGCGGCAACAACAATACGTTCCAGGTCCTGTCGAACGTGAAGCGCCCGGCCAACGCGAGCTTGCTCAGCGTCGACGAGCGCCGCGCCTTCTTCTCGCTGAACGGCGGCGTGCTCATGGCAAGCCTGGAAGACCCGACGACGCCGACGTCCACGGCCTTCTTCCCGGGTTGGAACTGGTACTACAGCGTCACGCCGGTCATCGACGACGACGAGGTGCTGATCGCGGCAGGGCGCTACGGCGTGCACGAGGCCGATCTCGACACGTACAACCTGCTGACGAGCGGCAATTAATCGCGCTCTGCCATTACGACGCTCGCGGGCCCCGCGGGCTTCGCGAGCGTCCCCCCCTCCGTCGGGCGACGCCTCCTGACGCACCCCGCCGTTGACACCACCTGCCCCGTGGCGCCATGATGCGCCGCGACGCACTCCCTCATCCACGCGTCGGAAATTGTATGAGCAAACGCAAAGAGCTGTCCTACAAATGGGTCATCATCGGCGGCGGCGTCATCATCTCGCTCTACTTCGTGATGCGCCTCCTCCTGCTCGGCGGGGTCGAGACCTCGATCGTCGCGAGCTTTGGCCCCGAGAAGGGCGGCCTTGTCATCGCCGGCATCGTGGCGTTCGTCTCGTACTTCGTCGGCGGCATCCTCATCGGCATCTTCAGCCCCGGTGAGACGGTCAAGGAGCCGGCCCTCGCGACGTTCATGGCGATCCTGCCGAACGCCATGCACACGATCATCTGGCACCTCCAGTACAGCTACCCCCTCGGCGGCGCCCTGGTCGGTCTCGCGACCACGTTCGTCGTCGGCATCCTGATGGCCGTCGCAGGCGCATGGATCGGCGAAAAGGTCCAGGGGCGGACTGTCGAAAAACTGCGCGAGGAAGGCGAGCTCCCGCCGCCGAAACCCTCGAGCGACAGCAACTGACCCGCGTCTTCTCGTTCCGCCTCCCCGGCACCCCCGCCATCTTCTTCACACACCCTCACGACACGCGAGATCCACGAACGAATATCGTGGTATCCTCGGTCCCATCGTGACCGTCATCGCCGAGGGACAGCTCATCGCCGGAAAGATCCGCCTCGAGCGCCCGCTCGCACGGGGCGGCATGGGCGCGGTCTGGATCGCCCACCACCTCAAGCTCGATCGGGCCGTGGCCGTGAAATTCATGGAGTCGGGCCTGACCGCCTCCGACACCGCACGCGCCCGCTTCGAACGCGAAGCACGCGCCGCGGCGCAAATCCAGAGCGCGCACGTCGTCGAGGTGCACGACTACGGTGTCGAGTCCGAAACGCCCTACATCGTGATGGAGCTGCTCCGCGGCGAAGATCTCGCCGCGCGCCTGGACAAACGCGGCAAGCTCGACCTCGCGGAGGCCCTGCGCATCACGCAGCCGATCTGCAAGGCGCTGCGCCGCGCGCACGAGCTCGGCCTCGTGCACCGCGACCTCAAGCCCGGCAACGTCTTCCTCGCCCGGCAAGACGACGACGAGATCGTGAAGCTGCTCGACTTCGGCATCGCCAAAGCCGTGTCGCCGGGCACGCCGCAGTCGGGTGACGTCACGCGATCGGGCAACCTCGTCGGCTCGCCGCTCTACATGAGCCCCGAGCAGATCCGGAAGTCGAAGGAGGTCGATCACCGCAGCGATCTCTGGTCGCTCGGCGTGATCCTCTACCAGATGCTCACGGGAAGGACGCCGTTCGTCGAGGACGAGGTCGGCGCCGTGCTCGTGGCGATCTGCACCGATCCGATCCCGAAGCCCTCGACCCTCGCGCCAGAGCTCGGACCCGAGGTCGATCGTTTCTTCGACCGCGCCCTCGCCCGTGATCCGGCCGAGCGCTTCCAGAGCTCGCGCGAGCTTTTCGAAGCCCTCGAAGCACTCACCGCGAAGCCCGCCGCCGAGGTGAAAAGCACACCCGTCGCAAAGCACGACCCGACACCCTCGCTCGAAGCGAGCGACGAGATCGTCCCGAGCCCGTCGCCGCGCCCGAGGGAGAAGAACACCGTGGTCGCGCTCGCCGAGACGATGGCTGCTCCCGACGGTCCGGGCACGCTCACGATGTCGCCCTCCGGCCGGACGCAGGACGATGGCTCGACGCCGAAGCACAAGCAACGGAGGTTCGTTGCCGCGGGGCTCGGCGCGCTCGCCATCGGCGCCCTCGGATGGGTGTTCCTCGGCCCGGTCGCGCCGGCCCAGGAAGCGCGCATCGACGGCCCGGGCAGCCCGACGTTGCCGCTGCCGCCGCCCGTGACCGAGCCCGAGGCGCCCGCGCCCAAGCAGCCTCCGCCCACGCCCGAGGCGGTCCCGAAGACGACGCCCGAGACGCTCGCCGAGGTCGATCCGCAGAAGCGGACGCCCACGGAGGCGCCCGTTCGTAGTGACAAACCGGTCGTTCCTGCCAAACCCGCGACCCCGAAGACGGACGCGGACGGCAAACCCGAGCCCGCGCCGGCCTCGACGACGAACGAGGACGACGAGCTGCTCGGTCTGTCGAAGCCGGCCACGACGCAGCCCCCGCGATGAATCGAAGCCGCCGCGTCTCCCTCGCCGGAGCCGCGCTCTTGGCGGCGCTGATCTTCCCCTTCGGATCCCGGGCGGACGAGCCGCCGAAGACCGAGACGGTGACCCCGCCGCCGCCCGCGGAGCCCTCCGAGGAGGAGCTGCGCGAAGAAAAACGCGCCATCGCCCTCGAAAAAGGCCGCCGCGCGATGCAGCTCTTTCGCGCGGGCCAGTACGCCGACGCCTATCCGCTCTTCCGCGACGCCGACGAGGCATTCCACACGCCGCAGCTCGTGCTGTACATGGCGCGTTGCCAGGACAAACGCGGCAAGCTCCTCGAAGCGCGCGCGCTGTACGAGCGGACGGTCGCCGAGCCGCTGCCGGAGACGCCATCGAACTCGCTCCTTCGCGCACGGCAAGCGGCGACCGCGGAGCTCGGCCCGGTGCGCCTGCGTATCCCGACGCTCGCCGTCGACGTGCGCGGTCCGCCGCCCACGGAGGTGACGCTGTTCGTGGACGGCGAGCTCTGGCCGATGGATGAGCCGCGCGAGCTCGATCCGGGCAAACACGAGGTCGAGGCGTTGGCACGGAGCGGCGCGCGGACGACACGCGAGGTGGAGCTGCCCGAGGGCCGAAGTGTGTCGATCGTCCTGCGCCTCGGCCTCTTCGCGAAGGGCGTGGAACGGACGATCGAGCCCGCGGCGGCCCCGCCGACGAGGCCGACGTGGAGCATCGTGGCCGCGAGTGGGCTCTTTTCGATCGGCGCGCTCGCGCTGGTGACGGGCGTGGTGATGGGCGGGCTCACGCTCGATCGGCGTGAGGTGCTCGAAACGGAATGCGTGCAACAGCGGTGCACGCCGGCGGGCATCGACGCGTACGAGCAGACGAAGGCGTATGCGTCGGTGTCGAACCTGGGGTTCGGGGCGGCGGCAATCGCCGCGACGGCGGGGGTCTCGGTGCTCTTGTTCACGCCGAGCACGAAGCCCGCGGCCGCGCGCGGCGCACGCGTGGAGCTCGACGTTCGAGGCGGGTTCATGGCCGTGCGAGGCGTGTTTTGAGGCGGACCGCGCTGCTTTTGATGGGCCTTGTGGCGGGGCTCCTCGGCTGCGAGACGTTCATCTCGCTCGGCGACGATTACACGCAGCAATGCACCACGCTCACGACGGTGTACCGGGACGCGGACAAGGACGGCGAGGGGAACCTGCACGATCCGCTCACCTGGTGCGGGGCTCCGCCGCCCGAGTACGTGACGAACACGCTCGACTGCAACGACAAAAGCGCCGAGGTGAACACGCGCGGGATCGACGATCAGTGCGACGGGATCGATCAGGACTGCGACGGCAAGACGGACGAGGATTTTCCGGTCCTCGATTGCCCGATTCTGATCGACGACAGGAAAAAGCCGTGCCCGGGCCGCACGGCCTGCGTGGGGAAGGACGTGCTGTGTTATGCGCTCTTCTACTACGACGCAGACAACGACGGGGCCGGCAGCACGCCGCGCATCGTCGAGGAACCCGGGAGCTGCACGCCGCCGCCCGTGCCCCTGGGCGGAGGCGCGTGGGTGCACGAAGGAAACGATTGCGACGACACGAATCCAGCCATCCATCCGGGGGCGAAAGAGATCTGCGACGACGGCGTGGATCAGAACTGCAACGGCACCGTCGGGAAGGTGTATCTGCGACAAACGTTTTCGCTGGGCGTGCTGAACACGGGGGCCGCGGCGGAGCTGTGGTCTTCCGGGACGAACAGCGGGTTCGTGCAAGCGGCGCCGAGCGATGGGGAATGCAATGGCCCGGAGGACGACGTCACGGGCACGGACGACGGGAACGTCGTGGGTGTCGGGCTCGGGGCGTGTGTCCCACCCGCGACCTCGGGCGAGCTCGAATCGCCGGTCGTGGACACGACGGGCGCGCCGAAGTTGTGGCTTTCTTTCCAGCAGTGGATCGATTTCACGCCCGCAGGGACGCTCGGGGCGCCCCCGGCGGTGGCGCTGTCGGTGCAACAAGGGCCCCAGCGGACGATGCTGTTCTCGCTGGCGAACCCCAGACCCACGGACGACCAGCCGGTGCCGGGATGGGACGAGTTGGAGCGCGAACTCGCCACCTTCACGGGCCCGGCCACGTCGCTCGTCTGGTCCTACGAGAGCGGCGACACGGGGGGCTGGGGCGGATACGCGATCGACGACGTCTTGCTCGTCGACGAACGCTGCGTCGACGCGCCCTGACTATTTGCAGGTCGTCCCTTCGGGCGGGAGCTTCCGATCGACGAGGTAATCGGTGACCGCCTGGTCGATGCAGGTGTTGCCTCGGAGGAACGAGATGTGCCCCGGGCCCTCGCGCGTGAGGAGCACCCCCGAGGAGAGCTGCGCCGCGAGCGAGACGGCCCAAGGATACGGCGTGGCAGGATCCCCCGTGGAGCCCACGACGAGGATCGGCGGCGCGCCGTCCGCGGAGATCGGTGTATTCGAGCGCCAGGGCTGAAATGCCCAGCGCGCGGAGGGCAGCGCCGTGGCGGGCAAATACATGCCGATTCGCGGCGCCTTCGCCTGGAGCTCGTTCGTGAGGTTTTGATAGACCTGGGGATCATTCGGAAACGTGTTGTCGATCGAGGTGACCCCGTAATAAACCTCGAACGACGCGTCATACGTGCCATCCGCGCTGCGGGCGACGTACGCGTCCGCGAATTCGAGCAGGCCCGAGCCGTCTCCCGCGGCCGCGAGCGCGAGCGCCTGGGCGAGGTATTTCCATTGGTGTTTATTGTAGAGCGGCTGTGACACGGCGTAGATGAGCTCGCCGGGCCCGAGCGTGCGCGTGCCGCCCGGCGGCGCAGGCAGCGGGGAAGCCTCGACCGCGGCCTTCACGGCGTCGTACGCGGCCCACGGGTCGCCGCCCGAATGGAAGGCGCACGCGGGTTTCGCGGCGCAGTCCGCGAGGAACGCTTCTAGCTCGGCCTCGAAGCCGAGGGCCTGCCCCTTGATGAACGCATCGCCGGAGACCGTCGGATCGATCGTGCCGTCGAGGACGAGCGCCCGGACACGATCCGGGTAGGCCTCGGCGTAGATCGTTCCGAGAAACGTTCCATAGGAAAAACCCACGTACGTGAGCTTGTCGTCGCCGAGGGCCTCGCGGAGGAGGTCCATGTCGCGGGCGATGTTGTTCGTCCCGACGAACGGCAAGAGGTCGCCGCTCCGCTGCTTGCAAGCGGCCGCGAAGGCGTCCGCGCCGGCGACGAGGGCCGCGCGCTCCGCGTCGTCGTCGGGCGTCGGATCGAGCCCGATGAGGGGCGCGAGGTCGTCGACGCAATCGATCGCGGGCGTGCTGCCGGCCTGGCCGCGCGGATCGAAACCGACGAGATCGAACCGATCCTTGAGGCGCTGCGGCAAAGCGATCTGCGCCGCGCGCGCCCAGCCCACGCCGGATGCGCCGGGGCCGCCGGGATTGACGAGCAAGGAGCCGATACGCGCGGACGGAACCGCGGCCGGGCGGCGCACGAGCGGAATCGAAAACGTCCGTCCGTCCGGCGCGTCGTGATCGACGGGCACAGAGAACGTGGCGCATTCGAAGCCGCCCCCGCAATCCTCCCAGGAAATGCCAGGAGCAGGGGGCGCTTGCGGGGGATCGGGATCACCGCCGCAGCCGAGAAAGAGGGGGGAAACGAGGAATGGGAAGGCCCCGGAGAGGCGCCGCGCGATCGTGACCATGAGGAGGTTCATGGTACCGCGAGGCGAATCAGGGAGGCGCTAGCTTGCAGGACGCAAACGAGCGCGCCCGCCGAGCGTGTCGAGGTCGTGCAAGCAAAGGCGGGACGGCGGGACGGCCTCGCGGGCGAGATCGGCGACGCGCGCGTGGTGCGTGAAGAAAAGGACCTGCGTCTTCTGCGAGAGTTCGCCGAGGATGGAGAGCGCGGCGCGGGAGCGCGCGTCGTCGAAATTGACGAGGATGTCGTCGAGGACGAACGGAATGGGTTCGTTGTGCTCGAAATGGCGCTCCAGGCTCGCCATGCGGAGCGCAAAAAAGAGCTGATCCCGCGTGCCGTCGCTGAGGCCCTCGACGCCGACCAGGCCCCCCGCGGGCCTCACGCATTTCAGGATCGGCCGGCCCTCCTCGCCCTCGTCGTCTCCGCGAATCCCCACGAACGACCCGAGCGTGAGCCGCTCGAAGAGCTCGGAAGCGCGGCGCACGATCGGCCCCTGGTGTTTCTCCCGGTATTGCTTGATCTCGTCTTCGAGCAGCCGGTAAGCGAGGCGCGCACGGGCATACTCCTCGACGAGGGTCGCCATGGCCGCGAGGTGCTGCTCCGCCTCCTCTGCCGCCTCGGCCGCCTTGCCGCTGCCGTCGAGCAGGGCGAGCCGCTCTTCGAGCTTGCCGATCTCCTTGTCGATGTCGGCGCGCGTATTGCTCGTCGCCTCGTTCTTCAACTCGACCGCGTTGAGGGCGGTGGCGACGTCGTCGCCCGTGAGCCCCTGGCATTCGGCGACGAGCGCCTCGAGGCCGAGCCCTTCGCCGAAATCGAGGAGCTGTCGCTCCAGCGGGTCGAGCCGCGCCCGGAGGTCGCGCACCTCCTTCGATCGCTCCTCGGCGACGACGAGCTCGGAGACGCTCGTCGCGCGCGCCTCGTCGAAGAGCTGGGCGAGCTTGCGTTCGGCGGCCTTGCGCTTGTGCGTGACGTCCTCGAGCTCGCGTCGCTTCTCGTCGAGCTTGCCCGTGACCTCGCGCTTCTTGATGTCGTCCTTCTCGGCGAGGGAGAAGCGTTCGACGAGCATGTCGGCCGCTTGCTCCGTGGGCTCGCCGGCGAGGTCGGGCGCAGCGACGCGCACGACGTCGAGCACGTTCGCGGAAAACCTCTTGGAGTCCTGCTCGATGCCCGCGATGCGATGCCGGATCGCGCCCGCTTTCTCGCATCGCTTCGTGAGCTCGGCCCAGAGCCGCAGGACCTCTTCGGCCTCGTCCGGGCGCGTGGTCCGGGCGAGATCCATGCTCTGCATCGCCTCGGCCCACGAGGCCGACCACGCGTCGAGCTCGGCCTGCTTCTTCGTGAGATCCGCCTTGAGCTGCGCGGACTCGGCCGTGCGTCGCGTGAGCTCCTTGTCATGGGACTCGCGCTCCGTACGCGCCCGCGCGGCGCGCTCGCAGACCGAACGTGCCCGCTCCATCAGCGCCGAGAGAGAGGCTTCACCCGGCAGGGGAGCGCCGAGGAGCCGCGCGAGCGCCTCCTCGTGATCCGTGCGCAGCGTGCGCATCGACGCGAGCTCGGCCTCGGCGGCCATCCAGCGCGCGCGGTCCTCGGCGAGCTTCTCGTAATGCACGAGAAACCCCTTCATCTCCGCAGGCGAGAGCGGCGCGATCCCGGAACGCGACCACTCCTGTTGCCACCTCGCGCTCTCGGCTTCGCGCGCGGTCGCGAGCGCCGCGAGCGAGGCCGAGAGCTCGTCGATCTCCTGCAGGAGGCTCGCGCGCTCGAAGGACAACGTCGAGACCTTCGCGACCCGATCCGCCTCGTGGAACAGGCGCTTCGCGAGTTCGTCGGCGTGCCGCACGCGCGCCTCGTAGTCGAGCACCATCTCGATGCCGACGCGCGCGGGAGCGGCGCGGAACGTCGCGACGTCTCCTTGCTCGATGACAGGATCCGCGAGGATCGAGCGACGCATCGCGACCCAGAGCGCATCCCGATGCTCACGCGCCGCCGCGACCTCGTCCTCCGTCGGCACGGCCCCGCCGCGCCGCGTGCGCTCGAGCTCCCGATCCACGTCCGCGAGCTTCTTGCGGCGATCCGCGAGCGTCTGCGAGAGCCCGCGCGCCTTCGCCTCGTCGTCGGCGAAGGCGCGTTCGAACCGCTCGATGGTCTCACGCGACGGCAAGGGCAAGGCCCCGATGCGGTCGAACGGCAACTCGAAGAGCGCGAGCGCCGCGTGCTCCCTGCGCACGCGCGCCCCGAGATCCTCGGCGACGCGCTCGCGTTCCCGGATGAGTTTGTCGAGATCA
The DNA here is from genome assembly GCF_028435265.1 of Polyangium jinanense. Lineage (GTDB taxonomy): Bacteria > Myxococcota_A > Polyangia > Polyangiales > Polyangiaceae > Polyangium > Polyangium jinanense. Next base: position 11,790 of record NZ_JAGTJK010000008.1, on the reverse strand, counting down.
CCCTCCCGCTGCGCGCGTTCGACGGCGCGTCCGAGATCGGCGACGTCGGCGAGCGGAGGCAACCCCGCGCCGCGCTGTCGCTCCTCGGCGAGCCTCGCCTCGACCGTCGCGAGCGCGCTCTCCGCGGCGCGGACCTGAGCATCGAGCGCCACGTGCTGCTTGACGAGCCCGCGGACGCGCAGCTCCAGCGCCGCGGGCAAACGCCACGCCTCGGCTTGTTCCGCCGTCATCGACCGACCGAGCCGCGCGCAGATCGCGCGCACTTCGTCTTCGATTTGCCGGAGCTCGCCGCGGAGCCGCGCCCCGTCGCCGCTGGCTTTCCGATGGCTGCCGAGGTCCTCCTGGATCTTCCGAACCGCTTGCGCCTTGTCGAGGAGCTGCGCGGGGACGTCGAGCGACACGAGCTTTCCTTCGAGCTCGGCGATCTCGGCGCGGAGCCGATCTTCCCACGGGCCCGCGTCGGCGATCACGGCCTGCGCGCGCCGCCGATCCTCGGCCGCGGTCTCGGGCAAGAGGACGACATCGCGGCGCGCTTCGAGCGAGAGGAGGATCTCGGTGCGCTCGGCGATGGGCCGGAGCGCGCGCTTGATCCGCGAGAGTCGGCGGTGCTCGCGCAGCAAGCTCTCCCGCTCGGCCTGGGCTGCGGCGGCGCGCTCGCGCAACGCGTCGAGCTCCTTCTTGTGCTCCTCCCAGGCGCGCACGGGCTGCGAGAACGTCTTCTGATCGTCCTTCGCCTTCTTGAACTTCTCGATGACGTGGTTGAGCTTTTTCGTGCGGCCGCGCGGGACGAAGATCTCCTCGGCGCGTTGTTCAAGCTTGCGCAGGAGCGAAGAGAGCCCGGTTTGCCCGAGTCCCGCGCCGAAGAGGCTCTCGCCGAGATCGCCGCGCCCCTCGACGAGCGCGCGTCCGCCTTCGACGAGGCGATCGTGCGAGAGGCCGAACATGGTCTCGAACTGCCCCTGCTCGAGGTTGCCGAGCAGGCGCCGGAGGTGCTCTTCCTCGATCGGCGCGTCCGTACGATCTCGTAGGGTATTCTTGCGGCCCTTCGTGCGGACGATCGAGAGCTCCTCGTCGTTCTCGCTACCGATGCGCCCACCGATGCGGAGGTCGGGCTTCTTATGGCGATGATCGTCCGCGGTGCGCTCGGGGATGCCGAAAAAGAGGCCCGTGACGGCGCGTAGCGTGGTGCTCTTGCCGGCCTCGTTCGAGCCCACGACGACGTGCAGCGCGCGCGCGGGCGAGGAGAAGTCGAGGAGCAGGTCGGAGAACGGCCCCCAGCGGAGCAGCTCGAGCGCGAAGATCTTCAAGGCGCTTCCCCCTCCGGGAACAGCTCGGGCAGGAGGTAGTCCGGTAGCTCCGAGACGAGACGCCGGACGACGTCGATCTCCTTGATCCGCGGGCCCACCTCGGCCTGGAAATACTCGGGCGGGAGCTTCGCCGCGATGTCGTCGAGCTCGCGCCCGAGCTTGCCGAGCTCGACATCGTCCTCGACGATCCATCGAAGCTTGCTGAGGAGCGCCCCCACGGGATCATCACGCTCGGCGTGCGCGTCGAGATCGGCGAGGGTGCGCGTGCGGACCTGGACTTTCTCGACCCAGACCTCGCCGAGATCGTTCGCGAGCGTGCAGAGCTCGGTGCGGAATTTGTCGGGGTCACGCGAGAGCGCGGCGTGCGCGCGGCTCGGGCCGGTGACGGCGACACGCGCGCAGAGGTTACGGCCCATCGCCGCGTCGACCTCGCGCGAGAGCGCGGCGCGGCAAAGCTCGAGGACGTCGTCGGGCGAACGCGCGGGCGAGGCGTCGACCTGGCAGGCGGCCCAGCGCGCGACGTCGAGGATGCGGTGCTCGACCGATTTCACGCGGCCGTCCTCGACCGTGACGAGGCTCGCGCCCTTGGGCCCGGTCTCGCGGGCGTGGCGGCCCTGCAGGTTGCCGGGAAAAACGATCCAGGGGGTTTCGTGGAGGACCTCGCGCGCGTGGACGTGCCCGAGGGCCCAGTAGTCGTAGCCCTTCTGGACGAGCGACTCGACGCGGCAAGGCGCGTACGGCGCGTGCCCCTCGCGGCCCTCGGCGGCGGTGTGGAGCAGGCCGATGTTGAAGTAGCCCGTCCGCGGACCGGGGTAGGTCTGGGCGAGGTCCTCGGTCGTCTCGGCGCGGGCGTAGCCGCGGCCGTGCACGGCGACGCCGACGTCGTCGAGGACGATGGTCTCGGCGCGGTCGGTTCGGAGCTCGTGCACGTCCTTGGGCAAACGGAGGATCTTGCTCTTCGCGTCGTGGTTGCCGCGGACGATGAAGACGCGGATGCCGGCGTCGCGCAGGCGCGCCATCTGCCGGACGAAGAAGAGGCCCGTGTTGTAGTCGGTCCAGTCGCCGTCGTAGAGGTCGCCGGCGATGAGGAGGAAATCGACGGATTCGGCGATGCACGCCTCGACGAGCGCTTCGAGGGCCCGCCGCGTCGCGCCGCGGAGTTTGTCCGCGGGCGCCCCTTCGTATCGATCCAGCCCGCGCAGAGGACTGTCGAGGTGGATGTCCGCCGCGTGAAAAAACTTCATCAGGGGCCGCGGATACTACCCGCGGCGCCCCGCTCGGTCGATCGATTTACTCGACGGCCTGTGCCTGTTCGATCGCGTCCTCACGCCGATCGCGCAGGTTCACCGCGAGCACCTTCTTGCGCACCCGCACGAACTCCGGCGTGACCTCGACGAGTTCGTCGGCGTCGATCCACTCCATCGCGGTCTCGATCGTGAGCAGCCTCGGGCTCGCGAGCAGGACGTTCTCGTCCTTGCCGTGGTTGCGGATGTTGGAGAGCTTCTTCTCCTTGATCACGTTGCAGTCGGTGTCGTTCGGGCGGTTGTGCTCGCCGCAGATCATGCCCTCGTACACCTCGACGCCCGGCACGATGAAGAACGTGCCGCGCGGCTGCAGGTGGTGGAGCGCGTAGGGCGTCGCGACGCCCGCGCGATCGGCCACGATGGCGCCCGTGGGCCTGCGCATCATGGGCCCGCCCCACGGCGTCCAGCCGTCGAACATGGTGTTGAGCAGGCCCGTGCCGCGCGTCGACGTGAGGAACTCGCCGCGGAAGCCGATGAGCCCACGCGACGGGACCTGGAACTCCAGGCGCGCCCGGCCAAACCCGGGGTTCGTCATCTTCACCATGCGCCCGCGCCGCGACGAGAGGCGCTCGGTCACGATGCCGACGTACGTCTCCGGCACGTCGATCACGACGAGCTCGACGGGCTCCATGGCCTGCCCCTCGATCTCGCGCGTCACGACCTCAGGGTTCGAGAGCTGCATCTCGTAGCCCTCGCGCCGCATCGTCTCGACGAGGATCGCGAGCTGCAGCTCGCCGCGGCCGAGCACGAGGAACGTGTCGGGCGAATCGGTCGGCTCGACGCGGATCGCCAGGTTCTTCCGGGCCTCGCGCTCCAGCCGATCCTTGAGCTGACGGCTCGTCAGGAACTTCGACTGCTTGCTCTTGCCCGCGAACGGCGAGGTGTTGACGCCGATCTTCATCTTGATCGTCGGCTCCTCGACGACGATCCGCTCGAGGGCCTCGGGGCGCTGCGGATCGGCGATCGTGTCGCCGATGTTCACCTCGAGCCCCGCGATGGCCACGACCTCACCGGCCTGCGCGCTCTCCGCGTTGACGCGCTTCAGGCCCTCGAACGTGAAGAGCGCCTTCACCGCGCCCTTCGTGACCTTGCCGTTCTCGCCGAGGACCACGACCTCGCCTGCCTGCCGGATGCTGCCGCGCGCAATGCGCCCGACCGCGAGCCTGCCGACGTAGTCGTCGTGCGTCGTGTTGCAGACGATGATCTGCAGCGGCTCCTCGGGGTCACCCTTGGGCTCGGGGACCCGCGCGAGGACCGTCTCGAAGAGCGGAACGAGGTTCGTGAGCTCGTGCTCGAGCTCGCGCTTGCACTGGCCGAGCTTGCCGATCGCGTAGACCGTGGGGAAATCGGTCTGCGCGTCGCTCGCGCCGAGGTCGCAGAAGAGGTCGAAGACCTCGGAGAGGACCTCGTGCGGACGGGCGTCCTGGCGGTCGATCTTGTTGATGACGACGATGAGCGGGAAGCCACGCTCGAGGCACTTCGAGAGCACGAAGCGCGTCTGCGGCAGGGGCCCCTCGGCCGCGTCGACGAGCAGGAGCGCGCCGTCGGCCATCATGAGGGTGCGCTCGACCTCGCCGCCGAAGTCGGAGTGTCCCGGGGTGTCGACGATGTTGATCTTGACGCCCTTCCAGCGGACGCTCGTGTTCTTCGCAAGGATGGTGATTCCTCGCTCGCGCTCGAGGTCGTTCGAGTCCATCACGCGCTCGGCAACCACCTCGTTTTCGCGGAAAGCGCCCGCCTGGCGGAGCATGTGATCAACGAGCGTGGTCTTACCGTGGTCGACGTGGGCCACGATGGCGATGTTGCGGAGATCCTTGCGGGCCATTTTGGGGGCCGCTCCTAGCACGCGCTTTGTGACGAGGCGAGCGAACCCGGCGGGCCGCGCACGAGCGATGGCCTTCCAGACCAAGGGCTTTTCCGGCATGGTGCGCGACGAAAAAAATGTTGGATCTGGACGTCTTTCGGCAGCTCGCCGAGGAGCTCATCCCTTTCAACAAGTGGATCGGCGTCAAGGTCGACCACCTCGCGCGAGGCCACGTGACGCTGTCGATCCCGTGGCGTGACGAGCTCATCGGTGATCCCGTGCGCCAGGCGATCCACGGCGGCGTGATCAGCATGCTCGCCGACACGGCAGGCGGGCTCTGCGTGTGGACCGCGATCGAGAACCCCGCGCTCGGTCGGGTTTCGACGGTGGATCTGCGCGTCGATTACCTCCGGCCCGGTCGACGCGAGACGCTCGTCGGCGACGCGACCACGGTGCGCGTCGGCGCCAAGCTCGGCTGGGCCGACATCCGGCTCTACCACCCGAGCGACGCGTCGGAGCTCGTCGCCACGGCCCGCGGCGTCTACGCGCTGAAGAACCCGAAGCAGCCAAGAGACGCCTGACCCCCCCCGGCGTCCTCTTGGCCATCGGCGGGCGAGCGAGGGTATCCTCGTCGCATGCGACCTTTGACCATGGCGCTCGTCGCCTGCCTCTCGGGCGCCGCGTGCGCGACCGCAGCCGGGCAAGCCTGGGTGCAAGGCGAAGGCGAGCCCGCGCGCGAAGCCGAGCATCGCGGTTGGTCGGACACGCGGGGCGCGCGGGCGGGGTTTCTCGAAGCCGAGCGCGCGCCCGAACGAACGCCGGCCACGCCACGCGACACGACGCCCGCGGCCGCTCCCACGCCGAACGCGGAGGAGGTCGTGGCCATCACGGCGCAAGGCTCGGGCACGACGCCCGCGGCGGCCTTCCGCAACGGCGAGCGGTTCCGCAACACCTATTACGACTTCCCGAAAGAAGACGCGGGCCCGAAGAACGCGACGATCTACGACGCGAGCTGCAAGCCGATCACGCTCGTCACGCAGGACTTCCACGATCGCGTCTGCGTGCAGGGCAGCGGCCGCCTCTCGACGGGCGAGACCGTGAGCTTCGCCAAACGCGACTGCGACTGCGCCGCGGTCTGCCCGCGCACGAACCAGAAGATCTGCTTCGAGCGTCTCGACCCCGCCCGCTTCCCCACGGGCCGCGGTGCCCTCGGCAAGCCGATCACGCCGCTGCGCTCGGTGGCCGTGGACTCGTCGGTGATCCCGCTCGGGACCGTGCTCTTCATCCCCGAGTTCAAGGGCGTGAGCCTGCCCGAGGGCGGGCGCCACGACGGCTGCTTCGTCGCCGAGGACCGCGGCATGAAGGTCGTCGGAAGGCAGATCGACGTCTTCACGGGAGATCCCGCCGCGACGATCCGCCTGAACGGGCTCGTGCCCTCGAACCGCGGCGTACGCGTCTACGCAGACGACGCGCGCTGCCGCTCGCTCGTCGCCCGCGGGCCCTGATCCGCGTACTGCGGCCGCGCCAACCGTTTTCCAGACGCCCGCGAAATCCACACGGTCATCGGAGTGCCCCGTTGCGCCCCCGCGCGCACCCTGGCACGCTTTGGCCGAGTCGCCGCGCATGGCTGCTTCGCCCCCTGCCCCCACGACCGGATCGCCCCTCGTCGTCCCTCCGGGGCTCGTACCGACGGCGGAAGCCCACCTGGTGCAGACGCCGCTCCTGCACCTCTACGTGTACCTGCTCGACAAGCTCCTCACGGGGACGCTCGTGCTGACCACGAAGACGGGCGCGCGCGCCGCGGTGTCGTTCGACGAGGGAACGCCGACGCGCGTGATGGATCTCGCGGGCACCCGGTACGCCGAACGAACCCCGCTCGAGCGGGCGATGATCAAGCTCTGCGAGGTCGAGGCCGAGACGCGGTACGCGTTCTACGCGGGGCAAGACCTGCTCGCGGAGCGGGGCACGGAGGTGCCGCGGGTCGAGCCGCTCGCGGTGATCATGGCCGGCGCGCGCGCGTTCGTCGGGGCGCCGCAGGCCGAGGCAACGCTGCGCCGGGTCGACGACGTCCCGATGGGGATCGCGAACGGGGCGACGCCGGAGCGGTTCCGGCTGACGCCCGAGGAGCGCGCGCTCGTCGAGCGGCTCCGCAAGCAGCGGACGACGCTCGCCGACCTCGTGAAGACGAGCGGCGTGCCCCCGCGCATCGTGCGTGGCGTGGTCTACGGGATGACGATCACGCGGCATCTGGATTTCGGCGGCTCCACGCGCCCACCCGTGGGGCTCGAGCGCGCCGCCGCCGCGCGCACCGCGATGACCTCCGACCCGTACGGGTGGCGACCGACGTCGGGCACGACGGGCCCGCAGTACGTGGACCAGACCGGGACGCGGCCGCGGGACGAGGTGATACGCGCGGCAGACCCGACCGGGCCTCTACAGACCGTCAAGCGCGAGGGGACCGGGCCGCTCCAGGCCATCAAGCGCGAGGGAACCGGGCCCCTCCAGGCCGTCAAACGTGCGTCCGACCTGACCGGGCCGATGCCGCCCGACAAACCCGCGCCCCCGAACAACGAGAAACGCCGCGCCGAGATCGAGGCCAAGCTCGCCTCCGTTCCGAACGAGGACCATTTCCAGATGCTCGGCGTCCCGCGCGACGCGACGTCGAGCGACGTCCGGAACGCCTATTTCAAGCTGGCGCTGGTGTACCATCCGGACAAACTCCCGAAGGATCTGCACGACTTGAAGCCCCGGGTGGCGCGGCTCTTCGCGTCCATCAACGGAGCCTACGCGGCGCTGAAGGACGACGCGGGGCGCGCCCAGTACCTCGCGTCGCTGAGCGGCGCCGTGCTCGACGAGCAGGCCCAGATCGAGCGCGCCGTGAATGCCGCGCTCGAATTCGAGAAGGCCGAGGTCTTCCTGCGAAAGAACGACCTCACCTCTTGCGAAGCCTCCGTGCGGCGCGCCGTCTCCGCCGATCCCGAGCAGCCCGCGTACATTGCCTTGCTCGCGTGGGTCGTGGCGAGCCGGCGGCCGCTCCCGCCGGTGCCCGAGGAGGGCAAGACGAACAACGTCTACGACGACTGCATCACGCAGCTCGACGGCGTCCTCAAGGCGGAGCCCGATTACGAGAAGGCGCTGCTCTACCGCGGCCGGCTGCTCAAGCTCGCCGGGCGTGTCCACCAGGCGTACCGGGACTTCAAGCGCGTCACGGTCGTCAACCCGAAGAACATCGAGGCGGCGCGCGAGGTGCGTCTCTACGAAATGAGGCACCCGCCCGAGGACGACGGACCCGGCTCGAACCCCGGCCGGGGCCTGCTCGGCAAGCTCTTCAACAAGAAGCGCTGAGCATTCCCCGCCGGGATTCGCAGGCGTTCAGCCGCCCGGACAGGTGACGAGAATGCCGCCGCCGGACAAGCTGTCGCAGGAGAACTGAAAGCACGGGTCGTTCAAGCACGCGCAATTCGGCGTGCTGCCGCACGCGGCGGGGATCGGCTCGCAGTGGTAGGAATCGGGGTAGCCTGCGACGTCCGACGTGGTCTTCTGGCAATACTCCGTGGCCTTGTCGCAGAAGTTGTGGCCGCAGGGGAAGAGCCCCTCGGGCGGCTCGCAATTGCCGAGGTCCGAGACATCATGGCCCGCCTGTGCGGCGTCGCAGGGATTGCCATACACCATGCCGTCGCACGCGCAGGTCGGGAAATATGCGTCCGGGCACCCTTCCGGCCGCGGTTTGCAAATGCCGGTGAGGTCGGTATCGCCGCACCGATCATTCGGATAATCGCACCACTCGCCGGGTCCACACATGAGCCCGGCGAACCCGCCACACGGCGCGCCGCTGGAGCCGCCGCCCATACCGCCGACGCCGGAGGACGACGACGAACCGCCGGCGCCCCCCTGACCGCAGGAATCGGCGCCGCAGCCGCCACCGCCGCCCTGACCGCCGCCCATACCGCCCGAACCGCCCGCGCCCCCGCCCGAGCCACCCGAGCCATTGTTCGAATCGACGAACGACACGCTGCAGCCGCCGAGCAGCAAAACACAAAGCGAAGCTGCGCCCAACCATCCATGCAAAGCCAATCGCATCACGGCCTCCAGACACGCCCTTCAGCAAGCGTAATGCCACAGCGTATCACGTTCTTTTGAGGCCCACCGCGAATGCAAAGGCAGGCCGCGATGTCGCGGCGTTGGCCCAGCCTGCGCCAGAATGATCAGCGCGCCGCGGCCACGGAGGTCCCGAGCGCCCGGAGCGCGCGGCAGACCGTCTCGTCCCGGCAAGGACCGACACGCCCGCCATGCAGCGCCCACGGCACCTCGCGCACGAGCGCAGAATCCCGCACGTCCGGCCCGCGCCAAGGCTCGAGCGCACGCGAAAGCCGCGCCTCCCGCTCGGTCGCCGCCGGCAGCGAGAGCGTGATTTGCGGCAATATACCGACCTTCTGGACCGGCGCGCCATCCGGCAAAGAAAAGAGCAATGTCGTCAAACGAAGGACGCCCGCGTGTGCCTCGTCGTCGAGGTATTCCTGCGCGCAGCCTTTGCCATAAGTCCGGTCTCCAATGACCACACCACGGCGATAACTGGCGAGCGCCCCCGCGATCATCTCCGCCGCGCTCGCGGAGTCGCCGTCCACGAGCGCCGCGAGCGGACCCGAATACGACTCTTCCGCAGGGACCTCGGGCGCGCGCTCGACCTCGACGCCGCCATCACGCCGGCGCATCGGAAAAAGCGCCGCGCCGGGGAGGAAATGGCCGAGCGCCGCCATGGCGCCATCCGTCGAGCCGCCGCCATTCGCCCGCAGGTCGAGCAGCACGCCGCGAATGTCGTGCGCATCGCGGACACGCGCGAGCGCCGCGCCGATGCGATCGCCAAGGTCGTCGGGGACGTCCGGGATCGTGACGACGGCGACGCGACCGTCCGCGTATCGGACGATGTCGAAGGGCAGCTCCGGGGGTTCGGCCGGAGGCGCAGGGCCTTCCCGCGCAGGCGCGGGCGCGGGCGCGACGACGAGCTCCAAGGGCTCTGCGACATGGGGCCGGAGGATCGTCACGGACGCCGGCGGGCCATGCGGCGCGCCTTCGACGAGGGCGCTCTGCTCGGCCTGCTCCACGCTCATGCCCGTGAGCGGCACGCCCCGCACGGAGAGCACGACGTCGCCGTCGAGGAGCGGCGCGAGCGCGCCCCGATCGACGCGGACGCCGAGCGCCGTCCGCGTCATCTCCGACCAGAGGCGCAGCGGCGGGTTCGTCTCGAGGTCGAGGTCGTAGATCGAGATCTCCTCGTCGAGCGGCGCCCACGCGCCATGCGCGTCGAGCTGAGGCACGTACGCGCGCACCGCAGCCGCGATGACCACGCGGCCCCAGGCCTCGGCCGTGAGATCGGGGAAGAGCCGCTGGCTCGCCGCCGTGACGTACGGGTCGAGCGGTGCGCCGTACGCAGCCCGCGCCGCGCCGACCTCACGCCCGAGCTCCCGCGCAAGCTCACGGCCATTGCGCGTGATCGGACCGTCCTCGAAGGGCGCGGCGGTCACCGTGCGCCAGACCTCGGCGGGCGAGCGAGCGCGGCCTTCGGGGCGGCCTTCGCGCAGGCCCTCGTCGAACGACACGCGCAGCGTCTTCATCCAGGTAGCGAGCGAGGCGCCGACCACGTCCGCCGCGGCGCAAGGGTCGCCATTCGGCGCGGCCTCGAGCTCCCGCAGAAGTCGCTCGCCTTCGCGGCGCACGAGCGGCGCGACGGGCGCATCCGGCGCGACGGACCAGAGCCCGTGCGGGTCGAGCCAGTCGACGACCCCATCGGCAAACTTTGCGGCTTCGACGTCGGTGACCGGCGCCGCGAGGTTCGTGCGGACCTGCGCGATGATGGTCCGCGCCGCCTCGCAGGAGAGCGCCGCGGGCGCGCCCGTCGGAAGGACGAGTCCGCCACCCGAGGGCGCGCCGCACTCCGCGCCGAGGGCCTCTTCGTCCACGACGTCGAGGGTGCGCAGCGACCACAACGCGATGCCGCGTTGCGCGGGCCTTGGAGGCTCGGCCGGCCGGTGCACTGCGACCGCGAGGATGGCGGTGGCAGCAGCGAAGTACCACCCTCTGGATGCGAGACGCCTGCCCACGTGTGTCTGGAAAGGGTGTACCACGCCCGAGGCGCGGGGGTGAAAACGGCGTGCGAACATCTCGAGGAACGAGGGGTGCGCGTGGCCCCCACAACGCCGGGGCGCCGCTCGCGGATTCACGCAACCGTTTCGCGCCCCTGGGGCGCCCCGTGACGTTTGCGCGAAACGAGATCGGCCGGTTTCGAGAAAGAGCCTGATTTGCGTACGGCATCGGCCCTGCATTGGCGGGCCGTGCGCCTTCCCCACCCCGTCGTCGCAGAGGCGGCGGGAACGCCCCGGGGCGCGAGGAGTCCCCATGGCCGAGAGCCGAAGTCCCGCCGTCTTCGCTCACGCTCCGCGCCAGCGCGAGCTCGACAAGCGCGAGCCGTTGACCCCCGAGCTGGAACGCGACCTCGCCGAGCGCTTCCGGAGCGGAGACCGCGACGCGGGTCGCCGCATTGTTGAGGCGTGCCTGCCCTTCGTGATGACCATCGCCCTCGAGTACCGGCGCTGGGGCATCCCGGTGGAGGACCTCGTCCAGGAAGGCAACATCGGCCTGCTCAAGGCGGCCGAGCGCTTCGACCCGTCGCGCGGCTGTCGGCTCGTGACGTACGCCGCATACTGGATCCGCGCCGAGATCCGCGAGCACGTGGCACGCGGCTACCGCATCGTGCGCCTCGGCTCTTCGAAGAGCGAGCGTCGCGTCTTGCGCATCTACCGCCGCACGCACGAGCGGGATCCGGACGTCCTTGCCGCGCAGAGCGGCCTTCCGCGCGAGCGCGTGATGGAGCTCCTGCCGCTGCTCATGGCGCGCGACGTGAGCCTCGACAAGAAGAACCCCGAGGGCGACGCGCCACTCGACCGGCTCTCCTCGCCACTCCCCTCGCCCGAGGATCAGGCGTGTGAGGACGAGGAGCAGCGGCAGGTCGCCACGGCGTTGCGGCAAATCGTCACGGAGCTCTCGCCGCGCGAGCAAAAGATCGCGAACGCGCGCTGGCTCAGCGAGGACCCGGCAACGCTCGAAGAGCTCGGCGCCGACTTCGGCGTGAGCAAGGAGCGCGTGCGGCAGATCGAGGAGCGCGCGAAGAAGCGCGTCCGCGCGCGGCTCACCGAGCTGCTCCACTAGAAGCATCGCAAACCGCCGCGCCGGGGCGCTGCCCCGGGCCCCGCGGGGGCTGTTCGCCCCTCGACCCGAACCAGGGCAAGCCCTGGACTCGGGGTGGAAGAACTGCGCGATGCGCAGTTCTTCCAACGGGCCGGTGGTACACCGTTGCCGGTTGAGATGTCAGCGCCGCTGT